>NZ_LXET01000052.1 GCF_001655005.1 Hafnia paralvei ATCC 29927
ATGTCGGCGAAAGAACGACGGAGGCATGGACAAATTTGCCTGGAGCAAATTTGAACAACACTTGCGTTGGCCCCGAAGGGGTGAGGCGCAGGGATGCGCCGAATACTCGCGATTGCCGTTCGTTCCGTTAAGGCCGGAATGACGAGATTCGGGCACCTGCGAAGCAGGCTGAAGAACGGTGCCAAGCTGGGGTGTTGGGGGGCAGCGATTGGCCCCCCAACTCGGACGCCTGCACGGAGTGTATGTCGGTTTCGGTACATTAGGCGTACGAAACCTCACACTGCTCCCATTCCCATCCCCCATCAAATATCGACAAAACTGTCGAACTCGTCACCTCTTTGATGATGTCGATCAGCATACTCCTCCCCCTAGACCCCTTATAGTTCAAGGCATTAGCCATCCCCCTCAAGGGGTATCAAATTGGCACAGTACATGCATATAAATAGGGTGAATAAACATTAAATAACGCTTGGATTGCCGAGCGATATGAATATGAGCCGGGTTCTGTCCCTTCCGGCTGAATAAAATAGGAGCAATGTTGATGAAGAAAGTCATCACGGTCTGCCCTTATTGCGCATCAGGTTGCAAAATTAATCTGGTGGTCGATAACGGTAGAATCATTCGCGCTGAGGGTGCGAATGGCGTGACGAACCAAGGCGAGCTGTGCCTGAAAGGGTATTACGGCTGGGATTTTATCCACGATACTAAAATCCTGACTCCGCGCTTGAAGTCACCAATGATCCGTCGTGAACGCGGTGGAAAACTGGAAAACGTCTCATGGGAAGAAGCCATTGAGTTCGCCAGTTCCCGTTTACTGGCTGTGAAAGAGAAATACGGCCCTGACGCTATCATGACCACCGGTTCTTCCCGCGGTCCTGGTAATGAAACTAACTATGTGATGCAAAAATTTGCCCGCGCAGCCATCGGCACTAACAATGTCGATTGTTGCGCGCGCGTCTGACACGGCCCTTCGGTTGCAGGTCTGCAGCGATCGGTCGGTAACGGCGCCATGAGTAACTCAATCGTTGAGATTGAAGATACTCAATGCATTTTCGTCTTCGGTTATAACGCCGCAGACTCCCACCCTATCGTGGCTCGCCGCATCATCAAGGCGAAAGCGAAAGGGGCTAAAATTATTGTTTGCGACCCGCGTTTCATTGAAACCGCGCGTATCGCTGACATTCATGTTCCGCTGAAAAACGGCTCTAACATTGCACTGCTGAACGCTTTGGCACACGTCATCATCGAAGAAAATCTTCACGATCGTGAGTTCATCGAACAGCATACCGAAGAGTTTGAAACCTTCCGCGATTTGGTGATGCCATACACACCAGAATCGGTTGAAGAGATCACCGGTATCAGTGCTCAGATGATCCGTGAAACAGCCCGCATGTATGCCAAAGCACCAACGGCAACCATTCTGTGGGGCATGGGTGTTACCCAGTTCTACCAGGGTGTAGAAACCGTGCGTACCTTAACCAGCCTAGCATTGCTAACGGGTAATCTGGGTAAAGCACACGTCGGTGTAGGCCCAGTTCGTGGACAAAATAACGTTCAGGGTGCCTGCGACATGGGTGCGCTGCCAAACACTTATCCGGGCTATCAGTATGTGACTGACGAAGCCGCTCGTGAAAAATTCGCCAAAGCCTGGGGTGTTCCATCCCTGCCAGCGAATATCGGTCACGCGCTGAGCGAAGTACCACATAATATCGATCACGGCTTGATCAAAGCACACTACGTGATGGGTGAAGATCCGCTGCAAACCGAACCGGATCTGGCCACTATCCGCCGTACTTTTGAAAAGCTAGATATTCTGATTGTGCAGGATATCTTCATGACCAAAACCGCCGCGATTGCAGACGTTGTACTACCTGCAACCTCTTGGGGCGAGCATGAAGGGGTATACACCGCAGCCGACCGTGGTTTCCAGCGCTTCTACAAAGCGGTAGAGCCTGAAGGTGATGTCAAACGCGACTGGGAGATCATTAGCCTGATGTCCACCGCGATGGGTTACCCGATGCACTACAACAATACGCAGGAAATCTGGGATGAACTGCGCGAACTGTGTCCGATCTACTACGGCGCGACCTACGAAAAAATGGCCGATTTGGCCTACATTCAATGGCCATGCCCAACGCTCGACAGTCCAGGAACGTCATACCTGTACGAAGGCGGTAACTTCGATACGCCGAACGGGAAAGGTCAGTTCTATACCTGCGAATGGCGTCCGCCGATTGATAAAGTCAGCGACGAATTCCCAATGGTGCTCGCTACCGTACGTGAAGTAGGCCACTACTCTTGCCGCTCTATGACCGGTAACTGTAAAGCGTTAGCCGCATTGGCCGATGAGCCGGGGTATATCCAAATCAACACCGCAGATGCCGAACGTTTTGGCATCCGCGACCAAGAGCTGGTTTGGGTACGTTCGCGACAGGGTAAAGTCATTACCCGCGCAGCGGTCAGCGATCGTCCAAATAAAGGGGCGGTCTATATGACGTACCAATGGTGGATCGGTGCCTGTAACGAACTGGTAGCAGAAAACCTGAGTCCGATTACCAAAACGCCTGAGTACAAATACTGTGCTGTCAGCGTTGATGCAATCAAAGATCAGGAAGAAGCCGAACAGTACGTAGTACGTGAGTACGACAACATCAAACGTCGCCTGCGCGTAGCCGCTGAAGGATAAGTTTTTCAGCCAAAGTTGAAACCAACGCCCAACATTGCTTAGCCGCAATGTTGGGCGTTTTTTTATGCAAAAAAAATATCAGAAAGATAAGCAAAAATTATCAATATGATAATGAAGAATGGTAATAGAAAATTAACTCAATATTAAGTTTTAATTTTCCCGTAATTGTTTTAAATAACATTATTAACCATCAAAAAAAACGCATTAAATTCACAACGAGAATGCGTTTGCTAGAAAATATATTAAAAATAATTTACTAAGAACAATATGAATCCATTCGAGAGCTATTTCCGTACCGAGATGGAGTATTTGCGTCTACGTGGCATTGAAGTATCCAGAGATCACCCGAGGCTAGCACCGTTTCTGGCCGGCGGTAGCGATCCCGACGTAGAGAGATTATTTTCTGGGTTTTCGTTTTTATCTGGGCATCTAAAGCAAAAAATTGAAGATGGCATACCTGAAGTTACCAATCCTCTGCTATCAAAAATCTGGCCTATGCCACTAAGACCACTCCCCGCGACGAGTATTGTTCAGTTTTTTGCTGAACTCAATGACATCGGTTGTGCAGATGAATACCCATGCGACATCGCTGAGAATAGCCACATACACACCTCACAACATGAGCCACCAATAACTTTTATTACTCGTTCCCATCTCCACATAGAACCGATAGCCGTACAAAATAGGACGATGATTAAAGAACTGGATAAAAACGAGGTCACACTATCTTTTCGGCACTATGGCTCTAGCGCTACATGGTCACCAGGAAAAATCATATTATTTCTAAGCCATGATAAATCCACTGCAGCGCTACTGAAATTATGGTTCTCCCAATATCTAACAAAAACATATATATGTTTTGACGAGCAACGAATCCGAATTAATTCCCCGATTGAGGAATGCGCCCCTAACGCCAGCAAACTCATTATTCCCGCAGAAAATGAGCGTTATTGGGCATTACAGGCATTTGCTGAATATTTGTATTTCCCGCATATATATAACTTTATAACACTCAATCTCTCATCAGAATATAAATCTATACCATTGACCAAAGACCGAACTGTTTCTATTACTTTTAGTTTTAATAAACAGCTGCCCATAGAAAATATAGATGATGCTTTTATCCTCCACTGCTGTCCGGCAGTCAATTTAGCAGCTAAACACACACCTGAAATCTACGTTCCTTTTGGCAAAAAAACCTGTCTGCTAGAGGAACAGAACGTATTCAAAGTCTCAGGTATACATGCTAATCAAGAGCCTGACACAACAAACACAGGGAGCAATATTCAGTTTGTCCCCCTGACCAGCGCCACCGTGCCGTATTCTATGCCATTGGATGATAGCGCCACTCAACGTTATTTCTATTCGATACATGAAGAGACTCAAATATCGGGTCAACACCAGAGCAAAATCCAATTTTATCTGGCAAATGGTCAACTAGAGGATACCCAACTCCCACCCTTAGTTTGCCATTACATTAGCTGGGATCCTGCTGCGTCTCATCTGGACTCAGGCAAAATAACGATGACAGGGGAAGAGATTCCGAATGAGCTATCGGTAACTAACCTCACGCCATGTTCGCAAGGCTATAGTGGCATAACTGATAGCCATCAACACTGGCGTTTACTCTCGCTTTTATCATTCAATTATTTAGTGCTCAAAGACACCTCTCATCTAAAGGATTTACTGCGCCAGTTTGATTTTCATCAGCAAAGCAACCTCACCCAGAGTGAATTTATTCAACGCAGCATTGAAGGAATCACGTCGGCAGTGACAAAACCAATGGATTGGCTGGTGAAAGGAAGCCCCAACAGGGGAGTTTCTGTCACCTTGACACTTAATCCTGACTGTTATGCCAACGTAGGTGAGATGTATCAGTTTGCCGTCTCACTGAGCTACGTATTATCCGTTAGTCAAAACACCAACAGCTTTATTCATTTAGACGTTATCAACCAGCGAACTAACGAACGGTGGCATATCGGCCATGTTCAAGGTCATCACCCGATGTTGTAAGGATATGTTATGAAAAGAAAAACAGGGCTGTTTTTCACTTGCAAAATTGGTGGCTTAGCTGCCGAGACATTTGACGTTGCTGAGTTTCATCTTAATGAGGAACTCTGCGCGCTCTTCACACTAACACTGACCCTAGTGAGCCCTCGCAACGACATCGATTTAGATCAGCAGCTACTGCAGCAAGCATCGTTGACGATTAACGTGGATAATGAAGAACAACGAACCATTACTGGCGTGGTCGCAAGCGCCGAACGAGGCGATAGTGGATTTCGACGGACATTCTACTACCTTACTATTCGCCCTGAAATGTGGGCCATGACGCTAAATCAAGACAGCCGCATTTATCAACTGCAATCCGTACCCGATATCTTACGCGCGTTACTACAAAAAAATAATGTGCAATCTAACTGTACCCAGCTTCAAGACACACATCAAACTCGGGAATATGTAACGCAAAAACGTGAGTCTGATTTTGACTTTTTCCATCGCCTTTCATCCGAGGAAGGCATTATGTATTGGTTTGATAATAAAGGATTGTGCTATAGCGACACCCATTTAGGTATGCTGGTCGCGACATCTCTGACATACAATCCACATCCAAAGAGTGCGATTCAAGGAGATATTATCCACTCGCTGCGCTTTGGTGCTCATATGCACCCTGAGCAAGCCATTCACAAAGACCGCAACTATCATCGACCTTCGTATGCTTTAAAGCAGCAAGCCAGCACCAGAAGTGGCGGACATTATTCCGTCTTTGAAAGCTATGGACGTTTTCAACAGGATGCAGAGGCAGCACCATTGGTGCGTTATCGCATGGAACAATTACAGGCAAATGCGCAGATGGGCACAGCTCACTCCAATTGTATTAAGCTCATGCCTGGTCGAATTTTCACCATCATCGAACATCCCGTTGAATCAATGAATGACCGCTGGCAAATCGTCGCAATTGACCATCATGGGAAAATGCCCGAAGCGCTGGAAGAAGAAGATAATGGCGGTGGTACCACGCTCACAAATCAGTTCACTTTTGTACCGGGTCGCAATGACTGGCGTCCAGCCTATCGTTACCGACCTCAGGCTGACGGAGATGAAGTCGCCACCGTCGTTGGCCCCTCAGGTGAGGAAATTTACGTTAATGAAGATGGCTGTATTCGCGTTTATTTCCATTGGGATAGATACAACAACGCGGACGAAAAGGCGTCATGTTGGATACGCGTTGCTCAAGGCTGGAATGGTAACGGCTTTGGTATGATGGCAATCCCCAGAGTTGGGCAAGAGGTGATCGTTTCCTATCTGAATGGCGATATTGACCGCCCTATTGTCACTGGATGTACCTATAACGGAAAAAACCGTCCACCTTATCCGTTACCTGGTAATAAAACCAAGATGGTATTGCGTAGCAAAACCTATAAAGGCGGTGGCTATAACGAGCTTTCTTTTGAAGATGCAACGGATAACGAACAGGTTTATATTCGCGCCCAAAAGAACCAACTCAACACCGTCAATAATGACGAAACGACTCAAATTGGTCATGACCGCTCAGAAACCGTTGGTAACGATGAGGTAGTCAACGTCAACCATGACAGAAAAAACATCACTGGCCACGATGAAACCTGGGAAGTCGGCAATGACCGGCGTACTACGATCACTCACGATGATTATCTGGTTGTTACCCGCAATCAAAAAATAGAGATTAATAAAGACTATATTGCGAACATTGGCAATCATCGTAAAGAGCAGGTAACAGCAAACTATCAGATAGATACTGGTGGTAATTACACCCATCGCGTGGTGGGTGAGTCTCTACACGATGCTAGTAAAAAGCTGCAGCAGAAAAGCCCCCAAATTTTACATGATGCCAGTGAAAAAATCGTACTGCGGGGACCTGCAGGCAAAATCACCCTCGATGCAAAAGGAATAACGCTTGAGGGAAACATATTCCTGAAAGGTCTTGTGGCCGCAACGATGGGCGCAGCACCTTCTTTCTCTGGAGCCCCCTCACAATCGCCCGAAGAGGGCAAACCCTTTGACGACATGTGCTCTATGCAACCTGATGGTAGTTGCCCTTTGGATGACTGCCCATGCGAGAAAGAGAAATAAATAATGTCGTTGCGCACAAATAAACGTGAAACGTCAAACGCATTGAATACTCAGGAACTCAAAGCCACCTTATGCGGCTATCCGGTTTATTTACTGCTTCAGCCGCGCATTATCGAACACCTCACCTATAACGGCTTGCAGAAGCACGATGATGTTTTTCCGCCAGCACCTTCGCTGATAGAAATCATCAAGCAAAGCGATCCCTACATCCTGTATCACTGGATTTGGGAGGATACTCGCTACGATCGAGAAAGGGAGAAAGGTCCACTGTTGATTGAAGTAACAGAAAACACGGCCACACTGGAACAATTCATTGCCTTATGGGGACAACATCATGCTGGCCTAATTGTTCACAGCGCAAATCCTATTGATGAATTAGTGTCACATTTGGCCGCAGTATCCACACTAGTGATGAGCAATGGTCACTGTGTGCGCTTTAACTGGCTGCCAAATTCTCTAGATGACATACTGAGCGCAATGACAGCCAAGAAACGCGATCGATTGATTGGCCCACTACAAAACGTGTATTACTACCACAGTGGCAATAGCCAATATCCTTGGCGGAAATATCAATCACAATATCGTGAAACGCTATTTACTCCAGTACTGAAACTAACCTCTCGCGAAATAAAGCGTATTTCTCTCGCCAAACATCAAAAGTCAGACGCCCTATTAGCTCGAGAGCTATTAATTTGTTCGGACAGCGCTGAAGAACATTACCCACGTGCATTACAACTGGTAAAAACTTGTCAGCATCAATTGCAAAAATTCAATATTCAGCGCCAAGAGCATGTTCAACGCTTCATTCATACATTCTTTGCCCACATGATACAGATGAACCATGAGCGCTCAGTATGTGTGCTTGCCAACCTGCAACAGCCGGTAGTTGACCGCCTCGACGCTTTGGATTATCTGATTCACAACCCGCTAGGATACTTTACTAGTGAATATTTTTATCACCAGTTGATGAGTGATTGGTTGCTGATTCCAGAAAATAAGCAGCGGTATTTTTATGATGCCACCAATGCTGTCCTAACAACCTACCGACCACCAGAACAGAATGTTAGTGAAAGCCAGATACGTGAACAATTTTTGCAAAGTTACGGCACCTCCATCCAGTTAGCCAAGCACATTGTGCAAAACAACCTTCCACCATTATCAGTACGCAGGGAAGCACAGCGATTACTTTCAGGAGATCTTTTTTATGGCAACCACTGATAACGTTGTTTCAGCCAAACCTTGCACCAGCGCTAAAGGGCGTATTCCCCTAGTCCCCGTTCGTTACGGAATTGTGCCTAAAAAACCGGATGACCCCCAGCAGTTTGCATGGGAAGGCTGTGGTTTTACGCTCGAAGAAGGTTTTACCTGTATTGCTGAACTCCACTGTTCAAAATACACTCTGCGCGCATTACGTGGCGGTTATGTTTACACCTATATGTCCTCGCCGGAAAAAGGCAAAAAGCTAATCATCCACGAACATGAGGGTAACGGGCTCTATCAAGAACTTCTGATACAAAACTTAGAGCAATACGGTTCCACCAATTCTTACGCTAGCGGCAATATTAGTCACAACATCTGGATTGAAGCCGATGCCACTGAAGTATGGATTGGTTATAGCCCCCATCTGTGGACTCAAAAACAAGTCAGTGACATTTTAAGCAGTATCGCCTCACGCCAACTTTTTATGCAGCCAGTTGATCCAGCAGAGCTTGTTAATTGTAGCGAATCTTTTTCAACCCAAAAAAACATCATGCCTCTAGCTGCGCTAGAACAATGGGTTGAAGAGTACAAACCCGCCGATATAAGAATTGATATGAGTTGGAGCCAAGGTGAATGCTACCAAACCGATCTCTACACGCTCAAGTCAATGGCTGGCTATTTCAAGCAATACGCTCCAAAGGTTCCGGCGGTGATTGCCTTGCTGGATGCGGAAGGTATTGGTATCGACACAGGTTCTATTGCCAAGCTATATGCACATCAAACTGCCGATGTAAAAGCCCAAGGCTCCGGTTCTAATCTCCCACTGGCACTTCAGTTAAACGTGAGTAAATTACAGAGACCCAGTGAAGATTTTTACCAAAAAAATGCAATCAGCGAATTAATATTTAATACCTTAATTAGCTTAAGTGCATCAAAAGGGGATGAGTCGCTGGTGGATGGTGAACGCGATCTATCACACTATATGCTGCTGACGGATGAATCTCGTAGTAAGGGCGGCCATAGGTTTGCCAAACGTATTGATCAACAAAAATTTATGGCTTTTCTAGAAGAGAAGAAACAAGTTCAAGATGATTTAGAAATTATGATAAAGCGGGCTCGGCTTTCCGCAATCGATCATCACGCATGGCTAAAAAGTACCGAACAACAATACCAATATATGCGACTGTCAATCGCCTGTGCTTTAAGCAGCTATGACCGTTATTTCAAAGCATCAGCTTATTCCCTAGAACTATCTATTGCAATGATTATTGACGGTGCTGGTTTTCCGCTTCCAGGACAAGAGGATAAAGATCCACGCAGTACATTGTTCATGGATTGGATTAACGATGCTAATAGCCCTTTAAACCAAGCATTGCTCGCGTATAGACCTTTTGAAAAAGATGCAAGTACAGCAGGTGTATGGGTAAGTGCGCCGGATTTAATTATTCAGACCATTTCTAAAAAACTCAGTTTTATTAAAGCCACACAAGGTACCGATATTATTGCTAAAAACATCCAGACGACATTGTTAAAACTAACTAAAGGAAGAAAATCTTGGGATAAAATTGCCAGCCTAACTAAACATGTAGAACAAGCAATAGAAGAAAATAACGCAACTAAGTTACTAGGAGTTCTTCGTAGTCGCTATAACATCACCAGTGATGTTATAGAAGCAGTTCCTGCGATAAAAAACCTAGAGGTATTGACTGAGAGTAATATGCTGGCGATATCAGAAAGCACTAAAGCATCTATTTTCTCTGGTCCCAACAGACGTAATCTGAAAGTTATCACTGAAACAGAAATACGTGCAAAATATAATGAAAATTATGTTGCAGGAAAAAGAAGTGCACTATTTAGTGTAGCAATCGTCTCACCTGGAGTATTGATTTTTGCCAGTATTTATTTATTCAGCGCTCTAAAAACATGCCAAGAAAAACCCACAGCGATTAATATAAGCAGTTTTATGGCTGCAGGACTAGGGGAGTTGGCAACAATAAACGCAGCGCTGGTATCGGTAAAAAATTTAGCCGTGCGCGAAAGTTTAGATGCTGGAATCGCTGTTGCAGGAGAGTATTACGTAAAACTGATACCAAGATTACTTGCTTCAGATGTTGCTGGATTAACTTTCGGATGGGGCGCAATTATTTTCACATTTATAACTGAAATATTGAAATCCATAAAAAATCAAACTGATGGGAAATACTTCAGATTAGGATCTGCTTTTCTTATGCTTTTCGGTTCTGCGCTCCTTTTACACATTGGCGGATTAATCAGTACAATGGCACTCATTCCTATTATTGGATGGGTAATACTTGGTATAACTTTAATTGGTGTTGGTATATGGCTTGGGCTAGAGGCCGATGAAAGAAATCACACACCTTATGAAGCTTGGGTCAATCGCACAGAGTTTGGTATACTAATGGCAGATGAAAACTCCGATAGAGACCTGCATAGGTGGGGATCGCTAAGTGAAACGTTACAAGAGTACTTCAACATTCGCTATAAACCCATTATGGTCGATGCCACACTAGCTCAATATCTAAAACATCCTACTGTTTATTCTCAGTGGTTACCTGAAGAAATAATTAGTAATAAGTTTGGAATGCAACCACCTAAATTTGTTCTTTATTTTCCAGACTATATAAAAGGCATTAGTGATATTAGAGATATATCAACCGGTTATCTCATAGAGGAAGCGCCTCAGACAAATGGGGGGATTCTCCTGCGTTTTAGCAAAAATGACTCCTCTCCAAATGGAGGTCAAGCCCGATTGGATTTAAAATACCAGCCCAATACTGGAGATACAAATGAAATGGTCATTATTTCAGAAAATAAAATGGATCCAGAACTATACATGCGTTCAATTCCATCAATTACATATTACAGGCCTTAGCTCTAGGAATTAAAATGAATAACATAACAGACCATAATAAAAAAATTGAAATAGCAGTTAATAAATGTTTTGTCTCCATGAGTAAAAACTGCCTTGAAATTAGGCCACGAGAGAGACTTTACTGTATATTTCATGGTAGGTTTTTTCTACTCGTAACATTGCTCACTCACGTAGGAGCATGTTATATGCTATACGCTACTTATATTAATGAATACGATGATGACCTATTATTAATAACATCTCTCATTTTGTTTTTATGTATTATTTCCTGGGTATTTGAGTATACATCAACATCAGTCATCACAAAAACATCAAATATCGTATTCAATCGAAAGACAAGAGAATGCTACACATATTACAACAACAAAAAATACATTAACAATGTCGACGATGTTATATTCTCAGGTGGTGCCAGCACAATAATATCGCTTTTCCGCCGTGAAAAAAATGGAACTATATTAACCAAAAACATATCGATTGATGATGGATACAATATAAAAATAATCATGGATTACATCAATAATTTTATCAGAAATGGGCACAGTGAACTTCCCATTCCGACTAAATTAGCATGGACAGATATAGGCTGTTCAAACGTTTCAATTTCTCCTTGCAAGGCTTTACGTCATTATGCTCCTTGGCCATTTTGTTCTAAAATAACCGATCCAGAAGAGAAAGCATTGAAAATATATATGTGGCCATTATACACATTTATTATGTTCCCGATTAATATGTTCTTTGCACTCCTTTGGTACCTTTTCACCAAAATATTCAACATCAAACCACATCCAGTACCCGAAGAAGCCTACGAAGGTGACGACAGCATCCGCGTAACGCCAGAAATGGCAGCTAAAGGGATTAGACCTTAGCATTAGAGAAATGAAGCCATCACTAAAATATAATACTAGAATATAGCAGTAACATCTGAGAATTTATTTATAAAATACAATAAGATGGAACATCCATAGCATAACAGATGAATCTATTGATAGAATCAAAAAAACACAAATAGTAGTGAACTAAAACAGAAAGGTAATATATTAATGAATAATAGATACCCAGAATACGAACAAGACATATCGGATCTGGACAATATAAAAAACATTTTTGTTTCAATCAGCAAAAACTGCCTTGAAATAAAAGCATCTAGTATCTCTGAAGGAGCATACTTAAGCCGAATGTGTTTACCCGCAATCATATCTGTCAATGTTTTTATTCTTATGTCTGCAATTCAATCGTGGATGGAAAATCACAACTTCATTGAATTATCTCTTCACGCAGTGGCTATCTTGCTTTTCTCTTTTTTAATATTTATGTTTATCTCACAAATAAAAAACAATTCAAATATTGTTTTTAACAGAAAAACACAAAAGTGCTACGTTTACTACTGTGGTAGAAAACATATCAACGATGTTGAAGACATAATTATTTCCGGAGGAAAGACGACTCATATTTCTGTACATCGTCATGATAAAGAGGGGAAAGTTATCACTGGTGATATAGAAATTGATGAACAGTGGAATGTCCAACCAATTATTTATTATATTAAGAAATTTTTACATGAAGGAGAAAGTGACCTACCAATACCAACTAGCCGTGATTGGGCTGATTTAGAAAAAGAGAATGTCGCATTACCACCATTCAAAGCACTACTGCACTATGCTCCTTGGCCTTTTTGTGGGAAAATTACTGATGAATTTGAAAGAACACTCAAAATTTATCTATGGCCGCTATATACATTTCTTTTATTTCCTCTTTATACGTTTCTTTCACTGCTCTGGTACCCCTTCACCAAAATATTCAACATCAAGCCTCATCCTGTCCCCGAAGAAGCCTACAAAGGTGACGACAGCATCCGCGTAACGCCAGAAATGGCGGCCAAAGGGATTAGACCTTAATTATGAACAATAAAAAACCTAATGAGCAGATAATTACTCCTGAAGAAGCAATGAGAAAATGTTTTGTCTCCATGAGCAAAAACTGCCTTGAACTTAGACCAAAAGAAACGTTTAATGGATCATTAAATGGTAAAATACTTTTTTTTATAGCTTTTTTTATAAATATTTCTGGACTAGGCATTGTATTTACCCCATCACCATATGAAAAACCATTACTACCGATATTTCTTATTCTTGTTTCTTGTTTTTTGTTTTGCATGCTTGAATGGGCGTTAGTATCACGAATAACCGCATTATCAAATATAGTATTCAATCGCAAAACAAAGAAATGTTATGCTTACTATAATAATAAAAAATATATTAACCATGTAAATGATGTCATTATTTATGGCGGTGCAAAAACAATGATATCTATGCATCGACGTGATAAAAATGGAATAATAATAACTAAAAATATAGAAATAGATGACGAATGGAGTATAAAACCGATTTCAGATTATATAAAAACCTTCATAAGTCATGGCTCCAATAGTCTCATAATTCCAGCTGAATATGAATGGTCCGGATTAGAGAATATATACATTTCATTCCCACCTTGCAAATCATTATGCCATTATGCCCCGTGGCCTTTTTGTGGGAGGGTTGTAGATCCAATAGAAAAAATGCTTAAAATATATATGTGGCCAATTTACACATTTATTATGTTCCCCATTAATATGATTTTCTCACTGCTCTGGTACCCCTTCACTAAAATATTCAACATCAGACCTCATCCTGTCCCCGAAGAAGCCTACGAAGGTGACGATAGCATCCGCGTAACACCAGAAATGGCAGCTAAAGGGATTAGGCCTTAAACTACAAGGAGTAATAAATATGATAAAAACATCGGAGGTTACCTATGATTTCCCTGAGAGAAAATACAAGGTCGAAGATGCATGGATTGGTAATCAGTTAATTTCAATAAGCGATAACTGTTTAGAAATCCAAACTGCTACGTTAGCTTTTGAATCAATTATGGGGCGTTTTTGGTTTCAGGCTATGCTCTTTACTGCGATCTATTTTAGTTCAGGATTTAGTCATTTTTTTGTTTTAGTATTAATTCCAATTATTATCATAATGTTATTTATTGGCGGCAAGGCAATTATAAACATCAAGGAGAATTCAAATATCGTTTTTAACCGTAGTACTAGGATGGTGCATGCCCATCATAGAGGGAAAGATTTAAGCACCCAATGGAGCTCTCTATTATGGGATAGTCAGATCAATATTAATAATGTGGCTAAAATCTATTTTATTTTTCCTCATCGTAATGAAGATAATACTGTCTCAGTTGACTATGTTGAATTAAGTAACGATCAGCGCTCAGTTTTGCACGGAGTAACCACTTTTATAAACGCATTTATGCAGCAGGGTCATGAGGGTTTACGAGTTCCAAAAAGCTATGAATGGAGTCGCGTGTTCAGCACCAAAGTCACGCTTTCCCCTAGCGAAATATGGCAACACTACGCTCCTTGGCCTTTTCGTCGCCGATATTGCGACAGGGTCGAAATGAACACCAAGATCATTTTCTGGCCAGTCTGGACATTCCTACTGTTCCCCTTGCTTTCTCTCTTTGCATTAAGCTGGTGGTTAATGTGCAAAGTTTTTAAGGTATCTCCTGCTGCCGTTCCTTGTGATGCCTATCAAGGGGATAACAGCCAGCGTTTCACACCACAGTTTGCTGCCAAACAAATTAAGCCTTTTGAAAAATATATAACTGAATAAGGAATGAATTAATGAAACCACTCATTGTCTTGGGCGATAAAACAAATCATGGCGGTACAGTCGTCACTGCTGATGCAGGGTTCACACAGGACGGCATCGCCGTTGCTGGTCATGGCGATATGGTTGTGTGCCCCATTCTGGGTCATACGCCCTCCACCATTATTGCTTCCGGCAGCGGATTCACCCTCAACGGAAAACAAGCTGCACACGATGGCGACCAAACCTCCTGTGGTGCCAAGCTAATTGCCTCTCATTTTACCGTCAAACATGGGTAGTATCCTCTGTCTCCCATTATCAATGGGAGACGAGTTTTAATAACCTCTTCTACAATAAGGGGTTATTGATTTGTTTATCAATATGAGCTTCGTTTTATCACCCTAGTTCCCACTCATTATCATCTTCAAGATCAACAAGCCGCCTCGCTAGACCAGCGATAATATGATTCATGATAGATAGCGAAAATGGTTCGACACTTCTGTCGAATCTCCTGTCGAGGTTGAATTTTCACGCTGTTCTTTTCATTCATCTTAAATAAGTGCTAGAAGCAACTCACTAATTTAAAACAAAAAAACACAAACAAAACACACTTGGCATGATGTGTGCTTGCTAGTACCGATAAGCAATCTGAGCACGGGCAGTTCCGTTCTGCCCCACCAAATATAATGAGAAATCAGGAGTTAATTGATGAACCGGTTCGTCATTGCAGATCCTAAAAAATGTATCGGCTGCCGCACCTGTGAAGTCGCCTGCGTCATGGCTCACCGTGAAGATAGCGAACTTCACAACCTGTCCAAAGACAACTTCACTCCACGCATTCACGTGATTAAAGGGCAAAACGTTAGCACCGCTATCCTGTGTCGCCAATGTGAAGACGCGCCTTGCGCAAACGTCTGTCCGAACGGCGCTATCTCTCGCCAGAAAGACTTCATCTACGTATCACAAGAAAAATGCATCGGCTGTAAAACCTGCGTAGTGGCTTGCCCATATGGCACGATGGAAGTCGTAACCTCGCCGGTCGTTCGCCAAAATGGCGCCTCCGCTATGATGGTTTCGTCTAAAGCCGAAGCTAACAAATGCGATCTATGCCATACCCGTGAAAATGGCCCCGCTTGCGTAGAAACCTGCCCAACCAATGCGCTGAAACTGATCGACCGCAATGCTATGCAGGATCTGATCAACGAAAAACGCCGCCGTGCCGCACTCGATACCACCATTGATTTCATGTTTTAACTCTTTTGCTAAGCAGTTTTAGTCCCTATTGATTGACGTCGCAGTGAATTTACTGCGGCTTCAAACGTAAGGGATTGATTAACAACCATTCATTATCCCCGGTTCGGGGTAAGGTCTCGTTATGAATTCACCTATCGTGAATAATCAAATTGTTGTCAATAATCTAGATGTCGTGAACCACAACGTTGCAGTTAACGATGTTGTTGGGAAAAGCAAAGTTGTTACCGTCTGCCCATACTGCGGCGCAGGTTGCAAAATTAACCTGTGTGTTGAAAACGGCAAAATAGTACGCGCAGAGGGCGCCAATGGGGTCACCAATCAGGGCGAACTATGTCTGAAAGGGTATTTCGGTTGGGACTTTCTTAACGACACCAAACTGCTTACGCCGCGCTTGAATGAGCCCATGATCCGCCGTGAGAAAGGTGGAAAGTTCGAGGTTGTCTCTTGGGACGAAGCCATTCGTTATACCGCTCAGCGCCTAAAAGAAATCAAACAGAAGTACGGTGCGAAATCGATTATGCATACCGGTTCCTCTCGCGGAACCGGTAACGAAACCAACTATGTCATGCAAAAATTTGCACGTGCGGTAACCGGCAATAACAACGTCGATTGTTGCGCGCGCGTATGCCACGGCCCTTCTGTTGCAGGCCTGCAACAAACGCTGGGTAACGGTGCCATGAGTAACTCCATCAGCGATATTGAAAACTCTCAATGTTTGCTGGTATTTGGCTATAACTGCGCGGATTCTCACCCTATCGTCGCCCGCCGCGTGATCAAAGCCAAAGAGAAAGGTGCCAAAATCATCGTGTGCGACCCACGAAAAATAGAAACCGCACGCATTGCCGATCAGCACCTGCAAATGAAAAACGGAACCAACATGGCTTTGGTTAACGCTTTTGCGCATGTGCTGATTGAAGAAAACCTGTACGACAAAAGCTACGTCGCTAATTTCACCGAGGGTTTCGAGGAATATCGCAAAATTGTCGCCGACTACAGTCCAGAAGCGGTTGAAAAACTCGTAGGTATTCCTGCCGAAGATATTCGTCAAGCCATGCGCACCTATGCCGCAGCCCCTTCGGCTACCATCATGTGGGGCATGGGCGTGACACAGTTTGGTCAGGCCGTTGACGTCGTGAAAGGCTTGTCGGGTCTAGCCTTGCTCACCGGTAACTTAGGCCGTCCTAACGTTGGTGTGGGGCCCGTTCGTGGGCAAAACAACGTGCAGGGTGCCTGCGATATGGGGGTGCTACCCAATGAGTTTCCAGGCTATCAGTCGGTCACCGATCCTGAAATCCGCGCCAAATTTGCCAAAGCATGGGGCATCAACGTCGAAGACATGGATCCCGATGTCGGCTATCGGATCACTGAAGTGCCGCATCTGGCATTAGAAGGTAAGGTAAAAGCCTACTACATCATGGGCGAAGATCCATTACAGACCGAAGCTGATTTAGGCCTAGTTCGCAAGGGCTTCGAGGCTTTGGAATTTGTCGTTGTGCAAGACATCTTCATGACCAAAACAGCCGAGCAAGCCGACGTCATTTTACCTGCTACCAGTTGGGGCGAGCACGGTGGAATCTTTTCCTGCGCCGATCGTGGTTTCCAACGCTTTGGCAAGGCCATCGAAGCGAAAGGGAACGTTAAACGCGACTGGGAAATTATCAGCCTGTTAGCGACCGAGATGGGCTACCCGATGCATTACAACAGCAACGAAGAAATTTGGGATGAATTACGCGAGCTATGCCCACTTTATTACGGTGCGACCTACGAAAAAATAGGTGAAATGGGCCATATACAGTGGCCGTGCCCAACGCTAGATCATCCGGGCACGCCTTACCTATATAAAGATAACCATTTCGATACACCAACCGGTAAGGGTCAGCTATTCGCCACCGCTTGGCGTGCTCCCGCTGAAATACCCGATGCCGACTATCCTTTAGTACTCTGCACCGTACGCGAAGTTGGTCACTACAGCTGTCGTTCAATGACGGGTAACTGCGTGGCGCTACAGACGCTGGCCGATGAGCCTGGCTTTGTTCAGATCCATCCCGAAGATGCGCAGAGAATGGGCATACTCGATCAACAAATTATTTGGGTTGAATCCCGCCGCGGAAAGGTTATCTCTCGCTGTAATTACAACGAACGCATCAACAAAGGTGCGATCTATATGACCTATCAGTGGTGGATTGGCGCTTGTAATGAGCTAACGCAGGATAATTTGGATCCGGTATCAAAAACGCCAGAAACCAAATACTGCGCGGTCCGGGTTGAGCCAATTATCGATCAGGATTGGGCTGAGACATACGCCTCTCAGACCTATAACGAGATGAAATCACGGCTTCGCCATCACGTTGAGGATGCAGAACGCAGGATGGCGCACGCTTAACCATTCTCAATCTGTTTAGTATCCCCTCCCCGAATTTGGGGAGGGCATTAGAACTGCCCAATGGGAAAGTTATCACTGTATTTATTTGACCCTTTTTGCATGCTCGCTGCCCCACATCAAAGATGTTTATCGCTTAAGTACGGAAAATAGGCCTCTTCGATGTGGCGAAGTTTTGTCATTCCCACGAGTTAGTGTTCAGGAGCCCCTTTGAGTCAACAATCAATCTTGCTGAGAGTGAAAGGCAAAGTCCAAGGTGTTGGCTTTAGACCCTTCGTGTGGCAACTCGCTCAACGCTTAAAACTACAAGGCGAAGTCAGTAATGATGCTCAAGGGGTATTAATCGCACTGCGTTTACCTGCCGACGTGGCTTATTTTTGTCATCTGTTGCGTCAGGAATGCCCTCCGTTAGCACGTATTGACAGCATCAGTGAACACGAGTGGACTGGCGGCGAACTGCCCGATGAATTCTGCATTGTGGAAAGTGGTAAAGGCAAAATGGACACCCAGATTGTGCCCGATGCGGCTACCTGCCCAGAGTGTTTACGGGAAATGAGCGATCCCAACAATCGCCGTTTTGGCTATCCATTCATCAACTGCACCCACTGCGGCCCACGCTTCACCATTATTCACCGTATGCCCTACGATCGTCCTTTCACCGCCATGGCTAGCTTCCCGCTATGCCCAACCTGTGCTCAAGAGTACCAAAATCCCGCCAACAGGCGTTTTCATGCACAACCTACTGCCTGTGCCGACTGCGGCCCTCATTTATGGTGCAGTAATAGGGCCGGAGGACAGCCATTTACGGGACAACAGGCGTGGAAAGAACTGATAGACGTATTGCTTAACGGCGGTATTGCCGCCATTAAAGGAATTGGTGGATTCCATCTGGCCTGTGATGCCTCCAATCCACAGGCCATACAATTACTCCGCGAGCGCAAGCGACGCCCAGCAAAGCCGTTGGCCGTTATGTTGCCCAATGAACATTGGGTGCGCGCTTTCTGTCGAGACGACGTCTCAGCCGATTTACTCTCGCTGTTAAAGAGTCCCGCAGCCCCTATTGTTCTGCTCCCAAAATCATCGTTAGTGCTTGATGGCATTGCGCCTGGCCTAGACGAAGTCGGCGTAATGCTACCATCCAATCCTGTGCACCATCTGCTGCTACAAAAGATCGGACGCCCGCTTGTCATGACCTCTGGTAACGCCAATGGTTTACCACCCGCGCTTAGCAACCAACAGGCGCTGCACGAGCTCACTGGCATTGCCGATATTTGGTTACTGCATAATCGCGACATCGTGCAGCGCGCTGACGACTCCGTTATTCGCTGGCACACCAACGGCAGCGAAATGCTGCGCCGTTCACGCGGTTTTGTTCCAGACAGCTTCGATCTGCCAGAGGATTTTCGTCATTTACCCTCGATTGCCGCCGTCGGCGGTGATTTAAAAAATACGTTTTGCCTTCTGAAAGGTAACCGTGCGGTGCTGAGTCAACATCTCGGTGATTTGAGCGACGAGCGCGTACAGCAGCAATTCACCCAAACATGGGAACTATTGCACCAAATCTATCAGTTTGTGCCTGAAGCCTTGGCCTGCGATCTGCATCCAGCCTATGCCAGTACTCAGCTCGCTCAACGGTGGGCAGAAAAGGCGGATTTAACCTGTTTGCCGATTCAGCACCATCATGCCCATCTGGTAGCGTGCATGGCCGAGCACAACATTGCGCTGGATACACCACCGCTCGTTGGGCTTGCGCTCGACGGTATCGGCTATGGAACGGATGATTCGCTATGGGGTGGAGAGTGTCTGCGGGTCGATTATCGACAAATGCAGCGCCTAGGCGGCTTACCTGCCGTTGCGCTGCCCGGCGGAGACTTAGCGGCTCGGCAGCCGTGGCGCAATCTTTTAGCACAGCTACTACGCTTCGTACCGCATTGGCAGCAATATCCCGAAGCCCAATTTATTTTGTCGCAGCCATGGCAGATTTTACAGCGAGCGGTCGAGCGTAATCTTAATAGCCCATTGGCGTCCTCTACGGGAAGATTATTTGACGCCGCCGCCGCTGCGCTAAATATTTGTGCAGAAGCTATCAGCTTTGAAGGTGAAGCGGCCTGCCGCCTGGAAGCGTTAGCGCAGCAGGCAAAAAGCAAAAATGCGCCCATATCCCTCCCCTTAGATGAGCAAAATAACCTCGACATGGCAGTGTTTTGGCAGCAGTGGTTAAGCTGGCAGGCACCTCCAGAAGAGCGTGCCTACGCATTTCATGCGGCACTAGCCCAAGGGCTGGCGGATTTAGTTCGCGTGCATGCCGAGGCTGAAAATTGTCGCACTATCGTGATGTCAGGGGGCGTATTGCATAACCGCTTACTGCGCCAGCTGTTACATCAAAACTTAGCGGATTTCACGCTGTTGCTGCCGCAGAAATTACCTGCTGGCGATGGCGCCTTAGCACTTGGACAAGCCGTGATCGCTGCCGTACAGCTATCGGATGCGAGGACGATCGCAAAGACATAAACGTCACGCTACCACGGTGCCGCCAATGCGTTATCTAATGACGGTAATCAAGGTCTCATCGGGTGTATTCGCCGAGGATATGCCCGCCATAAAAAATAAGATCATAATTATGCATGAACTGACCCTATGCCAAAGCGCATTTGACATCATTGAACAGCAGGCTAAAGCCAACAACGTGAAGCGCGTAACGGGCGTGTGGCTGGAGATTGGCGCGCTATCCTGTATTGAAGAGAGCGCCGTACATTTTTGTTTTGACATCGTCTGCCGCGGCAGCGTGGCCGAAGGCTGCAAATTGCACATCACCACCCAGCCTGCACAGGCGTGGTGCTGGGACTGTAGTCAGTCAATCACCGTATCTGCACATGACGCCGGATGCCCACACTGCCAGAGCCATAATCTGCGCGTGGACAGCGGCGACAGCATGCAAATCAAACAAATCGAAATCGAATAGTTTTCGGGAGAGAATTTATGTGTACTACCTGCGGTTGCGCGGCTGGCGAACAGCGTATTGAAGGCGACGATCATCATCACGATCATGAGCATCACCATGCACACGGGCATACACACCCGCATGGTGACCATCATCACGATCATGAACATCATCATGAACATGCGCACGGCCACCATCATGACCATGAACACCACGGCCATGAACACCATGGGCATCACCACCACGCACAAGATGAGCACCCACAGACCGTCGTCGTCCATCACCATTACCACCACACCGGCGACGTGCATCATCATCACTATAATTATGTTTTGGCTTCTGATGCCGAACTGCATCTTCATGATCATCAGCACAAACATAAAAATAAGAATAAAAACAAAGGTAAACACCAGCACATACACGAAGAAAAATTCGTACCAGAACAGCAGGACAACGATCTGCACTACGGAAAAGGTGAAGCCGGTAGCCACGCGCCCGGCATGACTCAGCGCCGTATGCTGCAAATTGAACAAGACGTGCTCGGTAAAAATAATCATCTGGCAGAGCACAACCGTGAGCACTTTACCCAACAGCACATTGCTGCGCTAAATTTAGTTTCCAGCCCTGGTTCAGGCAAAACAACGCTGCTAACTGAAACATTGAAGCGTATTGCTGATCGGTATAGCTGTGCCGTCATTGAAGGCGATCAGCAAACCACCAACGACGCTGAACGTATCCGTGCCACTGGTGTACCCGCCATTCAAGTTAATACCGGTAAAGGCTGTCATTTAGACGCTCAAATGGTGCACGACGCCATGCATCGTCTGGATCTACCAGACCACAGCCTGCTGTTTATTGAAAACGTAGGAAATCTGGTTTGCCCAGCCAGTTTTGATTTAGGCGAACGCCATAAAGTTGCCGTACTGTCCGTTACCGAAGGCGAAGATAAGCCGCTGAAGTACCCTCATATGTTTGCAGCCTCTTCCCTGATGATCATCAATAAAATCGACCTGCTCCCGTATCTGCATTTTGACGTTGAGGCCTGCATCGCCAACGCTAAACGTGTAAATCCGCAGATCACCGTGATTCAGCTTTCTGCCACCAGCGGCGAAGGTATGGACGCTTGGCTCGCTTGGTTGGAGACGAATGTATGTGCTTAGGAATTCCGGGGCAGGTGGTTGCCGTTGGCGATGATATTCATCAAATGGCCACGGTCGACGTATGCGGCGTGAAACGCGAAGTCAATATTGCATTGGTCTGCGAGGGCTCACCGCAAGATATGCTCGGACAGTGGGTATTGGTTCACGTAGGCTTTGCCATGAGCATTCTGGATGAGGCTGAAGCCAAAGATACGCTAGACGCATTAATGGCAATGCAAGAAGTCGAAGAAGACGTTGGCTACTTTCTCCGTAATGGCGAGCCAGCGCCACAGGTCAGTGAAAAGTAAGGTGATATAAGATATGCAGTTCGTTGATGAATTCCGCAATCCTGAACTGGCAAAAAAACTGGTTCAGCGCATTACCGAACGGGTTCGTTCCTTGCCTTCACACTGCCGACTTCCTTTACAGTTGATGGAGGTTTGCGGCGGACACACACATGCGATCTTCAAATTCGGGCTGGATCAATTACTTCCACCAGAGATCGAGTTTGTGCATGGCCCCGGCTGCCCTGTCTGTGTTCTTCCTATGGGACGTATCGACGAATGCGTTGAAATAGCTAACCAACCAGACGTGATTTTCTGCACGTTTGGGGATGCCATGCGCGTGCCCGGACGCCATGGCTCGTTGCTAGATGCTAAACGCAAAGGCGCAGATGTTCGTATCGTTTACTCTCCGCTTGATGCGCTTACGCTGGCTCAGCAAAACCCCGATAAAGAAGTCGTGTTCTTTGGACTTGGTTTTGAAACCACCATGCCAAGCACCGCGGTAACCTTGCAGCAGGCTAAAGCGCTAGGGCTGAAAAACTTTACCGTTTTCTGCCAGCACATCACCATTACTCCAACGCTGCGTAGCTTATTACAGCAGCCTGACGTGCGCATCGACGGCTTCCTCGCGCCGGGTCATGTCAGCATGGTGATAGGTGCTCACCCTTATGAGTTTATCTGCGAAGATTTCCATAAGCCGTTGGTGATTACCGGCTTTGAGCCGCTAGATATCCTACAAGCCTTGGATATGCTGGTGGCTCAGATAGCAGAAGAGCGTTGCAGCGTCGAAAATCAATATCGCCGCATCGTTCCCGATCACGGTAATGCTATTGCGCAAAAAGTATTAGATGACGTCTTTGTAACCAAAGACAGCAGCGAATGGCGAGGCTTGGGAGAAATTGCTCATTCTGGCGTTGGCTTAAGCCCTGCTTATGCTCAATTTGATGCCGAACTGCGCTTTCATCCTCAAGAACAGAAAGTGGCAGACGATCCACGAGCACGCTGTGGCGATGTTCTAACCGGCCGTTGTAAACCCGCCGACTGCCCTCTGTTTGGTGAAGGCTGTAATCCACAAAACGCATTTGGCGCCTTGATGGTTTCATCTGAGGGAGCCTGTGCGGCGTTCTACCAATATCGTCGTGGGCTTGAATAAAAAAGGTACGAATAATGAGTGAATGGTCTAAAGATGATGTGATCACAATGGCGCACGGCAGCGGTGGTCGCGCCATGCAACAACTCCTAGATACGCTGTTTCTACCGTTGTTTAGCAATCCCGCTTTAGATGAACGTGAAGATCAGGCTCGCCTGCCGCTGAGCATTTTTAATCAGCACGGCGATCGCCTAGCTTTCACGACCGATAGCTACGTTATCGATCCGATCTTTTTCCCCGGCGGCGACATAGGCAAATTAGCCGTATGTGGCACTGCAAACGATTTAGCGGTGAGCGGTGCTCAGCCTAAGTACCTCTCCTGTGGCTTTATCCTGGAGGAAGGATTGCCGTTGCTGGATTTGGAAAAGATCGTGCGCAGCATGGCTGCAACCGCTAAAGCCGCCAATATTCAGATTGTCACCGGCGATACTAAGGTTGTGCAGCGCGGTGCGGCAGATAAGATCTTTATCAACACCGCGGGTATCGGCGCGATCCCTAATGATATCCATTGGGGAGCTTCTGAAATTCAACCGGGTGACAAGCTGATCGTCAGCGGCACCTTGGGCGATCACGGCGCGACAATCCTGAATTTGCGTGAGCAACTTGGGCTTGAAGCCGAATTGATCAGCGATTGCGCTGTTCTCGCTCCCTTGATTGCACCTTTACGAAATATTCCTGGTGTACGCGCTTTGAGAGACGCCACGCGCGGTGGAGTTACAGCCATTATGCATGAGTTCGCCAACGCCAGCGGATGCGGTATTGATGTGATTGAGCAGTCACTGCCGGTAAAAAATGCCGTTCGAGGCATTTGTGAATTATTAGGCCTAGAACCGCTGAACTTCGCCAATGAAGGGAAATTGGTTATTGCCGTAGCGCCTGAAGCTGAACAAGCGGTACTGGATAGCTTGCATGCACACCCACTCGGCGTAGATGCGGCTACCATTGGTGACGTTACCGAAGGCAAACAGGTGCGTTTAACGGGAATGTATGGCACTTCACGCCTGCTAGATTTACCGCATAGCGAGCCGTTACCGAGGATTTGCTAAGAAACATATTGTCCACTTCTGGCCGCCGTTATGCAGCCAGAAGTGGATAGGTAAACTAATGCGCCCCTAATTTACCTACCAACAACTCCCGCACTGGCTGGTTGGTATTCATCGCCTGATACAAGGTCTCGTACAGGTCGTGAATTTTATCCAGATAGTGCTCTAGCACAGCGTCCATAGAACGATTGTTGACAGTACCGTCAATCAGGCCATTCTCATCGATTGTCGAATGACTGATTTCAACAAAATGATCTTCACCCTGTTCATCGTTCATACGCAGGCCATACTGAATTTTTTTGCTGTAGAACTCATCTGCCAGCTTCACTTCAACCATAAAGTGATCAAACACGGTGAAGTTAACGCTATCGCCATCCCCGCAGCTGAACTCATGAAAAATCTTCAGTTTTGAAGAGGTCGCGGCTTTAATCAGGCTGCTTTTGTACAGAGCCCATTGCGCCATTAATTTTTCATTTTTGTCATGGATATAAAGCGACTTTTCGGTTAATTCGCTGACCTTCATGCTTCTTTGCCTCGCTCCACATTGTGGGTTGGAGTTTGTTACTCAGGGCTTAGCCCCATTGATAGATTTGACGCTCAATCAGGCCGTAATCCAGCAGCGTTGAACGTTTCAATCCATACAAAGCATAATCCGTGCCAAAAAGTAAAATTAATGAATAATTGATATTATTCAATTGGTTAACTTCGGCATTTCATTGAGAAGGCGTAAAAAACATGATGATGAAACGAGGAATGATGACGCTTCGACATTTATGTCGAAGAAAATGTCACGGGCGAAAAAAGCCAATTTCCGCCCGAGTCATAAGAGATAAATCAGTCTTTAGCAGAAATGCCCAGACGCTGCATACGGGAAATCAGTGTCGTGCGTTTCAATCCTAGGCGAGCCGCAGCACCGCGTGGCCCAGCCACAATGCCGTTAGTTTCTCGCAGAGCATTGAGAATACGTTCACGTTCGCTAAGTTCGCCGTCTTGTTCATGCGGCACTTTTTCTGCGGGCTTAGATGCCTTTGGCATCGTCCATGTCGACGAAGAAGACGGTATTTCTCTCGCAGGCTTATTCACCAACGGCGGTGAAAGATGATATTGCAGTTCGTTAAGCTGTAAATTCAGCACAGGGCCACGCGTCAAGATAACTGCGCGTTCAATGATGTTCTCCAATTCACGAATATTCCCCGGCCATGGCAAATCACACAGCATGCGGATGGTTTCCGTTGGAATGCTATCAATGGTGCGGTTCATCCGTTTGGCAATTTTGCGCGTAAAGAATTTAACCAGTAACGGAATATCTTCTGGACGTTCACGCAGCGGCGGGATCACGATAGGGAAAACATTTAGGCGATAGTAGAGATCGCTACGGTATTCACGGTCCAGAACCATCTGCTTTAAATCACGATTGGTGGCCGCAATCAGACGCACATCGACAGGGATAACTTTATTCCCACCCAGACGTTCAATTTCGCGCTCTTGCAGTACTCGCAACAGTTTAGGTTGTAGCTCGAGAGGAATATCTCCCACTTCATCCAAAAACAGTGAGCTTTTGTTTGCTAGCTCAAAACGCCCCATTCTCTGCGACGTTGCTCCGGTATAAGCCCCTTTTTCATGACCGAACAGATCGCTTTCAATCAGCCCGCTTGGAATTGCCGCGCAGTTCATCTTCACCATGCGTTTTTGGTTACGGGAACTCAGATTATGGATGGCTTGCGCAATCAGCTCTTTACCTGTTCCGGTTTCTCCCAGAATCAACACGCTACAATCACTAGAAGCGACCATTTCGACCTGCTCTAGCACGCTTTTGATGGCGGCGCTTTGCCCCACAATCTCACCAAAATCACTATCTTGGCGAATTTGCTCGGTCAAATAACGGTTCTCATGAACCAAACTATCCTTCAGGCGAGAAATTTCACCATAAGCCAGCGCGTTGTCCACAGCGATAGCGATACGAGCCGCTATTTGGCGTAGCAGTTTAAGGTTGTTATCGCTGAAGATGGCTGGCTGACATTGAGCTAGTTTAAGCACGCCCAACACTTTGTTGCCGAAGACCAGCGGAAGCTGACAAATCGTCTGATGACCAAACTCTAACATCTGAGCTAACTGACGATCTTGTGGCGCCAAACGTGTGGAGTCCTGCAAATCCATCAACAGCATCTCTTCACTTTGCACCACCTGCTGAGCAAGAGAGCCTTCCAGCGGTAAGTACTTTTGCTCGCGCAGCACCGGCTTTCCACTTTGATAACAGGCCACATAGGCTTTGAAGCGATCTTCCTGTTCATCAAAAATAGATAGGCCGATGTAATCAATACCAAAGAAACGATGGATCTCTTTGGAGACCTCAGCGGCCAGTGCGTCTAGCTCTAGCTTAGAAGTCACGGCATTGGTTACGTCGACTAAAATGCGGTAATGATCGCGCTCGCGACGAAGGCTCTCTTCTTCAAGCTGAACATGTTCGCGCTCAAGAATATTCTCGAGTACGCTGGCAACCACATCAGATAACGGCAAAGCCAACGCCAACTCGCTTTCACTAAACTGCTGATTACCGTGTTTAATGAATTCAATGCCGCCTAATCTTTGGCGTGGTGTTGTCAGCGGTAGCTGATAATAAACATTAAGAGAGCGATACTGCGCTAATTCTGAAACCTGCGGGAACTGTTGAATAAACTGCTCGCGCTGACAGCAAATAGGTTGCTGATCCGCCCACACTTTCCCCCCAGGTCCTTCAGCCAATAAAACATCATTGGAACACTGCATCTGTTTGCTTTCAGGCTGATAGCCATAATGTGTTATACGGTTATGCAGAGGGTCGAGGCGCAAGATATTAACGCGATCAAAACGAATAACGGAAAATGACAAGCCGTGGAGAGCCTGCATCAGCTCAGAGAGGGTTCGCTGAGCAAGCAGCGTTTGTGTGGCCTGATGCAGCATATCCTGCCAGACCGGATTCATTCTGGTCGAAGACTGTATTTTGACGGTATTCATAACTGAAGATGATGCGCGTGAAATGATTAGGTCGGTTATTTTACGGGAAAGAAAACCAGAATAGATATGATCTGAATGCTTAAATATGACAATTATTGCCATTGTAATGGTGGCAAATAATAACCATTATTCTTTGAACATGTGCGTCAACAATTCGCTAACGCACATGAAACTATTAATAAATATAATTAGTAAAATTATACCATCTCTAGTGCCAATAATTCTTCAATCGTCTGACGACGGCGAATTAAACGCGACTCACCATTTTCAAACAACACCTCAGGTAGCAACGGGCGACTGTTGTAGTTCGACGACATCGACGCACCATATGCACCGGTATCATGGAAAACCAGATAATCGCCTACCTGTGCGGCCGGTATTGAACGCGTTTCAACTTCCCCGCCCGCTTTTTGCGTAAACACATCACCAGATTCACAGAGCGGCCCACCAATCACAGACTCAACCCGAGGCTGAGCAGTCACGTCTCGTCCATCCGCAGGCAAGAGAGAAATATGATGATAGCTACCATACATTGCTGGGCGCATAAGATCGTTGAAACCCGCATCAACCAAAACAAAATGGCGGCTACCCATATTTTTCACCGCGCGAACCTGTGCCACCAACACACCTGACTCAGCAACCAAGTAGCGACCCGGCTCAATCTCCAAATGCACAGGATGGCCTAGATGACGAGCGATACGCTCTCGCGCGTCGTTCCATAAGCCATAGTAGTGAGAAACGTTAATCGACTCGTCACCCTGCTGATAGGGAATCGATAAACCGCCGCCCGCAGAGATCGCCTGAATATCATGACCTAGCTCGATTACCTGACGTACCATCGTATCGCAAACCTGCGCGAGATGCTGATAGTCCACACCTGAACCAATGTGCATATGCAAACCTATCAGCTCTAGATCGTACTGTTTGATTAATGCCAGCGCCTGCGGCAGTTCTTCAAACCAGATACCATGCTTGCTGTTCTCACCGCCGGTGTTTGTTTTCTGGCTGTGGCCGTGACCAAACCCTGGGTTCACACGCAGCCAGACCGGATGCCCTGCCGAGCGCTCTCCCAACTGCTTCAGCATATCGGCTGATCCAGCATTCACGGGAATATTCAGTTCAACCACGCGAGCAATCGTCGCTTCATCGAGTACATCAGCGGTAAACACGATTTGGCTTGGCGAGCCTCCGGGTTGAAAACCCGCCAGCAGTGCACGTTCTATTTCCCCTAAAGAAACGGAGTCCACCTTCACGCCTTGCTGATGCATTAACCGCAGAATATGAATGTTCGAGCAGGCTTTTTGCGCAAAACGAATTACATCAAATTCGCGCAGTTCTTCAATCTGCTGTTTAATGATCTCGCCATCATAAACCCATACAGGGCCACCAAAACGTGACGGTAGCGTAATGAGATTATCGGCATTCAGCGAAGTAGTGCGATCGTTTAGCGAACGTGGCATGGCATCCTCTCGGCGGTCAGTCTATTTTTGTGGTTATTTGATTTTGTGGTTATTTGATGTTGTGCTTCGATTATTGCCACTGAGTGTGCCTTTAATAAAATATCTATTTAGGGCAAGTCTATTCATTTATGATATGGCTTTATCTCGCTTGGAGTTCGTCGACCATGTCTGCTATTTCTTTGCGCCAGATCGAAATCTTTCATGCGGTAATGACGACAGGCAATTTGACCGAAGCCGCGGCATTGCTAAATACGTCACAACCCACTGTCAGTCGTGAGTTAGCTCGATTTGAAAAACTGCTGCAGATGTCTCTATTCGACCGAGTTCGTGGGCGACTGAGACCCACAGCACAGGGGTTACAGCTCTTTGAGGAAGTACAGCGTTCATACTATGGCATTGAGCGTATTGTTGACGCTGCAACTCACATTCGACAATTCCAGCAGGCTCAGCTCTCTATTGCATGTCTGCCCGCGTTCTCGCAGTCTCTGTTGCCCAATGTCTGCCGTACATTTTTGGGCGAGTACCAAGACGTAAGCCTAAATGTGATTCCACAAGAGTCTCCTTTATTAGAAGAGTGGCTGTCCGCACAGCGCTACGATCTTGGATTAACAGAGAACACTTATACGCCACCAGGCACTGAACGCCGGACGCTGGCTACCTTAAACGAGATTTGCGTACTACCGAGCAATCATCCATTGCTCAGTAAAAAACGGCTGACACCCCAAGACTTTGAGGAACAACGTTATATCAGTCTGTCGCCTAACGATGGCTATCGCCAAACGCTAGACGCTCTCTTTCATCGCGAGCAGGTTAGTCGTCAGATGGTGGTAGAAACCCACAGCGCCGCGTCTATTTGTGCAATGGTGTGCCAAGGAGTTGGCGTTTCGATTGTCAATCCGCTCACCGCGCTGGATTTCGTAGGGTGTGGCGTAGAAATCAGACCCTTTAGCGTTGACGTCCCCTTTACCGTAAGTCTGATTGTACCGAAGCATCGTCCTTCTTCGGCGCTGGTTGAAGCGTTTATTGCTCATCTGGAAGGCTACATTTCCGAAGTCTATCTACGCCTTAAAGGGTCTTTCCCCTAATTCTAAGAATCGTCGGTTTTATCTGGGCATTCACCAACATTGTCTATACTGAAAAGAACTATCACACTGATTTCATCAGACAATAAGGAGCAAAAATGGCAGGTAAACCGCCCTATCCAAGACATGCAGAGATCGTTGAAATCCGTAAAGGTACACAGGGAGCAACTGAAATTTGGTATGAGCTACGGGCAGATCACCCTCGTCCCAATACATTAATCAGCGAGCATCCAACACATCAAGAAGCACTGGACGCAAAAACACGCTATGAAGATGAAAAGAAAGAATAAAATGGCGCGACTAAGCATTAAAACAAAAACTCAGCCTAGGCTGAGTTTTTGTTTACCTACCGCTAACGAAGTCTAAACGATAGCGTTATTTAGTTAACGCGATGATACCCAACGTCAAACCAGCAACCGCCGCTGCGCCACCAGCAATAGCCCCCGCCGTCTCCCAATTATCCTGAGTCGTACCTTTCATACAGGTATTGGTATGCACTAATCGCCCTTCCGAATCATAGCTCGGCACACATGGTGATTCTGTTGCACAACCCGCTAGCAGCGTTGAAAACAACACGATAGCAATTAACTTTTTCATGGTACACCTCAAGAGGCTCAAGCCTTAAGCAACATGCTTCAGGCGCAACTCTAGCACTCTACGCACGATGAGAGAGTAATGAATAGTTGCAAAGTATTTGGATTGTAAAGAGTGTGATGTCGCAATTGCCCCTGACGCTCAGATGCATGTTAGATCAACCGTCCATTAAGCAGTCAAATAACGAGATATAATCAATCCAGAGAAAATTCTTATGAAAATAAGTTAACCCATAACCAAAACCATTACCTTACTCCAGCACGTCATCAAAACCTGCCAAGAATTTATACCCTATATATTTTCCTAGAGCCAAATTATTAAACCATTAAGAATAAACCTCATAAGTTTAAGGTTCATATAATATCAATATGTTGCATTTTTGTAATTTAAATCATTTAAAAATAAAACCATAAGGAATTATCTTAATTCGCCAATGAATTAACTAGGAACATTCCAAATAAATCCAGATATCAGGACTTTTATTCCAACAGCAGCACAAGCATTGTTAACAAACGATCTGAACCTCTAAGGATAAAATAACAATTAGAAAAATATACCGAATTCTTTTTATTGATTAGCAAAGCCTTTTATGTATAAACAAAATAATTGTAATATTGATTTGTTAAATGGATTTATGAAATATCTTTCATTTAATAAAAATCGACATTTAAAACCGCTGAATAAAATAGAGTAGCAAGTACATAAATTTTCACCATGTGCTGTTACTTATTGATAGCAATATGCTAAATCTCTAGGAATATACAATATGAAAACGAATAAACTGGCAATTATTGCAGCTTTAGCTGCTGGCATGACGTCTATGACTGCATTTGCGGCTTACACGGGTTCTCCAACTACAGGTGAAATTCAATTCCAGGGTGAACTGGTCAACTCTGCCTGTGGTTTAGCGCCATCATCTAGCCCAGTGGTTGTTGATTTTGGCCAGATCCCAACTTCAGCTTTAGCTAATGGCCAGCAAGCCGGCAATATTCAGAAGAATATTGAATTGCAGGATTGCGATACTACTGTGGCAAAAACTGCGACGGTGACCTATAACCCAAACACCATTAACACAGCCGATAATACCTTAGCTGCCTTCACTTCTGGCACCGCTTCAGGCGCAGGTATCGGTTTGAAAGACAACGCAAGTAACAACGTGGTTTGGGGTCAAAAAATGACACCAGTTCAGTTGGTTAACGGCACTAACAAGATCCCATTTGTCGCTTACCTGAAAGCTGACAATGCATCTGGTGCAGTAACCCCAGGTGCATTCCAATCTACCGTTAACTTCCAGATTGATTATCAATAAATCAGCCGTACAACGCGGGAGCATTCCCGCGTTTATTTTCACCCTTGGATAGAACATTATTCCTGACAGGGAGACATCATGTTTATCCGCAGCTGGCTATATATTGCTATCGGTGTCATTCCGATCCTTGCCCATGCGCAAACAGGAAATATAACACCGGGTAGCCTAAGTATGAAAGGTGAATTAATCGAAGCTGCCTGTGTGATTGATCCACTCTACCGAGAACAGTGGATCGAGTTTGGAAATATCTCAGCGAGGGATATAGCGCAAGGTTCCGGCGTGTTACTCACAAAAAATTTTAATATCAAGCTAACCGGTTGTGCTTTGGCTAGCGTTATAAAACCCGGCAGTTATTACCATAGCGCAAACGTAACATTCACCGGCATACCTGACTCATCCGACAACCAACTATTAGCCATTGACGGGGAAGCTAGAGGCTTTGCAATTCAATTAGCTGATACTCATGGTGAAATATTAACACTGGGTAAGAACACACCTGATTATGCCTTGATGGATGGTGACAACATTTTGAATTTCAGCGCGTCACTCGTCTCAACAGGGCGAAATATTCGTGCGGGCGATTTCTATGCCACGGCGCGTTTTTTCATGGACTACCTGTAACTCAACGGCAGGTTAGCTATGTATATCCAAAATAATTCGAGCCGCATTGGGGTGGAAAAAGAGTAAACACCGTTAATAAAGATGCAGCTTGAAGTATGAAGGGAATATCTGACGGGGGGCGTTTTAGCTCGCTCTTAAGGGCTGCGCATGACAGCCGGTAAAATATAACGTAGTGATATTATGCTTTATTCACCGAAAACGAAAAAAAATTTACTGGCTGTTTTGATCGCCCTGTTTTGCTACAGCGACAGGGTCGCGGCCGATCCTATGGTGGAATTTAACACCGACGTTTTAGATGCGTCCGATCGTAAAAATGTCGATTTAAAGAGATTCTCATCCGATAACTATGTCGTTCCAGGGAATTATCTTTTAGATATCCGTGTTAATGGCCAAGCAGTATCACAGCAAAACGTAATCTATCGCGCCACAGCAAATAATGCTGACACCAGCTTTGTCTGCTTGACGCCAGAGCAGGTCGATTTTCTCGCTTTAAAAAAAGAAGCCCAGGAGAAAATACACCACGTTGACCCACAGTGCCTCGACATCAAAGCGATCCCTGGCGTTGAACTCAACAATCATGAAGGGATTCTGGATATCACCGTGCCGCAGGCATGGATGAAATATAACGATCCTGATTGGGTGCCACCAGAACGTTGGGATGACGGTGTGGCTGGCTTAGTATTTGATTACAGCCTTTCTGGCCAGATGACTCACCAGCTTAAAGAAGGTGATAGCACACACTCGCTGTCAGCCTATGGTCAAACCGGTTTTAACGCCGGTGCTTGGCGTATGCGTGGTGAATATCAGGCAAATTACGACAATGATGGCCAGCATAATCTTGACTGGAATCAGGTGTATGCCTACCGCCCGCTGCCAAGTCTGGCGTCAAAACTGACCGTCGGCGAAATCTATCTTAACTCACAGGTTTTTGACACCGTTCGCTTCACCGGTATCAACATGATTAGCGATGAGCGCATGTTGCCGCCAAGCCTGCAGGGCTACGCGCCTGAAATTCACGGTATCGCAAAAAGCAACGCAAAGGTCACCGTTAGCCAAAGTGGCCGCGTTATTTATGAAACGACCGTGCCGGCGGGGCCATTTAATATTCAGGACTTGCGCAGTTCTGTACGCGGTACGTTGGACGTTAAAGTTGAAGAACAAGATGGTTCGGTTTCGACTTTTCAAGTCAATACCGCCAATATCCCGTATCTCACACGCCCTGGCTACGTGCGCTACAACACCTCTATCGGTAAGCCATCTCGCTATAACCACCAGCTAGAAGGACCGGCTTTTTACGTCGGAGACTTCTCATGGGGGATCAGCAATGCATGGTCACTGTACGGAGGCACCATGCTGACGGGTAATGACTACAACGCATGGTCTTTAGGTCTTGGCCGCGATCTGAATGTGCTTGGCGCATTATCTGCTGACGTGACGCAATCCATCAGTCGCGTCCCCGATCAGGATAGCCAAAAAGGGATGTCCTTTAAGCTTAGCTACGCTAAAACCTTCGACGAATATAACAGTGCAATCACCTTTGCAGGCTACCGCTTTTCTCAAAAGACATTCCGTTCTCTCTCTCAATATCTTGATGAGCGTTACCAGAAATACGACAACGTGGGTCGAGAAAAAGAGATGTACACCATTACGGGTAATAAAACCTTTTGGGCTGACAATCCTGACTGGGCGACCACCATGTTTCTTACCTACACCCATCAAAACTACTGGGATCGCAGCGGGCAAGATCGTTACGGGATCACGCTTGGGCGTTCTTTCCGATTGGCTGGTGTCAATGGCATCACGGCGAACGTATCTGCTTGGCGTTCAGACTATCAGGGTCGACGCGATGACAGCTTTGCCCTCTCGCTCTCCATCCCGATCGGCGATAGCCGCTGGATGGGCTATGACCTACAAAACAGCGCAGGCAGCACGACTCAGTTAGCGTCTTATAGCGATAACAGCGACTACAACAATCTGTGGCGAATACGAGCCGGTTTAGGTCAAAACGATCGCGCTGCGATGGACGGTTATTACCAGCATCGATCTCAGATGGCCGAACTCAACGCTAACTTGAGTTATCAGCAATCTCGCTATGTTTCTGTCGGCGGCACCATGCGCGGTGGATTTACCGCCACGCAATACGGAGCCGCCTTGCATAACAGTAGCGCGACGCTCGATACGGCTCGCATCATGGTGGATACCAGCGGCATCGCCGGTGTTCCTCTTAATGGTAAGCATGCTTGGACCAACAGCCAAGGTGTCGCCGTCGTACCTGATGTCGTGAGCTACAACAGTTTTGATACTCGAATCGACGTTGATGCGCTGGATGAGGATATCGAAGCCAGCAAAGCAATTTCGACAACGACGCTCACCGAAGGGGCTATTGGTTATCAGCGCTTTGCTGTTGCTCAGGGTGAAAAAATGATGGCACTCATTCGCCTTGCAGATGGTTCTTTCCCTCCGTTTGGTTCAGAAATTGTCAATCGCGACGGCGTGAGCGTGGCCATGGTGATGGATAACGGTATGGCGTGGATCGCGGGTGTGACACCGGGGGAAAAACTCTCAGCCAATTGGAACGGCAAGAGCCAGTGCCAACTGAAAATTCCTGACCATAACCTTAACTCTTCCAAACAATTACTACTGCCTTGCCAGTGAAATAACGGCCGCTTTATGGCGGCCTGCTTAATAGCGAAAGGAATAATATGAACAAATTAACAGTCAAACGTTGGCTAAGCACGCTATGCCTATTCAGCGCCATTATAGGAAGCGCACACGCTGGGATCTCATTGGATCGTACCCGCCTCATTATCACGGGTAACGATCGCTCGGCCAGCGCCAATCTGAGTAACACCAGTCCTGATATTCCTTTTTTAGCCCAGTCTTGGGTGGAAGATGCTGAAGGCAAAAAAATCACTTCACCGTTAGTGGTACTGCCTCCTCTCCAGCGAATTAACGGGGGGCAAAAAGGCGTGGCTCGTGTCACCAAGACCAATGGTATCGATGATTTACCACAGGATCGTGAAAGCCTGTTTTATCTCAATGTCAGAGAAATTCCGCCTAAACCGACAAAACCAAACGTGTTGCAGTTAGCTATGCAGTCACGCATTAAGCTGTTTTACCGCCCTAGCGCCATCGTGCCAAAAAGCAAAGGTGAGATATGGCAAAACCAAGTCGTTTTCCATAAGCAATCTGGTAACCGGATGACGATTGAAAATCCAACGCCTTACTACATCACGATTATTGGTTTAGCACAGAAAACGGTGAAAGAAGGCGGAGGCAAACTGACTCAGTTTCCTGGCGTATTGGTTGCACCGAAGTCATCACTCGATATTGACGTCACTAATTCCGCGGTGAGCAGTTTCGCGATGATGTACATCAACGATTATGGCGGCCATCCCGAACTGAAGTACAGCTGCCAAGGAAGCGTGTGTAAGGCATTACCTGCTGATCAGCAGCCTCGCTGACCCTACATAAAGGAGGATGTGATGAAACAGTTCCGGTTACCGATAATTGTATTAGCCGCAATGCCGCTCATGTTGCAGGCGGCACCGACCTTTCGACAAGACTTCAGTCATGTCGAAGGGGAAAACGGCGTCGTTCATTTCTCTGGAAATGTTTACGTCGCCCCCTGTGTGCTCGATCCCCAATCTCGTGAGCAATATATCGATCTGGGAGATATCAGCGCTCGGCTGTTTCATCAGTCAGGAGACCGCAGCAAACTCATTCCTTTCACACTGCGCCTGCGTGATTGTTTGAGGGGCGCCTCTCAGTCCGCAAGCGATATAACAAGTCACAGCGTCGGACAACCGACTCAGCGCTACACCAGCGGTGAACAGGCGGTTTCTCTCCGCTTGGAAGGGGAATCGTCTCCAATAAACCAAGACCTATTACGTATCCAAGGCGCCGTCAAAGGCGCGGGAATTCGCCTGCTTGATGACAAAGGACACGCATTAGCGCTTAACCAAAAAGCAAACACTTGGCTGCTCTCTCCCGGCGATAACGAACTACAGCTTAATGCCGCACTGGAATCCACACAGTCGAGCATCAGCGCCGGTGACTTTCGCAGCCTACTGCGGCTAATCATGGAGTATCAGTAATGAAAAAAGTAAATCAGTTTAGCCGCCGTTGGAGTACTGCTCTCATTCTTGCTGCGCTAGCGTATACATCAAGCGCCCAAGCTTGGATCGAAGGTGAAGTCGTACCTAACAGTGGTACACATACGTATGACTTCGATCTGGAAACGATGGATATCTCCAACAACGTCATAGGGGGAACCATCTCTAAGTCATGGGATTTGGGCGGTAATTTCGGCGTCACTGAATACTGTACTCAACGGATTAATGACGCTCGTTATTACTCAACGACGTCAACCATGACCCCATCAACGTCAAACCCAGGCTACTACCGCTTAAATGAATATTTTGACGTTAAAGTCGAGGTCTGGATTGCAGGGAATCGAAGCGAGTATGTGACGTCGCCCTTTACCGATGAAACCAACCGCTATAGTGAAAGCTGTAGGCCGCCGTCATCTCGTTTTAACAACGTGCGTTCGGGCTCAAAAGGGAAAATAACCTTCCGTATCACCAAACCCGTTATTAACGGTATTGTATTGGTGGATCACGAACTGGTTAAGGTATTTGGTCGCCGTGGATTATTATCCGCGGGTGTTTTATCAGGTGAGGCATTATCCACTATTAATATTCGCTCTGGCATTATTACCGTTCCAGACAAATGTATTATTAACCAAGGCACGCCAATTAGCGTCGAATTTGGAGCCATTCCTAATACCAGTGAAAAGCTAAATGGCAATAATTATGTGCAGCAAGTCCCTATTCAAGTTCAGTGTAAGGGGGGCAGTTTTGATACGGGATACCTTAATATAAAACTGGGTATTCAGTCTGCCGGTTCAGGTGTGGCAAGTTTTAACTCTGACTATTTGGGTACAAATGGCGCAAACGATCGTCGCGATCTTGGCATTGTCATAAAAGATTCATCAGGTAGCACGGTAGTACCCAATCAATTCTACGACGTCCCTGGGTTTAATAATAACCAAGGTGTATGGAATTTAACCGCCGCGCCGATTGCAAAACCGGGCAGTATTATCCCTGAGGGGGAATTCGATGCTGCAGCTACCGTCGTCGCACAGTTTCAATAACTAAGGAGAATAGCAACGATGCCACAACGCCATCAATTATACGGTGCCGCTATTTTTCTGCTTTTGAGTGGCCCTATCTACGCGCAGACGGAGCTCATTGGCGGAGACATGCGCTTCCACGGAACCGTGGAGGCGCTGCCGTGCAGCGTCAAACCAGGAGGAGATAAAATCGGTGTTAATTTCAAACAAATATCTACCAAAGATTTATATAGTAATAAAACGAGCCCGCCCGTTCCTTTTACCATACCTCTAGAAAATTGCAGTGATGCCGTATTTAAAACCGTTTCAGTCACGTTTAGTGGAATAGAAAGTACAGAACTTCCTAATCATCTGATTATAAATCCTGTCTCTCCAAGTTCAGCTTCAGGGGTTGCAATTGGTTTAAAAGAAAGCAATGGTTCGGCAATAGAACTCAATAAACCGACTACGGCAGAAAATATTGCTAACGGTTCTATGGATTTAACATTTCAAGCTTGGGTCGCAGGCGAACCAACTGCATTGCAAAATGGAGATATAACACTGGGGCCATTTACCGCCACGGCGAATTATACGCTGACTTATCAATAAAGGTTAATATCGTATGGAACTCCAACTCTGTATTTTTGACAGTGACGTTTCTTTCGTTCAGGGAATAAAAGCAATTATTGATACCAAAAATATATCCACACAATCTACGTTGGAATATTTTGATCGCGACTTTCAAAAACTCGTCGATCACCTTGCTACACCTATTTGGGGAAATAAACAGCAAATCATACTTTGTGATATTGCTAGCCTACCTGAGGCACGGTTTAAAGCATTAAGTCTACTTCGTCATCAATATTTGAAAGGTGAGCAACGTCAGTTGATTATGCTCGTTGAAGAGGGGCAAGTTCCCCTGCTGTCAGCACTGTTCACCGAGCTGCCTTTGGCGAGTTGGTTCTGCAAGAAAGAGCCTCCCCAAGAATTAGTCAACATGCTGGAACACCTGCGCTTAACCTCGTTTAGCGCTCCTTATTACAGCAGTATGATCCGTAAAAGCATTGAGCATTACCGCAATCAGGCATTTTCGGTGCCGAGGTATGGCATCACCCATACAGAATGGTGGCTAATGGAGGAAATTCTCAAGGGACAATCACTCACACAGATTGCTCTCAACAGTGGTATCAGCGTTAAAAGCGTTAGCTATCGCAAAAGGCGCTTAATGAAAAAGCTCAATGTGACCAGCACAGTGTCTCTGGCACAAACGTTCCGCCATCTAACGGGATTTGCTTAACTATGCGCCGAATTTCACTGCGAGCTGGTTACTATAGCGCATTAGTACCAGCTCTTTTTTTTGGCGGTATCGTGATGACCGTTTACCTGCCCAACATGGGAGGAAGCGGGCTATCTTTACCTCTGAATATTCTGAGTTGGATAGCCTTATGCTGCTTTGCGCTACTTATCATTCAGGCGCCTAAAGTCTGGCAGCGGTATCGTCGCTCAGCATCGCTGTTCTGGCTTTATGCAGGATGTGTGGTGCTGGTTATTCGAGCACTGCTCACCCCTTTACCTTGGTTTAACGACGCACTGATCGTCGCAATCGGTATAGTCACCGGATTATCGTTCTACCGTTTATTACTCCAGTTACCGTGGCGGCGGCAGCACCTCTTCGCGATACTCTCCACACTGTGGATAGCGTCAGTTTTGCAGTGTGTCATCGCTGTTATTCAGCTATTTCATCTCAAAGCAGCGGCGTGGTGGGAGTTTCCACCCGCGCAGTTACGCCCCTATGGTATTTTCCAGCAGGTTAATGTCTTAGCGAGCTTTATCGCATGCGGCATAGCAGCCACGCTGCTATTGCTTTTATATCGCAGCAAAACTACTCGGTGGAAGCGCGTGCTGCTGCATATCAGCCTCTCGCTGCAAGGTTTTGTTCTTTACGCATGCCAATCACAAATTGGCTATCTGAGTACGGCGTTGGTCATACTCGCCTGTTTAGGACTGTTTTGGCCGCAGCGTTTTATCATCTTTGCCGCCATCATAAGCTTGGTGGCTGGGGGCATCCTGTCGTTTGCCGTGCATGTTTGGCTACAGTTTCCTATCGTAGTTCACACCGACAGTACCCATACTCGGCTGTTAATTTGGCAGCATAGCGGGCAGTTATTCAGTATGCATCCGCTGTTTGGATGGGGCGTTGGTAGTTTTGAGTCCGTTTTTCTGCATCAGTTTGGCGGACAAATCACTAACGTTGGCATCAGAACCGTCAGTCATCCGCATAATGAAATACTTTTGTGGCTGGTGGAAGGAGGGATATTTGCCGCCGTAGGAATGTTAATGCTGTTAATGGCAATCATCACGCTTTGGCTGAATGGGGGTCGGCTTCAACGAGCCATGTTACTAACCGCCTCTCCTATTGCATTACATATGATGACGGAATTTCCCTTATATCAATCGGCTCCACACTGGATTTTACTGATTGTGCTGCTGCGCTGTGCGGATCGTCCGTACTCCACAAGCACCATGCCGATGACCATGAGATGGATCCGTGGAGGCATGATATTTTTCACCGTATTCACCGCCGGTGTTTTAATCCAAACCCTGTACCTACAGAATCAGCTAACGACCGTTGAAAGGAATGGCACACAATATGAGCTCCCGTCCCGTGCGGTTTGGCAGACGGTATTGCAACAGGATCGCTATGAGTATGACCGGCAAATGGGGGAACTGTTACGCTTTAATCACGTTCAGGATATTAATGCGTTGCGTAACGTTGAACATTGGGCCGCAGACTATACGCTTCGCCATCCAGACAACAATCTGTATGCCGTTCGCATTCAAATCGCGACATATTTAAACGATCCCGTTCAGGCAGAACAACTCACTAATGAAGCCCGCTGGCTGTTCCCTGCAGATCCCCGATGGACAGTGAATCGCAATACTGAACAACCATGATTCGGTCTAGGCACAAAAAATAACAAAGTTAGCATATTAGAAAATGTTGTCTTTATTGGACGCGTCTCAACATCGCGACCATGTTGACGTCGATGTCCCATATGGAAATTAGTGTTGTCCAAATGGCAACTCGCCTCACTCACACCTTGCCGTTATCCTTGCCGCCACTCTACTTGTGAGGATGCTATGACACGTTTTCTAATCTGCAGTTTTATTCTGGTGTTGCTCTATCCCACTGGAATTGATATGTATTTAGTGGGACTACCTCGCATCGCAGCCGATCTCAGCGCCAGCGAATCACAATTACATATCGCCTTCTCCGTCTATCTGACTGGAATGGGCTGTGCCATGTTGTTTGCAGGTAAAATCGCCGATCGGTCGGGAAGAAAACCGGTGGCGATCGTGGGAAGCGTGATTTTTATTATTGCATCCTCACTCTGCTCTCTAGCACAAGATAGCTTGTTATTTCTAACGGGACGCTTTATTCAAGGCATCGGCGCGGGGAGTTGCTATGTCGTGGCATTTGCCATTCTGCGAGACACGCTAGACGACCGCCGACGAGCAAAAGTACTCTCACTGCTAAACGGAATTACCTGCATTGTGCCAGTTCTAGCCCCTGTTTTTGGGCATTTAATTATGCTCAAGTTCCCATGGCAAAGCCTGTTCTACACCATGATGACCATGGGTTTCTTGGCGTGTATGCTGTCCCTGTTTGTTCTGAAAGAGACTCGTCCTGAATCAGCCTCCGCATCATCACCGTCACAAATAACTGCTGAATCACTGCTCACCCGTGTCTTCCTCAGCCGGTTAGCCATTACCACATTGAGCGTGTCTGTGATCCTCACCTTCGTAAATACCTCGCCGGTATTGTTGATGGAGATTATGGGGTTCGAGCGGGGAGAATATGCCATGATCATGGCGTTGACGGCGGGTGTGAGCATGGCAGTATCATTCTCAACCCCATTTGCTCTGGATGTGTTTAAACCCCGGACGCTCATGATAACGTCTCAGGGGCTATTTCTGGTCGCCGCCGTAGTGTTAAGTCTCGCAAACTCAAATACCGTGGCGCTCTTTGGCTTAACGCTAATCTGCGCGGGTTTCTCTGTGGGGTTTGGTGTGGCCATGAGTCAGGCTTTAGGGCCTTTTTCACTGCGCGCGGGCGTGGCTAGCTCTGTGCTAGGCATAGCCCAAGTTTGCGGTTCGTCATTCTGGATTTGGCTAGCAGCGATAATCGGCATCGATGCGCTGAATATGCTGATCGCAATTCTGATTGTCTGTAGCATAGTCAGTCTCTCATTGATCATGCTCGTTACGCTCAAGAGTCCTGTACCCAACCATGAAGAAATCCATCAGCAGTCTCGATCTTAATTTGTTGTTATGCCTACAGCTTCTGATGCAAGAACGCAGCGTAACCAAAGCGGCAAAGCGTATGAACGTAACGCCTTCGGCGGCGAGCAAGTCACTGTCGAAGCTTCGCTCATGGTTTGGTGATCCGCTGTTCGTCAATACGCCGCTGGGGTTAACGCCTACGCCGCTGATGATCAGTATGGAACACCCTTTGGCCGAGTGGATGCAGATGAGCAATCTGTTACTTGATAAGCCACACAATGAAACACCGCATGGCCTGAAGTTCGAACTGGTTGCAGAATCTCCGCTAATGATGATCATGTTCAATTCCCTATCACAGCAGATTTACCAGCGTTATCCGCAGGCAACGATCAAAGTACGCAACTGGGATTATGATGCACTAGACGCCATTACTCGTGGCGAAGTAGATATTGGCTTCACCGGTCGCGAAAGCCATCCGCGATCGCGCGAACAGCTCAGCCTGCTGCCTTTATCGATCGATTATGAAGTTCTGTTTTCTGATTTGCCTTGGGTTTGGCTACGAGAAGATCACCCTGCGCTACAAGAGGAATGGAATTTAGAAACCTTTTTACGCTATCCCCATATCAGTATTTGCTGGGAGCAAAGCGATACATGGGCGCTAGATGACGTATTGCAGGAAGTGGGGCATAAACGCAATATCGCACTGAGTCTGCCTGGTTTCGAGCAATCGCTGTTTATGGCTGCTCAACCCGGTCATTCGCTAATATCGACCGCACCTCTCTATTGCCAACGCTATAATCAATTACACCAACTCCCCTTGGTCGCACGCCCGCTCCCCTTCGACGAAGCACTACGGGAAAAGCTGATGGTTCCCTTCACGCTGCTATGGCATAAACGCAACAGCCATAACCCTAAAATTATCTGGTTACGAGAAACGCTTAAGGCACTCTATAAAAACCTTACCTGATGCAAGAACATAAAAGGAAAATATCGAAGAGAAATTCATTCATAGTCAAAATGTAAACGCGGTCTACTACATCTTCACGTAGTGAATATCTCCGATTTATATCGCGATAATATTGATAACGATTGTTTTATTTTGATATCTAACCTTAGGGTGAAATATTTCTCTAATCCTAACGTTAATTTCTGATACTTGACGAAAGCAATTTTAACCATTGATGTTTCAGCGGCAAACATGCCTTGAAAATTATCTTTCACAGCAATTATCCTATATTTCTCCCCCTCCATATCCTAAAGCAAGAAATAACGATAGAATGACCATATTATGGATATAGATCGAAAGGAGTCCTAGTGGTACTACTGTCTGCTTATAATGCCCCTTTTCTCTGCGCGCTTGCGTTTATAATTTCTCTTGGTGTATTGGAAATATTATCGCTACTAATAGGTGCTAGTGCATTTAGCCATTTAGACTCTTCCTTAGGATCTCATTTTGATCTTGCCAGTGGAGATAACTTACTCGTGCAGGCCTTGAGTTGGCTGCACATTGGCAAGCTTCCATTGCTGGTTATGCTCGTTTTACTGCTTGGCAGTTTTGCTATTATTGGTATCAGCGGGCAGTATCTCATGATTAGCCTGCTTCAAAAGCCGCTACCGGCAGGTTTAATGGCTCTGATTGCATTTGTGCTATCACTGCCCACTTTACATTTCATAGGGCGATGGCTTGCTCCGTATCTTCCCAAAGATGAATCCTTCGCGGTGTCAGAGGATAGCTTTGTCGGTTCAATGGCCCTTGTAACCCAATCCGCAGAGCAACCTGGGATGTCAGCAGAATGTAAAATTGTTGATACCTACGGACAATCTCACTATTTATTGATTGAGCCAGAAAACCCAGACGTTATTTTTACGCGGGGAGAACGCGTGCTCATTATTGCAAAAATAACGTCAGCGCGATTTTTAGCAAGCAAAAACCCGTGGCCTAATTTACTTTAAAACTTATCTTACTTAATGATATCACAAGGAAATTTTATGTTTGAAATGGATAACATTCCTTATTGGGGATTTGTTTCTTTTGGCGTATTAATCATATTATTGGTCATCGGGATTATTTTCTCTCGACTCTATGAGCGCGCTTCTGCAGAGCAATCCTTTGTTAGAACTGGTTTGGGTGGACTGAAAGTCGTGATGAGCGGAGGCGCCATTGTACTTCCGATTTTTCACGAGCTTATTCACATCAATATGAATACTCTCAAACTGGAAGTCAGTCGCTCCATGAAAGACAGTTTGATCACTAAAGATCGTATGCGAGTCGATGTTGTCGTTGCATTCTTTGTGCGTGTAAAACCAACCATTGAAGGAATTGCTACCGCAGCACAGACATTGGGGCAAAGAACGCTGTCACCGGAAGATCTACGCATTCTTATTGAAGATAAATTTGTGGATGCGCTGCGTGCAACGGCATCACAGATGACGATGCATGATCTGCAAGATACCCGCGAACACTTCGTTCAAGGCGTACAGAATACGGTCGCAGAGGATTTAACCAAAAACGGCTTGGAGTTAGAGAGCGTTTCATTAACTAACTTTAACCAAACCTCGAAAGAATTCTTCGATCCTAACAATGCGTTTGATGCAGAGGGTCTAACCAAACTGACTCAGGAAACTGAACGCCGCCGCCGTGAACGTAACGAAGTCGAACAAGACATTGAAGTCGCCGTACGTGAAAAGAACCGCGATGCCATGTCACGTAAGCTGGAAATTGAGCAACAAGAATCGTTCATGACCTTTGACCAAGAGCAGCAGGTAAAAACTCGCAGCGCAGAGCAAAGCGCTAATATTGCCGTATTTGAAGCGGAACGCCGCCGAGAGGCTGAACAGAGCCGTATTAGCACCGAACGTCAAATTCAAGAAGCGGAAATCGCCCGGGAGCAGGCTGTTCGCACTCGTAAGGTAGAAGCTGAACGTGAAATTAGAATAAAAGAGATTGAACAACAACAGGTGACTGAAATCGCCGCGCAGGATAAAGATATTGCGATTGCCAGTAAATCAGAGCAGCAATCTCAAGCTCAGGCAAGAGCAAACGATGCATTAGCCGAGGCTGTACGCGCGGAAGAACACGTGGTTACAACTCGGGAAACCGCCGAAGCAGATCGTGCCAAACAGGTTGCGCTAATCGTCGCAAAACAATCCGCAGAAACCGAAGCGGTACAGCTAACGCTGAAGGCGCAGGCCGAGAAAGAAGCAGCCGAAATGCAAGCAGCAGCCATTATTAAACTCGCAGAGGCGACGCTGAAAAAAGGGCTTGCTGAAGCTGAAGCACAACGGGCATTAAATGATGCGGTCAATATACTGTCCGATAATCAAACCAGCCTAAAATTCAAACTGGCACTATTGCAGTCCCTGCCAAGTATTATTGAGAAGTCCGTTGAACCAATAAAATCTATCGACGGTATCAAAATCATTCAGGTTGACGGTTTAAACCGTAGTGGTTCTGCCACAGCAGGCTCTTCATCTGAACCAAGTACTAGCGGTGGAAGTAATCTAGCAGAACAGGCAATGACGGCCGCGCTATCCTATCGTACACATGCGCCGATTGTAGATTCCCTACTCAGAGAGGTGGGTCTTTCCGGTGGTTCATTAGCCGCACTGACTGCCGCATTACCCCATGGCCTCGGCGATGCTGCACTGACAGCGAATGATCTGCCAGTACAAGAAGATGTACCCGTCGTTGATAGCGAAAATCATCCGCGCCCTGCTTAATCTATTTTCACTATAACTAGGCTGTGTCACTCGCGATTAGTCGCATCTTGTGAAAAGCGTCTGACGCAGACTAGATAGCATGAACCACCCGTAATATGTAGTAGTTCACAAAATCAGTACACCTTTGTCACCCTTTTTCATTTATTTTCTCACTGGGCGATAAACCGCCGTGACGCTGGTGAGGATGCTTATCTTTATCCCAGCTATGCGACCTACAGTTCATATTCATACTGAGGTACCCCTTTACACAACTGACTGGTATTCAATTCAGAGTCTGGGTCAAATCAACAGCGCACCGTTGATGTTAAACGACCTATTCAATCTATTCCTGTTTAAACCCTAGCAAAAAGCATCGTTTAGCCTGTTTACGTTGACTCATCATATCCGCGGGGCAGCGACTAGAAACACGGTGGTGAGTGGATGGGCTGCTTGCGTTAAGTACGTTTGAACAAAATTCTTTATCGTCGCCAGCACTTTTGCAGGTTAATGTCTTCTCCTCTCTGCAGTTTATCCACGATAAACAAACCCCATCATTAGCCTTCTACTAATTAAAAAAGAGTGTATTTTCTTTATTTTATTGCCATAAGGTTAGATAATCCAAGTTCCACCATATTGAATGTGTCTGTATTTTACAATGCACGACACAATTCTCATTTGTCTTTGTCCTAATTTATTAGGATTTTTCCCAGCCTATTTCCCATGCCGTTTTTTTAAACCTTCGATTTTTCCGTACTATTCAAGTTTATCGAATAAATGAGCATTCAAGCGCTGATACTGAAAAATATCGCAACATCTTATTGTAAGTATTTATAATTATGCAATGTACGCTATAACGTACATTACGTAATATCAAAAATAAACATTAATAAATTCATTGATATTATAAATATTTTATAAAAAATAATATCGCTCCTTTTATGAACATTCCCACAATGCAATCATCAGATTTTTCTTACATCAAACCTTATTGATTTAAAATCAAGATCTTATCGATCGATTTTATTAATTATACCACGCCAAATGTCTAGCTTAGGATGCTCGTAAACCCACAAACCCTATGGTGTTATTCTTGGATGAATAATGAAGTTGGTTATTAACAGGGCTTAAGGATGCGGTCATGAATAAGATAAACAATAAATTAAAGGTGATGATTTACTCCAAGAACTGGACGCATCAGGTAGCAATTGAATATACGTACCGTTCAATAAAACAAACCCGAATAATTATTCAAGGCACGCGTGATACAGATATACTTGTTAGCTATGCAATAAATACACAGCCTAACTTGCTTATTATCGATGATGCGCCTAGAAATGCAGTGGCTCTTACTTTAGCTCTGCGCCAACAATGCCCAGATACGGCCATCATATTTATGCAAGACGAGTTTTTATTCTCTGACAAAATAGTTGGGAAATATTTTGATGGGATAGCATTAAAAAAATATGATGCCTTGATGAATGATCCTCCTTGTTTATTGCTGGCTGAATATCATTGTCTCCTTCGTACTTTAAGAGAGGAAGTGAATTTAACCAAACTCCCGTCATGGAGGACGCAAGGTGTTTCGGAGGCATTGCAGTCAATTAAGCAATTAATGCATGTACACTTTTCTCACCTAATTGCATCGCCAAGGGCGCAAGAGGTGGTTTTAGGTTGGTTGGTTAAGGGAGTTGAACCCATTACCGCCGGAAGATTGTTGGGATGTAGTAGTAAGGTAGTTTACCACTATCGCTTGATGGCAATGAAAGTACTGGGTATTCAGAACCGTACTCAGGATTTTATTGCCTCGCTAACAGTAACCGCAGGGCCCGTTTCTTATTACCCGATGAGGGAACACCGGCCGGCGTTGGTGTCATCCCCACCACCATTGCCCTCGCATGAACAGGTCAAGATAAAGGCGAGCAGTGACGAGAAGCAGGTACTGGCTAATATACAAGAATACAGTGTCACAGTATAAAGATTGCAGGAGTGGAGGAATGCGTCGCACACATGAAGAGAATGATCTGAGCGCTATGAGTAAAATAACTCAGGGAGAATTAACACCGGGTGAAGTTGATATTCGACTTTTTCGCTTGCTGTCCACGGTCTGTGTGATGCATAGCCCAAGTATCCGACAGTCTTTAGAAGATGTATTGGTACACGGTAAAAGCCGTAGCGAAGCCTGTGAGGCTAATGGTGTCGCACAGAGTTATTTCTCGGTGAAATATCGTCACATGCAGATGGTCAGTCGGACGGTCGCCAGAATTTGTGCGCTAATTTATGAGGAAGGGCACACCATGACCGGCTCGTCGCTTACGCACATTGAAACTAGGAAATAGCGGATATTGCAACATAACAATAAATAAGAAAAAAGATGGCCTTAATAATAGCCGCAGGTTGCATAAGTTATTTATGAACTTAATGGAAAACTAGGCGTTGTTATTTTTTAAAATTCAAAACCACGCTAAATCAATATGTTAGTTGATAAACTCTTATTGGTAGAAAGTTATCGATTAAAAGCAATGCAATTAAAAAACCAACAACATTATTATCGCGAGGTATTTATCGCGCTTAGCATAAAACAGTGCGGCAGTCAGATTATCATGAGCACAGAGGTTATGCTAAGCACAGCAATTCCTTATATGCGCTGAAATTTTTATTAAACTCCAGAGGATAGATGGAAATATAAAAAACTAGAAAGTGAAAAAGTTAGGATTAGGGGACAATCATGCAGAATGGGCGCACCAATAAAGTAAAGTACTCTCTCGTCGGAGTGCAAGTGGCTTATTAATAACTTAACTTTCTCACTATCCAATTCTTATTGGTCGGATAATGTAACTCCATATTTAGATAAGTGATTATCGGTGGGGCTTTATTTTTTGATTTTTATTTTAAAGCGCCACCGATGGTTTCTTGTCCATAAGGATGTGGCAATAAGAAAAGCTCAAGGTTGGAGCAAGCGCCATCATCAAGGGAAAGTTGTATTTATTAATAATTACACTGACAGACTGTCGTACCTATATCAATACTTATTAAGGATAAAGCAATGAAAAAGAATTTACTGACTGTTTCTGCTCTGGCTCTGGCTGTGATGTCCGGTTCTGCAATGGCGGCTGTAAACGGGGGAGATATCCAATTCTTGGGTACCGTAACTGACACCACTTGTGACATCGTAGCGGAATCCAATGGTGCGGTAAGCAACGTGATTCAGTTGGGCAATGTCAAAGTGAAGGCAACTGGCACCGATCATGAAGGTAGCGTTATTGATTTTGCCCTGAAACCGAAAGCCGGCGCTACTTGTACATTCACTGGTTTGACTAATGCTACTTTCGCGTTCACTGGTAACCTGGATGCTAACGGCCTGACCAATCAGGGCGGGAGCGCAACTGGCGCCTACGCAAAACTGAAATCGGTGAACGCCAATACTCCAGGTGACATTACTTCTACTGCCAACACAGCAGAAGTTGCCGTAACCAACTTGGCTAACGCTACCAGCGACGGCGCGAAATTCAGCGCACAGCTGATTGGTGACACTACTCCGGGTGACTACCGCTCTGCTGTGGCTTACGTGGTGTCCTACCAGTAATCCTCTTTAGATATCCATACAGGTCCTGCCTGCACACAACTCTGTTCTGTGCGTGCTCGGCAGGGCCTTTTATCAGTCTATGCTGTTTTTTTGTTTTGTTCTTTATTTGCTCTGAAGGCAGGTCTGCGTGAACACAAAACTATATACAAAAATAAAACAACCTGCGCTGTCTCTTCTAGCTCTGAGCATTTGTTCTTCCTTTGCATCTGCCACGGAACTCAATACGGCATTCCTGCAAGGAACCACGGATGTTCCTTCGGTTCTAAAGGACGGGGTGAAATATCCTGCAGGTCAGTACTATATCGACGTTTCTCTCAACGGCGCTCGAATCGGACGAACGGAGCTCACCATCAGTCCAGATGATGAGCAGACAGGCCTGCTTTGTCTCAGTCCAGAGTGGCTGCAGAATGCCGGCATCTTCTTTAAGCCGGAAGCGTATCAGGACACCTTTGACACTGTCCGAGGGTGCTACCAGTTGGGACGTAAGGACAGCACAAAAGTCAGTTTTGACCTCGGCAGTCAGTCCCTAGATTTCGGTATTCCTCAAGCTTGGTTGGCAGAAAAAAACGATGCCTCACGCTGGGATTATGGCATCAGTGGTCTACGCCTGAAGTATAACGGTAACTTTAACCAAAACGTTCAGACTCGAAACAACAACGGGTATGGGGATGATTCCCTTAATGCCTATGGCAGCTTCAATACCAGTTTGAATGTCGGTCGCTGGATTTTATCCAGTGACATGAACGCGGCTCGAAACGCAGGGATAAGTGAGTTCACCACGAATGACCTCACACTATCCACGGCCATCAGTCAAATTAAAGGCGACCTGTTGCTAGGACGATCGCAGACGAAGACTGAGTTATTCAATGATTTCGGGTTTTATGGCGCCGCCCTGCGATCCAACAGCAATATGCGCTCATGGCAAACACGGGGTTACGCGCCGGTCATCACGGGTGTCGCTTCCTCAGCATCCCGAATCACAGTATCTCAAGGGGGATACACCATTTATTCTCGCGTAGTGCCATCAGGGCCGTATCGGCTCGATGACATTAATTCCACCAGTAACGGAAATCTGGTGGTAACCGTGGAGGATAATAGCGGGCATAAAACTGTAACTGAATACCCGGTAGCCACCCTGCCTTCTCTTCTGCGACCAGGGGACTATAACTACAACCTAGCCGTTGGGCAGCGAAACGATTCCAACCGTCTGAGTGAGGCGTTCTCCTCCGGTAATGGCACCTTTGGTCTGGCTAGCCTTGACTGGGGGCTATCGTCCACCACCCTCAATATGGCCACTCTGCTGCACAGTGGTTATCAGGCAGCAGGCATAGGCGTTACGCAATCTATGGGGATGTGGGGCGCGCTGGCACTGAGCGTTAACGGCTCGCGAGCTGAATATGATGATGGCTCCCGCCGCCAAGGCGTAAGTGCTACGGCGAAGTATGCCAAAAGTTTTACCAACAAAACGGATATTCAACTGCTGACGTACCGTTATCAGAGCCCTGGGTATACCGAGTTTGCAAGTTGGGATCCTAAATACGGCGACCGTCGTAAAATTTACGACCCAGACGGGCTTGGGCTGAATGACCATTATGTCTGGTTTGACGGCCGGGAAAAAGCACGTTACGAAGCCCGCCTATCCCACCGGATGGACAATATTTATGTGAGTGGATCGTTCTGGCAGCAGTCTTACTGGAATCGTGACAAAGATGCCATCGGTGCTTCACTGTCTGCCAGTACCACCATTCTGGACGGTATATCACTGTACCTCAGTGGCAACTATTCTCGTAGTGCTTGGTCAACGACGGATGAATATTCAGGCTCTCTGGGCGTGAGTATCCCGTTCACTCTGGGGGGAGTACGTCACTATAGTAGTAATTCGGTGGGCTACAGCCGATACAGTGGGACCTCGTTTAATACCAGCACCTCAGCCACCTTGAATGAACGTCTGAACTACAGCGTCAACGCGGGGACGGATGAGCGCAGTAATAATACCGCAGGCGCCTCCGTTAGCTATGCCTTTGACCGCATGCAGACCAACTTGGCCGTGTCGAAAAGCCGAGACACGACCACGTTATCTGGGAATGTCTCTGGCTCAGCAATTGCCACTGCACCTACAGGTCTCCTGCTGACCAAAGAATCGTCCGATACCGTGGCGGTGGTTAGGATTAAAGATACCCCTGGGGTGACCTTTAACGGCTCACTGCCCACCAACGGCAATGGGAGTACGGTGCTGTACCTGACTGGATACAACCCGACCAACATCAGCATCAATCCAGAAAACGTCCCAGATAGCGCGGAACTGCTTAATACGTCCTATGAAGTGGTACCGACAGAGAAAGCGATTATCTATCGGGAGTTCGGTTTCCAGAATGTGCAGCGTTACATCGTTCGAGTGCGGGATGCGCAGGGCAATGTACTGACCGGAGGTAGTGCAACTACCGAACAGGGGCTGGATGCAGGATTCATTACTAATAATGGCGTGTTACTGATGAACCTATTGGCTACGCCGAAAACCATTACTGTCAGCCAGAGCAACGGGAAGCAATGCCGCTTCAGCGCGTCTGGTCTGAAAGAAAATATCGTTACCGTTCAGGAGATACGTTGTGAATAACAGAAAGAAAGTATTACTGCGCACGGTGCTGGCGGCTGTGCTAGGCACTACGCTGGTCAGCTCAGCCATGGCGGCCTTCACTCTGAACGGAACGCGGTTTATCTATGAAGAGGGGAAAAAGAATATCTCCTTTGAGGTGAGCAGCAGTTCTCAGGAGACCTATGGCGGCCAGGTGTGGATTGACAATGTGTCACAGAATAAAGCGGATGTGTTTATGGTTCCATCTCCGCCGTTCTTTAAGGTGGGGCCTCAAGGGAAACAGATAGTCCGTTTGATGAATGTAAACCCAGCATTACCCTCTGACCGAGAATCCCTGTTTCGCTTGAACGTTCAGGAAATTCCGCCAAAGCAAAAGGAGACCGACGGTAGTGTACTGGCGATTGCCATGAACACTCAGGTCAAACTGATTTACCGCCCCAAATCGCTAACTGATGGGCGCAAAGAGGCGGAAAAACAGCTGACCTTAGTCAGTCGAGACGGGAGCGTATGGATAAAAAACCCGACACCGTATTACTTCGCGGTGACGAAGGTAAAAAGCCAAGGGAAAGAGGTGAAGCTGAGTAGTGAAGCCCAGCGTGCGCTGGCACAACTTGCGCCTTATTCTGAGGCCAGCACGGGGCACAGTGGCCTAAACGAGGTCAGTGTGGAGGCGCTTAATGACTGGGGCGGGGCGGTGAGTTATGACGTTAAATAAAGCCGCCTTACTGGTGTTCTCTTCTTCGCTCGTCCTGCTGATGGCATGGCTGCCATCAGCACGGGCAGCAACATCATCGGCCACGGTGACACTGAAAGCAACGTTCACCGCCCCACCCTGTACGCTGACGGTGCCACCCACGGTACATCTGGGCAGTCTGCTGAATGGGACGCAGAGTTATAACCCGGTGAAGATAGATATCAATTGCCCGATCCCCACGAATACGGTGATTTACGGGGAACAGATTGGCAGCGCGATGGTGGGAGGTAACGCCTCACGGATGGAAATGACTGGGCCTGCAGGTGTTACCGGTACACCGGCACAATTCTGGCTGAGTACGGCGGGGAAAGAGATTGACCTGACTGGGGATGGAGCGACAGATACAACCAAGGGTTTTTGTGCGGGAACGGACAACCGAAGCTGCACACTGACGCCATCCACCGTTGTAGTACCGGACACGCCCCGGGGACAGACCACGGCCACCGTGCGGTTCAGCGTGATGTATCCGTGATGGTGTTTCAAAAGAACTGGGACAAGAGAGTAATGAAAAGGAATAAATAGATATGCGGCGCAGTACTAACGTTGCTGATTTTATCTTCTCCAGCAACCCGTGCAGTCTGGACATATGAACGTACACTGAAAGACGGAAACACCAGTGTCGTTGGGAGAACATTCACTATCGCTGCATCTGGCTCCGGAACATTATGGGTGGGAAATACCACAATCAGTCAAAACGGGATTACCAAAACAGCCGATTCGCAGTCAGCGAATCTTGCAGCCTATGCGAATGATGATGTAATAAAAAATGCAACGGGAAGCTCTTTCGTAAAACGTTTTGTTAACCGAGGGGATAGTGCTCTGAGCCACACTGTCTTCCGCCACGCTGACGTTAAACTGAATGAAAAGACAATTTCGGTCGAGTAAAGATAATAAAACGAGGGAAAATCAGCAGGTCTCGATATTTTCCTGTTGTAGTCAATTAAATACAAATAATACGTTTTATCCTGCATAATAATTAAAGCCAGAGAATAACTAAATGAAAAATACCTTTCAGTCATTTAAAGCATTCAACTTACTGTTATCTGTATTGTCCTGTACAGGGGTATATACAACTTTTTCTGGTGTAGCGAGTGCTGCTGCAGGCTCGCTGGAGTTTCGATGTGAAGCTCCGATTTCTGATACCATATACAACTGGAACGATGTCTGGTTTCAGGTTAATGGAGCACATGAAATACTTCCTAACCGGCAATATATACCGGAAGCCAGTATTATATCCGCAGAATTAAGTGACAGTGATAATGGACAACCATTATCCGGTGGGATTATCACCACGTCCCTAACCGACCTGACAGAAAGATATGGTGCGATCGCAAAGCCCTACACTCATGTAACTATTAAAGATGCCATACTGAATGTATATACGAAATGGAATCCGATATCACCACCCTATCAAACGATCGATGGTAATAACTTAAGCTTTCAATATTATGGCGGATCAACGATCTTTTTGGTTCCTGGTGCTGGTTATCCAGAGGGATTAGGCAACGGTAGAATTGAAGTAATGGTACTTTCCAGCGGGCCAGGAAGTCAACCACACTTGGTGGATGTGGCTGATGAATCAGTCCAGATGAAAAATCTGAAGCTTATTTATAAAATATCATATCAAGGTGGGCTTTTTAAAATACTCAGACAAAATAATTTCAGCTTTAGCCAATGGGTTAGCCCCAACCTAACGGTATCATGTTCGCGTGTAGCCACACCGCTGACATTCACGGTCACGAATGAAATCAACTTCGGGAAAGTTTCAGTAGGCTCAAATGGGATAACCCGTCCACTGGATTTCACGATTACGTCACCAGTCTCCTTTGTTCCCGCAGCGTCAGTTACCTTTAACAGTCCGGAAGCTGCGGCAGATAATCAAAGTGTTGACCTGGGGGGAGGAAGTATTTATCTGAACCGTAACTCTGATGGAATGGCGGTTGAACTGGGAAAACCGGTTAAAGTTGATAATCTTAATATGCCATTTACCGTGACGCTGGATGCCAGAAATGCAAAAATTGATAACTTAGAATCCACGGCAATCATTAACATCCTGCTGCAGCTGGATTGATTATTCTTTTTCTGATGCTGGACATATTTGATCTGAAAATTCCGAATTAAGGGAATGCAGGCATTGACCATGTCATATCGATTGTTAATATTTTTATTATTTCCATCATTTCCATCATTTATGACAACTGTTGACACACTGCATTTTATCGGATCTGTTAATGCGTTTCGACAGCAACCAAACCACCGGCGATAAAATTCTTCTGGGTGGGGGTAAAAGTATCAATTCAGGACGCATATGGCCATCCTGTTCCCCTGAATTCAGATGTGCCTATCACCACGGGAGCGAAGGGCAAATACGTGTTTGTGCTCGACTCTACTGGAGTCATCCCCGGAAACGCTACGACGAATGTCACTGTCACACTCACAGTGAATTGACTCTTTTGTCGCCCGTGTTGACGCTCAACTCACCACTCACCACGGGCTCTGCTACGTTGTGGGCAGGTCATTTCTACGGAGGAAGACATAAACTTAATATATCCAAAGAAGAATAACATGTTTATTAATAAGGTGGTATTAAGTGCAATATATAAGGTTTTTCCTGATTTCTTTGTGCTCTGTGTCTGTAACTTCATATGCTGATACAGATTTTAACTGCACGCCAGTCTTGGCCGAAATTAAAGGCTCTGTATATGAAGCTAATGTTTACAGACAGGTAAATATAGGTCCTTACACAAATGAACTGACATTTGTTTCGTCAACTATACCCGGCAGTGCTGACCTTACTGCGTTGAAAGAAGCAATCAAACTCGCATTTACTTCAAGCAACTGGGTGAAATTTAATGACAATGTTACCTTTTCTGCAATCAATTATGTGCCCGGCACCTATACATTCAATGTGGGTTCACATAGTAATTTCAATCTGTTTGTCGCTAATAATCAGGCAAATATAGCCCTCCCCGGCAGTGGGAGTTATGTGATGCATTCGTGGACTACCATGAACCTAAACCCAGTAAGAGTGGCACTACCGACGCTACTCAATGGGCAATTTACTGTTCAGGCTAATGGGTTACTGGGCTATTTTTTTGTTTACCAGGGGCTAGCGACAGAGAGGCGATTTGATATCCCCGTTGCTTATAATTGCACGGCAACTTCATCGCCATCTTTAGTCATCAACCCGACTGAAATCGATTTTGGCACAGTAAACGCATCTTCGGATACAGCTGCGACAGTAGAACGTACACTTACGGTTACCGTGGCTCAGGCAGGTGTCAGTGGTCAGGTTGGAATAGAATTTATAAATCCTGATGTTATCGACAGCACGAAAATCCCTATGGGCTCTAGCTATATTGAGATACTCAATCCAACAAACAGCGTTGCGGTTCGTGTCAGTACAGTTTCGGGACAAAACGGTTTACTGTTAACACGGGATAAAACGGATTTCATCATCAGGTTGCATCCGAAGATAGGGAGCTATGGTCTGAAGGAGACTACGCTGACTATCAATGTTGTCTGGATTTGATTATAGAATTGAAGGTTATTATTTTAAGTGATTCTTCTGGATTATTAATATTATCATGTTATTACTTACACGGATATTAGCATTGTGTTCGTCTTTTTTAGCGCTAAACTCAACTGCTGAAACGCTGAGTTTCATCGGCTCTGTTAATAGCACCACTTGTGATGTGAAATTAGAAGTGGGTGGTTCAGCTACTAACGTAGTTAACCTGGGTAGCGTGGGGCTTAATGCCCCACCTGACCCGTCTAATCTTGTTCATTTCAGCCTCAAACCTGATTTAACTCAGGCTGGATGTGCCGGGCTGACATCTCAAAATACAGTTACAATTTCATGGATGGGGAATTTCAACGTTGATAGTTTCGGTTTTAAGGGATTACTTGGGGCCCAATCTGGTAATGCAACCGATGCTGCTATTTATTGGACTTACGAGAGAGAGCCTTGGCCGGCCCAGTTTGTTACTCGTGATACACCTTTTATAACTATTCCGGGTGATGATTTTCTGAAGATGGGTGCACAATTCAATGTTTTACTCATACCCGGTAGACTGGCAGGGACTTTTCAATCCGCAGCAGCATACGTGATGAGCTATAACTGATGTCGCAGATATGACTTTATATTCAGTCTAGGTAAAGCAGGCCGTAGCGAGGGTATATACATTCGTCGCAGATACAGCCGTCAACGTAATGTGTAGGGCAGAGGCTAGTGGCCAATGGTAAGGTTGATAAACGCTGTGGATACAGGTTTTTTTCAAGTTTCCGGCAGGTCACGCTGTCTGGTACCGGTCAGGTCAGAGACAGAAAATGAGAACAAAATAAATGTGCGCAAACGATGATAATGAGCACGAAGGGTTTAAACATATTTACCTCGCACTGCAAGAGAAACGGACGCATATCCAATACACCACTCAGAAAGCACTCAAACTGCAGCGCTATATGCTAAATCTTGCCAGTCATCAAAAGCAGGTGGGCGAGGATGCTTATCGGGCACTCAATCACCTGTATGTCTATCGTCGACATATTGAGAAAATTCAGGCCTCGCCTGAAACCGCCCCACCGCTCAATATGAATAAAATGCTATTACTGGCCAATGAGCTTGGTTTCACCGCCGACCGTATCCAAAAAACAACGCTCGACTCGGCTAATGCGATGGCAAGGATCGCGAACAGTTTCCTGATGACCATTCTTAAGTCACAGCATTACCAGTGGCGAGAGAAAGTGTATCTGTCAGTACTGAGACGCTCAGACAATGTACCTACTGACGATGAGTTTCACTGTGCTTTAGGGCAATGGTATCACGGGGATGGTCGTCGAGATTTTGGGCATCTACCTGCGTATTCTGCACTGGGTGATGCTCACCGGAAATTACATGAAATCAGTGTGCAGTTAGCCAAAGAGGGGTTTAAGTCGATGGATTGGTCAGATATCACACAGCGACTAGATGAGTTTGAATCAGCCAGTCAACAAGTGATTTATACGATTGATAAACTGGACGAACAAATCCTTGCTTTGTTAGAGCAGTAATCACTCCGGCACAACCTTATGCATCAAAACAAAAAATCCTCTCATTGTTAAAAACCCCCAGCCATTTGCAACTGTCTGAGGGCTTTGTGGCTGTTCCATCCAAATATAGAGGCTAATCGCTAATCAAAGTTTCATGCTAATACGTAATCGAATAAAGCGAGGTATCATGCGAGATAAATGTGAATAACTGAATATCTATCCCATTATGAGGTGTTTTATATTCATCAAAAAATCGATTATGTATTTATTACCGAGCAGTATGTTGAAAACATAATAAATTTTTTACGTTGATGGCCTCAGTATAGCGTTAGATGATAGCAATGATCGATTAACATTAAAGTTTGGCTATCAAAAATCAATATTCACCGCCAAAAGCAGAAATTATGCCCGCAGTCCATTATGAAAGCATGAATGTGTGTTTAATTACCGTTGGTGATATTAACTATGTTGAGTGTGAGCTAGAAGAAGAGACTTTTGAAAATGGAGCGGGCGAAGGGGTTAGAACAACCCCGCCAATAACTTGAAAAATATAGAATTTTCAAGTTATATCTTAACTTATACCCCCAAAGATACCCCCAAAGCACAGAGGCTTTGAATTCAAGTAATTACCTTTGTCGATAAATCAGCAGGAAGCGAGATGATAGCAAATGGCAGGCATACTCGAAAGCAGCGACACCAGTAGCATCAGACTAATTACGATTTAATAAACCCAGATCGCGGCGGGCCCTCATGATATCAATATTCGTGAGATATGGCGTTTGTTCTTGCCAGCTAAACCCTCTGCGATCGATACGAACCAGTTCGTACTTTTCCACTAGAAAGTTAATGGCATTAGCGAGAGTGATACCGGCATCGAAATGTTCCTTTATAACGGTTTCATCACTGAACGGCGTATCGTTCAGGGTCAGACCATAGTGTTTTTCCAGTAGCCGTGTAAGAAGCAATTGCCAGACTGCAACGGGTGGCAGGCAGGGCTTCGCCGCCCGCGAAATTGTAGCCGGTAGAATTTTCATATTTGTTCTCGTGAAATTTGTTAGCGCTGAGTGGAATAAACAGCGACGTATACATAGCCACAACTGCCAAGGGTATCGGCTTCGCAGGTAAAACCGTTGTGGTACAGGGTGACGCAGTGGGCGTGGCGAGGATTCATTTCACCCGTGCTCAGCATGGATTCCATCCGGCTGATAAAATGCGGAAATGCCACATCCAGCTTAAGACATTCGGCATCACTGAACTTACCTGTGATACAGGCCCGGTCAGCCAGGTAGTGCAGCTGGTTGCCCTCCTGCACCAGACGTGTTCCCAGGCGCGGCGTGATATCGCGCTGCAGGCCCCAAATGATGTTGCTCATTACAGTTCTCCACAATTGTCAGTTCAGGGTGATGCTCATCAGGCAGGCATAAGGCCCGTTGCGGTCCTGGCGGCGTTCGGCGTACACAGCCAGGACTCCTGTGATATCCGGAACATCCCTGCCGGTGTAATGACAGACGCTACCGTGCCACTGATATTTTCCGGTGCAGTAGCGAAAGATTCGGGACTCAGGATGCTGGCGGTATATCGTCATTGCCCGGCGTTTACTGATAATTTTCATGTAATACCTCACAACAGACCGTGTTCTGCGAACGAATAGATTTGCCTGCCACCAACAATCAGATGGTCAGGAATACGGATATCCACCAGTTGAAGTACCTGAGTCAGTCGCTGCGTGAGGGCTTTGTCAGCCTGGCTGGGTGTCGTCTCGCCGGAAGGATGGTTATGCACCAGTATCACCGCCGCCGCATTGAAGTGCAGTGCACGTTTGACCACTTCCCGGGGATGGACCTCGGTGCGGTTAATCGTGCCACTAAAGAGCGTCTCATGGGCGATAAGCTGGTTCTGATTATCCAGATACAGCACCCGGAACTCTTCCCGCTCAAGTGCGGCCATATGCAGTCGCAACCACTCCCGAACGGCGTGAGTAGAGGTGAAGGCTACCCCTGGCTCATGCAGGTGCCGCTCCAGAGCCCTGAGCGCCCGCTGAATGAGACGCCGGTCCTGTGGCGTCATCTCGCCGGGTAAAAAGGAGAGCTGTTTCATCCTTTGTTCCTCCGTTCAGTCGATGATACGCAGAATGGCGTGAGCTTCAGGATGCTGCAGGGCATAGTCCCGCAAGCGATAATAGTGTGCGGTCATTGCGTCACACTCTGTGCGACAGGCGTGATGGCTGTATTCAATCATGCAGACCGCGATACCTGCGGCTTCCACGCTCATTTCCGCGCCATTGCCGTTCATGCTATTAAACAGATGCCATTTATCGCCACCGTCAGCATCAGGGGCCATAAACGCGCCGCCATTACTGAGCGTGTAAAAGGACCAGATACCACCGCTGTACTCATCACAAAAGCGCTCCATCCAGGCGAAAATACGCGGTTCCAGCGTTATCCACTGCGGGATAGTGCCAAAGTACAGCGGCCAGAAATCGAGACGCTGTTCGTCAGGTACTGGTGTTGCTGTAAGGGCAAATTGAGGTTCATTAGCGGGTACCAATTCGCATTGAGTTTGTGTCGTCATGGATTTTCTCCGTCAATAAAAACGCCAGCGACGATGGCTGGCGTATGGGAAATAAAGGACAGACAGGGATGATGAATGGGTGTGGTCAGGAGGAGGATGCTCTGAGCATGCCTGAGTTGCGGATATAACGGTTAAGCCCTTCACCGGCATCCGGTTCAAAGCACCACGCCCGCCAGATCATTCGACCTTCAGAGTCACGAACCACCAGGCGGAAGTGTGTGCCCTGGTCGTCTTCAATGCTGATGTTGCGATACCTGCGGGTAACCGCTTCGGCCTGCTGTCGGGTAAAAGGTCCCGGTGGCAGCATGTGAGATTCAGACATTCGATGTACCTTAAAAGCAAAAGCCCCTGACGCAGACGCGTCAGGGGCTTTGGGAATATGCGGGTGTGGGGAGATTGTCAGTAACCGGTTTGTACCTTATACAGCCGCAGGGTTTTGCTGCCCCGAACAATCTTCACATACAGGGCATTATCTTCCGCGCTGCGTACAAAACCGGCCTTCACATCGCCCTTACAGTCACCACCATCGTAAGGAACATTGATGCCGGTCTGGCGCACCAGGTCGATAATCCCGAAGCTTAAATCTTCACAGGCTGGGCCCGGCAGGTCCTGAATCAGGGCAAATTTATGGTCGTCGCTGACACCGGTCAGTGAGCACATGGACGTATTGATGTCGTTTCCCTGGCACCAGTACTCCTGGCCGGGATTGTCTTTATCCATCAGACTTGCCGGAAGCTGAGCGGCACCGGCACTGAAGGCGGCAAGTGACAGAATGAGGGCAGGTACAGCAGAGGTCATTATTTTCAGCATGGTCTTCTTCCTGAATTAATCCAGCCCGCTGTCGGGCAAAATGAGAGAGGTTGATATCGGGTGTTATCAGAAGCGCCGGTAGCGAAACAGCTCTTTGCCCTGGTAAAGTGCCACCAGGTCGTCATATTCCGGCTTCTTCTGGTTGGGTTTAAAGGTCACTACCGTGCCCGGACGGCACAGGTCTTTTACGGTGAGTCCGTATTTCTTGTCCGGAGTAATGGTGAATCCTTTCGACACATCGTTGCGCATGATAGTTATCCAGCCCCACAGGCCGCCTTCGCAGTCTTTAAAGGGTGCGGAACGCACCGTGACCATCCCGCCCAGGCGGTCAACAGACATGGCTTCGCATTTTCCGGTAACCTGACGATGCGCATCGCACCAGAAAATGTTCCCGTTGTTGTCATTAACTACAGCAGGGAGGGTCCGGTTATAAGGCTGAGCCTGAGCGCCCACACAGAGCAGAAGGCTGCCGGTAATACCCAGTACTTTAATCAGTGTTTTCATTACGTTGGTCCTAAACAGAGAAAGAATCAGGTAGCGGTCATTCAGGCCCAGACAGTCAGGGCCAGCATCAAAAGCCATACCCAGAAGTAAGCCGGTTTCTGACCGAGAGTTTTCGCCCGCCGCCACAGATAGAACGGCACCAGCCAGGCCAGTTTGCCGAACGTGGTGGTGTCCACTCCGGCCTTACGCAGGCGTCGTTCATCGAGATACCCCAGAGCAATATTGAGCAGCAGCGTGATAAACCAGTACTGCCCACCCGAGACGGCATCATATGCCTCGTCAAATGACATCCCGCTCAATCCTGCAGTCCACAACTCCAGCGCGTAGCCAATGAAGGGAGCAAATGCCAGCGTCCACACAACGCCACCCGGAATGCGGTTCCCCGGCAGCGCTGGTGGTGTGGTGCTCCGGAGCAGCGTCGAAGCCAGCGGAGTAGCGGAGACCGGCTGCCACTCTGCCATTCCCTGTCGCCACACCAGAGTGGATGCAGTCAGTTCACCGCGCATAATCAGGCTGGTGATGTCGTCTTCGGTCACATTGTCGTGGCGTATGCCATTTTTCTCGTAATGCCAGGTCATTGTTTTTCCTTCTTAACAGAGGTAATTAAATCAGTGTGTTGCCCGGCTCCTCCTCTGAGGGCCCAGGAGACAGGACTTCACGGATACAGCTGAAGTGCGGAAGGGCCCGGATAAAGCCCGCCTGTGTGGTTAACTGGCTGAGACGTTTTAGCGGGGTGAAAGTTGTATTGAGGACTGTCACCGCATGGATGGTCGCCAGTGGATGCACGGTGATATGCCCGTTAAGTTCACCGGTGAGGTACCAGCAGCCGTCGAGTGATATCAGGCGGTACGGGGCCAGTCCGTCACAGCGCTCTCCCTCAGCCAGCAGCAGTACCCGTTGGCAGGCGGTAATAGCACTGACGAGACGGTAGAACACCAGTGAGGTGGCCGGTGATATAGTCTGTGGCGGTTGCCACACCAGACAGGGCATCCCTCCTGCTGTGAGCAGCATGCCCGCCAGACGCCGGTCCAGCCCCGGAAAGATATCGGCCAGTCCGGACCGGTGAGCAAAGGTCAGCGCATCCAGCTCACCCTGTACGCCCCCACTGGTGCTGCGCAGGCGGCATTGCCCTCGTCGATACTCCAGGTCCAGATACATCAGCCGTTCGCGAAAATCCCGTCGCAGGGTACGGACTGACACACTAAACTCTGCAGCCAGCCGGGCCATGTTCAGCGTCTCACCGGCAACCAGGCGGCTGATTATCAGTGACAGCCTGACAGCCAGTCGGTCGTGACGGCGCTCTGCCTGTGTTATCTC
>NZ_LXET01000053.1 GCF_001655005.1 Hafnia paralvei ATCC 29927
ACCGGAGGCAAGCCCAACGCGGCGCACCGTGAAATACGGTGATAAAACACTCAATCCAATGGAGGTAAAACGGACAGGGAGTGTCCTTTCCCAACATGCTGATAACAAGCTCAGGACTGAAACCCACTCAGCATCGCTTCCGCCATCACCCAGAGAGCCCGGTTGAGCTTCACATCGCCGTCGATACCACGCACGGCGCGGGTATGTGTTCGCCCACCTTTTGCACTCCGGCCACTGAGCCCGCCCTTAATCAGGTTCTCCTGAATACGCTGGTATGTGGTCCACAGGTCATTGCTCTCATCCTGCCAGCGGCGTGGGGAGAGTATCTGAGGTGCTGTCACCGGCTGGTGGTCCTCACCAAAACGGTACGTCAGTGCAGCCTGTGCCAGAGCCTGTTGTGCAGGTGGCGGCAGCATCAGCGACTGCATGGCATCCCGCTTCTCTTCCACACGGTCAAAAATACCCAGCACTTCATACGCCCCCTCAATCACCTGACTCACGACATCTCCTTTGTGCGGTACCCGCACCTCGCCGAACGATTCACCGCAGACAAGCCCGTTCTGGCATACCGCACGGAATAATCCCGGTAACATCTGATACGAGCTGGTGCCGTCATGAGAATTGAGCAGAATGATTTCTGGGACTTGCTTGCCAGTAATTTGTCCCTCCCGGCGCAGACGTAACATATGCTTTGTATGCTCGCGACGCCCTGGGTCACGCACCCGGGTCTGGCAGGCAAAGAAAGGCTGAAAGCCTTCACACTGCAGATTTTCAAGAACGGTAATGGTTGGTATCCAGGTATACCGTGCGCTACGAGACGCATGCTTCTCCTCGCTGAAGACACTGGGCACTACACGAAACAGCTCTTCCTGGGTTAACGGACGGTCACGACGAATAAGGTTTGCTGCGCCAAAGCGCGAAGCCAGACGGGTCATAAGCAGACTCCTCATGATGGAAAATTAAATACAAAAAGCCCCGCCGCAAAATCGCGGCAGGGCTCAGGAAACTACGGGTTAGAAGGGTTAATGTTCAGAAGAAGAAATTCCAGACTGCACGGGCGACTGATACCACGATGTCGCGCACAGACTGGATGACTGACCGAACCTGGGCCGGTATCAGGGGCATGGAACTTACTGTATCCAGTACCGAGCCGACCGTTTCACCAAAATCGTCACGGGCTTTTTTATTAACGGCATCGGTACGAAGTGGCGCACTGAGTTGTACTGCCACCTGACTACTGGCCTCCCGTGGCAAGCAACGAATCATCCGCTCAGCCATCATCCGCAGCCCCCACTGCAAACGTATCGACACCGCACAGACAGGGTTTACAGGTTGGAACAACTCATGCAGCAGACAGATTTTGAGGCTGATATTTCGTTTCTGCTCTGTAGACAGCTTTTCACCACCGCAGGTGGGTTCAACCTTGTCAGACTGGCTGATAACAAACAACACCTTATGCCGGTATGCTTCACCAATCACCTGCCGGTAAAAATGTTCATCTACGGCCAGCGCCCGATCATCACCCTTAATCAACCACAGAACCAGATCCAGCTGGGGGAGCTGTTTACGGTACAGCGTGGCATACTCTGTATCCCGGCGCTCAGACTCCCCGACGCCGGGTAAATCCACCAGCGTCATAAAGCGCTTCCCCACTTGCAGGCGAAAGCGTAAGGGTTCGCGTGTGCAGGCGGTCACATCGCTGACCGGTGAAATCTCACCGGTAAACAGGGCATTACATAAGCTGCTCTTGCCCGAGCCAGTTTTACCCATGATGCCAATCACCGGCTCATAGTCAGTAAGCTGATTTATCTGCTGCAGAATACGCTCTGATGCCCAGTGCGGCAGGTTAGAAAGCGAATGCTGCAGTGACTGTAAACCTTCAAATTGATTCATTACTGCTCCTCTGAAATGAAAACAAAAAAGGCAAGACCGTGAGGTTCTGCCTTTAATGAGGTATGTTCAGGGGAATGATATATATCTGAATATTTTTAGAATGCTGATAGGCCGTTCTGTGCCAGAAGCGGATGTTACTTCTTGCATATTTCAATTTTCTTCTCCCCACAGCGGTGTATCTCCTAACGCTTTAGCAATAAAATCAACAAAGCTGCGAACCTTGAAAGGAATACGGATCGCGCTGGGATAAACAGCCTGAATAGTAAGTTCAGTCGTCCGGTATGCTGGCAGCAGCTTTATCAGCTTGCCCTGCTTAATATGCTCGCCAAAAACAAAGTTGGGCCCGTAAGCAATGCCTGTTCCGGCCAGTACGGATTCAAGAAGCAACTGAATGTTATTGGCAGTCATACGGCATGGGCCTTCAATACTGTGCGGCCTGCCTTGTGCATCATAAATCGTCCAGTCTCCCGCTGAAACCGCCTGGCTGAACGCCAGTCGAGGCGCACGGGAAAGATCATCCGGCGTCTCTGGTGTGCCATGTTTTTTCAAATACTCCGGTGAAGCGCACAAAACCATCCTGCAAGGTGCCAGCCGCCGCGTAACCAGTGTCGGATCCTCAAAACGCCCAACTCGGATGGCAACATCGATTCGATTTTCGAGCAGATCGGCGTATTTATCCTCCAGTACAACGTCCAGACTGACCTCCGGAAATTGCTCCAGGTAGCGTGATACGATCCTACCAAGATGCATTGCACCGAAGGCGACCGGTGCTGCAACGCGAAGCAACCCCTTCGGTGTTTTCTGAACATCACTGGCTTCCCGGTTCGCATCCTCAAGAACCTCAAGAATAACTTTGCAACGTTCATAATACCGCTCACCGGCATCCGTCAGGCTAAGACGGCGTGTTGAACGCTGAAGAAGTCGTACATTTAGATCAGATTCTATAGCGCTGACATGCTTTCCTGCCATTGCAGCCGAAAGCTTAAAACGTCTCGCGGCGGCGGCGAAACTGCCTTCATCCACTGCCGCGATAAAAATCTGCATGCTGGTGAACCTGTCCATAACTTACCACCATTCGATAATCAGAGTATCGGCTGTCGACACAATTACGCTGATTATCATCACTCATGACAGCAATTACCATTACCTTAATGACATGAAGAGGCATGAGACGATGAAAATTAAGGTGAATGGAACGGGTATCCACATTGAGCAACAGGGCAGCGGTGAAATTGCACTGGTATTTTTGCATTATTATGGCGGTTCATCCCGTACATGGGAGAGCGTGATAAGTCAGTTACCTGACCACTACCGCACAGTTGCAATCGACCACCGGGGCTGGGGGGGCTCAGACGCACCTAAATCAGGATACCGAATTGGTGACCTTGCTCGGGATGCCGAAGGGGTTATTTCAGCGCTTGAGCTTAAACGCTACATTCTTATTGGCCATTCGATGGGGGGAAAAGTTGCCCAACTGATGGCGTCGCGTCGGCCTGCAGGTCTTGAAGGCCTGATGCTTATCGCTCCCTCTCCACCTTCACCTATGCGTCTCACGCCTGAGCAGCGCGATACGTTATCCAGCGCATATAACAGCCGCGAATCTGTCGGCTTTGTGATTGATAATGTCCTGACAGCGGGGGCACTAAGTTCTGCTCTGCGTGAACAGGTAATCGAGGACAGTTTGAGGGCCTCATCCGAGGCCAAAGAAGGCTGGCCTAATACGGCTATCGGCGAAGACATTACCCAGGAAGTGGCCTCAATTAATGTCCCTGTGACGGTCATTTCAGGGGAGTTGGATCGTGTAGACCTTCCGGCTACTCTGCAAAGAGAATTGCTGCCCCTTATTTCACATGCATCAATGTATATTATTCCAGACGTCGGACATCTCTTGCCTCTGGAGGCCCCTACAGAGGTCGCCAGCCACCTGTTAAAATTTACAGCCGCCATTGAAGGGGGGACAGCAGTCTACCATTCGCCTGTCGAAACGATAGCCGCGTTTGATGATGCTTTCAATGCAGGCAGGGTTGATGACCTGCTGGCTCTGTTCAGTAACCGTGCCACTATGAAAATGACTGATGGTGTGGTCATCGAAAGCGATCCTGAAAAGCTTCGGGACACTTTTTTGTCACTGACATCATCCCAGCCAGTTATCAGAAACCATATCCGCTCGATCCTCTCCGCCGGTGAAATTGCTCTGCTTATTATTGACTGGACTTTGACCATAACCACCAAGGATAGAACACTGCACGAAGAGTCCGGTACAGCAACGCAGGTGTTGTTGCGAAGCGTTGACGGAGGTTGGCGGCTGCTGATTTCAAATCCATCAGGAACGTAGTGAGTTCAGTAAGAATAGCTTGCGCTAGCAATATCGCGTGGCTGCAGAGAGGTAAGTGACATCCGCCACCACCCGCATGCCGTTTTAAGGCATGCGGTAATAACGATGAGCGCAAGATTGCTGTTATGTCTTGCTGCTTTCGGAGCGCCTGCTTTTCGCTCACAGCGGACCTTCAAACCAGCCATCTCGTCCTCTCTGTGCCGAAAGCTGAAGTAGCTAATAGCACTTATTGTTGATCAATGAAGAGCTGGTCAATTGAATAGGCTAATTTAATTGATAGCTAGCGTAACTATGAGGAGACACACTCATAGTGATGAGCGTGTTCCCATATAAATGATCAGATTATGATAACGCAGCTCGTTCATAAAGAGGCATAATCTCTTGATAAACCTGATTGTAAAGCTCTGATTTTAGCAGACTGTATTTTTCAGTCATAATAAGTGTTTTAAACTGATTCGTTTCTCTTTCAAATGAAACTGAGCCGATAATTAGCTGGCTATTAGTTGATAAACCATTAATACATAAATCGAATAACTTTTTTGTTGTGCGCGGATCTGGATCTTGTTGTTTAGGCGAGTCAATTACTACTGGAAGCATAGGACTTGTCGATTTATCTTCTATTGTTTTTAGAAGAGCATAGTGATAAGCCAATATTGACCTTGGAGCACGGCTGCCTGTTTCGCTCTTAGAAATCGGACCATATTGAAGAATAGTTCCAACTTTAGGATCTTTGATACCTAACTCAGTTTGCGCAAACTTCAGTGACTCTTTAAACTTATCATTGATTTCTTTTGCTCGCTTTTTATCTTCGAACTTTGCTATTTCTTTTGAAAGCTGAGTTCTAGCAACATCCAATTCGCCTATTTTTAGCAGTAATTCGTTAATTTGCTCATCGAAAGTTACCTCAACCTGCTTACTTGCTTGAGACTTAATAACGTCTTGAAGAGTCAGTTGCTCTTTGACTTCCAGAAGCATGTTTTTGAGTTCTGAGCTTAAGCTTATAGCCTGTTTCAAATCTTCTTTAATTTTAGAGAGTTGATCATCATATACAGATTTTTCCTCATACAACTTTGGTATGATTTGCAATAGCTTTTCTTTATTCTCAAGTACTACATATCTCGCTTCTAAGCCTGCCGATGGTAGCAAAGAATCTATATCATTTTCATCGAGCTGTCTTTTTGATTCCTCTATTTCTGTTACTAATTCATCTCGTAGAGATAATATTTTTATGAGCTTAATTCTGTATTCTGTTTCTTCTTGATGTAAGTCTTGGCACTTACGAAGGAAACGTTCCAGCAGCTCTTCATAATATTTTACATCCACATCGAAAAGTACTCTTCCAAATGACTCTTCGAATCGCTTTTTAGCTCTCTTTAGAGCTTTTAACGTCGTTCGGATTTCAACAAGATCGATATCAATTAAATTAATCTTTCCTTGTAAAGTATAGTACTCCTTTGGTTTTACACCAGTATGAAAATTCAAGATATTTTTTTGCCAGTCCTCATACATAGCCAAACTGCTAAATGAATCTAAAACCTTCCCCCAACCGTTATCTTGATCAATATAGTAAGGGAGATAAAGACTTGCTGGTTGTGCTTGTCCCTGAACCAAATTAGTTTTAGTCACAAGCTCCAAATTGAAATCAAAGACATCACGCACAGCTAATGCAATCTCTGCACGAGAGCTAGAGGTCACTAAGTGATGCTCTTGTCCTGCTGTTATATCGAAAATGGAAATACGTTTTTCGTGGCGAAGAAACGCATAGTCACGATTATTAACACAAATAACAACTTTTGAAACAAAGTTATCTTCTTTCCACTTTTTATCCAGTCGAACATCAGCACCTAATGTATGATATAAGCTCTTAATAAAGCTAGACTTACCTGTGTCGTTCTCACCTGTAATGATATTAATATCAGGTGAGAACTTGAAGGAGAATCCTTTCTTATCGCGAAGGGATAATATATGAGCACTTTTAAAGTATATGCTTTTCATTATTCACCTCCCTCTAAGAGCTTCTGGATTATTGAGTAAATAACTATGCATTCTTTCTTCCCTGACTTTAAAGTCAATGCATAATCTGGACAAAGTGCATCAATTTTGTACATGGTTTCAGTTAGATATAATTTCAAATCCGAGTGAGCACTCGCCTCATCGTAAAGGCTAATTGCATATTCTAGATATACAGTCGAAGGATTTTTTTTGTTTTGGTTAAGGTCGATGCAAACTTGTGAGAACATGGCTTGCAGGATAATGAGCTGAAGCGATGTTTTGCCAAGATCATTGAATAGGGGACTAGCTTTGTCCCAATCAGGCTTTAAACTATTACTTGCATTCAAGGAATCAAGCACACCATTCAATGCTTCTGATGAGAAACCCTTTCGTGAGATAAGTTCAGGAAAATTAATAATATCTGCGGATTTTACCTTGGATTTTTCTCGACACGCCTGTTCAAGCAAAGAAGCTAATGCATTAACACTCAGGCTAATGCTATCGCCAAACTTCTTGCTAAGGAAATCGCATAGTTTACCTTTTAGATGTGTAATGTGGTCATCTAGGCTTAATGAGGATTGAACGAAACGCATAACAGAAAGATCGATACTGGAGTCATCAAGCTTTACTTGATCTTTGATTGCTTTCTTAAAGCTCGTCTGATACTCCACTTTGACTTCATTTGCACCAAAACAAGACTTACCACCGTTTTCCTCACATAGATTGAAAGAAGCATTAGTAACAAAAAGGAGCTTGGGTGAATATTCGGCGAAATTCTTTTGATGAATAAATAACTTACCGATGATAGATATGGGGTTCTTCTTGGTGCTATTACTAAGAGTGGATGCAGTCCAGTGTTTCTCTCTTGTTTTTACTTGAGCAAATGTGAGTTGTGTTGGAGAAACTTCGTCATCAAGAATAAGAACATCATCATGATATTCGAAGATAAACACATAGTTCTTTTCATCTAGTTCATATTCCAGCATTTGAGATAAAGCCCAGCAAGTTTGATAGTCAAACCCACGTTGAGCAATCTCACCGCCTCTTTCAGACTGCGGAATACTAACTAATGTTTCAGCTAACCCCATATACTCCCTTATGTTTAGTTCAATGGACTCGCGTAACAACATCATTAATCCGATTGAATACAAATAGTAGCATTAGCACGAACTATTGGGTAACACATTCTGAAAGTTAAAAATATGTGAGTTGCAACATCGAAACAGGGAAGCTAAGTAAGCGACTTTGTCTCTAGCGAAGTCATAGCTCTATTCGTTCAGAGGAGGACCAAGAGTCTTTGAAGTACGTGCTGGCGGCGCTCGCCAAGCGTTTTGGAGGCGATGAACATGGTGAAGACTATGAGAAGGTGCGATCGGTTGCCTTCACACGTTTCTACGGCGAGGACGACGAAGATGGTCTTGTTAGTCTGCAGCGTTTCGCAGTTGGGTTAGTCCAGAGCTTGATGGCTGAGATTGTGACCTGCTCCTAGATGATTAATACGCCACTATGCTGGTAATGTCAGCAGATCGCTCATAAGGGACAACCATACTCAAATCTCCCACATTGCAGGAGATTTGAGTATGAACACGTCACCGTGGAACAAAGACCGTATCATAGGCCAAAAAAGGCCACTTCAGATATCTCATATCTGGGGTATCCGAATCCGACTTGAACTGGAAGGTAAAACGCGCGATTTAGCTCTGTTCAATATGGCACTGGACAGTAAGCTTCGAGGCTGTGATCTGGTCAAACTCAAAGTATCTGATGTTGCATATGGTAGCTCTGTTTCGAGCAGAGCAACGGTATTGCAACAGAAAACCGGTAGCCCTGTGCAATTTGAGATAACCAAAGGGACAAGAGAAGCTGTTGCTGCATTGATAAAGCTTGGCAATTTGCACAGTAAAGACTTCTTGTTTCGGTCTCGGATCGGAACTAACCAGCATATTTCAACCCGGCAATACAACCGAATCTTTCATGGGTGGGTAGCAAAGCTTGGTCTCGAAGAGACGCTTTACAGCACACATTCCATGAGAAGAACAAAACCTTACCTGATCTACAAGAAAACCAAGAATCTCCGGGTGATCCAACTTCTGTTGGGTCATAAGAAACTGGAAAGCACAGTCCGTTATCTGGGCATTGAAGTCGATGATGCGTTAGAGATTTCTGAATCGATTGAAGTCTAAGGTTATCAGGGCTGCAACAGCAGCCCTGTGCCAGAAGCGGACTTTTTAAAAATATTGCGTGCCCAACAATTGGGCGCAGGTCACATCAAGTACCCTCAGAATTATAGAGAATACCTGAAATTTTTGTAGAGCGAGGTTTGTTACCCTGCCCGACCAGCGACATGTGGTTAGTTTAGTGATCAGAAATGTCGAGCGTTTGGTCGTTCATTGACGCGGGATCTTCCAACGGTTCCACATGAGTGGTGATATGGATAAAAGGCAGTGCGGTGCGGATATCATTCTCTATACGCTCGGCCCAGTCGTGCCCATATTGAACAGTCCATCGCCCAGGAACTAGGATGTGCATTGTCATAAACGCCCGCCCGCCAGCCTGGCGTGTACGTAGTGCATGGAAATCAAGCCCCTGTTCACGATATCCTGCCAGCAGTGACTCGATTTTTTTGAGTTCTTCCGTGGGTAGCGATACGTCCATCAGACCTGCAGCTGAACGACTCATAAGCTGATAACCAGTCCAAACGATGTTGGCTGCGACCAGCAATGCAACGATCGGATCGACCCAAAACCAGCCGGTCAGATAAACCAGTCCGACACCAAAAATGACACCGACCGACGTCCAGACATCGGTCAGCAGGTGATGAGCATCTGCCTCAAGAGTGATAGAGTTGTGCTGCCTGCCAGCCCTTAACAAAATGCGAGCCGTCACAAAATTAAGGATTGATGCGACTGTTGAAACCAGTAATCCGAGACCAATCTCCTCAAGCGGCTGTGGAGTTAACATCCGCTCAACTGCGGTATAGGCGATACTGGCTGCCGCCAATAGGATCAGAAATCCTTCGAAAGCACTCGAGAAATATTCGGCTTTGCCGTGCCCATATGCATGGTTCTCATCGGCCGGAAGCGCAGCCAAGGTCAGCATCCAGAGCGCCATTAGGGCTCCTGCGAGGTTAACTACGGATTCGATGGCATCAGATAGCAGACCGACCGAACCGGTCATTTTCCACGCCACACCTTTGAGTCCGATAGTGGCAATAGCCGTGGCAATGGAAAGCCAAGCGTAGTGCGTCAGCGGACGAGGTAACCCTTTTGTTTTAGTCATTATTAACTTCCTAAAATAGGACGACTAACTCACATTTCTATCCATGATAGATAATTAAACAATCATTTCGCCATGAATATTTTTTCGTTTTTATTAAATTTAATTAAAAAGTCTCTGCAAGTGCTGTTTCATCTTCTAGTAAACTAAATTTTATTTTTAGGGTTTTCTTCAACTTGAAGTAATATTATCTCACAACAGATTAGTCACTTAGGTTAACTGAGCGGCTTTTATATTTTTCAATTAAAATATGCAAAACTCCCATTGCACCATGTGCATAAAAATAGACCTCAATGAAAGTAGTAAAGAACTTATGCCAGTGGATTACTGTTTCAGCCAGATTTGACTGCATGGTATTCAACAAGAACCATAGGCCACCTGAAAGTGCTACAATTAGCAATGCTAGAACTCCAAATCCTTGGATTGTACTGGCAATACCTCCCGAATGTGCATCGGGCAGTCGGAAACTAGTCAACGTTTTTATATCTTGCTTAATACCACTAAAGTCAAGCCCTACCCATGAAAAATAATAAGTAAAACCTCTTTGAGTAAGCATCCAACTTAACATAATAAAACCACAAATAATCAGTCCTAACCCTGAAATAATGTGCATCCAGGTTATAACTCCTTCAAGACTATGTTCACCAATTGCTTCGGTCTCTGTCAGATTAGAGTTAATAATTTGTGATAATATTAGAAATGCCACAATGATGTGAAGAATACGAAAAAAAGGAGCGTAATCATGGGGTAATAGATTCCAGAGTCGCAATTTCATTAATGAGTCCTTAGTAAATTTATCGATGATCTTAATCATACAAAAGAATTATTAGGATAACCTTAATTCTTAAAATTGCAGCAGGCATTAGTTCACCTCTGATATGGCCACTTGCGAAATGGGAATGGTAACTGTTATTACTATGTGTTTACTTGCTGTTCTTGTTACGCAGCCCCTTAAACACATTACTTTCAAATATGATTTCCTGCTGGGTTTAAATATGTGTCTTTCTATAGTGCGGCAACCTATTTTTACACCAACTCATGAATTAAATAAGAATCATAAATTAAATGAGAGGTTTAATTCTCTTGCTTAACGCGATGATATTAAATGGAAATTTTAATTTTTGTAATTTATTAAACAGTTAGAATGAGACATGGTAAATACGATCTTCCTTTAGATAATTCTGATAGCACTTTTTCTACTGGGCAGTCTGCAATGTCCGCTTCTCGCTCACAACGGACCTTCAGCTCAGTTAGTTCTAACCGCTTCGTGCTGTGAGTTCAACGGGTCTATGCAACCTGAATACGGGGCACTTGATGGTTATATCGCCCGGCAGGATGACGATATCGACTGGCCGCTGAAGCGCGATAATCCGACAGAAGATCATGGCTATGCAGCATTCATTTCGGAGAAAATTACTGGAGGTCGCTCTGATGGCTATTAACGGTAAGAGCTGGATTTTTCTGGGGCTCACTATTTCTCCTTTTGCTACGCCCGACCCTTTGGTGAAGTCAGTACTGAAAAATATTCACGAAACACTGGGTAATGCCGGATATTTCTTCATTGCTTTCCATGCGGCAGCGGCGTTGCTTCATCACTATGTCCAGAAGGACAACACACTATGTAGAATGCTTCCTGATCACAACAAGCCGATTTAATTTGTGTTTCTGCCGGGGGAGCGTCTTCCCGGCAGCAATATTGCTGCCCTCAACGCTTCGTTATATCCCCTGTAGCCCTGGTTCATGTCAGACAGAATGCCTGCAGCTCAGTACTGTATATTCTTTATCACATTGCTGACTTTCACCTGCACAAGGTAATTCAACCTAGATGAGTCTGAGGTTGCCACGGGATAGATGAAAACGCATGGCATGGCAGGAACAAGAATCAACGTTACTTTTTGTCCTGGTAAACCACTGTGATGTTGTCTGGTTTTCTTAACGTCGGGGCCGTAGCAGGGTCAATCAGGTACACAGGTACTATCACGGCATTTTTCCCACTAAACAGAATTGGCACCCAGCAATGAACACGTGGGTCTCCTGTCGTCTCCGGGATACCACTTGTACCGTATGACATAAGATCAACCACATTAATAAAAAGCGCCTTACCTATATCAAAGAAAAACTCGTTAAAAACCACATCTTTTGCCAGCAAAATTACAGCATCACCTGCTGCCAGTTTTATTGGGGATGAAGAGTGTCCAGAGGTTTCAACATCAGCAAAAATAATCCTTTCGGTATAGATAAAACAGGCATAGCGGGCATCCTGTTCTGATCTTTCCAGGAGCGACTGACAGAACTCTTTGATATGTCGATTTTCGACCCTGCCAACTGCATTATCCCGACGGAGGTGTCGCTTATGTTCGCGAACATGCACCTTGCCATTGACGCTGTCAAAGTCGTACCCTTTTCCAACCTGAAGCTTACTCTCCCAGATCTCCATACAATACTTTTCAGCAGCTACAACATTTCTTCGGCGAGGCAAATCCTGCTGGTAGACACCAGACAGTAGCCGGGCCTTAAGTTCGTCCGCAAGCTGATAATAGCGATTAATATCTTTCAGTACCGGAACGGTGGCATCCAGCAATGTGGAAATAACCTGCGATCGTGAGATCTTCTGTTTTTTGCTGTATTCATCCACAACACGCAGAGTCTCAGAATTGGTTACATTGAAAGTGATTCGTTCTGACATGCCAATCACCTATTAAGCATTTTAGAAAAAGTGCATAACAATTAACCTTAAACACCTTTATTATCAACAAGTTTATTCTATTGCTCTTTCTCTTTAGTTATCAATTCATAGTAACATGCTCTCACGTAAAAATACTGAATATGATGCTGTCAGGACAGCCTGGATACCAGGAGCGAACATTTGGGTTTTTAGTATAATTAAGGTCTTCATGTTTTAAGAACTTCCTCTTCATATCCCCTTCCCCAGTGATCCGCTTACCCCGTCTGTATATCTTCTGTCCCCACAGTACTGCTCAGTAAACAGAAATACTGTGACTTTCCTGCATAAAAATTACATATCACCACCTTCCTTTGTACACACACTACAGAGGATTAAATCATGGACTTTCCCTGGCCCTGGAATCGCAAATACACAATGAACTGGTTCCTGTTGTCGTTACTGAACCACCATCTTGATCAGCTACTGGAACGTTACTCCCGCCTTCAGCCCCTCAGACTCGATGTGTTCTATCAGAATGACACATGGCGTTATAACCATCACGGATGGTACGAGACAGAAAGGGAGGTACGCCAGTTAACAGAACATCTGATGTTAGAGAGCAACATCGTGGGCCACTTCTGGGTACTGGAGTGTACTTCCCGACACAAATGCCATGCCCATATCGTGATGTATCTTGATGGTCACCATAACCAGGCCACCTTTCCGGTGGCTGAACAGGCGGGGGCTGCCTGGCAGAAGATTACACAGGGTGAGGGGTACCACAATCGCTGTGATCCCAAGAAGTGCTACGAAGCCGATATCACCCGCCCCGTCAATTACGATGATGCTGCAGCCATCGACAACCTGCGCTACATCATCAGCTATCTCGCCAAGGAGAAATCAAAATACGGGCAGACTTACTACGGGGCCAACGAGGTACCACCCGCGAGTGGACTGGGCAGACCGCGAGGGCTTCGATAAAACGACGCACTTTTTTACGTCAGTTCCGGTTGTTATGCCGGAGAAGGGTACAGTGATTCATCACACGACTCCGGTACTTACTTAGCTACCGGAGAATCTCACCATGGCAATTAAACCTTCCCTGCTTGAAGATCAGTTCGTTGATATGACTTTCATCACCCGCCTGCTGGGGGTCAGTGATAAGTGGATTTACCGACTCATCAAAGATGGCATATTTCCAAAACCCATCAAACTGGGGCGAAGTTCACGATGGCTACAGAGTGAAGTGGAAGCCTGGCTACAGGCGAGAATCCACGAATCACGCAGCTAAATACCTCTCCTTACATATCACTTTCCTGACAGGCAAACTCTTTATCCTCTCATAGCGGAGGTTTGCGGCTGCCTGTCATTCAGTATCCAGGGATAATCCACCATGAAAGAGACAAAGACGCGATATAACAGTTTGCTGGTCAGCTATCAACGTTGGCTAAACGGGTTCACAAAACTGGCCATCATAAATGGCATGTGTCATCCCAATATTCAGGCCAGCCACCATCTGATGGTGGGCAGTCTGTACTTTCCCGGCGCAGGGCAGATGACTGCAGTGGTACCACAGTGCCTTTACCGACTGATTTACGGAAGTCAGCATCCAGAGCCAGTGTCGGTATTGACTGATATGCAAATCAGCCTTGAGACAAGGCAAAAAACTTTACTGCACCACCCAATGTTGGAAGGGATATTACTGAGTGAATGTATCCGCCTCAAACAACGCCCACTGGCAAATAGGCTGATTAGCCTGTTACACCAATTCAGTTCACCGGAGCATCGCCACAAACTGGTCTGGCTATGTTGGTACGATTTGATGATGGGTGCGACGCTGGAAGACTGGTTGGATAACCTGAAACGTAAGGCACCTGAAGATCTAGGCTTGTGGCTGGTTGGACGGCAGGAGGAAAACATATCCCTCACGCAAATGATGGATGAATATCTGCTATTTACCGGCCACTAATATCAGTTCCGATCTGTGCCTAACCGTTTTACTCCTGGGAAAAAGAGCAGAGCTACTCCCCACTTTTTCTCAATGATGCTCCCCCTTTATCCAAAATGTTCAGGGGCAAGGCCCATTCACTATTGGTATTTATTGGAAGATACGATATTATTCTATAATTCCGGAAATATAGAAATGAGATATAAATGGAGCTTTCGAAAGCAGCAGAAACCCTGAAAGAGCTGGGTCATCCTACGCGCCTAAGCGTATACAGAGAGCTGGTTAAAGCCGGGCATGAAGGGCTACCGGTTGGCGAACTGCAGAAGCGGCTCGAAATCCCAGCGTCTACGTTGAGCCATCATCTTTCCTCGTTGATATCAGTTTCTTTGGTACGCCAGGAACGTCAGGGCAGAACGCTTTTTTGCCACGCTCGATATGAAAACCTTGAGGCTCTGATTGCCTTCCTGACAGAAGAATGCTGCTCAGGGACTAACGACTGCCTCCCCCTGCCCCAGAAGACGGAGAAGTAAAATGACAGGTGATCTTAAGAATGTTGATTCGGGTTTGTTCGACACCTCAATCACAGAGGCAAGATTCGGTGTTCCTGCCGTTCCCCATCCTCCACGTATCCTCATGTTGTACGGCTCTGTGCGCGAACGTTCCTACAGCCGACTGGCAACGGAAGAAGCGGCAAGGTTACTGACCGCCATGGGCGCAGAAGTGCGGATCTTCAATCCTTCTGGCTTGCCTCTTCCTGATGATGCGCCTGACTCGCATCCTAAAGTCATGGAACTGCGCGAGCTGGTTCGTTGGTCCGAAGGGATGGTGTGGTGTTCCCCTGAACGCCATGGTGCGATGACCGGCATCATGAAAGCCCAGATTGATTGGATACCGTTATCAGAAGGCGCTGTTCGCCCTTCGCAGGGTAAGACTCTGGCCGTTATGCAGGTCTGCGGTGGCTCTCAGTCTTTCAATGCCGTAAACCAGATGCGCATTCTTGGCCGCTGGATGCGGATGATCACCATCCCGAATCAGTCCTCTGTGGCAAAAGCCTGGCAGGAATTTGATGAAGATGGACGAATGAAACCGTCGTCTTATTACGACCGGATCGTGGATGTGATGGAAGAACTGGTGAAATTTACTCTGCTGACCCGAGGTAACTCAGCCTATCTCGTTGATCGCTACAGCGAACGAAAAGAGTCTGCAGAAGAACTTTCACGGCGGGTTAATCAGAGCAAAATTTGAGGGCTGGTATGAGTGATGTAACGGCATTCAACAACTGCATGAGCGTGTTCTGGCGGCAACATGAAGCCGAACTCTCTCGCTTTCTGACATCTAAGACAGGTGATAGCGAAAAAGCAGCAGACCTTCTGCAAGAGCTATTCCTGCGTGCCCGCGCTCATTCAGACAGTTTCTGCGAAATGGAGAATCCGCGAGCCTGGCTGTATCGGGCGGCGAGGAATCTGCTGATTGATGAGTACCGCACCACCAGGGAATTCGTTGAGCTGGAAGATGATGCCCCATTCACTGATGCATCCCCTGATGCAATCTCAACGCTGGATATTTGCCTGCCTGAAACATTGCAGGCATTACCTGAAGATGAGCGGTGGTTGATTGAAGAATCCGACCTTAACCGGCGTCCCCAGCAGTCCCTGGCCGATGAACTGGGAATCACGCTTACGGCGTTTAAATCCCGACTACTTCGGGCCAGAAAACACCTGAAAGAGACGATGACAGAACTTTGTCAGATTGAGGCGGATGACACGTCTTCCGTCTGCTGCCACAAAAAAATGAATTAATCGCGCATCTTTTCCCCACCACCTTCGTTTACCTCAGTGTAAAGCCAAATGACTAAACACTGAGGTAAACAGTCCATGTCAAAAATTGAGATCTTTGAAGCAGCAGGCTGCTGTGCAACCAGCAGCGTTGTAGTCAGTGACGAAGCCGTCAAATGGAACGCCAGCGCCGAATGGGCGAAAAAGAATGACGTTGATATACAGCGCTACAGCCTTGCGAAGAACCCGCAGCAGTTCCTGAATTCGCCGGTCATTAAAGAGTTTCTGAACACATCAGGGATGGAGTCTCTCCCTGTCACCTTGCTCGACGGCAAACTCGTGATGGCAGGCAAACTCCCGACTCGTGAAGATATCGCCCGTTGGGCAGGTATTCCGCTTAGTCAGGACTGGAGTGAAGACAGCACGCAACCACGCTGCTGCAGCATTCCACGTATGCCTTAATTCCAGAGGAGCAATCACTGATGAATATGCCATTTTTAAAAGACATTCCCCCGTTCATCTTCTTCACTGGCAAAGGTGGCGTGGGTAAAACATCCCTGGCCTGTGCTACTGCGGTATGGCTGGCCGATCAGGGTAAGAGAACGCTTCTGGTGAGTACCGATCCGGCTTCCAATGTCGGCCAAGTCTTTAGCCAGACTATCGGCCACCGAATCACAGATATCAGTACCGTAGAAAATCTTGCCGCGATGGAAGTTGATCCGATGGCTGCAGCACAGGCATATCGTGACCGAGTACTCGACCCGGTTCGCGGGCTGATGCCAGCCGATGTGGTCAGCAGCATTGAAGAACAGCTCTCCGGTTCATGCACTACGGAAATCGCGGCATTTGATGAGTTTACTGGTCTTCTTACCAACCATGAGTTGCGGGAAAAGTATGACCATATCGTATTTGATACTGCGCCAACCGGTCATACCATCCGTATGCTTGAGTTGCCGGGGGCCTGGAGCGGTTATCTCGAAGCGAACCCTGATGCCGCCGCTAACCTCGGGCCGCTGGTGGGGCTGGAGAAACAACAGCACCAGTACTCAGACGCGGTTAAGGCGCTGTCTGATGCAGCTCTCACGCGCTTGGTTCTGGTTGCCCGAGCCCAAGCTTCAACACTGAAAGAAGTCTCTCATACGCACGATGAGCTTTCTGCTATCGGTTTGCAGCATCAACACCTTGCCATTAATGGCGTGCTGCCGCCGTTTGCGGGTGAAAATGATCCACTGGCGCAAAGTATTCTGGCTCGAGAAGAAAAAGCATTACAGGCAATGCCAGAGAACCTGGCGAACCTTCCCCGCTCGCAGCTGTATCTGAAGCCATTTAATCTGGTCGGTCTGGAAGCGCTGCGTCAGTTATTTACGGAGAACAAAGCCTCGCTGCCGCTCCCTGCTACCACGCTGAATACTTTGGATTTACCGAAACTTGCCTCACTGGTAGATGAACTCAGCCTGACAGGTAAAGGTCTGGTAATGGCAATGGGTAAAGGTGGCGTGGGCAAAACGACTGTTGCAGCTTCGATCGCGGTATCGCTGGCAAAACGCGGTCATAAAGTCCATCTGACGACGTCCGATCCGGCAGCACATCTGTCTTATACGCTGGATGGCTCGCTGCCAAACCTTCAGGTCAGCCGTATCGATCCGAAGGTGGAGACAGAGCGCTATCGCCGCTTTGTGCTGGAAAATCAGGGCAAAGGATTAGACGCTGAGGGACTAGCAGTGCTGGAGGAAGATCTCCGCTCGCCATGTACTGAAGAGATCGCCGTGTTTCAGGCATTCTCGCGGATCATCAAAGAGGCAGACGATCATTTTGTTATTATGGACACCGCGCCAACAGGTCACACACTTCTGCTACTGGATGCAACAGGAGCCTATCACCGGGAAATGGTGCGTCAGATGGGGCAAACACATGACCATGTGATGACGCCAATGATGCAATTGCAGGACCCGGAGAAGACAAAGGTTATTATCGTGACGCTTGCCGAAACGACACCGGTACTTGAAGCGGCGAACCTACAGCAGGATTTACGTCGCGCTGGCATCGAGCCATGGGCATGGGTTGTGAATAACAGCCTGGCGGCAGCTGAACCGTCTTCACCTTTCCTGAAGACCAGGGCGAACCGCGAGTTGCCTCTCATCTCTGATGTGGAAGAGCAGTATGCAAAGCGTATTGCATTAACTGCGTTACAGAGCGAAGAGCCGGTAGGTATTGACCTACTGAAAGAAATGGCTAAGTAACCATGAAGGGGGCAAATGCCCCCTTCATTTTTATTTCAGTCTTTTACCTGCATCATTAACGACTTTTTCACCATCTTCTTTGGTGAAAGCCCCTTTCTGAGATTCTGGCAGGATATCCAGAACGACTTCAGAAGGACGGCAAAGTTTAGTTCCCAGTGGCGTCACTACAATCGGACGGTTAATCAGGATCGGATGTTGCAACATAAAATCGATTAGCTGGTCGTCAGTAAATTTATCATCTGCAAGACCCAGTTCCTCATACGGTTCGACGTTCTTACGCAGCAAAGCCCGGACGGAAATGCCCATATCTGCAATGAGTTTGACCAGCTCATCGCGTGAAGGTGGGGTCTCAAGGTAAAGAATAACAGTCGGCTCATTACCGCTGTTGCGGATCATCTCCAGCGTGTTACGCGACGTGCCGCAGGCCGGGTTGTGATAAATAGTGATGTTGCTCATATCAGTATCTCATTACAAAGTGAAAGAGAGACGTAGCGCCAGCGCTGCCAGCGTTACAAACAGCACAGGCAGAGTCATGACGATCCCGGTGCGGAAATAGTATCCCCAGGTGATGGTCATATTCTTCTGTGAAAGGACATGCAGCCAGAGCAGCGTTGCCAGGCTACCAATAGGTGTAATTTTCGGGCCCAGATCGCAGCCAATCACGTTGGCGTAGATCATCGCTTCTTTGATAACGCCTGTTGCAGTGCTGCCATCAATAGAGAGAGCGCCAACCAGCACGGTAGGCATGTTGTTCATGATGGAAGACAGGAAAGCCGTCAGGAAGCCAGTACCAAGCGTCGCAACCCAGAGTCCTTTATCCGCCAGTACGTTCAGCACACCTGAAAGGTATTCGGTTAGCCCAGCGTTGCGCAGACCGTAGACCACCAGGTACATCCCCAATGAGAAGATGACAATCTGCCATGGCGCACCGCGAAGCACTTTGCCAGTGTTAATGGCATGGCCTCGTTTCGCCACCGCAAACAGAATGACAGCTCCTACAGCAGCAATCGCGCTGACCGGGATACCCACCGGCTCAAGGACAAAAAAGCCAACCAGAAGAAGGATCAACACTATCCATCCGGTTCTGAAGGTTGCCAGATCTTTAATAGCTTTTGCAGGTGCTTTCAGGAGAGCCAGGTCGTAAGTCGGCGGAATATCTTTGCGGAAGAACAGATGCAGCATCACCAGCGTGGCGATAATAGCGGCAATATCCACCGGCACCATTACCGACGCATACTCAGTGAAGCCCAGCCCAAAGAAGTCTGCAGAAACGATGTTAACCAGGTTGGACACGATAAGCGGCAGACTGGCCGTATCGGCAATAAACCCGGCGGCCATGACAAATGCCAGCGTAGTACCTTTACTGAAACCTAATGCAAGCAGCATGGCGATGACAATTGGAGTAAGAATCAATGCCGCACCATCGTTGGCAAACAATGCCGCCACCGCTGCACCTAGCAGGACGATATACGTAAAGAGCAAACGGCCACGACCGTTACCCCAGCGTGAAACATGCAATGCCGCCCATTCGAAAAAGCCGGATTCATCGAGCAGCAGGCTGATGATAATCACCGCAATAAAGGTCGCTGTCGCGTTCCAGACGATATTCCACACCACCGGAATATCGCTTACATGCACAACGCCAGATATCAAAGCCAGTCCTGCGCCTAGCATTGCACTCCAGCCGATCCCTAATCCCTTCGGTTGCCAGATAACCAAAACAATGGTCAGGACAAAAATAGCGCCTGCCAGTAACATACATCCTCCTGACAGGGCGGTTCTACCGCCCTGTAAAAACAAAAAATTAACTCGCCAACTCTCTGAGTTTTTCAATACCGGCTGGCTCAGAAGCCAGTACCGGAACGAGCGCTATACGGTTAGCGTGCTGATTCTTAACAGCCTCAATCTGAGGCTGTTCCTGCTGGGCGCGCTGGCAAAGCAACGGAGAACTCGTATCCGCAATGGAAAGGCTGTTATTGATAATCCAGCCCCACGGATGAATCCCCGCACGCTCAAGATCGGACTGCAGGTTTGCCGCTTCCAGTACCGGTGTGGTTTCAGGCAGAGTGACCAGCAGGACTTTGGTGCGTTCCGGGTCCTGAAGCTGCATCATTGGGGTAGTAAAATGACCTTTACTCCCCATTTTTTTGGCAATCTCTCGGTGGTAAGCCCCGGTCGCATCAAGCAGTAATAGCGTATGCCCGGTAGGTGCCGTATCCATGACCACAAACCGTTTGCCTGCTTCACGGATTACGCGTGAGAACGCCTGGAACACCGCAATCTCTTCCGTGCAAGGAGAACGTAAATCCTCTTCGAGCAGCCGTTTCCCTGCCTCATCCAGATCCCTGCCTTTCGTCTCAAGAACATGCTGACGATAGCGTTCAGTTTCATCGTGAGGGTTGATTCGGCTGACCTGCAGATTTTTGTGGCTGCCATTCAACGTTGTACTCAGGTGTGCAGCAGGATCTGAGGTAGTGAGATGCACATCAAAACCCTTATCTGCCAAACTGACGGCGATAGCCGCAGCCATTGTGGTTTTACCCACACCGCCTTTACCCATCAGCATAATCAGACCGTGTTCACTGCGAGCGATATCATCAACCAGGCCAGAGAGCGATAAGTTTTCAGGCGTGTACTGGATGTTCGTTACCGGGAGCGGTAATGCCTCAGAACCGGTATCCAGAAGTCCCTTCAATGCTGAAACACCAACCATATTGACTGGCTGTAGTAATAGGGTATCTGTCGGTAGCCCAGATAAACCGGCAGGAAGATTTGCCAGTGCCTCCTGCTCACGTTGCCATATCGCAGCGGCCAGGGCGTCATGTTCAGCTTCGGCTTTAGGCAGCACACCATTAATCACCAGGTATTGGTTTTTCAGGCCAATTGCGGCGAGTTCTTCATGGGTGCGGGCGACTTCCTGCAGCGTAGATTTTTGCAGTCGCGCAACCAGAACCAGGCGGGTACGTTCAGGATCGGATAACGCCTCTACCGCATGAGCATACTGCTCACGCTGCTTTTCCAGCCCGGCCATTGGGCCAAGACAGGAAGCACCATCCGGGTTACTTTCAATGAAGCTACTCCAGGCACCGGGAAGCTGGAGAAGGCGAATCGTGTGGCCCGTCGGCGCTGTATCAAAAATGATGTGATCGAAGCGGGTCAGCAGGGAAGCGTCTGTCAATAAGCCGGTGAACTCATCAAACGCCGCAATCTCAGTGGTACAGGCTCCTGAAAGCTGCTCGCTGATACTGTTAACAACGTCATCAGGCAAAAGACCTTTGATAGGATCAACGATTCTGGAGCGGTATTGTTTGGCGGCTTCCTGCGGGTCGATTTCCAGAGCGGAAAGTCCAGGAACTGCTGCCACAGGGCGAATGGTATTACCGATAGCCTGATCGAACACCTGACCGACATTGGAGGCTGGGTCAGTACTGACCAGCAAAACCCGCTTACCCTGTTCAGCAAGGCGGATAGCCGTCGCGCAGGAAATAGAAGTTTTTCCTACACCACCCTTGCCGGTAAAAAACAGGTAAGGCGGGATATTCTGTAAGAATTTCATATGTCCTCCTGACATATTCAGCAACAGGAAGTATTACCACCACAGCAGCTGGTGGGAGCTAACCCTACCTTCTCCAGCGGAATACCGAACCAGCGAGCCAGCTCAGCGCGTTTTGGGTATCGCCCTGCCATCACCGTTTCACCGTCCAATAGCAGTAACGGAAGACCTTCTGCTCCAGATGCTTCGAGGAATGCTTTCGCTTTCTCATTCTGAACAAAGCTCATGGGCTGCTGCGCCAGGTTGTAACGTTCAACCTGTACACCACGTCCTTTCAGCCACTGCACATCAGCAGAAAAATCAACCAGAACCTGATCGACATCTGAGCCACATACGCCGGTACTGCAGCACATTGCCGGGTCAAACACCGTTAACGTCTTCATTCTGAATACCTCACATTTGGAAAAACATATATGTTCAGGCAAATTTTTTAGATGCAAACAGCCTTACCGCTACCAGAGCAGTTTGCCGATGCCAGCTTACGGGCGATGGCCTGTACATCGTCCTGTTGGCTTAACCAGGCCTGCTCAATCACCTGAGCAGCCCAGAATGGAATATGCGGGGATAAGCGATAATGAACCCATTTCCCCTGCTTGCGATCCAGCAATAGACCGCTTTCCCGGAGCATTGCCAGATGGCGGGAGATCTTGGGCTGCGACTGATCCAGCGCTGTACAGAGATCGCACACGCACAGCTCTCCCATCTCTCTGAGCAGCAACACGATGCCCAAACGGGTTTCATCGGAGAGGTTTTTGAAGAGTTGTAATGCTGATAATTGTGGCATAAGCCCTCCTGCTATTATCTCGCAGTTTCTCTCTATAACAGTGCAATGTCAAAAAATATATTTGAATTTCCATATATGAAAGAAGCAAAGCTTCTCTCTACGTCTAGTATGGACAGCGAGATAATCTAGAGTAACCTCTTATACTAGGAAGCCCTGAAGACATCCACAGGGCACATTCTGTTAGAGTTAATATTAAGCTGGAGGTAGCGCCCAAAGTTCTTCAAGGTTCACATCGTCGCTGCTGGGTCGATGCTGTTTCAGCAGCGGGTCAATTTTCAATATCATTGGAAGATCAAAAGCGGTTCCAGTGACTACGCAGCAGCCCTTGGCTAGAGTCGGTATGAGAGCCTTAGAACTGGAATCTAACGTGCTAATTGTATTGTCTAATAGCATAAGGTCGCGATCGTTAACCAATCGGTGTATGAAGAAATTGTGAATCTGGGAAACAATAGTAGGTGAAATATCTGCAGGCCGCTGACTAGATAGTGTGAGGTATACGCCATACTTGCGTCCCTCCTTAATTATTTCTTCAAAGAGTTCAAGCCGGTAGTCTTTCCAGATTTCATGCTCACGGGTGGACTGCTCTGACAAAATATTGTGTGCCTCATCAATGATAAGGTGCAGAGTCCGGCTTGGAGGGCTTTTAAGATTCTCTGCATCTTTATGATTTGTGTAGAAATTTTTGGCTACAAGCAGTGGCAAGATCTTTTTTATCTCATTCTTGCATTTCTTTAAAGAGATGACATGTAAGAGATGCGGAGGTTGTGGCACATCAACGATTTCAAGAACATTACGCAGAGCCGATATAGATGATTTGGCCCTAGCTAGCACCGGTTGAATGTGTTCGTATTGGGCATAGCCAAATACAACATCTGAACAGAGTTGGAGGTAGCACCGCAATATTAGTTCGTCGAATTGATCAATTCCATCTAAATTAACACTCTCATCAATAATGGGTTTGATATTCGCGTCAAATCCATTGCCATTTGAATTATAGTACGTGCCGCTGGCATGCTTAAAATACTTATCTTTATTGTAATAAATAATTCCTTTTAAATGTTCTTGAAGCAATTCGCAGTCAATCATGCGTGCAATTTCACGGCTCAAATCCAAAGCATCTGATTTCGCTTCACCTGTACTAAAAACTTTTTCAAAAACCTTTTCTACATACCTTTTGAGTGGCGTAGTTTTAAATTTTTCCTTACCAGATAGAACGCGACGCAGAAATGGCTGTTGTGTGTTCGTAGTTGCCTGAAACAAGAGGCTTAGGGTTTCGACATCCCAAAAATGAGCGCCTTCAATCTTGAATTTGTGCTTTGCTTTTTTAGAGTCCAGCACTGTGATTTGCTTATTCTTAGCTGGTAGTAGCTGATCTTCCGTGTATTCACCATTAAAATCTATGATAACGAACTGGCTCTTGTGCTGTAATGCTTGGAGCCGCTCATTAAAAAGTGTAGTATAAAGTTTAGCTAGCGTATTAGATTTACCACTCCCGGTGTTACCAAATATGCCCAAATGGCTGTTGAATAATCGCATCCATGGGAGGTTGATGGGTACATTCTCCTTGAGCATAGAGCCAATAGAAAAACCTGTTTTACCGTCCGCCCCATAAATTTTCCCTACCATAAGTTCGCTGAGTAGAGATGCCTTGTCTCGGATCATCGGCATGTACTTCACACCTTCAAAAAACTTATCATCTACTATATAACCAATGGGGCGAACATCCACTTTTCGTACATATTGGACCTTCTCGGCATCAGTCTCTAGCCTTTTCTCATCCAAAAATTCACCTTCAACAAGACAGACAATATCTATAAAGCCTCGCTGAATAGATACGTGCTCCCGAAGTGAAATACCTCTGTACTTAACTCCTCCGTAGAAAATAGTCTCATGATTGGAGTCTTCAAAAATTCGAAGGGAGATACGCACTCCACTCACTGCAATAACCTCACCTACGATGATACTCATATCAGATCCTCCTCTTCAGCTTTTAATGGAGGTTCATAAGTGTCTGGCGTGAGTGAGAAAACATATTTATTGAAATTGGTGAAGTCCATATTCATATCTTCAGCGGGCCCAATTACTTGGACGTTTTTCCAAGATTTGAATTCTTCCCGCATGCTATTTGCACTATTGTTGCTATAACAACAAATAAAAGTATGAAGTTGTGGGTTGGAGAGGGAGCGTTGGATAAGTCTGAGAATGTGTTCATCAGCAAACGAAAAGCCAAATGTTATGAGTATAGAATTTGGTTTTTCAAGCTCATAGCTTAATAGCCTGAGCATCTGGTAGTAGTGTTCTTCGAAGACAGTTTCGTAAAACTTCCACTTAGTGGGGTTGACAATAGGTAGCTTATTGTACTCCCCCCAGAAAATATCTATCTGGTCTTGACTGAATGCCAAGGATGGAATGCCTTCAGTTCTGTTGCCATCGACACCAAGAAATTCGGAATATCCATTTAAATTTCCGAGTGTCTCTTCTGTCAAAAGGTTACTAAAATCATTGCGGTAATTGACTTCAATCTTATCACCGCTTTTTGACCAGTAAACCGAACCGTGAAGATGGATAATGTTTAGCTGCGGGATGCCATAGTTGCTTCGTTCAAATACTCCAGTTTGACATTGAAACGTACTGAAGTTTTTGGAATGAAGATGCTTTGTGTGAAATCCGGAGGTACCATCATTCACCACAAAATCATGTGATCCCTTCATGAGAAGGCTGTCAGCTGTATGGGACAGGCATCCATCATAGTTTGTGGTAAAAATATTGATTTTGCGGTTGAGGTCTTTCCTTCTATCCAACAACCCCAAAAGGGTTGTTAAAAAAATCTCATAATTCTTGAGATTTTCTTTTCCTTTATTCGTTGTAACGAAACTTGGATTGAATGTCTGCACTGGAAAAATACATGTGTTGTAGTAGTGCATGAATAACGCGGTTCGCTTCTCTGGCGAGTTTTCAAACTGTGTGGCGAGCGTTTCGATCGTTTCTCGCCGTCCCTCTGCATTCTTGATGGCTAGGGACAGCGTCGGGAACAAGTCTGCTGAAGCGCCTGAGCCAATCAGTATGTTGATGTTCTTATTGTATATATCCAATGGCTGGATCGCCTCAAACATACTTACCTCCCTTATTTAGTTTTGTCTAAAATAGCATCAGTGTATAGGCAGACCAAGTTTTGACTTAGGCAAAAAATTTGTAGCAATAGCCACTATTTCTCTGGTTTTCAACTATTGCAGTTAGCAGCATATATTGAATTACATCCATCCAGACGTCTAGGTACCCAGACGAATGCAATTGCTTTTCGAGACTGCCTTTCAACATTTCAGCTTGTAATAATCCCTTCCTTGCCTAAATTACTAGTAAAATCACCATACCACTGCATCATCGCCCTCCTCCCCTCCAGATATTGAGCATGGTTATACGTTCCACGAATTGAGTTCTTATCGACGTGAGCCAGCTGTAGCTCGATCCAGGCCGAGTTAAATCCCTGCTCATGCAAAATGGTACTCATCGTGTGGCGGAATCCATGCCCTGTAACGCGTCCTGCATAGCCGATGCGCCTTACCAACACAGTCAATGCCATATCACTCATCGGTTTCTTAGGATTATTACGTCCTGGGAACAGCAACTCTCCTGCTCCCGTCATGGGTTTAAGCTGATTAAGCAGGTCAATTGCCTGGCTTGATAACGGAACCAGATGAGGTCGGCGCATTTTCATTCGCTCTGCTGGTACGTTCCAAACCTTCCGCTCAAAATCAAACTCCTGCCACTCCGCTTGCCTCAATTCCCCAGGCCTTACTCCAGTCAAAATAAGTAATTGCATCGCAATCTTAACAATCACACTACCGGCATAGGTGTTCAGAGTCCGAAGAAACTCAGGCAGTTCATCCTGGGTCAAAAAAGCATAGTGCTCTTTCTCATGGGGAGCTACGGCGCTGGCTAGATCGGGAGCTGGATTGTACTCAGCCCTGCCAGTCACAACCGCATACTTCCAGACCTCTCCACAACGCTGGCGAACCTTACGGACCTTCTCAGTTGCTCCTCGAGTTTCTATCTTTGAAAGAACAGCAAGCAACTCCATCGGTTTGATATCTTTGATTGGTCGGTGGCCGATATAAGGAAATACATCCTTCTCAAAGGTTCTCATCATCTCTTCACGATAGGAGACAGACCAGCGATCATAGCGACGCTGATACCACTCCCGAGTGATAGCCTCAAACGAGTTTTCAGCGTCCTGCTTGCGACTGAGCTTCTCCATTTTTCTTTCGAGAGAAGGATCGTTACCAGCTGCTAATGTTCTTTTAGCATCCTCACGCTTGCTTCGTGCTTCAGCTAAAGAAACAGCAGGATAAACACCAAGCGCAAGTACATTTTCCCCTCCAGGCGTACGATACTTCAGACGCCAGTATTTCTTACCGTTGGGGTTAACCAATAAGTAAAGACTCCCACCATCAGCCAATTTGTAGGGCTTCTCTTTCGGCTTTGCAGTTTCAACCTGACGAGCAGTTAACTTCATTGGGGGTACCTCTCAGCATGGGGTACAATTATACCCCCATCCATACCCCCACATTGAGCTTGACCCTGGGGGAGTATTATTGAGTTCAATAGACTAATAGAATGCTATAACTGCTGATTTATCAAGGAAAAATTGAGTTGGGTAGACTTCAGAAGACTTGAGTTTGGAGCGGGCGAAGGGAATCGAACCCTCGTATAGAGCTTGGGAAGCTCTCGTTCTACCATTGAACTACGCCCGCATCAATGTGGAGACCATTATAGCCGCTTATGTTAACCCGGCAAGCAGATAAATGCGCTAACAGCTTATAATTTAAGCAAATAGACATGCGCCATATCTCGCATAAGATAATTGAGCGTCAATCAAGCTATCCCCTCTTCCTCCGTTGGTTTGCTCGCAGAAGATCTATCAGCTCTCCCCTCAACGTTTTCCCATGGCTCTGGATGCTCAGGTGATCTTCCCTAGGCGATCACATAGATGCGCACAAAGGAAAATAAACATAGGCATAAAAAAACCTCATTAACCACAGAATGCATTAATGAGGTTTTTATTAAATTAAATCAGTACGTTGATTTATTTAATTGGACGCATTGCAGGGAACAGAATAACGTCACGGATGGTGTGGCTGTTAGTGAACAGCATCATCATACGGTCGATACCAATACCCAGACCTGCGGTTGGTGGCAAACCGTGTTCCAGAGAAGTCACATAGTCTTCATCATAGAACATTGCTTCATCATCACCTTCGTCTTTCGCACGAACCTGATCCTGGAAGCGTTCAGCCTGATCTTCCGCATCATTCAGCTCGGAGAAACCGTTACCGATTTCACGACCGCCGATGAAGAATTCAAAGCGGTCAGTGATGAACGGATTATCATCGTTACGACGTGCCAGCGGAGAAACCTCTGCTGGATATTCGGTGATGAAGGTTGGCTGAATCAGGTTTTTCTCTGCGGTTTCGTCAAAGATTTCACACTGAATACGGCCTAGACCCCAGCTCTTCTCAATTTTAATGCCCAGAGATTCAGCGATTTTGGTCGCTTTTTCCAGATCATCCAAATCTTCCATTTTAATATCAGGACGATAGTGGTTGATGGACTCTTTCATGGTCATTTTGATGAAAGGTTTGCCGAAGTCGAAAGTCTGGTCGCCGTACTGAACAATGCTGCTGCCCAGAACTTCCTGAGTCAGAGTACGGAACAGATCTTCGGTCAGAACGATCAGGTCTTTGTAATCCGCGTAAGCCATATAGAGTTCCATCATGGTGAACTCTGGGTTATGACGCGGAGACACGCCTTCGTTACGGAAGTTACGGTTAATTTCAAACACGCGTTCGAAGCCACCCACAACCAGACGTTTCAAATACAGCTCTGGAGCGATACGCAGATACATATCGATATCCAGCGCATTGTGGTGAGTGATGAATGGACGTGCAGACGCACCGCCAGGGATCACTTGCATCATAGGAGTTTCCACTTCCATGAAGCCTTTGTTCACCATGAAGCTACGAATAGCAGCCAGCGTTTTAGAACGAATGCGGAAAGTCTCGCGAGACTCTTCGTTAGCAATCAGATCCAAATAACGCTGACGGTAACGTGTTTCCTGATCGGCCAGACCGTGGAATTTATCTGGCAGTGGGCGCAGAGCCTTGGTCAGCAGACGAATTTCGGTACAGTGGATAGACAACTCACCGGTTTGAGTGCGGAAAACTTTACCGCGTGCGCCGATGATATCGCCCAGATCCCATTTCTTGAACTGGTCGTTGTACAGGCCTTCTGGCAGATCGTCACGAGCAACATACAGCTGGATGCGACCACCCATATCTTGCAGCGTCACGAAGGCAGCTTTACCCATGATACGACGGGTCATCATACGACCTGCAACAGATACCTCGACGTTCAGATCTTCGAGTTCTGCCTTATCCTTTTCGTCGTACAGGCTATGCAACTTGTCCGAAGTAGCATCACGGCGGAAATCGTTAGGGAAAGCGATCCCTTCCTTGCGCAGCGCGGCCAATTTCTCACGGCGTGACTGCATTTCATTGTTTAGATCAAGAGCCTGTTCGGCACCTTGTGATTGTTGTTCAGACATATTGTTTCCTCATAACCCGGCTTTCAAACTTGCCTCAATGAATCTATCCAGGTCGCCATCTAACACGGCCTGTGTATTACGCGTCTCAACGCCAGTACGTAAATCCTTTATGCGAGAGTCATCCAGTACATAAGAACGGATCTGGCTCCCCCAACCGATGTCAGATTTATTATCTTCCATCACTTGTTTCTCAGCATTTTTCTTCTGCATTTCGTACTCGTACAGCTTAGCTTTAAGCTGACGCATTGCCTGATCTTTGTTCTTATGCTGAGAACGGTCATTCTGACACTGGGTCACAATGTTGGTCGGAATATGGGTAATACGTACAGCGGATTCCGTACGGTTAACGTGCTGACCACCTGCACCGGAGGCGCGGTATACGTCAATACGCAAATCGGCTGGATTGATCTCGATATCAATATCGTCATCCACTTCTGGGTATACAAACGCAGAGCTAAATGACGTATGACGGCGACCACCGGAGTCAAACGGGCTCTTACGTACCAGACGATGTACGCCAGTTTCAGTACGTAACCAGCCGTAGGCATATTCACCGGAAATTTTTACGGTCGCAGATTTCAGACCAGCAACTTCACCGTCTGACTCTTCAATAATTTCAGTTTTGAAACCTTTGGCCTCAGCCCAGCGCAAGAACATACGCAGCAACATGCTTGCCCAATCTTGTGCTTCTGTCCCACCAGAACCCGCCTGAATGTCGATATAGCAATCGGCGCTATCGTATTCACCCGAGAACATACGACGGAATTCTAACTGAGCGAGCTTCGCGTCTAACTGATCCAGCTCAACGACGGCCTCATTGAAGGTCTCTTCGTCGTCAGCTTCAATAGCTAACTCCAGCAGCCCGGAAACATCATCCAGACCCTGCGTCATTTGATTAATGGTGTTAACAATTTCTTCTAGCGAGGAGCGCTCTTTACCCAGCGCCTGTGCCCGCTCTGGCTCGTTCCACACATCGGGTTGTTCAAGCTCAGCGTTGACTTCTTCTAGCCGTTCTTTCTTGGCATCATAGTCAAAGATACCCCCTCAGAACTTCTGTCCGTTCAGACAGGTCCTGAATACGGCTTTTTACCGGATTAATTTCAAACATATTTTCTTATATCTTTCGTTAAGTGTTCAAAGACGGAACCACTTCATTCCCATAAAGGAAATCCTAACCCGCCATAAAGAGACGATAGAAACAGCCTCAAAGCAGCATAATGAACGAAAAAATCGCTTATGCTCAGTTTTCGACTCTATCAAAATGCCCTTACAGAATATAGCAACTCACATCTATAAATGGCAGTCATTCCGCGCTTTTCAAGCTCTGTTGCTGCAAAATCGGACGAGGATCGACGAAACTAAAATGTGTAGCTTATTGCTGAGTCGCAGTTATTACTTTTTCTTATAAAAGAGCGATGCCTCATAGCGCTATCCAACTCGGGTTGTATGGTGGAAAGCGATTACTTCATACCGCTTGAGCTATGATGAGAACAAAAAGGGGCAGCTTGTGCTACCCCTTCTACATTACATGGATTTTTATTCGAACGCGTCAGCGCGGCCAAAGGTGTTGAATCATCAGCTGTACACTGCGGTTGCCACGATATTCGTTAATGTCCAGCTTATATGCCAGTTCAACTTCACGCACGCTGGGATCTGGCCATAATGTGGTATCCACGTTAAACGCAATTCCATCTAACAACGGACCACCACCAACGGGCTCAACCATCAGCTTTAGATGGCGCTCGCCAACCAAACGCTGTTGCAGAATTTTAAACTTGCCGTCAAACGTCGGATCGGGGAATGCCTGGCCCCAAGGGCCGCCATCGCGTAACAGTTCGGCAGTTGGTAACGAAAGCTCGTCCATCGCCAATTCACCGTCAGACCAAATCACGCCTTCCAACTGAGAGGCATCCAGCCACTCGCCCACCAGCTCAGCAAAACGCAGGCGGAACTCATCAAAACGCGCCTCTTCCAGGGATAATCCCGCCGCCATTGCATGACCACCAAACTTCATGATCAGACCGGGATTCTGTGAATCTATACGTTCGAGGGCGTCTCGCATATGCAAACCGTGGATCGAGCGTCCTGAACCTTTCAAAATGCCATCCCCCGCAGGAGCAAAAGCAATGACCGGACGATAGAAACGTTCTTTAATGCGCGATGCTAAAATACCGACCACACCCTGATGCCATTCAGGGTGATACAACGCTAAACCATACGGCATTTCTACCGTAGTGCGTTCAAGCTCACTGCAAATCTGCAGCGCCTCAACCTGCATGCCCTGCTCAATTTCACGGCGTGTGACGTTTAGGCTATCCAAATCACTGGCTAATGCCCGCGCCTGCGGCATATCTTCACACAGTAATAATTCAACGCCCACGGACATATTATCCAAACGCCCCGCGGCATTCAGCCTTGGCCCTAGCGCAAAGCCCAAATCGCTTGCCACCAATTGTCTAGCATCACGATTGGAAATTTCCAACAGTGCGCGAATACCGACTCGGCATTTTCCTGCACGAATACGATTTAATCCTTGATGAACCAGAATACGGTTATTGGTATCCAAAGCGACCACATCAGCAACCGTGCCTAACGCCACGAGATCTAACAAATCAGCCAAATTCGGTGCAGAAATACCATGTTTCTCGAACCAACCATGTTCGTGGAGATGCTTACGCAGCGCCAGCATCAGATAGAAAGCAACCCCCACACCGGCCAATGACTTGGATGGAAAGTCACAATCATTGAGGTTTGGATTCACTATGGCATCAGCTGCTGGCAGCGTTTCGCCAGGTAAATGGTGATCGGTAACTAAGACTTTAATTCCGCGATCGTGAGCGTTATCCACGCCAGCATGCGAAGAAATGCCGTTATCGACGGTCATGATCAGTTCAGCACCCATTGCCGCCGCCTGCTCGACCACTTCAGGACTTAGCCCGTAGCCATCTTCGAAACGGTTTGGCACCAGATACTGGACGTTGGCAGCCCCCATACTACGTAACGCCAACATTGACAGCGCGGTACTGGTGGCGCCATCAGCATCAAAATCACCGACGATAACAATGCGTTGATGCTCACTCAGCGCCTGATGTAACAGTTCTACGGCTCGCTCGATACCGGATAGTTTCTGGTATGAAAGTAAGCCTTTAACGCTGCGTTCTAGCTCCTGCACATTGAGAATGCCGCGATTAGCATAGACACGACGCAGAAGAGGATGGAGATCTTCGGGCAGTTCATGATTTTCCACCGCCTCACGGCGGCGGAGTTGTGTCGATACGATCAAACTTATTAACCTTTTGCTTTGCTCATTGCAGCCTGTGCATCCAACATCGCCAGCATCTCTTTAGGTCCCTGATAGCCAGGGATAACAGTGCCATCATTCAGCACGATAGCTGGGGTGCCCTGTACGCCAAATTGCACACCCAGTTCATAATGTTTTTTAATGTCAACGTTACAGGTTGCAGGCTGAGTGGATTCACCACTCAACGCGGCATCAAACGCTTTACGGCGATCGGCCATACACCAGATTGATTGCATATCTTTTTCCGCCTGCGAGCTTAAGCCCTGACGCGGGAATGCCAGATAGCGTACGGTGATACCAAGATCGTTGTACTCTTTCATCTGAGAATGCAGTTTGTGGCAGTAGCCACAGGTAATATCCGTGAAAACGGTAATGACATGTTTTTCTTTAGGTGCCTTATAGACAATCATTTCAGGCACCAACTTCTGCAAACGCCCAATGAGAATCTGGTTGGTCACGTTAACCGGTACAGCACCACTGACGTCATACATTGGACCTTGAAGGATATGTTTGCCGTCACTCGTGACATACAGCACACCGTTGTCAGTAAACACCGTTTGTAAGCCAGCCACTGGCGATGGCTGAATGTCAGCTTTTTGCACGCCTAACGTTTTCAGCGACTGTTGAATTTCTGCGTCACCTGCATGCGCGGCACCGGTGACTGAAGCCGCCAACAGAGACAACCAGATTAAACCTTTCTTCATTGCATAGTCCTTGTAATTCCCCATCGCTTCAGGCGCGAGGATGATGCTGTTGATGTAGCTGTTTCAGTCGTTCAGTGGCTACATGCGTATAAATTTGGGTGGTGGATAAATCGCTGTGTCCGAGTAACATCTGTACGACACGTAAATCAGCCCCATGGTTCAGCAAGTGCGTCGCAAAAGCGTGCCTTAACACATGGGGGGACAAACGCGAACTATCGATTCCAGCAAGCACCGCATAATGTTTAATGCGATGCCAAAACGTTTGGCGCGTCATTTGCTGCGCGCGATTACTGGGGAACAGTACATCGATTGTTTGGCCGTTAAGCAACCATGGACGGCCATATTCCAGATAATACTCAATCCAGTAAACAGCCTCTTCGCCCAGCGGAACCAGTCGTTCTTTATTACCTTTACCAATCACGCGAACAACGCCCTGACGCAAACTCACATCAGCCAGCGTCAGACCAACCAGCTCAGATACTCGCAACCCAGTCGCATAGAGAACCTCAAGCATCGCCTTATCACGCAGCTCAATCGGATTTTCTATACAGGGCGTTTGCAGCAAAGTATCAACCTGCGCTTCAGTGAGATCTTTGGGCAAGCGTTGCGGCAATTTTGGCGATGATAGCAGCGTTGTTGGATCGTCGCTGCGCATCTTCTCACGGTAAAAATACTGGAACAAACGGCGCATTGCGCTCAATAGCCGAGCTGAACTGGTCGCCTTGTAGCCACCATCAACACGCTCAGCGAGAAAATCTTGCAGGTCGGAGACCTGAGCCAGTAATAAATCAGAATGATGATGCGCCAGCCATTCGGCCAGAGACCGAAGATCTAGGCGATAAGACGCCAGCGTATTTTCTGCCAAATTACGCTCTAGCCACAACGCATCCAGAAATTGTTCTATCAGTGCCTGATCTTGCTCGTGCACCGCTTACTCCGTTTTATATAAAGGCTCAAACTTAGGTTTAGTGTGCATTATGCCTGATACGGATTCAAATCTGATACACTCTGCTGTTATGTATTTGTAACCCGATGGCAGCGAATTCCCCCCCAGTCAATGCGGGGGGTGTTAGCGTCCCTCGTATCCCCCAGTTGCCGGCTTGCCGCAGCTCGAATGTTTTTGGGTATAACTATGAAGATAGGTCTTTTTTACGGCTCCAGCACGTGTTACACCGAAATGGCCGCTGAAAAAATCCGCGATATTCTCGGCACCGAGTTAGTCGATTTGCACAACATCAAAGATGTGCCGATCCAACGGATGGAGGATTACGATATTTTAATCCTTGGTATTCCGACCTGGGATTTCGGTGAAATTCAAGAAGACTGGGAAGCGGTCTGGGACGCGCTACCTAGCCTGAAATTACAAAACAAAATCATCGCTATGTATGGCATGGGCGATCAGCTCGGCTACGGTGAGTGGTTCCTAGACGCACTCGGCATGCTACACGATCGTTTACTGCCGCTCGGCGTACAGTTTGTGGGTTACTGGCCAACGGAGGGCTACGAATTTACAAGCCCTAAACCTGTTATCGATGACGGTAAACTCTTTGTCGGGCTGGCACTAGATGAGGCCAACCAATATGATCTAAGCGATCAGCGACTTGAGCAATGGTGCGAACAGATCATGTTAGAAATTGCTGAACTGCTGTAAATCACGTCCCAACAAAAATGCCCGATAGAAAACCTCGGGCATTCTTTGTTAAGCATCATGACGCATCTGCATTAAACTGCGTCGCAAATGAGACCACGCTTCTGGCGTCAGGCTATCTGCTGCAATCCACAAACGCTTTCTTTTATCCTGATCCTTCAAACTCTTCAACGGTAGCAAAGCGCCAAAATCACTGATCCACGGCGTCTTACATAGCTCCCATTCTTGGTGCTGCCACCTAATGCGATTTTCCGCCAGAAAATTCAACTCTCCCTGAACCTTAGCAATCTGCTTCTGGCTGCGAATACTTTCAAACACCACTAATGTCAGCAAAATGAGCCAATAAATACTGTAGTTTTCCGGCCAAGGAGCTAACAAAATCAATAAAACCAGAGTGCCATGCGTCACCAACAGTAATAGTTGTGTACGCCATGACACCCGCACATCACAACGCCATTGGTCCACGGTCTTTGTTTCGCGTTTGAATGAGTTTAACCATATGCGCCAATTCAGGATCTTTTGGTGAGCCGTGATTCATTAGCCAATTAAAAAGATCGGGATCGTCGCACTCAAGTAAGCGTACAAATGTCTGCTTGTCTATGTCACTCAGTGAATCATACTCATGTTCGAAAAACGGCATAATAGAGATATCCAGTTCACGCATCCCACGGCGACACGCCCAATGAATTCGTGATTTATTTTCTATATCCATGATTTACCGACTCCTGATCAGTTAGTCTTATTCTTATCATTAATCCTGTAAGACACCCCATATCATACTGGGTTCCCAGCCTCTACAAGATGCCGAGGCTCTATTTTAGCGCGATTCAGGCCAAGATTTAGAAAATAGGTTCACAAACTGACATATTTATTAGCGCATTATGTACCAAAGCGAGCCTTTAACATTGGAAAAAGTAGGGGTTTCATCGAAACTCGGAATTCTCCCCTGCTCTGACCACTCCTCTATTCATATGCATTTCTGACTCTATTTTTATCGCCATGGTGCAATATTTCCGTTTGCAATCCTACCGCCCTCTCTTAACATGGACGAATTCCATTTCGGAACGGCATTAGTAGGGAACCATCATGACTTTGAACTCTCTTTTCGCACCGCGCCAACCTGTTGCTTCAAGCCACCTTCCACTAACGATTATGCTACTCAACGATTGGCAGTTGGTGAACGTAACAGGCCCTGACGCAGGTAAATATTTGCAGGGACAATTAACGGTGGACGTCGCCGCGCTGACTGAGCAAGAGCACACCCTGTGTGGCCACTGTGACGCAAAGGGAAAAATGTGGAGCGATTTACGTTTATTCCACCGCGCAGAAGGTTTCTCTTATCTGCTTCGTCGCAGCGTCGCGGAGAACCAAATCGTTGAACTAAAGAAATATGCCGTGTTCTCCAAGCTCACTATCGCTGCCGACACTGACGCCGTCGTTCTTGGCGTTGCCGGCTTTAAAGCCGCCTCTGCGCTTGCCCCCTTGTTCTCACAACTGCCTGACTCGACAACGCCGGTGGTTGCTCATGAAGAGACAACATTGCTGTATCTAGCCCAGCCAGATGATCGCTACCTAGTGATTACATCAACCTCGATGGCTGAAGCGCTGGTTGAAAAGCTTCAGGGCAGTGCCCAATTTAACGATAGTCAGCAATGGGTTGAACTGGATATCGAAGCGGGACAGCCCGTTATCGACGTAGAAAACAGCGGCCAACTGATTCCACAGGCGACTAACCTTCAGGCTCTGAATGGCATCTGTTTCAAAAAAGGCTGCTATACCGGACAAGAAATGGTGGCTCGAGCTAAGTATCGTGGTGCCAATAAACGCGCACTCTATTGGCTGCAAGGCTCTGCAAGTCGAGTTCCGCAGGCTGGCGAAGATTTAGAGCTTAAGCTAGGTGAAAACTGGCGCCGTACAGGCACTGTACTCACTGCAATCCAGCTTAACGACGGCATTCTAAATGTTCAGGCCGTGTTAAATAACGATTTGGAAGCCGACAGCGTACTGAGAGTACGTGATGATGAAGGCGGCATGCTGACCATTCAGGCATTGCCGTATTCATTAGTAGAGTAAGATTTTTTATCGGTCGTTTATGGGGCTACTGTGTAATGTTGCGCACACTGGCCGTTTATGGGGCTACTGTGTAATGTTCCGCCCGCCTGTTTTATACCGAGCTTCATTGATACACCGATGAAGGCGTACGGGCAGAGACCACCAGCGCGTGGTCTCTGCACTCGCGCGCTTTTATCCGAGATGCCATCTCCGCTCCGGTTTGGTATCGCCCATCCAGGGCGCCCCAAACTCCGCCGATACATCCCTGTATCGGCGGCTCTCCCTACCAAGACTTAAACAATTAAAAAGACACAAATAAAACAATACTGCTGTGTCTTTTTCATATTGAATGGAATGCATGATAGAACCGCCATCAGGGAAGATGGCGGTAGGTCGAGGGCGTACAGGATGTGCGCTTCGAGACCGGTCGGTCAAACGACGCGGTAAAAAAGCGCGAGAGTCGAGAGGTTACGCGCTGGCAACCTCTCGTCGGACGCCTACACCAGCGGTGTCATGGAAAAGTAGATACTGACAGGCGGACGAAACCTTTCATAGTTCTAACATAAAGGCTCAACTGCAAGACTCAGCAACCCGTACTCATCCTTTTTATGCACTCTCCCTCGCATATTGTGCCGCAGCCAAAAACAACTCATGATCCGGTCGAATCCCGGTATACAACACAAACTGTTCGACCGCTTGAATCGCAAACACCTCTGCACCGCTGATAACGGTTTTGCCCTGCGTCTTGGCGTAGCGGATCATTGGCGTTTCCGATGGCAGTGCGACCACGTCAAAAACCACGTTTGCGGAGTTGATTTCATCTTCGCTGTAGGCAAATTTATCGGCGTCAGCGCCGCCGCTCATGCCAATTGGCGTCGCGTTAATTAATACCTCGGCGGTAACACCTTGCATATCTGCGCGCCATTCATAGCCATATAACGCGGCCAATTGCTGACCCGTCTTTTCATTTTTAGCCACGATAGAGCCACGCTTAAAACCAGCATCTTTCAACGCACAAGCTACGGCTTTCGCCATACCGCCACTACCACGTAAAGCAAAAACCTGATCATTAGACACCGCATACTGTGCCAACAGTTGCGCAATCGCCAAATAATCGGTGTTATAGGCCTTTAAATGACCATCAGTATTAACAATGGTATTAACTGAATCAATCGCCTTAGCGGATGCATCCATTTCATCGACTAACGGGATCACATCCTCTTTAAACGGCATCGAGATCGCACATCCACGTATCCCCAGCGCACGAACGCCGCCTATAGCCGCCTGAATATCTTTGGTCGTAAATGCTTTGTAGAGGTAGTCCAGATCCAGTGCATCGTAAAGATAGTTATGGAAACGAGTCCCAAAATTACTTGGCCGCGCCGCCAGCGACATACAAACCTGCGTATCTTTATTTAGGTATTTGGTCATGTAACAAAGCCTCTTCGCCAAGGGTGAATATGAGTGAAGCCGCAGAGATGCGCCCGTATTGAGGACTATCATGGACTAAAACAGGGAAGGTGAAAATGGCTGAATATCTTCTCTCTGGTTCCTCTTTTATAGCAAACACTGCGACTCACCAGAACGCAAAAAAAGGAGCCATAAGGCTCCTCTCTCTATGCATATTGGCAAAACTTAGAAGTTATAACCCGCAACCAGGTAGTAACCCCAGCCGGTGGATTTCACGTCAAAGTTACCTTTACCGAAGTTCAGTTCAGTGCCGTCGTTCCACTGTCCGCCATTATGGAAATAACGCGCAACGAAGGAATAGTGCCAGTGATCGTAGTTCAATGCCAAAATGTGGCTGGAGGCGATAGAGTTGCTGGTACGAGTACGCTTGCCATCGATGTTGCTGTAGCCAGAGTCTTTGCCCAGATCAGACCCCCAGTCAAAGTTGGTAAAACCGATGTAGCTCAGGTTGCCGCCCAATACTTCGGTGATTGGCACGAAGTATTTAACTTTGAAGCGGTAGCCATCCCACTCGTTTTCGTTAGACGCATTGTAGTTCTGCCATTGGTATTTGGCATATACGTTCATGGACAGGCTCATTGGTAGGCCGGTATCGATATCGGTACCCAAACCCATATACCACGTGCTCTGGCGGTTATCGCTGTTACGACCCATATCGTAGATATAGTTGTTCGCGAAGTACCACTCTTTAAATGGACCAAAGCTCAGGTCGGTGCCTGTCAATTTATCAATAGAGAAACGTGGTTCAATTTCCATGAACAACGGTGAACCGTGGTTCCAGATACCGCGAGAGGTGCTGTCACCGCCGAAGAACATTGGCGCATCCACGTAACCGTAGAAGTCGAACCAATCTTTCTTGGCAAAAGCTTCATATTCTAAGTAGGTATCGTCACGCAATTGTGGTCCGAAACGCGTATGAGCACTGCCCACGACGTTAACGCTCTGGTGCCACCAGTCAGAAAGATATTCGCTGTTGTTGTCTGCTGCTACAGCAGTAACGCTGCTTGAAAGCGCAAGCACGGTGCCTGCAGCTAAAATTATTTTTTTCATAATATTGCTACTTACCTTAAGCAAGATTCCCTGCCAGGGGAAAGACCCATGTAAACATCACCACAAATAGCCATCAATTGATCAACAACCCAGCTTTCTGGCTGAGTGTATTATAGAAATCATTGCTCACAAAAATCTGTGATCTAGGAATACATTCTTAAATACGTAATCGATTGCGTTCACGTTTGCGGTAAAAAAATTCGGAGGGATTCTACAATCTTTGCAGGATTAATCAAATTTAAAACGGAGAGCACAATTTTAAAACAGCTCGATAAGGCTTGCCCTGCAAGGGTTCTATAAAATACGCCAACGCAGGTAGTCACTTACAGCCGTGTTGCGCAACTTTATCTACGAAAAGTCTGACGAAACTTTGCTGCTGTAACAGTGTCGCACCAAACAAATGTTTGGAAGGTAATAAAATACCCCATATTTTGTGATAATTATGACACCAAGCCCATACGCACAATATTATAAAAACTTATTTATTCCCTTATAAATCATTTAATTATTTGATAACCAAAAGCAAACACATCACTCTCTATCTTGTTTTAATTATATTTTGGCGTACACGTGTACACTGGAATCATTCTCAGCTAATCTAGCCTTAGCTTTAATTTTTCATTGTTCAACAGAGGTAACGCCGCACTATGGCAAAGGCAAATATTGTTCAGCAGGGATATTCGCTGGCAGAGGAAGTTGCCAACAGCATCAGCCACGGAGTTGGCTTTATTCTAGGTATCGTCGGCTTAGTTTTATTGCTGGTGCAAGCCGTTGGCACCGGCGCTGACGCCACCGCAATCACCAGTTACAGCCTGTATGGCGGCAGTATGATTCTGCTGTTTCTGGCCTCCACGCTGTATCACGCAATTTCACATCAGCGCGCCAAGCGTTGGCTAAAAGTGTTTGACCACTGCGCAATCTATCTATTGATTGCCGGCACCTATACGCCTTTCTTGTTAGTTGGGCTGGACTCAACGCTAGCTAAATGGCTGATGGCGGTGATATGGGGAATAGCGCTGTTTGGCATAATCTTCAAACTCGCGTTTGCGCATCGCTTTGAAGTGCTGTCGTTGATCACCTATCTGACGATGGGATGGTTGTCGCTGATTGTGATCTACCAACTGGCAACCAAGCTGGCGTGGGGCGGAGTGACATTGCTTGCTATCGGCGGGATTGTTTATACGCTAGGCGTGATTTTTTACGTCAGCAAACGCATCCCCTACAACCACGCCATCTGGCATGCGTTTGTACTCGGGGGCTGTGCTTGCCACTTCTTTGCGATTTATTTGTATGTGTAGCTGACGTTGGACTACGTAAAAGAACGGATTAGCCAGAATGGCGATTGCCGTTCGTTCCCGAGGGCAGCCGCGTAGCCGGCTGGAAACGCGTCGGAGGGCGTCTATTGAGCCCTCCGACACGGATGCCTGCACAATACAGATGTAAGACCGGATACATTAGGCGGACGTAACATTCACCCAGTTTAATCTGGGTTCACCGCCACCTTTCCGCCTACCAACTTGCTCATCTTAATCACTATTGGCGACAGCAAAATCAGCGCGATAAGGTTTGGTAGTACCATCAGCCCGTTGAACATATCTGCCATATTCCATACCAGCTCAACCTTGAAGAATGATGCAATAAAGATGAAGGCGATCACCATCAATTGATAAGCACGTACCGCTCTTTGCGAATTGAATAGGTAGCGAATGTTCATTTCACCGTAGTAGTACCAACCTACAATCGTTGAAAAGGCAAAGAAAAATAGAGAGACAGAAATAAACAGACTGCCGAAATAGCCGTAGACATAGGTATAGGCTTGCTGAGTCACCGCAATTCCCTGTCCAGTAAACACGCCGAGGAAATTAGCCTGAGTTTTACCATCCAGCTCCCACATGCTCATACCGGAAGTGATAATTGCCAATGCCGTCAACGTTACGATAACGCATACGACGAAAACCCCCATCATCGCGATATAACCCTGCTGCTCTGGACGTTCGACTTTAGCGACCGCATGCGCATGAGGCGTAGACCCCATACCGGCTTCATTGGAGAACAGGCCGCGAGCAATACCAAAACGCATTGCCTGCTGGATGGCAATCCCTGCACCACCACCTAACACCGCTGTTGGATTAAACGCAGCAACGAAGATCGATTTAAACGCAGGCAGAATATAGTGTGCGTTATGCACCAAAATCACCAGAGTACCCAATAAATAGAACACGGCTTTAATAGGCACCACTTTCTCGGTAAAGGACGCAATACTGCTGATCCCCCCCATAATGACCACGCCGGTAATCAACGCGAGAATAATGCCAATAACCCAGCCCGGAACGCCTAAAGAACTATTAAACGCTGCGGCAATGGAGTTGGATTGCACCATGTTGCCGATAAATCCTAATGCAATAATCACTAACACCGAGAAAATACAGGCGAGCCATTTGCAGTTCAGCCCCTTTTCGATGTAGTACGCCGGTCCGCCGACAACCTGCCCATTTTTATCTTTTGATCTGAATTTCTGAGCCAACATCGCTTCAGCATAAATTGTCGCCATCCCAAGGAACGACGAAACCCACATCCAGAAAATCGCACCTGGTCCACCAGCAATAATGGCCGTGGCTGGCCCCGCTAAGTTCCCCGTACCAACCTGTCCAGCAATCGCCGTCGCTACGGCCTGAAAAGAGCTCATCCCCTGCTTATCTGCTTTAGCACCAGACAGCGAGATACCGCTAAACAAAGCTTTAAATCCCGATTTAAAATGGCGGATTTGGATGAACCCCAAACGTAGCGTGTAATAGATCCCCGTCCCACAAAGTAGAAAAATCAGTAGTTCATCCCAAAGCAGGCTGTTGACCTGATTAACTAACTGAGTAATAAATTCCATAAATGCCTTACCTGTTTTATGCCGGCGCGCGTGTGGTCACGCGTCAAAGTTGTAATGCAAAACCAATAGCTCACCCGTAGTCGTTAAAAGCACCCAGGTGGATTGTCATGATGAAAATGCTGATATATCAGCCAATAAGCCCAGATAGGCTGGCTGACCTTGTATTCATTAGGGGAACATTTCACGGTGAGAACTCTATCACACTTTTATCACCATTCTGGGGTTGAATGAGGGTTAAATCAGCATGAGTAAAAGTGATGATTAGTGTAAGTAATAGAATGTTAAATAAGCATAACTAAATGATAAAATTAGATTTATCCAAAGTCACCCAAGAGATTGCCCATTGGGTATCTGCAACTTTTGCATTAGAAAACTTCATCCAAAATAAATGAGAAAAAGTAAGGGTAAGATGGTTTAAGTCGCTATAAAGACAAAAAAAGCCTCATCGATAAAATGATGAGGCTGAAACCGAAGAGATGCTATGTCAGACACTCCCCGGGGTAGGTGAAATCAATGGCTCTTGAATTAGAACATTTCGCTCATATTCAGCTGGCTCATCAACAACGCATTATCGCTATAGTCGACCGGTACGGCGACAACCGCAGGTCCTTGCACATCCATGGCAGCGCGAAGCGTGCTCTCGAGCGTTTCCGAGGAAGTAACAGCAAAACCTTTAGCCCCAAAAGCTTCAGCATAAACTTTAAAGTCAATGGGCCCAAACTTAACCCCTGATGTGCGGTGATACTTTTTATCTTCCTGAATCGCAACCATATTATATTCGTCATCGACCCAAATGATATGCAGCAGGTTTACGCCTAACCGTACGGCGGTTTCTAGCTCCATGCTGGATTGCATAAAACCACCGTCTCCAGAAACCGAGACCACTTTACGGCTTGGATCGACTAGCGCAGCACCGATTGCCCACGGTAACGCAACACCCATGGTTTGCTGCCCATTTGAGATCAGCACCTGACGCGCACGGAAACTGTACAAGTAGCGAGCAATCCAAATATGGAAACTCCCCATATCTACGCATAACGTCACATCACTATTGACGATATCCTGCATCGCTCTAACCAAGCGCAACGGATGAATCGCAAACTGCGTTAGGCTACGTCCTTTTTGTGCCAGCAGTTCCCGTTGCTGACGTCGCTCTTCCAAAATAGCGACCGCATCACGGCTTAAATCTAGCGTGGCATGAATATGTTCAGAAAGTAGATCCAACGTATCGGCGATATCCCCTACCAGTTCAATATCTGGCTGATAATCGCTATCGGTTTCGGCGGGCATGATATCGACATGTACCAGCGCACTTTCGTCATTATTCCACTGTGCTGGTTCATATTCTATCGGGCTGTAACCAATAGTCATCACCAGATCCGCATTCCTCAGCAGACGATCTCCTGCCTGATTATTGAATAACCCCACCCGACCAGCAAAACGATGGAAATGCGCCTGATCGATAACCCCCGCAGCTTGATAGGTACTGGTAACGGGCAGCCCACTTTTATGCAAAAACCGGCGAATAGCTTCAGCATTACGCGGCTGGCTAGCCATCAGTCCCAGCAAAATGACTGGATTTTTAGCTTTCTCAAGACGGCGTGCGACTTGAGCCACACTCTCAAAAGGAGCCGCACCAAGAGTAGGATGCTGCGTCGTCAACACCCTGCTATTGACTGGCTCGTTGAGAATATCCATGGGTAGACTAATGAAACTTGCCCCAGGACGCCCAAACTCTGCCGCTCTAAAACCATTGGCTAACACCTCAGGCAAAGCAGAAGCCGATGTCACTTCAGCTGAATACTTGGTGACCGGACGGAACATCGTCACGGTATCCATGGTTTGGTGTACCTGTTTTAAATGGTCAGCGCGTTTTACTGCCCCACCCAGTGCAACCAAAGGATCACCCTCCGATGTTGCCGTGGCTACACCGGTAATTAAATTCGAACAGCCAGGTCCTGAAGTCACCAACGCTACGCCAGCTTTCCCCGTCAAACGGCCCACCGCTCCCGCCATAAAAGCCGCATTTGCCTCATGACGCACTGGAATAGTTTCGATATTGGAATCGACTAATGAGTTAAATACGCGGTCAATTTTCGCACCAGGAATACCGAATACATGTTTTACCCCCTGAGCCTCCAACTGAGCGACGATCAGATCTGCCCCACACTGCCATGCTTTGTTGCTATCAGACTTTTTCATGGAACCCAACTCCTAGATGCCTTCAAGGTTTAACTTTCTACAGAACGAATTGCGGTATCTAAATTTGCAGGACATAAATCAGCCTGCATAAAATCATCGTCATGAGGAAAATCGATCAGTAATTTGTCGATTGTGCCGAAGGTCAGCACACCGCTTTCCACCTGATAGTCGAGAACATGACCACCACAGTCGCGCTCTTCAGTAATGAAATGTTCGTGATAGCCAGCAACGTTGATACCTTGCATATAGTTAGGGGTGAAGAACCCAATCAGTACGCCCTTGCGCTGTTCAATGTGATATGTCGGCTGCGCTTCAATAGCCTCCTGCATCGGCTTATAAGGACGATGCTGTTCAGGCACAGTCCGTGTTTCCACATTATGGAAAACACCGTCGATGCGTAGTGCGCAAAATGCATTTTGGCTCGTCAGCATTTTGTCGATAACCTGATGGATTTCATCACGGCTATGTAGACGGTTAATACGGTACTCTTCGGTGGGTTGGTAAAATGTCATGACGGCAAAAGGCGTCTTTTGCTCAGGCTTGGCTTTCCGAGCGCTGCCGTCACCACGTAGTTGGAAAATGTTGCGGTTAAACGCAATCATCTCACCATCGAGATGATTAAACGTGCCCAAACCAAAGTCACCATGCTTAAGTAAATCGGCCATGGTGGTTTCACCTTCGTAGACCCCGCTTAATAGCGCACTCATTAGAGAAGTTTGATAAATGACGCGTTCTGGATGTTTACGATAGAGCTGCTTAGCAGTTTCTGCGATGTCTGCCACGCATGAACAGTCAGAATGATGTGCTTTCATGAGGTGATCCATTTTTTAATCATTAGCGTTGTTAACTAAAGGTTGACTCCTTTCAGCAATGAGTTCCAATATGATGTTGTGTTCACTTTGAGACGTTTTTGATATGGAACTACGCCATTTACGCTATTTCGTCGCAGTGGCTCAAACCGGTCACTTCACTCGAGCAGCTGAGCAACTCGGGATCTCCCAGCCACCACTCAGTCAGCAAATCCAAAAACTTGAGCATGAAGTTGGCACACCTCTTATAAAGCGCTTAACTCGCGGGATCGAACTTACGGAAACGGGGAAAACGCTCTATAAAGACGCTTGTGAAATCATCAAACTCACCGATGCCGCGTTGGAACGTGCTCGCAACGTGGCGCGCGGTATTAGTGGCTCCGTGAATATTGGATTTGCGTGCTCTACGGCGTTTAATCCCACGGTGTTTTCGCTGTTACGACGCTTTCGTGAAAACTACCCCAAGATGCACCTTCAACCGCAAGAGAAAGACATGTCGGCATTGATGAACGCACTTGAAGAAGGGAATCTGGATTTTGCTTTTATCCGCCTGCCGTGCGAGCGCAGTAAAGACTTTATGTGCCGAGTGATCGACACAGAGAAAATGATGGTGGCTTTACCGCGAACTCATCCTCTCAGCCAAAATAAATCCCTATCATTACTAGATCTGAAAGATGAACCCCTGATTACGTTTCCACGAGAGGTAGCGCCAAGTCTATATGATCAAACGATTAACGCCTGTGAAGAAGCCGGATTCACACCGTTGTTAGGCCAACAATCTCCTCAGCTAACCTCGGCAATTAGCATGGTGGGAGGGGGATTTGGCTTTGCTCTCGTTCCGGCTTCGCTAAGCAAGATAGATGAAAAAAACGTGGTCTGCCTTGAGTCCCTCCGGGCGCTTCCTACCAGCGATATCGCCATTGCTTGGCGGCGTGGTGATTCAGGACATGTAATCCTTCACCTACTCAATTTGCTATAACGCTTTGCGGATTTATGACATAAAAAACCGCTCTGAGCTGTTGATTCACAGCATCAGAGCGGTGGGTTTGATCGTTACCGTTTTATTCTAAAAACTATTCGTATTCAGAAATGGGCACACACGAGCAGAACAGATTACGGTCACCGTAGACGTCATCCAGACGTTTCACGGTTGGCCAGTATTTATTCTCTCTGGTTGATTCCGTTGGGAATACCGCCAATTCGCGTGAATAAGCATGCTCCCAGTTTGCCACCAACTCAGCCTGAATGTGGGGAGCGTTGACCAGCGGGTTATCCGCCAATGTCCATTCGCCACTGCTAACACGCTCGATCTCAGCGCGAATCGCTAGCATGGCATCAATAAAGCGATCCAGTTCAGCTTTGCTTTCTGACTCGGTTGGCTCAACCATCAACGTACCCGCCACAGGGAAAGACATGGTTGGTGCATGGAAGCCGAAATCGATAAGACGTTTAGCAATATCCATTTCGCTAATACCGGTCTGCTCTTTGAGCGGACGAATATCCAGAATACATTCGTGTGCCACACGGCCATCACGGCCGGTATACAAAATTGGATAAGCGGATTTCAGGCGCGTTGCAATATAGTTCGCATTTAAAATTGCCGTCTGGCTGGCTTTCTTCAGCCCTTCAGCCCCCATCATACGGATGTACATCCAGCTAATCGGCAGAATCGACGCGCTGCCGAACGGTGCAGCAGAAACCGCACCTTGCTGAGTGGTTAAACCGTCAATCTGTACGATAGTATGACCCGGTACAAACGGAGCCAAATGTGATTTCACACCGATAGGCCCCATGCCCGGTCCGCCACCGCCGTGAGGGATACAGAAAGTTTTATGCAGATTGAGATGTGACACATCCGCGCCGATATAGCCCGGCGTGGTGATGCCCACCTGCGCGTTCATGTTGGCGCCGTCAAGATAAACCTGTCCACCAAACTGATGCACGATCTGGCACACTTCACGAATGGTTTCTTCATATACGCCATGGGTCGACGGATAGGTCACCATAATACAAGACAGCTCATCGCCGGCCTGCTCTGCTTTAGCACGCAAATCGTGCAGATCGATATTACCGGAATCGTCGCAAGCCACAACGACCACGCTCATACCCGCCATTTGCGCTGAGGCCGGGTTCGTCCCATGGGCAGAACTTGGAATCAAGCAAACATGACGCGTTGCTTCGTTACAACTCTCATGATAGCGACGGATCGCCAGCAGACCTGCATATTCCCCCTGAGCACCGGAGTTCGGCTGCATACACACAGCGTCATAACCGGTTAATTGCACCAGCCACTGTGACAATTGGGAAATCATTATCTGATACCCTAACGCTTGCTCTGGCGGGCAGAACGGGTGCAGCTCTGCAAATTCAGGCCAGGTAATTGGAATCATCTCCGCCGCAGCGTTGAGCTTCATAGTGCAAGAACCCAACGGGATCATCGCCTGATTCAGCGCTAAATCCTTACGTTCTAAACGATGCATGTAGCGCATCATTTCAGTTTCGCTGTGATAGCGATTGAATACTGGGTGAGTCAGAATAGGATCGGTACGCAGCATATGTGATGGGATACTGCCTTCGCACTCTTCAGATACCAACGTGTCTAGCGTATCAATATCCAAACCATGATTATCGCCTAACAGAACCGCAAACAACGCTTCAACATCTTCACGGCTGGTCGCTTCATCCAAAGAAATCCCTACTGCGCCAGGAATATCGCTGCGTAGGTTGAAGCCAAAACTCAATGCACGAGCCAAAACCTCGGCTTTATCTTTAACAACCACCGTGAGCGTATCAAACCAACTGTGATTACGAATGGTGACATCTTTTTGCTTCAGACCCGCAGCCAAAATATCGGTTAAACGATGAATACGATCGGCAATACGCTTCAGCCCAACTGGACCATGATAAACCGCATATAGACTGGCGATATTGGCGAGCAATACCTGCGAAGTACAAATGTTGGAGTTAGCTTTCTCGCGACGGATATGCTGTTCACGCGTCTGCATTGCCATACGCAGCGCGGTATTACCCGCCGCATCACGCGAAACCCCAATGATACGTCCCGGCATGGAACGTTTAAATTCATCACGACAGCCAAAGAAGGCCGCATGTGGACCACCATACCCCATCGGCACACCAAAGCGTTGTGCCGAACCAAATACGACATCTGCACCTAATTTTCCCGGAGCCGCCAGCAGTACCAGTGCCATAGGATCGGCTGCGACACAGGTTATCACCTTGCGGTTTTTCAGCTCATTCATCAGCGCGGTATAGTCGTGCAGCTCGCCGTAGGTCCCCACCTGTTGCAGCAATACGCCAAATACGTCTTGATGATCGAGCACTTTCTCTGCATCGTCGACGATAACGTCAAAGCCAAAAGTCTCGGCACGGGTACGTACCACATCCAGCGTTTGCGGATGAACATCTGCAGCCACAAAGAAGCGGTTAGCGTTTTTCAGCTTGCTGGCTCGTTTGGCTAACGCCATGGCTTCCGCCGCGGCTGTTGCTTCATCCAGCAGGGAAGCAGAAGCTAACTCAAGACCGGTAAGATCCTGCGTCAACTGCTGGAAATTCAGCAGTGCCTCAAGACGTCCTTGAGACACTTCCGGTTGGTATGGCGTATAAGCGGTGTACCAACCCGGATTCTCCAGCATATTGCGCTGAATAACCGGCGGCATCAGCACACCGTGGTAACCCATACCAATAAAGGATTTGTAACGTTGATTCTGACCCGCAATGGCTTTCAGCTCAGCCAACGCCTGATGTTCAGTCACGGCGTCACCCACCGCTGGCGGTGTTGGTAACTGAATATCCGATGGAACGATCTGCTCGATCAGATCACGTAAAGAGCGTGCTCCGACAGTTTCCAGCATTTCTTGCTGCTGTTGCGCAGACGGACCGATATGGCGAGCAATAAAGGATTCGCTGTTTTCGAGCTGGCTGAGAGTCTGGGTCATGAGTTACTGATTCCTAAATGTGCATACAAAAGAAATGACACTACGAACTCACTTTCTCTCGGCGATACCCTACCGCCGAGAGAAAGTTTGAAGCGCTATCTACCACGAGTTGCCGCTACGGTGCCCAAAAGCGTTCAGGCACGGACAGTTAGTCTTCGATAGAAGACTCATAGGCAGCAGCATCCAGCAAGTCAGCAATCTGCGATTCGTCTGATGCTTTAATGCGGAACAACCAGCCTTCGGAATAAGGCGCGCTGTTTACCAGCTCTGGTGCTCCTTCTAACTCATCGTTAATCGAGACGATTTCACCGCTGATAGGCGCATAAATATCTGAAGCCGCTTTTACGGACTCCGCTACCGCACAGTCATCCCCAGCATCGAAAGAGGTACCGACTTCAGGCAGATCGATAAACACCATATCGCCCAGCAACTCCTGCGCATGCTCGGTGATACCAACGCTATAAACCCCTTCGCCTTCTGCACGAACCCATTCGTGAGATGCGGTATATTTCAATTCAGTAGGCACGTTGCTCATCGAAATCCTCTCTTAAATGTTTGTTAAATTATACTTTCTAAGTCTGATTCAATTGGTGTTGCCAATTTAAGTGCGGCCAGCTCATAGGAATCGGAGCGTACTCACAGTACGTGAGGATTCCGAGCACTGCCCGAGCTTAAGATGGCAAGCGCAGTAGCCTAGTTAATCAGGCTTTTGCCGTTACGCACAAAACCAGGTTTAACGACACGAACCGGCATTTCACGGTTACGGATCTGCACAATAGCCTCTTCACCAATTCCTGCTGGTACGCGCGCCAATGCAATACTGACACCTAGGGTTGGAGAGAAAGAACCACTGGTGATCACACCTTCTTGAAGATTCCCGTTGGTATCGGTGAAACGCACCGGAAGCTCATTACGTAACACACCTTTTTCGGTCATGACCAAGCCAACCAACTGTTCTGTGCCGTTTTCGCGTTGCTGTTCTAATGCTTCACGGCCAATAAAGTCACGATCTTCCGGAGACCAAGCGATGGTCCAGCCCATATTGGCGGCTAACGGCGAAACACCTTCATCCATTTCCTGGCCGTAGAGGTTCATACCCGCCTCTAAACGCAGAGTGTCGCGCGCGCCCAAACCGCAGGGTTTAACGCCAGCTTTAACCAGTTTTTGCCAAAACTCAGGGGCCTCACCCACAGGTAGTGCAATTTCATAACCGTTCTCGCCGGTGTAACCCGTAGTCGCAATAAAGTAATCGCCGGCCTGTACGCCAAAGAAAGGTTTCATACCACTGATAGCCTGCTTTTGAGCGTCTGAGAACAGCGTTGCGGCTCGTTCCTGCGCTTGCGGACCTTGAACGGCAATCAGCGCGAGATCGTCACGTACGGTGATATCAACGTGATATGGCTCGGCATGCTCGGTGATCCATGCGAGATCCTTTTCACGTGTCGCAGAGTTAACCACCAGACGGAAATATTCCTCTTCGAGGAAATAAACAATCAGGTCATCAATGACGCCTGCAGAGGCGTTCAGCATGCCAGTGTAGAGAGCTTTACCCGGAACGGTCAGTTTGGCGACGTCGTTTGCTAGCAGGTAGCGCAAAAACTCCCGGGTGCGCGGCCCGCGCAAATCGACGATAGTCATATGGGAAACGTCAAACATGCCTGCATCCTGACGCACGGCATGATGCTCATCGATCTGTGAGCCGTAGTGCAGCGGCATCATCCAACCATGGAAATCAACCATACGCGCGCCACAGGCGACGTGCTGATCGAAGAGTGGAGTTTGTTTAGCCATCTTAACCCTCTTTTCCTGAACGTTTTGTCATCCGGTACAAGTCATTCTCTATGGCGTCCCGGGCGCACTGATAAGATATGTTTTGCCTAAAGATATCTTCGAGCCAAAGAGCAGCAAACATCGCTACGCAAACGATACCCTTCCTCAGACGTTATCACCGAAATCAGCGATTAACCATAAGTTAAAATAAGAGCTGGTGTTAACGATAGTGAAATTTAGAGAGGGGATAATGCAGAAGTTTCACCTAGAAAACTGCGCCTAATGGCACATTATTAACATTTTCACTGCAACTGCATTGCAGTTATATAACGTATGTCGCAATTTTATCGTGGAAAATAGCGGATGTTAAAATCGCATGCATTAGAAAAACTAATTCAAAATAGCGGGCAGCATTAGAATATTTCAAACAAGGTCGTAAGAGGAAAAAGAAAGGGAAGAATGGAGGCGGCCAACAATGCGTTTTGTCAGCCGCAAAAGAGGATTATTTTTGCAACCAATCCGGTAAATCAGCTAACCCCATAGCATGTTGTACTAGTCGAGGTTTTAGCCCGGGGAGATTATCCGCGAGCATCATTCCAACATCACGCAGTAGCTTTTTGGCAGGATTATCACCGTCAAAGAGCTGACGGAAACCTTGCATCGCCGTCAGCATCACAGCGGCGCTATGCTTACGAGAACGTTCATAGCGGCGCAGATACATATATCGGCCAATATCCTTACCCTGACGTTGTAGGCGCTTAATTTCAGAAGCCAGCTCAGCGGCATCCATAAAGCCTAAATTCACGCCCTGCCCCGCTAATGGGTGAATGGTATGCGCAGCATCACCAACCAAGGCCAAGCGATGCGCGGCAAAACTACGTGCGTAGCGCCCCACTAGTGGATGTGACTGACGTGGGCTTACCACCTCACACAGCCCTAAACGTGTATCAAAGGCCACCGCCAGCTCGCGGTTAAAATCACTGTCCGATAAGGCTTCCAGACGCCGAGCCTCTTCCGGCCCAACCGACCATACAATTGAGCACAAGTGTTCGTCTTCCAGCGGCAAGAAAGCCAGTATGCCATTTGGACGGAAAACCTGACGAGCACAGCCATCGTGCGGTTGTTCGGTTTTGATCGTAGCAACTAGGGCATGGTGCCCATAATCCCAGAACGTTAAAGGGATATCCGCGTTCTGGCGCAGCCACGACTGTGCTCCATCGGCCCCAATGACTAAGCGCGCGGTGAGCATTTGCCCATCATTCAGGGTGATGAACGCTTCATTCTCTCCCCATGCCACCTGTTGGAAAGTGGCTGGCGCTATCATGGTTACCTCGGATTGCCGAGCTACCTTATTCCACAATGCCTGCTGAATGACACTATTTTCAATGATATGCCCCAGATGGGTATGACCATATTCCTGCGCGCGGAACGCAATCCGTCCAAAGCTATCACTATCCCATACTTCCATGCCTTGATAGGCGCTGGCGCGTAGGGCGAGAATATCTTGCCAAACGCCCAGATGTTGCAATAGACGCTCGCTGGCGGCATTAATCGCGGAAACACGCAGGGCGGGTTCTGGCGCTAGCTCTGCGAGCTCTGGGATCCGATGTTCAACCACAGCAATACGTAAACCGCTTCCCTGAAGCGCTGCTGCTGTTGCCAATCCCACCATGCCACCACCGGCAATGACCACATCAAAAGATTGCATTGTGATTATCTGTTCCTGTTAATGAATCATATCCCCTAAATCATTCAAGCTGCTGAAAAGCCTCCTGAAGTACGGCGAGGATAAATTTAACGCTCCACCCAGCCGAGCGTGCGCCGCGCCAATGTTTCACGCAGCGATGGAACGAGCTCCATCGCCATCAGCCCCAGATTGCGCCCAGCCACCAAGGGTGCAAGGCGATTAGCAAACAGATGGATAAGCCCGTCGGTCACACCAATCGTAGCCCGTTGATCCGGCTCACGGCGCCGTTGATACTGGCTTAGTACCTGATAACTGCCGATATCATGCCCTTGCTGCTCGGCCTGAACAACCGTCTCTGCCAGTGAAATCACATCGCGCAGCCCCAGATTGAACCCTTGGCCTGCAATTGGATGCAACGTCTGTGCCGCATTACCCACCAAGGCAAGGCGATGGCTAATATGTTGCTGAGCCAACGTTAAGCGCAATGGATAGCTATGGCGCTTACCCGCTTTGACCATCGCGCCCAATCGCCAGCCGAACGCCTTCTGAAGCTGACATAAAAATTCGCTATCGCTCCAGCTATCTACGTTGTCCTGTTCGTTTGCGGAATGGCACCACACCAGCGAGCAACGCCCCTCACTCATCGGTAACATGGCTAGCGGACCATTACGGGTAAAGCGCTCAAAGGCTTTACCTTGATGCGGCAATGCGGTGGTCACATTGGCAATAACGGCAATTTGACCATAGTCTTCACTACGCCAATCGACGTTGCAATGCTGAGCCAGCGCCGAAGATGAACCATCCGCCGCCACCAGTAGTTCGCCTGTAAGATGAGAGCCGTTATCCAGCGCAATACGAGCACTATCTTTTTGCCGCTCGACACCCACCACTTTTGCCGGGCAATGCAGTGTAACGCCCGGCGCTTTCTCAAGCAGTTGGAATAGTCGTGAGCCCGCCTGATGCAGTTCAACCACCTGTCCCAAATAAGGGATCTGATAATCCAGAGCATCGAGGCCAACAAAGCCGGCATGTCCCTGATCGCTAACATGCACACGCTCAATCGGTGTAGCACACGCCTTAAGCGCCTGCCATACGCCAATTCGTTCCAATTGCTGGCATGTACCATACGCGAGAGCAATAGCGCGAGCGTCGAATCCTGGGTGTTGTCTGCTGTCTGGGGAGACCGCCTCAACAACCTCAACTTGAATACGTCCAGCGCTCAGAGCAGAAACCGCCAACGCCAGCGTGGCTCCCGCCATGCCCCCGCCCACAATGATCATTTTCATGCCGTTTATCTTTCCTTAACGGGCTGCTTTGGCCTGCGCCATCAGCGCTTCGATATCATCAGCCTGCTTAACAACATCTTTAGTTAACACCTCAAATCCATCTTCAGTAATCAAGATGTCATCTTCAATGCGGATGCCAATACCGCGATACTCCACTGGAACATCGGCATCTGGTGCGATATATAAGCCCGGCTCGCAGGTTAATACCATGCCTGGTTCTAACACGCGCTCACGCGCAGAAGAGCCATAATCGCCGACGTCATGTACATCCAGACCTAACCAATGGCTCAAACCGTGCATAAAGAACTGGCGATGTGCCTGATCGGCAATCAGTTGCTCCACATCCCCTTTCATTACGCCTAATTTTACTAACCCTTCGACCATCACTCGAACCGTCGCCTCGTTCGCTTCGCGAATACTGCGGCCAGGAGCAAAGATTTCAAATGCCTTGTCCATCGAAGCCAATACCAGATCGTAAATTTCGCGCTGTGGCTTGGTGAACTTGCCGTTTACAGGGAAAGTACGGGTGATATCACCGGCATAGCCTTTATATTCACAGCCCGCATCAATCAGTACTAAATCACCGTCTTTTAACTCACACTCATTTTCGGTGTAGTGCAAAATGCAGCCGTTTTCACCACCGCCAACGATGGTATTATAAGAGGGGTAACGCGCGCCGTTTCGAGTAAACTCATGCAGAATTTCACCTTCCAACTGGTATTCGAACATACCTGGGCGGCATTTTTCCATCGCACGGATATGGCCTAATGCCGTTATTTCACCCGCTCGGCGCATCGCCGCAATTTCTTCCTGCGATTTAAACAAGCGCATTTCATGTACCCAAGGACGCCAATCAATAAGCGTTGCCGGCGCGCGGAAGTTTTGACGTACACCACGACGCAGTTTTTCGAGGGCGGCAAAGGTAATCTGGTCGGCAAAATCATACTGGCCCTGAGCGTGATAAACCACGTCTAGCCCGTTCAGCAACAGGTGAAGCTGCTCTTCAATATCGCCGTAAGGTAAGGCGCGATCTATGCCTAACTTGGCCGGAGCGGCTTCTTGCCCTAAACGACGACCAAACCAAATCTCGGCGGTTAAATCACGCACGCGGTTAAAGAGCACGCTGTGATTATGGGTCTCGTCGCTTTTAATCAAGATCAGCAGCGCTTCGGGTTCGTTAAAACCCGTCAGATACCAGAAATCACTATTCTGACGGTAAGGATATTCACTGTCCGCGCTGCGGGTACATTCTGGAGCAGCAAAAAAGAGAGCGGCACTACCGGGTGCCATCTGTGCCAAAACAGCCTGTCGGCGACGTTGGAATTCTTGCGGGGTCATGACCTTCTCCTGAAATCAGCAGTTGCGAAAACGTGGCGTAGTGCTCATAGCATACGGCTTAATCAGCATGAGCTATCAATACAGATAGAGTCCCCAAGCTTCAAGCATGCAGGGGATATAGCCTAAATATTGGTGTTGCATCAAGGCAACAAGCGTATAAATTCCGATGAACCTACATCAGTAAGCGATTCGAAAGCATGGGTGCAGCTAACGCCGAGGCAGCTTCAAATATGATGGGTATAGACTATCACGCGGTTTGCGAAATGGGATAAGCAAGATCAATCAGGCGGCGGGAGTGCCACCTGATTCATAACAGAAATTAGTGCAACGTTGGCTTTTGCACTTCAGCCGCGTTTGGCTTTTCTTGAGAAAACTCGCTGTGGCACAGCATGGCTGCCATACGCACATATTCTGCGACTTCTTCCAAAGATTGTTCTAACTCTTCCTGATCTTCGTCTTCCTCATAGCCCAATTGAGCAATGCTACGCAGATCGTCGATCACTTCGCCCACTTCACCTTTAATTTTGCCAAGGTTCTTTTGCATCATGCCCAGACCTAGCAGGAAGTGATTTACCCAGCCAGACAGCGCATCGGCGCGATCAAACACGGTCACATCATCGCCATCAGGCAGCAACAATTGGAAACCAAATCCATCATCTTCCAGCGTATCGCGGGTATGCTGATAAGCAGCCTGAAGAGGCTGTGCGAGCGATTGAGAAAAAGCCTCGCCCTCATTGGTCAAATCATGAACCATAGTGCGCCAGTTGTCGTTCTGATTGCCGCCACACAGTATTCCGCTGATCAAACCATGCATTTCAGCGGGAGTTAATCCAACGCCTTGCTGTTGCAAAGCCTGAGTAAAAACAGAATATTCCGGTACAGTAATCTCAATTGACATACGTTTTGGTCATCGTTGGCAGATAAAGTTCGTGTTATGCTACCATCAAGAACAGTCGCTATACCAGAAAGGGCACGCTGTAAGGCTTGAAATGGCTTGTAACTGCGTAGCGAGGTATATATAGTTGGCGCCCGATTTAGTGACCCTCGCGGTTTTGAAACTGGCGCAAAATCTAGGCAGGAAGGTGGTATGTCTGCACAACCGGTAGATATTCAAATTTTTGGTCGTTCGTTAAGAGTTAATTGCCCGCCAGAACAACAAGAAGCGTTGAATCAGGCTGCAGAGGATCTTAATCAGCGGTTGCAAGATCTCAAAGTTCGCACTAGAGTCACAAATACAGAGCAACTGGTTTTCATCGCGGCATTAAACGTATGTCACGAACTGGCGCAAGAACGCTTGAAAACTCGCGATTATGCCTCCAATATGGAGCAAAGAATTCGCATGTTGCAGCAGACAATTGAACAAGCTCTGCTGGAACAAGGTCGCATCACTGATCGTCAGGGTGCGCAGTTCGAATAAGTGTGACCTATAGTTGTAACATGTTGGTTAGCAAGCGATTTTTAAATAAAATCGTATCAATTTAAGAAAAATGTGATAAGCTAATTAGCGTAAAGGATACAAAATTTCTCTGAGGTGTTCGTGTGCGGGCCAGTCCCCTGAGCCGATATTTAATACCTCAAGAATGCGGCGGATCCGTAATCGGTGAGCACGCTCGGTCTCCGAGAAGCCTTAAGATTGCGTCGTTGCGTTCACCTTGAACCATGGGTTCAAGGGTTACAGCCTGTTACGGCACCTCGGAGATTCCTTACCCTAAACATCCTTAAACGGGTGTCTCATGTCCAATAACCCTGCTCTTCCCTACTCTACTCCAATATCTGCTCTATCCCGTTCGGATATCCGCTCTTCTATCCGCCAACGTCGGAAAAAACTTAGCTCTGAATTTCAACGACATGCAGCCCTAGATATAGCGGCTCGAGTGATGTCATTACCTCAAATTCAACGGGCTCAAACGCTTTCTCTTTTTCTCTCTTTTGACGGAGAATTAAATACGCGTCCACTCATTGAGCAGCTCTGGCAGGCAGGGAAATCGGTTTATCTGCCGGTTCTTCATCCCTTCAGTCGCGGCAATCTGCTGTTTTTACGCTACGCCCCTGACACCGAAATGACGCGAAACTATTTTGGCATTGATGAGCCTCGGCTCGACGTGCGGCAAGTCCTACCACTACATCGACTGCAGATCGTCTTTACACCGTTAGTTGCATTTGATGAATTGGGGCAAAGACTAGGTATGGGTGGCGGCTTTTACGATCGTACTCTTCAGTATTGGCAAAGTGCGCACGCCAATCACTGCGGACCTTACCCTATCGGCTTGGCTCACGATTGCCAAAAAGTCGATACTCTACCGTCTCAAGAATGGGATGTGCCGCTGCCAGAAATAATCACGCCAACGACGCATTATCGTTGGTCATCATTGATGATATAAGTACACAGAGATAAGAAAAAGAGAGGCTCAGAATGCAGTCTATCTTTTGATTTTTATGACTTCGCTACACAGAAACTATTCATTTTCTAGCAAGATGCTAGATAAAAAAACGGCAGCCTTATGGCTGCCGTTTTCACAATGATAATGATGCGAAATTAATACAGAAGACGAGCGCGGATAGTCCCAGCGATCTCTTTCATCCGTTGCAACGCTGCTTCTGCTCGCTCGGTTTCCGTTTCGATATCGATAACCACATAGCCAATCTGCGCATTAGTTTGCAGATACTGAGCTGCGATATTCACACCCTCTTCGGCAAAAATCTGGTTAATCTGAGTCAAAACACCTGGGCGGTTTTCATGAATATGCAGGAGTCGACTGACGTTCTCTTCATGCATCGGCAGTGAAACTTCAGGGAAGTTGACGGCTGACAATGAAGAGCCGTTATCTGAATATTTTGCCAGCTTGCCCGCAACTTCTGCGCCAATATTTTCCTGCGCTTCCTGCGTTGAGCCGCCGATGTGAGGCGTTAGCAGCACGTTATCAAACTCACACAGCGGTGAGTTAAACGGATCGCTATTCGTTGCTGGCTCCGTTGGGAATACGTCAATAGCCGCTCCAGACAAATGCTTAGATGACAGCGCATTGCATAGCGCAGGGATATCGACGACCGTCCCGCGAGAGGCGTTAATGAGAATCGAACCAGGCTTCATCAACGCCAGTTCATCCGCACCAATCATATCTTTCGTGGAGCGAGTTTCCGGCACATGCAGAGACACCACATCACTCATGTTGAGCAAATCAGAGAGATGGCGAACCTGTTGCGCATTACCCAGAGGTAGCTTGTTTTCAATGTCGTAGAAAAAGACATTCATCCCGATACCTTCAGCCAAAATGCCCAACTGAGTACCGATGTGACCATAGCCAATAATGCCGAGCTTTTTACCGCGAGCTTCAAAACAGCCAACGGCCTGCTTATTCCACTCACCGCGATGCGCACAGGCGTTCGCCGTCGGAATACCGCGCAACAGTAGCAATAACTCGCCAAGCACCATTTCAGCTACGGAGCGCGTATTTGAGAACGGCGCGTTAAATACCGGAATACCGCGTTTGGCAGCAGCAACCAAATCAACCTGATTGGTTCCAATACAGAAACAGCCGACAGCAATCAGCTTTTCGGCTGCCGCAAAGATATCTTCGGTCAGATGGGTTCGGGAGCGAATGCCTACAAAGTGGGCGTCGCGGATGGATGATTTCAGCGATTCCGAGTCCAGCGCACCTTTATGATATTCAATGTTGGTGTAACCCGCTGCACGTAAATTATCGACCGTGCTTTGATGAACGCCTTCAACTAAAAGGAATTTAATCCTGTCTTTCTCCAAAGATACTTTTGCCATGACCCGACCCTAACCCCTGTTAATTCGAACCTTAGTGTGACCGCTGCGAACGATAAAACTCATGCGGCATGCAGCCAACATAACAAATATTACGCATCCAGCAAGCCAACCGATTGCCTACAATGAGGTGAGCAAAGGGAATAAAACGTTAAAAGTTGGCGAAAAATGCTACCGGCTTTCATCACCGCAGAGTGAAAGTATCGTCAAGCGCAAATATGTGACATATGTCACCGAATTTAGGGGGTGTGATAAATAAATGAAATTCAGTGTTTAAAACAAAGTTAACAAAGGGAAAGGCACTAAAAAGAAATTATGGCAGATGGACAAAAAAACAGCTCCGAGTTTTCGGAGCTGAGTCAACGATAACAATCGTTACAGCGAATTTAAGCCGTGATGGTTTTATAAGACGATGATTTTATAAAACGATGATTTTATAAAACGATAGTTTTTACACCGTCTGCCGAACCGACCAACGCAACGTCAGCACCGCGGTTAGCAAACAGGCCAACGGTCACTACACCTGCAATCGCGTTGATTTGCTTTTCTAACGCAATTGCATCCATGATTTTCAGGTTATGCACATCTAAAATCACGTTGCCGTTATCGGTTAAAACACCTTGTCGATATTCTGGCTGACCACCGAGCTTCACCAACTCACGCGCAACATAGGAGCGTGCCATTGGAATAACCTCCACCGGCAGAGGGAATTTACCCAGAATATCTACCTGTTTGGACGCATCGACGATGCAAATAAATTTCTTCGCGACGGCAGCTACCACTTTTTCACGCGTTAACGCCGCGCCGCCGCCTTTGATCATCTGCATGTGGCCGTTGATTTCATCTGCGCCATCAACATAAATATCGAGTGAGTCCACATCGTTAAGATCGAAGACAGTAATACCCAAACTCTTCAATTTCTCCGTAGAAGCGTCAGAGCTGGATACAGCACCCTCGATCTGCCCTTTCATGGTTCCTAGCGCATCAATAAAATGAGCCGCCGTTGACCCCGTCCCCACTCCAACGATGGTACCTGGCTTCACATATTTCAGCGCTTCCCAACCCACAGCTTTTTTCAGTTCATCTTGAGTCATTACCGAATCCTATCGACTAATCTACGAAAACGTGTGCGTATTATAGAGCAACTGCCTATAAAATGGCGTGTCACATGGCGAGTTTTTAGTCCTTAGTAACAACCTTTTCCCTGAGGTTGATGTATTTTCTCCTCGTCAATGAGGAGAAATGTGGCATATTGCAGTTATTAAGATATAAAAATCATAAGCGCAGGGGACGAAGAACAACATGAAACGCCCGGACTACCGGACTTTGCAAGCACTGGATGCGGTAATACGCGAACGTGGCTTTGAGCGTGCGGCACAAAAACTCTGTATAACTCAGTCTGCGGTTTCTCAGCGAATCAAGCAGTTGGAAAATTTGTTCGGACAGCCATTGCTGGTGCGTACCGTTCCGCCACGTCCTACGGAGCAGGGACAGCGCCTGCTTGCGTTGCTGCATCAGGTCGAATTGCTAGAGGAAGAGTGGCTTGGGAACGATAGCAGCACGGATGGCCCGCTGTTGCTCTCTTTAGCCGTCAACGCCGACAGTTTGGCAACATGGTTGCTGCCTGCACTTAAACCTGTGCTGGCCGATTCGCCGCTACGTTTGAATCTTCAGGTTGAGGATGAAACTCGAACCCAAGAGCGTCTGCGCCGCGGTGAGGTTGTTGGTGCCGTGAGTATCCAGCCACAACCACTACCCAGCTGCCTCGTTGACCGCTTGGGGGCACTAGACTATCTGTTTGTCGCATCGCCAACGTTTGCTGCTCGTTACTTTCCAAACGGCGTTAACCGCTCTTCGCTGCTGAAAGCTCCTGCCGTGGCATTCGACCATCTGGACGATATGCATCAGGCCTTCTTACAGCAAAACTTTGACCTTCCCCCAGGCAGCGTGCCGTGCCATATCGTTAACTCGTCCGAAGCCTTTGTGCAGTTAGCTTTGCAGGGAACCACCTGTTGTATGATCCCTCATCTGCAAATTGAAAAAGAGCTTAAAGACGGTTCATTGATCAATCTAACTCCAGGCATGGTGCAGCGCCGTATGCTGTATTGGCACCGATTTGCGCCAGAGAGCCGCATGATGCGCCGAGTCACCGATGCGCTGCTGACCTATGGGCATCATGTGTTACGTCAGGACTAAGTTCGGTGTATCAAGCCTAAAAAAGCACACCGTTTGGTGTGCTTTTTCAGTTCATCGGCGTTAATTATTTGTTCAAGCTAAAGACCACATCAACCTGATCGTCAAACTGGATAGTTTGCTGTTCATAAGTTTGTGCAGCTGAAGTCTTCGGCATAGAATCTGCGGCCATATACATGCGGCTTACCGGCGCTGGCTGGTAGTTTGAGACATGATAACGAATGCTATATACCGGACCAAGCGTCACGCCAAAGCCTTTTGCCAGAGACTGAGCCTGATTTACGGCATTTTTGATCGCTTCCTGACGCGCCTGCTCGCGGTAATTATCTGGCTTAGCAACACCTAACTCTACCGAACGAATTTCATTCAAGTTGGCTTTCAACGCGCCATCTAACAAACCATTCAGCTTGTCTAACTGACGCAGAGTCACCTGAACGCTACGGTCGGCACGATAGCCTTTTAGCACGCTTTTGCCATCTTTCAGATAATCGTATTCAGGCTGAGTACTGAGATTCGCGGCGCTGATATCTTTTTTCTCAATGCCATTGGTCTTCAGAAAATCGAAGTACTTGGCAACCCGCTCATCTACCTGAGTTTTAGCACTTGCCGCATCTTTAGCAGACGCTGTTACTTGGAAAGTCAGCGTTGCGATGTCGGGAGTAGCGCTTACGCTTGATGTACCGGAAGTCGCCAAATGTGGTCCTTCTGGTATATCTGCGGCCTGAGACAGTGTCGGTAACGCACTTAATCCCATCATTGCAACCATTGCTAAAGCTTTTAGCTTCATGGCGTCTCCTTGTAGACATCCTCGATTTTGGTGGTTTCAGCATGAACCTATTTCATACTGAAAGATGAACAATATCCTGAACTAAAACAGTATGTAACGCTTTAGGAACAATCCAGAATTTTGTCCATCGGGTGCAAACCTTAATTTACGCATCGAGTTACAGATTACATTACAACTGTAGTCCACTTCGAGCCAATTGCAGGGCGATAACCCACATGACACAGGCAACCAGCAGGTTAATCACTCGCTGAGCTTTTGGTGTACTCAACCACGGAGCCAACCATGCGGCTAATAGCGCGAGTGAAAAGAACCATAACGCCGATGCACTCACTGCGCCGAAAGCGAACCAGCTACGCGCATCTACGGCAAGCTGTCCCCCCAAACTCCCCAGAACGACGAAGGTATCAAGATAGACGTGCGGATTTAGCCATGTCACCGCCAGCATAGTCACGACAATACGCCAGCGACTCTGTTGCATGACCTCTGTGCCAGTCTGAATCCCCTGTTTTGCCAACGCCGCACGGAAAGCCCCCCATCCGTACCATAGCAGGAACGCGACACCGCCCCATGTAACCAGCATTAACAAAAGCGGCGACTGACTTAATAACGCGCTTCCTCCAAAAATGCCGCCACAAATTAAAACGATATCGCTAAGCGCGCACAGGCAGGCGATCATCAGGTGGTATTGACGACGAATTCCTTGGCTCAACACAAACGTATTTTGCGGACCAAGAGGCAAAATCATCGCTGCGCTCAGAGCAAAGCCCTGTAAAAAAACAGAAAACATGGAAGTCCCTCAGAAATATAACGGCGTCCCAAAGAGATAATGGGCCGGAATGGCAGCGATATTACGCCGAGAATTTCAGAAGAGGAAATGGATGATTCTTATCGGGGATTAGAGAGGCTAATGATATAGAGGCATGCGGCTAGAGCATTGAATATCACGCCAGCCTTTCGTCCGCCCACTAGCATCCCTAATGGCGGCTCTAAAATGCATTCCATTCAACATGAAAAAGACACAGCAATATTGTTTTGTTTGTGTCTTTTTAATTGTTTAAGTCTTGGTAGGGAGAGCCGCCGACACAAGGATGTATCGGCGGAGTTTGGGGCGCCCTGGATGGGCGATACCAAACCGAAGCGGAGATGGCGTCTCAGATAAAAGCGCGCAAGTGCAGAGACCACGCGCTGGTGGTCTCTGCCCGTACGCCTTCATCAGTGCATCAATGAAGCTCGGTATCGACAGGCGGGCGGAACCTTGCACAGCCTTAACATAAACAACTGACGCTCGAAACGCCTAAACAATAGGAGATTCTATTCCCCTTCAGCCTTACGCACCGCGGCTTGATACAGATGTACATCCATCTGCGGGAATGGAATACCAATTTTATTGGCATCCAAACCACGTTTGAAGTTTTCCATCAGGTCAAAATAGACAGGCCAATAATTAGCATTGGTTGTCCATGCGCGAACCACAAAATTCAGAGATGAAGCAGCCATTTCATTCAGGCGAATAGTGACGCCTTGATCGTGCATAATACGACTATCAGCAGCAACAATATCGCCCAGAACTTTTTTAACGATATCGATGTCAGCATCGTAGGCGACGCCAACGGTAATATCTACGCGGCGATTAGGCTCACGCGAGTAGTTGATAATATTACCTGCAATGATTTTACCATTTGGCACTACAATAGTTTTATTGTCAGCAGTCAGCATCGTTGTAGAGAAAATCTGTACGTCTTTAACCGTACCCGATACGCCGCCCAAATCAACAAACTCTCCGGTACGGAATGGACGGAACAGAACCAACAAAACACCCGCAGCAAAGTTAGATAGTGAGCCCTGCAACGCCAAACCAACAGCTAAACCTGCGGCACCGATAACGGCAATCACAGACGCAGTCTGCACACCTAAACGACCTAGCGCAGCAATAATGGTAAACGCCATAATACCGTAGCGCACCAGTGCAGAAAGGAAGTGAGCAACGGTGAGGTCTACGCCGCGAGCCTTCATTAAACGGGTAATTGTGCCGGAAACGATTTTGGCAATAATCGAACCCACAATGAAGATAACGATCGCAGCAATAATATTTACCGCATAGTGAATCAATAAGTCCTGATTTTTCACTAACCAGTTTCCGGCATTATTAATGCCATCAACAACGTTCAGGTCTTTCATAAACCATCCTTCCTTTTAAGAAATCAAAAGTAATGCAATATGCTCAATTTATGCCGTTTTATACCCCAAATAATTGGAGTTGCATCAAGGCGGCAAGTGAGAAAAACCCGATGAGCTTACTCTAGTAAGTGATTCGGGTGAGCGAACACAGCCAACACAGATGCAACTTCAAGTATGACGGATATATGCGACATGTTGACGTAAGGTTAACGGACAATGGGCCATACGCCAACTAATCAAAACTTAAAATATAAAATTTGGCCCAATGAAATAGGATAATTCAGAGATATTGGTCGTCATATAAAACAAAAAAAACACCCCAACGAAATCGTCAGGGTGTTTTTATTTGACCGCAGCACCAATCAAATTAGTGCTGCGCCGCAAGAATTACAGAACGTCTTTGCAGTTCAGTTCGTCAAATGCCAGTTCCAGACGAGCAATCATGCTGGTCTGAGCTGCACGCAACCAAACGCGTGGGTCATAGTATTTCTTGTTAGGCTTGTCTGCACCTTCTGGGTTACCCAGCTGGCCCTGCAGATAACCTTCGTTTTTCTTGTAGTAGTTCAGAATACCTTCCCACGTTGCCCACTGGGTATCGGTGTCGATATTCATTTTAACTACGCCGTAGCTTACAGCTTCTTTGATTTCTGCAGCAGTAGAACCAGAACCGCCGTGGAATACGAAGTTCAGGCTGTTGTGTGGCAGATTATGTTTCTTAGAAACATATTCCTGAGAGTTGTGCAGAATTTTTGGAGTCAGCTGTACGTTACCTGGCTTGTAAACACCGTGTACGTTACCGAAAGAAGCAGCGATAGTGAAACGTGGGCTGATTGCGTTCAGTTTGGTGTACGCATAGTCAACGTCTTCTGGCTGAGTATACAGCGCAGAGCTATCCATATGGCTGTTATCTACGCCATCTTCTTCACCGCCGGTGCAACCCAGTTCAATTTCCAGCGTCATGCCGATTTTAGACATGCGGGTCAGATACTTGGAGCAAATTTCGATGTTTTCTTCTAAGGACTCTTCAGACAGATCGATCATGTGAGAAGAGAACAGTGGCTTGCCGGTTGCTGCGAAATGTTTTTCGCCAGCGTCCAACAGCCCGTCTAACCATGGCAGCAGTTTCTTGGCGCAGTGGTCAGTGTGCAGGATAACTGGAACACCGTAGTGCTCAGCCATCTGGTGAACATGGTGTGCACCAGAAATTGCGCCCAGAATAGCAGCGCCCTGAGGAACGTCGGTTTTCACGCCTTTACCAGCGATAAATGCTGCACCGCCGTTTGAGAACTGAACGATAACCGGAGCACGTACTTTCGCAGCAGCTTCCATTACCGCATTGATAGAGTCGGTACCAACACAGTTGACTGCAGGCAATGCGAAATTGTTTTCTTTAGCGATCTGGAAAACTTTCTGAACATCATCACCAGTGATGACACCCGGTTTAACAAAATCAAAAATTTTAGACATGTTACGTCGTCCTGTTTCGTGGGCCGTAAGTAAAAAATAAATCGTCTTCAGCTGCTTGATGTGGGCAAAGTACAGAGAAAAAAGCTACCACACATTCAAACAGATAGAACAACGGGAGGCTCGGCCTCCCGTCACGGTTCATTACTGCTTAGCACGTTCTTCCAGCATCACTACAGCTGGCAGTTTCTTGCCTTCAACGAATTCAAGGAATGCGCCGCCGCCAGTAGAGATATAGGAAATTTTGTCAGCAATGCCGAACAAATCGATAGCTGCCAGAGTGTCGCCGCCGCCAGCAATAGAGAATGCTTCACTATCAGCGATAGCCTGAGCAACGATCTCGGTGCCTTTACGGAAGTTAGGGAACTCGAACACGCCGACTGGACCATTCCATAGAATGGTTTTTGCATTCTTCAGAATTTCAGCCAGTTCGTGTGCAGAAGCATCACCCAGATCCAGAATCTGTTCGTCATCTTTAATATCGTTTACGGATTTCAGCGTTGCGGCCGCAGTTTCAGAGAATTCGGTTGCAACACGGACATCCGTTGGTACTGGGATGTCGCAGGTTGTCAGCAGTTTTTTCGCTTCGCCTACCAGATCCGCTTCGTACAGAGATTTACCTACATTGTGGCCTTGAGCAGCAACGAAGGTGTTAGCGATACCGCCACCAACAATCAGTTTGTCAGCAATTTTAGACAAGGAGTCCAGAACGGTCAGCTTGGTAGAAACTTTTGAACCACCAACGATTGCAACCATTGGACGGGCTGGATTACCCAGAGCTTTACCCAAAGCTTCCAGTTCTGCAGACAACAGAGGGCCCGCACATGCGATAGGCGCAAATTTGCCTACGCCGTGGGTAGAAGCCTGTGCACGGTGTGCAGTACCGAATGCGTCCATGACGTAAACGTCGCACAGTGCAGCGTATTTCTTAGACAGGGTTTCGTCGTCTTTCTTTTCGCCTTTGTTGAAGCGAACGTTTTCCAGAACAACCAACTCACCTTCTGCAACATCCACACCATCCAAATAGTCTTTAGCCAGACGAACTGGTGACTTCAGGTGATCTTTCAGATAGTTAACTACAGGCAGCAGAGAGTACTCTTCGTTGTATTCGCCTTCGGTAGGACGACCCAGATGGGAAGTAACCATAACACGAGCGCCCTGTTTCAGAGCAGCTTCGATAGTTGGCAGAGACGCACGGATACGCGCATCAGAAGTCACTTTGCCTTCTTTAACTGGGACGTTCAGATCTGAACGGATCAGGACACGTTTACCAGCCAAATCCAAATCGGTCATCTTAATTACAGACATGGTGAACCCTCTCGTTGATTCTCTTAAAGTTGCTTGACCGTCACAGCAGCACAGGCCGCTGTGCCGTACTGGAAACCGCTTGGAACATTGCCAGCGTTGTATCTAACATACGATTGGCAAAACCCCATTCGTTGTCACACCAGACCAACGTTTTTATCAGGTGTTGACCGCTAACTCGCGTCTGCGTGCCATCAACAATGGCACTGTGCGGGTCGTGGTTAAAATCGGTCGAAACCAGTGGTAATTCTGTATAGTCAACTATACCACGAAATGAGGTGCTTGCTGCCTTTTGCAGTAGGTGGTTGACATCACTCACCTTTACTGCGGCCTGCACGCTAACACTCAAATCAATTGCCGTCACATTGATGGTCGGCACTCGCACTGAAATCGCTTCAAAACGATCGCAGAACTTGGGAAATATACGGGTGATACCTGCGGCAAGTTTGGTGTCGACAGGTATAATCGACTGACTTGCTGCACGCGTCCGACGCAGGTCGGAATGGTACGCATCTATCACCGGCTGATCGTTCATTGATGAATGGATCGTTGTCACCGTACCCGATTCAATGCCAAACGCGTCGTCGAGCAGTTTTATAACAGGGATAATGCAGTTCGTCGTGCAGGATGCGTTAGACACAATGTGGTGTTCTGGTTGTAACTCCTGCTGATTCACACCGTAAACGACAGTGGCATCAAGGTCGTGACTGCCAGGGTGTGAGAACAACACTTTTTTGGCTCCCGCAGCAATATGCGCTTCACCGTCAGCTCGGCTGCCATACACGCCGCTACAATCAAGCACGATATCTACCCCCAATTCACTCCACGGTAAATTGGCAATCTGCTTTTCATGCAGCAGGCGGATAATATCCCCACCTACCCACATCGTATCTCGTTCTTGACGGACATCCCAAGCGAAGCGCCCATGACTGGTATCGTATTTCAATAAATGAGCCATGCCTTCAGCATCAGCCAATTCATTGATCGCCACCACGGACATCTCTACCCGTCGGCCGGATTCATATAGCGCACGTAACACGCTGCGCCCGATGCGGCCAAAACCGTTTATTGCGATGCGAATGGTCATATCACTCCCTGCGCCGAACGCAGTTTAAAACAAAAGTTTTAAGACAAGAGCATAGAGTACTGCAGCATCGAAAACGATGGAAATCCCACGGTCACATAATCCCAATAATGACGTTTCATCAATCAACTGAAACGCTTCAGCCAAGAATAAACCAAAGCCTTAGCAAAAGAAATAACCGCAATAAAAAGGGCGTTAAGCCTCGCTTTCTTTCGCCAAAAATGTGCTGTAGTTCACAAATTATCGCGTTTCATATCCCCGTTCAGGCGTAAAAAAACGGGACTGCCCTGCGGCAATCCCGTTTCTATCTACGATGCTTACCGAATTACTTCAGCAGAGCTTTCGCTTTAGCAACAACGTTGTCTACGGTGAAACCAAACTCTTTAAATAACAGTTCAGCCGGTGCTGATTCACCGAAGGTTGTCATACCCACCACCGCGCCGTTCAAACCAACGTATTTGTACCAGAAGTCAGCGATACCCGCTTCAACAGCCACACGCGCAGTAACTGCCGCCGGCAGTACAGATTCGCGGTATGCCGCATCTTGCTTATCGAAGACTTCAGTTGCAGGCATAGAAACTACGCGCACTTTGCGGCCTTCAGCGGTTAACTGCTCTGCGGCGTTCATTGCTAGTTCAACTTCAGAACCGGTAGCGATGAAGATCAGCTCTGGCTGACCCGCGCAATCTTTCAGGATGTAACCACCGCGAGAAATATTAGCAACCTGCTCTGGAGTACGATCCATCTGAGCCAAATTCTGGCGAGAGAAGATCAACGCAGATGGGCCATCGTTGCGCTGAATAGCGAACTGCCACGCAACCGCAGACTCAACCTGATCACATGGACGCCAAGTGTTCATATTTGGTGTTACGCGCAGGCTAGCCATCTGCTCAACTGGCTGGTGAGTTGGGCCATCTTCGCCCAGACCGATAGAGTCATGGGTATAAACGAAGATATTGCGGATTTTCATCAGCGCAGCCATACGTACGGCGTTACGAGCATATTCCATGAACATCAGGAAAGTGGCACCGTATGGCAGGAAACCGCCATGCAGAGCAATACCGTTCATGATGGCAGACATACCGAATTCACGTACACCATAATGGATGTAGTTACCGGCCAGATCTTCGTTCAACGGCTTAGAACCAGACCACATGGTCAGGTTGCTAGGAGCCAAGTCAGCAGAACCGCCTAGGAATTCTGGCAGCACTTTACCGAAGGCTTCCAGTGCATTCTGAGAGGCTTTACGGCTAGCAATTTTAGCTGGGTTTGCTTGCAGGTGGTCGATGAATTTCTTGGATTCTTCAGCCCAGTTAGCAGGCAGTTCACCGCTCACGCGACGTTTGAACTCAGCAGCCAGTTCAGGGAATGCAGCTTTATAAGCAGCGAATTTCTGATCCCAAGCGCTTTCTTTCGCTTTACCCGCTTCTTTAGCATCCCACTGAGAATAGATTTCCTGTGGAATTTCAAATGGAGCATAGTTCCAGCCCAATGCTTTACGGGTAGCTTCGATTTCAGCCGCGCCCAGTGGAGCACCATGAGCTTCATGAGAGCCCGCTTTGTTCGGAGAACCGAAACCGATAGTCGTTTTGCACATCAGCAGTGATGGCTTATCGGTGACTTTACGTGCGTCTTCGATTGCCGCTTTGATAGCGTCGCTGTTGTGACCGTCTACGCCACGGATAACGTGCCAGCCGTAAGCTTCGAAGCGCTCAGCGGTGTTATCAGTGAACCAACCTTCAACATGACCATCGATGGAAATACCGTTGTCATCGTAGAACGCAGTCAGTTTGCCCAGCTTCAAGGTACCCGCCAGAGAGCAAACTTCGTGAGAAATGCCTTCCATCATGCAACCGTCACCCAAGAATGCATAGGTGTGGTGGTTAACGATTTCATGACCAGGACGGTTAAACTGCGCAGCCAAAGTACGCTCAGCAATAGCCATACCTACCGCGTTCGCGATGCCCTGACCCAATGGGCCAGTGGTTGTTTCAACACCAGGGGTGTAACCGTATTCTGGGTGGCCTGGGGTTTTAGAATGTAACTGACGGAAATTTTCCAGCTCAGTGATTGGTAGGTCATAACCTGTGAGGTGCAGCAGGCTATAAATCAACATGGAGCCATGGCCGTTTGATAGCACGAAGCGGTCACGATCGGCCCAATTTGGATTGGTCGGGTTGTGATTCATGTAATCGCGCCACAGGACTTCCGCGATATCAGCCATCCCCATAGGGGCACCTGGGTGACCAGAATTGGCTTTCTGCACAGCGTCCATACTGAGTGCACGGATCGCATTGGCAAGCTCTTTACGAGAGGACATGTTCTACTCCAAGTCGGATTTAAAGAAACAGGGTTCGAGGTATTTTCTCAGACTACGCATGAAAACAGCAATCCCTAAGGCCAAATGAGTGCATCAAGTCTCATTTAATCCCTGTAAATAGCAGATTAATCCGCTTTCATATGGAGTCTGCACAGACAAAATACATACTCAATGACAGCCCGTTTTGCGCTGGATACACTACCACAGATCGACCTTCAATCTCTGGAAAGACTGCACCAAAGGAAAATAACATGAACAAAATAACACTTCCGCTTATTGCTCTAACAGCCTCAGCCTTCCTCAGCGGCTGTCAAAACATGAACGCCGAGGGACTGATGCAATCGGGTGCACAGGCATTTCAGGCGGCAACGCTGTCAGATGCGCAGGTAAAAGCCCTGAGCGAACAATCATGTGCCGAAATGGACAGCAAAAATCAAATTGCACCAGCCGACAGTACCTACGCTAAACGGTTAGCCACTATATCTAAAGCATTGGGCAGCGATATCAATGGTACCCCAGTTAACTATAAAGTCTACGTCACTAAAGATGTCAACGCATGGGCAATGGCTAACGGCTGCGTGCGCGTATACAGCGGTCTGATGGACATGATGAACGATAATGAAGTGGAAGGCGTTCTTGGTCACGAAATGGGGCACGTAGCCTTGGGCCACTCACGTAAAGCTATGCAGGTAGCCTACGCCACAACGGCAGCACGCACTGCCATTGCGGCCAGCAGCGGTATCGGTGCACAGCTTTCTCAATCACAGCTCGCCGATCTGGGGGAAAGACTGGTGAACTCCCAGTTCTCCCAAAAACAAGAAAGTGAAGCTGACGACTACTCGTTCGATCTACTGAAGAAACGCGGCATTAATCCGATCGGATTGGCGACCAGTTTCGATAAGCTCGCCTCTCAGGAAGCCGGACGTCAAAGCAGTATGTTTGACGATCACCCGTCCTCTCAGGCGCGCGCTCAACATATCCGAGATCGCATCGCAGCAGAGCAATAACACTGTCAGGCTCCGGTATAATTCGGAGCCTTTTCGCCCTACTTCATCCTCTATTTTCCCCTGCTAAATTGTTTTTGACTTAATATTTAATTAACTATTTACGTCCTTGACCTAGTGATAGCATCAGCTGATTTTATTTTATGTAAATCATCCAATTAACCTATCATTTGTCAACGGAAGATAAAGATAATGAAGCTTAAAACAATCATTGCGATTGCAGTCACTACCGCATTATTAGCGGGCTGTAAAAACATAAATACCCAAATGATGGCTCAATCTGGCGCACAGGCCGTCCAAGCAGCCACTCTGTCCGATGATGATGCTAAAGCTATCGCGAACAAGTCTTGCAAAGAGATGGATAGCCAAAGCCAAATCGCCAGCAGCAAAAGCAAATACACTAAGCGTTTAAATAAAATTGCTAAGGCTATGGGCAATAACATCAACGGCACGCCAGTTAACTATAAAGTCTATATGACTGAAGATGTTAACGCATGGGCAATGGCCAACGGCTGCATCCGTGTTTATAGCGGGCTGATGGATATGATGACCGACGAAGAAGTTGAAGGCGTTTTAGGTCACGAAATGGGTCACGTCGCACTAGGTCACAGCTTGAAAGCGATGAAAGTTGCCTATGGCACCATTGCAGCACGCACTGCCGTCGCCTCCACAAGCGGTGTTGCCGCAGAGTTGTCCCAAACACAGTTAGCCGATCTGGGTGAAGCCCTGATTAACTCTCAGTTCTCACAGCACCAAGAATCAGAAGCCGATGATTTCTCTTACGATTATCTGAAAAAACGTAAGCTAAATACCCTAGGCTTAGCCACTAGCTTTGAAAAATTGGCGCAGTTAGAAGGTGGCCGTAAAGGCAGTATGTTTGATTCTCACCCACCATCAACCGAGCGCGCACAGCACATCCGCGAACGCATTGCTGCTGATAAGTAAAAATTAGTACATACAAAAAAACCACCTCATCTGAGGTGGTTATCCCAACAATAGCATTCGCAATAAGGTTTTGCAGACACTCATTCAGCCAGCAAGGCTTTTTCAGCCATCGCTTTAGCTTTCGACTTTGCAATAATGCCGTAGGACAAAAACATTAAAGAGCACAGGATAAAAATCAGCGTTTCTGCAGAAAATGCGATACGGGCGCTAAACTGCTGCGACAGGAAGTAAAACAGTGGAGCTAATACCAGTGCGAACGAAACAACCAGCGGCGGTACTTTACTAATCCCGACCTGCAAGATATAAAGCGGCAACACATTCCCTAACATCGCCACAATCAACAACGTCAGCCAATACTGATGCAGCGTCGCCATGATCTCGTCATAACCCGCAATATAAACCCCTACCAGCACAATCAAAACGAAACGAAATGTCATGATGCTATGGGGTTTTACGCCTTGGTTATTCAAACGTTTTGAGAATATGGTATTCAGCACCATTGAAAGACCGCACAAAAACGCCATGCCGATCCCGATAATCGCGTGATCGCGGGAGATATTCCCTAATGCGCTGGTACCGTTCATCGTGGAACGAATCATCAGCAACATACAGACAAACACACCGATAGCAGAGAATATCTCGGCGCGGCTCAGCTTGTCGCTTTTCGCGATTTTCACGGTAATGAACAGCGTCAGCATTGGACCAATTGCATTCGCGAGGGCAGACACCACCGCCGGTTCAATATATTTCAGCGCCACAAAGAATCCCAACCAACTTCCCGCCGTGGTCAGGTTAATAGCGAGTACGTTATAAAATTTAGCAGCCGGTGCCGTCGGTATGTTTTTCTTCTCTTTATAAAACAAAGAAACGACCAGAAAAAAAACGCTAACAAAGAAAAACGTAATAGTGATGGTGGCAAACAGATTAGCCTTTTGCAGCAGCCCTGATAAATAAACAGCCTGTATCCCAGACAACAGGTTAAACACCAATATATAGCCGACGCCGAAACGGCTGCCTTTTTGACTATCAACGTTCCCCATATTCCTTCCCCTAGCCTGTCAGTGATGTTTTGTGCCCCACCGTTTTAGCGGGGCTATCGTTATAAATAGATCCAATCAATAGATAGATTGGAGATTAGCGCTCATCGCCTAAGGCTTGGTCGAGAATACATACCGCCTCCTCAAGCAACGCTGTTTCAATCGTCAGAGCCGGAAGTAAGCGCACCACTGCGCCATGCCGCCCTCCCGTTTCAACAATCAAACCATGCTCAAAACAGCGACGTTTCACGCGAGTGGCCAAGTCGCCGTTGGGTGGGAAGCGGCCAAATTTATCGCACTCACCTCCCACATCAACCAGCTCAATGCCGACCATCAAACCGGTTCCGCGCACGTCTCCTATTGAGGCATGGCGCGCTTTCAATCCTTCAAGCATATGCATCAGCACCGCACCTTTGAGCTTGGTTTGTTCCAAAATCTGCTCGCGCTCTATAATCTCCAGCGTCGCGGTTCCGGCAATCATCGCCAGTTGATTTCCACGAAACGTTCCGGTGTGCGCGCCTGGAGCCCAGCGGTCATACTTCTGGTGATAGACCAACAACGACATTGGTAAGCCGCCGCCAATCGCCTTGGAAAGTAAAACGGCGTCAGGCTGAATATCGGCCAACTCAAAGGCAAACATCGCCCCCGAACGCCCAATGCCAGACTGAACTTCATCGAGGATCAGGGGGATATCGAGCTCGGTGCAAATCTCTCTAAGCCCCTTTAACCAGCGCAGAGGGGCAGGTATACATCCCCCCTCCCCCTGAATCGCCTCAACGATCATCGCCGCGGGTTTGCTAATCCCACTTTCAGGATCGACTAACGTTTGTCGGATATGATGGAGAGAGATATCAATCGTCTCTTCGTCGCCCACGCCATATGGGCTTCGGAACAAATACGGATAAGGCAGAAAATGAACGCCCGGCATCAGGTTCTGAATAGGGTCTTTCACCTTTAGATTGCCCGTTATCGATAAGGCACCACAGGTCATCCCATGATAAGCACCGTGAAACGCGATAATATTGCTGCGCCCCGTGGCGGTCTTAAACAGCTTAATCGCGGCTTCGGCGGCATCTGCACCCGTTGGCCCGCAGAACTGGATTTTCAGATCGTTACGCCATTGCTCAGGAAAAGCGGCAATCACCTTTTCGCTAAAAATCCGCTTAGCCGGCGTCACCATATCTAGCCCATGCAAAATCTGCCCGCTGGTTAAAAAAGAAGTCAGACAAGAGACTATTTCAGGGTGATTGTGTCCAGTCGCAAGAGTGCCAGCGCCGGCCAAACAATCGATATACCGATGTCCATGTTCATCAAACAATAAAGAGCCTTGCCCGCGCACAATGTTGCAATTAATCGTGCGCGAATAAGTGCGTGCGTTGGACTCAATGCCAAACTGTCGAGAAAGATCGTGATCAAAAGGGGCCATGTTATTAAGACTCCATCTGGGCGTTGGCAACCATCAACTGCCCCAAAGCTATACCGCCATCGTTAGCAGGAAGCTGCTGCTGAACGAAGGGACGAAAACCACTGTTTTTTAGCGCCGTGTAAGTATTGGCTAGGAGATATTCATTCATGAATACGCCACCGCTGAGAACAAATTGGCTAGTGTTATAGGCTTCGGAAAGAAGCTGGCACAGCCTATGCGTGGCGGCGACAATAGTGGCGTGGAAACGGCGAGAGAGATGTGCGGCATCCTGTGAGCCGTTAATCAAACAGCCTACAATTTCAGCAATCATGGGGCGATAATCCAATCGGATCACACCTTGATCGCCGACAAAGCTATAGGCAAAAATCTCTGCGCTGGAAAGATCACGGTCCAGCAGACCTTCAAGTTCAATAGCGGCCTGCGCTTCATATTCAATTTTGCTGCGCACACCGATAAGCGCCGACACACCATCAAATAATCGCCCCATGCTGGACGTTTTCACGGTATTAATTCCGCGGCTCAGCATAGTCATCAACACATTGATTTGGTCTGCCTGTAGCTCACTTAAAAACGGCAGCGGTAGGTGCCTTGCATCATCACCAAAAGTTTCAAACAGCAGGCTTAGCGCAACGCGATATGGCTCTTTAACCGCTTTGTCTCCCCCCGGAAGCCCAAACGGATGCAGGCTAGCAATGCGATGTGCGCTTTTGTAGTCACCCAGCAAAAACTCACCGCCCCAGATCGTGCCATCATCACCATAGCCAGTGCCGTCAAACACCACGCCGATGGTTTGGCCTTGCAAACCATTTTCAGCCATACAAGACGCCATATGTGCGTGGTGATGCTGAACGCGATACAGAGGTAAATTGCTGCTCTCTTCGATGTGACGAGTTGAACGAAACTGGGGATGCATATCCGCAGCCCAAGCCGTCGGCTGAATATCCAGTAGATGACCGAGCGTTTTGCCACACAATTCATGAGCGTCAAAAGCCTTATCATTTTTGAGATCGCCAATGTGCTGGCTTAAATAAACCTGCTCACCTTTCGAGAGCGCCAACGTGGTTTTCAACTCCGCACCCACGGCCATGATGGGACGCAGCGTTTGCGCCACATTGACCGGATAAGGCGCATAGCCGCGCGAGCGGCGAACAAACGTCGTCAATGTTTCACCATCTCGGGTAGAAACCAAACGAACCAAAGAGTCGTCGACGCGTGTATGAATATCGCGGTTATGGAATAAAAAAACGTCTGCAATTTGCCCTAATTCCGCCACTGCCTCTTCATTGCGAAACACAATTGGGTTGCCAGAACGGTTGGCACTGGTCATCACTAAGGCTGGCAGCGCAGTGTCATCCAGCAACAAATAGTGCAACGGCGCGGAAGGCAACATAACACCAAGTGATGGGTTAGCTGGGGCAATAGCGTCAGGCAGTGAACAATCACTGCGTTTTTTCAAGATGACAATGGGGCGCTGGTGCGATTGTAGATAGCGTTCTTCCTCAGCGCTGACCTCACAAAAACGGCGCACGGTAGCCATGTCTTTGACCATGATGGCAAACGGCTTGTCATCCCGACGCTTACGCTGGCGTAATAATTTGATGGCATTTTCCTGTGTCGCATCCACAGAAAGATGAAAGCCCCCCAGCGATTTCACCGCCAGAATTTGTCCATCACGTAACATCCGGCGAGCCTGCTCCAACGGCTCAGGATGCAATATCTCTTGACCTGCAGTATCAGCAAGCCATGCTCGCGGTCCACAGTCAGGACAAGCGTTCGGCTGAGCATGGTAACGGCGATCGGCAACATCCTGATACTCTGCCAAACAGCTATCACACATGGTAAAAGAGGCCATAGTGGTGTTCTTGCGGTCATAAGGCATATCTTCAATCAGAGAAAAACGCGGGCCGCAGTTGGTACAGTTAATAAATGGATATAAATAACGACGATTGGTGCGATCAAACATTTCCCTTATGCAGTCAGGGCACACATTGGCATCGGGAGGAACTATCGTCGTAGTATTTAATTTCTCTAGACTTTCTTTAATTAAAAATGAAGTGTATTTAATTGCGCCCGTTTCATGATTCGTTTCGAAACTCGTTTCTACGCAGGAAATAATGCTCGCCATCGGCGGCTTATCTTCTAATAGCTGTCGTTTAAACTTGGCATAATTTTCAACGCTTCCCTGTACTTCAATAAGTACGCCTTGGGAATCATTTAACACCCATCCCAATAGACCGTTAATTAATGCAATTTTATGTACAAAAGGACGAAATCCGACCCCTTGTACGACTCCGTTCACTCTTATCTGTTTGTGTGTATACATAATGTATTTCTTTGCAATTTAAATGGCTAAATAGCCATAGTATTAAGAACAGATAGTTGAAAAAGGCGGGTCAATAAACGAAATAACCTGACCCGCTACGGAAATATTTCTCTATGCTCCAAATAATTGGATTTGCATCGGCCTCTTATTTATCCGTATGAGCTTACATTCTTTAGTCATACGGCTAAGCAGGCTTGGCCAACGCCGATACAGCTTCAAATATGACGGGTATTAGCAAAGGCGCGGCAATTCAGCCCCGACCAATTGCTCCAACGTGTAAGAATCACCATCACTTTGACGCATCAATACTTGGCAGCCTGCCTCTACGCTCACCTCACCCACGACGGTCGCATTTTTTGATTGTTCAAACTCACGCAGGAAATTCACGACTTCGTCTGCATGTTCAGAACGAACAAATAGGCACAAACAACCTTCGTTGGCTAAATGAATAGGGTTAACCCCTAACATATCAGCAGCCATACGTGTCTCTGCTTGAATAGGCAATCGCGCCTCATCACAACACACGACATGCCCTGTCGACTGGCTATATTCATGCATAACTTCACTGAAGCCACCGCGGGTGACATCGCGCATGGAAACCACTGCTGAAGCCAAAGATGAACTGAGTAGTGCTTCGATAATATTATTAAGCGGCGCACAATCGCTCTTAACGCGTTGCTCAAATCCCAAACCTTCACGAATGGAAAGTAGATGAATAGAGTGATCGCCAATATTACCACTGAGGATAATTTTATCGCCGCTACGCACGTTCAACATGCTTAGAGGCTCTCGTTCGAAAGTACCAATGCCGGTCGTATTCAGGAATATTTTATCCGCCTCACCGCGCCCAACAACCTTGGTATCTCCTGCCACAATCTTCACACCGGCTTCACGGGCGGTATCACGGATAGACATAATAATGCGTTTCAGATCCTCAATTAAGAAACCTTCCTCGATAATCATCGCCAAAGTGATAAATAAAGGTTTGGCTCCCATCACGGCCAAATCGTTAACCGTTCCGCATACGGCTATTTTCCCAATATCACCGTTGCCGAAAAAAACAGGAGAAACAACAAATGAGTCGGTTGTCATGGCAATTCTATTGTTACCAATATTGAGAACCGCACTATCTTCCATTTTACCAATATGCACATCACCGAGAAGTTCTGTCATGGTACGAATAAGATCTTGGCTTAATTTCGCACCCGTTCCGTGATCGAGAACAATCTTGTCCTGCTGGTTCATTTATTGCTCACTCAATATAAGTTAAGGGATTTTAACTTCTTTACGGGGTAAGTGACCTTTGTCCACCAGCGTATGCAAAATCTCATCGCTAGAACATACGGTGGCACAATATCCAGCAAGCCAGGTTAGCGCTCTTTCTTTATCTTCATCACGGGCTGAAACTACGCCGTCAGTTGGAACCCAAACGTTATAACCACGGAAAAACGCATCTGCCGCTGTCGTTTGAACACAGATTTGAGTTTGCATACCGGTGATAATGACCGTATCCACATCATTCTGCTTCAATATATTATCCAGCTCGGTTTCATAAAAACCGCTGTCTTTATTCTTTTCAACCACAATATCCGCAGGATGCAAAAACTCACTGATGATCTCTGCACCATGAGTTCCTTTCTGTACCGGAAGAAAACCATTATAGCGCTCTACATTAGGGTCATCAGGTAAGTTAACCAATTGTAGATGGACAATAATATGCCCCATTTCACGCATATTATTCATGAATGAAACAAAACGCTCTTTAAATGCCTCTACGGCGGCAACACGCTCAGGGTTTTTCTCTACCAAGTCATATTGCAGGTCATTAGTCAGCACAGCTATCTTTTTCATTAATTAACCCTTTAAAAATATCATCGGAAATAACTACACTTCAAAAATCAGATTCTCTTGTTCTAGCTTTAACAAAAGTCTTTTATCTTCTTCAATCTGTTGAGCATTATCGTGAGTGAGAATAACTTTTAACGGGCAGGTATATAAATCAACCGTTTCAGCAATAGGTTCACCCGGTTTAACGTACCAAAATGCATCAAAGTAAGATGGCAAATTCTCGACAACGCTTTGTCCACGAATTGCTTTTACTTTTCCACCTTCACCCGAAATATAGAAATGAATAAGAATTTTTCTATCCAGATGTAACGGTTCTTTAGCGCGGCGATGGAACGAAGGATGATCGATATAAGAATCAACGAGCAATTCAATTTGGGACCATTTGGCACATTTCTGTACAACCGCTGGAATATTACCGCCGTGCATACGCGCACCGACTTCCACCAGCACAGGTTCTCCGTTGCTAATAATAATTTCGCTGTGCCCTGCACCTTGGTGAATATCTAACGCCTTCAGTACCTGATCGTTATAGACAATCAGCTTTTGGGCAATCGGATCGTCGAGCTCTAGCGCACGAATAGCGCGGTAGACAAAAGCGACGTTGTTAGCTGCAACTTTCTCATACACGAATACGTTACAGGTAACGGTTTGGCCATTAAGCGTCACCGTGTCGACCACATATTCATGGCCATCTAAAAACTCCTGCACCAGTACGAAAGTATTCTCCTGCTCGAATTTATTCAACTTACCTAAAATCAGTGAACATGCGAATTTCACCTCATCCAGATCGTGGCAAATCGTGACACAATCTGAGCCAGCCGAATTTACCGGTTTAACCACCACGGGGAATACTTTATGTTCTGCAACCCAGCGAATGATTTCATCTTCGCTCGCGCTCATTTTTTGCAATGGGGCACGTAAACCTGCGGCTCGCACCGCTTCGCCCATGGCAAATTTGTCGCGACGTCTTTCGCTGGTAAATACGTTATTGCCCGGAACATCGAGTAAATTAGCCACACGATCCGCCAAAGCCACGCTGGTTTCTAAACAAGACACCACGGCACGAATATCTAATTGGCGCAAAACGTTGGAGATCTTTTTCACATTCCCGTCGAAGCGAATCTCCATGAAGAAATCGTCACGGCGATATGATCCTGCAAATACCGCGGGAATATTTTTCTGAGAAATTAGCGCTATACACTCTAAGCCACGTTTTTTAAACTCTGCGGCTAATAGAGCACCGCTAGAAAATGGGTCGACAATAACGGCAAATTGCTGAGAAACAACAGCTGACTGACTGATATTACTTTCCATATCCACGCTCTCTCATTTTATTAAAAACATATTTTAAAATTTTTTAATTCATAACCTTTACGCCACGGAGATATGGCTCTAGCGTCAAGACTCACCGTAAACTTACAGATGACATCTCTAGCGCTAGGAGAGCGACTCTCTGTTTTTTGAATAGATCGCTCCCTCGGAGCGATTTAATACCGATAGTGTGAGGCTAAAAAATGATTATCAAGAGTGCGAAAATATTATTAAGTAAATTATACGCTACTCTTCAGCTCGCATTTTCGCTCGACGTAATTGGCGAGCGGAAGAGAAACCGGCAACCAAAGCCGCTTTTTCAACGCCCATACCGCTTTGGATATATTGCTGCGCAATGGCCAAACGCATCTGTTCATGAAATTCTCGTACGCTAATTCCAAGATGCTGGCGAAATAAACGCGACAGATGGCGTGAGCTAACGTGAATAAGCGCGGCCAGTTCCTCAATGTTCCAGTTCTTTTCTGGTGAAATCGCAATAATATCTTGGGCACGATGAATAACCGGATGATGATGATGACGAAACCTTAGCCACGGTGACATTTGTGCGTCCTCGCCCGCCCGTGGAAAATAAACCACCATCTCTCTCGCCACACGCATCGCTTCTTGTGGGCTACAAAACCGGTGCACTAAGTGCAGCGCTAAATCAATACCAGCCATAATGCCAGCGCACGTGCACACGCCTTTATCTTCAATAAAGATGCGGTTTTCTTTCACCAACGCTGCCGGTGCCAGTGCTCGTAACCGATCCAAAATATCGTGGTGCGTCGTACATTGAATTCCATCTAACAGGCCTGCTCTAGCCGCGAGCAATGCACCTGAACAGATGCATACGATGCTGAGCTCCTGCCGACTCACCTTCCCTCGCCACCCTTTGAGCCACTCCAGTGCGGTCAACGCCTCTTCAGTGTCAAAATCAACCAGCGAGTTAGTGACTCCGGGCAGCACTAACAAGCTGCCGTTAGGTAACGTTTCCGGCAGAGGTTTTAAGTCACCAACCATCATCCCCGTAGAACAGCGAACGCTTTGCTTGGGACTTATGTAATGAATTTTAAAGTGATCGCCTGCCAACTGTAACGTTTCTGACGGCCCGACAATATCCAGCACCATCATATTCGGTAATACCAAGAAGTAGACATCTACGCTCATTTTGCTCAAGTTCCGTCTGTAGCCAGATACCTTGCATCTTAATAGCTAACGGCCTTAAGCAATACCACTTCTTGTGGGATCTATAATGCTTGTTAATATTTTAAATTTAAAGGCCATATACAGACATGTGTCTGCCCATCACGGACAACATGTCATTCTCGTGACGCATGTTAGCTAGCTACGTTCATTTAATGAACGACCGTTTTCGGACATAAAAAAAGCCGCAATTTTCATGCGGCTTTTTCATCGGATAACAGCGTTAATCGTGCGGTTTATCTTCCTTCGCTTTCTCGGCTTCCTTCGCCTCGATTTCACGATACCAACGCGGATGGTGTTTGCGCGCCCATCGGCGACTTACCTTACCTTCCACCATGCCCTTGATCGATCCCTTAACCCAGAATGCCATATACATATGGATCAGGATGGCGTGGATCAGCACGATAGCTACCGCGGCGTGAATCAGTAGCGAATAGCGCACCAGCTCAATCGGGAAGTGCTGAGCAAAATACGGACGCCAGATAATAATGCCCGTCACCAGCAGCACGAAGATCAGGCTCATGATGCTCCAGAACATCATCTTCTGTCCGGCGTTATATTTTCCCACATCCGCGACTTCATGCTCATTGCCTTTTAGCACTTCAACAATGTTGACCACCCACGGCACGTCTTCGCGTTCAGGGATGTTGTGCTTCACAAAACGGAAGAACATAAACATTAGCGCCACAAAAATCAGTACGCCAAAGAACGGGTGCATTATGCGGCCCATTTGAGGCGTACCAAAAGTCTGTGTTAGCCATTGCAGCGTAGGGAAGAACAGCGCAATACCCGATAATGCAACCAAGAAGAAACAGATCACTACCGTCCAATGGCAGGCGCGATCGATAAACTTAGTACGAACAATCATTTTGCTTTTACTCATGATGGTTCCCCTTTTCGTCATCGCTCTCTTCTTCGTCACTCACTTCTTTGTTTGGGCCAATACCGATGTAGTGATAAATCAGCCCCGCAAAGGTGGCGATAAACCCAGCTACGGATAATGGCTTCAACACGCCTTTCCATAGACCCACGGCCATATCGATCTTCGGATCTTTCGGCAGATTGTGATAGAGCTCTGGCTTATCCGCATGATGCAGGACATACATCACATGTGTGCCGCCAACGCCCTCAGGATTGTATATCCCCGCCTGCTCAAAACCGCGTTTCTTCAGTTTTTCGACGCGCTCGCTAGCCACTTCCAGCATCTCTTTCTTGCTGCCGAAGTGAATCGCTCCGGTTGGGCAGGTTTTCACGCAGGCAGGCTCCTGTCCCACGCTGACACGGTCAACGCACAGCGTACATTTATACACACGATTGTCGTCTGGGTTCAGGCGTGGAATGTTAAACGGACAGCCCGCGATGCAATAGCCACAGCCAATGCAGTGTTCAGACTGAAAATCCACGATGCCGTTGGCATATTGGATGATCGCGCCCGCCGATGGGCATGCCTTCAGGCAGCCCGGATCGGTACAATGCATACAGCCATCTTTACGGATCAGCCACTCTAGCTTGCCGTTTTGCTCCACTTCAGAGAAACGCATTAGCGTCCATGACTTGGCGCTCAAATCAGCTGGGTTATCATAAACCCCAACGCAGTGCCCCACTTCATCACGGATGTCATTCCACTCTGAGCAAGCGACCTGACAGGCTTTACAGCCAATACAGGTCGAGACGTCAATGAGCTTAGCAACCTCTTCCTTGTAATCGCGAGCCTGCGGCGGCGGCGTTAAGGCATTGGTCGCCGAACGCTTAATAATGTCTTGTGATTGCATGGACATAAGTTCGGCTCCTTATACCTTTTCCACGTTAACTAAAAACGCCTTGTACTCTGGCGTTTGCGAGTTAGCGTCGCCTACAAACGGAGTCAGGGTGTTTGCCACAAATCCTTTACGCGCCACGCCTTCAAAGCCCCAATGAATTGGAATACCGATGGTTTCCACATCCTGACCATTAACGCGCAACGTGCTCAGACGACGGGTGACCACCGCTTTGGCTTTGATAAATCCACGCTTGCTGCTGACCTTAACCGTATCACCATGAGTAATTCCTTTCGCCTTCGCCAAGCCTTCGCTGATTTCCACAAACTGCTCAGGCTGCACAATGGCGTTTAAACGCGCATGTTTCGTCCAAGTATGGAAATGCTCCGTCAGGCGATAGGTGGTACCGACGTAAGGGAACTCCGTTTTTTCACCCATACGCTTAGCATCGGACTCATACAAACGCGCCGCTGGGTTAGAGATAACATTCGGATGCAGCGGATTAGTACCCAGTGGCGTTTCGAACGGCTCGTAGTGCTCAGGGAATGGCCCTTCCGCCATCTTGTCGATGGCAAACAGGCGCCCCAGTCCTTCCGGCTGCATGATAAACGGTCCGACGCCGCTGCCCGGTGCGGCGGTGTTGTAATCTGGAATATCGTTTCCGACCCATTTACTACCATTCCATTCGATCAACATCCGCTTCGGATCCCAAGGGTTACCCATTGGATCGGCTGATGCTCGGTTATAAATAATGCGGCGGTTTAGCGGCCATGCCCAAGCCCAGCCCAGCGTATTCCCCAAACCGGACGGATCGCTGTTATCGCGATTCGCCATCTGGTTGCCTTTGCTGGTCCAGCTACCGGCATAAATCCAGCAGGCACTGGCCGTGGTTCCGTCATCACGCAGAAGAGCAAACGTATCCAACAGTTGGCCTTTTTTCGCCAGTAACGTGCCGTTAGCGTCATACAAATCAGCTAACGCATAGCCGTTGTTTTCTTTAGCAACTTCTTCAGATTCAGGATGGTCTGGCTGTTCATAGCGCCAGCCCATTTTCAGCAGTGGCTCTGCGCCCGCTCCGCCTTCGTTCTGATACATGGTACGCAAACGGTGATAGAGGCCAGCCAGAATCTCGCCGTCATTACGCGCTTCACCCGGAGCATCCGCACCTTTCCAGTGCCACTGTAACCAGCGACCGGAATTGGCAATCGAGCCATCTTCTTCAGCAAAACAGGTAGATGGCAGGCGGAATACTTCAGTCTGAATAGACGCAGTATCGACATCGTTCATCTCACCGTGGTTTTGCCAGAAGTTTGAGGTTTCTGTTACCAGAGGGTCGATAATCACCAGATATTTCAGCTTCGAAAGCGACTCGACGACCTTATTTTTATCTGGGAATGACGCAACAGGGTTAAAACCTTGGCAGATATAGCCCGTCACTTTGCCCTGATCCATCATCTGGAAATATTTCATGACGTCGTAGGATTGATCCCACTTCGGCAGCCAGTCAAAGCCCCAGTTGTTTTCCTTCTGCGCGGCATCACCATAGAACGCCTTCATCAAGCTGACGAAGAATTTAGGATAATTGCCCCAATAGTTAACCTGCCCCGGCAGCGTGGCTTTTGGCGTATTGGCGGCCAGATAGGTTTCCAGAGTAGTTTGCTTTTCAGAAGGCAGCGTCAAGTAGCCCGGCAGGCTGGTAGACAGCAAGCCAAGATCGGTAAGCCCCTGAATATTAGAGTGACCACGCAGGGCGTTAACACCACCGCCAGCCATCCCCATATTGCCCAGCAACAGCTGAATCATCGCCATGGTACGAATGTTCTGCGCGCCCACGGTGTGCTGCGTCCAACCGAGCGCGTACAGGAACGTCGTAGTGCGGTCTGCGGCGCTGGTTGAGGCCAATACTTCACACACCTTGAGGAAGTCGGCCTGTGGCGTACCACAGATATTTTCTACCACATCCGGCGTATAACGACTGACGTGCTCTTTCAACAGATTCCATACGCAGCGTGGATGCTGCAAGGTATCGTCTCGTTTGGCATAACCATTTTCGTCGAACTGATAGTTCCACGTTGTTTTGTCATACTGACGTTTTGATTCGTCATAACCGCTAAATAGGCCGTCTTCAAACGTAAAATCATCACGTACCAGCAAGCTGGCGTTCGTGTAATGCTTGACGTATTCAGCGTTGATTTTGTTATTGGAAATCAGGTACAGCAGCACGCCCGACAAGAAAGTAATGTCGGTGCCAGAACGAATCGGCGCATAGATATCCGCGACCGATGCGGTGCGGGTAAAGCGCGGATCGACCACGATCAGCGTGGCATCGTTATTGTTTTTGGCTTCCATCGCCCAGCGGAATCCCACCGGATGCGCTTCAGCGGCGTTGCCGCCCATCACCATCACAACGTTGGCGTTTTTGATATCAACCCAGTGGTTGGTCATCGCACCGCGACCAAATGTTGGAGCAAGACTTGCTACCGTTGGTCCGTGTCAGACACGCGCTTGGTTATCAACCGCCAGCATGCCCAGAGAGCGGGCAAACTTTTGCGTTAGCATACCGGTTTCGTTGCTGGCCGCTGAGGCGCACAACATGCCGGTGGAGAGCCAGCGATTGACCGTTACGCCTTCGGCGTTTGTGGTTTCAAAATTCTTATCACGGTCATTTTTCATCAGCTTGGCGATACGCTCAAAAGCATCGTCCCAGCTAATGCGCTGCCACTTATCAGAACCCGGAGCGCGGTATTCTGGGTAACGCAGGCGATTTTCACTATGGACATAGTCCAGTAGGCCAGCACCTTTAGGGCAAAGCGCGCCTCGGTTCACCGGATGATCCGGGTCCCCTTCAATATGGAAAATCGTAGATTTAGCATTCTTGGCACCATCACCAAGGCTATACATCAATAACCCACAACCAACAGAACAATAGGTACAGGAGTTACGTGTTTCTTTTGCTCGCAGCAACTTATAGTTACGCGACTCCGCCAGCGCCAGACTAGGAGTGAACCCTAAAACTGCCGCTGTTGTACCAGCCATCCCGCCGGCGCAGATTCTAAAAAACTGTCTGCGACTGACGTCCATTGCCATCCTCATTGCTTCAATGATGTTTTTGTCAGCGGCAAACTAGCAGTTAAAACCCTGCTCATATTGAGTCAAATCAAAAAAGAGAACTATTTAGTCAATATTTACCCCTTAATAAGTATGAAGAGTAACGTTTCATTAACTCTAATGGCACACGGAATAAGGATTTGTAGGATTTACACCCATTACTTTCTTTATTCAAAAAATTAGATGGAAATGGAGGGGAAAGCCAAATTAGTCGTATATGAGTGATAAAAAAACCGCAACGTTATTGGCTGCGGTCTGATAAAACTTAGCTGGTAGCAATTCTTACAGCTCTTATCGTGTTGTATTACTGAGGAAGATAACGAATCACCAGCGACTACTCGCGCCGCCACCGCCGCTGCTTCCACCTCCTCCGCCAAAGGTTGAGGAGGAACTCGAAGAGCGTTTACTTTCCCAACCACTTTTCCGCCTAGAGGGCTGTACCGAGCGCCATCCCTTGAGAAACGGGAGTATTAAAAAAACGATAAACATGAAAATACCGAAGAAAACAGAAAACATTGGCTCAAGAGAACTCAATTTAAAAGGTGTGGGTTTAAGCAAGAGACAAACAGATTGGTAGACAACGTTACCCCCCCCCCATCCCGATACCGCCCCATAATGCCGGTAAAATAACCTTACTGCTTTTCGCGTTTAGCTTGAGTAAAAGCAATATGCCAACAATCCACACGTAAACCCCATACGGACTCGATGGCATATGGCTGATAGTTCTTCTCGTGTTGTCAGAAGCTGTATTAGTGCGATTGTGCGTTGTTGCTGCAGAAACGCCCTCCGCTGCACTTCTATCGGCCGTTTTTACACCGGTGAGCTTAAACGTTACCTGCTCAATACCGGAGCTAATGCCCTGTGCAAACTGATTTTTCTTAAATAACGGAACGATGTATCTATCTAACACATTTGCCGCGTCAACATCGGTCATCTCACCTTCCAACCCATATCCCACTTCTAATCGCAGAGTGTGGTTTTGCTTGGCGATGAGCAGTAATAAACCATCATCGCGCTTCTTATCTCCCAATTTCCACTGTTCAAAAACGCGTGTGGCATATTGTTCGATAGTTTCCTCGCCCGTGGTTTTTACCACTAAAACCGCAAGTTGATGGCCCGTTTTATTTTCGAAATTAACAATCTGATCAGATAGTTGCGCACTTTCACTATTCGTAATCGTATCGGTTAAATCGGTCACTCTTTGAGTTAACGCAGGAATCGGTATTTCTTTAGCAAATAGACTGCCGCTCATCAGTGATAACAGCAGAATCATTCCATATCCGAAAAAGCGCATCCGTTTCGCCTTATTTTGCCGTTGAAGGAGTTGAGAAATCTATCTTTGGTGCCGTGCTAATAGATTCGATATTTTCAGGCTGAAAAGTGAGTTTAGGCTTATACCCCTTCCAGCTAGCCGTCAGGTTGTTAGGAAACGTTCTAATGCGGGTGTTATAAGTTTGCACTGCCTGTACATAACGATGGCGAGCAACCGCAATCCGATTCTCCGTCCCCTCGAGTTGTACCATTAGATTGGTATAAAGCTGATCGGATTTCAGGTCTGGGTATTTCTCATTAACAACCAGCAAACGGGATAGCGCACTACTCATGCTGGCCTGTGCCTGCTGAAACTGCTTAATGCTTTGCTCATCCTGCGGAGCCTGCTGCATATTTGGCAATCCGCCTATTTTTGCCCTGGCCTCAGCAATCTGTGCGAATACCTCCGACTCGTGGGCGGCATACCCTTTAACGCTGGCGACGAGATTAGGGACCAGATCGGCACGTCGTTGGTATTGGTTTAATACCTCAGCCCAGGTGGCATTAACATTTTCATCATCCGACTGAATATCGTTATACCCACAGCCAGACAAAGCGAAAATGATCCAGAAACTGCACAACAAACGAAACAATGTTAATTTGTTCATCACTACTCCCTTAATAATAAACATATACTTCAGCCATCACGCTATTTTAGGTAACAGAGAAATATCCATATGGTATTTTTTAGGATTGTTTTTATCGATGTAAACGGTAATCGACTCACTCTGTATATAAGAAGAAGGATCGAATTTAATATTGTCACTATAAAAAACAAATAATTGGTTTGTATTTTTATCTAACCACTGGCTTTTAATCCGATAAGGTGAACGGCCATTAAATTGAATAGCCTGATTCAATTCAACACCGATAATTTGTGCATCAATAGGGACTCCCTCGTGAAGCAAACGGGCGCCTTGGCGAGAACGCACTCGCATAATCAGAAAGGGGACAAAACCGATGCCAGCAAACACTATTCCCATGCCACCCAGAATAATAGGGGCAATCCATTGAGAAAGTGCGTCATTTATCTCTGCGTTCTCTGGTGCATCTGCGGCATAAAGAACCTCAATGCTATTTCCTTCAGTACCTCTGTAGCTAGAACTCCCCGTTGAGGATTCGAAAACAATTCTCTTATTTTGATTGGTGTTAAAAGCAACAACGGGATGATAAGATCCTTTTGAATCACTCGAGCACTCATAGCGAACTTCGGTCACAACACCTTCAGCGCGTAAAGCAGTTTTCTGAAACTGCATGCTTGAATAGAGCATATAACCCGCAAGAATAAGCAGGATGCATCCCACACAAAAAAATAATCCAAGTACTTTTTTCACGACAAAATCCATAAATTGGTAATAAGTTATTCTATCACCAAGAGCATGTAGTAAAAAAAAAATTACAGTTAAGTGATACTTATTCCATATAGCGTAGCCAATTAAATTATGCCAATCGGTGAGAACAAAATAATAGTAAATAACACCTCACAGTAGCCGAAATAGGTAAGATGGTTACACCATTTTTATATTCCACTGCCGATTATTACCCTATTTTTATAAGGAATCCCCTATTCTGTTTTTATGGTATTGATTCCATAGCATTGATATCCCCATCAGATTTTCAAAACCGTTAGGTAAATATCATGTGCAAAATTATCGCGGTACACCCAATGCATTATGCGCAGATCCTGTGCCAGCAGAACCATAAGGTCGGTGAGTCGGTGTTTGCCTCAACCAGCCGCCCCATCAGTATGAAAATATATTTACTACTGCCCCAAAGAGCACAGCAGAATTAAAAAAGGCGGCCTGATGGCCGCCTCAATATCATAAGACTTCGTGAAAATTACTCGCCTTTTTTATCTGCCTGAATATATAACATTTCCAGTGCCAGCGTGGCCGCAGCCAGAGCGGTAATTTCAGACTGATCGTACGCTGGAGCAACTTCCACCACATCCATACCCACGATGTTAAGATCTTTCAGGCCACGCACCAACTTAAGCGCACGATCTGAAGTTAAACCGCCAATTACCGGCGTACCGGTGCCCGGAGCAAAAGCAGGATCCAGACAATCGATGTCGAAAGTCAGATAAACCGGCATATCGCCAACGATCTGTTTGATCTGCGCCAGCACGTCATCCACACCGCGATCGTTTACCTGCGCAGCGTCCAATACGGTAAAACCGTTATCGCGATCGAACTCAGTACGAATACCAATCTGCACGGAGTGATTTGGATCGATTAGCCCCTCATTTGGCGCATGGAAGAACATTGTTCCGTGATCGAATTTGCTGCCGTTGGCATAAGTATCGGTATGCGCATCGAAATGCACTAGCGCCATTTTGCCAAAGTGTTTGGCATGAGCGCGCAGCAAAGGCAGCGTGACAAAGTGGTCACCACCGAAGGTCAGACAGCGCTTACCGGACTCCAGCAATTTCTCGGTATGTGCCTGCAGAGAGTCACTCATGTCCTGAGCATCACCAAAGCTGAATACCACGTCGCCACAGTCAACTACATTCAGGCGATCGCGCAGATCGAAATTCCACGGCCAGCGGTTGCCTTCCCACGCCAGATTGGTGGATACCTGACGGATGGCGGCAGGACCATGACGCCCACCCGCACGGCCTGAAGTGGCCATATCGAAAGGTACACCGGTGATAACCCAATCAGCATCGCTGTCGTATGGCTGGAAATTCAGCGGAAAACGCAGGAAGCCAAAGGCGTTAGAAACCAGTGAGTTATCGGGTTTATTGCCCAGGGTGCTCATAATCAATCCTCGTTGAAGGCCACATTTGTTACAGGCCGAAGTCAAAGTACCGATGAAAAAAAATCCCTTCCGCGTCGTTAGCCCGACGAGAAAGGGATTTATTGTTCGCTTTTAAAGCTGCTATTAGCAATTATCGCCGTAAACTTTCCACTCTTCAAGCCTGATATGAACCCATGCTCACAACGTCGATAAAGCGCTGAATTTCTGCCAACTGCTCTCTATTATATTGGCAGGTTCCCACTTCAATTTTGGGCTTATTGCGTCCGTGAAAATCACTGCCGCAGGTCACATAGGCACCCTGCTCACACGCAAAATTGTAGAGTCGCTGCGCCAGCACCTCATCGTGATAGCTTGAGAAAACCTCAATGCCTGCTACGCCCGATTCCAACATCAGCTCGAGCATCGCCTCATGTTCTTCTTTCAGGTTAGCCCCAATATGCGCAATCACCGGTATTCCACCATTATTGCGAATCAAATCAGCCATATCCTCTAACGCAGGATAGGTCACTGGTTGATAACAGGCTTTGTTGGGGCCAAAGAAATCCCAATAGAAATTGATTAACGGCATATCCGCACGTTCACCACCTGAGCGATATGGTAAGAGCAGTGAATTGCCGGCATTGCGCTCATCCTCCAGAATGGCCTCGCCCATTTGCTCTTCCTGCGGCAAGCGACCGTTAGCTAATCGAATCAAATGTTCATCATCAATGAAAAAGCCCAATTCACGCAGCTTGGTCAATTTTACCGGTACGAGCTCACGCTGAATGTTATTAAAGTTTTCATAAACCAGAGAGAAGTCATCCGACGGTGTAAAACCGTAGCCCAGCAGATGGAAATTGCGTCCTTGAAAGGTACAGTCGATTTCAATTCCCGAAATAATATTCAGGGAGTCACTACGCCATTTTATAGATTCTGCAAATGAAAATGCCGAGTTATGATCGGTCACCGCCAGCGTAGTCACTCCTTCGCGTAGGCAGCGAGCGATCAATTCAGCCACCGGATAATCCGCGTCATCACTGTAATGCGAGTGCATATGCAGATCGATTTTCTCCATGTGAAACTCTCCACGTCTCTGTTCGGTATGATCCTCACTATATCAGCAATAAAAAAGGGTGCCGAAGCACCCTGATACTTTGTGATCTGACTCAATGTGATCTTACTTATTACCACTTAGAGCTGAGGATCACTCATCTTCGAGATAGGTATACCCATATAAGCCAGATTCGAACTCATCCAAGAACTGCGTTTGCAGTTCAGGCGCCAGATCGGTTTTACGTACCTGATCGCGGAAACGAGTGAGCAACACTTCCGGATCGAGCTGAACGTATTCCAGCATCTCAGCCACCGTGTTGCCTTCATCAGAATCTTGAACCTCAACGCTACCATCTTCAAAGACAAATACGTCAACCGATGCGGTATCACCGAACAGGTTATGCATATTGCCCAAAATTTCCTGATAAGCCCCCACCATGAAGAAACCGATCAACGGTGGATTTTCAGGATCGTACTGAGGCATTGGCATGGTCGTCGCAATGCCGTCACCGTCGATGTAGTGATCGATAGCACCATCAGAGTCGCAGGTGATATCCAACAGCACCGCGCGGCGCTCAGGCGCTTGATCCAAGCCACTCAATGGCAGTACAGGGAACAACTGATCGATACCCCATGCATCCGGCATTGACTGGAATAGCGAAAAGTTAACGTATAGCTTATCGGCCATGCGCTCCTGCAGCTCATCGATAATCGGGCGATGTGCTCGATTGCTTGGATCCAGATGTTCCTGAATCTGGCTACAGATCGTCAGATACTGTTGCTCTGCCCAAGCACGCTGGGTCAGATCCAGAATGCCATGCGCATATTGGCTATGGACATCATTCAGGTCGAGCTGGCTGTCATGGAGCCATTCGCGCAGAGAACGCTTAGTGCCAGAATCCTGCATCTCTTCCCATGTTGCCCATAGGCTTTGCAGCGCGCGCGGTGCGTCTTCTGCCGGCGCAATCGGTGCATGGAACTCATTGCGCTCAACGCCAATCACGTTGGAAACCAACACGGTGTGATGCGCGGTAACGGCACGGCCAGACTCGGTGATCACTGTCGGATGCGGCAAACCGTGTTCATTACAGGCATCACCGATCCCCCAAATCACGTTATTAGCATATTCGTTCAGGCCATAGTTGACTGAGCAATCAGACTGGGAACGTGTTCCTTCATAGTCCACGCCAAGACCGCCGCCGACGTCAAAGCACTGAATATTAACGCCAAGCTTATGCAGCTCAACATAGAATCGTGCCGATTCACGCACCCCTGTGGCGATATCGCGAATGTTCGCCAACTGAGAACCCAAGTGGAAATGCAGCAGTTGCAGGCTGTCTAAGCGCCCAGCCTCACGCAGGGTTTCGACCAATTGCAGAACCTGAGTCGCAGCCAGACCAAATTTCGATTTCTCACCACCGCTTGACTGCCATTTGCCTGAGCCCTGAGAAGACAGACGCGCACGCACGCCTAAACGCGGCACGACATTAAGACGCTCAGCTTCTTCCATTACCAGCTTAATCTCGGACATCTTTTCGATGACCAGATACACCTTGTGTCCCAGTTTCTCGCCGATCAGTGCCAAACGAATGTATTCGCGATCTTTATAGCCATTACACACAATGACAGAGCGAGTCATACCGGCATGCGCCAGCACGGCCATCAATTCGGCTTTTGAACCCGCTTCCAACCCCAGAGGCTCACCGGAATTCACCAGAGATTCAATGACGCGACGATGCTGGTTTACCTTGATGGGATAGACAAGGAAATAACCGCCTTCATAACCGAAGGATTCACGCGCACGTTTGAACGCCGCATTAATAGAACGCAAGCGATGCTGCAGGATCTGCGGAAAACAGAACAGCGCAGGCAGACGCTGGTTGCTCTCTTTTTGCAGCTTCTCAACCAATTGAGTCAGATCGACGCGCGCCTCTGGGACGTCGGGATCAGGACAAACCGAAATATGACCCAATTCGTTGACGTCATAATAGTTGCCACCCCAGTAGGCGACGTTATAAGTACTCAGCATTTTGCTGGCATTACGATCATTCATGGCAACCTCCTGCATAGAACGCAAATGATGGTGTCCGGCCGCTTCCTGCGGGCGTTGGCTGAGTTCGTTAGACATGCCGAACTCCTTGTGCACTATCGTGGCAAATAATGGAATTATTCACAGCACGGTTATTCACTATCGCAGCAACATCTGCGCTTAACAACCCACACGCCGGGATTTTTGGCGTGACCACAAAGCTCAGCGCCGGACAAAATGCCGGGCTGATATAAGTATAAGAGCAAAACACGTCGCTAACTCCGTGGGTCGGGGAGTGCATTCTTGAATGCAGGACAAACCCCAATGAAAATTCACCAGCCACGTTATTTGGTCGTCATACCACGTAGCAGGTTACCCTTGTTCAGTCATCAGTTGCCGCTATCGGCGTAAGAATCCTGAGTCGCGCCCTATATTCACCAAAGTGATGAATAACATCGGGAAAATGCGAGAAATGCAGATAAATAGGAAGGAAAGCGCAATGCGCGGGACGGCGAGGCGTCACAATGACGCAGGGTATTGCAGGAAGTCACGGTATCAAACAAAGCCGTTGTCTTAAACAAAGCGGTTTTGCAAATAACAGTGTCTAGCGCGACGGATGTCGCAATGATATCAGTGCGGATCATTACCTGAACCACCTCCATGTCTGCGGTTATCGCTAACGCACAGAGCCAAAAAGTTAACAGTGTGTTGAAACTGACAGTATGAGCAGCAACCCATACCCTCCTCGGCTGGAAGTGAGACACATAGCCGCGCGCAGTTTATACAATCAACTCGCCTTAAATGCAAAATGAAATTTTACTAAAAACTGTTTCTGAGCGTTTACGCAGGTGTAAAGGTTCTGTTCTAGATATAAATAGTGCTCATTTGATAAAAGCACGCAGTAAAAATGACTGGAATGTTATGGCGGGTCTGGCTTAAAATAGCCGTCCAGATGTTAATCCATCTATACTTATTGACAGATAAACTGCTGAACGGCTTTGCCTGAGGGGCGTTGCAGGATGCATCAGGCACCAGCACTAGCGTGTTATCCCCACTCGTAAGGGTATATCGCTAGCGACTGATGTACATACCCCAGCACTACGCAGTCACGATAAACCCGTCTTTTGAAGGTAAAGAACATAATGGCTAAACACCTTTTCACCTCCGAATCAGTGTCTGAAGGACATCCTGATAAGATTGCTGACCAAATTTCTGACGCCGTGCTCGATGCGATTCTGGAACAGGATCCTAAAGCGCGCGTAGCTTGTGAAACCTACGTTAAAACCGGCATGGTGCTGGTTGGTGGTGAAATTACCACGAACGCATGGGTTGATATTGAAGAGCTGACTCGTAAAACCGTTGCTGAAATCGGCTATGTAAGCTCCGATATGGGCTTTGATGCCAACTCTTGTGCCGTATTGAGCGCCATCGGTAAACAGTCTCCAGACATCAATCAGGGCGTTGACCGTACCGATCCTCTGGAACAAGGTGCCGGTGACCAAGGCATTATGTTTGGTTATGCAACCAACGAAACTGAAGTTTTGATGCCTGCACCAATCACCTATGCTCATCGTTTGATGGAACGTCAGGCCGAAGTCCGTAAAAACGGCACTCTGCCATGGTTGCGTCCTGATGCAAAAAGTCAGGTTACCTTCCTGTACGACGACGGTAAAATTGCGGGTATTGACGCAGTAGTTCTTTCTACCCAGCACTCTGACAGCATCAGTCTTCCTGACCTGCAAGAAGCAGTAATGGAAGAGATTATCAAGCCAGTTCTGCCACCAGAATGGTTGTCGTCTAATACCAAATACTTCATCAACCCAACAGGTCGTTTCGTTATCGGTGGTCCAATGGGTGACTGTGGTTTGACGGGCCGTAAAATCATCGTTGATACCTACGGCGGCGCAGCTCGTCACGGTGGCGGTGCATTCTCCGGTAAAGATCCTTCTAAAGTTGACCGTTCAGCCGCTTATGCCGCTCGTTACGTGGCGAAAAACATCGTCGCCGCGGGCTTGGCAGATCGTTGTGAAATTCAGGTTTCTTACGCTATCGGCGTTGCTGAACCCACTTCAATCATGATCGAAACCTTCGGCACTGAGAAAATCTCTACCGAACAACTGACTCTGCTAGTACGTGAATTCTTCGATTTGCGTCCATATGGTTTGATCCAGATGCTGGATCTGATTCAGCCAATCTATCGTCAAACCGCAGCCTATGGTCACTTTGGTCGTGAGCACTTCCCTTGGGAAAAAACCGATAAAGCGGCATTGCTGCGTGAAGCTGCGGGTCTAAAGTAAGATTTAACTCGCGCTAGATTATTTCGCATCAATAAAGCAGGCCATGTGAGCCTGCTTTTTTTTGTCTCAAATCAGGTCAACCACCATGAAAACGATTACATAATATTTCCAATTAAACTAAAAAAATTATTAATGTACACTTAATGAACATCAAAACAAATATATAACCATCGCAAACTATTGACAAAAAATCATAAAATTCAATCAAATAGTCCATTTTCACTGTAAATAAATCCATAACCACACATCCATTCACTATCACGGTGAATACCACGCCAGTGTAAACGATTACATTTCTGTGATCGGGAGCACTTACATTCAAGCCATAGATTCTTAACATGATAGATATACAAACGAGTTTCTTTTCGGAGGCAGTATGAGTACTACCGTGAGTACACACCCGGGTCGTAAAGCCCGTTCAAATGCCAGCCTGACGTTTTTTGTCTGCTTTCTCGCTGCGCTGGCAGGCTTATTATTCGGACTGGATATTGGTGTTATCGCTGGTGCTTTGCCATTTATCAGCGAGACGTTTCAGATCACCAGCTCTCAACAAGAATGGGTTGTGAGCTCCATGATGTTTGGCGCAGCGGTTGGCGCAGTCGGCAGTGGATGGTTAAACTTCCGCATCGGTCGTAAATACAGTCTGATGATCGGCGCAGTATTATTTGTCGTCGGTTCACTTTGCTCCGCATTTGCCCCAGACGTAGAAATACTCATCGTTTCACGTGTATTGCTGGGTTTGGCCGTGGGGATCGCGTCTTATACTGCTCCAATTTATCTTTCTGAAATTGCTCCAGAAAAAATCCGCGGCAGCATGATTTCCATGTACCAGTTGATGATCACCATCGGTATTTTAGCCGCTTATTTATCTGATACCGCTTTCAGCTACACAGGTGCATGGCGCTGGATGCTAGGTGTCATCACCATCCCTGCGGTTCTGCTGTTGATTGGGGTATTCTTCCTACCGGATAGCCCTCGCTGGTTGGCCGCTCGTGGCAGTGATGAAAAGGCGCGCCGCGTGTTAGAAAAGCTGCGTGACACCAGCGAACAAGCCAAAAACGAATTGGACGAAATTCGCGAAAGTTTGAAAGTGAAACAAAGCGGGTGGGCATTATTTGTAAACAACAAAAACTTCCGCCGTGCCGTTTATCTGGGTGTCTTGTTACAGGTGATGCAGCAGTTCACCGGTATGAACGTCATCATGTATTACGCACCAAAAATCTTCGATTTGGCCGGTTTTGCCAGCACTTCTCAGCAGATGTGGGGCACCGTTATCGTCGGATTGGTGAACGTGTTAGCAACCTTCATCGCCATCGGACTGGTTGACCGCTGGGGTCGTAAGCCTACGTTAATCCTCGGTTTCATTGTGATGGCACTGGGCATGGGTACATTGGGTACGATGATGAACATCGGCATCTCCTCCGTCTTTGCTCAGTACTTTGCCGTCATCATGCTGCTCATCTTCATCGTTGGTTTCGCTATGAGCGCTGGTCCGCTGATTTGGGTTCTGTGCTCTGAAATCCAGCCGTTGAAAGGACGTGACTTTGGTATCACCTGCTCAACCGCAACCAACTGGATTGCTAACATGATTGTCGGTGCCACCTTCCTGACCATGCTGAACTCTCTGGGTAGCGCGCATACCTTCTGGGTTTATGCCGGTCTGAATATTATCTTCATCTTCATTACGCTGGCGTTAATCCCTGAGACTAAGAACATTTCTCTGGAACACATCGAGCGTAACCTGATGCAAGGCAAGCCACTGCGTAAGATTGGATCCAAATAATCGGCTAATGCGATAGCGAGATTAGCCAAAAGCCGCATAGTACTAGTACTATGCGGCTTTTGGTTTTTTTGGCAGTAACAACAGCAAGCGTCGTTTTATCGCGCAGGTTTCACATCAGCGATAAACGTCGGTAAATCCCAAGTTCCACCTAACCGAATATACCGACACATGCCGGTGTCGGCCACTTTGCTTTGACGAAAGGCCTGCCCGTCCCACACCCAGCTCGCCATCGACATGCAATCAGCTGGCCCGCGCCCTTTCTGGCTTAAAGAAATAACGCCTGCGTCATAGCTGGTGCCGGAATCTGTCACCATGACCGGTTTTTCTTTCAACGCATTATCGATCACCCAGTAGCCGTAGCCTTCGTTGTAGGCCGCTCGCCAGCAAAGTGTCGAGAGAAGAGCATGTGTTTTATCGAGCGGCGTTAGCGTAATTCCCTCATCACTTTCAGCAGTGTCATCTGGGGATGGCTGTAAACGGTCACATCCGTCATCCGGTGTCAAAGTGGAAACCAATTTAGGTTTCAGCGCAGCAAGCTCAGGAGCAGTCAACGGGCGCTCTTTTCCTGTTTCAGTCTGCGCCGCCTGAATCACCGGCGCGGGGATCGCGGCCAATACGCTGTCCTCTGGCTTATCTCCTTTTTTCACCATCGCACCCGGTGTACCAATCCGCCCTTGAACATCATCCATCTTTAGCATTACTGCGTATGCGCCGTCGCCAGAAAGTATAAAGGGGTCGGGAGCGCCTCTGAACTCAACTTTTCCCGTTCCTTTTAGAGCGCGAATGAGCTTCTGATTCTGCACCGCTGATAAGTGCCAGATATCATTTTTTCCTGCCTTGGCCTCCCCCTCGAATTTATCATCGATCCACATTGTGAGTTTCTTAGGAGTCTTATCGGCCGATTCAACTTCAGCCAAAATAACTTCGCCGCTAATTGGCGTATTGGGGCCTGCTTTGCGTGTAAACAAGATTGAGCCGCTAGGCTGTTCTTCTGTGCTATAACCCGCCGCACGGCAGGTTAACGTGTTATCACAAGTGACTTCCCAGTCTTTATGATCGAACGACACTCCGCTCGCAGCCCAAGCTGGCATACTGGATACCGCTGCTAACAGTAGCGTTAATTTATGTATTCGCTTCATGCCATATATTCCTTAATAGTGATCCGATAACTGTGCACTTCAGATCGCATAAACCGGAGCTGTATTTTGATCTGCTCTGCGGTTATCTTTCCGTAAACGATCTCATTTAGCGATGATCTTGATAAAATACGACGATAAGAAGGGACTTTCATTGATGCTACACGGCACCTACCGTCACATGCATTCTTCGATGGCAAAGAAGAGCATTTTTTCATCGTTCATTCCCGCAGGGATTATGCTGCCCCTCATCATGTGTGCCGCGCCAGTATTTGCAGCCTCTTTTGACTGTGAAAAAGCGGAAAGCAGCATAGAGCATACCATCTGCGATACCACGTCATTAAGCGCCCTCGACAGTAGCTTGAATGAAAGCTACCAGATCGCGATGTCTAACCTTCCAACAACTCAAGCAAATGAGTTACGTACAGCCCAAAGAAACTGGATCAAGCAGCGCAATGGGTGTGCAGCGAATCCCGAGCGGCTCGAAAGCTGTTTACAAAAAAGCATGGCGCAGCGTGACCGTGAGCTGCAAGAGATAGCCGGCCAAGCAACATCAACGCTAGACAACATCATTCGTGGCATACCTGCCAATCCAGCGATTGCAGCACAGAAGTTAGCGTTATATCGCGGCCCTCTCGCTTCTGCTTGGCTCGTTTATCTTCACCAGTTTGAACCCTCCAGCCAGATAACCGATGCAGAAGCCGCACAGCGCTACCAACAGGCGGTAAAAGGGTTAGGTAGCTCATGGGCTGGCGAATTGCTCCACGACATAGAAAAAGATCCGGCGACAACCAAAAACTCAGCCACGCTTACCCTGCTACGCATGACCATTGAACAAAATGAAAATCACTATAGGGAAATCATTAACGGCAAAGAAAGGGAGTATGCCCATTGCTTTATTTTCAAGCGCCAAGGGAAAGCCGCCTATGACACATTTGGTGCGCTGTATGGCTCATCTCTCGATGGAAACGCTCCGATTTGTTCGCCGCAAGGGGATTTATTTCAACGCCCCGCATGGAAACAATTAAATGACGCAATGGCAACGATCGTTGATAAAGCCAGCTTAGATATGGGAACCATACGTTCCGCCAGCTATGCAGACTGGAGAATGTTCGATCTGCATGTCACTGTGTCGCCAAGAGATTTTCTAAAATCTGAGCCCAACACGACAGCGGCCAATAGCCCAGAAAGTGCAATCCAAGCTTGGAACGATAAAGAATGGCCAAAACAGGAACGTGATGCCGTACTGAATGCGGTTAATGAGGCGCGTAAAACAACGGCACAATGGCTTGTGACAGAACAACATTTCACTAAGACCGATGCGGAGAAGGCAGCTAACGCCATCGTTCAGGATTGGTTAACCATGCGCTTGAATTTTATCGGTGAATCACCACTCTCTGATGAATAATCGCTCTCACGTCACCATTTATTCCGCTTTTAGGTTAGCGGATAGTTCGATTAATTAGCTGAAAGCCAAAAACGAAAAAGGCTCCAATCTGGAGCCTTTTAAACAATCTAAAGCGCCTGCAATTATTTTGCAGCAGCTTCTTCTGCATCACCCAGCAGAACGGATTCCAGAGCAATTTCAATCATGTCGTTGAACGTCGTCTGGCGTTCTTCGGCAGTGGTCTGCTCGTGGGTACGGATATGGTCAGAAACGGTGCAGATGGTCAGCGCTTTCGCACCGAACTCAGCCGCTACGCCGTAGATACCTGCCGCTTCCATTTCCACGCCCAGAATGCCGTATTTGTCCATTACGTCGAACATAGATGGATCTGGAGTGTAGAACAGGTCAGCAGAGAAGATGTTACCTACGCGAGCGTTGATGCCTTTCGCTTTAGCCGCGTCAGATGCATTACGTACCATGTCGAAATCTGCAATCGCTGCATAGTCATGGTCTTTAAAACGCAGACGGTTAACTTTAGAGTCAGTACATGCCCCCATACCGATAACCACATCACGCAGTTTAACGTCCATACGTACAGCGCCACATGAACCAACGCGGATAATTTTCTTCACGCCGAAATCAGTGATCAGCTCTTTCGCATAGATAGAGCAGGATGGGATACCCATACCGTGACCCATAACAGAGATCTTACGACCTTTGTAAGTCCCGGTGAACCCCAGCATGCCGCGCACGCTGTTTACCTGACGGACGTCTTGCAGGAAAGTTTCAGCAATGTGTTTTGCACGCAGCGGATCGCCCGGCATCAACACAACGTCTGCAAAATCACCCATCTCGGCATTAATATGCGGCGTAGCCATAATTCGTATCCTTTTGGTATATGAATCTAGATATTCAAACTTGCTGTGAAATGAAACGCCACCCGATCCATTGAAATCAGGTGGCGCTCAGAAATTAAAACATGGATTTACCGTAATCCATTGGTGACAAACCAAAGTAGTTCGCTACCGTTTGACCAATATCAGCGAAGGTTTCACGGTGCCCCAATGAACCCGGTTTCACTTTAGGGCCGTAAACCAATACCGGAATGTGCTCACGAGTATGGTCAGAGCCAGCCCAGGTTGGGTCACAGCCATGATCAGCAGTGAAGATAATGATATCGTCATCTTTCACCAATTTCAGCATTTCTGGCAGACGGCGGTCAAACAGCTCCAGCGCAGCGGCATAACCCGCTACGTCGCGACGGTGGCCGTAAGAGGAGTCAAAGTCGACAAAGTTGGTGAACACGATAGTGTTGTCACCCGCTTTTTCCATTTCCACCAGCGTGGCGTCAAACAGCGCATCGATACCGGTCGCTTTCACTTTTTGGGTGATCCCAACGTTCGCGTAGATATCGGCAATTTTACCGATAGAAACCACTTCGCCGCCCTTCTCATCAACCAGCTTTTTCAACATAGTTGGAGCCGGTGGCTCAACGGCTAAATCGTGACGGTTGCCGGTACGCTTAAACTCACCCGGTTTGTCACCCACGAATGGACGCGCAATAACGCGACCAATGTTGTAACCACCTTTGGTCAGCTCTTCACGCGCGATTTCGCACAGTTCATACAGACGATCCAGCCCGAAGGTCTCTTCGTGGCAGGCAATCTGGAATACCGAGTCAGCCGAAGTATAGAAAATCGGTTTGCCGGTTTTCATGTGCTCTTCGCCTAACTGATCTAAAATCACAGTACCTGAAGAGTGGCAATTTCCTAGATAACCCGGCAGATTGCCGCGTTTTACCAGAATATCCAGCAATTCCTGCGGGAAGCTGTTTTCATGATCGGAGAAGTAACCCCAGTCGAACAGAACCGGAACACCAGCGATTTCCCAGTGGCCAGACGGGGTATCTTTACCGGAAGAAAGCTCGCTAGCATAGCCATATGCGCCAATGATTTCGGCGTTTTTATCCAGTCCCTGCGGGAAACGCCCCGTAGATTCTTCAGCCGCTTTACCCAATCCTAAACGGCTCAGGTTTGGCAGTGTCAATGGACCTTTACGACCGATGTCGGCTTCGCCGCGCGCGCAGGCGTCAGCGATATGACCTAAAGTATCGGAACCCACATCGCCAAAGCGTTCAGCATCTTCACTCGCACCGATACCAAATGAGTCTAATACCATGATAAATGTACGTTTCATCTTACTCTCCTGCGCTTTAGCGCTGTGGCCAAAGAGCCGATGCAAACTTGGCGACTCTTTGGTTTTAATTCTTAGGCTGGCTTAACGTCCACGCATTAAGTATGGCGTTTACTCGGTGATACGGCGATAGACAACCGGATTTTCTGCCGGCGCTTTATCACCCAGAACGATAGCGCTGCGAACGGCCTGAGCCGCCTGCTGCCAAGAGGCTTCATCGGAAGCATGCACTATCGCTAACGGGCGCTGAGCGTCAACGTTATCACCCAGACGAACCATATCGGTTAAACCAACGCTGTAATCAATGCTGTCAGTTGCACGGCGACGTCCACCACCAAGTCCAACAACAGACATGCCCAATTCACGGGTATCCATAGCGGTAATAATACCACTGTGCTCAGCAAAGACAGGCTTGCTTAATGTCGCTTTTGGCAAATAGCTGTCATAGCGTTCAACGAAATCAGCCGGGCCACCTTGTGCGGCAACCATACGACCAAAGACTTCAGCCGCTTTGCCGTTATCCAGTACCGCTTGCAGTTTATTGCGGGCGTCTTGTTGATCTGCGGCCAAATTACCAGAAATCAACATTTCAACGCATAAAGCCATAGTGACTTCAAGCAAACGCGGATTGCGATACTCGCCCGTCAGGAACTGAACCGACTCACGCACCTCAACCGCATTACCCGCGCTGGATGCCAATACCTGATTCATATCCGTCAGCAATGCCGTCGTTTTACAACCCGCACCGTTAGCCACGCCAACGATCGACTGAGCCAATGCTTCGGACAGCTCAAAGGTTGGCATGAAGGCACCAGAGCCGACCTTAACGTCCATGACCAGCGCATCTAGGCCTTCCGCCAGTTTTTTCGCCAGAATGGATGCTGTGATCAGTGGGATAGAATCGACCGTCGCGGTAATGTCACGCGTCGCATAGAAACGTTTGTCGGCAGGAGCCAAAGAGTTGGTCTGGCCAATAATTGCCACACCCACTTCAGAAATAATTTTACGGAAACGCGCATCGTCAGGGAAAATATCAAATCCCGGAATCGCTTCCAGTTTATCCAGCGTACCCCCGGTATGGCCCAAACCACGACCTGAGATCATCGGAACATAACCGCCGCATGCGGCCACCATTGGGCCAAGCATCAGAGAGGTTACGTCACCTACGCCGCCGGTGGAGTGCTTATCCACAATAGGACCATTCAGGTTCAATGCCTTCCAGTCCAGAACGGTACCGGAATCACGCATCGCCATCGTCAACGCAACGCGTTCAGGCATGACCATATCGTGGAAGAAAATGGTCATCGCTAAAGCGGCAATTTGACCTTCAGAGATTGTATTGTCGCGAATGCCATTGATGAAAAAGCGAATTTCTTCTTCACTCAGAGCATGTCCATCACGTTTTTTACGAATAATTTCTTGTGCCAGGAACAAGGTTGTATCCCCCTGCTGATTTATATCTTCTTTCGTTGAGTCAAAGCTCAAGACATTAGATATAGGTGTAGGTTAAGAGGTATGTTCTGCGGAACGCCCCGCATCATCTATTCAATTCAAGTACTAACAATGACCGCGACGAAACCGTCGCGGCAAAAGATTCGCTTAATCTCTCATTCATTGACGCTGTTGCATGAGAAATCAGGCAGATCAGCGTCAAGAACCAGCAGACTTAGTAAGCGCTGCCAGTGCCTTTGGTGTCATAGCCTAGCGTTTTCAGCAGGCTAGCCAACAGGCTGGAAGCACCGAAGCGGAAGTGGCGGGAATCAGCCCAGTCATCGCCCAGCAGACGACCTGCCAGAGCCAGATATTCGGCAGCATCTTCTGCGGTACGTACGCCACCCGCTGGCTTAAAGCCAACGGTTTTGCTGACGCCCATATCGCGGATCACGGTCATCATGATTTCAGCGCTTTCTAAAGTCGCGTTAACAGGCACTTTACCGGTTGACGTTTTGATGAAGTCAGCGCCCGCTTTGATAGAGATTTCAGACGCTTTACGGATCAGTGCGGCATCTTTCAATTCGCCAGTTTCGATGATCACTTTCAGCAATACGCCAGCTTCATTACAGGCGTCTTTGCAAACTTTAACCATGTCGAAACCAACCTGCTCGTTGCCAGCCATCAGTGCGCGGTATGGGAATACCACGTCAACTTCGTCGGCACCGTAAGCGATAGCCGCTTTGGTTTCCGCCAGAGCAATAGCGATGTCATCGTTACCGTGTGGGAAGTTGGTTACGGTTGCGATATGAATTTCAGGGGTGCCTTGTTCGCGCAGCGTTTTACGCGCAATAGGAATGAAACGTGGATAGATGCAAACTGCTGCGGTATTACCAACTGGGCTTTTTGCCTGATGGCACAAGGCGATCACTTTTTCATCAGTGTCATCTTCGTTCAGAGTGGTCAGATCCATCAACTGTAACGCACGTTTTGCAGCAACTTTTAAATCAGTCATTTTACTCTCCAACTTGGCTGAACTGGCTTGGCCGAGATTCAGACACAATGATTTAGGGTTCGGAGGCTTCACTGTTCACGTTAAACGCGTAAGCCTTGAAGGTATCCCAATACGTTGGCGAGCGGACTTGGTTCCTTGAAGATACTGTTCCGGCTAAAGACCGGAAAGCAACTGAGATCCTTCTCACCGCATATGGCCCTTCATGGTCAACATCATATGTTACTATTTGAACACAAACCCTCCGTCACATTTGTGCTCAACATCACAGTCAATGAAAAACAGACTGTAACGTCACGAGATTATATGTGATTAGCATCACGAAATAACCTCTTATATCGATGAAAAAGGCATTACCTTCTACCAGCCTATATCAGGATCAATAGATTGCCAGCTCATCATCTTTAGAATGACGGTCAAACAGGACTATTGCCCGCAGAGAGGCGTTATGACAAATTCGATCGATACGACTTCACTACCTTCTTTCTTACAGCGTTGCCAGCAAATTGCCACTAGCGAAACGCTCTCTCCAGAGCAAAAACGTCACTTTTTAGCTCTTGAGGCCGAGAACGCATTACCCTATCCAAGTCTACCGCCAGAGGCGCGTCAGGCACTGGATGACGGCGTAATTTGCGATATGTTCGAAGGCCATGCTCCGTACAAACCACGTTACGTTCTGCCGGATTACGTCAAGTTTCTGGCACAGGGATCGGAGTATCTGGAGCTAGAGCCAGCACAGGATTTTGACGACGCCTTGAATATGCTGTGCATCCTGTACCACCATGTTCCTTCCGTCACATCGATGCCGGTGTTTCTCGGTCACTTAGACAGCTTACTGCTGCCTTATGTTGGAATTCTAACAGAAAACGAATTATATATCCGCATAAAACGTTTCTGGCGTTATCTGGATCGCACTTTACCTGATGCCTTTATGCACGCTAACATCGGGCCTAGCGATAACATACTGACGCGTCTGATTTTACGCGTAGATGCAGAGCTCAAGCAGGTTGCACCAAACCTAACCTTTATTTACGATCCGCAAATCACTCCGCAATCCCTACTGCTTCAAGCCGCCAGCAACATCTGTGAATGCAGTAAACCACACATCGCTAACGGCCCTATTCATGATAGTATTTTCACAAAAAATGGCTATGGCATTGTGAGTTGCTACAACTCATTGCCTCTCGCCGGCGGTGGAAATACGCTGGTGCGCATCAATTTAAAGCAGGTTGCCTTGCGTAGTGAATCCTCAGAAGATTTCTTTACCCATCAGTTGCCTTATTACTGTCGTCAGCAGATTGAAATCATCAATGCACGTACTGATTTCCTCTATAACCAGTCGAACTTCTTCACCCAAAGCTTCTTGGTTAGCGAAGGGTTAATCGATCCACAGCGCTTCGTCCCTATGTTTGGCATTTATGCGCTAGCAGAAGCCGTTAATATTCTGATGGAAAAAGATGGCCTGACGGGAAGCTATGGCGAAAACGACGCAGCCAATCAACTTGGCTATCGCATCAGCAATCAATTAGCTGAGTTTGTCGCACAGACACCAGTGCAACACGGATGGAAACAACGCGCGATGCTGCATGCGCAGTCAGGGATTAGCTCTGACATAGGCACTACGCCGGGAGCTCGTATTCCCTACGGCACTGAGCCCGATCCGGTCACACATCTGATGACCGTTGCGCCGCATCATGCTTATTACACCTCAGGCATCAGCGATATTTTGACACTGGAAGAGACCATCAAGAGAAATCCTGAAGCCATGATGCAACTTTGCTTAGGTGGATTTGCCGCAGGAATGCGTGAGTTCTCCGCTAACGTCTGCGGCAACGATCTGGTTCGCATCACCGGCTATATGGTCCGCCTGTCCGATATTGAAAAATTTAAAGCAGAAGGTTCCCGTCTAAATACGACATGGCTAGGTGAAGAAGCAGCCAAAAACACCGGTATCATGCAACGCCAGCCACGAGTGATAAGCCATGAACAGACGATGCGCTTCGGTAAGTAAAATCTTACCGTTTTCTTGTGTCGATGGGCCAGGCAGTCGTCTGGCCATTTTTCTGCAAGGATGCAATCTTCGCTGCAAAAATTGCCATAATCCGTACACCATTGGGATGTGCGATAACTGTGGCGACTGCGTGACAACCTGCCCTCATCAGGCACTAAGTTTGGTGAGTGGCAAAGTGCAGTGGGATGCTGACGTCTGCCAACAGTGCGATACCTGTCTACAAACCTGCACCCAGCACTCAAGCCCTATGACGCAAATTTATAGCGTTGACGCCCTTCTGATTCAGGTCAAACGCAACGCGCCGTTTATCAATGGCGTAACCATCAGCGGCGGTGAGGCGACTCTCCAGCTTCCCTTTTTATGTGATTTTTTTGCCGCTATAAAATCCAGTCAAGAGTTAGCGCATCTCACTTGTCTGGTTGATAGTAATGGCGATTTATCAGAAACCGGTTGGCAAAAGCTGTTGCCTTGGATAGATGGGGCAATGCTCGATCTCAAAGCATGGGATAACGAATGCCACAGAGCATTAACGGGGCGAGATAACTATCGGATTAAACAAAGCATTCTATGGTTGGCAAAACGGGGAAAATTGAGTGAACTGCGTTTATTAGTGATCCCTGAGCATAGCGATCACCTCCAGCATGCAGATGAACTGGCTGAGTTTATCTTATCTCTCGGCGATGTTCCTGTTCGCCTCAATGCATTTCACCACCACGGCGTACGCGGAGAAGCAAGCGGATGGAAAAGTGCGACGCAACAAGATATAGAAACGCTGGCTGAAGCGCTGACCCAACGAGGCGTTAAGCAAATCACTCGTCCAGCCCTCTATTTATAACCGTTTCGACATTCCCCCTAATGCCGGTCACTTAAGCGTGATTTTAGGGGAAGTACACCGATGGGGTCGTAGCAGCTTTAGCTGCCGACAACTTTGCAGGGAGCAAAGTTGAACAACGCTTTAGCGTTGCCCCTTAGGGGGGAACACATGGATGTGTTCCATAACCGCCCCGCGGTGT
>NZ_LXET01000054.1 GCF_001655005.1 Hafnia paralvei ATCC 29927
GCTAGCCCCGTGTATCTCGATCTCTTAATCGATCAGCATTACGCACTCCCCCTCCATTTTTGGTTAGGGGAATTGATCATTAATCAGCTAAATGGCTTGTCGCGGCCATGCGGAGCCTCTAAATCTTGCTTTGGCCCAATCGAAATGATCCCCGTTGGATTGATGGTTTTGTGGCTGCGGTAATAATGGTGACGAATGTGCTCCAGATTGACCGTCTCTTTCACTCCCAGTATCTGATAAATATCGCGCAGGAAACCGTATAAGTTTGGATAATCGCTGATGCGCTGCCAATCACATTTAAAGTGGGTGACATAGACCGGATCAAAACGGACTAAAGTCGTCCATAATCGAAGATCGGCCTCGGTCAAACGTGTCCCGGTTAAATAGCGCTGACGGGAGAGAATGTTCTCCAGTTTATCCAGCGAGGTAAATACCGCACTGACCGCTTCATCATAGGCATCCTGAGCGGTAGCAAATCCGGCTTTATATACACCATTATTAACAGTGTCATAGATCCAGCTATTTAGCTCATCGATATCAGTACGTAGTTCCTGCGGATAAAAATCACCAGGTTTAGCGCCAATTTCGTCAAACGCGGTATTAAACATGCGGATAATGTCTGAAGATTCATTACTCACAATAGTTTGCGTTTGCTTATCCCAAAGCACCGGTACCGTCACACGTCCGGTATAGTGAGGGTCAGCCTGTAGATAGAGCTGGTAGAGAAAATCGTGGTGATAAAGCTCATCGCCGGTCGCCGCAGGAAAATTGGTTTCAAACGTCCAGCCGTTCTCCAGCATCAGAGGACTGACAACAGAAACCGGAATCAGGCTTTCCAATCCTTTGAGTTTGCGAACCAGTAGCGTGCGATGAGCCCATGGGCAAGCCAAGGAGACATAGAGATGGTAGCGATCTTTTTCAGCGGCAAAACCTGACTCACCGTTTGGGCCTAAAGAGCCATCAGGAGTGATCCAATTACGGAATTGCGCGTTCGAACGCTTAAAACGTCCGCCGGTAGATTTAGTGTCATACCAGACATCTTGCCAGATGCCTTCAACGAGTTGTCCCATAAATCCTCCAGATGGATACTCGGCTCAATAAGCTCAAGTATGTTGTCATTTAAAAGCATAAAGGGGCATGTTTGCCCCTTTATCGTATTTCTAAATCATAACGCCATTTACTCTAAACAATTCGAGTGGCGGGTATTACCATTTTTTATTGAGCAAACGGTCAATACTAAATGCGCCAGGACCAGACACAGCCAGAACCAAATAGCCACCAGCGATGGTCAGGTTTTTCATGAACATCAGTTGGTTAACGCCGTCGGCAAAGTTCGAGTGGAACAGGAATGCGGTCAGCAAGGTAAAGCCCGCGGTAAACAGCGCCGTAGTTCGAGTCAAGAAACCAAACAAAATGGCTAAACCACCGCCCAGCTCTAACAAAATAGTTAACGGCAGAAGTGCCCCTGGGACGCCCATCGCTTCCATATATTGCTGAGTCCCTGCGTATCCCGTGATTTTGCCCCAACCGGCGGTGATAAACAGGATTGGCATCAAGATGCGGGCAGCCAGTAGTGCGATATTTTCTAGTTTGTTGCTCATTTTTAACTCCAGACAATTTTAAGGTGCCGCTTTAGCAGCTTTGTTCGGTATGAGGCGTGCATTCCATCTGGCTTAAAACCAAATCGTGGAGCCCGTGTCTCTCGATGGAGCTAATACTAGGACAAAGACTGAAAGAGTGTTAGCGAGTAAAATTGCTGGATTTCTTCAAAAAAACTGAAGCTAAAAAATTATAAGAAAATAACTAAATACAATAAGTTAAAATGTAGCAAGCAAGTAATTTCTCTAGTTACTAGTTGTTGGTGGGATAAAAGCACAGATATTTTGTGGGAAACTGCGGAGATTAAGCCTTGGGGTAAAAGGCGTTACGTATCACTTTCACTATGCCCCACACGCTAAATGCACGGCGAGTCCAGCGCGCCGTTTTAGCAGGATGGCGAGCGCCATAGAGTGCTAATAGACTCGATCCTAACAGCATGAACTTGCGTAACCGCATCACGGCGGAAACACGATGGTCAAATTTCGCAGTGAGCTGTAACCACGAACGACGTTCACCGGCCAAATCAAGACGCTGCTGCTGAATTTGACGCAGCAAGCGTGCTTTCTCCAAGGCGAGTTCCTGACGATTACGGCTCACTTGCGATCCTCTTCCAGTAGCTCTCTATCAATCTCAAGCTGGCGGCGAGTCGCCCCTAACAGCGTTGAGCGTCGAGCTTTGGTGATTGTCCAGATTGCCCCGATCAATGCCAGCCCCAGCAAAACTGCGGTGGTGATCCCCAACGCCATCAGACGATGGACAGGATCAATGGCTAAGAAGAGCAACACCAACAACGTCATTAAGCCAAAGGCGGTAAACAGCAGTGTGACGCCCGCCATCATCAGAAGTTGAATAACGTTCGCTTTCTCTTCTTCCAGCTCAACCACAGCTAAACGCAGCCGTGTTTCAACCATGCCAACAATAATGGTGACAATACGCTGAGCGGTACTCAGAACCCCGCGAGCGGGGCCCTGAGAAGTTGTGTTATCGGCAGGCATTAGCGACGAGCCAATAAAACGCCTAACACCACACCAACGGCAGCGCCGATGCCAACACCAGTCCAAGGATTATCATGAACATAGCTATCTGCACGATCTGCGATTTCTTTGGTTTGTGCAGCAACTTTCTCACCTGCCGCATTCAAGCGAGCGCGGCTACCTTGTAACGCACTTTCAGCTTTCGCACGGATTTTTTCCAGCTCCGCCTTCGGTTTGTCGGTGGAAGAATTCAGAACCTCTTCCAAGGTATCGGCGAGGGACTTCAGTTCGGCACGTAATTGCTCGGAAGTTGAATCGTTAGCCATTCCTAGACTCCTTAACTTTACTGATATGGTCTTTTAACATAGCGAGCTTTTTCCATGAGCGCAAAGGTAATTGCCACATATCCTTCTGCATCTGCCGTATTTGGTATGAAAAAACTCGGCGATTAGACACAGTAAATTACTGTCCCAGCGCCTGCTGTGCCTCTTTTAGCTCAGCACGAGCTTCGTCTAGTTTTTTCTCTTTTTTAGAAATTTTATCGGCTTTGCCAGTTTGTTGCGCTTCAACGAGTTCCTGTTGGCGTTCAGCGACTTTCTGCTGCTTTTCTTTCACGTTATTTTGCAGTTCAGAACGTAGCCCCGCTTCAGTACAGTGGCTCTTCACTTCGCTTAGCGCTTTCTGTAAACCAGCCACACGATGTGTGTTGTTGTGCTGCTGAGCATACTGGATCTGCTCTTCAATACTCTGCTGCTTGCTAGCACAGGTTACTGCCGAGGCGTTAGCCGCTGTACTCAGCAGGCCAAAAGTAGCAACGGTAATAGCCAAAATTGCAGTTTTTTTGAATGTCATGAAAAGTCCTTATTGAGTAGTGAACTGTCCCGCTCCGGGGACATATCCTTTCATCGTTAAAACAAATACTCGGATATAAATGAACCATTGAATGAGCGAAAACAGTGCTCGCTCGTTCACAACTATAACCCGTAATTATTAACGATTACTTATCACTTAGTTTAAATAATAGGTGCGTTACATCAAGATAGGAGCCCAAAAAATGGAAAAATCAGACAATACTGATAAATAAAAACAGAGCCATACGGCTCTGCTTTTATTGCTTAGCTGTTAAGTCTCGCTTGCCTGGGAGGATCCTTGACATCACTTTCGCTTGATTGAAACAGCGAGCGTCGATGGGTTTTATAGGCAATACTGTAGCCACGCGGCAGCACACTTTGCAGTACCTGCATCGCCTCTTCCTGCTGCTCTGGCTTCGCTAAATGAACCAGCAAACCGTTCGAGTCAGGCGTAATACTTTTGATACTAATGCCGTGCTCATCTAGTTTCTGATAAACAAAAAAACCATCCGGTGTCGCAAGCCCAGCCTGAGTCGCGCTAATTTGTAACGTTGTTTCTTTATGAGTTAGATGCGGGGCTATCCACCACGCAAATACGCCAATAATCAACGCTAAGAGCAATAAGGCACGTTTCCAGCCAAGCCGCTGAATAAGTAGCAGAGTCACGTTATTTCCTCTGCTCTGGCTGAGTCGTTGAATGTTTTTTACGCCATAGAACGACCAACGAGCCAACTAGACCAAACACCAACAGAACCAGTGGCAACATCATCAGTAGGAACATCAGTTGATCTTCATAGCGCAAGAACAGCGGTGTTTTACCCAACACATAACCCAATGTCGTCAAAATCATGACCCACAGGAAACCGCTCATCCAGTTAAAGAACTGGAAACGCGTACTGCTTAAACCAGATAGGCCAGCAATCAACGGCAGCAAAGTACGCACGAATGCCAGAAAGCGACCGACTAGCAGAGCCGATAAACCGTGTTTGTGGAACAAATGATGAGAACGCTGATGATAATGGGCGGGCAAATGGGAAAGCCACTTTTGCACTAATCGTGTATTTCCCAGCCATCGTCCCTGTATATACCCAACCCAGCAACCAAGACTGGCCGCGGTGGTTAACACACAGACCGTCATGGCAAAGCCCATGGTGCCTTTCGCAATCAGTACACCAACCAAAATCAGTAAACTGTCACCCGGTAAAAAGGCTGCGGGCAGCAAACCATTTTCCAGAAATAAAATGACAAATAAAATGCCGTAAATCGTCCACACTAGCGACGGGTTCGCCAGCGTCTCATAGTCCTGCTGCCACAGGGCATGTATTAATTCGTTAATCATATCCATCGAGTATTCCTAACTGAAAATTCGGAGGGTCCATCCGCCAGCTCATCTCATGGACGTCACAAAGGACGATGGAATTAGGGAGCTAGCTAAGTTTAACCAACGTACGCTTCGGCGTCAGGTTGGTCATACGTCAGCTTGCCTCTGTATAAAATATTACTCTCTTTCCAGCCACCCAGCCGATTTTGATGAGGGGGAAGTTGTAACGTTCGCAGCAGCGCCAAAGAAATTCCCTTGTCGCGATACTGGCGAGTCACATCAAAAAAGGCGGTGTCCGAATGTGCGGGTAGGGAGGCATCCGGAAGTGTAGGAGCAATCCGGCCCTGTTCTGAACAGGACTTCAAGTGAACCCGTAGCAGCGCGGTCAGCTTACGCGTATTGGATTTACGCGAAAGGCTACGTTCACTTTCACCAGTGAGTTGCATCACTGATATGGATGAGACATCTGTTAGCGATTGAGCAAAGTAGCTATCTACTTGAGAGAAATAGCAATTAGCGCTGTGCGAATGCCAAGCCGTTTGCTTGCCAGAGGCCATACTGGCCCAGCATAACAATAGGAACATCGTGGTGGCAGACGAAAGACGCTTCAATATTTTGTTGCTTCCAGATACATGCAGAAAAAAACTCGGCTAACTGTAGCAAAATCACCGTCAGGGAAACAGCAGAAAATGAGCAATTTCCACGACCAATTTTACCTTAATGATGGTCGTTAACAGTTGGTTTCAGTTGGGTTGAACAAATAGGTGCCGCCAAACACAGGAAGAAAAACAAGGTGGGGAATAAAAGGTAAAATGAAATTTGCCGTGTTTACATCAAAATACTGGGTCAACACGGCATTATTAGGTTTTTCACCCCGGCATTGAGCCACGAGTTAATAGTGCATATCCCGCCGCAACCGCGAGCATGCATAGCACTAAATTCAAGATCACGTTCAAAGCGGCGCGTAACCAGAATCCCTCAGTGAAGAGTGCGAACGTATCAAATGAAAAAGTGGAGAACGTCGTCAATGCCCCAAGAAACCCGACGGCAATCAACGGACGCCAATGTGGCGCAATCAGTGTTCCTGTGTTTAAAGCAGCCACCAGCACTCCCATGATAAAACAGCCAACAACGTTGACCGTCAGCGTTGCATAGGGAAACGATGTACCGAACCAACCACTGAACCAAGTGGTAATTTGAAAACGTGTAATAGCTCCCACTGCGCCACCAAAGGCAACAATTAATAACGTTAAGCCATAGCTCATAGCGAACTCCTCAAAAATAACGGATAAGGCGATTAACGAAGGCAACTTGATTAGCTACAGGGGAAAAATGCTTGCCCGGCAACCAAGCGCTATCGCACTGTAATATACCCGTCATACTTCAAGTTGCCTTTTTGTTGGCTGCGCTCGCTTGCCGCCTCAATGCCACTTGAATTACTTAAGGTATAACAGAGAAATAAAACTCAGACTTCTGCCAGGCGTCATCAGCGGAAAAGAGAGGACTCTTTCGGCGGTTTTTAGCTATGTAAGAGTTCAAATAGAAATCTTACAGCCAAAGGTGGAACACCATCACCTTACTAAAGTATAAGTTAAGCTCGTGACTCGACACAACCGCTTAACCCTACGGCTTATTTGCCGTTGGTAACGCCGTCCAAATGCACGACAGGATTTTCGGCGAACAGATAGCGATCGACGTTAAACTCGAAATCGTCCGTTGTCGCCTGAAAAAGCATTTGCTTGGTATTTTCTAAATGCTGCCACATCGCCACTTTTGCGCCGTAAGGATCTTTACGCATCAATGCCTTGAGGATCTTATCGTGATCCTCACACCAGCTGTCGATCGAGACATCATCGATGTGTTCATGCAATTTCAACCAGTATGGGTTGTGGATACGCTGACTCCACATTTGCTCAACTATTGTCGCCATTGCTGAGTTCTGCGTCGCCAAAGCGACCTGAACATGGAACTTCAGATCCCATTCCGAATCCCGGAAACGGTCTTCCTGCCGTGCATGCTCCTGAATCTCCATCAACGCCACGATATCTTGTTTGGTTACCTGAGTCGCCGCGAACTCGGCAATATTACTCTCGATAAGCTGACGCGCCTGTAAAAGCTCAAACGGTCCCGCACTCGCAAACTGAATATTGCTATTAGGTTGAATCAACGTTTTTGGTTGATTACTAATAACGTGGATACCTGACCCTTTACGAACCTCCACATACCCTTCCACTTCCAGCATGATGATCGCCTCGCGAACAACTGTTCGACTCACGTTCATCTCTTCAGCGATAAAACGCTCGGCTGGCAGTTTCTCCCCCACAGGATAAACGCCGGACTCGACGCGCTGCTTTAGCTCTGCGGCTAACTGTTGGTACAGTCTTCTGGGTTCTGTGAATTCCATTTAGGGTGCTCTATTAGGGTTGATCGGCAAATGTTGTGATACATACATTTATGAATCTGTTATACCACTTTTCCAATAATCTCACCAGAGACCCCATGCACACTCAAGTGAGAGATAAAACGTTGAGGTAAAAAAAATCCGCCGATAAACGGCGGATTTTTAGTCGGAGGCATCGTCATTAAACGCTATACGGTTGCTTTCTGGCGATTCGCTTCAATTTCAACTTCTTCCGCGGTACGGTTTTGCAATACAGTCCAAATAACTAACGCACCCAGTAGGTCAAATACAGCCAGCGCCGCAAACAGTGGACTAAAGCCGATGGTATCAGCCAAAGCTCCCACGACTAACGCAAACAGAGTACTTGCCGTCCACGCCGCCATACCGGTTAATCCGTTTGCAGTGGCCACTTCGTTGCGTCCAAACACATCAGAAGAGAGCGTAATCAAAGCACCTGACAGTGACTGGTGAGCAAAACCACCGACGCACAGCAGAGCAATAGCCGCATAAGGACTTGTGAACAGACCAATCATACCTGGGCCAATCATCAAGAATGCGCCCATGGTCACCACTAGCTTACGAGAAACAATCAGGTTCACTTTAAAGTACTTCTGGAATAACGGAGGCAGATAACCGCCTAACACGCAGCCAACGTCGGCAAACAGCATTGGCATCCACGCAAACATCGCGATTTCTTTCAGATTAAAACCGTAGGCTTTGAACATGAACAGCGGGATCCAAGCATTGAAAGTCCCCCAAGCTGGTTCGGCCAAAAAACGAGGCAGTGCGATGCCCCAAAACTGACGGTTACGCAGGATTTCCCATGCAGACATACGCTTCGCGTTATTGGTCTGGTGATGAGCTTCCTGACCGCTCAGAATATAGTCACGCTCTTCGTCAGACAGTTTTTTCTGATCTTTTGGATGCTTGTAGAAGATTAACCAGCAAATGGCCCAAATCAGACTCAGCGCACCCGTAATGATGAACGCCATTTCCCAGCTGTGTGCAACGATAGCCCACACCACTAACGGCGGAGCAATCATGCCCCCAATGGATGACCCTACGTTAAAATAACCCACCGCAATGGAACGTTCTTTCGCTGGGAACCATTCGGATGAGGCTTTAAGACCCGCAGGGATCATTGCCGCTTCAGCCATACCCACCGCACCACGCGCAATAGCCAAACCACCCCAGCTGCTAGCTAATGCGGTGCCCATACAGAACACGGCCCACAGGATGGCAAACAGTGCGTAACCCACCTTTGTACCCAACACATCAAGCACATAGCCCGCGACTGGTTGCATAATGGTGTAGCACGCGGAGTACGCAGCAATAATATAAGAGTATTGCTGAGTGGTGATGTGCATCGTGTCTTGTAAGGTCGGAGCAGCAACAGCAATGGCATTACGAGTCAAGTAACCCAGTACAGTTCCTACGGTAACCAAGGCTATCATGTACCAGCGTAAGCCTTTAATTTTACGCATTTAAACTCTCTCCCAGTATATCCCGTCACGTTTCAAGCTACGTCAGCGTTAACCGATGACCTGCATCTTGAAATGGCTTGGGCATAGAACTTTGCCTTGTGGAACGCCTTTGGCGAAATGTGCAAGGCCGCAATGAACCGCGCTTGTGGCTGCGCCGCGTAATAACTCTCCATATTGAAACGGTGATGGCGTTACTTACGTGGTACCCATCTACCTTATTCATCTGTGCTACAGCGCTAAAACTACAGTCTCAGATGGAAAGTTCGGACGTTCCTGTTCCGACTTTGAATTAACTTTTATGACTTGGTTAATCGACATTGGTCAAACCACTGCTCATGATTGGTTAGGGCAATACTCATTTCGCAGCGGTGGCTAAGATAACTTGTCATACAGATTTAAAAGTTGAGAGCCATCACAAAAACCATTTTTGGATTAAGGAATAATAAACCTATGCAGAATCCCTACTAAAAAGTGTCTACATAAGCAAAAGCACCAAGTGATAGTGCCGTTTTATCGCTTTCATTACGTTAAACGCGGAAAAAGTTCTGGACGAGCGCCATAATTGGTGTGATAACTTTAGCCGCAAAGAATAGCTCACTGAAGCTTTATGCTCTCGAGGAACCCGATGATGTCGCAATTTTTAACCGAAGATTTCTTGCTGGATACCGAGTTTGCACGCCGTTTGTACCACGACTATGCGGCAGAGCAGCCAATTTTTGACTATCACTGTCACTTGCCACCTGAGCAGATCGCTCAGGATTATCGGTTCAAAAACCTGTATGACATCTGGTTAAAAGGCGACCATTACAAATGGCGCGCGATGCGTACTAACGGCGTCGCTGAGCGCCTATGCACCGGCGATGCTAGCGATCGTGAGAAGTTTCAGGCATGGGCCGAAACCGTCCCTCATACCATCGGCAATCCGCTCTACCACTGGACTCATCTAGAACTACGCCGTCCATTCGGTATCACAGGCACGCTGCTTTCCGGCAATACGGCTGACGATATCTGGAATCGCTGTAATGCACTGCTGGAGCGCGACGAATTCAGCGCTCGCGGTATCATGAAACAGATGAACGTGAAAATGGTAGGCACCACTGACGACCCTATCGACGATCTAAGCCATCACAAAGCTATCGCGCTAGACCGCAGCTTTGACGTGAAAGTGTTACCGAGCTGGCGTCCAGATAAAGCATTCAATATTGATGCCGCCATTTTCCCTGAATATATGCAGAAACTGAGTGCGGCAGCCGACGTAGACATTCGCAAATTCAGCGATGTATGTGATGCTCTGAAAATTCGGATGGACCACTTTGCGGCTCACGGCTGTAAGGTGTCTGACCACGCGCTTGATGTGGTTATGTATGGCGAAGCAGATGAAACCACGTTAAACGGCATTCTTGCCCGTCGTTTGGAAGGCAAAATGCCAACGGAACAGGAAGTTGCCCAGTTTAAAACGGCGGTACTGCTGTTCCTCGGAGCCGAATACCAAAAACGCGGTTGGGTTCAGCAATACCACATTGGTGCACTGCGTAATAACAATTCACGCATGTTTGAAACGGTTGGGCCAGACATTGGTTTTGACTCAATTCACGATGCGCCAGTTGCCTTCGCGCTCTCGCGTCTATTGGATGCACAAAGCCGCTCTACTGGCTTGCCAAAAACTATTCTTTACTGCCTAAACCCACGTGATAACGAAGTGATCGGCACCATGATCGGCAATTTCCAAGGCGAAGGTATGGCAGGGAAAATGCAGTTCGGTTCAGGTTGGTGGTTCAATGATCAGAAGGACGGTATGCAGCGCCAAATGACCCAGCTTGCACAGCTTGGTTTACTCAGCCGCTTTGTTGGCATGCTGACCGATAGCCGCAGCTTCTTGTCTTATACCCGTCACGAATATTTCCGCCGCATCCTGTGCCAAATGATTGGCCGCTGGGTCGAAGACGGCGAAGCACCAGCAGATATTGAACTGCTGGGAAATATGGTGAAAAACATCAGCTTCGATAATGCGAAAAACTATTTTGCGATTGAGTTGTAAGAATCCTGGGGCGGTTTAGCCGCCCATTTTTTTAAAGACCCCATTCTTGTTTATTTTATATGTTGATGACCGCCATAACATGGCGGTCACGCTCTGAGGTAGCTCCTAAATGCAAACCCTTAATCGTCGTGACTTCCCTGGCCGCCAGCACCCTGACAAAGTTATCCAATTCGGTGAAGGTAATTTCCTGCGCGCGTTTGTGGATTGGCAATTAGATCTACTGAATGAGCATACCGATTTAAATGCTGGCGTAGTCGTTGTACGCCCGCTGAACAGCGATTTCCCCCCCTCACTGAGCACTCAAGATGGACTTTTCACCACCATCATTCGTGGTCTGAACGAGCAAGGTGAAGCGGTGCGTGAATCACGCATCATTCGCAGCGTAAACCGCGAAATCAATATGTATCAGGATTTTGATGCTTATTTGGCGTTGGCTCATGATGCCAATATCCGTTTCGTGTTTTCGAATACCACCGAGGCTGGAATTAGCTATGTGCCTGAAGATAAGCTCACGGATACGCCACCAGCCAGTTTCCCTGCGAAGCTCACTCGTCTGATGTACGAACGTTTCTGCCACTTTGACGGTGCCGCTGACAAAGGCTGGGTATTGCTACCGTGTGAATTGATTGACTATAACGGCGAAGCACTGCGCGAACTGGTACTGCGCTACGCGCAACAATGGGATCTGCCATCGCGCTTTGTTCAGTGGTTAGAGCAAAATAATACCTTCTGCTCTACTCTGGTGGATCGTATTGTGACCGGATACCCACGCGGTGAAGTTGAAGCTTTAACTGAAGAGTTAGGCTATCAGGATGCCTTCTTAGATACGGCTGAACATTTCTATCTGTTCGTGATCCAAGGACCACAATCGCTGGCACAAGAGCTACGTTTAGATGCATTTGCAAAAAATCATAAACCGCTGAATATCCGTATTGTTGACGACATTAAGCCATATAAAGAGCGTAAGGTTGCGATTCTTAATGGCGCCCATACGGCGCTCGTTCCCGTCGCATTTTTGGCAGGCCTGAACACCGTAGGCGAAAGCATGAATGACGTACAGGTGACAGAGTTTGTTGAAAAAGCGATTAGCCAAGAGATCATGCCAGTATTAGATCTTCCTGCCGATGAATTGAAATCATTTGCTGATGCCGTATTGAGCCGTTTCCGTAACCCGTTTATCCAACACCAACTGCTCTCTATCGCTTTGAATGGGATGACTAAATACCGCACCCGTATTCTGCCTCAGGTGATCGCTTATCAGCATAAGACGGGCAAACTACCACAGCGCTTGTGCTTTGCTTTGGCCGCGTTGATTGCTTTCTACCGTGGCGAACGTAACGGTGAAACTTACCCACTGCAAGACGACGCTCACTGGCTTGAACGCTATCGTACGGGCTGGGACGCTGTGCAAGCAGGTTCCCAAAACCTGAATGATCTCGTGCATACGATCCTGAGCGACGCCGATCATTGGGGTCAGGATCTGAATCAGATCCCTGAGATGACACAAACGATTGCTGGTTATTTGCAGCAAATCGATCAGCAAGGCATGCGTTCTGCCGTTTCATCATTGTCCGCAGTTGCCTAAGCAGAGCTGAATTAAATTATGCAAAACATGCAAAGCGTTATCAAAATTCATCCGTTAGATAATGTCGCGGTGGCACTGCGCGATCTGAGCGCGGGTGAAACCATCTGCGTTGAATCCCTTTCTATTGTGCTGCCAGCCGATATCGCTCGTGGCCACAAATTTGCGCTAACGCCGATAGCGCAAGGCGATATGATCGTCAAATATGGCCTGCCAATTGGCCATGCACTTACCGCAATCGCGGCTGGTGAACATATCCATTCGCAAAATGCGAAAACTAATCTCAACGATCTGGATCAGTATCAATATCAGCCGGACTTTGCCAATCTGCCAGCCCAAATGGCCGATCGTGAAGTACAGATCTATCGTCGCAAAAATGGTGACGTTGGGATCCGTAATGAGCTGTGGATCTTACCCACCGTAGGCTGCGTGAACGGTATGGCGCGGCAGATGTTAACCCGCTTTATGAAAGAAACGGGTGATGCTGAAGGCATCGACGGTGCGTATCTGTTCACTCATCCATTTGGTTGCTCACAGTTGGGCGACGACCACATCAATACCCGCACCATGCTACAAAACATGGTGCGCCATCCTAACGCCGGAGCTGTCCTCGTCGTTGGGTTGGGCTGTGAGAATAACCAAATTACCGCATTCCGTGAAACGCTGGGTGAATATGATGCCGAACGCGTGCATTTCATGGTGTGCCAGCAACAGGATGATGAAGTTGAAGCCGGTATTGAGCATTTGCACCAGCTATATCAGGTCATGCGCAACGATCGTCGTGAATCAGGCAAACTGAGCGAGCTCAAGTTTGGTTTGGAATGCGGCGGTTCTGACGGACTATCTGGAATTACCGCTAACCCGCTGCTGGGTCGTTTCTCCGACTATGTGATTGCTAACGGCGGCACTAGCGTGCTGACCGAAGTCCCTGAGATGTTTGGTGCTGAGCGTATTCTGATGAGCCGCTGCCGTGATGAGGCTACGTTTAAAAAAACCGTTGAGATGGTGAATAACTTCAAACAGTACTTTATTGAGCACAATCAGCCGATTTACGAAAATCCCTCGCCGGGCAACAAAGCGGGTGGGATCACCACTTTAGAAGAGAAATCTCTGGGCTGTACGCAAAAAGCTGGGCAGAGCCAAGTGATTGACGTATTGCGTTATGGAGAAAGACTCAAGGCACCAGGGCTGAACCTACTCAGCGCACCGGGTAATGATGCGGTAGCAACGAGCGCACTGGCCGGTGCCGGTTGCCATATGGTGCTGTTTAGTACCGGTCGCGGCACGCCATACGGCGGCTTTGTTCCAACGGTCAAACTGGCAACGAATACCGAAATCGCCACGAAAAAACCACACTGGATCGATTTCGATGCTGGACAATTGTTGCATGGCAAAACCATGGATCAATTGTTGATTTCATTCGTAGATATGATCGTCGATATTGCTAATGGTCATCAAACCCGTAATGAAATTAATGACTTCCGCGAGCTAGCAATATTTAAAAGCGGCGTAACGCTGTAGTGAATGACAAGTAGTGGGCTAAGTTAAACACAAGGTTATATGCGAGACTGAGCTTTGAGCGGCGTTCTTCTGAACGTCGCTTTGTTATTTAATAAAGGGATGAATTCATGAGTAGTTACGAGTGGTTTGCACAAGGCGTAGGCGTTGTGGCTTTTCTGGTTGGCATCACCACATTTTTCAATCGTAACGAACTACGTTTTAAGTATCAGCTCTCTATCTATTCCGCCATTATTGGTCTGCATTTCTTTCTAATGGGCGCCCACTCGGCCAGTGCCGCCGCTGAGCTCAATGCGGTACGAACGGTGATTTCAACCCGCACACGTAGCAACTGGGTCATGTTGGTCTTTATTGCACTCACGTTAGGGTTTGGTGGCTATAGTCTGCAACATGCGATGGAGTTACTGCCGATTATTGGCACTGTCGCCAGTACATGGGCATTATTTCGTACTCGAGGATTAACCACCCGCTGTGTTATGTGGTGCTCTACGGCTTGTTGGGTCACACACAATATCTGGCTAGGATCGATTGGGGGTTCACTGATTGAAGGGAGTTTTTTGCTGATGAACGGATTTAATATCATCCGTTTTCACCGTATGCAACGACGCGGGATCGATCCGTTTAAGGTAGAGAAGAAAGCGTAAGAACCTCCAGCCCGCTCATCGAGCTGGAGATAATTAGACTGGTTAAAGCGCCAAGAAGAAGCCAGCGATAGTTGCACTCATCAGGTTAGACAAGGTACCTGCCGCTACGGCTTTCAGACCAAAGCGAGCGATATCATGACGACGCGTTGGAGCCATGCTACCTAGACCACCCAGCAAAATAGCCACCGATGACAAGTTAGCAAAGCCGCACAGTGCAAAGGAAATAATAGCTTTGGTGTGGTCAGACAGCACCTGTAAGCCCGCCGCTGCAACTTCCGCATCGGCCTTCAGATATTCACCAAAGTTCATGAATGCCACAAACTCATTCACAATAATCTTTTGGCCAATAAAGGATCCGGCAATCTGCGCTTCGTTCCAAGGCACACCGATCAGGTAAGCAATAGGAGAGAATACCCAACCCAGAATGAGTTCCAGTGATAATTGTGGGTAATCAAACCAGCCGCCAATCCCCCCCAGCATGCCGTTGATCAACGCAATCAGCGCGATAAATGCCAACAGCATGGCACCCACATTCAATGCCAACTGCATACCTGACGCCGCACCTGATGCAGCAGCATCAATGACGTTAGCAGGACGATCTTCTTCCGCAATCAACTCCGCGGCATCAGTTTTGTCATGCGTTTTTTCCGTTTCAGGCACGATTAATTTAGCAAACAGCAAGCCCCCCGGAGCCGCCATAAATGATGCGGCAATCAGATACTCTAACGGAACGCCCATTTGCGCGTAACCCGCAAGAACAGAACCTGCCACCGATGCCAAACCACCACACATCACGGCGAACAGCTCTGACTGAGTCATGGTTGAGATATATGGGCGAACCACCAGCGGCGCTTCTGTCTGCCCAACAAAGATATTTGCCGTTGCAGATAGGGATTCAGTACGGGAAGTACCCAGTACTTTCTGTAAGCCGCCGCCCAGCAGGCGAATAACGATTTGCATAATGCCGAGATAGTAGAGCACGGCGATTAATGAAGAAAAGAAGACGATAACAGGCAGTACACGCAATGCGAATACGAAACCACCGCCACCAAAGACTTCAAACATTTTGTCAGACACCAGTCCACCAAAAATAAATGAAATCCCTTGGTTTCCGTAGGCAATAACGTTGGCGACGCCAGAAGACATTGCGCCTAATACATCGCGCCCAGCCGGAACGTAAAGCACGAAAGCGCCGATAACGACCTGAATAAGAAATGCGCCAGCCACGGTGCGTAGGTTAATAGCACGGCGATTGCTTGAAATTAGCACGGCAATCAGAATGAGTACCGCCATCCCCACCACGCTCATAATAAGTTGCATGGAATAGTCCCTGTAACGCGTTAGATTTTAGGTTGAATACCGACGTAAAACTCTCTCGCCGATGAGGGGCGATTATACCGATGGGGGAGGAAATATTGGTCAAGGCTGTCACAGTTTTATACAACTGGAAGCAACTAAAATCACGAAAAAGAGATATGCATCACATTATCACGCACACGTTTTCGTAGTCACCTTTGGGATAGTTAGCAAAGAATCTAAAATGATGCGGAAATGCCGAACAATCTACAGGTGTTTTGCCATATAGTCTCCGCAATCATTGCGGAGGGTTCCGGCCTTAACTCACATAGTGCTTCGAAGACTTTCCGTACACGTTCAGGACGATTTGGCTGACCTTGATAGCCAGAAAGTGGCATATCAGGAGCATCCGTTTCTAACAGCAGCGTACTTAACGGCAGCTCCGCTATGACCTGACGAGTTTTGTGCGCCCGATCGTAAGTGATCGTGCCACCCACGCCAATAAAGTAGCCGAGTTTAATAAAAGCCTGTGCCTGAGAAAGGCTACCAGAAAAACCATGAACAACGCCGCCGCGAGATAAATTCACCGCTCTAAGTTCACGAGACAACTGATCATGCGAGCGACGGGAATGCAATATCACCGGCAAATCATGGTGCTTCGCTAACTTTAATTGTGCCCTCAGTATGGCTAGCTGTCGCTCAAGCTGGGGATTATCCATAAATAAATCGAGCCCGATCTCCCCTACTGCAACCAACCTGTTTGGCTTGCTTGCTAATACATCAGAGAGATGTTCGACGTCCTGTTCGATATGCTGCTCGATATAAAGCGGGTGAAGCCCGACAGCGGCAAATAGCATAGGATGGAGATTCACCAGCGTTAGCACTCTTTGAAAGCGTTCTGCGCTGATGGTAGGTACAATAATATGACGCACTCCCTGTGCGTAGGCTAATGCAATGCTGTCAGACTCGTTCCCGCTGAACGGGGGAAAATCGAAATGGCAGTGGGTATCGATAAACCGAATATGGCGACCCATTTCATCCATACCCTCACTCATGACGTGCTGTCCTGCGACGTTGGCTTATCAGTGTGCTGCTGATTTGCTGGTGTCACGCTACCCTCAGGATCGGCTCCTTTTTGTCGGGTACTCTTATCCAGATGAACGCTATCAGGCAAAATCAGTGATTTCTCAGCGACCATATTTGTTTGTGGTTCCGGCAGTAAAATACCGGCTTTAGCCGCCGAATGGCTGGCTGCAACAATAGGCACCTCAGGCGCGATAGTATCTGAAGGCTGCAACAAACGGCGTGAAGCAAGTTTTTTGCTGGTATTGGGATGATTTTCCCGGGGCAATAACCAATGTCCGACGGTTGCCAAGAAATAGCGGCCGCAACGTCGTCCCAAATGGTAATCAGCATTCAACGCCGCGACCTTACTGCCGAGCGCATGGCTTGCTAATGGTTTCGGTGGATAGATTTCAAAGACTCGCACTTTTCCCGGCGGTTTCTCAATAAAACGTTGAATGCGGCGATAGCTTTTCTCGTGATACTGCAGCATTTTAACCATCTGCTGCAGGCTGCTTTCGCCTAGCATAGCTTCCATGCGTCGCATCCACTTGGGCGTATAAAACATTTGTGACGGAACGGTACGGATCACCACAATAGTATCAGCACCGCGTCGATGCGCTTCGCGTACGGGGATCGCATCACTAATTCCACCATCGTGGTAACTCACACCATCTAGCTCAACGCCCCAACGGTAAAATCCCGGAATGGCGCTGCTGGCCTTAATTACCTCAAGCCAGTTGTCGCGCTTGGCAGGAAAATAGGTTGGCGCGAAATCTTCACTGCGACTGGCACACATCAGCAATTGGCGATCGTCACCTAAGTGCTGCTCTGCGTAATCCATCGCCAGCGGGAGATCGTTGGCCGTCGCTTCGATCAACCAATCAAGATCGATCAAATGTCCCCCACGCACAAATCGCAGCGGATTAAAGAAATCAATGGAAGTGGTGTAACGTGTGATAACGCGTCGAGCATAGCCTGGCTGGCCACAGACAAACGCAGAAAGGTTTTGTGCCCCAGCAGAAGTGCCGAGATAGAGATCGAAGGGGTTAAAGCGCGCGCGTAGGAATTCATCCAGCACGCCAGCGGTAAATATTCCACGCTGTCCGCCGCCTTCACATACCAGCGCTATTTTTCCCGGCTGGTAGGGCTTGTACGCTAATGGCTCAATATTACCCAGCGTAATCGGTATTCTATATCCCAACCATCCATCCTCAATGAATCTTTACATCCTCCGAGGATACCCTGTCTTGCGCGATTCCGTAATCCTCTTGCAACAATCCGAGGAGGCAATCATTGTTGCCAGCAAGCCATTCACCGTCATGACCAAGCCATTCAGCCAGAGTAGACCTGACTTGACCGCGAATTTGCTTCCACTTACCAACAACAATGTCACCGTTCATATTTACAAACCTATTGCGCTTTCCATCAGACACGGATGGTGGGTTTGGTGTCGATACCCCAATGGCTCTTGTCGAAAAATTCTAACCATGAGCCAACAAGGGTATCCTTACCTAAGGACGACGTCGGCCTGTAAACAAGCTCACCAGGAACAGAATGATACCGACGACAAACACCACTTTAGCGGCCCAAGCTGCCGTACCGGCCAAGCCACCAAAACCTAATGCTGCTGCAATCAATGCAATGATTAAAAAGATAATTCCCCAACGAAACATATGCTCTCCTTACCTTGCCTAAATAAAAATTAAGAGCCTAACTGAAGGCGCTCTGCTCTTTTCTCAGTTATTTCTAAAGGGTAATCACTCCGAACGTACTTGGGTAAGTACGTTCGGGGAAAGCAGATTACTGTTTTACTGTCAGATCATTTTTAACGCTTTTTACACCCTCAATCGCGCTGGCAACGCTTTCGGCACGATCGGATTGGGCTTTAGTTTTCACCGTACCGGAAAGCTGTACCAAGCCATCTTGGGTTTCAACTTTCACGTTACGTGATGGAACCAAATCGTCGGCCAGCAGTTTAGCTTTTACTTCGCTAGTGATCGCCGTGTCGCTGGCATATCCTTTAACGCTGGATTTGGTGCTGTCTTTCACATGCAGCTTGTCGCTGACGGATTTAACACCCTCGACGCCTTTCGCCAGCGTCACAGCGCGCTCAGCCTGATCCTGAGAAGACACAAAACCATTCAGCGTCACTACGCCTTTGCTGGTATTGACGGAGATGTCGTTACTTTTGATGTCTTTGGCATCGACCAGCGCGCTTTTCACCTTGGCGGTAATGCCGCTGTCATCCATATAGCCATCGACTTTCTTCATGGAGCTATCGATTTTCGCACCGGTTGAGTCAGCCGCGCTTTGTGCTTTCTGCATTAAGGTTTCTTCTGCCATAGCACTACCGCTAACCAGTACGGAACCTAAAACAATCGCCATCATTGAACGTGCAAACTTGGTATTTTTCATCGATTTCTTCCTTTTGATTTCAGTAACGGCTGTACGCCGCGGACCGTATTGCTTTCGGCCCTTTTCACATCGTCTCATCGGAGACTCGCTGTGCTAATGCTTTAAAATGCAGCCAGAGACCACCTTGGCAAAGCTAGAAAAATTCCAAATCAGCAATTAACAAACAAACGATTAACAAATCATGTCTGGAAAACCATCAAAAACTTGGTTAATCACTCCTGAAAGTGAAGAGTCAATCGTTAGTCTGCTGATTCAAAATCAATGTGTTATATTTCCAACCTTGTTACCGTGGTGCATTCAATACTTAAGCCAAACTAATAAATTCATTTGGCGTTAGATGTCTTGCGCCGCTGGAATAACTATAGCCCAGTAACAAAAAAATGCAGTTTAGATCACAATAACTGACGTTTTTTTGTGCAAAAAAGCGGCTTATTAAGACGATTCTGCGAATTTCAGGCATAAAAAAACCGCACAAGCGTGCGGTTTTTGAACAAATTCAGCAGAAAAACTATGCGGGAAAAAGATTAATGCTCACGTGTCTTGCGGAATTTCACTTCTGGATAGCGTTCGCTTGCCAGATTGAGATTGACCATCGTTGGTGCGATGTAGGCTAAATTATCGCCACCATCCAGCGCCAGATTAAGCTCGTTCTTACGTTTAAACTCTTCGAATTTCTTCACGTCATCGCATTCAACCCAACGAGCCGTTGAGACGTTGACAGATTCGTAGATAGCTTCAACGTTGTATTCACTCTTCAGACGCGCTACCACCACTTCAAACTGCAGCACGCCGACCGCACCAACGATCAGATCGTTGTTATGAATTGGACGGAACACCTGTACGGCGCCCTCTTCTGACAGCTGAACCAAACCTTTCAACAACTGTTTTTGCTTGAGAGGATCGCGCAGACGAATACGGCGGAACAGTTCAGGGGCAAAGTTAGGAATGCCGGTGAACTTCATATCTTCACCTTGCGTGAAGGTATCGCCAATCTGAATAGTACCGTGGTTGTGCAAACCAATGATGTCACCAGCATAGGCTTCTTCAAGGTGTGAACGGTCACCGGCCATAAAGGTTAACGCATCAGAAATCACAACGTCTTTGCCAGTACGAACCTGACGCAGCTTCATACTTTTCTCATAGCGACCGGACACCACGCGCATGAAGGCCACTCGGTCACGGTGTTTAGGATCCATATTTGCCTGAATCTTAAACACAAAGCCGGTGAATTTCTCTTCGGAAGCGCTAACTTCACGCGTATCGGTTTTACGCGGCATTGGCGCAGGAGCCCACTCAACCAAGCCGTCCAGCATATGATCCACACCAAAGTTACCCAGTGCAGTTCCGAAGAATACCGGTGTCAGCTCGCCGTTCAGGAAGTCATCTTTATCAAACTCCGCGGCAGCACCCTTCACCAGCTCCAATTCGCCACGCAGCTGTTCAGCCAAATCGTCACCAACTGCCGCGTCTAAATCGGGGTTATCCAGACCTTTAACGATGCGCACTTCCTGAATAGTATGGCCTTTACCCGTCTGATACAGATAGGTTTCATCTTTATAGAGGTGATAGACCCCTTTAAATGATTTACCACAGCCGATTGGCCACGTAATCGGAGCGCATACAATACGCAGCTCGTTTTCGACTTCGTCTAACAATTCCATCGGATCGCGGATTTCGCGGTCGACTTTGTTCATGAAAGTCAGGATCGGTGTATCACGCAGACGGGTAACTTCCATCAGCTTACGGGTACGATCTTCGACGCCTTTCGCGGCATCAATTACCATCAGACAACAGTCAACCGCAGTCAGCGTACGGTAGGTATCTTCCGAGAAGTCCTCATGCCCTGGGGTATCAAGCAGGTTAACCAAACAGTCGTGATAGGGGAACTGCATCACGGACGTGGTGATAGAAATACCACGCTGTTTTTCCATCTCCATCCAGTCAGACTTGGCATGTTGATTGGAACCGCGACCTTTAACCGTACCTGCGGTCTGAATAGCCTGTCCGAATAACAGAACTTTTTCAGTAATCGTGGTTTTACCGGCATCGGGGTGAGAAATAATTGCGAAAGTACGGCGTTTAGCCACTTCGCGTGCATATTCACTAGGAGACATGTTTTTCACGTTCTATCGTTAGCCACCCTGCGCCAACGCCCATAATCAAGACGATTTATTGATACGCAAAGTGGGAATAAAAAGGGTTTAGCGCGCTATTTTCCCTGATTTAGACAGGTTAGACAACGCACAATCATGGTAATTATCTGAGGAAGGGGGTCAGCCCAGCGGCAGCGCCATAATGCGCGCATCTTCGCGCCCATCAGCGGTTGGGTAATAATGACGTCGCACCGACACTTCATTGAAACCTAGCGACTCATAAAGCGCTATTGCCGCACGGTTGGAATCCCGCACTTCGAGCCATAATGTCACAATGCCTTTTTCCTCCAGATCGGAAATCAATGCTTCTAGCAACCCGCGCCCCAGCCCTTTACGCTGCTGGGTTGGCGCAACGGCAATATTGAATAATGTCGCTTCATCTAGCACCACCTGCGTAATCGCAAAAGCAGCTAATACGCCATCACACTCTAGTTTCAGATTGTAGTAGCGTTCACCATGGTTACTGAGGAACGTCTTTTCAGTCCATGGAAATGCATGGCTTGCACGCTCAATCTCAAAAGCAGCGTTAAAATCGGCCTCGGTGAGTGGAGAGATCTCACCCTTGAGGGAAGAAATGTTGTTCATCATGACAAATTTGCTGCCATAGGGCGCGTTTCGCACCGGAGTTATGATAAAGCGCGCTGAGCGCCGGAGAGTGCAGCATCACGCCGTCACGTTCTGTGGTCGATGTTTCACCGAGCCACCAGACATGATATTTTTCGCTATCTCTTAGCATGGCGTATTGATCTGGCGTGAGGATCACCGCCTGTTCAGGCGATAACATCAACGCCTTGAGTACGTCACACAGTAATATGTCATCAGGAGAAATCGGCTCAGCCGATACAATTAGCAAGCGAGTCGAGCCAGATATGCTGACCGCAATCTCGCCATGCAGCGCAGTTGGACGCCGCAGCACCCACTGAGTAATACCAAGCTGCTGTAAAAGAAGATCGCGTCGGGAGGCCATACTGTCCTGCTTGTAGATAAAAAGAGACGTTAAGATGACTATCTGCGGCGTTATTCTAGCAAACCTATCGAACCTACGTCATTAAAGCTCTCCCCATCTTTACGTGACACTGCCTCTGCGTCGAATTTCCTCTCTATGCTGCCTTACTGCAACTCCACGTAATTTGGGTATATACTCCCCGCCTAGTTAACCTAAGGAAACACGTTTAATGTCATTATTTACCCCTGCCAGCGAAGTCATTCTGCGCCACAGCGAGGAATTCGAACCACGCCGAGTCCTCTTTGCAGGCGATTTACAAGATACCCTGCCAGCACAGTTTGAAGCGGCAGAGGTTCGCGTTCATACCAATCAATATCATCATTGGCAGCAACTGAGTCGTACCATGGGCGAACGTTGCCAGTTTGGCTTAACGGCAGATGCAGATTTAGTCGCTGATTGCGATACCCTGATTTATTACTGGCCTAAGAGCAAACAGGAAGCACAGTTTCAACTGCAAAACCTCTTCTCTCTAATGCCCGTTGGCACTGAGTTGTTTATCGTTGGCGAAAACCGCGCTGGCGTGCGTAGTGCAGAAGGCATTATCGAAACGTTCGGACCTCTGGTGAAAATTGACAGCGCACGTCGCTGCGGTCTGTACCATGGACGTTTAGAAAAACAGTGCGATTTCAATCTTGAAGACTGGTGGGAAAATTACCAGACAGGCAGCCTCACTATCGCAACCCTTCCGGGTGTTTTCAGCCGTGACGGCTTGGATATCGGCAGCCACCTGTTACTTTCTTCGCTTGAACCACACATGAAAGGCAAAGTGCTGGATGTGGGTTGTGGTGCAGGCGTGTTATCTGCTGCAATGGCCAAAATGTCACCCAAAGTTAAGCTGACGCTTACCGATGTGAGCGCAGCGGCGTTGGAGTCCAGCCGTGCAACGCTGGCTGCTAACGACATTCAGGGTGAAGTGATCGCCAGCAACGTTTATTCAGACGTGAATGGTCGTTTTGATATGATCATTTCCAACCCACCGTTCCACGATGGAGTGCAGACTAGCTTAACTGCGGCTGAAACCTTGATCCGCGGTGCGGCGAAACAGCTGCAAATCGGTGGCGAACTGCGCATCGTGGCTAACGCTTTCTTACCGTATCCACAGTTGCTTGACGATGTCTTTGGCTCACATGAAGTGCTAGCTCAAACAGGTCGTTTCAAAGTCTACTCAGCCCGTCTGGGTCGCACAGCTATTGCCAAGAAAAAACGCTAATGAATTCTACGACTGATATCCCTTGGGCTATCAGTCGTGCTCCCTTCCCCCGCCCAGCCCCATACCACCATTCATCGCAATAATTTCTGGCACTAACGCAATTTACAAAATAAATGTCCACATTTTCACCAAACACGCCCCAAACATACATCGATGGGGAAATAAGTGTTGACGTAACCGCGAAAATCTCTAGAATTCGCCTCCGTGGTTATGTTGCTGCAAAGCAATATAAAACGGTATGCGAAGGTGGCGGAATTGGTAGACGCGCTAGCTTCAGGTGTTAGTGTCCTTACGGACGTGAGGGTTCAAGTCCCTCTCTTCGCACCAAATAACCACGATGATTTATGCTTCACAGCATCTTGCGAAGGTGGCGGAATTGGTAGACGCGCTAGCTTCAGGTGTTAGTGTTCTTACGGACGTGAGGGTTCAAGTCCCTCTCTTCGCACCAAGCTGGTGAGCATATTTCAGCAATGTAATACGAAAAAGTAATCTGATGTGCGAAGGTGGCGGAATTGGTAGACGCGCTAGCTTCAGGTGTTAGTGTTCTTACGGACGTGAGGGTTCAAGTCCCTCTCTTCGCACCAACAGATTGTTTCTTTCTTATCCTGCCTTATCCTTGCATCTCCCAGAGCTTTAACGACTTCCCTCTCCTCTTTGTACACATGTATTTCAGTCGCCTCCCAGTAGTTAAACGCCAAAGTAATTGTAATTTAAAGAAATTGTCGCAAGTCCTCCCGCCAGAGCTAAACCGGACGGCAGTAAAATATAATCGCGCAAGCGTGGATTAAACAGCATAGCCAGCGTTGTTAGCATAGCTAGAACCATCATGCCTTTTAAAAAAGATAAATTCAGATTCGAGACGATTAGCAAGGGTAAAACCAATGTTGGTAGACTAATCCCCCAAATTCCGCTCAATGACCGCCATGCCCATAGACTTATCCCCCACACCACCAGCAACGCTATCGATACTATCAGCATAAATCGCACCATAGATGATAATAATTCCCAATATCATAGGCTGAGATTTTTTAATTTTCATCCATGAATTCTGTATGTGTACCTCACTCTCATCACGTACAAGAGCAAAAATGGTGTTTTTTTATCCACTTTGTCTCCTTGTAACCCACATTAATTACAAGCACATGACTTCTCCGATCAAAACTGTTACTTTTATGGCCGAATAAGAATAATCTCAGAAATTTTTTTTCTAATACTTAGAACATCACGTCATTTCAAATTCCTAATCCGAGCAATATTGACAGCCACGAGCCCATTTTTAATGAACGCAAAAAGTTACGATGAGTTATTAAATAGCAAAAGCCATATGACATTCCTTTTATTTATTCTGTTAAATGGTGCTACATCGTTTTATGCGTTGCTAAATCCATTACAAACAGATCCACCGTACACGATTGCAGGAGTCAGCATTTTTGCTTTTTGCCTACTTTCTGCCATATCTTTGATATGGCATCGTGAAAAATACTTGTTAAAACTCAATATTGCTGCACTGGTATTGGGGATACTGTGGTCATTTCATATTGCGGTAAAATATCGACATGTCGATGTAAGCGGGCATGAATTTTTATTAATCAATTTGTTCAGCGTTTTTTTTATTGCTGCGGTGACTCTTTCTGACAATTTATTGGCCTTTTGCCTAAATGCCATCCCTGTAGCGATTACCGTCATTATTTTAGAAGATTTCCATAATATGACGCGTATCTTATTCGTATTGGCACTGCCCATTATCGCGCTATCCCTTCACCGCGTTATAACTCGCAGGCGCGAGGCTTTCACACGTCAATTAGTAAACCAGCTTGAACGCGATAAGGCCCGTTTCAGCGATCTCAGCATGATTGACCCACTCACTACGTTACTTAATCGTCGTGGTCTAGAATTTCAATTTCATCACATGAGTAACGACTGTGCGACTGAGCACAAAGATTTTGTTGTGATGATAGACATCGATTTTTTTAAACTTTATAACGATCATTATGGACATCAGTATGGTGATACCGCATTGACGGCCATTGCTCAGATTATCAAGGAAGCCGTACGCAGCAGAGATTTAGCGGTTCGCTACGGCGGCGAAGAGTTTTTACTTATTTTACGCGATGCATCTGAGACATTAGCTATCCAAATCTGTGAACATATTCGTTCGCATGTGGAACAATTAGCACTGATAAATGAATATCAGCCAAATGGGTACAGCGTAGTCACCATTTCGGCTGGTCTTTCAGAGATGTACAATAATAATTTAGAGAATGCTATCGCTCGCGCCGATCAGGCACTGTACTTATCTAAGCAAAAAGGTCGTAATAGAGTTTCACTGCAAAAAGTAGCCTAGCTGTTTATATACGCTACGGATATGACCGCAGGTCAATCGCTCAAATATAGACAGCAGCACCGAGTCTTAAATAATTCTATTTTTCATAGTATCAAATAGAATTATTTCCAACTTTTCTATATCCGTAACGCTATGCAGCCAAGGGCACACTCTTAGCGCGCTAACCTTTATCCCTTTCTACCCTCACCGCATTTTTCGCTTCGCATTCTTGCGATTGATAATGGTTATCAGTATTATTGCGTTTTTATCCATGCTTTCTAGGATGCTTTGGTGAAGATAACTGCGCTGACTGAGTTCGATACCTACCTTCCTGCGGTATTTCCCGCTTTTCCGCCAGAAGCGGAAGAGTTAACCGCGCTTTTCAGCCAGCATTATCCTCATTTCCTGACAACGTTTTTGATTGATGAAACTGCGTCTAGCCATGATTTATCCGCTATGCAGTGGTCCGCTACAGGAACATACGCCAAGCTGATGTCGCGCTATCAACATGAACACTACGCCGAGTTTCCGGACAAAAGCCCAGAAGCCAAACCGTTAGAATCACTGTGGGCTCAGTGGTATTTTGGGTTGCTGGTGCCGCCCATGATGCTGCTGTTACTCCAGCATTCTGCGCCTTTAGATCCACATATCCGCCAGTTCAAAGTCCGTTTCCACGATAGTGGACGGCCTGAGGCATTTATCTATTATCCAAAATTGATGTCCGGCGAGACTCGCAATAGCACACCTCTGCAGAGGATCGTGTCACTGGTTGAACGTCATTTGCATCCGGCAGTCAATGCGATTGCACGGCAGGGGGTTTTAAACGCCAAGCTCATGTGGAGCAACATTGGTTATGTGATGCACTGGTATTTGGGGGAACTTCGCCCGCTTCTTGGCGACGCCACCTTTTCTCAGCTAGAACATGCGCTATTCTTCACTGCCGCATTTCCAAATGGGCAAGAGAATCCACTCTATCGTACTGTTCTGATGCGTAATGGTACTATTCAGCGCCGCACCTGCTGCCAACGCTATAAGCTGCCTAAAATGAAAGAGTGCGGTGATTGCCCATTAAATTTAGAGTAATTATTTTTGCGTTAAAAATGCCATTAAAAATAGCTGGCTTATTGATCAAGGTCAGGCTTATTGGTTATCTGTCGAGTATCCTATCCCCTCTTTAAATCAAGGGATTTGATTCGATGAATTGGTATATTAATGTATTGAAGAATTACGCGACGTTTAATGGCCGCGCTCGCCGTAGAGAGTATTGGATGTTTTCACTCTTCCATACGCTTATACTGGTACTCATTCTCTATATCTCCATGACATTTGAAACTGATGTTTCGGGTTTCACCGCTATTCTCTTCATACTGTATATGCTTGTCACGCTAATCCCACATCTAGCCGTTCTCGTCAGAAGGCTACACGATACCAACCAGTCCGGCTGGTTTTATTTTATTTCTTTCGTTCCATTTGTTGGACCTATCGTTCTGCTTATCTTTCTCTGTAAAGAAGGAACAAAAGGAGATAATCACTATGGGCTGGATCCAAAAATAGAACAGCTAAAAAATAATTTTATCATTCAATAACCCAGTTAAACTTAAGCATCACTTCATGTTGAAATAAGAAAAACTTCTTTAAAAAAAAACTATTATAGCCATGTTGTTTCAACTTATTCGCAAGGAAGTTTTAGACATGGAATGGTTTCTCAAAGTAGTAAAAGAAAATTACGCTAATTTCAATGGCCGTGCTCGCCGCAAAGAATATTGGATGTTTACCCTGTTTTCTTCCATTATCAGCATTGTATTATTTGTGTTAATGAGTATATTTTCAGATAGTATGCTGGTTATTATCTTTAGCATATTATCGATACTTTATTCATTAGTCATACTTATCCCAAGTCTGGCTGTCATCGCCAGAAGATTGCATGACACCAACCATTCAGGCTGGTTTTATTTCATTGCCCTGATACCGCTTGTTGGCCCTATCATCATGCTGATTACTCTTTGCAAAGAAGGTACTCGCGGAGACAACCAATATGGTGCCGATCCAAAAGCTGGTGATTTAGTCTAGTCAGTCTTGCATCGCTGAACTCTAGTTCATGCAACGGTTAACTAAGCTTTCTTTGATATAGGTTGATATCTTCAACCTATATCATCGTAACTCGCTCATATTTTGTATCCCCTCTTGTTAGTTTATCTCTTAGCCATGCAACCCCTCAGCTAAAACAGCATTTCCTTAGATTAAAAACACATTAAGATATTGCGTTTTAATGACACTAACTCATTAAATTCAATGATGTTTATAAGGTTAATCATGATAAACAATGATTAATATGTGACAAAGATCACAAAGAAAAATAGTTTTTCCTTTTTTCCCTGAATAAAAGCTACCAAAGCTAACGAGAATAATTATCATTCTGTATCGCATTTAACAAAGCGATGTCATTGACTGGATAACAACCAGCGATGGCCAGAGAGCTCACAATTAATTATTAGATTTTCGTGCTTTTCAAGCAGGGATCATTAGATGAAATACAATGCGTTTATTTGCTCTTCGTTAAAAGCCGCGTTACCCATCGGCTGCTTATTCCTCCCTTTGAGTGCCTTTGCGGCCACAGAAGCTGGTACAGCAACCTCTGGCAATGAAGACAAAATCGTCGTTAGCGCCAAATCCAGTCTTCCTCCTCTAGGAAGCTATGAAAACACCGGGACTAAATCAGATCTGACCGCTCAGGATACTCCTCAGACAATCAATACTGTTGAAGGACAAGAACTGGACGAGCGTGGGATTAGCTCACTCAACGAAGCATTGCGCTATGTGTCTGGTGTCACCACCGAAAACCGTGGCGGTGCAATCACCCGCTTTGACGAATTCACCATTCGCGGTTTTAAAAACAGCGAAAACTACCTCGATGGCTTACAACTGCCTTATAACGAATGGAACATTCAGGGCCAGGTAGATACCTACATGTTGGATCGCATCGAAGTGATGAAAGGCCCAGCATCCGTTTTATACGGTAACGCCTCGCCTGGCGGTATCGTGAATATGATCAGCAAGAAACCGCAGAAAATCCAAAATACCGACGTTGAATTTGATACCGGCAGCGATAATCGCCGTGAGGGAAAAATCGACTCTACCGGACAAATTGGCGACAGCGATGTCAGCTATCGTTTTGTCGGTTTAGCGGGCGCATCTGATGGACAGGCTGAAGGCTCCAAGAATGAACGTTATTTATTAGCGCCCTCGCTACGTTGGGATATCGACGATAATAATAGTCTGTTAGTGCAAGCGTTCCTGCAAAACGATCCTAAGGCGGGTGTATACACGTCCCTGCCGGGCGAAGGCACATTTAAATACTCGCCTTATGGCAAATTGCCTACGGATGTCTATTTAGGTGACCACAATTGGGAAGCGTACAAACGCAAACAAGAGTCTGTTGGCTACCAGTATGACCACCGCTTCAATGATGATTGGTCATTCACCCAGAAAGCCCGCTTCATGCACATCACGGCTTATCAGGAAAATACTTACAGTACTGGATTGGCTGCTGATGGCCGTACTCTAGGCCGTCGTATGTATATGACTGACGAAAGCATGGATTCCTTCAATATTGATAACCAGATTGCCGGTAAGTTTGATACCGCATTCCTGCGCCATAACGTATTGTTGGGCTTCGATTATCAGTGGCAGAACAACAAGACTGAATATCAAGATGCCGTGGCACCAAGCATCGATATCTTTGACCGCGACAACAGTGAAATTAATCGTGGCAATATTGCATGGGATCCCTCTCTGGCAACCAACGTGCGCTACAGCATGCATCAGAATGGTTACTACTGGCAGGATTCAATCGATCTCGACAAGCTAACGATTCTCGCCGGTGGTCGCTATGACCAATACGAAAAACGCACCTACGGCCTGCAATACGGTGCCGATACTGACGAAACCTTCAGCCAGAGTAAGTACACCCAGCGCTATGGCGCGATGTACCACTTTGATAACGGTATTTCTCCGTATGTTGCCTACTCCGAAGGCTTTGAGCCTTTAGCAGGACGTAACAAAAGCGGGGGTTCTTACAAACCTGAAACCAGCAAGATGTGGGAAGGTGGGGTGAAATTTGCAACACCAAGCCAAAACACTATCTTCACGGCTGCCGTGTTTGATATCAAAAAAGAGAATGCGCTAACCTCCAATCCGAACGGCGTTGACCCTTACGAGAAATACCAGAGTGGTGAAATTGAGTCGAAAGGCTATGAATTCGAAATTCGTACCTCGCCGCTAGAAAACCTGCTGTTAACGGCAAACTATGCCTATACCGATGTGAAAATCACCGAGGATGCCAACAAGTCACTGATTGGTAACCGTCCGGTACAAACAGCGAAGGATAACGCCAGCGCATGGGCTAACTACACCATTGACGACACTTTCCTTCGTGGTCTCACCATTGGTGCGGGTATTCGTTACATTGGCCGTATGGAAGCCAACCAGAGCAATACTGAGCAACTGCCAGCCGTGACGCTGTATGACATGGCCGCTTCATATGAGCTTGGTAACCTCACTCCAGCACTGGATAACGCCACGCTCAAAATGGCCGTGAACAACATCACTGACAAACGTTATGTTGCCAGTTGCTATGACAGCAATAACTGCTGGTTCGGCGCAGAACGTTCTGTGGTCGTCGGCGTGAAATATTCCTTCTAAGCACCTTCTAAAACAGGGATGCCGGATATACCGGCACCCTTTTATAAAAACTAAATCTTTTAAATTAACGTCATGGCGTCATTTAACGCCAGCTCCACCGCCCGTATCCGAAATCTAGAACGCTGGAAAAATGCTGAGCATCGATTTTGTACTGTTACCACTCGTGAATACCTAACTAAGGTAAGATCTATGACCCAGTTCTCCTTATCCTCTCAGACCGGCGCGGCAACGCAGCCTTACGATTTTATCGCCATCGGCATTGGGCCATTTAATCTGGGACTAGCCTGTTTGACTCAGCCGCTATCGCAGGTCAATGCGCTTTTTCTCGACCAAAACACGGGCTTTGATTGGCACCCTGGCATGATGCTGGAAAGTGCTCATTTGCAAACGCCGTTTATGGCCGATCTGGTGACGCTGGCAGATCCGACGCACCCATTGAGCTTCCTCAATTACATCAAACAACAGGGACGACTCTACTCATTTTACATCCGCGAAAGCTTCTTCTTGATGCGCAAGGAGTACAACCAGTATTGCCGTTGGGCTACTGAACGCCTGAGCAATCTGCGATTTAATACCAAAGTTGAACGTGTGGAATACGATCAAGATAGTCATTGCTATCACGTTCATTGCAGTGATACTCGCAACGGTCAGAAACTGAAGTTTGAAACTCGCCGCCTAGTTCTCGGCACAGGCCCTTCCCCTGTCATTCCCGACTGCTGCCAGCCAATGGCTGAACGCATGGTGCATTCTGGCCAGTATCTACACCACAAAGAGGAACTGCAAACCCGTCGCTCAATTACGGTGGTCGGCAGCGGGCAAAGCGCGGCCGAGATCTATTACGATCTGCTCTCAGAAATTGATAAATATGGTTATCAGTTAAACTGGGTCACGCGTGCACCTCGCTTCTTCCCGCTGGAATACACCAAACTCACGCTTGAAATGACGTCACCAGAATATGTGGATTACTTCCATCAACTGCCTGCCGAAAAGCGTGACCAGCTCAATATGCAGAGCCAACAGCTCTACAAAGGTATTAACAGCAGTCTGATTAACGACATCTTCGATCTGCTGTATATCAAACGTCTCGATGGGCACGTGAACACCCGCTTGTTTACCAACACGGCACTAACCGGCGTACAGAACACGACCAAGAGTAAAACCTTGAATCTGGCGCTACATCAGCATGAACAGGATCAACACTTCGCCATTAACAGCGAGGCAGTGATCCTGTGCACCGGATATCGCCACCAGCCACCCGCGTTTTTACAACCGATCCACGACCGAATTGCATGGGATGAAAAAGGCCGCTATGACGTGGCTCGAAATTATTCGATCGACACCCAGCACAATGAGATTTTTGTCCAAAACGCCGAGTTACATACGCACGGTTTTGTCACCCCCGATCTCGGCATGGCCTGCTATCGCAATTCATGGATCCTGCGAGAAATAACCGGCACTGAGCACTATCCCATTGAAGAACAGATTGCCTTCCAACAGTTTGCTGCTCCGCAAACCGGAGATTTGTTATGAGTTATGTTTTTGAACATCAGGTGGCTGACGTCGGGGATTTCGCACTTCGCCCGTTGGACGCCATTCAAGATGCCGAGCTTCTACATAGCTGGGTCAGTCAACCTTATGCACGCTATTGGGGCATGATGGAACAATCAGTAGAGCAGGTGCGAGATTTCTATCTGGATCTGCTCAAGCACCACCCTGACGGCGCGTTTATCGGCCTATATCAAGACAAGCCTGCGTTTTTATTAGAGAGATATCAGGCAATCCACGATCCGGTGGGTCAGTGCTATCCAGCACAAAGCAGCGATTATGGTATGCACATTTTAGTCGCTCCGGCGGATAAACCCCTCAGCGGTTTTACCTGGGCGGTCTTCCAGACCATCGTTGCCTTTATGTTCAGCGACGAGCGCGTAGCCCGTATCGTGGTGGAACCCGACGTGCGCAACGAGAAAATCCATCGCCTAAATAAACGTGCCGGATTCGTCTACCAACATCAAATCGAGCTAGCAAACAAAACGGCATGGCTGGCTTTCTGTGACCGTGACCAGCACGCCGCCGCTCTGCGCCATGATGCGCAATATCACTCAGTTTCCCGTCAGGAGACCCACGCATGACCGCTCATACTCAATTTTCTCATTTACCCGTATCTGAACAAAATCGTCACGTTATCGCGCATCTGACCCCAGAACTGTGGAGCAAAGCCAATCGCCTACACGTTCGCAAAGCCATTGCCGAGTTTTCTCACGAGCGTTTGATTACGCCAAAATGCATTCGTCATGAAGCGTCTCCTGAAGAACTTGCCGACTACCAGCTTGCTGCGCCACAGGGCGACGTGGTTTATCACTTCCGCGCACGTCGTCTAGCATTAGAGCATTGGGCCATCGATGCCGAATCTCTGCGTAAGACCCAAGCAGGCGTTGAGCAGGAATTAGACTCTCTGAGCTTTATCATTGAATTCAAAGATGTGCTTGGTATTCCTCAAGAAATGTTACCGACTTACATGGAAGAGATCACCAGCACGCTTTACAGCAGCGCATTTAAACATCTGCGTGAAGGCGTTTTGATTGAACAGCTACTGGACGCTGATTTTCAAACGTTGGAAGGCGCTATGATGGAAGGCCATCCCGCCTTTGTGGCAAACAATGGCCGTATCGGTTTTGACGCTTTTGACTATCAAGCCTACGCACCTGAAGCCGCAGCCCCCATCAATTTCGTCTGGCTCGCCGCGCACAAAAGCAAAGCCCATTTCGCCAGTATTGAAGAACTAAGTTATCAGCAATTGCTGGAAGAAGAGCTCACCCCAAGCGTGGTGGATGATTTCCGCCAACAGCTCATGGCACAAGATTTGGATCCTACCGATTATATATTCATGCCGGTTCATCCATGGCAGTGGCAGAACAAGCTGACAGGGATTTTCGCACCCGATATCGCTAAACGTGAGTTGGTTTATTTAGGTATCGGTGATGATAACTATCAGGCACAGCAATCGATCCGCACCTTCTTTAACACCAGCAATTCCCGCAAGCGTTATGTCAAAACTGCATTATCGATTCTGAATATGGGTTTCATGCGTGGCCTATCGCCGTATTACATGGCAACCACTCCGGGTATCAATGAATGGCTGGCCGAGCTCATCGATAATGACGCTTGCCTGCGCGACTATGGCTTCCGTATGCTGCGCGAAGTGGCCACCATCGGCTATCGCAATCACTATTACGAAAGCGCAGTAAGCGGTGATACGCCATACAAAAAAATGATGGCGGCACTGTGGCGCGAAAGCCCACTGGCGCTGATCCAGCCAAATCAACGCGTTATGACGATGGCGGCGCTGTTGCATCAAGATCGTGAAGGTAACGCTCTACTACCTGCAATGATTCAAGCTTCTGGCCTCGAGACGGGCGAATGGCTGAAACGCTATCTGCAAAGCTACCTTAGCCCGCTGTTGCACTGCTTATACACCTACGATCTCGCCTTTATGCCACACGGTGAAAACCTGATTCTAGTGCTGGAAAACCACACGCCAGTACACGTTTTCATGAAGGATATCGCCGAAGAAATCGTGGTGATGGATCCCGACGCCAATCTGCCGGAAAAAGCCAAACGTGTGGCGGTATTTGTTCCCGATGAGCTGAAGATTCTGTCGATATTCACCGATGTTTTCGACGGTTTCTTCCGCTTCATGGCCGCGATCCTCCACGAACAAGGCAGCTATCCTCAGGAACAATTCTGGCATCGAGTCGCAGAATGTGTGACTGACTATCAGCAAGCGCATCCTGAGTTAGCGGAGCGCTTCGCACGCTACGATATGTTCAGCCCTGCGTTTACTCACTCTTGCCTAAACCGCCTACAGTTAGCGAACAATCGCCAGATGATCAATCTCAGCGATCCATCGCAAAACCTGAAGTTTGCTGGTCAGTTAGATAACCCGCTAGTGGTTTTTAAATAACGGGTTTAAATACTGTAAAGCCCCCAAGCCCATAAAGGACGGGGGCTCGTCTTCTGGAGTCTTATATCCTAACCAATGGATATATATCCAAAATAATGGGAGTTGTATCAAGGTGGCAAGCGAGATAACCCCGAATCACTTATTCTAGTAAGTGATTCGGGGGAGCGGGCGCGGCCAACACATATGCAATTTCAAGTATGACGGATATAAATAACCGAGTAATCACCCGAGATGCCATCCTATATTGCTGCTTCTAAGCTCACTCGCCGTGCCGTGCTGTTCCCTCTCGCACTGGTACTTTTCGAGTTTGCGACCTATATCGCCCACGACATGATTCAACCGGGCATGATCCATGTCGTGCGTGATTTCAATGCTGACGTGAGCTGGGTTCCAACCTCATTAACTGCGTACTTATTTGGCGGCATGATGCTGCAATGGTTGCTTGGGCCGTTATCTGACCGGATTGGCCGTCGACCAGTCATGCTCACGGGTGTCATGCTATTCGTTGTCGCCTGTATCGCGACCCTGTTTACCAGCAACATTGAGCAATTTATCCTGATGCGCTTCATTCAAGGAATCAGTCTGTGCTTTATCGGTGCAGTAGGCTATGCCGCGGTGCAAGAGGCCTTCGACCAAACGCTCAGCATTAAGCTAATGGCGCTAATGGCAAACGTGGCTCTGATTGCACCGCTGATTGGCCCATTGGCAGGCGCTGCCTTCATCCAATTTGCGCCATGGAAAAGCATGTTTGCCGTATTCGCGCTAGTTGCTTTTGTCGCATGGTTGGGTCTGTGGAAAGGCATGCCGGAAACCGCGCAGTCTCAGGGAGAAAAACTACGTCTAAAGTCTCTCTTGGCTGATTACCGTCAGGTATTTGGTAATTTACGCTTTGTCTGCGGCGCCGCATCAATTGGCTTCTCTGCTCTGCCGCTATTGGCCTGGGTAGCTATTTCGCCCGTCATTCTTATCGATGGGGAAGGTCTGACGCCAGTCGCTTACGGCTGGCTACAGGTGCCGATTTTCATGGCGCTCATTGCCGGAAATTTAGTGCTGGCACGCATTGCCGGCAAAATGCCGATTGAAAAACCGCTTTGGCTTGGCGCTCCCCCCATCATTGCAGGACTAGCGCTAGCGGCTTTTGGCTCCGTGTTTACGCCGCATGCCTATCTTTGGACCATCGCTGGCTTAAGTCTTTACGCGTTCGGTACGGGTCTTATCAACGCAGGGCTTTATCGCCTAACACTGTTTGCCAGCAATATGCGCAAAGGTACCGTCGCGGCGGCACTGGGTATGACAACCATCGGTATCTACGCATTGGGAATCGAGCTAGCAAAACGTATTTATCTTTGGGCAGGAAGCGGCGTGTTTAATGTGTATGGGCTTATCAGCGGGTTGGTTTGGTTGGGACTGATGTGGATATTCCTGAGAAAAAAGCCTGATGCGCCAGCATAAAGTTAACATTCAATAACGCACAACTCCGTCGTTCTAGCCTTCGGGCAAATTTCTTCGAATGCCATTATTACAATATATGGGCGCGCACCTCGCGCGCCCAAACGATAAACAGGGTTCACTCACCGACGACGACGGATAGCATACTCAGCGACGCCATAACGATGCCGTCAACGGGGACACGGATTGGCTCTTCACCGTCCCAAGCACCTAGGACATAAAGCAGCGGCAGAAAGTGTTCTGGCGAAGGGTTGGATAATTCAGCTCCCTCATGCTGCATAAAGTTAACCAGTGGATGATCCTCACCTTTATACGCAAGGTTCTCACGCACAAAATTATCAAAGCTGAATGCCCACGGATAAGGTTCAGCGTCGCCTTGCCATTTCACCATACGCAGGTTGTGCACCACGTTTCCGCTCGCCACAATCATCACCCCCTCATCGCGTAAAGCCGATAATTTTTTACCTAAGGCAAAGTGATAAGCCGCAGGCTGTGTTCCGTCGATGCTGAGCTGAATGACTGGAATATCAGCATCAGGGTACATTTTAATTAACACGCCCCAAGTACCGTGATCCAATCCCCACTCACTGTGATCTAAATGCACCATTTCCGGTTCGAGCAATTGCTGAACTCGACGAGCCAGCTCAGGGGCACCCGGCGCGGGATATTGAGTATCAAACAACGCCTGTGGAAATCCGCCAAAGTCATGGATAGTGCGAGGTTGTTCCATCGCAGTAACAAAAGTACCACGTGTAAACCAATGGGCAGACACGGCAATAATCGCTTTTGGGCGCGGTAACGTTCGACCCAACTCGCGCCAAGCCGCCGTGTAATCATTTTCTTCCAGCACGTTCATCGGGCTACCGTGACCGAGAAACAACGCAGGCATACGAGAGGTCGTCATAACATTATCCTTTTCTTATCTACTGGAGGGCGCTGCCTCCGAATCCCTCTACAGTACTCACAATTCAGCAAATCGTCTGCCGGATAACCATGATGATGATTGTCAGTAAATTTGAATATTCTCTGCTTGCCAAAGTCTTTCGCCTCACGATGAGGTTGAGTTATTAATTCTATTGGTAATAACGTTGTATTCGCTATTTACTTACTGATAGGTTAAAACAATAATAGGAATCATTATCAACATGGAGGCGCTATGTCAGTTCCACTCATTCTGACTCTGCTTGCTGGCGGTGCCACGTTTGTCGGCGCGTTGTTAGCCATCGTCGGGCAAAAACCATCTAACCGGGTTTTAGCCTTTGCGCTCGGCTTTGCAGCAGGGATTATGCTGCTGATTTCGTTAATGGAAATGCTACCCGCCGCGCTAGATACCCAAGGCATGTCGCCTATGCTGGGTTACGGCATGTTTATCATTGGCTTAGTGGGCTATTTCCTATTGGACAGGATGTTGCCTCATCAACATGCTCACGACCTGATGGATGCGCCTAAAGCGGGAAAAACGCGCAACCTGCGCCGCACGGCTATGCTGCTGACATTAGGCATCAGCCTGCACAACTTTCCAGAAGGGATAGCCACCTTTGTCACCGCAAGCTCCGATCTCGAACTCGGAATGGGAATTGCGTTAGCCGTTGCTATTCACAATATCCCAGAGGGTCTTGCGGTAGCTGGACCCGTTTACGCCGCAACAGGTTCGAAAACTAAAGCGTTGTGGTGGGCAAGTATTTCAGGTTTTGCTGAGATTTTAGGGGGGCTGCTAGCATTCTTCCTGCTGGGACCGGCTATCTCTCCAGTATTCATGGCATCGATTATGGCGATGGTGGCCGGGATTATGGTCGCGCTGTCAGTCGATGAGCTTATGCCGTTGGCGAAAGAAATCGATCCGCAGAATAACCCGAGCTATGGCGTTTTGTGCGGTATGACCGTAATGGGGTTTAGCCTAACATTGCTTCAGAGCAGCCCATTAGGTTAATCCAGTATGAATAGCAAAAAGGACAGCCTAGGCTGTCCTTTTTCGTTTGGCTAGCAAGCATTTAGCTCGCTTTTTTCTCTTGAGACTGACGATATGCAACCAAATCGTCGATGGTCACAACGGGCATATTATGTTTGTTAGCAAACACAATCACCTCTGGAGCGCGAGCCATAGTGCCATCGTCGTTGGTCAGTTCGCACAGTACACCTGCGGAACGGAAGCCAGCCAAAGTGACTAAATCAATAGTGGCTTCGGTATGACCACGACGCGTCAACACACCGCCGTTTTGCGCACGCAGTGGGAATACATGACCTGGGCGATGCAAATCAGAAGGCTTCGCACCTTCTGCACTCGCCGCGCGCACGGTGGTCAAGCGGTCTTTGGCTGAAACACCGGTAGTAACGCCTTCGGCGGCTTCGATAGTCACGGTGAACGCGGTGCCGTAGTGGCTGGTGTTATTGCTGACCATCATTGGCAGATCTAACTGCAAACGACGCTCTTCAGTGATGCACAGACACACAATGCCGCTACCATGACGGATGGTCATCGCCATCTGTTCTTCAGTCATGGTTTCAGCAGGGAAAATCATGTCGCCTTCGTTTTCACGATTTTCATCGTCGAGCACCATCACACCACGTCCTTCACGCAGCGCAGTCAGCGCACGTTCAACACGTTCCATCGGAGTACCGAAATCGGAAAGTAAAGTCTGATTCATGGTAAAAAAACCTCATTAATTATATGGATTACCAGAATCAGGGCAGCTTTGAGGAGTGGCAAACGCAAGCCTACGGCCTACGCGCCTAATAACGCGAGTGGGATAAACCCAACAGGTATCGTTACTCTCTCCCATCCGGACTCTAACCGTCGGCTCTGGAATTACACCAGATCTGCTGTCCTTACACTTTGCAGCGTAAGCGCTCGCGGGCTTTTTATGATTTCGCAACGCCTTTAAAGGCATGCGTTATGCACAAATTTACCGCCGGTGGGGACTTCCACCCCGCCCTGAGAATAAGCAGGCCAACTATAACGCTAATGACTAATTTGGGCAATCGGCTTTCCTGATTATCCAAGAACGATCACAGAGGTTTATCCGTTAGCCAACTCGCATTACACTATGGACTTAAAGCATCAGCATGCCGCAGCTCAATATCATCGTCATTCGTTCTGATCGTGGTGTGAAGCCACAACGCATGACCATAACGACCAAGGAACACTCCATGATTGACCCGAAGAAAATTGAACAAATTGCTCGTCAGGTGCATGAATCTATGCCAAAAGGACTGCGTGAGTTCGGGGATGATGTCGAGAAGAAGATACGCCAAATCCTACAAGCACAGTTCAACCGTATGGATTTAGTCAACCGTGAAGAGTTTGACGTGCAGACTCAAGTTCTCATGCGTACCCGCGAGAAACTCGCCCTGATGGAACAACGCCTTTCTGCGCTAGAAGAAAAACTGGCGGCAACAGAGACGACGACCAAAGACGCGGAATAATCCAACTCGGCCCCAAAAGTAAAACGGAAGCTTAGGCTTCCGTTTTTTGTTTGTTCAATATGCAGGAGAAAACAACAGTACTAATACGAATCTAGGCACCCGCGACGGCGCGCTTCGGCAGGAAAGCCCACAGAGCGGCTAACATAACCATGGCGTACGCACTTTTCCATCCCACCATGTACAGCAACAGTAAGCATAATACTCCACCTATTGCCGCCATCAGGCGTGAACGCCCTTTCAGCAATCGACACCCCGCCAACATGCACAGTAGATAGATCATAATAAAAATACCATTGGCATAGATGATCAATTCATCTAAAGCGATACCTAGCGTGAAAATGCCAACCGCACATACCAAGCAACAGCCAAGAACCACATTTAACGCATTAACCGGCGCCTGACGTGCAGAAAGTTTCGCCAAACGACTGTTCTGCTTTAGCTGAGCCTGTGACCAAACTAAACGAGCAAAACTTTGAGTATAAATATTCAGGCTGGCAAAACAGGCGAGATAGCCAATGATACAGGCGACCCAAAGCGCTTTCTGTCCAAACAGTTGAACCACTATCCCCGGCAATGACGCAGCCGCTGCTTTTTCCGCGCCGAAAGCATTGAAGTGCAGTACGGCAACCGTACATCCCCAATAGACAATCCCAGCCAACAGCAAACCTATTATCAGCGCCCGCGGGAAATCACGTTCAGGATGCTTAAATTCAGAAGCCAAATGAGCAAAGGCTTCTAAGCCCACAAAGCACCAGAACATCACTGCCAAAGCGGAGAATAAATTACTAGGGCTAACATCAGACGGTTGAGGGAATGGAATTTCGGCAGGAGAGATCCCCCCGCGCCACCAAATAGCAGCCACAAGTGCCACAACCAGTGCAGCAATCAACGTCTGAAGGTTAGCGCTGGAACCGGCGCCTCGTGTACCGAGAAACCACACCGCGCTCAGAGTTCCGACCTCGACCAACAGTAGCTGCCAACCATGCCAGCCGAACATGGCCTGCCAAAAGCCTGCTGCAATTTGTAATGCCGCAGGCAAACCAACGGGGATAACCGAAAGAAATAGCCAGCCCGTGACTCGGGCCATATGCGGCCCAAATGCCATACCGACGAAATGGGCAGCGCCGCCAGCGCTAGGAAAATGACGCCCTAGCGCGGCAAAACCAATAGCAATCGGAAAAACGAGCACAATCAGAATGGGCCAAGCCCATAAACTATCATCGCCCGCCACTAATGCCGCCAACGCAGGAACGGCAAATACTCCCGTTCCTAACAATGACGTCGACAGTAGCCCCACGCCCTGAGCCAATCCCAGCTCTTGCTTTAATCCACTCACAGTGTGTTCCGATTGTCGTGCGTCAGGCCTTTACTCGTGCCCCTGACGAATGGTTTTTATAATATTGGTGGTTGAGCAGCCATCTTCAAAGTTCAGCACACGCACTTCACCACCTGCAGCAATAACCTCTTTGCCACCAGCAATATCTTCCGGCTTATAATCGCCACCTTTGACCAGCAGGTCTGGCAAGATTTCAGAGATAATGCGCTGCGGAGTATCTTCTTCAAACGAGATAACCCAATCCACCGCTTCCAACGCCGCCAGCACAATCATACGCTGCGCCAGCGCATTCACCGGACGCTCTTCGCCTTTTAGTCGTTTGGTTGATGCATCGCTGTTAACCGCGACAATCAGGCGATCGCCAAGCTTACGCGCATTAGCTAAATAAGAGACATGTCCCGCGTGGAGAATGTCAAAAACGCCGTTGGTCATAACGACTTTTTCACCACGCTGGCGAGCATTAGCGACGGCCACTTTTAGCTCGTCTTGACTCATTACGCCAAAGCCCGTCTCGCTGCGTCCACGAATGGCATTTTCCAATTCAATCGGAGAAACCGTTGACGTCCCCAGCTTGCCAACCACGACACCGGCGCCAGCATTCGCCAAGAAACAGGCTTCTTCCAATGAAGTGCCTGCGGCAATACACGTTGCCAACACACCAATAACCGTATCACCCGCACCGGTTACGTCATAAACTTCCTGCGCCTGCGTCGGCATGTGCAAAGGTGGCTGGTCGTGCTGCAGTAGCGTCATGCCTTGCTCAGAACGCGTCACCAACAACGCCGTCAGCTCAAATTCACGCATCAGTTGTAACCCACGTTCGACCAACTCTTCATCGGTTTTGCAGCGGCCAACAACGGCTTCAAATTCAGACAGATTTGGCGTTAACAACGTGGCACCGCGGTAGCGCTCAAAATCGGTACCTTTCGGATCAATCAGCACAGGTACATTCGCCGCACGCGCTAATTGAATCATCTGCTGGACGGAGTTCAGAGCGCCTTTCGCGTAATCGGATAAAATTAGCGCACCTAATTTTGGCAATACGTGCTGAATTCTGTCGAAGATCGGTTGAGGATCAATACTGCTAAAGCCCTCTTCAAAATCGAGACGAATCAGTTGCTGGTTACGCGATAAAACACGCAGTTTTGTAATTGTCGGATGCGTCGGCACAGAGACAAAATCGCATTTAACATTCACTTCACCCAGCTTCGCGCTCAGCGCTCTGGCCGCATCATCGATGCCGGTCAAACCCACCAAACGGGCGTTTGCACCAAGGGATGCAATGTTCATGGCCACGTTAGCCGCACCGCCAGGACGCTCCTCAACGGTATCCACTTTTACGACAGGCACTGGCGCTTCCGGTGAAATACGGCTGGTGGGTCCATACCAGTAGCGATCTAACATTACGTCACCCACAACCAGTACGTTGGCATGACGGAAATCAGGTAGGGTTACTTTCATCCCCAGACTCCAAAACAGACTAAGATGGCGGCGATATTATCACAAGCGCCGTTATTTCTATTACAATAGGCTCTCAATTCATTGACCGAGGTTCTGGTTTCTCCGTTATGGCTGACAATCACGTTTACCCGAAATTCGAGCGCGAACTACTGCACCCACGTTACTGGTTAACTTGGCTAGGGCTCGGAGTGCTATACATTTTAGTCCTCTTGCCCTATCCGTGGCTGTTTAAATTAGGAACGTGGTTAGGCAGAACTGCGATGAAGTTTATGAAACGCCGGGTAAAAATTTCTTTGCGTAATTTGGAGCTCTGCTTCCCTGAAATGTCAGAGTCTGAGCGCAAAAAAAGAGTTGCCAAAAATTTTGAGTCCGTAGGTATGGGGCTTATTGAAACCGGCATGGCTTGGTTTTGGCCAACGTGGCGAATTAACCGCTGGTGTAAAGCCGAAGGGCTAGAGAACATCACCAAAGCACAACAGGAAGGAAAAGGTGTTTTGCTGATTGGTTTGCATTTTCTCACGCTGGAATTGGGCGCTCGCATTTTTGGCGTTCACAATCCCGGCGTCGGTGTTTATCGCCCGAACGACAACAAAGTTGTCGACTGGATGCAAACTTGGGGACGTCTACGATCTAACAAATATATGCTGGATCGAAAAGACGTTAAAGGCATGATCCGAGCGTTGAAAGAGGGTGAAATTGTCTGGTATGCGCCAGACCACGATTACGGCCCCCGCAGCAGCGTATTCGTGCCACTATTTGCCGTAGAACAGGCTGCGACCACCACCGGCACATATATTCTGGCACGTATGGGAAAACCTGCGATTATTCCGTTCAATGCCATTCGAGCCGAAAATGGCAGTGGCTACACCATGATTATTCAGCCACGTTTGGAAGATTTCCCGCTAGAAAACGAAACCGTAGCGGCAGCAGCGATGAATAAAGTCGTTGAGCAAGAAATTTTACGCGCGCCGAATCAATATATGTGGATGCACCGCCGCTTCAAGACTCGCCCGAAAGGAATGCCTTCGCGCTATTAGCAGCCAGATAATTAATAGCTAAAGAGATACACGGCAACGGTTTCAAGGACGAAGCCACTAATACCCAAAGACTAAGAAATCCATCGCCCCAACAATGTCATCTCGGCAATAATTCAAGTCATCGACTTGCTCACCCAGTTGGGACAGGGCAACCCCCGACATCTGCGGCGTCATCAACAGCACCTCTTGTCCTTCAATCTTAAAGCTCAAGATCAAACGTTCTTGCTCAGCCAACGGCGATGATGGATTTCTCAATCCCAGCGGGATGACCATTCGAGTAGACAGAGATGACAAAAAATCGTGCTGAACATCCAGAAGATAGGGAAAGCGCTTTGCCGACGCGCGATCCCGGTTTGCATATACGCAAAACTGGCTCATCAGAAAGACCTCAGGCCATCACTGAATACGCCATGCTCTTCCACATCCTGATTGTACGCAGCAATGCTTTGACGATTATTTGCCAGCCACTGCTGTTGCCCTTTGGCAATCACTGCCCGTTGCAGTGCATCCTCCATCACTGCAGATAAATTGATATTGAGTGCCTTTGCCTGCTGTATCAGTCCTTGATCGATGCTCACATTAACCGCCTTTTTGCTGCCCGTTAGCAGTGTTTTACGTTTCATACTAAAATCTCATGCGCATAAATTATGCGCATTATAGAACAACAAAAAGACAAATGAATAAAATTTGCGCACAACTTCTCAAAGATTATATTTTCTCACCCAGCCACTTGGCCCAGCTTTGACGAACCTGCTCACGCTCGGCAACAAACATATCCAACCCAACCGTTCCTGACTGCTCTTGCAGAGCCAAGTGATGGATCGCATCACGCATCGTGACATATGCTTTGGTCAGCGCCGCGGCCTCATCATCAGGCATGATGTTGTAGTTTGCCATCAACTCGAAAATACGTACGTTATCAGACCAGCGAGTAAGCCGAGGTTCTTGGGCCGCGTAGTTCAACACGAGATATTGTGCAATGAACTCAATGTCAGTGATGCCGCCTTCATCTGCTTTAATATCAAACATCTCGCGATGCTTGCCCCCTAAATGTTGGCGCATTTTTTCGCGCATCTCACGCACCTCGATCTTCAGCGTATCGCCGACTCGAGGGCGGCATAGGATCTCATGTCGAATGGCGTCAAACTGCTGATGGATTTGTGTATCGCCGTAGACTGGGCGGGCGCGCACCAAAGCTTGATGTTCCCATGTCCAGGCCTCGTTACGCTGATATTCTGCGAAAGACTCCACGGTACTAACCAACATTCCCGACGCCCCCGATGGGCGCAGGCGAGCATCCACTTCGTATAAAATGCCAGAGGACGTTCGGGTACTGAACAGATGCATGATGCGCTGCGCCAAACGCAGATAGAACTGACGCCCGTCAATGCTACGTTCTCCGCTGGTCATCACATCAGAAGGGCAGTCCAACAGGAAAACCAGATCCAGATCAGAACTGTATCCCAACTCCCAGCCACCGAGCTTACCGTAGCCAAGCACCGCAAACCCACGCCCTTCTCGTCCTTGCAAGTGAGTCGGTTGACCATAGCGCGCAACCATATGAGTCCATGCCTGTTGTACTACGGCATCAATCATCGCTTCGGCCAAATAGGTGAGATGATCGCTAACTTTCATCACCGGCAGCGCACCAGATATATCACTAGCAGCAATTCTTAGTTGATGTGCATGCTTAAACTGGCGCAACGCCTCAAGATTTTGCTCTTCATCATCGGCGGGAACACGCATCAAATATTGGCGCAATTCATCTTGGTAAGCATCCTGCGGCACGGGTTGATACAGCGTGTTGGGATCAAGTAACTCATCCAGCAACAGCGGATAACGAGCCAACTGCGTCGCCACCATCGGCGATGCCGCACACAGGCGGATAAGCTGGCTCAGCGCAGCGCGATACTCGACCAACAGTTCCAGATAAGTGGTGCGCGTTACGATATTTAATAACAAAGGTGTTAGACGTTGCAGTACACGTACAGCATCTTCTCGGGCACAAACTTCACCTAACAACTCTGGCATTAACTGGCCCAGCACTTCTCGACCACGCGGACCGATGGTGCGTTTATCCACATCATTACGAAAATCATTGATGCATCTGAGCAGTAACTGACGCGATTCGCCCTCTAACTGCGGAGTAAAAGGGTCAAGCTCGCTTTCATCAAGCGAATCCTGCCAGAGCGCAGCAAACTGCTCGCTAGGTGCCGTCTCACCGCCTTCATTCCCCTCGTCATCGCCAATAAGCTCGTTAAAAATTAAACGAACACTGCGCATATGCTGATCTCGCTGTGCCATGAGTTCCGGCCAATCACCAAACCCCATTCCCCACGCTAAACGTGCCCGATTCAGCTCATCTGTCGGTAACGTTTGGGTTTGTTCATCATTGATAGCCTGCAGAAGATTTTCCAGACGACGCAAAAACAGGTAACTGCTGAGTAAAGATTCAACCTGATCCGGCTGGAGCAGACCAAGCTGGCCGATAGCACGTAAAGAAGGCTGCAATGCCCGTTGTTGCAAACTGGGCTCACGGCCCCCGCGGATCAGTTGGAAAACCTGGGTGATAAATTCAATCTCACGAATGCCTCCCGCACCAAGCTTAATGTTATCTTTCAAACCCCTGCGCCGCACTTCACGGGCAATCATGCTTTTCATGTTTCTCAGCGACTGAATCACGCTGAAATCAATATAGCGGCGAAAGACAAACGGGCGCAAAGTACGGCGTAGCTCTTGGCTGTAGGCATCTTCGCTGCCGCCCATCAACCGTGCTTTCACCATGGCATAACGTTCCCAGTCGCGCCCTTGCTCCTGATAATAATCCTCCAGCGCAGCAAAACTCAGCACCAAAGGACCACTGTCGCCAAACGGACGCAACCGCATATCAACGCGGTAGACAAATCCGTCTACCGTGGGCTGATCGAGCGCTTTGATCAAACGCTGTCCCAAGCGGGTAAAGAACTGCGCGTTATCTAACTCACGCCGTCCTCCCTGAGTTACGCCGCTTTCTGGATAAGCAAAAATCAGATCGATATCCGAGGAGAAATTTAGTTCTCCACCGCCCAATTTCCCCATACCTAAAATCAACAGCGGCTGTGGCTCGCCCTGAGAATTACACGGTGTTCCCCATTCGGCACAGCATGTTTGATAGAGGCGATCGCGAGCAGTAATAATCAGTGTTTCAGCCAGTTCGCTTAGTTGGCGCAACGTATCGCTCGTTTCACACAGATTAAGCGATTGCATCCATGAAATACGCGCCAGCATATGTCGGCGAAACAGCCGTAGTCCGCGCATTAGGCTGGCTTCATCGAGAGCGTTTACTAATTGTTCGTCTAACCAATTAGCATAATTTTGCCACTCGTTAGACGTTGGAGGGGTGTCATGCAGTTGCTGCCACCATTCGGGATGCGTAATGAAATTTTCACTCATGAAGTCGCTTAGCGCGAGAGCACAAAGCTCCTCAGGAGAGGAAACGGCCAAACGCTCCGAGATTTGCGTGGCCTGAGCCTGCAACAAAGAGGGAAGCGGGCGGGAAGCAAACGCAGACATAGACACTCCCTTGAACATTCGCCTGTATTCAGGCGGAAAACGGTGCAGAACTCTCCTTCTTTGCTCTCTCCAGCGCTCACTGGAGAGGAGGCGTATGACTCAATGCCAAAGAAGGAGCGACGAATCAATGAGTACCATTCAACCAAAATACGGGCTGATCCATGGCATGCTTACGGGTAGATTCAATATATGCTTCCTGTTTCTGGATGATGGCTTGTTGCAGCGTCTGCCAACCAGATAAATATTGCGCAACATCCTCATCGGGATACGCACCTGACAGCACATGAAACGACAGCAGCTGGCGAACCAAACGCGTATATTTATCCTGATATTCGCCGCCATGATGCACATGGTCAAAGGCTTCCTTCAGCTCAGCACCGGCACGACCTAACATGATGTCGGCAAAGCGCTTGAAGGACGCATTCAATTTAGTTTGAGTTTTCTCATTCACATAAGAGCGCCAGCCTGCGGTCGCTATCCAGCAAGTAAGTGCTAACTGGGTATTCAGATACAACGGGCTAAAACAGACCTTTTGTGCATCTAAACGCGGCGTCGCCAATTGTTCTTCCAGCGCGGTCAGCCCCGCACGCAGCTCAGTGCTTGCCTTACGCGGTACTAATCCACCGAACAGCACAAAAATCTGTCGCAGCAGTTCAACCGCTTCAAGTACGGTTTTCTGCGCTTTACGGTCACCCTGTAACCAAACTTCCTCGTTGGCTTGCCAGTGACGTAGTGCGAAGGTAAAAGCGTCGGTCATGCCCTGTTCGACGCTGGCTTTAGGCGCCACTTTCAGTATTCCAAGCGGAACAATTTCACGCTGCGGATTGCCTTTTGCCAAATGATAACCCCGCGCGGCTTTACTTAAACTGCCTAAGCGAAGTCCCCCTTCGGCGGTAATCTCCTGCGCAAAGGCCAGCAAATCTTCGCGGCTACCCGATTTCAGCTCCAGCTCAATCTCATATAGCGGCTCGCTCAGCTCGCCGGCTTTGACCTCGCCTTGATCCAACGCAACCTCTATCTCGCTGGAACGGTAAGTAACCACCCACTTTTCACGCGCAAAATGCGTGCTAAATACGGGAGATAGCGCAGCTTGCAATGCATCAACATCGCAACCCTTCGGCCAAACTTCTGGTGGAAGCAGACGAATATCTAAATCGGCGCCTTTCAGTTCAACGTTAAACTCAGGTCGCTGGTGCAGGCCACCAATGGTTTTCCCCGCCGTTTTGAGCGTCATCTCATAGCGATCGCCATAGCCACGAACGCGTAATCCCATGTCATAGCCACGTAACGTGTTTTCAGACGTCTCATAATAGATATTGGTCAGTTTTTGAGCCGCCGTATGTACATTTGGCCACGGGGCCAAACGCACAGATAGTTGTTCCGCGACTTCTGGCGTAGCGATGAATTTTAGTTCGATTTCTACGGTCATAGCTTCGGTCATAGTTTCATTCACATTAAGGTTTTACCGAACTATATCAATAAGTTCAGTTTGAAATACAAAAATTGTGTGCAACACAAAACACATCAGTTAACATGCGCACCCTTCTGACAACTTTTGCGCAGAAAACCATCAAAAGGTGCATGAGTGATGCCAGTAAATACTATTTTAGGATTGTTTGCCAAGTCTCCCCTGAAACCGCTTCAGGAACATGCTAGCCGCGTGCATGAATGCTGCTCGCTGCTGGTACCTTTCTTTCAAGCCACCGCTCAACAGCAGTGGGATGAAGCCCAACATATTCGTGAGCTGATTTCTACTCTGGAAAAGCAGGCTGACGTGCTTAAACGGGAAATTCGCCTCAAGTTACCGCGCGGCCTATTTCTGCCGGTTGACCGCTCCGACATGCTTGATTTAGTCACCCAGCAGGATCGTTTGGCCAATCGCGCCAAGGATATTGCGGGTCGTGTCATTGGTCGCAATTTGCAGGTACCACAGCAAATGCAGGCAGATTTCATGGTCTACCTACAGCGTTGCCTAGATGCTACCACGCAGGCAAATAAAGTGATCCACGAACTGGACGAACTTTTAGAAACTGGCTTCCGTGGACGCGAAGCATCCTTAGTAGAGCAAATGGTGATGGAGTTAGATCACATTGAAGATGACACCGATCATCAGCAGATCCTACTGCGTCAAGCATTGCTCGTCCTCGAACCACAGCATAACCCTATCGACGTGATGTGCCTGTATCAGGTCATGGAGTGGATTGGCAGTCTTGCCGACGAATCTCTGCGCGTCGGTTCTCGCCTTGAGATGATGCTGGCTCGCGGCTAACCCTTGGTTTCTTATTGTTAACTTTAATCTTTTATATTTTGGACTCACATAAATGGCAATTATTGCTGACCACGGCACTTTGCTGATCCTCATCGCTGCATTTTTTGGCTTGCTGATGGCGATTGGTATCGGGGCTAATGACGTTGCAAACGCAATGGGCACCTCCGTTGGCGCCCGCGCTATCACCGTCCGTCAGGCGATTATTATCGCCATGATATTTGAATTCGCCGGTGCCTATTTGGCCGGTGGTGAAGTCACGCAAACCATTCGTAATGGCATTATTGATACTAGCGCGTTTAGCGCTCAGCCGGACGTGCTGATATTCGGCATGATGTCATCGTTGCTAGCCGCTGGTATCTGGCTCATCTTAGCCTCGATGATGGGCTGGCCGGTATCAACGACCCACTCCATCATTGGTGCAATTATTGGTTTTGCCTGCGTATCCGTTGGGCCTGATGCCGTCGAATGGGGCGGCGTGAAAGGCATTGTCGGCAGTTGGATCATTACGCCTCTCATTTCGGGCGTAGTGGCCTACGGTATTTTCCTCAGCGCTCAGCGCCTGATCTTTAATACCGATAAACCGTTTGCCAACGCCCGCCGCTATGGCCCTATTTATATGTTTTTGACGTCGCTGGTCATTTTGCTAGTGACCATCAAAAAAGGGTTAAAACACGTTGGATTACACCTGACCAACGGCGAAACGTGGCTTATCTCTATCGCCCTCTCCGTTCTGGTGATGGTTGGCGGCTACTTCTACCTCGCGCGGAAATCCTTCGTCGATAATGCCGATGAAGAAGACCATTTCCGCGGCGTAGAAAAAGTATTTAGCCTATTAATGGTCATTACCGCCTGCGCGATGGCTTTCGCCCATGGCTCCAATGACGTCGCCAATGCGATTGGACCACTTTCCGCCATCGTTGCGATTGTGCATGACCCCATCGCACTAGCGTCTACCTCACCTATTGTTTGGTGGATATTACCACTGGGTGGAATTGGCATCGTGATTGGTTTAGCGTTGATGGGACGTCGTGTTATGGAAACCGTAGGCAGCGGCATCACCGACCTCACGCCAAGCCGTGGGTTCGCCGCGCAGTTTGCCACCGCGTCTACCGTGGTTATCGCATCAGGGACTGGGCTGCCAATCTCAACCACGCAAACGCTGGTGGGTGCCGTGTTAGGCGTAGGTTTTGCTCGCGGTATAGCGGCGTTAAATCTCAACGTTGTACGCAACATCGTCGCATCGTGGATCATTACGCTGCCAGCCGGTGCTGGATTGTCGATCGTTCTGTTTTATATTTTGCAGGCGCTTTTTGGCTAATCTGCACTTTTAGTTAATCCACCACTGAAAGCCAAATAAATAGATAAAACCACAGGTCTGATAAGCAATTATTAGGCCTGTTTATTTTTAGCGGCTGGCGTGGAACGTTGTCGCTGCCAGCGTTAGAAGTCAGAAAGTTCCCATTTCGGATTTTTCATTGCGTCGCCACACTGTTCCCCGTAGTATTTTGTCTCTTCATCCACTTAAAAATGAAAATCAGATGCATAAATTTCGCTTAGTTTGTTTAACACTACTCGCCGCCTGCTTTACGCTGAACGCTCATGCTGAAGAGAAGCGCTACATTTCCGACGAACTGAATACTTATGTCCACAGTGGCCCAGGTAACCAGTATCGTATTGTCGGAACACTGAATGCGGGTGAAGAAGTTGAGCTGCTGAGCGTTAATGCAGATAACAAATATGGTCAGGTGCGCGACGCTAAAGGCCGTACCGTGTGGCTACCGATGGAACAACTGAGTACCGAACCCAGTTTACGTAGCCGTGTTCCAGAGTTGGAACAGCAGGTCAAAACCTTAACGGACAAGCTAACCAATATCGATAACAGTTGGAACCAGCGTACCGCCGAAATGCAGCAAAAAGTCGCTAACAGTGACAACACCATCAACGGCCTAAAATCAGAGAATCAAAATCTGAAAGAACAACTGGCTAGCGCCCAAAAAAAGATGAGCGTCATCGATACCCAATTGGATGATAAAAAACGCGCCATCTTCATGGAGTGGTTCCTCTACGGCGGCGGCGTCGCAGGTGGTGGCCTGCTGCTAGGCCTGCTTTTACCGCGCCTAATCCCGCGCCGGAAAAAAGATCGCTGGATGAACTAATCACTCATGAAAAAAACGCCGCTTGCGGCGTTTTTTGTTTCTGCACTCGTAAGGTTTGTCGTAACCTATAGTTAACAAATCATCTGTTCCAAACAATTGTTTTATTCCTTTCATATCTTGAGTGACGATAACGTTGCAGCAAATATGTGGGGTATCTCTGAGGAAGTAAGTTTGAAGATTTTCTTGGTCGGCGGAGCCGTACGCGATAAACGATTAAATTTACCGGTTTATGATCGCGACTGGGTGATTGAAGGTGCAACCCCAGAAGAACTTATTGCGCAGGGGTTTGAGCAAGTTGGGAAAGATTTTCCCGTTTTTCTACACCCAAAGTCTCACGAAGAATATGCGCTGGCGCGTACAGAGCGTAAATCAGGCCATGGTTACACTGGTTTTGTCACCTACTTCGCTCCCGATGTGACGCTAGAGCAGGATTTGCTGCGCCGCGATCTCACCATAAACGCCATGGCTGAAAGCGCTGATGGCACGCTTATCGATCCCTATGGCGGCCTAGACGACCTAAATAACAAAGTGTTACGCCACGTCTCGGATGCGTTTCATGAAGACCCACTCCGCGTTTTGCGCGTCGCTCGTTTTGCTGCTCGCTTTGCCCATCTAGGATTCCATGTTGCAGCAGAAACCATGGCGTTGATGACGCAAATGACCACTGACAACGAGTTGCAGAATCTCACTCCAGAGCGCGTCTGGCGTGAAACTGAAAAAGCATTGATGACGCAAAGCCCGCAGATCTATTTCCAAGTGTTGCGCGACTGCGGTGCGCTGGCCATTTTATTTCCGGAAATCGATAATCTGTTTGGCGTACCGGCTCCAGAAAAGTGGCACCCGGAAATTGATACCGGAATACATACGCTAATGGCGCTTGCAATGGCCGCTAAACTCACTGAAGAGGTTGATGTACGGTTCGCCACGCTAACGCATGATTTAGGCAAAGGCCTAACACCGCCTGAGCTCTGGCCACATCACCATGGACACGGCCCTGCGGGCGTGAAACTGGTGGAAGCACTTTGCCAACGTATGCGCGTTCCTAATGCCGTTCGAGAATTAGCAAAAATTGTGGCTGAATATCACGATCTTATCCATACCGTGGAAAAATTACGGCCAGTCACTCTGCTCAAATTATTTGATTCTATTGATGTATGGCGCAAACCTCATCGTTTGGATCAAATGATTATGACCAGTGAAGCCGATGCGCGAGGCAGAACCGGTTTTGAAAATAATCCCTATCCACAGGGTGATTATCTGCGGGCAGCCTATAAAGTGGCCGAAGGTGTATCTGTACGAGACGTCGTGGATGCGGGATTCAAAGGGCAGCAAATTCGTGAAGAGTTACAGCAACGCCGTCTGCATGCGCTAAAAACGTGGAAACAAGAAGCTTCGTCTCAAGAAGACACAAATAGTCGCTAGAACACCAGATCAAAAAGGCCTCGGTATAAACCTGAGGCCTTTTTTCATCTCATCAGAAATCCCTTACAGGAACACCATATAGACCACTGCCGCAACGATAAAACGATAAATCGCGAATGGTACAAAAGAGATACGTTTAATCACGCTGAGGAAGGTTTTAATCGCAATCAGCGCCACGATAAACGCCGTGACGAATCCCACCGCAAACATGGGCAAATCAGCCACTGAGAGAAACGGCAGACTTTTATACAGCTCTAACGCCGTTGCGCCCATCATCATTGGTACAGCCAAAATGAAAGAGAATTCAGACGCAGCAAAACGGCTCACGCCCATCAGCATACCGCCGGAAATAGTGGCTCCTGAGCGGGAAAAGCCAGGCCAAAGCGCAAGACACTGAAAACAACCGATCATAAACGCCTGACGATAGGTAATATCATCCAGCCCTACCGCTCGCGGCTGCTTCGGCTTGAGCCATTCTGCGGCCAACAGTAGAAAACCGCCAACAACCAAAGCATACACAACGGTACGTGGCGCAAAGAGCGTCTTAATCGCATCGTGAAACACTAACCCCATCACCACCGCAGGGATCATCGCCAGAATAATATGCCCTAGCGTTAAATGCCCCTGAGTTTTTCCTTCATGCAAGGGAGGCTGACCAAAGTGGATGCCGATCAAACCAAACAAGCGACGCCAGAACATCACTACAACGGCTAAAATCGAGCCTAGCTGAATGATAACTTCAAAGGTTTTCGCTTTATCACCTTCAAATCCCAGCCAGTGCCCGACAATAATCATATGTCCCGTTGACGAAACGGGCAAAAACTCGGTAACACCCTCTACAACCCCAAGAATAAACGCATTGATCAGCAAATGCAGATCCATAAAAGCACTACCCTTTTTAAACGCGCAATAAACGCAAAAAAGTGACGCTATTGCGCCACTTATGATGTAAGACTGTGACTAGGCTAAATCAATAAAGTTTCGCCAATATGACATAAAAATCACACTGTTCTCACAAATTAAATCCGCTTTCCGCGTTCAATCTGTACGCCAACGCTTTTGGCGTGGGCAACCGCCCCTGGCTTACTCACTTTAATTCGTACCCAAGGGCTATTAAATCTATCCATCAGCATCACAGCCACTTCTTCCGCAACTCGCTCAACCAAAGCAAACTGATTCGGCTCAACATGCTTGATGACGGCTTCACTGACATCGGCGTAACTTAAACAGTCAGACACATCGTCACTCAGCGCTGCTTTGCGATTATCCCACGCCAGCTCTATATCAAATACCAGCTTTTGGCGAATGGTTTGCTCCCAGTCATAAACACCAATTGTGGTAATGACGGTTAATTCTTCAATAAATACGATGTCCATCACGTGATTCTCGGTTTTTGCCTTTGGTTGGATACCACTTCTGTTTGAATGTGCGTATTATCCACAGATATGGTTGTTAAAACGACCCTTAACCTTTATACCCTTTTATGTCTTTTGATGTAAAAAACAACGAACGTAAGACGGAGCTGAGTTATGAGTGCGACTGCGTTAGGCATGATTATTCTCGCATACCTGTGCGGCTCCATTTCCAGCGCTATTGTCGTCTGTCGAGTGGCGGGTCTACCCGATCCACGTGAGAACGGCTCTGGAAATCCGGGAGCCACCAATGTGTTACGCATTGGGGGCAAAACCGCCGCCGCTGCTGTGCTAATTTTTGATGTGCTCAAAGGTATGCTACCCGTTTGGCTAGCCTATAAATTTGACGTTGCACCTCTTTACCTTGGATTGACCGCAATAGCGGCCTGCCTAGGCCATATCTACCCGGTATTTTTTCATTTCCGCGGTGGGAAAGGCGTGGCGACAGCATTCGGAGCCATCGCACCTATCGGTTGGGATCTTACCGGTCTCATGACCGTAACATGGCTGCTCACCGTGTTGCTGAGTGGTTATTCTTCACTTGGCGCAATCGTCAGCGCGCTGGTTGCTCCGTTTTATGTATGGTGGTTCACCCCCCAGTTTACGTTTCCGGTTGCAATGCTTTCCTGCTTAATTCTGATGCGTCACCACGACAACATCCAACGTTTGTGGCGCGGACAAGAAAGCAAAATCTGGAAGAAACTCAAAAAGCCAACAAAAGAAGCCGACCCGACTTCTGAAGACTCGGCTTCTGAGAAAAAGCATACCGACCAATAGCAAAATGGCGACCTACAGGTCGCCATTTTCAGATTCACATATTGCTAGCTATCAACGTTACACCGCTGGCAGCTCAGCTAAAGGCCAACGTGGACGAACGGAAACACTCAGGTCGGCATTTACACCGCTCTTCAGTCGAACCATTCCGGCGTACGCAATCATCGCGCCATTGTCGGTACAAAACTCAGGGCGAGCATAAAAGACTTCACCACCGCGCTTTTTCATCATTTCGGCCAGACGAGCTCGCAGCGTACGGTTAGCGCTAACCCCACCGGCCATCACCAAACGTTTAAATCCTGTTTGCTCTAATGCACGTTTGCATTTAATCGCCAGTGTATCAACTACGGCATCTTCAAATGCGCGTGCAATATCTGCACGCGTTTGCTCGTCGGCCTCATTATTACGGATAGTGTTCGCGGCGAAGGTTTTCAAACCGGAAAAACTGAAATCAAGGCCGGGGCGATCGGTCATTGGGCGAGGGAAAACAAAGCGTCCGGCCTCTCCCTGCTGCGCCATCTTCGATAACATTGGGCCGCCTGGGTAGTCTAACCCCAGCAGTTTAGCGGTTTTATCGAAAGCTTCACCGGCGGCGTCATCAATAGATTCGCCTAACAATTCGTATTGCCCCATACCGGTTACGCTGATGAGCTGGGTATGCCCGCCAGAAACGAGTAGCGCAACAAACGGAAACGCAGGAGGATTATCTTCCAGCATTGGAGCGAGCAAATGGCCTTCCATATGATGAACAGGAACCGCAGGTAAATCCCATGCAAATGCCAACGCACGTCCCACGGTCGCGCCTACCAATAACGCACCAACCAGACCTGGCCCTGCGGTATATGCGACGCCATCGAGATCTTTTGCCGTTAAATTGGCTTCTTTTAGGGCCGCCTGAATCAGGGGAATGGTTTTGCGCACATGGTCGCGAGATGCCAGTTCAGGGACAACGCCACCGTAATCAGCATGTAGTTTTATCTGGCTATACAACTGGTTAGCCAAAATACCTTGTTCATCGTCATAAATGGCGATACCGGTTTCATCACAGGATGTTTCGATGCCCAGAATGCGCATGGCGGCTCCAACAACTTTTCTCCAACAACTAAGGTGGCGCATAATAGCACAATTCAGCTATACTGTTCCGCTTTCGTGCTGTGGCAAATTAACCGACTAAAAACCACCTGCTATCCTTGCTGTAACAAGTCAACGTAACAGTTGGATAGTGAAAATCCTGTGGACATTAGCGCATCATTGCTTTACAAAGCGGTGCTGTTCGGATTAAAATTCCGCACCATTTTTGAACAGCTGACACTAGGTCAGCGAAAAGACCGATTTATATCGAGGTGAGAGGCACATGCCGGTAATTAAAGTACGTGAAAACGAGCCGTTCGACGTAGCTCTGCGTCGCTTCAAACGTTCATGCGAAAAAGCGGGCGTTTTAGCTGAAGTTCGTCGTCGTGAATTCTATGAAAAACCGACTACTGAGCGTAAACGCGCTAAAGCGTCTGCAGTAAAACGTCACGCCAAGAAACTGGCTCGCGAAAACGCACGTCGCACCCGTCTGTACTAGTTTGTTCGGGGTGAAAGCCCCAACAAATGGTTCACAGACCATGTTGTTGTCTGTCGTAGTAGTGTTTTAAGAAGCTCTATTTTGATGTGCAGCAACATACGAAGGCCGTGCCTTCCGAAAGGAATGCGCGGCTTGTTCTCGTTTATAGGCTGAAAAATTGTCAACGCTGCTGGCGGTTTTGCAGTCGCGCAAACAGACTAATAATGTAAGGGCTTATGGCAGGACGAATCCCACGTGTATTCATAAATGACTTGCTAGCTCGGACCGATATTGTCGATCTGGTCGATGCGCGTGTGAAATTAAAAAAGCAGGGCAAGAACTACCATGCCTGCTGTCCATTCCATAACGAAAAAACGCCTTCATTCACCGTTAACGCGGACAAACAGTTCTACCACTGCTTCGGCTGTGGGGCACATGGTAACGCCATCGATTTTTTGATGAACTACGACAGACTTGAGTTTGTGGAGAGCGTCGAAGAACTGGCTACTATGGCAGGCCTAGAGATTCCTTATGAAGCAGGAACCGGCCCCAGCCAGATCGAGCGTCACCAACGTCAAAATTTGTATCAGTTGATGGACGGCCTAAGCGATTTCTATCAGCAGGCTTTACGTCAGCCGAGTAGCCAATCGGCGCAGCAATATTTGATGCAGCGCGGACTGAGCCAGGAAATTATTGATCACTTTGCTATCGGCTATGCCCCTGCTGGTTGGGATAACGCACTCAAGCGTTTTGGCCGTGATCCTGCTAGCCGCACTGCGCTTAATGATGCGGGCATGCTGGTCAATAATGATAATGGCCGCACGTACGACCGTTTCCGCGACCGCGTGATGTTTCCTATCCGCGACAGACGCGGGCGAGTTATTGCTTTCGGTGGCCGTATTTTGGGTGATGGTACGCCTAAATACCTTAACTCCCCTGAAACCGATATTTTCCATAAAGGCCGCCAGCTATTTGGCCTGTATGAAGCACAGCAGCGCCACCCTGAATTGGCTCGCCTGCTGGTTGTTGAAGGTTATATGGATGTGGTGGCACTGGCGCAGTTCGGCATCGATTATGCCGTAGCCTCGCTAGGAACCTCGACCACATCAGAACATATTCAGTTAATGTTCCGCACCACCGATACCGTGGTGTGCTGCTACGACGGCGATAACGCCGGACGTGAAGCCGCATGGCGTGCGCTGGAAACCGCGCTGCCGTTTCTATCCGATGGTCGGCAGTTGAAGTTTATGTTCCTGCCCGATGGTGAAGACCCGGATACGCTGGTGCGCAAAGAAGGTACCGCGGCATTTGAACAACGCATTGAGCAAGCCCAACCGCTGTCAGCATTCTTATTTGATACGTTGATGCCACAGGTCGATTTGAGTACTCCCGATGGGCGTACTAAGCTCAGTGCTTTAGCTTTACCGCTGATTGGACAGATCCCAGGTGAAACCCTAAGGTTGTACCTACGGCAGTTTTTAGGACAAAAATTAGGCATTCTCGACGATAGTCAGCTTGAAAAACTGCTGCCGCGTCAGGCCGAAACGGGAAATAGTTACCAGCAGCCTCAGCTAAAACGCACGACTATGCGTATACTTATAGGATTACTGGTACAAAATCCATCGCTGGCAGCTGAAGTTCCAACGCTTGAAGGTTTACGGGAACATCCACTGCCGGGATTGCCATTATTTATTGAACTGGTAGAAACCTGTTTGGCGCAGCCTGGGCTAACTACCGGTCAGTTGATTGAGCTATACCGCGATAATAAATATGCTCAACAGCTTGAAACTTTGGCAACTTGGAACCACATGGTTGTTGAGGACATGGTTCATCAAACGTTCGTCGATACATTAGGCAGTCTCTACGACTCCATGCTCGAACAGCGTCAGGAAGAACTCATCGCGTTGGATCGAACCCAAGGCTTAAATGCCGATCAGCGACGAGAACTGTGGGCCCTCAATCAAGCACTGGCAAAAAAAACATAATCACCAAGACATAACGAATAAAACCTATTTATTTTAAGCGCAACACCTTGTTTTAGCTAGGAATGGCAAACACTTCCCAAACCTAAGAAGCAGGATTAGCGTTTAAAATCTGAATTACGGCTTAAGTGCCGATGAAAAGCGGGGACAAGCCCCCGCATAATGCCGCAATACCGGGGAGCGGCGCGCAATCAAAAAAACCCGTGTCAGTTATTGTTGGCGGTTCTGCTGCCCAACACCGATTTAAACTCTGAAGTGTGGATACCGTCTTATGGAGCAAAACCCGCAGTCACAGCTAAAACTTCTTGTTACCAAGGGCAAGGAGCAAGGCTACCTGACCTATGCTGAGGTCAATGACCATCTGCCGGAAGATATCGTCGACTCCGACCAGATCGAAGACATCATCCAGATGATTAATGACATGGGTATTCAGGTGATGGAAGAAGCACCTGACGCCGATGATTTGATGCTGGCAGAAAACATCGCTGACGAAGATGCCGCCGAAGCTGCTGTGCAGGTGCTATCAAGCGTAGAATCCGAGATCGGCCGCACTACTGACCCCGTCCGCATGTATATGCGTGAAATGGGTACCGTAGAACTTCTGACCCGTGAAGGCGAAATCGACATCGCTAAACGTATCGAAGACGGTATCAATCAGGTTCAGTGCTCTGTTGCCGAGTACCCAGAAGCCATTACCTACCTGCTTGAACAATACGATCGTGTTGAAGCAGAAGAAGCGCGTCTGTCCGATATCATTACCGGCTTTGTCGACCCTAACGCAGAAGAAGATTTGGCGCCAACCGCGACCAACGTCGGTTCTGAACTCTCTTCAGAAGATCTGAATGACGACGATGAAGAAGAAGACGAAGACGACGACAGCGAAGATGACAACAGCATCGATCCAGAACTGGCTCGCCAGAAATTCTCTGAACTGCGCGAGCAGTATGAGAAAACACGCGTAGCGATTAAAACTCATGGCCGCAGCCATGCGAAAGCGGCAGAAGAGATCCTGAATCTTTCTGAAGTTTTCAAACAGTTCCGCTTGGTGCCGAAGCAGTTTGACTATCTGGTCAACAACATGCGTCAGATGATGGATCGCGTTCGTACTCAAGAACGTTTGATCATGAAGCTGTGTGTTGAACAAAGCAAAATGCCGAAGAAAAACTTCATCACCCTGTTCACTGGCAACGAAACCAACACCACTTGGTTCGACGCTGCGCTGGCAATGGCTAAGCCATGGGGCGAGAAGCTGAAAGACGTGCGCGAAGACGTTGAGCGCAGCCTGCAAAAACTGCATCAGATTGAAGAAGAAACCGGTCTGACCATCGAGCAGGTCAAAGATATCAACCGTCGTATGTCTATCGGCGAAGCGAAAGCGCGCCGTGCGAAGAAAGAAATGGTTGAGGCGAACTTACGTCTGGTTATTTCCATCGCGAAGAAATACACCAACCGTGGCCTGCAGTTCTTGGATCTGATTCAGGAAGGTAACATCGGTTTGATGAAAGCGGTTGATAAGTTTGAATACCGCCGTGGTTATAAGTTCTCAACTTATGCTACATGGTGGATTCGTCAGGCGATTACTCGTTCTATCGCGGATCAGGCACGTACCATCCGTATCCCGGTACATATGATTGAGACAATTAACAAACTCAATCGTATTTCCCGCCAGATGCTGCAAGAGATGGGTCGTGAGCCGACGCCGGAAGAGCTGGCTGAACGCATGATGATGCCGGAAGATAAGATCCGTAAAGTGCTGAAGATCGCGAAAGAGCCGATCTCAATGGAAACCCCAATCGGTGATGATGAAGATTCACATCTGGGCGACTTCATTGAAGATACGACGCTGGAGCTGCCGCTGGACTCTGCCACTTCCGAGAGCCTGCGTTCTGCAACTCGCGACGTTCTGTCTGGCCTCACCGCACGTGAAGCGAAAGTCCTGCGTATGCGTTTCGGTATCGATATGAACACTGACCATACTCTGGAAGAAGTGGGCAAACAGTTCGACGTTACCCGTGAGCGTATTCGTCAGATCGAAGCGAAGGCACTGCGTAAACTGCGCCATCCTAGCCGTTCTGAAGTATTGCGTAGCTTCCTAGACGATTAATGTCTTCCGCTTAGGACTAAAAAAACCCGCCTAGTGCGGGTTTTTTATTATCTGAAATAATGACTAATCAGCCTAGAGCTTCGTTTAGCACTCGATAGCTCGCCACCAGTTCATCTACGGTAATACGGCTTAAGCCACTCGGATTGGGTAACACCCAAATTTGCGTGTTTCCTATCGTCTTGTCTTGACGGCCCCAATCGACCTTACGAATACCAAATGCCTGCGTGTACGCCTGTTTACCGAGGATAGCGATAGATTGCGGCTGGTAGCTCAGGATTTTCTCTTCAAGCGCTTCACCGCCCGCTCGTAGCTCCTCGCGGGTAACCTCAGCCGCAGTGACGGTTGGTCTTGATACCAGCGCCGTAATACCACAACCGGTATCGAGTAAATGCTTCTCATCTTGCGGAGCCAACTGACGCTGAGTAAATCCTGCCAGATGAATCACCTTCCAGAAACGATTAGTGGGATTAGCGAAGTGAAATCCCTGATGTGCCGAACTCAACCCAGGGTTAATGCCACAAAATACAACGCGCAGATCGGGAGCTATTATGTCCTGAATCATCTGTCTTACATCCTATTCAATTTCAGAATGATTAAAATCTTACAGAAATTACAACGATCTAGCTATGCGCAAAAAAACCGCAACCACAACAAAGCCACTGGATCTCATGCCCTCTTTTACTCTATAATCCCCGCCACTCGGCCCCTTAGCTCAGTGGTTAGAGCAGGCGACTCATAATCGCTTGGTCGCTGGTTCAAGTCCAGCAGGGGCCACCAAATTTTAGCTTTAGATTCAGTCATTTAGGCCGCTTCCTGCGAAGTGGCTTTTTTGTGCCTGAAGAAAAGTGTCGCAAAAGCATCCCCTCAGCCCACCGAGTGCCCCCATTCCTGCAAAATATCTGCGGTGGTTTTTACTTCAATTCGGTTTCCGGGAATGGCTAACGTTGCCCATACCTCATTGAAATAGGGAATGAGGTGTTCGGCTTTCAGAGAGCCGCGATCGGCGGTGGTGTGGGCGTCGCTCGCGATGGTTAGAGCATAACCACGGCTAGCGGCATTTTTGATAGTAGTATCAACGCAGTAATCCGTTGCACAGCCACAAATCGTGATGTGTTTTGCATCCAGAGCCGCTAGTTCATCCGCGAGCGTGGTGCGATAAAATGCATCACAGGCCGTTTTATCCACATAGATGCTGCCTTCCGGTTGGTAGAGTTCAGGTAACAGTTCCCATTCATCGCTGCCTAGCGGGAGGTCAGCTTCATTATGAAGTATAAAAATCACCCGTTCAGCAGCGCGGCTCAGCTGATTAATTCGTTCTACGCGACCGATGCGGTCCATTCTCGGGGTTAAAAAAACGCCCTTTTGCATATCAACAACCAGCAAAACACGGCTCATGCTTATCTCCATATCAGAATAGACACTAGGGTAAATGATTGATGCAGGTCACTGTTTTCACTCTTGCACCGCAACAATGTTGAGAACAATCACACTTCATTAACATACAACTTTCAAAGCAACGTGGAGAGACTAGATTTAAAGAACTCATCCGACCAGAAAGCTACCGTTTAGCCTGCGTGAAATAAGGAAAGCCGCATGAACCACTACCCTCACCTGCTTGCCCCATTGGATCTCGGGTTTACAACCTTGAAGAATCGAGTTCTGATGGGTTCGATGCACACTGGGCTAGAAGAGCATCCTAATGGCAGCGCACGCTTGGCCGCATTTTATGCCGAACGTGCACGTGCGGGCGTAGGCTTAATCGTGACTGGCGGTATCTCCCCGAATCAGCACGGCGTGGTTCATGCCGGTGCCTCTATTTTCGATCATGAGAATCAGATCCCGCATCATAAAATTATTACCGATGCGGTGCATCAGGCCGGTGGAAAAATAGCCCTGCAAATTCTGCATACTGGTCGTTATAGCTATCAGCCTCAACCTCATGCGCCTTCAGCCATTCAAGCCCCCATCAACCCTTATCCGCCCATTGAAATGACGGAAGATATGATCCAACAAACGCTGTCTGATTTTGCCCAGTGTGCACGTTTGGCACAGCATGCAGGCTATGACGGCGTGGAAATCATGGGCTCAGAAGGCTATCTCATTAATCAGTTTTTAGCGGCTCGCACCAATCAGCGCGATGATGAATGGGGCGGAGATTTCATGCGCCGTATGCGTTTCGCGGTGGAATGCGTGCGCCGTGTGCGCGCCGCCGTTGGACGAGAGTTCATCATCATCTATCGATTATCGATGCTGGATTTAGTTGAGGAAGGTTCGGACTGGAAAGAGATCGAACAGTTAGCCGTTCAGGTGGAACACGCAGGGGCGACATTAATTAACACCGGTATTGGCTGGCATGAGGCTCGCATTCCAACCATCGCGACCATGGTGCCGCGTGCAGGATTTAGCTGGGTAACACGCCGTCTGATGGGGAAAGTGTCTATTCCGCTTATCACCACCAACCGCATCAATCATCCAGACGTTGCGGAAGCCGTGCTGGCCGATGGGTGTGCGGATATGGTTTCTATGGCTCGCCCATTCTTGGCCGATCCTGCCTTTGTGCAAAAAGCGGCAAGCGGACGGGTCGATGAGATCAACGTCTGCATCGGCTGCAATCAGGCCTGTTTAGACCAAATTTTTGAGCACAAACTCACCTCATGTCTAGTTAACCCTCGTGCCTGCCATGAAACTGAACTGGTGCTCACCGCCACCGAGAAACCTAAACGGCTCGCCGTGGTAGGCGCAGGCCCCGCAGGATTAGCCTTTGCCACCACCGCCGCCCAGCGTGGACATCACGTAACCTTGTTCGACGCTGACAATCAAATTGGTGGTCAATTTAATATCGCCAAACAGATCCCCGGCAAAGAGGAGTTCCATGAAACTCTGCGCTATTTCAAACGGCTGCTGATTATCCACAATATTCAGCAACGCTTGGGGCAGCGCGTAGAAGCCGCGGATCTAAGTGAATTCGATGAAGTGATCCTCGCAACGGGGATCGTGCCACGCCATTTAGATCTGCCGGGTAGCGATATGCCACACGTTCTCAGCTACACGCAGGTTTTGCGCGATAAACTACCGGTCGGTAAAAGGGTCGCGATTATTGGCGCAGGCGGGATCGGATTCGATACCGCGGAGTATCTCAGCCAGTTTGGGCAATCCACCAGCTTAAACAGCGCGGCTTTCGCCGAAGAGTGGGGAATTGATTTACAGCTAAAACAACGCGGCGGATTGGCTAAGGATGGGATGCATCCGACTCACAGCCCGCGAAAAATCTATTTGCTGCAGCGCAAAACCAGCAAAGTCGGTGAAGGATTGGGGAAAACGACCGGATGGATCCATCGCGTTAGTCTGCAAAAACGTGGCGTAATCATGATAAACGGTGCCCAATATCATCATATTGATGAACATGGTCTCCACCTCATTCGAGATGGGCAAATAGAATGCCTGCCCGTTGATAATGTGATTATTTGCGCCGGTCAGGAATCACAGCAGGCGCTGCTGGCCCCGCTACAAAATATGGGAAAAACCGTCCATCTCATCGGCGGTGCCGATGTCGCTCGTGAGCTAGATGCTCGCCGCGCAATCGATCAGGGTACCCGACTCGCATTAACGATTTAGTTTTCCCATAAAAAAAGGGCCGGAGAGAATCTCCAGCCCTTTCAGCGATAATCACTATTTTACTTTGGTAATCTGCTTCACATCTAATTCAACAGAGTTCCAATCTTTATCAATTTTCCCCTGCAGCTCAACGGTGTCTTTCGGGGTAATGGTTTGCCCATTCCAGCGTTTGTGGTCGATATCCACGTTCATGGTGCCGCTTGCATCACGGAAGGTGTAGTGATCGCCGCCGATACGTTGCTCGATGTTACCGCGCAGGGTCACCCAAGTATCGTCACTCATGGTTTTGGCTTTCTCTACGGTCATCGCTCCTGCGCTAGGGCCATTGAAACCACCGGCTGCCTGAGTTGTTTGCGTAGTTTGAGTGGCCGGTGCGTTCGGGTCTACAAAGCCACCGTTCTGAGCCAGAACAGGCGCACTACATACGGCAAGGATGGCTAATAAAGCTGCTGTCTTTTTCATTATTTTTCTCTCTCTTTATTGTATTAATCTCTGCAGAAACAGTTGCTGTTTTTGCTCTTCGGAAAGCATTACACCAAAGAGTTCTTAACAAGATCTTAAGCATACAGTTTAACCAATTATATTTTTAAAAACTGCCTATTAGGCTGGATCCGCGCAGTGTTAGGCTGTACAAAGCCCTTGCCAAATAGTTAGATAAAACCATACAGCGCAGCATAAAGGACACGGTTATGCGGGTATTACTCATTGAAGATGACAAACTGATCGGCGACGGAATCAAAGCAGGTTTAATAAAGATGGGGTTTAGCGTCGATTGGTTTACCGAAGGTAAGCAAGGACTCAACGCGTTAGATTCTGCGCCTTACGATGCTGTGGTACTCGACCTCAGCCTGCCGGGCATGGACGGATTAGATATCCTGCGCAAATGGCGACAAAACGGACACGACGAGCCGGTACTCATCCTCACCGCACGTGACGCCTTGGAGCAGCGCGTTGCAGGACTGCAACAGGGTGCTGATGACTATCTGTGTAAGCCTTTTGCACTCATTGAGGTCGCCGCTCGTTTACAGGCGCTGATCCGCCGCCGTCACGGACAGGTACAAACCACATTAACTCACGGCCCGGTTTCACTCGATCCCATTAATCTCACCGTCACTCTCGAGGGTGAAGCGATCTATTTAAAGCCGAAGGAGTTTGCGTTGCTCGAACTGCTGCTACGCAACGAAGGACGCGTGTTACCCCGTCCGCTCATCGAAGAAAAAATTTATAACTGGGACGACGATGTCTCCAGCAATGCCATTGAGGTTCATATCCATCATTTACGTAAAAAATTCGGTAGCAGTTTTATTCGAACCGTTCACGGCATCGGCTACACGCTGGGAGAAGCAACATGAAATCGCTCACGCTTAGCCTGCGACTGCGGTTGATCATCGGGTTCATCCTACTCATCACCATTACTTGGGTCTGCGCGAGTCTGTTGGCGTGGAATCAAACCCGCAATAACATCGATGAGCTCTTTGATACTCAGCAAATGCTGTTTGCCAAACGCCTAACGGCGCTCAACATCAGCGATCTTACGCTTAAAAGCCCACAGCTACCGCGTAGCAAAAAGATCGTGCGCCACAGCCATGGCGATCTAGACGATGACGCGCTCACCTTTGCCATTTTCACCACTGACGGAAAAATGGTGCTGAACGATGGAGATAACGGCCCCGATTTGCAATATCACTACCGACGCGACGGCTTTACCGACGACCAGTTGCAAGGTGATAAAGATCTGTGGCGTTTGGTATGGCTAACCACTCCCGACGGCAAATACCGCGTCGTGGTTGGGCAAGAGTGGGATTATCGCCACGATATGGCGATTGATATCGTTAAAGCGCAGCTTGTGCCATGGATTATCGCCCTTCCCATCATGATTTTGCTGCTGATTTGGTTAGTCACTCGCGAACTCGCACCGCTCAAGCGCTTAGCAAAACGGTTGCACCAACGTCAGCCGGAAGATGAAACGCCGTTACCATTACTGTCACTCCCGAGTGAAGTGAAGCCGTTGGTTGAAGCGCTTAACAGCCTATTTGCTCGAACGGGTGAAATGCTAGTAAGGGAGCGTCGATTTACCTCCGATGCGGCTCATGAACTACGCAGTCCGCTGGCCGCGTTGAAAGTACAGACCGAAGTTGCTCAGCTCGCCGGAGATGATACCGCTATGCGCGAGCACGCGTTGACGAACCTCACAGAAGGTATCGATCGCGCAACGCGAGTGGTCGATCAGTTGCTCACGCTTTCACGCTTGGATTCATTGTCTGGCTTGGATGACGTACAGGAGATCGCCATCGCGGATATCCTGCAAACCGGCGTAATGGATAACTACCATAAGGCACAGGCCAACGGTGTGGAACTGATGTTGGATATTCGCCAAACACCGCCGCCTCGCCGCGCTCAGCCGCTGTTACTGGCACTGCTGGTACGTAATCTGCTGGATAACGCCATCCGCTACAGCCCACGCGGCAGCACGGTCAAAATCACGTTAACCGCAACGCATTTCAGCGTCGAAGACAACGGCCCCGGCGTCAGCCCCGAGTATCTAAAACGCATCGGCGAACGCTTCTTCCGCCCACCTGGTCAAGAAAAAACGGGCAGCGGTCTAGGGCTTTCCATCGTGCAACGCATCGCGACATTGCATGGGATGACGGCTAGCTTTAGTGACGGGGAAAGCGGAGGATTTAGGGTGGAGGTGGCTTTTACTTAGGAGGGTAAGTGTTTTATGTGTGTGGTGTAAGGTTTTGTACCTGATTTATGTAAGAACGGTTTAAGGTTTCGACCGCCTATCAATGACAGTGACCATCCGTAACTTCAATAGAAGGCGTTCGAGCCGGGTGCGGGTGCGCCAGCGCACGCACCCGGCACCCGTGCGCTTTTATCCGAGATGTCATTTCCGCTCCGGTTTGGTATCGCCCATCCAGGGCGCCCCAAACTCCGGCACGACATCCCTGTCGTGCCGGCTCTCCCTACCAAGACTTAAACAATTAAAAAGACACAAACAAAACAATATTACAGTGTCTTTTTCGTGTTGAATGAAATGCATGATAGAACCGCCATCAGGGAAGATGGCGGTAGGTCGAGGGCGTACAGGATGTGCGCTCTGAGACCGGTCGGCCAAGCGACGCGGTAAAAAGCGCGCGAGTTCAGAGACCACGCGCTGGTGGTCTCTGCCCGTACGCCTTCACTCATGTATCAATGAAACTCGGTATAGACAGGTGGGCGGAACCTTACACTGTAACCACATAAACGACAGACGAGCGGAACCTTACACAGCCATACCAGAACAGGCATAACTACCTACACCCACCCTTTAGCCCTAAACGACTTCAACACACTTACAAACACCTGCATCTCCTGCGGGGTGCCTAGCGTTAACCGGTTCCAGCCTACGGCTGGGGGGAATTCGCGGCCAACGTAGACGTTTTGCTGTTTCATACGCTCTTGGTAAGTTTTCACATCACCGTTGACCTTATGGAAAATGAAGTTTGCCTGTGACGGAACATATTCCAAATTTAACTCATCAAGCATTGAGGTCACTATTTGACGAGAAAGATCGATAGATTTACGGCTTAAGGCCACAAAAGTTTTGTCTTTTAACGATGCCAGTGCGGCAACCGCGCCAGCGGCATTGGTGTTATCCAGCGAGACAAAATTTTCCACCTCGGCAATCACCGAAGGGGCAGCAATGCCGTAGCCAATACGTAATCCGGCCAGTGCATAAATTTTCGAGAAAGTGCGCGTTACAATCAGGTTTTTCTGCCCGCTTTGTACAAGGCCTATCGCGCTTTTAAAACGCGGATCGTTAACAAATTCGGCGTAAGCTTCGTCGACGATAAAGAACGTATCTGCCGGCGCGTTTTTAATCCAACTCTCTATCGTGGCCGCAGGCGTAATCGTCGCCGTCGGGTTATTCGGATTGCACAGGTAAACAATCGATTTACCAGAGAAACCGTCGGCTTTTTGCTTCATAGTGGCCAAATCAAACTCAAGTTTGTCATTCAGCGGCACTTTAACAATATCTGCACCCAGCGGTTTAGCGTATAGCTCAGCATAATTGAACGTGGGATCGGGAACGATCACCTGTACTTTTTTCTGCTGCTGTTGTGACTGTAAAACAATAGCCTGCACGGCAGCCTGAATCGTCTCTGAGGAACCGTTGCCCAGAGTGACGTTTTCTGTCTTCAGATTAAATTGCCCAGCCAGTTGTTCGATAAGTTCTGCGCGCGCGGCGTCAGGATAACGAAATGCCGTCGGCAAACAGTCCACTACGGCCTGTTTAGCCTGCACAGACATCCCTAACGAGTTCTCATTGAAATTCAGTAACAACGGATGTTGTTCTGTAGGAAACGAGATTTCAGCCGCTTTTACGGGCGTTGCAGCCTGTGCGCGATTAATCAAACCGCTTAGCGTTAATCCACCGAGAATAGCACCTGAAGATTTAAGAAGAGTACGACGATCCATGGCAAAGTCCCTGTCAGCAGCATTATTTATTTTAAGAAGCGTTTTTTTGATCAGCCGTCAGGCGGCTGTAGGACAGAGCATAACCGAGGAAAAGTGCACAACACAATATGTTATGCACTTTTTATGACTATAAATTCACATTAACGTATGAAATTAACGACGTGGAGGAAGTTTTGTCGCTTTTAAAACCACAAACTTTTTGTTGGTTTCAATCGTTGTACAGTTGCCGAACAAACGCTTAAGCTTGTGGAAATAATCCAGATGGCGGTTACCCACAATATATAGCGTACCGTGAATTTTCAGGCAGCGCTTAGCGCCAACAAACATATCCCAAGCAACCTGATCGGTGATGGAATGCTGCTGATGGAACGGAGGATTACACAGTACCGCGTTCAGGCTACCGCCATCCACGCCAGAGAAACCGTTACCGACACGGAAAGCACAGCGATCCATATCTTCTGGGCGGTTCACTTCAACGTTCATCTGTGCCGATGCGACAGCCATGTATGACTCATCGCAGAACAGCATGTCAGCGTTTGGATTGAGCTCTAATGCCTTCAGCCCGATCACACCGTTACCACAGCCGAGGTCGGCAATCGATCCTTCAATATCTTTCGGCAAATGCTCAAGGAAGAAACGAGCACCGATATCTAAATTGCTGCGCGAGAATACGGATGCATGGTTATGCATCTGATAAGGTTCGTCCGTGCCGCACAGATCTAAGGGCCACACGGTAGTTGGCTGTGCCGGAGCAGGATTACGTTCGGCCACTTTACAATGAATTAGACGCGCTTTTTTCCACGCCAGCGAAGTATGAGTATCACCGAGGATGGTTTCAAACAGCTGCAGCGTGGAAGTATGGATATCACGCGCTTTGGCCGCTGCAATAATCACGGTATCTGGAGCAACGACTTCACGCAGTGCACGCAGTTGGTGCTCAAGCAGCGCTAACGCTTTCGGCACCTTAATTAACACCAGCGCAGGCGACTCTGGCAAAGGTGCAAGGCTATCGAGCAGGGTTACGGTATCGTCATCCATGCCGTTCAGACCAAGGTTATGACGCGTTGCCAACTGGCTCACATAGGAGTCACTCACGCTATATAGCGGCTGTCCATGCAGTGCACAGGCCAACGCGCCAAAGGCGTCGTTAAACACGATCACCGGACGACCTTCTGTCTGTGGCAGCTCAAAGCTCTGCAACAGATATTCATCGGCGGCTTCCCACGCTTGTAACGTTGGATCATCAGACTGCTGTGGGTAGCGTTCTAGCTCAAGGCCATTTTCTTCAAAAAAACCGGAGATCGGTTCGAGTTGGCTCATCGCCCCTCCAAAAACTCTATCCATTTGATTTAATGGACGAATAAAATAAATGATCGTTCAGACGCAACGGTCTTTCACCGCCGACGCATCATGCTCAGAATTGTTATGTCACGCGCATGACGTACAATAGTCCGCTATTGTACCTGAAGGAATTGAATATGACGTCTTTGACTTACTTGGCCGGCTATCCGGAACATCTGCAAACGCAGGTTCGCCAGCTACTCGACCAGCAACGTCTGGGGACGGTTTTATTGCAGCGCTACCCGCAGCCACACCAGCTCACCACCGATCGCGCGCTCTATCAATACACCACCGACCTGAAAAATCAGTTTCTTCGCAATGCGCCACAAATTAACAAAGTGGGTTATGACAGCAAAATTCAGGTGCTCAAACACGCATTAGGATTACATACCGCGATTTCGCGTGTGCAGGGTAACAAGTTAAAGGCAAAAGCTGAAATCCGCGTTGCTACCGTATTCAAAAATGCGCCAGAGGCCTTTCTTCGCATGATAGTGGTGCATGAGTTGGCTCATCTGCGCGAGAAAGATCACAACAAGGCATTTTATAATTTGTGCTGTCATATGGAACCGGCCTATCACCAGCTTGAGTTTGATACCCGAATGTATCTCACGCATTTAGAACTGGTGGGCGCTCTGTATTAATTTGCTGGGCTGAGTCGTATTAATGCAATAACCGTATTAATCCAAGAAATGCTACTCTGTGGAAAATCTCACTTTCCCGATCGGAGCCGCCCATGATCCGTTTTGCTGTTATTGGAACTAACTGGATTACTCAACGCTTTATTGATGCCGCTCATGCTACCGGCAAGATGCAGCTTACCGCCGTTTATTCGCGCCATCTGGCTCAGGCCTATACCTTTGGTGAGCCCAATAAAGCCCAGTATTTTTTCGACTCGCTCGACGATCTCGGGAGCTGTGAGCATGTTGATGCGGTCTATATTGCCAGCCCAAACTCTTTCCATTACCCACACACGCTAGCAATGCTACAGCATAAAAAACACGTTATCTGTGAAAAGCCGTTGGCTTCCAATCTGCAAGAAGTCGAAAGCATGATCGCATGCGCGCATGAAAATCAGGTGGTCCTATTTGAAGCGTTTAAAACCGCTTATCTGCCTAATTTCTCTGTTATTCAGCAAGCCCTGCCACGTCTGGGAAAATTACGTAAAGTCTTTCTTAACTATTGCCAATATTCATCGCGCTACCAGCGCTATTTAGACGGTGAGAATCCAAATACCTTTAACCCGGCCTTTTCAAATGGTTCGATTATGGATATTGGCTATTACTGCCTCGCCAGCGCGATATCGCTGTTCGGTGAACCTGAAACGCTGACGGCAAGCGCGACACTGTTAGATTCTGGCGTCGATGCTCACGGGCACGTAGGAATGAACTATTCAGCGAACCATGCAAATGGTGAATTTGATGTTGTGCTGTTCCACTCCAAAGTCAGCAACTCAGATATTCCAAGCGAAATTCAAGGTGAAGATGGCACTTTAGTTATCGAAAAAATTTCTGAATGCCAAAAGGTGATATTCACGCCGCGTGGTGGACAGCCTGAGATTATTTCTCAGCCACAGCATGAAAATACGATGTATTACGAGGCCGAAGTTTTCGCCAAGCTGGTGCAGTATCAAAGCGTAGAACACGCTGGGATTAACGTATCACGCAGCACAGCCAAAATTCTGACACAGATTCGCGCCCTGACCGGAGTAGAGTTCCCTGCCGATGCCGCAATTCCGCCAGAGACGGTGGTTGTCCCTAATACCCGCGGTTGATCGCATAAGGCCTCTCTTTCCAGAAGAGAGGCCTACGCTTCCTAACGGGAGCTTTTGACCTGTTGAATTGGCGCTTTTATAGGTCGTTTGCCGCCAAAGCTTAATACCGCTAAGGCAAGCACAATCAACACAATGCCACTTCCTTCGACCGAGCCAGGATTTTCACCCAGTAACCACCAAGAAAACAGCACTCCACAGACCGGTACCGCTAAGGTGCTCAGCCCTGCGATACCCGCGGGGAGATTTTTCAATACAAATAGCCACAGCGTCCACGCCAAAGCGGTAGCCAAAATAGCGCTGTATGACAGAGCAAAATAAACATAAGGATCCCATACGATGGGACGCTCGGGTACTAGCCACGCAATAACGCTCATAATGATCGCGCCGTAAACCATTTGCCATGTGGTGAGCGACAGCAAATCCACTTTGGGATATCGCTGATACAGACGCTTCGCTACGATGGCGCTCGCCCCCCAACTTATGCCGGAAAGGATCGCCAGTACTGCGCTTTTCAGTGACTCTCCCGTCAACTTCCACGGCTGTAACACCAAGCACAGTCCGATAGCCGCTACCACAATGGCCAGATACTGCACTCGGCGCATTCTTTCGCCCAAAAACAGCGCTGCCATAATAACCACCCAAAACGGCATGGTATAAGTCAGAATAGCCACTTTGCCGGCACCACCGCTTATCAGTGCCCACTGAGCCAAGCCAACCATACCGCAGGTCTGCAACACGGCAATGGCCAGCGTATAGAGAAAAGGCGTCGGTTTCATGCCGCGTCCGCGCAGCTTCAATACCACCAGAAGTAGTATGGCCCCGAACACGCAGCGTAACGCAGTAAAATCAAAGGCACCGATATACAACGTGACCTGCTTCATCGCGATCCAGCTATAGCTCCAGATCAGCGTAAGCAACACCAGCCCGACAAACGCCAGCGGGTCGGTTTTTCCTGCAACAGACATTTCGTTTTCCTAATTATTATCAATCGTGCTTATTATCACTTCCTCTATCATCTCTCATTACCGCTCATGAAATCTACTTTGTATATTTCACAATGGCATTAGAAATATTGGCCAAATACGTCTAATTTGTAGTCTTCAATTATCTGGAAAATATCCAACGGCGCAGTACTCAGGAGATTCTATGGCGGAGTTTGAAGTGAAGCCCTTTGTCATTCTACAGACCGGTGATGCTCCGGATGTCATTCGCCAGCAGCACGGCGGTTTTACCGACATGTTTTTGCAACAGGGTGAGATAAACCCAGCCAGCGTAGTGGTAGTCAATCTTCCGGCCGGTGAACAGTTGTTAAGCCCTGAGCACTATCGCGGCGCAATCATTACCGGTTCAGCGGCGATGGTGACCGAATTATTGCCGTGGAGCGAACAGGCTGCCGTTTGGCTGCGCGATGCCGTCGGTATGGGATTACCTATTTTTGGTGCTTGCTATGGACATCAATTACTCGCTCACGCACTGGGCGGCGAAGTGGGCTATCATCCACAAGGAATGGAGATCGGTACGTTAGAAATAGAGCTCTTGCCGGAGGCCAAAAACGATCCTGCACTGCAATACTATCCACCACGTTTTTATGCCAACCTGATCCATTCACAAACCGTACTACGTCTGCCTGAAGGTGCCATCGCACTGGCGCGCTCTGCGCAAGATCCCCACCAAATTATCCGTTACCGAGATAATGTCATGAGCACCCAATTTCACCCTGAGTTTAATGGGCCGATAATGCACAGCTACATGAGCTGGATTGCCGAGTTAGAACCAGAACATCAGACAAAATATCTCGATATTCAGCGTCGAACCAGCAATACCCCCGTCAGCCAATCTTTGCTACGCGAATTCGTCAGCGGTTTATAAATATCACGCGTCATGGCTTTACAATGTGTAAAGCCATGACGCTAGTTTTAGCTTTCCTAATTCTCTTGAAAGATTGACCTTAGAAACATTTTGCATTATTTTCTCACACGCAAAGGGGAGTAACTTCATTGCTGGTTAATCGTCATTACGGTGCGTGCTACGTACCCGGTTGCCAGGCAACACATTTTAGCGATGAGCTAAAATGTATCTAAGCGCCCTGCTTAGATGAATACCCATGTCATTCATTGAGTACAGCTAATTGCGCTGTTTCATTGATGACAGAGGTATAGAGTTGTAAGTGAGACCTTGCCGGAAGGCGAGGTGCGCTTAAAACTCAGACAAGAGTCGTCGCTGTCGTCCTCCGTCATCGTGATTTTTGTATTTAATGAGTGTTACGAAGGATACTCCCATGATCAACTCCATTGGCTCTCCCCTGCTCTGGGGCAGTTTTGCCGTCATTGTCGTCATTATGCTCGCCGTCGATCTGCTGTTGCAGGGACGTCGCGGTGCAGCCACCATGACACTACGCCAAGCCGCCATTTGGTCGCTGGTGTGGGTAAGCTTATCTCTGCTGTTTAACGCCGGTCTGTGGTGGTATCTCAGTGAAACCATGGGGCGCGCCGTAGCCGATAAACAGGCTTTGGCGTTCCTGACTGGCTATCTGATTGAAAAAGCACTGGCCGTCGATAACGTGTTTGTATGGCTGATGTTGTTTAGCTATTTCTCTGTGCCGCCAAATCTACAGCGTCGCGTGCTGGTGTTTGGGGTTCTTGGTGCTATCGTTCTGCGTACTATTATGATTTTCGCGGGCAGTTGGTTAGTCACTCAGTTCCAGTGGATTTTGTATGTATTCGGCGCCTTCTTGCTGTTCACCGGCGTGAAAATGGCCTTGGCGAAAGAGGACGACGGCGATATCGGTGATAAACCGTTGGTGCGATGGATCCGTAGCCATCTGCGCATGACCGATAAAATCGAAAACGAACATTTCTTTACCCGCAGAAACGGCGTGCTGTTTGCTACTCCGCTGTTGCTGGTACTGATACTGGTTGAGCTCAGCGACGTTATTTTCGCCGTAGACAGCATCCCTGCGATCTTTGCGGTGACCACCGATCCGTTCTTGGTCTTGACCTCAAACCTGTTTGCGATTTTAGGCCTGCGCGCTATGTACTTCTTGCTGGCCGGCGTCGCAGAACGCTTCTCAATGCTGAAGTATGGCCTCTCAGTGATTCTGGTATTTATCGGCTTCAAAATGTTGATTATGGATCTGTACCATATTCCGATTGCCGTTTCCCTGAGTGTGGTGGCCGGTATTCTGGTACTCACGCTGGTGATTAACGTATTGGTTAACCGCCGCAACGACCGTTTGAAATCACAGATTTAATATTTTTGCCCCGGCCTGTCCGGGGCTTTTCTTAGCAAAAATGTCCCCACTCTCTACATTGTCATAATCTGTATAAATAATCGTTTAAAAGTGTTTTACGCTATTTTTATCTGCCACTAATACCAGAACTATCTACTCCGCACGCAAAATCACCCTATTTTTACCATTTTTGTTACCAACAACACATGGATGTTAATTTAATGTTTTAATATTTTAAGCGGAGCAGAATTTTATACTTTTCCCGTTTCTTATTTAAACAGTTTCCCTATACTGGCTTGGCAAACACAATTAGTTACATGTCTGTGAGCTAGCGCTCAAGGACGACAATAAAAAGAAACAGGTAAACATTATGGAAAAACAGTCTGGATTCATGCGTTTCATTACGCGCGGTAGTCTGGTGGGGCAAATACTTGTCGGGTTAGTACTCGGCATTTTATTAGCAAGCATCGCACCAAATGCAGCTATTGAGGTCGGTCTGCTCGGCTCGTTGTTCGTCAGTGCGCTAAAGGCCGTTGCACCTATTTTAGTTTTTGTACTGGTTGCGGCCTCCATCGCTAATCATAAAGCAGGTCAGCGCACCAATATGCGTCCGATTCTGTTCCTTTACTTGCTGGGCACCTTTTCTGCCGCATTGGTAGCAGTGTTGTTGAGCTTCGCCTTCCCGTCTACGTTAACGCTGGTGGCGGGTAATACTGACATCACTCCACCGGGAGGGATCGTCGAAGTATTACGCTCTTTGCTAATGAACGTCGTCGATAACCCATTCCGTGCCCTAACGACCGGTAACTTTATCGGCATCCTGGCCTGGGCAATTGGTTTAGGTGTGGCGCTACGTCATGCATCTGACACCACTAAACTGGTGGTCAGCGATCTCTCCTACGGCATCACCTTTATCGTGCGCGTTGTGATCCGTTTTGCACCGCTCGGTATTTTCGGTCTGGTGGCCTCTACGTTGGCAGAAACCGGATTTGATGCACTGTGGGGATATGCGCAACTGCTGGCTGTTTTGATTGGCGCGATGCTGCTCGTAGCGCTGGTGCTGAACCCGCTGATCGTGTTCTGGAAGATCCGCCGTAATCCGTATCCACTGGTGTTCACCTGCCTGCGCGAAAGCGGTCTGACGGCGTTCTTTACCCGCAGCTCGGCGGCAAATATTCCGGTAAACATGGAACTGGCCAAAAAGCTGAAACTACACGAAGACACCTATTCAGTATCGATTCCCTTAGGTGCCACCATCAATATGGCTGGCGCGGCGATTACGATCACCGTGCTAACGCTGGCGGCGGTGCATACTTTAGGTATTACCGTTGACCTGCCGACAGCGCTGCTGTTAAGCGTAGTGGCTTCAATCTGTGCGTGCGGGGCTTCTGGCGTGGCGGGAGGGTCACTGCTGTTGATCCCACTGGCCTGTAGCCTCTTTGGTATCAATAACGATTTGGCGATGCAGGTGGTTGCCGTCGGCTTCATCATCGGCGTGCTGCAGGATTCTTGTGAAACCGCGCTGAATTCGTCTACTGATGTGCTGTTCACCGCGGCAGCCTGTCAGGCGGAAGAAGCGAAAGAATTAGCGAAGCAGCCAGAGCTGAGCTAATCATCAAGTTTACCGCTCCCTGTTTATGGGAGCGGTCATTCACTCAGGTTAGCTTTTACGTCGCGCAGACCATGCTACGGCCAAAATAATCAGCAACCCGCCAGAAACCATCCGTAAACTGGGTACTTCATGAAATAGCGCCCACGCGATCAGAATCGCATACACCGGCTCTAACGCAATAATCATCGCCGCCATACGCGCTTTTAATGCCTGTAAGCTGCTAATAAATAGGCTGTATGCAAGCCCCGTGCAAATCAAGCCAAGACAGGCAATCCACACCCAATCCATAGCACTGACCTGAGGCAGCTCATGGTAAGTGAAAGGTAACAACAACACGATCACAGCCAGATTTTGCCACCAGCAAACCTGTGTACCGTTGACGCTGGCCGCTGAGTGGCGATTTGCTAACGCGAGGATCGCATAAATTAAACCAGATAGAACGCCCCACAGCAGACCTTCGGTCGCACTGTTTTCAAAGTTAAAGCTTGGCGTCACCAGCACTAACCCTATAGTCACCAACAGTATTAAAACATACTCCGACGACGACAATTTTTCTCGGTATAGCAGCCCTTCCAGAATGGCGACAAACGCTGGGAAACAGGCAAAGCCGAGTGTTCCCACTGCGACGCCACCCACTTTAACCGCAATGAAGAACGTGACCCAGTGTGCGCACAGTAGCGCACCGCAGGCGCACAGGCGTCCCACGCTGCGCAAGTCGAGATCGCGCCACGGTAAACGTTTAAGCTTCATTAATAACAATGACATGGCGGCCAACGCAAAAATCGCGCGGCCAAATACCAAGACGGCAGCACTGCTGGCAATCAGCTTGCCGAAAATACCTGAAATACCGAATAGCACGGTAGCACCGTGCATTAGCCATAGCGCACGGCGACGATCCATGCTCACTCCTCAAAAAATTTGCTGAAGGATCAGCGACTCAATAGTTTAGGAATCTCACGCAGCAGCCAAGACTTGGCCTCACCCATACTGTCACGACGCCACGCCATAATAATGTCAGTTTCATGGCTATATTCCGCGCTCACTACGCGTAGACGTCCTTCAGCGATATCTTGCTCCACCAGCGGATACGGCATGGTGGCCACCCCTAAACCATCGATCAGCGCTTGGCGTTTATCCGCAATAGTACTTACGGTTAAGCGCTGTTGTTTATCAAGCAGTTGAACCGTGAGAACCGGACGCTCACGGGCGGTATCCGCCACGGCAATACCCCGATATTTCACCCGAACAGCGTCTGACAACGGTTCTGGTTCCAGATGGATAGGATGCTCTGGAGCCGCCACGTAAACGCTCATGATTTTATACAGTTTGCGCACGTTAATTTCCGAGGATGAGCGGAAGTGCATATCTGGCGCAATCACGATGTCTGCTCTTCCTTGCTCTAAACGTTCCCATGCACCGGCTAACACTTCCGTCATCAATGACAGCTGAGTATTGGCTTTCTTCGCCAGTTTATCCACCAAAGGGAATAGCTGGGTCGCTGGTACTAAGGCTTCGCACACTACGGTAATATGCGTTTCCCAACCACGGGACAGAGCCTCTGCATCCGTAGTCAGTTTATCTGCCGCTTCGAGTAGAATGCGCCCACGTTCGAGCAACATACGGCCTACATTGGTAAATTTGGTTCGATGCCCAGAGCGGTCGAATAGCACCACGTCCAACTCTTCTTCCAGCTTCTGCATGGTATAGCTTAAGGCTGAAGGGACTCTGCCTAACTCGTCTGCCGCCGCAGCAAAACTTCCACGACGATCGATGGCATCCATGACCCGCAGTGCTTCCAATGTCAGCGCGCGATCTTTACTCATAGCATCCTTCTATTCAGGAAATTTGAATATACCGACCAGATTAACTGGCTAACAATCTTACGTCCAGACGCTTACCATGGTTATATCCATAATTAAGAGCCTTGAGCGCCATGATTACACAACGAAAAGCCCAAAACTGTGGACACGCTGACTATGGTTGGCTCAAGTCCCGCTATACATTCTCATTCGGCCACTATTTTGATCCTAAGCTGATGGGATATGCATCGCTGCGCGTTCTCAATCAAGATGTGCTCGCACCCGGCGCGGCACTCCAGCCGCGTACCTTTCCACGCGTCGACGTGTTAAATATCATTCTTGATGGTGACGTTGAGTATCGTGACAGCGAGGGCAGCCATACCCAAGCGCATACAGGCGACGTCGTTTTGCTGGCGACACAGGGAAACATTAGCTACAGCGAACACAACCTCAACAGCGATAAACCGCTAACGCGAATGCAGCTATGGCTGAATGTCTGTCCTGAAAGAGAAAATGATGAGATTCAGCGCCTAACGCTGACTGAAGAACCTTACCGGTTACTCGCCTCGCCCGAAGGCGACAACGGCAGTCTACAGCTACGCCAGCAAGTGTGGATCCATCATTTGGATCTTAAACCAGGCGAAAAACATACGTTACCGTTGCACGGATCGCGCGCCTATGTGCAATCGATTCATGGGAGCTACAAAACGCAAGATAGCACCGAATTGCTGGCCTGCGGCGACGGTGCCTTTATCAATGATGAAGAAAACCTAACCCTCACCGCCGTCACTCCACTGCGTGCACTGGTCATTGACCTGCCGGTGTAATTTGAACTGACATGTGGCTCTCTTGTAAAATGATAAGAGAGTCATATCGACGAATGAAAGAGTCCTAAAACCCATACAAATCCTATTGTATTCTACAGCCACATCACACCTCATTAACCACCTAAGTACCACCTGCAAACAACCTCGTTTACATTGAGAAAATCGACCTCGCTCTCGGTTTGTATAACGTTTCTACCGAATATAAAAATCTTTGCGCTAAGTCAAACTACTGTGCTTTCACAAAAAACAAATACCATATATAGTGTCCAACACATTAGATAGCACCCATATGTAGTAGTTATCCACAAAGCATCCACAAAAGTCCGCCAGGCCTTATAGCATGCGGATTTCGGCTGTGGATAACACATGAACCGGGTAAAAGGAGCGAAGCGGTGAAACCTATAGTGATTAAACGGGACGGTTGTCAGGTACCTTTTGACGAACAGCGAATCAAAGAAGCTGTGGTGCGCGCTGCCCAAGCGGCAGGCGTTGATGATACCGACTATTGTGCAACCGTCGCCCGCGTAGTCGCTATGCAGATGGCGGATCTCGAACGTGTTGATATCCATGTGATTCAAAACGCCGTAGAAAACCAACTGATGGCAGGCAACTATAAGCAGCTTGCGCGCGCATACATTGAGTATCGTCATGACCGTGACGTCTCTCGTGAACAACGCGGCCGTCTTAATCAGGAAATCCGTGGCCTGGTCGAACAAAGCAATGCGGCTTTGCTCAACGAAAACGCCAACAAAGACAGTAAAGTTATCCCAACCCAACGCGATCTATTAGCGGGTATTGTGGCTAAGCACTATGCGACGCAGCATATTTTGCCGCGTGACGTTGTGCTAGCGCATGAGCGTGGTGAAATTCACTACCACGATCTGGATTACTCTCCGTTCTTCCCTATGTTCAACTGCATGCTGATTGACCTTAAAGGCATGCTGACCAACGGCTTCAAGATGGGGAACGCTGAAATTGAGCGCCCTAAATCCATCTCCACCGCTACCGCCGTGACCGCGCAAATCATCGCGCAGGTTGCCAGCCATATTTATGGCGGCACTACCATTAATCGAATTGACGAAGTTCTAGCGCCGTTTGTGACCGCCAGCTTTGAAAAGCATCGTCAGACCGCCGCAGAGTGGAACATCCCTGACGCCGACGGCTATGCAAAAACACGTACGGAAAAAGAGTGCTACGACGCATTCCAATCGCTGGAATATGAAGTCAACACATTGCATACCGCTAACGGTCAAACGCCATTTGTTACCTTTGGCTTTGGTCTGGGAACCAGCTGGGAATCACGCTTGATTCAACAGTCGATCCTAAAAAACCGTATCGCGGGCTTGGGCAAAAATCGCAAAACAGCCGTCTTCCCTAAACTGGTGTTTGCCATCCGCGATGGCCTAAACCACAAGTTTGGCGATGCTAACTACGACATCAAACAGTTGGCATTAGAGTGCGCAAGCAAGCGTATGTACCCCGATATTCTTAACTACGATCAAGTTGTTAAAGTGACCGGCTCCTTCAAAACCCCGATGGGCTGCCGCAGCTTCCTCGGCGTGTATGAAGAAAACGGTGAGATGATCCATGAAGGTCGTAATAACCTCGGTGTCATTAGCCTAAACCTGCCGCGCATTGCATTAGAAGCTAAAGGTGACGAAGCCGCATTCTGGAAACTTCTGGACGAACGTTTAGAACTTTCTAAGAAAGCTTTAATGACGCGTATCGCGCGTTTGGAAGGCATTAAAGCCCGCGTTGCCCCCATTTTGTATATGGAAGGTGCATGTGGCGTGCGTCTGAAAGCCGACGATAACATCGCTGATATCTTCAAGAATGGCCGCGCCTCTATTTCACTGGGCTACATCGGTATTCATGAAACTATCAATGCGCTGTTTGGCAACCAGACTCACGTATTCGATGACGAAGCGCTGCGTGCAAAAGCCGTTGCCATTGTTGCCCGTTTGCAGCAGGCGACAGACAGCTGGAAAGAAGAAACCGGCTACGGTTTCAGCCTGTACAGCACGCCGAGCGAAAACCTATGTGACCGCTTCTGCCGCTTAGATACCGCTGAATTCGGCGTAGTACCGGGCGTCACCGACAAAGGCTATTACACCAACAGCTTCCACTTGGACGTTGAGAAAAAAGTTAATCCGTACGACAAATTGGATTTCGAAGCACCTTACCCGCCATTGGCGAGCGGGGGTTTCATTTGCTACGGCGAATATCCAAACTTACAGCACAATCTGAAAGCGCTGGAAGACGTATGGGACTATAGCTACAGTCGAGTGCCGTACTACGGCACCAATACGCCAATTGACGAATGCTACGAATGCGGTTTCACCGGCGAGTTCGAATGTACCAGTAAAGGCTTCACCTGCCCGAAATGTGGCAATCACGACTCGGCCAAAGTCTCAGTGATCCGCCGCGTATGTGGCTATCTTGGTAGCCCGGATGCTCGTCCGTTCAACGCTGGTAAGCAGGAAGAAGTTAAACGTCGCGTTAAGCATTTGAATAACGGACAGATTGGTTAATATCGCGAACTGACTGAACAGGTTCTGTTTTGGGCTTGTTCAGTCAGCGTTATTGTCGCCGCCAATTTGAATGCGGCCTGCGCAGAAGATCCGGAGCATGCACGTACATGAACCGATTTTTTGCAAGAAAGTCAGCGCAGCCCGAATCCATAAACGGCAAGTAACATAGCCTAATGGGCAAACCTTCAATGAATTTCCATCAATATTACCCCGTCGATGTCGTCAACGGGCCGGGTACACGCTGCACGCTGTTTGTTTCTGGTTGCGTGCATGAATGTCCTGGTTGCTACAACAAAAGCACATGGCGTTTGAATTCAGGCCTACCGTTTACCCAAGAAATGGAAGATCAGATCATCAACGATCTGAACGATACTCGTATTCGCCGCCAAGGATTATCCCTTTCCGGCGGCGATCCACTGCATCCACAAAATGTGCCTTTTATACTTAAGCTCGTACAACGCGTGCGCGCCGAATGTGAAGGCAAAGACATTTGGGTCTGGACTGGCTATAAGCTAGACGAGCTCAACGCCGCTCAACAAGAAGTGGTTGATCTGATCAACGTTCTGGTCGATGGAAAATTCGTTCAGGACCTCAAAGATCCGATGCTGATCTGGCGCGGTAGCAGCAATCAAGTGATCCATAAACTACGCTAAAAACTCGGATATAAAAGAGCCAACCTTCAATGGTTCACCAGTGGCACTCTCTTCGAAGATACCGGTACCGACGGATATCTTCGATTTAAGCCACGGTAAGCCTGCATCCATCGCCCTGTAGCCTCTCATCTATTCATTCCTGTCATCTGACCGCCTTTAACTATTCATATTTCTGCAACATATAAATAACCATTCTGTCATTTTCGAACGGCACCATGAGCGCAACTTAATTTCGCCCAACCCACAAATGGGGGTTACGCCATGTCACCGATCATCCGCGTCACGAATCTAAGCAAGACGTTTGCAGGTCAGCAGGCGCTTCACAGCGTTGGTTTAGAAGTTCAGCAAGGCCAGATGGTCGCGTTGCTTGGCCCCTCTGGCTCAGGAAAATCAACCTTATTGCGCCATTTGAGTGGCCTTATCACCGGAGACCGTCGCGACGACTCCCATATCGAATTACTCGGACGAACCATTCAAAAACAGGGGCGTCTAGCCTCAGACATCCGCAGCAGCCGTAGCCATATCGGCTATATCTTCCAGCAGTTCAATTTGGTTAACCGTCTTACCGTTATGGAAAACGTGTTGATCGGTGCATTAGGCGCTACGCCGTTTTGGCGTACCTGCTGCGGCTGGTTTACCCAAGAACAAAAACAGCAAGCGATGCAGGCACTTACCCGCGTAGGCATGGCGTCATTTGCCCAACAGCGAGTGTCCACACTCTCTGGCGGACAGCAGCAACGCGTGGCGATCGCCCGAGCATTGATGCAAAAAGCCAAAGTCATTCTTGCCGACGAACCCATTGCCTCGCTCGATCCAGAATCAGCCCGCATCGTGATGGAAACCCTACTGGATATTAATCAAAAAGATGGCATCACCGTAGTGGTGACTCTGCATCAGGTTGATTACGCACTGCGCTATTGCGAACGCGTGATTGCGTTACGTCAGGGTCATGTGTTCTACGACGGTGCAAGCGCCCATCTACAGCGTGAACAAATCGAACATCTCTACCGTGGTGTTAACCGCGTTGACGTACCGAATCCAGAAGCCGAAGCCGTTGCGGCCTAAATAACAACCTTTACCAAACTTCATATGGAGTTGTCATGACTTACAAGGTAGCTTGCAAAACCGTAGCCGCACTGGCCTTCAGCGTCTGTACTCTTTTCGGCACTGCACACGCAGACGATCAGGCTCCAGCATTAAACTTCGGCATCATCTCTACAGAATCACAACAAAACCTAAAACCCCAGTGGGATCCATTCCTGAAGGATATGGAGAAAACGCTGGGCGTGAAGGTGAATGCTTTCTTCGCACCGGACTACGCAGGCATTATCCAAGGAATGCGTTTCAACAAGGTTGATATTGCTTGGTATGGCAACCTATCGGCAATGGAAGCAGTGGATCGCGCCAACGGTCAGGTCTTTGCCCAAACCGTGGCAGCAGACGGTTCCCCAGGCTACTGGAGCGTATTAATCGTTAACAAAGATAGCCCAATCAACAACGTTCAAGAAATGCTCGCCAAGAAGAAAGATCTGACCTTCGGCAACGGCGATCCTAATTCCACTTCCGGTTATTTGGTCCCCGGTTACTACGTTTTTGCCAAAAACAACACTGCCGCCAGCGACTTCAAACGTACCGTCAACGCCAATCATGAAACCAACGCCTTAGCCGTCGCCAATAAGCAGGTCGACGTCGCAACCAATAACACTGAAAACCTCGATCGTCTGAAGATCACCGCACCTGAAAAATTCAAAGATCTGAAGGTGATCTGGAAATCCCCTCTGATTCCGGGCGACCCGATCGTGTGGCGCAAAAATCTCCCTGAAGAGACTAAACAAAAGATCTATGGCTTCTTTATGAACTACGGCAAAACCCCCGAAGAACAGCAGGTATTAAAGGGCCTGAGCTGGGCACCGTTCCGTCCCTCTAGCGACCTACAGCTCGTCCCTATCCGTCAGCTTTCACTGTTTAAACAGAGCCAGACGCTCAAAGCCAACGAAGGGTTAAGTCCTGCGGACAAAGCGACAAAAACCGCAGCGCTACAGGCTCAAATGGACGATCTCGATCGCCTAAGTTCTGCACTTAACGCGATGAATAGTTTGAAAACAGCGACTCAGTGATGAGGCGTAAATCCTTATAGCAGCCTCTCGATAGAGGCTGCAAGACGGATGAAAGCTCACACATCACCGAATTGGAGAAACAAATGCAAACCACTCAATCCACCGCGCCAGCAGTGCCGGAGCAAAAACGAAGTTGGTTTAGCCTGTTCACTTGGGCAATTCTAATTGCGGTACTGGCTTGGTCTTGGCACGGTGCAGAAATGGCTCCGCTGACCCTATTTCGTGATGCAGGAAACATGGCTACCTTTGCCGCTGATTTCTTCCCTCCCGATTTTAGCCAGTGGCAGCAATATCTTGGTGAAATGCTGGTTACGCTGCAAATCGCCGTCTGGGGCACAGCCCTGTCTATTGTGCTTTCAATTCCACTCGGCCTGATGAGTGCTGAAAACCTTGTGCCGTGGTGGATCTATCAACCGACCCGTCGTCTGATGGATGCCTGCCGCGCGATTAACGAAATGGTGTTCGCCATGCTGTTTGTGGTTGCGGTAGGTCTTGGCCCATTCGCCGGCGTACTGGCACTGTTTATCCATACCACTGGCGTCTTGGCAAAACTGTTTTCCGAAGCGGTAGAGGCCATCGAACCTGGCCCAATCGAAGGTGTAAAAGCCACCGGTGCCAACAAGTTGGAAGAAATTATTTACGGCGTACTGCCACAGGTCATGCCGCTGTGGATCTCTTATTCACTCTACCGATTTGAATCTAACGTCCGCTCCGCCACCGTGGTGGGAATGGTGGGTGCCGGCGGCATCGGCGTCACGCTGTGGGAAGCGATCCGCGGATTTCAATTTCAGCAAACCTGCGCGCTGATGGTGTTCATCATCGTCACCGTCAGCCTGCTGGATTTCATGTCTCAACGTCTACGCAAGCACTTCATCTGATTAAGAGGCTTTGTTTGTATGCACTTATCTAGACATCCGACCAGCTATCCAACGCGTTATCAGGAAATTGCCGCCCTGCTGGAGCTTGAACTACGCCAGAACTATCAGTGTGGTGACTATCTCCCAGCCGAACATCAATTAGCCGAACATTATGACGTTAATCGCCACACCCTACGCCGCGCTATCGACGAATTAGTGGTACGTGGCTGGGTACAACGCCGTCAGGGCGTCGGTGTTTTAGTTCTGATGCGTCCTTTTGACTACCCGCTGCATTCACAGGCGCGCTTTAGCCAGAACTTACTGGAGCAAGGAAGCCATCCCACCAGCGAACGTTTGATTTCCGTATTGCGCCCAACGGTTAGCCACATCGCCGATGCATTAGGTATGGAAGAGGGGCAGCAGGTGATCCATCTACGCACCCTACGCCGTGTCAACGGCGTGCCGGTATGCGTTATCGACCACTTCCTGCCAGATCTCACTTGGTGGGGCGCGCTGCAACAATTTACCAGCGGATCGCTGCACGACTACATTCAACAACATCTCGGCTGTGAACTTAGCCGAACACAAACCCGCATCAGCGCTCGCCGAGCTCAGGCCAAAGAGAGCCGATTATTAGAAATTGCCACCCATGCACCGCTAATGTGTGTGCGTACCTTGAATCACCGTGAAGGCCAGTCTCAGCCAGCGGAATACTCCGTCAGCCTGACGCGCGCCGACATGATTGAACTGACTATGGAGCACTAGATGGACGCCTCACACACTCATGCACATTTCTCCCTTGCTGAACGCCAGCGCTGGATGGCGACTCTAGCGCACAGCCAACCGGACGACCTAAATCCATTGTGGGATGTCATGCACTTTCCCCACGTGGAATGGAAAAATATCCGCTCAGCAGAAACCGGGTTGGTTCAGATTCAGGCTCGCGCGGGAGCCCGCGGCCAGCGATTTTTCCTTGGTGATGCCACGCTGACCCGTGCGGTTATCCAGTTGGAGTGTGGTACCTACGGTTATAGCTATCTATTGGGGCGCGATAAGTTACACGCCGAACGTTGCGCGTTGATTGACGCCCTACTGCAAAAGCGGGAGCACGCGCCACATCTGTTGGAAAACCTGATTAATCCCCTCGCCGCGCTGCAACAAGAACGACACCAGCAGCGCGCTCAAGAAATTGCAGCCAGCCGAGTAGATTTCTTCACTCTGGTTCGCGGAGATAACTAATGACGTTGATGACCGCCTTTACCTTACCTGTGCAGGATGCACAACACCATTTTCGCCGCCTGCTCAAAGCCATGAGCGAGCCGGGTGTCATAGTGAGTTTGAATAACACGCCAGAGGGCTGGCAGCCGTTGAACAGTGCAACCACCAGCGTATTGCTCACCCTAAGCGACCAAGATACACCTGTATGGTTAGCGCCTGAATTATGCTCGGAAACTGCCTGCCAGAATCTGCGTTTTCATACCGGAGCAGTGCTCGCCACCGAACCATCACAGGCCACCTTTACCGTTGTGAATGATCAGGTACGCGCTAAGCAACTCAATGATTTCGCACAGGGAGAAGATGTCTCACCGGAAGCCAGCGCCACGGTGATTGTTGAGGTGAAAAGCCTTAGCGGCGGCCACATGCTACGCCTGACCGGTCCCGGAATTCTTGAAGAGCGCATGATTGCACCGCAGATTTCAGACGTTGTACTCAACGCATTAACCGAACGTTTACACGCTTTCCCGCTAGGCTGCGATTTTATCTTTACCTGTGGAGAACGTCTGCTTGCCATACCACGCACGACTCATGTGGAGGTGTTCGATGTACGTAGCCGTTAAAGGGGGAGAAAAAGCCATTGCAGCGGCCCACCGTTTGCAAGAACAGAAGCGTCGCGGATCAACGCAGTTTGACGAACTCAACGTCGATCAAATCGAGCAGCAATTGGCTTTGGCGGTCGATCGGGTGATGACCGAAGGCGGGATCTACGACAGACAACTGGCGGCGTTGGCGATCAAACAGGCCAGCGGCGATCTGGTTGAGGCGATCTTTTTACTACGAGCCTATCGCACCACGCTACCTCGTTTGGCGATCAGCAACGCGCTGGATACGGGTGAGATGCGGCTAGAACGAAGAATTTCTGCGGTGTACAAAGATTTACCCGGTGGGCAGGTGTTGGGCCCAACCTATGACTATACCCATCGCCTGCTGGATTTTACGCTGCTGGCAAACGGCGAAATGCCTAACGTAGAACAAGTTTCCGAAGCAGAAGAAATTCCCTGCCCACATGTTTTCAGCATGTTGGCGCAGCAAAATCTGGCTCGTGAAGAACACGATGACGGCCACGAACCCGATGATATCACCCGAAATCCGCCGGTTTATCCCTGCTCACGCGCCTCACGCTTGCAGCAATTGGCGCGCGGCGATGAGGGGTATCTACTGGCGCTAGGCTATTCCACCCAGCGCGGTTACGGGCGCAATCACCCGTTTGCCGGCGAGATTCGTAGCGGCTTCGTGAAGCTCAGCATTACGCCAGAAGAACTCGGATTTTCCGTTGACGTGGGTGAGCTGTTGCTTACCGAATGTGAAATGGTTAACGGCTTTGTCGCGGAACAGGATACTCCCCCACACTTCACGCGCGGCTATGGCCTGGTATTTGGCATGAGCGAACGTAAAGCGATGGCGATGGCGTTAGTCGATCGCGCCCTTCAAGCTCCTGATTACCAAGAACAGGTCAAAGGCCCTGCGCAGGATGAAGAGTTTGTTTTAGCTCACGCCGACAACGTGGAAGCCGCAGGCTTTGTTTCACATCTCAAACTCCCTCACTACGTTGATTTCCAAGCTGAACTGGAGCTGCTCAATCGCTTGCAGCAGGAATTCAATGACCGTCAGGAGAACGCACATGACTAACGTGCTAACCGGCTATAACTTTGGTTATCTGGATGAACAAACCAAGCGCATGATCCGCCGCGCTATCCTTAAAGCGATCGCGATCCCCGGCTATCAGGTTCCTTTTGGCGGTCGCGAAATGCCAATGCCCTACGGCTGGGGAACCGGCGGGATCCAGCTAACTGCCAGCGTCATTGGTGAGTCAGATACGCTAAAAGTGATCGATCAAGGTGCAGATGACACCACCAACGCGGTTTCTATTCGTCGCTTTTTCCAGCGCGTCACCGGCGTGAAGACGACCGAAACCACCGCCGACGCCACGCTGATCCAAACTCGCCATCGCATTCCTGAAACGCCGCTGCGTGAAGATCAAATCATCATTTACCAAGTGCCAATGCCTGAACCGCTGCGTTTTATCGAACCTCGCGAAACTGAAACCCGCAAAATGCATGCTCTGGAAGAGTACGGCGTGATGCAGGTGAAATTGTATGAGGATATTGCGCGCTTTGGACATATCGCCACTACCTATGACTATCCGGTCAAAGTGAACAACCGCTATGTGATGGCTCCATCGCCGATCCCTAAATTTGATAATCCAAAGATGAACATGATGCCAGCGCTACAGCTATTTGGTGCCGGTCGTGAAAAGAGGATCTATGCAGTTCCCCCGTTCACCAAAGTGGAAAGTCTCGACTTTGACGATCATCCCTTTAGCGTCCAGAAGTGGGATCAACCCTGTGCAATCTGCGGCTCGAAGCAGAGCTATCTGGATGAAGTGGTCCTCGACGATCAAGGCGCACGCATGTTCGTTTGCTCGGATACCGATTTCTGCCGCCAGCACAATGAGGCCAATGCGCAATGAATAACACAGATTCGATTTTCTCCGCGCCAGAGAATGACCTGCCGCTGCTTTCCGTGAATAACCTGACTCATCTCTATGCGCCGGGCAAAGGTTTTAGCGATGTCACCTTCGATCTCTATCCAGGAGAAGTGCTGGGGATCGTCGGTGAATCAGGCTCAGGAAAAACAACGCTGCTTAAAGCGATCTCAGCCCGACTCACGCCACAACAAGGCAGCATTCGTTACCTAAGTACTCAAGGCGTACGCGATTTATATGCCATGAGTGAAAGCGATCGCCGGCGTCTGTTACGTACCGAATGGGGCGTGGTACATCAACATCCTCTCGATGGTTTACGCCCCCACGTATCAGCCGGTGGCAATATCGGCGAGCGCCTGATGGCCGTGGGACAACGGCACTACGGCAATATCCGTGCGGAAGCGATGCGCTGGCTAGAAGACGTAGAGATCCCAGCAACCCGCATCGACGATCTACCTACCACCTTTTCTGGTGGTATGCAGCAGCGTCTGCAAATTGCACGCAATCTAGTGACGCATCCACGCGTGGTGTTTATGGACGAGCCCACCGGCGGGCTCGACGTTTCTGTTCAAGCTCGTTTGTTGGATCTCCTGCGCACGCTGGTGGTGGATCTGCAACTTGCGGTGGTGATCGTCACCCACGATCTTGGCGTTGCGCGTCTGCTAGCACACCGTCTTCTTGTGATGAAGCAGGGAAAAGTGGTGGAAAGTGGTCTGACAGATCGTGTGCTTGACGATCCGCACCATCCCTATACCCAACTGCTGGTTTCTTCTGTCTTACAAAACTGAGCGAAAATTATGACTACAACGACACGCTTACGCGTTGAAAACCTGAGTAAAACCTTCGTGTTGCATCATCAGAATAGCATCCATTTGCCAGTGCTAGCGGGCGCATCATTAGAGGTTCACTCTGGCGAATGTGTAGTGTTGCATGGCCACTCAGGCAGCGGAAAATCAACGCTATTGCGTTCACTCTACGCCAATTATCTTCCTGACGAGGGCAGCATCTGGGTGAATCATCAAGGCGAATGGCTGGATATGGTTCAGGCTCCGGCACGACAAATTCTTGCGGTACGCCGCAAAACCATTGGCTGGGTAAGCCAGTTTCTACGCGTGATCCCGCGGATTAGCGCTTTAGAGGTGGTTATGCAGCCCATGCTGGAGCTTGGCTTTGAACGCCAAGCCTGCGAGCAAAAAGCCGCCGCTCTGTTAACTCGCCTCAACGTCCCCGAACGCCTGTGGCACTTAGCGCCCTCTACCTTTTCCGGCGGTGAACAACAGCGGGTAAATATCGCGCGAGGATTTGTCGTCGATTACCCCATTTTATTACTTGATGAACCCACCGCATCGCTGGACACCACCAACAGCGCGGCTGTTGTAAGCCTGATTGACGAAGCCAAAGCACGTGGGGCTGCCATTGTGGGTATTTTCCACGATGAAGCCGTACGCAATCACGTAGCAGATCGTCTGCATGTGATGACTGAATAGCGGAGCAAAACCATGATCATTAATAACGTCAAACTGGTGCTGGAAAACGAAGTGGTTACGGGTTCGATCGAGGTTCAAGATGGCGTGATCCGCACCGTTGCCGACAGCGATAGTCGTTTACCCGAAGCGCTAGACGGCAACGGTGGCTGGCTTCTACCTGGGCTAATTGAATTGCACACCGATAATCTCGATAAGTTTTTTACTCCGCGCCCCAAAGTCAGTTGGCCAGCGCATTCAGCCATGAGCAGCCACGATGCATTAATGGTTTCCAGCGGCATTACTACCGTACTCGATGCGGTGGCGCTCGGTGATGTACGCGACGGCGGCGACCGTTTAGACAATCTGGAAAAGATGATCAACGCAGTGATCGATAGCCAGCAACGCGGAGTGAATCGTGCTGAGCATCGTCTGCACCTGCGTTGTGAACTTCCGCATCACAGTACGTTGCCGCTGCTTCAACAGTTGATTGAGAAACGTGGCGTCTCTCTGGTTTCGCTGATGGATCACTCCCCCGGTCAGCGTCAGTTCGTCAATCCGCAAAAATACCGCGAATATTTCCAAGGCAAATATCATCTCAGCGATGAGCAGATGGATACCTATGAACGCGAGCAGTTAGAAAACGCCGAGCGTTGGTCACAGCCTAATCGACATGCCATTGCTGAGCTTTGTCGCTCACGAGGTATCGCACTTGCCAGCCATGATGATGCCACCGAGGCGCACGCAGACGAATCACATAAACTGGGCAGCGTGATAGCCGAATTCCCGACTACCGCCGAAGCCGCGCATGCGTCACACCAGCGCGGTTTACAGGTCATGATGGGAGCCCCCAATATCGTGCGTGGTGGCTCGCATTCTGGGAATGTCGCCGCTCACGAGCTCGCCTCATTGGGCGTGCTGGATATCCTCTCTTCTGACTACTACCCCGCAAGCCTGCTTGATGCCGCATTCAGCGTAGCAGCCTGCGACAGCAATGCGTTTACGCTGCCGCAGGCTATATCCTTAGTGACGCGTAACCCAGCCAAAGCCCTCGGGTTATCCGACCGTGGCATACTGGCTGAAGGCAAAAGAGCCGATCTGGTGTTAGCACAGCGTCATGGCGAGCACGTTCATGTCAATCATGTCTGGCGCGAAGGCATACGGGTATTCTGATGGGAAAATTAATTTATCTGGTTGGCGCATCGGGATCGGGTAAAGACAGTTTGCTGCAGGCGCTACGCAAGCAGCAAACCATCCCACTGCTGGTTGCGCATCGCTATATCACTCGAGCCTGCAATGCAGGCTCTGAAAACCATATTGAGCTGAGTGAAACCGAATTTATGCAACGCCGGAGCCAAGGGCTTTTCGCGCTAAACTGGCAGGCTAACCAGCACTACTATGCACTGGGAATCGAAATCGATCAGTGGTTGGCACAGGGGATTAACGTGGTGGTGAACGGCTCACGTGCCCATCTTCCTTTCGCACGTGAACGCTACGGTAACGCTATGCTGGCGGTTTGCTTACAAGTTTCTCCTAACATACTCCGTCAACGGCTACAGGCTCGAGGACGTGAAACTCCTCAGCAAATTGAGCAACGTTTACAGCGAGCGAGAGATTATCAGCTAGCTGAAAACGCGGGTTGCTACTATTTGAACAATAATGATGGCTTGTCCCACACGGTTCAGGCTTTTTTACGCTTGATGGTTGAAACGACGCCCGTATCCGTTTCAGCATAAATTAGAGGCACTTTCATGTCTGACATTATTTTACGCCCCGCCACCGCGTTGGATGAAGCCGCCGTTTACCGGTTAATTTGCGAACTGGAACAGTGTGAATTTGATTCTGTCGCCTTCGCCAAAGGCTATGCGATGAATTTGGCTAATCCACATGTGCACTACACCTTAGCCACGCGAGGTCATGAGATACTGGGTTTTATCGGTATCCATCTGCAATACCATTTGCACCATGTGAACTGGATTGCTGAAATTCAAGAACTGGTTATCTCACCGCAGGCTCGCGGCGCTGGTGTTGGGAAAGCGCTATTGCGCTGGGCGGAGAATATCGCCTGTGAATTAGGTGCAGAGCAGATCGAGCTGTCTACCCGCGCGACACGCCACGACGCCCACCGTTTTTATCTGCGTGAGGGCTATCTACATACCCACTTCCGTTTCGTTAAGCCGTTGTCGGAGCTGTAGCAATGAGCACTCTCAAGCTGACGTTTTTAGGCACCGGCGGTGCACAACAAGTTCCAGCTTTTGGCTGCGAATGTGCAGCCTGCCTGCGAGCCCAGCAGCAACCGTCTTATCGACGAAAACCCTGTAGCGCGATGCTGGAATATAACGGCGCGCTCACGCTGCTTGATGCCGGCTTACACGATCTCACTGAACGCTTCACGCCTACACAAATTAGCCAATTTCTGCTGACGCATTATCATATGGATCACGTCCAAGGATTATTTCCGTTACGTTGGGGAATGGGGGCGGCCATTCCAGTTTATGGCCCCCCAGATGAACTGGGCTGCGACGATTTATTCAAACATCCGGGGATGCTTGATTTTAACCATCGGTTGAACGCATTTGAGCCATTTTATTTACAGGAGCTGCAGGTGACGCCGCTGCCGCTCAATCACTCCAAGCTGACATTTGGCTATCTTCTGGCAACGCCCGATCGCCGCATTGCCTATCTGACAGATACTGCCGGATTACCCGAGTCCACGTTAAACGTCTTACGCCACCAGCCACCGGAAATCATCATTATCGATTGTAGCTATGAGCCACGGGCTTTCACTCCGAAAAATCATAACGACCTCAATACGGTGGTTGAATTACAGAAAGAGATTGGCTGCCAGAAAATATGGCTGACACATATTAGTCATCAGTTCGATTTATGGATGATGGAAAATGCGCTACCCAAGGGGATTGAAGCGGCCAGAGATGGGTTAACGCTGACCGCAAAAGCTGACGGGTATGACTACGCGTATTTTTGAATCTGCTCGGATTCAATAATCTGCAAACGATACGGCGGTGGATTACGCGCTGATTTCAACATCGCCATAGCAACGGCCGACGCTTCAACCGCCTTCCACTTTTCAGGTAGCAGCTTAAAGATAGGCTCCGAAATCTGTTCTAACAGTCGTGGTTTAGAGCGTCCGCCCTGTAACATCGAAGGACGCAAAATCGTTAAGAATTGCCACGCCTGTAGCTCTAGTGCCTTTTCCATTTCCCCTTTAGTGCGGCTATAAAGGAATGATGACTCTGGATTCGCACCTAACGCGCTCACCACCACATAGTGCTGGCAACCATTTTTCAACGCAACAGAGCCACATTCAACGACCAACGTATAATCAACGTAGCGAAACGCAGCATCACTGCCAGCATCTTTGCGCGTGGTGCCTAAACAGCAAAACGCGATATCGATCGGGGTCGTCCATGTTGCCATCGTGGCACAGAGATCGTCTGCAACTGGATTCACCAGTTTTTCTGATGGCGGCAGTGGCTTCCGCGTTGGGGCATATATCTTGCTGATGCCCGGATCTTGCTCTAGAAGTTTGAGTAGTTCACTTCCGACCAAACCGGTCGCGCCTAACAATAAAGTTTTCATCCGTTATCCTCCCTCTCTTGAGTATAACGCTAGAAAAGCAGAGGGTATGAACTTCAGACATTAAGTTTCAGTGATACATATCTAAGTATTGTGACATCTAAACCGATGAAGCTGGATTATTCTTATTCGGGATCCCTCTCCCAGTGAATTTTCTTAGCAAAACCCAGTTTGTTGTCCGTCATTTTGATCTGATGAAGCGAAAGCTGCCACACCGGCGCAGACATGAGCCTCGCCGCCGGAAACTGTTGATAATAGAGACTACGCGCGCGCTGTTCCTCTTCCCCTTGCAATTGAACCGCCTCGCCAGAGAATTGTAGGCCACGAATCAGCGCAATGGTTTTAGTTTGGTGTGCGATGGTGCCAGCAACCTTAGGATTATTGAGCAGCATCCCACCATGGCGCGTGCGGGTTTCAGTCATAAAATAGAGCGCCATCCGCACCTCATCAAACACATAAAAGCAGTTAGCGCACCACATCTCGCCTTCCCAACAGGTCGCTAGCGTGAGCACATGCTGAGCATTCAAAAAGCGGCAAATATGCTCTTTATCGGTTGTCATTCGTTGGCCTCACAAGATCCTTTGATGGAGGGTATAATGCCATAAAGACGTTAATTGGCCTTACCCTAATGACCACTGAACCGCACGAAACCCTCTGGTATCTCTATCTAATCCGAACCGCTTCTGGTGCGCTTTATACCGGCATTACCACCGACGTGGAGCGCCGGTATCAGCAGCATCAAACAGGGCGAGGAGCCAAAGCATTGCGCGGCAAGGGACCGCTGCAGCTGGCATTCAGCGACTTAGTCGGTGAACAAGGACAGGCGTTGCGGCTAGAACATCGGATTAAGCAACTGAATAAAAAGCAGAAAGAAAGATTGGTTGCTGAAAAACCAGCATTACTAGAAGTATGGTTAGAAGCTATCTTGAGCGGTAAATCGGCAGTTTCAGGCAGACATCTTAGTTCAACGCAACTGTCTGCAAAACAAACAACTAAGCAATAAATCTTATAAATCAAGACGTAAACAACCTACTCCACTTCGGCAATTTGCATTTGCTCTACTGGTGAAGTCATACGTTCTCGTTATTCTTTTTTAGCGGTGCCCTGGTGAGGCGAAATCAGCATTTCCAGACAGAGCAGCCCTAGCAGATAACTTTTATAAGTTAAGCTGGTTTCTTTTAACTCTGTCACAGTCAATATAGACACTTTTGTCCCTTGTAGGAACGGGTGAAAACCACTCTTGTAACACGTTAAGGAAAGTGATATTAAACGTGGTTTAATTTAATTAATTAGTTTCGTATTTAATTATTCACATGCAAGGGTATATTTCATAATGAAGATCAATGTTACGGATGCACCAAACCCACAGGATGAAGAGTATGTGATTGACAGTCTTTGGGCTCATAACAGCAAAACCGAAGCCGTCGATATCCATCCATTATTTTTGACCGTTACCGACGATAATGGAGAAATCGTTGGTGGGCTGGTAGCAAGAACGTGGTGGGGAGGGCTTGAAGTTCAATATCTTTGGGTTAGCGATAAATATCGTAAATGCGGATATGGCCGTCAGTTAATGGTAAGAGCGGAGGCAGAAGCATCAAAACGCGGTTGCCATATGGCTTATGTTGATACTTTCGATTTTCAGGCCAGAGGATTTTATGAAAAATTAGGCTATCGCGTTTATGGTAATTTAGACGGTTATGCAAAAAAATTCACACGACACTACCTAGCTAAAGAAATTTAACCCTTCGTTGCGCGGTGAGGTTGAAATGGATTTGCCCGAAAAGAATAATGAAATTTATTTCAAGGGCCTCATTGCCATGATGGAACACCTGAGTGAGCCATGGGGCATTAAAGATCGCCAATCCCGCCATATCTATATGAACAAAGCGGCTTATCTCTATACCAATACGCCATTAGACTTTGATATTGAAGGTAAGCTGGACAATGAGTTTCCTGCTCATTGGGCTGAATTCTCACCTGAATTTATCGAGCATGATAAAAGAACTGAGGAATCTCAAGATCGCGTTACCGTAATAGAAACGCATTATTGGTATGGGAAAGATTTCCTCATGCCATTTATTAGCGAGAAGCTGCCCATTTATAATGATAAAAAAGAATTAATTGGTGTGATGTGGAACGCCAAACCGCTTAATAGCTTATCGCCGCTTAAATATATAAATCATCAAAAGCCAAGTATTCTAACCACCGAAACTAATAGTGAGACTTTTACCCGTGCGGAGCTCGACGTTATATTCCTAATGCTACAAAGGCTTTCAGTGAAAGAGATTGCAAAAATATATAACATCAGCACCAAAACAATAGAAAACAGAATCTATACGATTTATCAAAAATGTGACGTCCATACACAGCAGCAATTTGAGGAGTTCTGTCAATTTGAGCAATTGGACAACTATATTCCTGACAGACTGGTAGCAAAGGGAATTCAGTTTATCTAAACCCTAAATAATTTAAGTTGTAGGTACCCCATATGCAACTTTAAATATGACGGGAATAAACCATAAAAGGCATACCTTATCGTGATCAAAATTGAAGATTATCCACTGAGCAGAGTGCCACAGGATAAAAGGGTTTCATTTTTAAGCGTCGCTATCGTTCATATGGGCATGTTGACCGCGCTGGATCAATTCATGCTTGGCGCTGTACTCGGTAACTCCATGACATTGACTGATGCGTTTACCGCCATCCTCATCGGCAGCGTTATATTTGGAATTGTGACCTATGGTCTTGGGCTGGCGGGAATGCGCGAAGGGATCTCCGGTAGTCTATTAGCGAGATGGTGCGGCTTTGGACGCTTGGGCTCGGTGCTGATCGGGGTAGTTGTTGCCGTCAGTTTACTTGGTTGGTTTGGGATACAAAACGCTATTTTCGCTAAATCACTGGATTTTGCCCTTAACCATAAATTGGGCTTTGGCTGGGCGGCGGCTTTATCTGGTAGCTTTTTGACGATATTGGTCGCATTTGGTTTCAAGGCATTGCGCATTGCGGCAAGAATAGCAGTACCCATGTTTATTTCACTGGTAGCGTATATTTCCTTTAATGTTTTATCTGGACATAACCTGCCTGAAATCATGCAGTTATTGCCTCCCGGTGAACCCATTTCAATTAGCGCAGGTATCACTATCGTTGTCGGCGGCGCCATTGTGGCGAGCCTGATGACTCCCGATCTAACGCGTTACTCTAAAAATCGTAAACATGTATTAGGCGTAACGATTTTAACCATTGTTGCTGGTGAGTTTATCATCAACGGGCTGGCCATTTTGATCGCCAAGACGCTAGGAACAGCTGATGTTGTGACTATTATGGCTCAGGCTGCGGGTGGTGCTGGCCTGTTAGTCGTGGTGTTCTCAACGCTGAGGGTGAATGACCTTAACCTTTATTCTTCGTCGCTGGGCATTGTGAACGCTGTCGAAGGGCTAACGGGTAAAAAACTCAAATATATCTCAACGACGTTAGTGATTGGCATCCTTGGAACCACGCTTTCCGTGCTAGGTATACTGGATCGGTTTGTTGATTTTTTAACCGTACTCGGCGTGGTATTCCCACCGATCATCGGCATCATGCTGGTCGACTATTTTGTGGTGCGCTCTCACCGTAAGATTTTGGATCTGAGCCGGTCAGAAGGAAAGCTGCCAGATGACGTTCAAACGCCTGCTATTGGCTGGATAGCCATTATCGCCAGCATTGTTGGCAGTATTGTTGGATTGGTGACTGAATGGGGAATTCCGACTATCAACTCATTGCTTGCCGCCAGCCTGATCTATTGGTTGGCCACGTTGGCTGTCAATCGCAGCCAAAAAACCGTTGAACCTGAAAAGGCGCTGTAGTGAAATTTGTAGTGCAATAACGGTGCAATAAATACGCGGATACTCCCAGCTATGGGGGTATCCGTAGAAAAACACTTTATCTAGAACGTGGTGGACTCACCACGCCCAAAAGGCGCTGAGTATTCCACCACGCCTTTGCAATTCTCCATTTCACCACCGGCTAATGGATACACCAAAAAGGAGTCCTCAGTGCCTGGCAGATGGCTACGTAGCCCTTGCTGAGCGGCGTTCTGGAAACCAAAGCGAGAGAAATAGGCCGGTTCACCGAGTACAACGACAGCCGAATAGCCAAACTCATTCAGAGAATCTAGCCCCTCATAAATGATCTGTTCCGCAAGTCCTTGACGGCGATGAGCTTCATCAACCACGACCGGAGCCAGCCCAACGCATTGGCGATCTTCACCATCGACGTAAACGGGACTGAACGCCGCATAGCCAATCACACCGCCCTCTTCATCAGTCGCCACGACGCCTAGCGTCAGCAGACCATCTTCGCGCAGGCGATGCACTAGCTCAGCCTCTTCGCTCGAGGGAAACGCGTTGCGTAGCAGCCGGTCAATACCTGCAGCATCAACAGGAATTTCAACGCGGATTAGCATGGTGAAACCTCTTGGGTAGCGGACGTAGATACTTCTTTCATTCCAGCATCAACAAACTCTGCCAACTGTAGCAGACCAAACCGTAATGGTTTAGGCATTGCATCCAAATCTATCGCATCCATCAAGTTTTTGACATATAAGCCAAGCTCAGTATCACCTTCAATGCGTAAACGACGTTGGAAAAACAGCGTATCAGGATCTTCCTTGCGCGCAGCAATCAAGATTAAGTCGTTAGCATCGGCGCTGAAACTCACGTCAGCATCCTGATGTTGGCTCACTTGCAGCTTGCCTTCGTTTACGGTGACAAACCACTTAAGGCCGAGATCGCGCACTTCAACTTTCAGCCAACGCTGTTCCAGAAACTCTAATTCGTCATCTGCGAGCGCCTGACGAAATTGCCAGCCAAGCAGTTGTTCCAGCACCTGCCGTTGTAGAGCAAACGGCGTGAATTTTAACGGGACGCTTAAAAACGCCGGACCTTGACGCACTAAACGTGCTCGTAATTGTTCCAACACTGGAGTGACTCCTCATAATACTGGTTGTTGGTATTTTGCCACATCAGCAGCACAAGACCGCGCGCTATATCAACAAAATGCACCCTTATTAGCCAAGTAAGTCGATAGGCCAACAAAAATTTGGATAAAGAATAACCGTCGTGTTGCTGCTGTCAACACACGAGAAACTGCCTCAAATCAAAACAGCCGATGAATGGGTTCTCTAGAATGATCGCCATTAAAATTATCACTCAGGGTTCAACCGATCACCTGTTGTCATTAATTGCCACTCATCGCTACCGTGGCCCGTTCAGGAATGATATATGGAGTTGCTTTGCCCCGCCGGAAATTTGCCTGCTCTGAAGGCAGCTATTGATAACGGCGCAGACGCCGTTTATATCGGCTTAAAAGATGATACTAACGCTCGCCATTTTGCTGGCCTGAATTTTACTGAGAAAAAGCTCCAAGAAGCCGTGAGCTACGTGCATAACCATAAACGTAAGCTGCATATCGCTATCAATACGTTTGCTCATCCTGATGGCTACGCTCGCTGGGAACGAGCCGTGGATATGGCAGCACAGTTAGGCGCCGATGCACTTATTTTAGCCGATCTCGCCATGTTGGAATACGCGGCAGAGCGCTACCCACAGGTTGAGCGCCACGTTTCTGTGCAGGCATCGGCAACGAATGATGAAGCCATTCGTTTCTACAAACAACACTTCGATGTTTCGCGCGTGGTATTGCCGCGTGTGCTGTCAATTCATCAGGTGAAACAATTGGCTCGCACTAGCGAAGTACCGCTGGAGGTTTTTGCTTTCGGCAGCCTGTGTATCATGGCTGAAGGCCGTTGCTACCTCTCCTCTTATCTCACCGGTGAGTCACCTAATACCGTAGGTGCCTGCTCTCCGGCTCGTTTCGTTCGCTGGCAGCAAACGCCACAGGGAATGGAATCTCGCCTTAATGATGTCCTGATTGACCGCTATGAAGAGGGTGAAAACGCAGGCTATCCAACGCTGTGTAAAGGGCGTTATTTGGTCGATGGCGAGAAATATCACGCGCTGGAAGAGCCCACCAGCCTAAATACGCTCGAACTGCTGCCCGATTTGATGGGCGCGAATATTGCCTCAGTGAAGATTGAAGGACGTCAACGTAGCCCTGCCTATGTCAGCCAAGTGGCAAAAGTATGGCGTCAAGCCATTGACCGTTGTCAGAAAGATCCTGAGGGCTATAAAGCAGAACAGAGCTGGATGGATAGCCTTGGCGCGATGGCTGAAGGCACCCAAACCACGCTGGGTGCCTATCACCGGAAATGGCAGTAAGGAACAAAATCGTGAAATATTCTTTAGGGGCCGTGCTCTATTACTGGCCAAAAAATGAAATAGAAACTTTTTATCAGGCTGCCGCGCAAAGTGAAGCTGACATCATTTATCTCGGTGAAACTGTGTGTTCAAAACGTCGTGAGATGAAAGTTGCCGACTGGTTGGATGTGGCCAAGCAAGTAGCGCACTCAGGCAAGCAGGTGGTGATCTCTACTCTGGCGCTGTTGCAAGCGCCCTCCGAGCTTAATGAGCTGAAGCGCTATGTCGAAAACGGCGATTTTTTAATTGAAGCCAACGACTTAGGCACGGTGAATATGGCCGCGGAGCGTAAACTGCCGTTTGTAGCCGGCCACGCGCTGAACTGCTACAACGCGGTCACCTTGCGTCTGTTACAAAAACAGGGAATGGTACGTTGGTGTATGCCGGTTGAACTCTCCCACGACTGGCTGAAAAACGTGATGGACCAGTGTGAAAGCTTAGGCATTCGCAATAAGTTTGAAGTGGAAGTTCTGAGTTACGGGCACCTGCCACTGGCCTATTCCGCACGCTGCTTTACCGCCCGTTCAGAAGATTTGCCGAAAGATCAGTGCGAAACCTGCTGCATTAAATACCCCCAAGGACGCCGCGTTTTATCACAGGAAAATCAGCAAGTTTTCGTGCTTAACGGTATTCAGACACAAAGTGGCTATTGCTATAACCTCGGCAATAATCAGCTAGAAATGCAGGGATTAGTTGATATCGTACGCCTATCTCCGGAGAGCATGGACACGCTGAATGTGCTAAGCCAATTCCGTGCTAACGAGCGAGGGCTTGAACCACTAACGTTGGAAAATCGCGCCGACTGTAACGGGTACTGGCAACGAGTCGCTGGCTTAGAGTTAATACAGTAAGTTTTTATATTGTCGTAAAAATGGGAGCCTCGGCTTAATGCTGATCGTTTAAGAGATCGAGATACACGGGGCTAGCACACCGCGGGGCGCTCCGGCAGCTAAAGCTGCTACGACCCCATCGGTGCACTTCCCCTAAAATCACGCTTAAGTGACCGGCATTAAGCCTCGGCTCCCATTTTAAAAGGCTTCAAGTCGTTACCTGTTATGAGGCTTTCTTTGCCATTATCTCAATAATCTGAGTGTCGGTTTGCTGCATGGAATGGCAGGCCAGAGCACAAAGGTTGGCAATAGAGCGGTCCACATCGTCGGTTACAATCCCTTCATTCCCCGTCACACAGCTATCATCTAACGCCATCAGCACCGCTTTGTAGGCAGCCGAAACGCTGGTCGAAACCTTCATGGCACAGCTGTTAGAAGCTCCATCGCAAATCATACCGCTAACATCACCGATCATGCTGCTAATCGCCATCGCAACCGGTTCATAACGGCCTTCAATCAGCCACGCAATCCCAGCAGCAGCGCCCATCGCCGCCGTTGTCGCCGCGCACAGCGCTGACAGGGTAGGCAACTGGCTATGGATGTATATCGCGGTCAGGTGCGATAACATTAAAGCTCGAGTCAATTGCGCTTCATCCGCACCAAGATATTCAGCCACTACGACAACAGGCATCGTGGCAGTGATTCCCTGATTACCAGAGCCTGAGTTGCTCATGGCTGGCATCACGGCGCCTCCCATACGTGCGTCAGACGCAGAGGACGTGCGAATCATAATATCCGACAGTAGATCACGAGCCAATAAACCACGGTCACGTTGGCGCTGGAGCGTTGCACCAATGTGCAAACCATACTGCTTGCTCAATCCTTCCAACGATAGCGCCTTGTTTAACGTCGCAGCCTCCAAAATAAAATGGATGCGTTCTAGCGGGACATTAACGGCAAAATCGAATACCTGACGTAATGATGCTTTCTTCAGACAATACCCTTCCGCACAAGGCGCATCAGAGGATTCATCGGAGTGCAGCCGTGCGTCAAACAGCACTTCACCGTTTTTCACAATTTTAATGACGTTGGTATGCCCATCAGCAATGGTGACACAGGCCGATTCCGTTGCACCCAACACTGTGACCTGAGAAAACAGAATATGCTCACACGGCTGTTGAATAGAAACCGACACACCCCCACTAGCCAGAAGAGACTTCCCTGCCTCAACGGCCTGTGGCGTCGCATGTTTGAGCACTTCCAATCCTGCTTTGGGATCTCCCCCGGTCGCTCCAACTGCCGCGGCGATCGGGAGGCCGACCATCCCAGTACCTGGGACTGTCACCCCCATACCATTTTTCATTAGGTTAGGAGATACGCGCGCTTCGATACGCTCAACAGGCTCAGGAAGATATGAAGCGGCAATAGCAGCGGCCAGAGCCAAAGATACCGGCTCGGTACAGCCCACAGCTGGCTTGACTTCCTGCTGTACCGCACGGATAAACTCATTCCACAATTCATCACGCGATTCGGTACACAACAGATTTTCGCTTTCATACTTGCTCATAATTCAGACCTTAATAACAAGACTACAAAAATATTCAGTTTTTAACTTATTAGGAGAATGCTAGGAATGGAGACACACATAGCAGCAATCCGGTAATAATGATAATGGTGAGTGAAGTACCTTTGTATTTATGTAGAGCGGGTACTTTGTAGACTAAATAAGCCGGAATCAAACATCCGACCATCCCAAAAATAGGGCTGCAAATTGAAGTAAAGCTTAATACTGGCGCATTCAGAATAATTGCACTCCATGCCAATAAAATGGCAAACAGCATAATTCCGTTTTGTACCCATTTCTCATTGATCTTTTCAGCCGGCATACGACGACGCAGGATATTCATAACAATGCCCTGAGTCGCTTCACGGAAGCCTAAATAAACACCAAAGAAAGCAGTCATGACCGCAAAGATATTTAAAATAACGCTAACCACGGTCGCCCAGCTACCAGGAAAGAACTGCGCTGCAATCGCCAATGCTGAAATATTCTGCTCATAGGCTTTAACTGCTTCGTCATGCCCCATCGCTAAGGTGAAAGAAACTGCGTAAAAGAATACTGTGACAAATAAAACACCAAAGGCAATATTCATCGCTCGCAATGCTTTAAAACGAGCAACCTCACGCGATTTCTCTTTAGAACGGTATGAGATCACCATCGGACTCAGCGTTTGAATAAACAGGATAGACGTCAAAGTAAACGGCAGCGTGATAATCGCGTTCTTAATGAGCAGTCCCATCGGCGGCAAAGAGCCCACGTTATATAAATGCCACATGCCCACCATGGATACGCCTAACGCGGCTACGACCAACAACTTGGTGAGAACCATAAAGCTAGACAGTTTAAATAAAAGCTTTTCGCCCCGTGAAGAGATGGCAACCAAAATGCAGATAAGGACTAAACCATAGAATGGGTTTTCAGAAAGTAGTCCATCTGTTACGCCAAAAGTGTGTAAATATGAAGCGCTATCGTTGGTAATCGCTGTGGAATAAACAAACATCCAGATAACCAACATAACAAAATATAATGCGCCTAATAATATCCCCCAGTTTTTACCTAAGTATCCGCTAATAACACTAGGATAATCTTTACACTCTGGTGATTCCGCTAAGGTGTTAATGAATAAGCGCTGAAACAAATACATCGCTGGATAGCCAATAATGGATGAGAGTAAGAATACCCATAAACCCATCAGCCCTACCTGTACGGGTAAAAATACAATACCCGCGCCAATAGCCATCCCGATGCTCATAATAATCCAACCGGCATCAGTGCTATCAAACTTTGTTGCTGCTTTCCATTCGCTTTCTGTCATTCCTCCACGACTATCTGAAGGATAATCATTAACAACGACACTGCTATTCTCTGTTGCGGTTTCCATAATAGCTCTCGCTCGCAATATTATAAGTGTAGGTTTTATTTTCTTTTTAATGTACAGACGTAATTTGCAGGCTTTTTTATTATGCAAAAATGATACGCTGCTCTCTGGAGAATATTTTTTCAACTCACACCCAAGTAACGGCACGTTGCGAGAAAAATTTTCTACCAAAAGAGGATAACACTAAAAATTTTGACTCCCAGATAGCTACTTTATGAAATCCATAACTTGGGATACACCCTGATATCTACAATATGATGAATTTAAAAGATATTTTATCTTATGCGTCTTTTTAACTGATGTAACGTAATCGCCACTGGGATAATTTTTGTGAAGTCCAGCAGATTACCCTTAGTAGAAAATCAAAGAACAAAACCTTACTAACATGATGGACATCACATCTCTAGCAAGGCAAAACAGCCATTCAGCACAACCATCTTTATTTTGTTATAAAAATGAAATCAAATAGAATCTTAAACTGCATTTTCTCTCATAGCTTCATAGACCTCTCCTCCAGATAACGTTGCTTTCGCTGTAGCACGCATTAACACAGCCAGCTATTGATTAATTATCACATACGATTAACATCAACCTAAAAACCAGACCGATTGGTCTATTTATAGGAATCATGTGATGGCTGCCAAAAACGTACCTTTTTCAGTTCTCGATCTCTCCCCTATTCCCACAGGAGCAACGGCTCGTGATGCTTTTCATCGCTCATTAAGTCTGGCCCAACACGCTGAAGATTGGGGATACCATCGTTATTGGCTGGCTGAACATCACAACATGACAGGTATTGCCAGCGCCGCCACTTCGGTGCTGATCGGCTATATCGCAGGAGGAACTCAAACTATTCGCGTTGGGTCTGGTGGTGTCATGCTGCCTAATCATGCTCCCTTAGTTATCGCAGAACAATTTGGCACGCTGGAATCACTTTATCCCGGCCGCATAGATTTAGGGTTAGGCCGAGCTCCAGGCTCAGACCAGCGCACCATGATGGCGTTACGCCGTAGCCTGCATGGCGAAATTGATGATTTTCCGCAAGATGTCGCTGAGCTACAGCGTTACCTCGGTGAAGTGGCCGCAGGACAGCATGTGCAGGCAGTTCCGGGACAGGGTTTACATATTCCTATCTGGCTTCTAGGTTCTAGCCTCTATAGTGCACAACTCGCCGCAAAACTCGGACTGCCTTTTGCTTTCGCCTCACATTTTGCTCCGGATATGCTTCATCAAGCGCTGGCCATGTACCGCAGCCAATTTCAGCCATCGAAGGCATTAGCGCAACCGTACGCTATTGTCTGTATCAACGTGGTTGCAGCAGACAACGAGCGCGATGCACGCTTCCTGTTTACCTCGATGCAGCAGCAGTTCATTAATTTGCGTCGAGGAGAACCAGGGCCGCTCCCCGCGCCGGTAACAGATATCTCAGCCTATTGGAGCGCGGGTGAACAATACGGCGTGGAGCAGGCGCTTAGGATGTCAGTAGTCGGCGATCCACTGCAGGTGAAAAGCGGATTGGAAGCTCTGCTAAGAGAAACACAGGCGGATGAAGTGATGGTTAACGGGCAAATTTTCGATCATCAGGCTCGTTTACGCTCCTTCGAAATTGTTGCTGAAATCAAACAGCAGCTCAACGCAGCCGAACGTATCAGCTAAGGTGCATTGCGCACCTTAGCTGAAAGGAAATTAGCGCTGAATGAGATAGCGAATGGTCGGTCCATCCTGTTGGATATCAAGTACGGTATAACCGTGATTTTTGGCATCCAACGGGATGTTGTTGATCGACTGTGGGCAATCGCTAACCACTTCGAGAATTTCACCCACTTTAAGGTTTGGCATCGCTTCAAGCGTTGCCACCGCAGGATAAGGACAAGGCTCCCCTACCATATCCAAACGATAATCTGGAACGATATCTGTAGGTTTCATGCAATCTCCTTAACGGCGTTATTTACCTGATTTTTTGTACGGAAGAAACGTTTTTCCCATGCAACGACCAGCAAAAATGCGGCCAGCAACATGAGGTAAGTCACAAGCAAACCACCCAGTGGACCAAAGGTTTGCAGCAGGTTGATTTTATCGTAGGAGGTCGCTAGCGACGGAGCCAGATCGTCCCAGTAGTACGCAAGAATGGTCGCTCCCACAATATTGCCAAGCCCAACCCACCAGAAATGCACCTGTCCTTCGACGGCACGATACATCCAGCCCGTTTCACAACCACCGGCTAACACAATACCAAAACCAAACAGCACACCGCCGATTATTGCATTGGGGCCAGCCCACATAATTTTTGGCGCGAGTCCCATTTGTACATAACTGAAGATACCGATAGCACTCACCGCCATCCCGATAATAATCGCTTTCGCCATATGAGTTCGGCCGGTGATCCACAGGTCACGGAATGCCGAAGTAAAGCAAATCTGGGCTCGCTCAATCAGCAACCCAAAACCAACCCCAAATAACATGGCGAGACCGAGCTTAGGCGCATTCATCGCGGTTAATCCGCCCCATGCAACTACCGCAAAGAAGATAATCATCCCTAAGCGGAAGCGTCGTTTAGCTTGGTCAGGCTTCTGAGTCAGTGGAGAGGCTGCGCTGACCTTTTGCAGTTTGACCGGAATGCGAAACATCGGTAGCAGCGTAAAGCGCGCGCCAAAATAAGAGCCGACCGCAGTCGCTAGCGCGAAAAACCATGCATGCAGCGAAAACTGTGGAATGCCAGTGAAGAAGGCCGCGAGGTTACACCCCATAGCCAAACGTGCGCCAAAGCCTGCAATCATGCCGCCTAGAATCGCCTGCAGAATTCGGATGCGGTGCTGCGGCATACGAAGTTTAACGTTGTTGGCCCATAACGCGGCGGCGAAGCAACCACCGAACATACCGATGATCATCATGCCGTCAATGCGCTCCAGAGGCGAGCCTTCAAGGCCGATGACTTTAAAATAGCCCCACTGTTCTGGATGTGCACCAAATAGCTGTAATACATGCCCACCCCAGCGGGTGAATTCGCCGGTTACCGCCCAAAAGGTGCCAGTAATACCAAAATAGTAAGTTGATAAAATCCCCGCAGCGATAACCGCAGGGAGCGGAGCCCAGAATTTTATTAGATATTGTTGTTTGAAGTTTTGCCAAGACATGAATTATCCCCTTGTGATTACAGCCCCCGACCGGGGAACTGTCTTGAGGTTGTGAACCTCAATCGCCAAGCATCATACGCCGATAAAACGTATTTCAAAGGCAAGAAACAAGCTGAGCAATGAAGAACCATGCAATAAGCCACCACGGGGGATAATAGGCATAAAAAAAGCCAACCCTGAGGTTGGCTTAGTCATTGAGTTCAGAACAGCGTTATTACGCGTCGTTAGTAGTACGACGACGTGGCGGCTGTGCTGCATCATCACGGCGTGGGCCGCGCGGTGCTGCGCTACGATCGCTGTTACCGCGACGGTCGTCACGACGAGGTGCGCCATCACGTCCACCGAAGCTGCGACGCTCGCCACCGGCACTACGGCCACCGCGATCGCCTGCAGGACGTTCGCGACGAGGTTCACGTGCTGGAGCATCACCCATCAGCTGCATATTCAGCGGCTTATTGAGGATACGGGTACGGGTGAAGTGAGACAGCAGATCACCTGGCATACCTTTTGGCAGCTCGATCGTTGAGTGAGAAGCAAACAGCTTAATGTTACCGATGTAACGGCTGCTAATATCACCTTCGTTAGCGATAGCACCAACGATGTGACGAACTTCAACACCATCATCACGACCCACTTCGATACGGTACAGTTCCATATCGCCAGCATCACGGCGTTCACGACGTGGGGCGCCTTCACGGGCTTCACGTGGCTCACGGTCACCACGACGAGCGAAGCGATCGCCACCGCGTTCATTGCGATCGTCACGGTCGCGGAATTCACGACGTGGACGGCGTTCCATAACCGGATCGGGTGGCAGGATCAGCGGACGTTCGCCCTGTGCCATTTTCAGCAGTGCTGCGGCCAGAGTTTCCATATCCAGTTCATCTTCCGGCTGCAGTTTAGTCAGCAGATCGCGGTATTTATCCAGATCGCTGCTTTCCAGTTGCTGCTGAACTTTAGCGGCAAACTTAGCCAGACGACGTTGACCCAGCAGTTCTGCGTTAGGGATTTCAACTTCTGGAATGGTCAGCTTCATGATGCGTTCAATGTTACGCAACAGGCGACGTTCACGGTTCTCAACGAACAGCAACGCACGACCAGCGCGGCCAGCACGACCAGTACGGCCAATACGGTGAACGTAAGACTCGGAGTCCATCGGGATGTCATAGTTAACAACCAGACTGATACGGTCCACGTCCAGACCACGTGCAGCAACATCAGTTGCAATCAGGATATCTAAGCGACCATCCTTCAAACGTTCTAGAGTCTGCTCACGCAGCGCCTGATTCATATCACCGTTCAGAGCGGCGCTGCTGTAACCACTACGTTCCAATGCTTCAGCAACTTCCAGAGTCGCATTTTTGGTACGTACGAAGATGATTGCAGCATCAAAATCTTCAGCTTCAAGGAATCGAACCAGCGCTTCGTTTTTACGCATCCCGAACACAGTCCAGTAGCTCTGGCTAATGTCTGGGCGAGTCGTAATGCTAGACTGAATGCGTACTTCCTGAGGCTCTTTCATGAAGCGACGGGTAATACGACGAATGGCTTCAGGCATAGTTGCAGAGAACAGCGCAGTCTGATGCTGTGCAGGGATCTGCGCCATGATGGTTTCAACGTCTTCGATGAAGCCCATACGCAACATTTCGTCAGCTTCGTCCAGAACCAAACCACTCAGGTTAGACAGGTTCAGGGTGCCACGCTTCAGGTGGTCTAGCAGACGACCAGGAGTACCCACAACAATCTGTGGTCCCTGACGCAAAGCACGCAGCTGTACGTCGTAGCGTTGGCCACCGTACAGAGCAACAACGTTTACGCCGTTCATGTGTTTAGCGAAGTCAGCCATCGCTTCAGAAACCTGAACCGCCAGCTCACGAGTTGGAGCGAGAACCAGCACCTGTGGTGCTTTCAGGCTTGGGTCAATATTGTGCAGCAGCGGCAAAGAAAACGCTGCAGTCTTACCGGAACCGGTCTGAGCCATACCCAGAACGTCACGGCCATTTAAAAGGTGAGGAATACATTCCGCCTGGATTGGAGACGGTTTTTCATAGCCCAGATCGGTCAGGGCTTGGATAATTGGTGCAGCTAACCCTAGGTCAGCAAAAGAAGTTTCGAACTCAGCCATGTACACGTGCCTCATTGATGGCGGCCAGTCTACATAACTCGTCTAGAAAATGGACAATGATTTTCATTGAAAAGTGTGAACCGGCTCAAATTAGATTAAATAACGAACAAAAAGCCCTCACCTCAAAGAGGTGATAAAGCAATTAAAAATATAGGCGTAGTTGTTCGTCAGCTATTGCTGGTCCGATTCTGATAGGTCGTCTTGCTCTTGGCCCAAAAGCGCCAATTCCAACAGTGCATAGCGGTGCTCAACGAAGTTATGTACGTTGTTGGCAACCGTCAGTTTGAACAGCGCAGAGGCACTGCTCTTGTCCCCCAGACTCAGGTAATGTTTACCTAAATAGAAGTCAGTTTCACTGAGATGCTCAGCGAGCGAAGTGTTATCCGTTGCATCTTCCTGTAAGCGTGTCATCAATGTTTTCTGATTGATGGTGCCCAGGTAGAATTCGACAATATTCCATCCCCATTGATTCCTGTTCGCCTTGTTATATCGCTGTTCCAGCGAGGCAGTGGCTTTCTTTGGATCGATTTCACGTTCCACAAGGTAAAGCCATAACGAACGGAATGGATCATTGGGATCGTCTTGATAAAACGCCTGCAGATCATCCTGCGCTAACGAGTATCGACCACCGTAATACAGTGCGATGCCTCGGTTTAAACGCGCGTAGTTGTAAGTTGGATCAAGCTCTAGTACAGAATCAAACGCTTCATAGGCGGCATCAAAATTGCCAGCCTGCGTTAAGTAAATCCCCAGATAGTTAAAAACTTCTGGCATATCAGGACGAATAGCCAGCGCTTGCGAAAAATCGTTACGCGCTAAAGCTCTCAGTCCTAGACTATCATACAGTACTCCGCGCTCATATAAAAGCTGTGCGCGTTCATCATCTGTCAATGCACGACTCGCGAGGATCTGTTCCATGCGTGCCAGCATGACTTCCTGTTGCAGCGAAGGCTGTAACGGAATTGCTAGTACTTCGTCTTTACGCCAATCAAGGTTGCTGCATCCTGCCAGCAGAATTGCTGTCGCAACGTAACACCAGCGCAAGATAGGCTTCATTTCCCAACTCCCGAAGACCAACATCGGATTGATTTCCTATCATCCAATAAGCAAAACACATCCTGTGTTTGCGTAATAAACGGCTCCCCGCATATGCAGGAAGCCGTAGTACTGAATAAGCTATTATTCAGCAGCTGGAGCAGCAGCCTGTTCTGGCGCGCTTGCTTCTTTAATACTCAAGCGGACGCGACCCTGACGGTCAACTTCCAGTACCTTAACAGGAACTTCCTGACCCATCTGCAGATAGTCGGTCACTTTCTCAACGCGCTTATCGGCGATCTGAGAAATATGCACCAGACCTTCTTTACCGCCACCGATAGCAACGAATGCACCGAAATCAACGATACGGGTTACTTTACCCTGATAGATACGGCCAACTTCGATTTCAGCAGTGATTTCTTCGATGCGACGAATAGCATGTTTCGCTTTTTCGTTGTCGGTTGCTGCGATTTTAACAGTACCGTCATCTTCGATTTCAATGGTAGTACCCGTTTCGTCAGTCAGTGCACGAATAACGGAACCGCCCTTGCCGATAACATCTTTGATCTTCTCAGGATTGATCTTGATGGTATGGATACGTGGAGCGAATTCAGAGATATCACCACGTGGCGCATTGATCGCCTGTTCCATCACACCCAGAATGTGCAAACGTGCACCCTTAGCCTGATTCAGGGCCACCTGCATAATTTCGCGGGTGATGCCTTCAATCTTAATATCCATCTGCAGAGCAGTGATACCTTCGCGGCTACCCGCAACTTTGAAGTCCATGTCGCCCAGGTGATCTTCGTCACCCAGAATGTCAGACAGTACGACGAAGTTTTCGTCTTCTTTAACCAGACCCATCGCGATACCGGCAACGGCAGCTTTGATCGGAACACCTGCGTCCATCAGTGCTAAAGAAGCACCACAAACGGAAGCCATTGAAGAAGAGCCGTTAGATTCGGTGATTTCAGAAACCACACGAACAGTGTACGGGAATTCGTCTTGCTTAGGCATTACAGCCAACACGCCGCGCTTCGCCAAACGACCGTGACCAATTTCACGACGCTTAGGTGAACCCATCATGCCGGTTTCCCCTACGGAATACGGAGGGAAGTTATAGTGTAGCAGGAAGCGGTCAGTCTGCTCGCCAGTTAAACCATCAATGTTCTGAGCATCACGTTCTGTACCCAGAGTTGCGGTCACCAGAGCCTGAGTTTCACCACGGGTGAACAGTGCAGAACCGTGGGTACGCGGCAGGACACCGGTACGCACATCAAGGCCACGGATCATGTCTTTTTCACGGCCATCAATACGTGGCTCGCCACGCAGCACACGGCTACGTACGACATTTTTCTCCAGTGAACCCAGAACGTCTGCGATTTCGCCCGCGTTCAGAGATTCGTCTTCAGCCTGCAGGGCAGCGATAACGTCAGCTTTAATCTGGTCAATCTGAGCGTAGCGAGCCTGTTTTTCAGTGATGTGATATGCATCACCGATACGAGCTTCAGCCAGTGCTGCAACACGAGCATGCAGGGCTTCGTTAACCGCAGGTGCAGTCCATTCCCAACGAGGTTTGCCCGCTTCTGCAGCCAGCGCCTTGATGTTTTCAATAACAACCTGCTGCTGTTCGTGACCGAATACAACGGCACCCAGCATCTGGTCTTCGCTCAGCAACTGAGCTTCGGATTCAACCATCAGCACTGCGCCTTCGGTACCTGCAACAACCAGATCCAGCTTGCTTTCTTGCAGCTCATCGGTCGTTGGGTTCAGCACATACTGGTCGTTGATGTAACCAACGCGAGCTGCGCCGATTGGGCCATTGAACGGAATACCGGACAGGCTCAGGGCAGCAGAAGCACCGATCATCGCAACGATGTCTGGGCTAACCTGCGGGTTTACGGAAACAACGGTAGCGACAACCTGAACTTCGTTCAGGAAGCCTTCTGGGAACAGTGGGCGAATTGGGCGGTCAATCAGACGCGCAATCAGAGTTTCGCCTTCACCAGGACGGCCTTCACGGCGGAAGAAGCCACCTGGGAAACGACCAGCAGCGTAGGTACGCTCCTGATAGTTAACGGTCAGAGGGAAGAAGCTCTGGCCTTCTTTAGCTTTTTTAGCGCCAACAACGGTAACGAATACCGCGGTGTCGTCCATGGTAACCATGACAGCAGCAGTGGCTTGGCGAGCCATCATGCCAGTTTCCAGAGTTACGGTATTCTGACCGTACTGGAATTTGCGAACGATAGGATTCAGCAAAGTATTTTCCTTATCTTTGTAAGTTCAGTAACGCCATACGCAGCGCTACTCCTCATTATTTGCCTTCGATCACTTCGTTGCATTCTCGCGACTAATGGAAATCACTGGCACTCCAGAGACTTGCATTAGCCGCGCGAACATCTGCAAAAAGGATCGTCAAACGGCAGACGTTATCAACAAGAGCCAATCGACTCTATTTTTAACGCTTCTTTCTTTAACCACAACGATTTTAGCAGCCGTAATTTGGTTAATGACAGTACATTAACCTTATTTGTGATTGCTTCCTAGAAGAAAGGGGCCAATCTAGGCCCCTTTACTTCTGAAAATCGTTTGGACTAGCGACGCAGACCCAGACGTTCAATCAGGCTGGTGTAGCGAGCTACATCTTTACGCTTCAGGTAATCCAGCAGCTTACGACGCTGGGAAACCATACGCAGCAGACCACGACGGCTGTGGTGATCTTTTTTGTGTTCAGCGAAGTGACCTTGCAGGTGGTTGATCTGTGCAGTTAACAGAGCAACCTGAACTTCGGTGGAACCGCTGTCGTTAGCGTCACGACCGAAGTCAGCAACGATTTGAGCTTTAGCTTCAACACTTAGAGACATTATAGAACTCCAAATTCATAAAACGATTAAAAAAGCAGGCGCCGATCTCTAATTCAGCTGCCTAATACATAAGCCGCGCTATTCTACTCTGAGCGCAAAAAGATCGCAACAAAGCACCTGATGACTCGTTACTCAGGAACGCGCTCTTCTACAACTAAGCGACGTGGTGCCAAGCGTCCTTGGTCATCCACTTCGCCAACGCCGATAAATCGACGTTTCTCGCCAACGTTGATGCGCACCATACCTTCAGCAGGCAAACCTTGCACCTGCACCGGCTGTCCTTGTAGAACATAAGCGGCAACAACATCGGTAAGATTTATTTCCGGCAGATGAGACGCCGCGGTATCCATCGGCAACAACAGCGGGTCAAGAACCGTCTTAGGTTCAATGCCGGCCTCTTCGGCTGCGGCAACCATTTGCTGTAGTTGCTCCAAAGTCACCATGCGCTCTGACGGATAGTTAGAAACCTGCACACGACGTAAATAGATAACGTGCGCACCACAGCCTAAAACCTCACCCAAATCGTCAATAATAGTTCGGATATAGGTGCCTTTAGAGCAATGAATCTCTAACTCTAACTCATCATTTTCCCAACGGATAAACTGCAACTCATAGACGGTAATATCACGAGCTTCACGAGGGACTTCAATGCCCTGACGTGCATACTCGTATAGGGGCTTACCCTGATATTTCAGTGCAGAATACATCGATGGTACTTGCTGGCTATCTCCTCGGAACTGCTCCAGCGCCGCATCCAGTTGTTCCTGTGAAAACTCAACAGGACGTTCCTGAACCACTTCGCCATCGGCATCAGAGGTGTTCGTTCTTTGCCCTAAACGAGCAATAACGCGATACCGTTTATCAGCATCCAGCAAGAATTGGGAAAACTTAGTCGATTCGCCCAAACAAATAGGCAGCATACCGGTCGCTAAAGGATCTAGCGCACCGGTATGTCCTGCCTTGTTGGCGTTATAGATGCGTTTTACTTTTTGCAAAACGTCATTTGAAGATAGACCTTGGTGCTTGTCTAATAACAGAACGCCGTTAATATCACGGCCGCGACGGCGAGGTCGTGACATTATTCCTCCTCAGTGTTACCTGAAGCGTTACCTGATGCAGCACGACGCTCTTCGTCATTTTTCACAACGCTGGTGACGAGGTTGGACATACGCATACCTTCAACCAACGAGTTGTCGTACGAGAAAGTCAGCTCAGGAACAACGCGCAGGCGCATTGCTTTGCCAATCAGCATACGGATGAAACCAGAAGCTTCATGCAGCGCTTTCAGTCCAACTCTAACCGCGTTCGGATCGCTGTCATTCAAAAATGTGACAAACACTTTGGCATAAGCCAGATCGCGAGAAACTTCAACGCCAGAAACCGTCACCATACCAATGCGCGGGTCTTTAACTTCGCGTTGCAAAATGATCGCAATCTCTTTCTGCATCTCTTGAGATACACGCTGAGTACGGCTGAATTCTTTTGCCATTATGGCGTCCTCCAAGACGAATCGGGGGGCATTAAGCCCCCCAAAGATATTATAAGCTAGGCGCTTACTTAATTACTCGATGGTACGCTTAACTTCGATGATTTCGAATACTTCGATCATATCGCCAGAGCGAACGTCGTTGTAGTTCTTAACACCGATACCACATTCCATGCCGTTACGAACTTCGTTAACGTCATCTTTGAAGCGGCGCAGAGATTCCAGCTCACCTTCATAGATAACCACGTTATCACGCAGTACACGGATTGGGTTATGACGTTTAACCACGCCTTCAGTAACCATACAACCGGCAATCGCACCGAATTTAGGCGATTTGAACACGTCACGAACTTCAGCCAGGCCGATGATTTCTTGACGATATTCAGGAGCCAGCATACCGCTCATTGCCTGCTTAACTTCGTCGATCAGATTATAGATGACGGAGTAGTAACGCAGATCCAAGCTTTCAGCTTCAATCACGCGGCGAGCAGAAGCATCGGCACGGACGTTAAAGCCAAGAATGATCGCGTTAGATGCAGCGGCCAAGGTCGCATCAGTTTCAGTGATGCCGCCCACGCCGGAGCCAACAATTTTCACTTTCACTTCATCGGTAGACAGGCCTAACAAGGCATCAGAAATCGCCTCGCAAGAACCCTGTACGTCAGATTTCAGTACGATGTTCAGTTCAGAAACTTCACCTTCGCTCATGTTAGCAAACATGTTTTCCAGTTTAGATTTCTGCTGACGAGCCAGTTTAACTTCACGGAATTTACCCTGACGATACAGAGCAACTTCGCGAGCTTTCTTCTCATCACGAACAACGGTAGCTTCATCACCGGCGGCCGGAACGCTAGACAGACCCAGAATTTCCACAGGAATAGAAGGACCTGCTGAGGTCACTTCACGGCCCATTTCGTCACGCATCGCACGTACGCGGCCATATTCGAAGCCACACAGAACGATATCGCCCTTGTTCAGAGTACCTTCTTGAACCAGAACGGTGGCAACCGGACCACGGCCTTTATCCAAGAAGGATTCGATAACTACGCCGCTCGCCATACCGCTGCGAACCGCTTTTAACTCCAGAACTTCTGCCTGCAACAGGATTGCGTCCAACAGATCATCAATACCCGTACCTGCTTTAGCAGACACAGGGATGAACTGAGACTCGCCGCCCCACTCTTCTGGCATAACGCCATACTGAGACAGTTCGTTTTTAACGCGATCCATGTCCGCTTCAGGCTTATCGATTTTGTTCACAGCAACAACAACCGGCACTTTTGCCGCTTTAGCATGCTGGATTGCTTCGATAGTCTGTGGCATCACGCCATCGTCAGCCGCAACAACCAGAACAACGATATCCGTTGCCTGAGCACCACGAGCACGCATTGAAGTAAATGCGGCGTGACCTGGGGTATCCAGGAAGGTGATCATGCCATTGTCAGTTTGTACGTGGTACGCACCGATATGCTGAGTAATACCACCGGCTTCGCCCGATGCCACTTTCGTGGAGCGGATGTAGTCCAGCAGAGAAGTTTTACCGTGGTCAACGTGACCCATGATGGTCACTACTGGAGCACGAGGCTCTGCAGCAGCACCGGTATCACGGTCACTCATTACGGCTTCTTCCAGCTCGTTCTCACGACGCAGGATAACTTTGTGGCCCATTTCCTCAGCAACCATCTGAGCAGTTTCCTGATCGATGACCTGATTAATGGTAGCCATAGCGCCCATCTTCATCATTGCTTTGATGACTTGGGAACCTTTAACAGCCATTTTGTTAGCCAGTTCAGCAACGGTAATGGTTTCGCCGATGATGACGTCACGGTTTACCGCTTGAGCAGGCTTGTTAAAGCCTTGCTGCAGAGTACTTGGCTTACGTTTGCCTTTACCACCACGGGTCTGGGCACGTGCTTCTTCGCGATCGGCTTTAGATTCAGACAGCTTATTGCCTTTCTTCTGCTTGGTCGCTTTAGTTGCGGTACGTGCACGAGCGCGGCCTGCTTCAACCTGACGGTCATTTTCATCTTCTGCTTCGCGAGCATGATGAGAAGTGGTCACGTGGTAGTCAGAAGCATCTTCTGTTGTTTCAGCTTCAGGCGCTTTGCCTTCGTTAGCTTCTGCCATTTTGCGAGCTTCTTCAGAAACACGCTTAGCGTCTTCTTCAAGCTTACGCAGAGCTTCTTCTTCGGCTTTGCGTTTCAGTGCAGCAGCTTCGGCTTCGCGGCGCGCTTTTTCAGCATGCGCAGCTTTGGTTTTTTCGTCGGTATTTTGATTCGTCACTTTTTCACTTTCCGCTGCGCCACGCTTAGCTTTATCAGCGGCCTCACGTTTGGCTTGCTCTTCCAGGTTACGTTTCGCCTGATCTTCAGCAATACGTTTCGCTTTTTCTTCTGCTTCACGTTTTGCTTTTTCTTCAGTCTCACGACGAGCCTGCTCTTCCGCTTCACGCTGTGCCTGTGCTTCTGCTTCAGCCTGTTCAGCTGCCGCATCGCCTTTTACATAAGTGCGCTTTTTGCGGACCTCGATTTGCACGGCTTTGCTTTTTCCGCCAGTGCTTGGAACATTCAATGTGCTGCGTGTTTTACGCTGCAGCGTCAGTTTACCTGATGCGCTGCCATGCTCACGATTTAAATGAGCTAATAATGTTTCTCTTTCCTGTGGGCTCACAGAATCATTTTCTGACTTCTTGATCCCTGCATCAGCTAATTGCTGTACCAGGCGATCAACGGAAGTCTGTATCTCTGCTGCCAGTGATTTTACGGTTACTTCTGTCATGCTGTTCCTTCCCGCTACAGTTCATTATTCACTATCGCCAAACCAGCAGATATTGCGCGCGGCCATAATCAGCTCGCCAGCCTTCTCACTATTCAGGCCTTCAATATCCGCCAGATCGTCGATGCCCTGCTCGGCAAGATCTTCCAGCGTACAAACCCCACGAGCGGCCATTTTAAAGGCGATACCACGGTCCAGACCTTCCAGAGCCAGCAGATCTTCAGCCGGTTTCTGATCGCCCAGGCTTTCTTCCTGAGCTAACGCCAGAGTGGTTAACGCATTTTTTGCGCGCTCGCGCAAAGCGTCTACCGTATCTTCATCCAGACCGTCAATGGCTAACAATTCCTGTTCAGGAACGTAGGCCAGTTCTTCCAGAGTAGAGAAGCCTTCTTCAACCAGTAAGGTTGCGAAGTCTTCATCAATATCGAGATATTTGGTGAATGTATCGATAGCTGCGTGAGCTTCAGCCTGATGTTTAGCCTGAAGATCATCAACGGTCATGACGTTCAATTCCCAGCCGCTCAATTGAGCCGCCAGACGAACGTTTTGACCATTACGCCCAATTGCCTGAGCCAGATTGCTTGCTTCAACCGCGATGTCCATAGTGTGTTTGTCTTCATCCACAACAATGGAAGCCACGTCGGCTGGCGCCATAGCATTGATAACGAACTGTGCTGGATTATCATCCCACAATACGATGTCGATACGTTCGCCACCCAGTTCGCTAGAAACGGCCTGAACACGCGCACCGCGCATACCCACACACGCCCCTACCGGGTCAATACGTTTATCGTTGGTTTTCACCGCAATTTTCGCACGTGAACCCGGATCGCGGGCTGCGGCTTTAATCTCGATGACTTCTTCGCCGATTTCCGGCACTTCAATGCGGAACAACTCAACCAGCATTTCTGGGCGTGAACGGCTCACAAACAGCTGAGCACCACGAGCCTCTGGACGCACGTCATACAGCACACCGCGGATGCGGTCGCCTGGACGGAAGTTTTCACGCGGAAGCATGTCTTCACGACCAATAACGGCTTCGGCATTGCTGCCCAGATCCAATGAGATGTTGTCGCGACTTACTTTCTTAACGACACCAGTGACGATCTCGCCTTGGTGCTGACGGAATGCATCAACCACCATAGCGCGCTCGGCTTCGCGTACTTTCTGTACGATAACCTGTTTTGCAGTCTGAGTGGTAATACGGTCAAAGGTGACAGACTCAATCTGATCTTCAACGTATTCACCTAGTTGCAGAGCAGGATCTTCAAACTGAGCGGCATCAAGAGTAATCTCGCGGGTTGGTTGAGTAACTTCATCAACGATAACCCAGCGACGGAAAGTATCGAAATCGCCAGTTTTGCGATCGATGCAAACACGAACGTCGATTTCTTGTTCGTATTTCTTCTTGGTGGCAGTCGCCAGTGCAGTTTCCAGTGCTTCAAAAATTTTTTCGCGAGGAAGCGATTTTTCGTTGGAAACTGCCTCAACAACAGCCAGAATTTCTTTGTTCATCCTAGTGGCCTCATCCAAACTTTAAAAGTGGGGTACCAGGTTCGCTTTCTGGATGTTGCTCAGCGCGAACACTTCGTCTTTTCCATCTACCGTAACCGTGATCATCTCGCCTTCGACAGCTTTAATAATACCCTGCCATTTGCGACGATTCTGCACCGCCATACGTAATACCAGTGAAACCTCTTCGCCCATAAAACGAACGTAGTGATCGGCGGTAAACATTGGACGATCAAGGCCAGGAGATGAAACTTCCAGGTTATATGCAACCGTAATTGGATCTTCGACGTCAAGAACGGCACTGACCTGGTGGCTGACATCAGCACAATCATCAACATTGATCCCTTCGTCACTATCAATATAGATACGTAGCGTTGAATGGTGACTGCGGATGAACTCAATACCTACCAATTCGAAGCCTAATGCCTCAACCGGCGCCGAAATCATCTCTGTCAATTTTTGCTCTAATGTGGACAAGCCCACCCCCAAGACATAAAAAAAGGGCTAAATAGCCCAGTGATTCTGTTGTCAGATAACAAAAAACCCCGAAAAATCGGGGCTTTATGCAACTGGACCCTATATACTGCCGAACGAATTCAGTGCCGCTTTCTGACAATATTTTTTTCAAAATACCCGTTTGAGTCGTTGGCTGAACGTAAACAGTATATTTGAAAAAAGATACTTTAGGAAAGTGGTTGCGGGGGCCGGATTTGAACCGACGACCTTCGGGTTATGAGCCCGACGAGCTACCAGGCTGCTCCACCCCGCGTCCGAATCGTGGCGAATACTACTCTAATAACGTTGAAAAAACAAGTTATCTAGGATTGGTACCGAGGACGGGACTTGAACCCGTAAGCCCTATTGGGCACTACCACCTCAAGGTAGCGTGTCTACCAATTCCACCACCTCGGCATTTCGAAAGTGATAAGCCGTATTCAAAACTTATCACCTTTTACAACAGTTCTTAAAATATCGATTTTAAAAACTTTACTGCTTAATTCTGTACTTCTTGGTTACTGCTGGCTTCAAGCGAGTGCGATTAGTGTGGGATATCGCTACTTGGGGCTGCCGGAGCTGCTGGTGCAGCAGGCTGCTCAGTTTTCACTGGCGTACCCAGATTTTCCCACTCACTGCCTTTCTTGCCTTGCTGACCGCTCAGGTTACCCAAAACCAGACTCAGTACAAAGAACAGTGTCGCTAAGACAGCTGTCGTACGGGTCATGAAGTTACCCGAGCCATTGGAACCGAACAAAGTTGCAGATGCGCCAGCGCCGAATGAAGCGCCCATATCAGCACCTTTACCTTGCTGCAGCATAACCATGGCAACTAAGCCAATAGACACCAGCAGGAAAATTACTAAAAGAGCTTCATACATAGTCGTACCTGTTTTCCTTGCGGGGTTTCCGCAGCCAAAAGCTTCAACCATTAAAGCAGACGAAAATAAGTCTACTGAAGCGGGTGTGAATACTACCCAATGCTGCCAAGCCGTGCAAGAGCAATTTATGATGCGTAGTTCGATTGAAGAAAAAACCAGCAAAACATTAAGTTTCACTGGTTTTTCATCGCATAACCCGATGCGATTTTATTGTACCGCGCTTATCCAGCCGCTTTTACTGCGTCGGCAATGCGATTTGCCATTTCTGTGACCTGCGCGTCATCTTCGCCTTCAACCATGACGCGAATCAACGGCTCGGTGCCTGATTTACGCAAGAGCACGCGACCACGACCGTTGAGCTGCGCTTCAACCTGCGCGGTCACCGCTTTAACGCTTTCCGCCTGTAGAGGATCGTGATTACCTGAGAAACGGACATTCACCAGCACCTGAGGCAGCAACTTCATACCGCTACACAAATCGTGCAATGTCATGTGATTGCGTACGATTGCGGCCAGTACCTGTAGGCCAGCAACGATGCCATCACCAGTCGTTGTTTTATCAAGAATAATCACATGACCTGAGTTTTCAGCACCTAAACGCCAGCCTTTAGCCGCCATCATTTCCAGCACGTAACGGTCGCCCACTTTTGCACGTGCAAAAGGGATTCCCAGCTGCTTAAGCGCCAGCTCCAAGCCCATATTGCTCATCAGCGTGCCTACAGCACCACCGCGCAGATTGCCCTGACGCAGGTTTTCTCGGGCGGTCAGATACAAAATCTGGTCACCGTCTACTTTGTTACCCAGATGGTCAACCATCATCACACGATCGCCATCACCATCAAAGGCCAAGCCCACATCCGCTTTTTCTGCCAGTACGCGAGCCTGAAGCTGGCGAACATCCGTGGCGCCACACTCTTTGTTGATATTCATCCCATCAGGCTCACAGCCGATGGCAATTACCGTTGCACCCAGTTCACGCAGCACGCTTGGCGCAATGTGATAGGTCGCGCCGTTAGCACAATCAACAACAATCTTCAGACCACTCAAACTCAGCTCTGTAGGGAAAGTACTCTTACAGAACTCGATATAGCGCCCCGCCGCATCAACGATGCGGTTAGCTTTACCTAACTCGGCAGATTCTACGCAGGTCAGCGGTTTCTCCATTTCTGCTTCAATCGCTTCTTCAACTTCGTCTGGCAGCTTAGTGCCATCAATGGAGAAAAATTTAATGCCATTATCATAATAAGGATTATGCGACGCTGAGATAACAATACCGGCTTCGGCGCGGAAGGTACGCGTCAAATAAGCCACCGCAGGCGTTGGCATTGGACCGGTAAAAGACGCAGATAAACCCGCAGCAGCGAGGCCAGCCTCTAGCGCTGACTCCAGCATATAGCCGGAAATGCGCGTATCTTTACCAATAATAATTTTACGCGAACCGTGTCGAGCCAAAACTTTACCCGCAGCCCAGCCGAGCTTTAACACAAAATCAGGAGTAATCGGGCAGTCACCCACTTTTCCGCGAATCCCGTCCGTACCAAAATATTTGCGCTCGCTCATAAATCTTTTATCCCTTAGCTGAAAGTGTAGCTTCGACGACACGCATCGCCTCAACCGTCTCTTTAACATCATGGACCCGAATAATATGGGCCCCTTGCATTGCGGCAATCACTGCACACGCCAGACTTCCCGCTACGCGCTGTGTCGGGCCGACTTTCAGAAGCTGACCAACCATTGATTTACGAGACATGCCGACGAGAAGCGGTAAACCAAAATGGTGGAAATGTGCAAGGTGAGCCAGAAGTTGGTAATTATGCTCTAGATTCTTGCCAAAACCAAAACCAGGATCAAGCAACAGGCGGCTTTTATCAATGCCGGCCGCCATGCATCGCTCAATCTGCGAGGCCAGATAGCTATCCACTTCAGCCACGACATCGGTATAAACGGGTTTATGCTGCATGGTCTTGGGATCGCCCTGCATATGCATCAGGCACACCGGCAGACCCGACTGAGCCGCCGCCTCTAGCGCGCCAGGCTCGCTGAGTGAGCGGATATCATTAATTAGCGTAGCCCCAGCATTTGCACTTGCGGTAATCACTTCAGCCTTGGACGTATCCACTGAGATCCAAACGTCAAAATAACGGGCAATCAGCTCAACAGTTGGCACTACGCGGTCGAGCTCTTCTTCAGTACTCACCTCCGCTGCCCCCGGCCGAGTAGACTCGCCGCCGACGTCAATAATCGTTGCACCAGCGCTAATCATGGCCTCAGCATGGCGCAGAGCGGCATCGCGACCATTGTGTTTACCCCCGTCGGAAAAAGAGTCCGGCGTTACGTTAAGAATTCCCATTACCTGCGGATAGGTCAAATCCAGAGTTAATCCTTGCGCCTTCAGCTGCATGCCGTCTCCATATGTTATTTTTTATTTTGATGCGGTATTTGAACGCAAAAAAAAACCCCGAGCAAGTCGGGGTTTGTCTAGCAGCACACTATGTACTCGGTACACGGCAATTATTTTTCGCCAGTGTTGCCAGTCGTAATGTTGTCGTCAGAAGAAGGCGTATTCAACTGCTCTTCTGCTGGCTTATTCACTGGCGCCTGAGGAGCACCACCGTTGTTGTCTGAACGGTTGTTTTGATCCTCTTCCCAACCAGCCGGCGGACGAACTTCACGGCGAGCCATCAAGTCATCAACCTGTGGAGCATCAATTGTTTCATATTTCATCAACGCATCTTTCATTGCATGCATGATATCCATATTTTCTTCCAGTAACTGACGGGTACGTGCGTAGTTACGTTCAATTAATGCTTTCACTTCCTGATCGATGATGCGGGCGGTTTCATCAGACATGTGTTTAGTCTTGGAGACTGAACGGCCCAAGAACACTTCGCCTTCTTCTTCCGCATACAGCAATGGACCCAGTTTCTCTGAGAAGCCCCATTGGGTCACCATGTTACGGGCAATGGTCGTTGCCTGTTTGATGTCCTGTGATGCACCAGTAGAAACATTTTCAACGCCGTAAATCAGCTCTTCAGCCAAGCGTCCACCGTAAGCAACGGAAATCATACTTTCCAGCTTCTGGCGGCTATAACTAATTGCGTCGCCCTGTGGCAGGAAGAAGGTCACACCCAACGCACGACCACGTGGGATAATAGTGACTTTGTGTACTGGATCATGCTCAGGAACCAGTCGACCGATAATCGCATGGCCTGCTTCATGATACGCAGTAGATTCTTTCTGCTCTTCGGTCATGACCATTGAACGACGCTCTGCGCCCATCATGATCTTATCTTTGGCCTTTTCAAACTCGACCATAGATACCACACGTTTATTGGTACGAGCTGCAAACAGAGCGGCTTCGTTGACCAAGTTCGCCAGATCCGCACCGGAGAAACCAGGTGTACCACGAGCAATAACGGAAGCATCAATGTCAGTTGCCAATGGCACACGACGCATATGAACCTTGAGAATCTGTTCACGGCCACGGACATCGGGTAACCCAACCACAACCTGACGGTCAAAACGGCCTGGGCGCAGTAACGCGGGATCCAGCACGTCAGGACGGTTAGTCGCGGCGATAACGATGATACCTTCGTTACCTTCGAAGCCATCCATTTCAACCAACATCTGGTTCAGCGTCTGCTCACGTTCATCATGACCACCGCCTAAACCTGCACCACGCTGACGGCCTACGGCGTCAATTTCATCAATGAAGATGATACATGGAGCGGCTTTCTTCGCCTGCTCAAACATGTCACGGACACGGGATGCACCCACACCGACGAACATTTCAACAAAGTCAGAACCTGAAATAGTAAAGAATGGCACTTTAGCTTCACCGGCAATAGCTTTAGCCAGCAAGGTCTTACCTGTACCTGGAGGCCCCACCATCAGGATGCCTTTCGGGATCTTACCGCCCAGTTTCTGGAAACGGCTTGGATCACGCAGATATTCAACTAATTCTGCAACTTCTTCTTTTGCTTCGTCACAACCAGCGACGTCGGCAAAAGTGGTTTTAATCTGATCTTCGGTCAGCATACGAGCCTTGCTCTTACCGAACGACATAGCACCTTTGCCACCGCCGCCCTGCATCTGACGCATAAAGAAGATCCAGACCCCAATCAGCAACAACATTGGGAACCAAGAGATAAAAATAGTCGCCAAGAAACTTGGTTCTTCTGGTGGTTCACCAACAACTTTCACATTCTTAGTTAACAAAGAATCCAGCAGTTTAGGATCGTTAACCGGAATATAGGTTGTGTATTTACCACTGTCTTTCTTGGTAACGTTAATTTCACGTCCATTGATACGGACCTCACGCACCTGATCCTGATTAACCTCAGTTAGGAACGTAGAGTAATCCACCCTACGGCTATTCGATTCGCTGGGCCCAAAGCTCTGGAACACGGACATCAGCACTACTGCGATGACCAGCCAGAGGATTAGGTTTTTCGCCATGTCACTCAAGGGATTAACCTCATATTACAACTGTGTTAACAATAAGCATCAGGGTACTATAGTTTCCGCCCTGTCGCTACGATGTATACTTCCCGCGAACGTGCTCGGGACGCATCAGGCTTACGAATCTTAACCTTCGTAAACAGGGAGCGAATCTGCGTAAGATACTCGTCAAAGCCCTCTCCCTGAAACACTTTCACTAAAAAACTGCCGCCAGGAGCTAAGACATCCTTCGCCATTTCCAGTGCTAATTCAACCAGATACATTGAACGCGGGATATCTACCGATGGCGTACCACTCATGTTGGGAGCCATATCTGACATCACAACCTGCACTTTGTCCTCGCCCACGCGATCGGTCAGCGCTTTGAGAACTAATTCATCACGAAAATCGCCCTGAAGGAAATCGACACCAACGATAGGATCCATAGGCAGAATATCGCAAGCAATCACCCGCCCGCTGTTTCCGATTTGCGTGACCACATACTGTGACCACCCTCCTGGCGCAGCGCCGAGATCAACGACGGTCATTCCCGGTTTAAATAGCTTGTCAGTGCTTTGTATTTCATCAAGTTTAAACCAAGCACGAGAACGAAGTCCCTTTTTCTGTGCCTGAATTACATATTTGTCACTAAAGTGTTCGTGCATCCAGCGGTTTGAGCTGGCGGAACGTTTTTTACCCATCTGATATTAACTCTCTAAACAACAGTTTCATCCACCTAGCTGCTTCGGAGTGTCCATGACAATGTAAGACCGATTTGGTGATACACTGGAGATGGCGGTAGAATGTACCGTTTTCAATCCCAACCTAAGCAAAAAAGACGATGAATCTGAATAACAAGCAAAAACAGCACCTAAAAAGCTTGGCCCATCCGCTTAAACCTGTTGTGCAATTAGGCAACAACGGTTTGACCGAAGGTGTTCTCGCTGAAATTGAACAGGCGCTAGCGCATCATGAACTCATCAAGGTGAAAATTGCCGCTGAAGAGCGCGATACCAAGACCTTGATTGCTGACGCCATCGTCCGAGAAACTGGTGCGTGTCAAGTACAGCTAATCGGTAACGTATTAGTCATTTACCGTCCAAGCCAAGAACGCAAGATCAGTTTACCGCGTTAATACCTTTTCGTATAAAGAAAAGATATAGCACAAATTGAGATGCTTTCTCACCCTAATAGAAAGGCCGCGATGCGGCCTTTTTCTTATCTTTACAAAAGTCATTGCTGGTTGTGCAAATTCTCAGCAATTTTCATAAAAATCAGATGTATTCGACTTTCAGAATTTCGAATTCAACTTCGCCGCCTGGCGTCTTAATTACGACGATATCGCCCTGCTCTTTACCAATCAGGCCACGCGCAATTGGCGAATTTACTGAGATGCGATTTTGTTTAAAATCTGCCTCATCATCACCAACGATAGAATAAGTTTGTTTATCTTCAGTATCGAGGTTTTCAACGCTTACGGTGCAACCAAAAATTACGCGGCCAGTATTTGGGATCTTGGTAACGTCAATCACGTTTGCATTAGAAAGTTTCGCTTCGATTTCCTGAATACGACCTTCACAAAAACCTTGCTGTTCACGAGCTGCGTGATATTCAGCATTCTCTTTCAGGTCACCGTGCTCACGGGCATCGGCAATGTCAGCAATAATTTGCGGACGGCGAGTACCCTTCAAGTACTCCAACTCTTCGCGCAGTTTTTCTGCGCCACGCAACGTCATCGGAATCTGATTCATAATATTAGTCACCTTGAAATCTATTCTGCTTAAGTCGCCCTCATCCTGACGTCATCTCATGATGACAGGAAGCGATCGGATCACAGGTTCGCAAAATGCGTCCCTCACCCTTGGCGTTGAATAAAAAAATACTAACTCGGGCTAAAAAACCCAAGTTAAGATCGGTTTTGCATTTTGACGGGTATTTTAACGTAGAGTTCAGTAAGTATCATCGTTTACTTTAACCCTAGATGCACCGTAGTATGACAGTCACGTTACTCTGCAGTTATCCTGGGATTATGCAATTTTCACGAATTATCAGTGGATTGGCTTGTGCCTTAGCTTTTAGTACTCAAGCTGCACCCGTCCAAGATTACACTCAATATTTACCAGATGGCGCCAACTTAGCCCTTTTGGTTCAAAAAATAGGCTCGCCAACGCCTGCCATTGACTTTCATGGGCAGCAAATGGCGCTGCCTGCCAGTACGCAAAAAGTCATCACTGCACTGGCTGCATTGCTTCAGCTCGGTCCCGATTACCGCTTTTCTACCACAATGGAAACACGTGGTTCAATCAGTGATGGCAAACTAAAGGGTGATTTGATTGTACGCTTCGGCGGCGATCCAACACTGCGACGCCAGCATATTCGTAACATGGTTACCGCACTGAAAAAACAGGGCATTAATGAAATTACGGGTGACATTCTCATCGACACATCCGTATTTGCTAGCCACGATAAAGCGCCGGGCTGGCCATGGAATGACATGACTCAGTGTTTCAGTGCCCCACCGGCCGCAGCAATTGTCGATCGTAACTGTTTCTCTATCTCACTGTATAGCGCGCCTAAAGCCGGTGATAACGCGTTTATTCGTGTCGCGTCCTACTATCCAGTACATATGTTTAGCGAAGTACGCACGCTGGCCAAAGGCTCGCCCGATGCTCAATATTGTGAGCTTGACGTGGTACCCGGCGAGCTAAATCGCTTTACCGTCACGGGTTGCCTAACTCAGCGTTCTGAGCCTCTTCCGCTCGCCTTTGCTATTCAAGACGGCGCGAGTTATGCAGGTGCTATTGTCAAAGACGAACTGCGTCAGGCCGAGATTCAAATCGACGGTAACCTACGCCGCCAGACCACACCCAATACCGCAGCAACAATTCTCGCTCAGACCCAGTCAGCACCGCTGAGCAGCCTGTTGCGCACAATGCTAAAAAAATCTGACAACATGATTGCCGATACAATATTCCGCACTATTGGCCACGAACGTTTAGGTGTTCCTGGCACATGGCGAGCTGGCGCTGATTCTGTTCGCCAAATTTTGCGCCAGAAAGCGGGTATTAATCTTGGCAATACCATTCTTGTTGATGGCTCAGGCTTATCCCGCCATAACCTGATTTCGCCCGCAACTATGATGCAGGTTTTACAGTACATTGCGCAAAACGATCAGCAGTTGAATATCATCTCAATGCTGCCATTAGCAGGCCACGATGGTACCTTGCAGTATCGTGGCGGTCTGCATGAAGCGGGCGTGGACGGTAAAGTCTCAGCGAAGACCGGCTCCCTGCAGGGGGTATATAATCTGGCTGGTTTTATCACTACGGCCAGCGGGCAGCGAATGGCGTTTGTTCAATATCTTTCTGGATATGCGGTTCCGCCACAGGATCAAAAAATCCGTCGTGCTCCATTGGTTCGTTTCGAAAGCAGGCTTTATAGAGACATATACCAAAATAATTAATCTCTCTAACTCAACAGGCCATACCGAACGTATAGAATAAAGTCTATGAAGATACTGATTGTTGAAGATGATGAGCTGATCCAGCAAGGGCTTGCAAAAGCCCTTGGCAACGAAAGCTACGCCTGTGATTGCGCATCTACGGCTGCACAGGCCAAAAGCTTGCAGCAGGTTGGGCAATATAGCCTGATCATTCTAGACTTAGGGTTACCCGATCTGGATGGCGCGTCACTGCTACGCCAATGGCGACGCAGCGGAGTTGATGTACCGGTGTTAGTGCTCACCGCTCGTGATGCTATAGAAGATCGCGTTGAGGGGCTTGATGCTGGCGCAGATGACTATCTGGTTAAACCTTTTGCATTAGTCGAACTGCAAGCGCGTGTCAGAGCACTCATCCGCCGTTTTCAAGGACATAGCGATAATCTGTTACAGGTTGAGAATATTATTCTCAACCTTTCAACCCAGCAGGTTTTGTTTGACGGAAGCCAAATTGAACTCACCCCCAAAGAATTTGCATTGCTTTCTCGTCTAATGATGCGTGCAGGTCAGACGGTAAACCGCGAGATATTGCAGCAAGATCTCTATTCTTGGCAGGATGATTTAAGTTCAAATACGCTCGAAGTGCATATTCATAACCTGCGCCGAAAGCTAGGCAAAGAACGGATTAAAACGGTACGTAGCGTAGGCTACCGTTTGGAAAGCCAGCTATGATCAGCATGCGGCGTAGTTTGCTAATCATGCTGGCGCTTATTTTGCTAATCACCCAGTTGGCAAGCGCACTTTGGCTCTGGCACGAAAGCCGCGAGCAAATCAGCTTTCTAGTGAACGAAACCCTGAGCGCGAGAGCGCGCGACGCACATGTCGAAAAAGAGATCCGCGAAGCGATTGCATCACTGCTGGTTCCTTCCCTCGTCATGATGTCTTTTACGCTTATTTTGTCCGCTATCGCCATCAGTTGGATTATCCGCCCGCTTAACAAGCTGCAACAGAGGCTGGATAAACGTTCTGCTGACAATCTCACGCCCATCACACTCGATAGCAATATGCTGGAAATTGCTGCCGTTACCGGCACGCTGAACCAGCTATTCAGTCGGCTTAGCCATACCATCCAACAAGAGCGATTATTTACTGCAGATGCGGCCCACGAGCTACGCACGCCATTGGCGGGAATTCGGCTGCATCTAGAATTATTGGAGCAAAGTGGTGTTGCCGAAGCTCGAGCGCTAGTGACGCGAATTGATCAACTGATGCATACGGTTGAACAATTGCTTATGCTGTCTCGAGCAGGGCAAAACTTCGCCAGCGGGCACTACCAAACCATTGATATTAGTAAAGATGTCATTCCACCACTAGAGGTGGAACTGGTCGAAATGCTGAAGTTACGGAACCAGAGGCTTGAAATAGATATACCGGCTAGGGCTGAGGTGCTCGGCGATGCGGTACTCATTCGTCTGATGTTACGTAATCTTGTTGAAAATGCTCACCGCTATAGCCCAGAAAATTCGACTATTCGCATCGTCGCATTATGTAATGAAAAAGGCGTTGAATTACGGGTGATCGATCAAGGCCCTGGTATTGATGAATCCAAAGCAGGCGAGCTGACTCAGGCGTTCCGCCGTATGGATCAGCGATATGGAGGCAGTGGCTTGGGGCTCAATATCATCATTAGAATTATTCAGCTACATCAGGGAAAACTTACGCTGAAAAACGTCGATAGCGCAGCCGGTTCAGGTCTTATCGCCAGTTGCTGGCTACCGCACAATGTTTTAGCCAAGTTTTAGCCGAACTTACACTTAGCTAAATGCATTAAAAAGGCTGCCATCGGCAGCCTTTTGCTATTCTTCAACGTATGTTTTTCAAACAATATCGTTAAGATAATGCAGGATTATTTCTGATAAATAATTTCGACACCTTCGTCGTCATCTTCATCCCAATCATCATCCCAGTCTTCGTCAGCTTCGGCTTCTGCCTGTTCCAACTGTTCACGATGATAGTCATCCCACATGAACTCAGCTTTCTTAGCTTTTTCTTTCTCTTCTTCCACTTCAGCATCGCGTGGCTGCGTATCTAGGAAGTGCATGACGTCCCAGCACAAAGCGTTCACACCTTCACGGTTAGCCGCAGAAATCAGATAATGTTTATCTTCCCAGCCCAGTGCATCTGCAATCGCCTGTGCGCGCTGTTTAGCTTCTTCAGGATCAAGGATGTCGATCTTATTGAACACTAACCAGCGTGGCTTCTGAGACAGTTTTTCGCTGTACTGTCCCAGTTCATTGATAATGACTTTAGCGTTCTCAATAGGATCGCTTTCGTCAATTGGCGCCAAGTCGATGAGATGAAGCAGTACACGGCAGCGTTCCAAATGCTTAAGGAAACGAATGCCAAGGCCTGCACCTTCTGATGCGCCTTCAATCAAGCCTGGGATGTCTGCAACCACAAAGCTCTTCTCATGATCCATACGCACAACGCCAAGGCTTGGAACCAGCGTGGTAAATGGATAATCAGCAACTTTCGGTTTTGCTGCAGATACAGCACGGATGAAGGTAGATTTACCCGCATTCGGCAGCCCCAGCATACCCACATCGGCCAGCAGCAGCAGTTCAAGCTTCAGATCGCGCTTGTCACCTTTGGTCCCCATCGTCTTTTGACGCGGAGCACGGTTTACTGATGACTTGAATCGGGTATTGCCCAGTCCATGCCAGCCGCCTTTACCCACCATCAGCTTTTGAGCATGGCGAGTCATATCGCCCAGCACTTCACCGGTGTCTAGATCGACAACACGTGTTCCCACTGGCACTTTAATCGTGATGTCATTACCGCGTTTACCAGTACAGTCACGGCTTTGGCCATTCTGACCGCGCTCGGCACGGAAAGATTTCTCAAAGCGGTAGTCAATCAAAGTATTTAAGTTTTCATCGGCAAGCAAATAAACATCACCGCCATCACCGCCATCGCCACCGTCTGGGCCGCCACGCGGAATATATTTTTCACGACGGAAGCTGACGCAGCCATTGCCGCCATCACCGGCTTCGATGTGAATCGCTGCTTCATCTACAAATTTCATTTACTGTCTCCGTAAATCATTTACCGGGCTGCTTAAGCTGAGCAACCTAGCTGTGTAAGCTGTAAGCTAGTTTTGTTCGGCCCGACGCGGCCACCAACGGTGACCCACCGCGGAAAACATCGCTCCGGCTACCACCACAAATGCTCCAATATAGCCCACCGTATTAAGCGATGGGGAAAGGAACAGATCTGGCCATACCAAAGCTAACAAGTCAGAGAACATCAGGGTAAACAGCGGGGTTAACGTCACCACCGCACTGACCTGAGCTGCCTGCCAGCGCGCCATAGCTTCAGCCAGCGCGCCATAACCAATTAACGTATTGGCCCCACAAAATATCAAGCAGGCTAACTGCCAGCCATCCAGCTGAAAAATCACCGTAGGCTTCGCCAACGGAAATAAACATATCGCACATAAAGTGTACAACAGCCAAAGGATCTGTTGTGATGCTAATCGCCGTAACAGCACTTTCTGAGCGACACCATAGCTTACCCAAACCGTTGCGGCTCCCACCCCTAAGATCACACCCAGAGTATATGCCGTCAGTTGAGTAAATATTTCTTTCAAGCTGACGTTAAAGAACAACAGCAGTCCAGTAATCAGCATACATGCGCCAATCACCTGAGTGATGCGCATTTTTTCTTTTAAAATCAAAACACTGGCAAACATCATCCCAACGGGAGATAGCTGCCCTATTACCTGAGACGCCGTAGGACTTAAATACTGCAACGAACTGCTGAACAGAACGAAGTTACCTAATAAGCCAAAGGTCGCAATAATGAGCAGGACCAACCAACGTCGATGCTTGAATACGCGCATCGGTGGTAATTGCTTACGAGAATAAAGAATGAAAAACAATCCAACTGATGCGATTAAAAAGCGATACCAGACAATGGTATAAGGCTCCATCACCTGTAGAACCTGCTTCATTGCAATAGGCAATGCGCCCCAGAAAATCGCCGTTGTGAGAGCAAGGCATATTCCCACCCTGACGTTCTGATTGCTTTCCATACTCAGCATCCTTGGCCTATTTGGCCCTAAACGTAAAAAAGCCCCGCAAGATTATTGCGGGGCCTTACATCTATTTAGACGCGAAAAACTTATTCAGCAACGATGCTGATGAACTTACGGTTTTTCGGGCCTTTAACTTCGAACTTGACTTTACCGTCAGCCAAAGCAAACAGAGTGTGGTCACGGCCGCAACCTACGTTGTTGCCAGCGTGGAATTTAGTACCACGTTGACGAACGATGATGCTACCTGCCAATACTGCTTCGCCGCCAAAGCGTTTTACGCCCAGACGTTTAGCTTCTGAATCGCGACCGTTACGAGTCGAGCCGCCAGCCTTTTTATGTGCCATTAATCTGCTCTCCTAGAATTAAGCGCTGATGCCGGTGATCTTAACATCAGTGAACCACTGACGATGACCCTGCTGCTTACGATGATGCTTACGACGACGGAACTTAACGATAGTTACTTTCTCGCCACGACCGTGAGCAACGATTTCAGCCTTAACTTTGCCACCAGAAACAAATGGAACGCCAATCTTGATGTCTTCGCCATTAGCGACCATCAGGATCTGGTCAAACTCAACAGTTTCACCAGTTGCGATGTCCAGCTTTTCCAGGCGAATAGTCTGACCTTCGCTTACTCGGTGTTGTTTACCACCACTTTGGAAAACCGCGTACATATAAACTCCGCATTTCCGCACGCATGGTTCGTTGCCCAATACGCGCTATAAATATTCACAATAGGGCGCGAATTCTACGCAAAAATCATTCAGAAGACAAGGGTAGAATCGGGAGAAAAGAAGAAAAAAAACACAGTTCTCTTCGCGCCGTTTATCTAATACGTTTTTCAAGTACAATCATACTATAGTTGGTGGCTTGTGACAGCCTGCATGCGGGCTTTCGCCCGGCGGAAAATGGAAACACAGTTGAATTAATACAATGAACCTAGAACAAATTACTGAGTTAACCGCGCAGGATATGGCGGATGTGAACGCAACGATTCTTCAGCAACTGAACTCTGAAGTGAGCTTAATCAATCAGTTGGGCTACTACATTATCAGCGGTGGAGGTAAACGGATTCGCCCGATGATCGCCGTGTTGTCGGCTAGAGCATTAAATTATACGGGTGATAAACACATCACCGTAGCAGCGTTGATTGAATTTATTCATACAGCAACCTTGCTGCACGATGACGTGGTTGATGAATCCGATATGCGCCGGGGCAAAGCCACCGCTAACGCGGCTTTTGGTAACGCTGCGAGCGTATTAGTCGGTGATTTTATCTATACACGATCATTCCAGATGATGACCAGCCTGCAGTCATTGCGAGTGCTGGAACTGATGTCTGAGGCCACCAACGTTATCGCTGAAGGTGAAGTTTTGCAGTTGATGAACGTCAATGATCCAAACATCACTGAAGAAAACTACATGCGAGTCATTTACAGCAAAACGGCCCGTTTGTTTGAAGCAGCAGCTCAATCATCAGCGATCTTGGCGGGTGCCACACATGAGCAGGAAATCGCTCTGCAAGACTATGGGCGTTATCTCGGCACTGCTTTCCAACTGATCGATGATCTGTTGGATTATGATGCTGATGGAAAAACACTGGGTAAAAATACGGGTGATGACCTGAACGAGGGTAAACCAACATTACCCCTGCTTCACGCTATGCAGAACGGCTCTCCAGAACGCTCAGCCATGATTCGTAAAGCTATTGAAGAAGGCAATGGGCGTCATTTGCTTGAACCCGTTCTCGAAACCATGCATGAAGTCGGCTCGCTGACTTATACCCGTCAGCGAGCCGAAGAAGAAGCTGATAAAGCAATTTCAGCATTAGATGTCTTGCCGGAGTCGCCTTATAAAGAAGCGCTTATTGGGCTGGCTAATATGGCGGTCGATCGAAAATTCTAATTCTTATTTTTAGAAATAAATGAAGAGCCGAAAGGCTCTTTTTCTTTTAAAGAACATATAAAACAATAAATAAGCCATAAATAATGGCTTTCTTATTATTGAAGTAATTGGAAATTAATTGAAATTTAAAGAGTGTTTTTAGATAGTAGCGATGTATACAAGCCTTATTTTTCTTACCCTGTAAATGTGTCATCGCAAAGGAATGGATTATGACAGAGAGTCAATGCCATGAAGATTGGCATCACGCAGATATTATTGCTGCATTGCACAAACGGAAAATTACGCTCAGTGGACTATCAAGAGCCTCAGGGCTTTCTAGCACCACGCTCTCTAATGCATTAACGCGTCCTTGGCCTAAAGGCGAATTTATTATTGCTCAAGCGCTAGGTATTCATCCCTCTGAGATATGGCCAAGCCGCTATTATGATGTCGCCACTCATCAGCCTATTGATAGACAGCTACTCATGCGTGCACGAAGATCGAATAAAAACAAAACCGCTGACGATTAAGGTCAGCGGTTAGATTTAAGCTAAATTAACGGGTGTTTATAACCACCCGTTTTCTGTTAACAATCACTTGTTAACGAAGTTTTCGCCTAGCTCGATATCTTTATGCAGAACTTCCAGCATACCTTCCAGTGCTTTTTGTTCAAAAGCACTTAAAGATCCGATGGATTTACGTTCAACGATCCCTTCTTTACCCAACAACAGAGGCTGTGCAAAGAAGCGAGCATATTTGCCATCACCTTCAACATAAGCACATTCAACAACGTTGCTTTCACCCTGCATAGCGCGAACCAGAGAAAGACCAAAACGTGCGGCAGCCTGACCCATAGACAACGTAGCAGACCCGCCACCGGCTTTAGCTTCAACAACTTCAGTGCCTGCATTCTGGATACGCTTAGTCAGATCGGCAACTTCCTGTTCGGAGAAGGTCACACCTGGGATCTGAGACAACAGAGGCAGGATTGTCACACCAGAGTGGCCGCCAATTACAGGCACTTCGACTTCTGCTGGGTTCTTACCTTTCAGCTCGGCAACAAAGGTATTGGAGCGGATAACGTCCAATGTAGAAATACCGAACAGCTTATCTTTATTGTACACACCCGCTTTTTTCAGCACTTCTGCAGCGATTGCTACTGTCGTGTTAACTGGGTTAGTGATAATACCGATACAGGCTTTCGGACAAGTACTCGCAACCTGTTCAATCAGATTGCGTACGATACCTGCGTTTACGTTAAACAGGTCAGAACGATCCATACCCGGCTTACGTGCAACACCCGCAGAAATCAACACGATATCTGCGCCTTCTAATGCTGGACGCGCATCTTCACCGCTGAAACCTTTGATTTTAACTGCTGTAGGGATGTGGCTGAGATCGACAGCAACGCCCGGAGTCACCGGCGCAATGTCATAAAGAGAGAGTTCTGAACCTGAAGGAAGCTGAGTTTTAAGAAGAAGGGCGAGAGCCTGACCAATACCGCCGGCTGCGCCGAGAACTGCAACTTTCATTCTATACTCCTTGATTTATCTTTAATTTAAGAGTGCCGTGAATGCATTACCGCGCACCTTAGTCCATCATGTCTTAAAAAACAATCTGTTAACACAAAGATTGGGATATGACGCACTAATTCCATGTCCTACTGCAAGGTTTATAATAAAAAATGGCTTATGCATGAAAGGCATAGGGTTACAAAGTAGGAATTCGTTGCGCACTTATCACAGCTGATTACCCGGCCGTTACATTACACCCTTCCTTTACATCACAACAACATCATTTTAATAACAAACCATTTACCAATGATGAAGACTTAGTCACAGATTCGACTAACATATTCATTTTATGAGCAAGGTGATAAAATCACGCCCTTGCCGGTTTGATTTCTTAATGGCCGACTTAATATTTTTTGCACTTAAATTGCATAAAAATTCATTATTGCGCATAATAATGTTCTCTATTTCTATTTCTACGGTGAAGAATGCGAACTCCAACAAAACAAGAAGACTTGATCAAGGCATTCAAGGCGCTACTCAAGGAAGAGAAATTTAGCTCTCAGGGTGAGATCGTGCAGGCACTGCAAGATGAAGGCTTTGAGAATATCAACCAATCCAAAGTATCTCGTATGCTGACCAAATTTGGTGCAGTGCGCACGCGAAATGCAAAGATGGAGATGGTGTATTGTCTGCCTGCTGAACTTGGCGTCCCAACAACCAGCAGCCCTCTGAAAAATCTCGTGCTCGACGTCGATTACAACGATTCAGTGGTTGTCATCCATACCAGCCCAGGCGCAGCACAGTTGATTGCACGTTTATTAGACTCATTAGGCAAATCAGAAGGCATTCTGGGAACCATTGCAGGCGATGACACAATTTTCACCACGCCAGCCAAAGGTTTTTCAGTAGAACAGCTGCACGACGCTATCTTGTCACTATTCGATCAAGAGCTTTAAGCCCACTCTCTGGCCTGATTATTTGTCGGGCCTATTCATTTCCTACCTGATTTCCCTCTCCCCCCTCTGGCTCAGCTGATCTCTCCTTTCTGCTAGTTTAGCGTATGTGTACGGCACAATACTCTGCACCTAATGATAATGATGGTCTTTTCAGTCAACATACGTACTGCGACAGGGGGTAAACTCCATGTTCCGCACGTTTTGCAACATGATGTCATTTTATTGATCTTATTAGTATTTAAGCCAAAAAGAACAAAATTCACTCTGTTTTTATTCCAATTGAATATATTTACTACGTGAATACCAAACAAATAAACCTAAAAAACAATTAGCTAGCTATTAATTTTTCTAGTTACTAGGTGTACACTTCTTTTCGTGACATGAATCACAGTTCAATAACTAAATAAGATAATCTCTGAGGCATACATCATGAAAATTAAAACTTCTATCGCAGCTCTGGCTATTCTCTCATCTCTTTCTTTCGGTGCATTCGCCGCTCAGCTAGTCGATAACGCTCAAGCCTCTAACATGCAGCCTATCGGCACTATCAGTGTTAGCGGTGTCAGCGCTGCACCTAGCGATATCAGAGCAGCATTATCAGCCAAAGCGGATGCACAAGGCGCAACTGCCTATCGTGTCGTTGAAGCGCGTAATGAAGGTTCATTCCACGCAACCGCTGAAATCTATAAATAAGATTCCGCTTCACCTGCAAGACGAAGCATAAAGCTTCGCCAGTCAAAATCGTTAACAACCGCAGTGACCAAAAAGAAAATCGTCATTGAATCTAAGATCGAAGTACTGCGGCAGAAATAGAACAGGAAAATAATCATGAAAATTAAAACTACCGTCGCTGCTTTAGGCCTTCTTTCAATGGTTTCTTTTGGTGCATTTGCTGCACAGTCCATCAGCGCAGAGCAGGCTTCCTCTATGCAGTCATTAGGCACCATTACCACCAGCGGTATTGATGGTTCACCTTCTGATATCAAAGCACAGCTTTCTGATAAAGCCGACGCAAAGGGAGCTACTGCTTATCACATTATTGAAGCTCGTATCGATGGTAACTACCACGCTACCGCAGAGATCTATCGCTAATTAATTGCTCTAACCGTTTCATCATAAGGTCAACGTTTCCTGTGTCTAACTTGAGCTCGTTGACTAATACCCTCGTCTAACCAGACGAACCCCATTGCCTTCGCTTGCGAAGGCTTTTTTTTGCCCTCACCAAAGACAAAAAAGCCGTGGGCAGAGCCACGGCTTTTTACATCAGCGAAAGCAATAGAATGATTTTATTCTTGCTCGCTAATCTCTTGTTTGTGTTCTAGCGCCTTCAACAGCTTGCTATGAATGCCCTCAAAGCCGCCGTTACTCATGACCAAAATATAATCACCAGGCTGAGCCGTTTTCGCAATCATATCGACCAATACGTCAATATCCGCACTCCAATGAGCCGGCTGAACGCAGGCTTCGGCTACTTCAGTCACTAACCAAGGAATGTGGTGAGGCTGGAACAAAAAGACCTCATCCGCTCGCCCCAGTGCCGGAGCCAGATCGTTTTTGGATACGCCCATTTTCATGGTATTAGAGCGAGGTTCCAGCACGGCTAAAATACGTGCGGTTCCACCTACTTTGCTGCGCAAAGCAGAAAGCGTTGCCAAAATTGCCGTCGGATGGTGGGCAAAGTCATCATAAACTTTTACACCAAAGGCTTCACCGCGTAGCTCTAAACGACGACGGGCATTGATGAAGGAATCCAAAGCACGACAGGCATCAGCAGGCAATACACCGACATGACGAGCTGCCGCAATCGCCATTAAACCATTATGCATATTGTGTTCGCCAACTAACCCCCAGTTTACTTCTCCCACCACATCGCCATCCAACAGCACTTCGAAATGGCTAGCATCTGGATTCAGCTTACGTGCATTCCACGTTCCATCTTCTCCACTAAGCTCTTGCTCACTCCAGCACCCCATAGCCATGACTTGCTTCAGGTTTGCGTCGCTGGCGGGTGAAATAATACGGCCTTTACCTGGCACCAGACGAACCAGATGATGAAACTGTTTCTGGATGGCCTTAAGATCGTCAAAGATATCGGCATGATCGAACTCAAGATTATTGAGGATCAATGTGCGCGGGCAGTAATGCACAAACTTGGATCGTTTATCGAAGAAGGCACAGTCATACTCGTCGGCTTCAATCACGAAGAATGGGCTGTTGCCCATCCGAGCTGAAACATCAAAGTTACCTGGCACACCACCAATCACGAAACCTGGCTCATAACCGCACTCTTCCAGAATCCATGTGACCATACCAGCGGTGGTGGTTTTACCGTGCGTTCCCGCAACCGCAATCACCCAGCGATGACGCAATACTTCATCATGCAGCCACTGTGGACCCGAAACGTATGGAATTCCCTGCTCCAAAATCATTTCAACACAAGGGTTACCACGCGTCATCGCGTTACCAATGATCACCAAGTCAGGTGCAGGATCCAAATGTGAAGGATCGTATCCTTCCATCAGCGTGATCCCTTCTTTTTCTAGTAGCGTGCTCATCGGCGGATAAACATTGGCATCAGAACCCGTCACTTCATGTCCTAACGTCCGAGCCAGCAAAGCAAGGCCGCCCATAAATGTGCCGCAGATTCCAAGAATATGAATGCGCATATCGTTTCCAGTTGATTACATCGAGTCAGTTCACATTCTAACGCTGAGAACGGCTGACGCGAAATGGAATTACCTAGGAATCACTTTATACATTGGCTAGAATAGCTGCGAAAACGTTGGCGGTTTGTAAATAAATCGCTACTCCTTCGCAGAATCAGGGAATGTGTCATGAAAACTTTAGGCGAGTTTATCGTCGAAAAGCAGCAAGATTTTCCACACGCTACTGGCGAACTAACCGCTCTCCTCTCCGCAATTAAACTGGGTGCCAAGATTATTCACCGCGATATCAACAAAGCGGGCTTAGTGGATATTCTCGGTGCTAGTGGTGCGGAAAACGTGCAGGGTGAGGTTCAGATGAAGCTGGATCTCTATGCCAACGAAAAACTCAAGGCCGCTTTAAAAGCGCGCGGCGAGGTCGCTGGTATCGCATCAGAAGAAGAAGACGATATTGTCATCTTTGAAGGCGACCGTGCCAACAATGGTAAGTATGTGGTTTTGATGGATCCATTGGATGGCTCTTCTAACATCGACGTAAACGTTTCGGTAGGTACGATTTTCTCAATCTATCGCCGTATTACGCCCATCGGACAGCCGGTGACTGAAGAAGATTTCCTGCAACCGGGAAATCGTCAGGTTGCCGCAGGATACGTGGTGTATGGTTCTTCAACGATGCTGGTGTACACCACTGGTAACGGGGTTCACGCCTTTACCTACGATCCATCGCTCGGTGTTTTCTGCCTGTCGCATGAACGCGTACGCTTCCCTGAAAAAGGCAATATGTACTCTATCAACGAAGGGAACTACATTAAATTCCCTCTCGGTGTGAAGAAATACATCAAATATTGCCAAGAACAAGACGAAGCCACACAGCGTCCTTACACCTCTCGCTATATTGGATCTTTGGTTGCCGACTTCCACCGCAACCTGCTCAAAGGCGGCATTTATATCTACCCAAGCACTGCAAGCCATCCAAGTGGCAAGCTGCGTTTGCTGTATGAATGCAATCCTATGGCGTTCTTAGCCGAGCAAGCAGGTGGTAAAGCGACCGATGGTTTCCGCCGTATTCTGGACATCGCACCTGAAAAACTGCACCAACGTGCACCGTTCTTCGTTGGTACCAGTTCAATGGTTGAAGACGCTGAACGCTTCATGAGTGATTTCCCAGACGCATAATCCTGCCAGTACCCGTTTGGTTTTAAGTGACATTAGGCTCGCGACGCGACCTACAGCTTGAAGTATGATGGGGATAGGCTGTTCATTTGTGGAGTGACCGCTATAATAGCCGTCACTCCATTTCTGGTTTGATTAAAGGAAACCGACATGAGCTTGATTAATGTCCCTGCTGGCAAAGACCTGCCAGAAGATATCTACGTAGTGATCGAAATTCCAGCTAACGCTGATCCAATCAAATATGAAGTAGACAAAGAAACCGGCTGCCTGTTCGTTGACCGTTTCATGTCTACTGCCATGTTCTACCCATGTAACTACGGCTACATCAACCACACTCTGTCTCTGGACGGCGACCCGGTTGACGTTTTGGTTCCAACTCCGTACCCACTGCAGCCTGGCTCAGTTATTCGTTGCCGCCCAGTTGGCGTGCTGAAAATGACTGACGAAGCAGGTGAAGATGCGAAGTTGGTTGCTGTTCCACACAGCAAAATGACCAAAGAATACGATCACGTCAAAGATGTGAACGATCTGCCTGAACTGCTGCGTGCCCAAATCTCCCACTTCTTTGAACACTACAAAGATCTGGAAAAAGGCAAGTGGGTTAAAGTTGAAGGCTGGGACAACGCTGAAGCGGCTAAAGCTGAAATCGTTGCCTCTTTCGAGCGCGCTAAAAACAAATAATTGTTTTTCTCCGCACGAAAAAACACCGCCTGATGGCGGTGTTTTTTTATGTCTTTCTGGTCGGAAAGCGACGCTTTACTCGTCGCACTCCTGACCACGCTTCAGCCAATCACCGCATTTAATACGCGGTAAACCTTCTACCGAGTATAGATAGATATAGATCCATGCGCTGCCAAATGGCGTTTTGATTAGCTCTCTACGATAGTCCTTGCTGTTGCTTTTTAAGTCATCTAGCTCGGCTAAGATAGAAGAGGTAATGCGATAAACCTCGCAAAAGACTTTGCCTTCGCCAGGCACTACCGCTGGATAATGCCCGAGATCGTACATCTCGTAGCCTTCGAGCTCATGTTCACCTAGCAGCATAGCGTTAGTCATCCAGTGACTGTTACCCTGCTTACGACGTAGACTTCCGTATACAATAATTCGCATCACTCAAACTCAAACTGATAGAGCAAATCGAGTGCCTGGTCGAGTCCAGACACCGCTTCCAGATATAATTTAGGCATTAGGCGATAACGTAGCGTCAGCGTTGCCAACGAATCAAATATCCCTACCCCATATTTTACCTGTAATCCTGGTAGTACATAACCACTCACCACAACCTGTGAGCTGTCCCCAACGCCCTGAGCATCCAGAGATAAATTGCTTACGCCAAATGTTTCGCCGATTTTACCCACCAGCTTCCCACTTTGCGCGACCCCCATACCAATCAGCATTGAAGTCATCGCATTACTGTCCGTTCCCGAACTTTCTAATCCCTGACCACGCAGCAGATAAGACAGAGCCATTTGTTGTGACATGGCAGGATCTGAGAATACTTCTAGTTTCGGCTGATCGGCAAGCCCTGTGACACGAACACCGGCAGTAACATCATCTTCCGTAGCGTCTGGATTACGAATCGCCTCAATATTGAGCAGCGGTTGTTCTGGCGGTCCGGAGAAGATAAGTTCCCCTTTACGAATCAACAAATCCTGTCCATAAGCCGCAAAACGCCCTTCAGGGATGTTCACCTGACCGTTCAAACCAAGTCCGTGCTCATCCTGCACCATCTTCAGATCACCCTGCAATCTCGCCTTCAGACCAAACGCATCCAAGCGAACATTCGGCCCAATACTGATGTTTAGGTTGCTATTGATCGGAATAGACGCCGTTGCTGGTTTGATCGGCTGACGATCGTTATTCAGCATCACCTCATCCGAAGAGACTGAGACCGCACTCTCCGGTAATTCCTGCACCGTGATGCGAGCCCATGGAATGGCCACTGAACCATTCAGAGCAAACATTTTCGGCGTTGCTTCAAACACAATATCCGGTGAGACATCCAAACGCACCATCGGCGGTACCGTTACGCGAACACGATCTCCTTTCACTGCAATCTGCGCTCGCCATGCATCAATTACGCGCCAATCGGCGTTACCGGTGAGATTTAGCTGCCCGCGAGACGTTTTAATCACCCCTTGCAGCGCTGAGCTCATTCCTTCAAAGTTCACAGCCAAATTACCGTCGGTAATATCAAACGGCATAAACTGACCGTCAATATCCACCTTATCCAGCGCCATACGACCATAAATTTGTGGCTGTTGCGCATTACCGCCTAAACGGAGAGCCGCGTTAAGCATACCCTGTGCTTTTTCGCCGGACATCAATGCTGGATTCAACATCGCCAACGAAATGTTCTTGATATTAACGTTCCCCGACAGATTTCTCCGCCCCTGAGGATCAGCAACTTGCACATTACCGTCTAACTGGCCGTTACCAGCAATCTTTATCAGCCAATCAAGCTGAGCACGACCATGGTTCAGCGCGGCGTTCAAATTCAACGTATCAAAAGCAATAGGAAGTGGGTTCCCCTGCACAACCTGTTGAACCTTGACCCCTTTACCACTCAGAGTCACTTTTGCTTCAGGTAATGCTTCCCCCTCTTTCCAGCTCACATCCGCGCGACCGGTAAACACGCCGTTTAGCGCAGTGTCTGGGCCTAAGAACGGTTTAATCATTGCCAAATCAAAACGGTTAAGCACAACGCTGGCATTACCACTGGCTCCCGCTTCTATGGTCTTAGGCACGCAAACTTCGGCATTCGGGTTCAGCCAACAGTGAGGGCCAACGCTAATTTTTTGCTGGGCATTGAGATAGTCGAGGGCAATTGGACGCGTTAAACGCCACTCCCCTACCGGAGTATCAAAGCGTGTATCGTTTAACGTTCCCTGCCAACGTTCTGTAGCCCGATCGAAGCTACCTTTCAGCGCTAACTGCCCCGAAATGGGATCGCCATTGATTTTCAACTGTAGTTGGTGCTGCTTCTCGCTGCCCTTAGCGTCCAGTGTGAGTAAGCTAATCAGGAAATCATCCTGTTTAAGTTGTTCGACACGCACATTCAAATTACCTTCAATTTGTTCAGCGGAACGAACATCGCCGTCAAGCTTAACGCGGTTGATCGTCAGCGTTTGCCACTGCAAACCTGACGCGGTGAGATCGGCGAGTACCTGAGGCGCCTTAAGATTACCACGCAGTTTCAGCGTACCTTTTGCGGTTCCCGCCAACCCAGGCAGGTTACCATCCAGACGAGGAGCATCGATAACCGCATCCAATGCCCATTTATCTGACAGCTCGCCGGTGATATCAATCTTGTTACGCCCCAGACCGATATGCATTTCAGGTATTTTCCACTGCCCTGCCTGATTTCCCGTCAGGTTGCCACGTACATCGACCTGATTTTGCTTCACGTTGCCCGCAAGCTGAAGCACTGGCACGCGTAGCTGCCAATTGCCACCGTACAGACTCCCCTGAGTTTCAATCTTGCCATTCAGCTTCGCGGGCCACTCAGGCCATTGTTTCGCGGTATTGATGCCGTCTAAGGTTAGCTTGCTTTTCCAGCTAATCGCCTTACTCCAATCAACCAACGCCGATAAATCGGTATTCCCCTGTAACGCGGCAACACGTAGGCGGTTCAAATTAAACTGCTGGTCGGTGCCTTTACCATCCAGCGTAATTTTAGCTGCTGGGATCTCATTGCCACTAACATCCGTACGCATTGATAGCGCATAGACTTTTCCGCTACCGTTCAGGCGCACTCGGATATTTTTTGCCTGATATTCAGAGGCTCCCGTCAGCGGCCACTGTACTCCTGAGCTTTCTAAGGTCAGTGCCAGAGGTAGACCAGCCTTAGCCAACTGAGTTTCCGCCGCCAGCGTGGCTTTCAACGGACCAGAGAGATTCGCATCAAGCGTCAATACATCACGCAGGTTGCCTTTAATACCTAACTTCAGCTTTTCTCCCTTGACGGGATCAACGTTCAAATCCGCATTCAGACGGAAATCCATCGGCCATTGATCGCTCAATGTCGCCTGACCATGCATCGACACATTACCCTGCGGCGAGCGAACCTCAAGCGTATGTAAACGCAGCGCACTGTCTTTAGTGACGGCTCTCACCAACAATGTATTCACCACAATGTCGCTATCACCGGTAACACGCAGTTGGTCACCGGAAATACGCTTAACGGTAAGATCCAATGGCAAGCGCAGTTCAGGCAGATCCGGAAGTAGCGGTTTAGCAAATAGCTCCGCCAGCACTTCTCCTAACGGTTTCTCTGGCGCCGCCTTTTCCGCTTCAGCCTGAACCTCTTTCTGCGCATCAGCCTTGGCCTGCTCTGGCTTGACGACCTGTTTCGCCACGTGCTCTGCAGCATCACTCGCCGCCTGTTTGGCACTCTCGGACGCCGCATCCATGGCAGCCTGAGTGACCGGCTTATCTTTGATAGCAACGGCAACAACCTGATCCTGCACCGGGGTGGCAGGCGTTTTCGGTAACGCCACCAGCAGAGATTGAATATGAGTCGGCAACAGCGTCAGGCCGCGATCTCGCCATTCAGCACCAGTGCGAAACTCATCCAGTGAAATGGCGGTATCATCGACGGTAACATGCACGTTATTGATCCGCAGTAAACGAATCGCGATCGGATAAGGCGCTTTCAGCTCGGTCAGCGGTTCACTGTTAGTTTCTTCTGGAGCGGGTTCTGACGGTGCGAGTTCTTGAGTGTTGATAGCAACATCGATCTGATTCGCCGTCAGCGCATTCAGACACAGCTCACTCTTTTTCAGACACCCTACATCAACCGCTAGATGGAATTCTCCGGCCTTCACTTTCACGCCCGGCATCTGATAGGAAACACCGGTTAACGTTAGATTACGCCAGCCACCGGTCACTCCCGCGATATCTAATCCCGGCACCCAACGCGCCGCACTGTTAATAACAAAATGAAGACCCGGTGTGCTGATGACTGTTCCAATCAGACCTACCACCAGTAGCACAACAACCAGCAGAAAAATCAGGCTGAATTTGATAATACGTCTCATAGTTCAGGCCCCAATCCGATGTAAAACTGTAGGTCGTGGTTGTCTTTGTCACCCACCGGTACCGCAAAGTCTAGCTTGATGGGACCCACCGGAGATTCCCAGCGTACGCCAACACCGGCACCGGTGTAGAAATTACTACGTTTGATATCGTTCACCGCTTCACCAGAGTCAACAAAGGTGGCACCCCACCATTTACCAGTGACGTTATATTGATATTCTAATGAGCCCGTCGCCAGTTTAGAGGCACCGGTCAGCTTGCCAGAGCTATCTTCCGGCGAAATGGATTTGTATTTATAGCCACGAATGCTGCGATCGCCACCGGCGAAGAAACGCAGGTTAGGTGGAACTTTTTCAAAGTCGTTGGTTTCAATCCACCCCACGTTACCGCGTACAACAAAACGATGTTTTTCGGCTAAGGTTCGGATCCAAACCTGTTGCGCCTGCACTACAGCAAAATCGACGTCCGATCCCCACGTGGTATCAGAAACATCAAAAGAATAACGTTGGCTATCTCCCCACACCGGCATCAACCCACCACGCGAGCGGGTTCGGTTTAACATGATCCCGGGATAGAGCAGCATGGTATTGTTGGTGACTTCACCCTGAGTAAAGTGGTTAAGGCTCCAACGCAGGTTAACCGAACGCTGCCAACCGCTCGAAAGATCCCAATATCTCGCCACGTTCAACGTCGTGGTATCTTCTTCGGTATCGTTGAGATCGGTTCGCTTAAACCCGCCCTGCAACAGATAATATTGCTCGATTGGATTCTTCAGCAGAGGAATTTTATAACTGAAATCAGCTGTTTGTTCAGGAGCAGAAAGGTTAAGCGAGGTCTCAAAGCTGTGGCCATAAGAGTTTACCCACGGTCGCTTCCACGTTGCCTGCACGCGCGGGCCGACATCGGTAGCATAGCCGCCGCCGAGCTCTACGGTATTGCGCACCTTTGGTGAAAGCACTGCGTCTAACGGCAGCTCTTTTTCTGGCGTAACCTGCTTGAAATCTGGAGAAACGACCACCGAGTTAAACCAGTTAGTCGCTGACAAGCGACGGCTAAACTCAGCCAGTTCCTCGGACGTATAATATTCACCTTGCTTGAAAGGCACCAAATTGCGCAGATACTCTTCGCGGATCTGCGATCCTTCGAAAGTTACATCACCAAAGCGGTAACGTTTACCGCTGTCAAAATCGATATCCCAAAATGCTTTGCGCTCATCTTCAATCACGCCGAGTTGGTGTACTGGCATTGTGGCATCGAAATAACCTCGTCGCAGCGCGATAGACGTCAGCGAATTTTTAAAGCTATCGTAGGTGCCGTGGTTAAGCACGGTGCCAATTTTAGGCTCACCGGTTTTCAAAAGCTCTTTATACGCTTCATCATCCTTCGCCTGTCCTTGGATTTTCACATCAACGCCAGCAATAAGCACAGGCTCACCCGCCTTCACTTTCGCGATCAATAGCGGACGCTCAGGCGGTTTACGATCCTGAAAATCAAATTCAATTGTCGGTTGATAATAGCCGAGCGCTTTCAGCCCACGACGGATAGACTCATCAACACGGGCGCGAAAACGGCCATCATTGCTGACTTCATCGCTTTCGATGGTGGAAAGACTGGCCCGTACGTTCTGTTCGAGCGACCCGCTTAAACCTTCAACCTTTAAGCGAACTTGCGCTGCATTGGCCAATGGGGATGCCAAAAATAGGCATATAAAGCCAAAGACACGAAATCGTGGCACGCGAACTCCTAACGTTTAACCCTACCTGTAAAACATTCCGCCTGTCAGGGGGACTGCTATCTGACGGAACTCAAAAATGTGCAATTGCACTAGTTTGCATTGCCATTAGTACATGGTTGCAATAATTAGGCATATTGTGCGCAAAGTAAGTATGAGATACAACTAATGACCGAATTGATTACAAATGTGCAATCACTAAAGCTATAGATATAACCACAACGTGATGTATAAATCTAAGACAGGAGCCACCTGTGGCAAACACAATTCACCACACTCAAACTCTGACTGCTGAACAGGCATTACCTGGCCGAAACACGCCAATGCCCATCGCAAAAACACATGCAGTCAATGGTCATTCGATGACAGAAGTACCAGAAGGTATGGAAACAGCCATTTTCGCGATGGGATGCTTCTGGGGCGTAGAACGCCTATTTTGGCAACAACAGGGGGTTTATAGCACCGCAGCAGGCTATAGCGGTGGTTTTACCCCTAATCCAACATACCGTGACGTCTGCTCAGGCCAAACCGGACACGCTGAAGCCGTTCGCATCGTTTTCGACCCAAAAATCATTAGCTACGCAAAACTGCTTGAGCTCTTCTGGGAGAACCACGATCCGGCGCAAGGGGATCGCCAAGGAAATGATATTGGTAGCCAATATCGTTCTGCGATCTTTGTGTTAACGCCTCAACAACAAGCTGAAGCGTTAACCAGCGAAGCGCGCTTCCAGAAAGCGATGCGTGAAGCCAACGATTCTCGTGAAATTACGACAGAAATCAGTGCCGCCAAACCGTTCTACTATGCTGAGGATGAACACCAGCAATATTTGTATAAAAACCCGCATGGCTACTGCGGTTTGGGTGGCATTGGCGTCTGCTTGCCACCTCAGCTTTAGGATTGAAGGTCGCTCGTTTCGCCATTAAAATTGGCTAATAGCAATGGTTTATGACGAAGTGAGCACCTTTTAATCGCTAGCTGGTTTCTCATGGCTGCTGCTATACTAGACGTGGGTCACAGAAATGTGGCCCTATTACTAGTAGTTAGTGCGCGATGTAGTACGCAAAGACTATGTCGTATTTTGTTAAATTTCTATTAATCACTGCCCTTCTCTATTCCCCGGAACCAACACCGGTCGAAGCGGATAAATTATGTTAAACAGTATTTTACTGATCCTGATATTAATCGCGATAAGCGCCTTTTTTTCCATCTCGGAAATTTCACTGGCCGCCTCTCGCAAGATGAAACTGAAAACAATGGCCGACGAAGGTGATATCAATGCATCTCGTGTCATTGCATTACAAGAACAGCCAGGTTACTTCTTCACCGTAGTTCAAATCGGGCTAAACGCCGTTGCTATCCTTGGTGGTATCGTCGGTGACGCTGCATTCTCTCCCACTTTCCGCATTCTGTTTGACCGCTTTATGTCGCCAGAAATTTCGGAACAGGTCAGCTTTGTTTGTTCATTCGTGTTGGTCACCAGTTGCTTTATCTTATTTGCCGACCTAACACCGAAACGCATCGGTATGATCGCCCCTGAAACGGTCGCCGTTCGGATCGTCAACCCGATGCGCTTCTGCCTATTGATATTTAGACCTTTGGTGTGGTTCTTTAACGGCCTTGCCAATATGATCTTCCGCTTGTTTAAACTGCCGATGGTGCGCAAAGACGACATTACCTCCGACGATATCTATGCCGTCGTTGAGGCTGGTGCGCTTGCGGGCGTACTGCGTAAGCAGGAACACGAAATCATCGAAAACGTATTTGAGTTGGAATCGCGCACGGTTCCTTCTTCTATGACGCCGCGTGAAAGCATCATTTACTTCGACCTCAGCGAAAGTGAAGAGAGCATTAAAGAGAAAGTTTCTACCCATCCTCACTCCAAGTTCTTGGTCTGTGATGGCGCAATCGATCATGTGGTTGGCTACGTTGACTCGAAAGACCTGCTTAACCGAGTACTGGGTAACCAGAGTCTGGTACTGAGCAGCGGTGTGCAAATCCGCAACGTGCTTATCATCCCAGATACGTTGACCCTATCTGAAGGGCTGGAAAGCTTTAAAACCGCCGGTGAAGACTTCGCTATTATCCTCAACGAATACGCGCTGGTGGTCGGTATCATCACGCTGAACGACGTCATGACCACGCTGATGGGCGATCTGGTTGGCCAAGGCCAAGAAGAACAGATTATTGCCCGTGATGAAAACTCTTGGCTCGTTGAAGGTGTTACGCCAATTGACGACGTCATGCGCGTACTGGACATCGAAGAATTCCCGCAAAACAGCAATTATGAAACCATCGGTGGTTTCATGATGTACATGCTGCGCAAAATTCCAAAACGTACTGACTACGTTAAATACGCTGGCTATAAGTTCGAAGTGGTTGATATTGATAGCTATAAGATCGACCAATTGCTGGTTACACGTTTGACCGAACGCCCTGCGCCTATTATTCCTGATGCCGCAGGCGATCTAGAGAAAGCCAAAGAAGCTAATCCCTAGTAACCACAGTGCTTCGCTGACCGCTTAAATCCGCGATACAACATAAACACAAACGGCCCGTAAGGGCCGTTATCATTTTTACTCTGGACTAACACTGCTGGGAGCTCTTCCCAATCTGCCTATGCCATTTCGGCCTGCAGTCGCGTTACCTGACGATTAATCTCAGACATCGCACTGAGATGGCGTTTGTCTCGCACTTTCGGAGGAAGAACCTTCCCCATATCAAACTCGAAAGCACCGACATCCTTGATGTATAACCGTCCACGAAACAGGGTTTTCACATACTTGGCAACAAGAAGCGGATTGTAGCGTTGGAAGATTTTCATTGTTGTGTTTACCTCCCGGTAATGACATGCGGCAGGGTATAAAAATTCACTCAGCCAAAACGGCTGCACTCACCCTATCCGCGTAATGGACTATAAATATAGACCCTATTCACAACTTTGGGTTCCCATTAAGCGCTATTTTTCACTATATTTACCTCAGCTGACAGAATGGTATGCAAAAAGTCATACCCAGCATGAAATAATCACGCAAAAAATGGGGTTTTGGCCTTACAGAATAAAACTTTCACTAACACATCAAAACAGGACAGACCTCCGATCACAATCTATGCTTTTGACACGATCACTCTGACTGTTTATTTAGAGAGCCTGCATGAAACTACAAAAACACTATCTTCTTCCTCTGCTACTGTTATCCATGTCAGTATCCGCGCACAACTTTCAGCAGAATCAGCGCGTCGCACCAGTAGGTATCAGTGACCGTGGCGAACTCAATTATCAAAACAACGAGTTTAGCTACAAAAACTGGAATTCAGCTCAGCTTGGTGGAAAGGTTCGCGTTATCCAGCATATTGCCGGTCGTACGTCTGCCAAAGACATGAATGACCCACTGATTGAAGCCATCAAAAAAGCGGGTTTGCCGCATGATAAATACCAAACGACCACCATTGTGAATACCGACGACGCCATCATCGGCACTGGGCCGTTTGTTCGTAGCAGCATAGAAAGTAGTAAGAAAGAATTCCCTTGGTCACAGTTTATCGTTGATGACACTGGTGCCGCTAAAAAGGCATGGGATCTACAGCCGAAAGGCTCCGCTATCGTGGTGTTAGATAAACAAGGAAACGTGAAATTTGCGAAAGATGGCGCATTAACACCACAGGAAGTGCAGCAGGTCATAGCCCTGCTGCATCAACTGTTAGGTTCTTAAAAAAACTAAAATATAGAAACACGGAACCCCGGGTTCAGGAAGGATTCTGCCGGGGTATAATCCAGCGTCTTACCCTGCCAGTCATTAATTTTCGCGCCTGCAGCCCGCGCGACAGCATGCCCAGCAGCGGTATCCCAGACGTTAGTGGGTCCAAATCGTGGATAAAGCTGAGCCTTACCTTCTGCAACCAAACAGAATTTAAGTGATGAGCCAACAGCAACCGTTTGATGATCGCCCAGCTGCGCTAAATAGTCTCTTAGCTCATCATCCGCATGCGAGCGACTCACCACCACCAGCGGGGGTATAGCATTGCTCACATGAATTTGCTCACGAACGCCCTTCTCTTCTTTCCATGCTTTATCGTGCTCTGCGCTATACAACACGTCATTGACCGGAGCATACACCACGCCCATCACCGGAATACCGTTTTCAATCAACGCAATATTCACGGTGAACTCACCGTTTCGGTTAATGAACTCTTTGGTACCATCTAAAGGATCAACCAGCCAATAACGCTGCCAATGCTGACGAATGTCCCACGACGGAGGATCTTCTTCAGACAACAAAGGGATATCTGGCGTTAGCTGCAACAGCCCATCGCGGATCACTCTGTGTGCAGCAAGGTCAGCTGCCGTGACCGGTGAATCATCAGATTTATGTTCAACATTAAGAGGTTTATCGTCTTGATAGACCGCCATTATTGCCTCTCCGGCCTCACGCGCCAGTCGGGAAATTTGCTCTAACATATTTACCTCTTTAAACAACGGCTTCTTCTAGAAGACTAGTTTTTTTTGCGGTGAATAGCCATCTTTCACTTACGCTACCTATATACTCACGTACAAAAGCTCATCCCCCCAATAACCACGCCCTCATCTGTGAACTCCCCCACGGACACCCCTTTCTTTATCTGGCAGAGTTCACAGTTCTGGGAATACCTTCATCGAAATTACACGTTTAGTTGCGATGCTTGTCATAAATACACTCATGGAGATTACCATGTCCGCTCGTCCCTTCTCTTACTCGCTGGTAGCGTTACTCATTGCCGGCTCGGTACAGGCTGCCACCGTTGATTTACGTATCCTCGAAACCAGCGATTTGCACAGCAATATGATGGATTTCGATTATTACAAAGATCAGCCAACTGAAAAGTTCGGCCTAGTGCGCACCGCAAGCCTTATCAACGACGCTCGCCATGAAGCCACCAACAGTGTTTTGGTTGATAACGGTGACCTGATTCAAGGGAGTCCTTTGGGTGACTATATGGCGTCAAAGGGATTAGAAAAGGGAGAAGTGCATCCAGTTTATAAAGCCATGAACACGCTGGATTACACGGTAGGAAACATCGGTAACCACGAGTTTAACTATGGATTGGATTATTTGAAGAAAGCTCAGGCTGGCGCAAAATTCCCTTATATCAATGCCAACGTGGTTGATGCAAAAACCGGTGAGCCAATCTGGAAACCTTATCTAATCGCAGAAAAGCAGGTAAAAGACCGCGATGGGAAAATGCATACGCTACGCATCGGCTACATTGGTTTTGTACCACCGCAGATCATGACGTGGGATAAAGCTAATCTGGCTGGCAAAGTGAAGGTGAATGACATCACAGAAACCGCTCGCAAGTATGTGCCAAAGATGAAAAAAGAAGGCGCTGACCTGATTGTCGCTATTCCCCATTCAGGCTTATCCAGTCTGCCTTATCAAGTTATGGCAGAAAACTCGGTTTACTATTTAAGTCAGATACCTGACATCAATGCCATCATGTTTGGCCACTCCCATGCCGTGTTCCCAAGCAAAGATTTTGCTGATATCAAAGGCGTCAATCTTGATAAAGGGACACTTAACGGTATTCCGGCTGTGATGCCTGGGCAGTGGGGAGATCATTTAGGTTTGGTCGATCTGGTCATCAACAACGATCAAGGCAAATGGACCGTTGAAGATGCCAAAGCACAGGCACGCCCGATTTACGATCTGGCGAATAAAAAATCGTTAGCCGCCGAGGATGCCTCTTTAATTAAAGTACTAAAAGAAGATCACAAGGGCACTCGTGATTTTGTCAGCCAACCTATCGGTAAATCCAACGGCAATATGTATAGCTATCTGGCGCTGATTCAAGACGATCCTACGGTGCAAATCGTCAATAATGCCCAACGCGCCTATGTGGAACACTATATTCAGGGCGATCCCGATTTAGCCGATATTCCTGTGCTATCGGCCGCTGCACCCTTTAAAGTCGGCGGCCGTAAAAACGATCCAGCTAGCTATGTTGAAGTTGAAAAAGGCCAACTGACCTTCCGTAATGCCGCCGATCTATACTTATATCCAAATACGCTGGTGGTGGTAAAAGCCAGCGGTGCCGATGTGAAAGAGTGGCTAGAGTGCTCTGCTGGGCAATACAACCAAATCGACGTCAACAGTAATAAGCCGCAGGAGCTCATCAACTGGGATGGTTTCCGCACCTATAACTTCGACATTATCGATGGTGTGAATTATCAGGTGGATGTCAGCCAACCTGCTCGCTATGACGGCGAATGTACCTTGATTAATTCAAAATCAGAGCGCATCAAAGGCCTTACGTTCAATGGCAAACCTATTGATCCTAACGCCCAGTTCCTAATCGCAACCAACAACTATCGCGCCTACGGCGGGAAATTTGCAGGCACCGGTGACCAGCATATTGCATTCGCGTCACCCGATGAAAACCGTGCGGTGCTGGCTGATTACATTCGCGCAGAAACTAAAAAACATGGTGCGGTAACACCACAGGTCGACAACAACTGGCGGTTGGCGAAAATTCGCAGCCAAACGCCGTTAGACATCCGCTTTGAAACTTCGCCAAGTGAAAAAGCCAGCAAATTTATCACTGAAAATGCTCAGTATCCGCTGACAAACAAAGGGCAAGATAACTTAGGCTTTGCGCTTTATCAGATTAACCTACAGAAATAACCTCAGCCCCCACTACACTCTAGTGGGGGCTTTTAGCAACCCATTTCATCTGCCGCTAGCTTAGCAATAGCCATTCTGCCGGCAAATAAATCCAAATCATCGTCTTCTAAGAACCACGCGGCAGACAAACCGGCATGAGCCATAATCCACATCAACAATCGCTGTTTTTCGATTTTTGCCGTTTGGGTCACCACCTCTAATCGGCGTAAAAATCGTGGCCGCTTCGTCGCGATTGATAGCTCTGGATTGCAAAATAAGTTGGCATAGTCATAGCCGCGTTCACCGTATAAACCTTTGGGATCGATTGCCAACCAGCCACGCGCTTCGAAATTCAAAATATTGCCATGATGAATATCACCGTGCAGCACCACTTCCTCAAGGGGGTCTGAAAGTAGCTGCTCAGCCATTACACCACAGAGTGACAACAGCGGATCGTGGCTTTGTAGCACGGCACTGCGCAATGCGCCAAAACGCTGGGATAACGTTTCCAATGGCGGCGCTTGGTATGTTCGAGCACGATGCAAACGAGATATCACGCGGCAAATAATTTCGCTTGCCTCATCGTCTTGGCCATTATTAACCATGCTCATCAGGTTTTGCGTACCACATGCACGCTCCATCAGCAAAGCGTCATCCTGCCGCGCCACCACTTGAGCCGCGCCGTCTCCGTCCCACCACTGCATCAGTTCAGCACCGCGGCGCTCCTCTTCTACCCCTGCCAGTTTCAACATCAGAGGTGCGCCATCACATAATACCGGCAAGAGTTGAGCGTTATGTGTCTTAATCAGCTCGCCATCGACCTGCAAATTCCACAATGTTAGCCAGTGGGTAAACATCTAAACTCCTCACCTAAAGTTTGTATCAGTATTGCAAAACCCAGAACAACCCCCAAAGAGTTATGGCTTATTTTATAAAGTGCATTTAAAATGCATTTTATAAATTTTAGGTACTCAGAGGAAGTTCATCATGGCACTACGCGATTTATCACTGGGCGAATTAGCAATTACCATTCCACGCGCCACCCTTCTGTTCCGCCAGCATGACATGGACTTTTGCTGCGGTGGCAAACAAACGCTGCTACGTGTGGCGACCAAGAAAAACCTCAATGTCGATGAACTCGAGGCTGCGCTGGAAAACCTAAAAAATGAACTAAATAATGAAACCGCGCACGACTGGCGGAATACACCGCTAGCAGAAATTACGCCATTTATCGTTAAGCGCTATCACGATCGCCACCGCGAACAACTGCCTGAACTGATTCTTATGGCCGAAAAGGTTGAACGAGTGCACGCTGAAAAACCTGCCTGCCCAAAAGGCTTAGCTAAACAGCTGAACCTTATCTACCAAGATCTCAGCCAGCATATGATGAAGGAAGAACGTATTTTATTCCCACTGATTGAACAGGGTATGGGGGCTCAAGCCGGTGGACCCATTTCGGTAATGGAAAGCGAGCATGATGAGGCTGGAGAACAGTTAGAAGTGATCAAATTCCTGACAAACAACGTCGTTCCACCTGAAGGTGCATGCAATACCTGGCAGGCACTGTATGCAGGCATTAATGAATTCATTAGCGATCTGATGGAACACATCAGCCTCGAGAATAACCTGCTATTCCCACGCGCGCTGCGTGGCGAATGAAACCATTGCCCTACCGTTATAAAAAAAGCAAAAAGCCGGAAAATACCTAATACTGGTTACTTAAGCACGATTTTAGGGGAAGTACACCGATGGGGTCGTAGCAGCTTTAGCTGCCGACAACTTTGCAGGGAGCAAAGTTGAACAACGCTTTAGCGTTGCCCCTTAGGGGGGAACACATGAATGTGTTCCATAACCGCCCCACGGTGTGCTAGCCCCGAATATCTCAATCTCTTAAACAATCAGCCTTAGGCAAATGCCGGCTTTCGTCTTATTCAACGCTGCTTAATCGCCTGACTTACAGGATTTCCAGCAATTCAACGTCAAATACCAATGCGCTGTATGGCGGGATTGCTGCACCTGCGCCGCGTTCCCCATAAGCTAAGTTATGCGGGATATACAGCTGCCATTTTGAACCGACTGGCATCATGGTCAGTGCTTCAATCCAGCCAGGGATCACGCCATTAACTGGGAACTCAGCAGGCTGGCCACGTTCAACAGAACTATCAAATACGGTACCGTCAACTAAACGCCCCGTATAGTGAACACGCACCTGATCCTGACGAGCCGGAATAGTACCTTCGCCTTTTTCTAGCACTTTGAACTGCAGGCCAGATTCAGTAACGGTGACATCATCATTCTTGGCATTCTCTTCCAAGAATTTCTGACCCGCTTCCGCTAAACCTTTCTGCTGTTCACGACGTACCGCATCAGCACGCTCGTGGATCTCACGCAGCGCACGATGAACGGCTTCAACAGGAACCGCCGGAGCATTCCCCTCCATCGCATCACGCAGGCCTGCCAACAGGGCTTCAGGCTGTAAACCTTCCAGACCAGACTCATTCAGCTGCTGGCCGACTTGCAGACCAATCCCATAACTTGCTTGCGCTTCTATACTGTCAAAAGAAGGGGTCGACATGGTGTTTCCTTTAATCTTTAAAATGTAGAAGGCGAAGCATAGCAGCGCTTGAGCCTAGGGTAAAATCTTGCATCCAGAAGGATGACTTTTGTCGAGTAAAAAGAAACAATAACAGTTCATTTACTTGATAAGATAAATGCAGGTTATTACACCCGTTCTGTATATATTCATTTTCAGAGTATTAACCTGTCATTTCGCGTCGATTTTCTCTACGCTAACGACTAAGGCACCATCAAGAGAGGTCATCATGGGCAGAATCACGCCCAGGAGAAGAAGAAGTACGAGGGTTTATCAACCCATGTTGCGTACATGGCTCAACCTACGTCAGCGGAACTCCCCAGCACTACTGGAGCCGCAGGATCAGGAAACGGAGCGTCCTATGTCTTCCAAACTGTCAGATAAGCTGAAAGTCGTTACACAGCATCTCTATAACCTGTGGCATATGCCTGACCGTTTCGATTGGATGGAGCCTTTACCCCCTTTCCACCGCCGCTGGGTGATTGTCGCCACAGTGGTACTTCTGCTGTCACTTCTCTGGCCTTATTCAGATCCCCAAGACTTACGTTATTCACCAGAACCACAGCAGGAAAACGAAGCCCCTATGCAAGCGGGTATGGATAACAATGACGCCCCTCCACCGCCGCGAGTAGAGAATACGCGCCAAGCCGAGCAAAATGGCTGGCAGGAGTATCATATTCAAGCAGGGCAAACCTTGGCTCAGCTTTTCCGCGACAACCAATTGAATGTCAATGATGTCTTTGCGATGGCACAGGTTGAAGGCAACGATAAACCACTGAGCAATTTAAAAGCGGGGCAGGACGTTGAGATTCAGCATAATGCGCAAGGACAAGTGATTGCGTTAAAAATTAAAACCATTAGCAACGAGCAAATTGAGTTCCGTCGCGAGGCTGATGGCAGCTTCCGCCGTATTCGCTAAGATTTCACTCTTTCCAACAGATATTCACGCAGCACAATGGCCTGATTGTGCTGCTCATCTCGACTACCGTACAGCAGCGTGAGTGGCTCGCCACGTTTTAAAATGGCGAGCAAAGCATCTCTGGCATCATTAGCATCAAGCTCAGCGCGATATAAAACACCAAACTCATCCCAAGACACCCGTTGTTCGTGAAACGCATGACGAAGATCGCTGCTGGGTGCAACGGTTTTAAGCCACTCAACGCCCTCAAGACGAGCCTTGGAAATACCACGGGGCCATAGGCGATCGGTCAGAAATGTATTGGCGGGATATGGGGGGTGGGCGTCATAAACGCGAGCTACATGGATAACGGCTGACATGAGATCCTCCTGAACAGAACTCATCATAGTCTACGCCGTTTTTCTATTTGGGGAGAACCAGAATAGAATGCAAAACGCCGGCACAAGGCCGGCGCTTTGACGAGTTACAGCGTTAACAGCTTTTCAGCTATTACTCTGCAACTACAACGACATTCAGCTGTGCGAATACGTCGCTGTGTACTTGGAAGTGAACTTCGTGATCACCAACAGTACGCAGAACGCCATTCGGCAGGCGAACTTCGCTTTTCGCTACCTGAACACCGGCTGCAGTAATTGCATCAGCGATGTCACGAGTACCGATTGAACCAAACAGTTTGCCTTCGTCACCCGCTTTAGAAGCGATGGTTACAGCACCCAGTTCGTTGATCTTAGCAGCACGAGCTTCAGCAGCTGCCAGAACGTCAGCCAGTTTGGCTTCCAGTTCAGCACGGCGTGCTTCGAAGAACTCGATGTTTTTCTTAGTTGCAGGAACAGCTTTGCCCTGTGGAACCAAGAAGTTACGTGCGTAACCTGCTTTAACGTTAACCTGATCACCCAGGCTACCCAGGTTTGCTACTTTATCAAGCAGAATAACTTGCATTACCTTATCCTCTTAAAGTCGTTAATGGACAGCAGCCGATTACTGATGACGATCAGTATATGGCAGCAGAGAAAGGTAACGTGCGCGCTTGATAGCACGAGCCAGCTGACGCTGGTACTTCGCACGGGTACCGGTGATACGGCTTGGTACAATCTTACCGCTTTCGGTGATGTAGTTTTTCAGCGTAGCGATATCTTTATAGTCAATCTCTTGAACGCCTTCCGCGGTGAAACGGCAGAACTTGCGACGACGGAAATAACGTGCCATATGGCTAGTCTCCAGAATCTATCAATTCAATCTGCTCGGCATGTAACACTAACTTGGTCAAACCATTGCGGCCTTGATGGCTACTAATGAAACCTTGAACCGTTAGCATACTGCCGACCGTTAATCTGTGGGTAGTTGCTTGAAATGCTTGTCCGCTAACAATCACAGGCATTCTGCACCATGCTTGTCGGCTAAATCCGGCTTCCTGCTGTATCGACCTGTGCTCAAGCACAAACTGACAGTGCGGGATCCCAGAGGGACTGACCTTTCGAATGGGAACTTTGCACACTGTGCCAGTCAAAACCAGACGATTTGAGGTCATTGCAGCAATTACTCTTCAGAATCCCCAGCATCAGCATCATCAGCGGTTTCGTTAGCGAAGTCTTCGCGGCGATCGCCACGACGTTCGTCTTTCGCTTTAACCATTGGTGAAGCTTCGGTTACCGCGTGTTTAGTACGCATAACCATGCTACGGATAACGGCGTCGTTGAAGCGGAAGTTAGTTTCCAGCTCATCGATCGCTTCCTGCGGAGCTTCAACGTTCAGCAGAACGTAGTGGGCTTTGTGCAGTTTGTTGATCGGGTAAGCCAGCTGACGGCGGCCCCAGTCTTCCAGACGGTGAATCTGACCAGCAGCGTTAGTGATGGTTGCACTGTAACGCTCGATCATGCCCGGAACCTGTTCGCTCTGGTCAGGATGGACCATAAAAACGATTTCGTAATGACGCATCGAATTGCTCCTTACGGATTATTCAGCCTCCTGATAGGGTCAGCCGCGGCCCATGGAGGCAAGGAACGTGTTTGTGTGCGGCTGAAAAATGACGCGTAATCATACTTGCGTGGGGTAGGAAACTCAAGGCAATTGGTGAAATTATTGTCGAGAACAAGTCAGGTCTAGATTTATAGCTCGAGTGGGCTGGATCAGGTGTCCCGCATTTATGGTTAAAGACATTCAGTTTTTTTGAATTTATAGAGCAAAAAATGTAGCTATCAATTGAATAAATGAGGACTAAACTAGTTATATCGGCAACGGATAATGCTGTTCACATCACACGTGCTTTACGAAAAGTTATTCAACGTATATCAATAAGATTGAGGAGAATCCGATGAAATCTATCATCGCCCTCGTGACGACATTAACCCTGTTTGCCGCCACCAACGCACTCGCAGCAACTGAGATTACAGGCCGTCAGGCAAACTCGCTGATTGCCAATCAATACGCAGTTGTCAGCGTAAACCATGACGTACAAAACGTGCAGGAAGCGCTACCGCAACTACAGCAGGAAGCTGTCGCTCAAGGCGCAAAATATTATCAAGTGATTGTAATGCATGAGCCTGAAAGCAACGGTCAGATGCACGTCAGCGCAGCTCTGTTCCGCTAAAATAGGTTTCTATTAGAACAAACGACGCGTGCCACACCAGAGAAAAACCCAGCAAAAATTGTGACAACCCTGCCAATAATAACAACGAAAACATCGCTACGTTGCCCCTTATGACACCCATCATACGGGGCTTTTTTTCACCTTATACTTATAGATGGCGAGAGAAAAACTGCACGCCCACATCTAAGGCAGAAACCGTAATTTTATGCCCAATGGAGGCTTCCGTTTCAAAGCGAATATGTTCCAGCAAACGGTGTTCCGCCAGATCGCGAATTAAACGCCGACTCTCCTCGGCTGGCACCAAATCATCAGCCAAACCATGCCAAATAAGTAATGGCTTATCTGCCAATTTTTCCAACTGGTGACTAACGTCATATTCGGCTAAAAAGCCCAGCTCAGCGCTAAGTCGTTGGCGATCTTCAACGGTTTTTACGTCAAACGGCGGGAAGAGCGTTTGTGACAAGGATTCGAAATAACCCGAGCCCATAAATGATGCTGCGGCCTGAATCCACGGATAGCGCACCTTTGCTCCCAGCGTCGTCATTCCTCCCAAGGATGCACCGCACACGCCAACCCGATCGTCCAAAATTAAACCCTGCCGCTGATAATGCTGATAAATGGCAGGCAGTTCATCTATGTTTGATCTAAGAATGTTCCAGAAATGAGCCATACGGTATGCCTCGTCGCCGTTAAAACGCGAACCGTGCAAATTGGCCTCAGGCAAAATAACGCGAAAACCCGCCTTCGCAAATGCATAACCAAAATAGGAATACACTTCTTTAGAAGAGGTAAAACCATGATAGAAAAAGAGAGTTGGTAAAGGCTTCCCCTGCTTACCCGCCGGCGCGGCATGCAAAACAGGAAGCCCATCGACCACTTCATCAAACATCTCAATCATTCTTTTATCCTCCCGAGTTTTGCGATTAAGTGACAAATAATGAGCCGGAGGCTGAGCAGAAACAATCACTTCTGGTTCTAAGTTATGAACTACTGATGAATTCCCGCGTGCTTACTGGTCATTTCCGCGTCATACAGGATACAATTGAAAGACTTGCCTAACTACCGCAGGCCATCAGGATGAAAAAAATTAAACTTTCCCTCGTAATCCTCTTTACGCTGTTTTTAACCGCCTGTGGCGTGATGAACAGCAAACCCGTTCCACCACCAGCGCCGAGCTCACACGCACAGGAAATTCGTCGCGATCAAACCAGCACGCTAACACGCATGAGGACAATAAGTGCTCAGGTATATGGCAGCCCAATGAATGCTCAAGAAGTACTGCAAAAACAAGCCGATGAAGCTGGTGCAACTTACTATTACGTGATCATGGTGGATGAGACCGGCGTGCCGGGTCAGTGGTACGCTCAAGCCATTTTATATAAATAAAACTGCAGGTTTTATTTAACAAATTTTACACGGTATCGATAAAAGTCTACGCGTTCTGTCTCATTATTAGGCAAAGTGCGTAGACTTTTTTTTATGATCACGGTGTTATGGAGACGTTAACACACCTTAATATTTTAATCTGGATGATGAAATAAGCATAAGGAGTTCGCTGATGAATAGATCCCCTGTACTCACTACCCTACTGCTTTCTATTGGCTTAATCAGCGCAACCGCTCAATCCGCGGAAAACGTGAATGCCGATCTCACCACAGGGCTAAACCAAGTCGGCGTGATCTCAGTACAAGGGGTTGTGGGCGAACCTCACGATGTCGAGCGCCTCATTGCACTAAAAGCCGATGAGCAAGGAGCGAGCTACTACCGCATCCTGAGCATGGACGAAAATATGCCGCAGCATACTTGGCATGTCACGGCGGCACTCTATAGTTAACGTGGGGTTTCTAGCAGCCAAGTCCCATCGCGCGCTGTAACAAAAGATCCTGAGTTCGATTATCGATCACCCTTGCACCATCAGATGAGTGATATTGTTGACACCACGCCTCTGCCACCTCTGTAGGCGCAAAGCGCAGCAGTTGTGCCGCTGCATTAATATTAAATAACTCATCGCTGATGATTCGAGCTTCTGCTTCACTTGGATTATGCAGTCGCTTGAGCAAATTTCGCCAAGCTTTATCCAATAACACGTTCTGTCCTTTTACGTCAGCCAGCTCCAGACTCAGCATCTCCTCCATGTGAGGGTTTTTACGCCATACCCTTAATACGTCTAAGCACATGATATTGCCAGAACCTTCCCAAATACTGTTCACCGGAATTTCTCGATACAGACGAGGCAGTTCACTTTCTTCGCAATAACCTATACCTCCTAAGGCCTCCATAGCCTCAGCAACAAAGGGGATACCTTGCTTACAAACAGCAAATTTGGCTGCAGGCGTCATCAAACGACCAAACAGCCTTTCGCCTTGGACATCAGGCATCTCTAAAGAGCGGCAGAGCCTAAATAACAGCGAGGTTTGCCCTTCTAGCCTGAGTGCCATTTTAGCAAATACCTGACGCATCAGCGGCTGCTCTGCCAATGATTTGCCAAATGCTTGCCGTTGTAAGGCATGATAAAAAGCAACGGTGAAAGCTCTACGCATCAGACCGTGGCTGCCGAGCGCGCAATCAAAACGAGTCGCACTTCCCATCTGTAATATCAGACGTACACCATCACCCTCATCGCCCAATAGCCAACCAGTGGCATCCTGAAATTCAACTTCAGCGCTGGCATTTGAGCGATTACCCAACTTCTCTTTCAGCCTTTCGATGCGAATCGCGTTACGCGTTCCATCAGGAAGAATACGAGGAACAAAAAAGCAGGAAATACCACCGCTGGCCTGAGCCAAAATTAGGTGAGCATCACTTTGAGGTACGGAGAAGAACCATTTATGCCCGACTATACGGTAAGGCTTGCCACTCCCCTGACCTTCCAGAGCGATTGCCTGTGTCGTGTTGGTGAGGACATCTGAACCGCCTTGTTTTTCCGTCATTCCCATCCCAATCAGCAAACCCTTTTTCTGCTCAGCGGGCAGTGAGTGTGGATCATAACGATTGGATGCCAATCCCATCAGCCAGCCATTCATTGACGTAGGCAGGCATTTTTGCAGCAGCGGGATAGCACCAAATGTCATGGTTATCGGGCACAGCGTGCCAGCCTCAACCTGACTATGCAGTAAAAAACGCGCTGCACGTGCGGCGAAAGAGCCGCTAACCGCATTGTTTTGCCAAGGTAAGTTATGCACACGATTTTCTGTCAGTCCCTGCATCAACATATGCCACGATGGATGGAAACGCACCTCATCCACACGGCGACCAGCCGCGTCATATCGTAAAAGCTCTGGTGGATTGGCGTTCGCCATCCGACCAAGTTCGAGTGACTCGGCAGATCCAAGTTGCAGACCAACGGCGCTGAGTAAAGCGCTATCCCATCCCGCCTGCTCGCGGACAACGGCCTCTTGCAAAGGGGTATCGGAAAGATAAAGATTACTGTTACTTAGGGGATTGGGTTGATTAAAAACCGTATGCGTTTGCCACGTCATAGTCATAGTCCCTAACGTCGCCCCACCAACAGGGCTAGGTCTCTAAGTATGATCGCTTAGGCTGTTTTTGCTGGTAGTCACTTCACAAAAGAAATTCATAAAAAAAGGTGGCCACAGCCTAATGCCGGTCACTTAAGCGTGATTTTAGGGGAAGTACACCGATGGGGTCGTAGCAGCTTTAGCTGCCGGAGCGCCCCGCGGTGTGCTAGCCCCGTGTATCTCTTAAACGATCAGCATTAGGCCACAGCCACCCTTACAAAAACTCGCGTAGTTTTCAGCACTGAAAAACTATCCGCGCTGACGCACAGCCTCGAACAAACAGATACCGGTCGCAACAGAAACGTTCAGAGAAGAAACGCTCCCCGCCATCGGAATGCTGATCAGCTCATCGCAATGTTCACGAGTCAAACGACGCATGCCATCACCTTCAGCGCCCATCACTAGCGCCATTGGGCCAGTCATTTTGCTTTGATATAGATTATGATCAGCTTCACCCGCAGTGCCAACGATCCAAATATTTTGCTCTTGCAGGAAGCGCATAGTACGCGCCAAGTTAGTCACACGGATCAACGGAACAGTTTCCGCGGCACCACAGGCGACCTTCTTGGCAGTTGCATTTAGCTGTGCGGAGCGATCGCGTGGAACAATAACCGCATGCACACCTGCGGCGTCCGCGCTACGCAAACAGGCGCCCAAATTGTGCGGATCGGTTACACCGTCCAGAATCAATAGGAATGGCGGCTTATCCAGATTTTCCAGCAACGCAGGTAAATCATTTTCCTGATACTGACGCCCTTCGCGCACACGAGCGATAATGCCCTGATGCACTGCGCCTTCCACTTTCTCATCCAGCCACTGACGGTTTGCCACCTGGATGACAATGCCCATCTGCTCAAGTTCTGCAATCAGTGGCATCAAGCGACGATCTTCGCGTCCCTTCATCACAAAGACTTCAAGAAAACGCTGTGGATCGCGTTCAAGCAGCGCTTGAACTGCGTGAATACCGTAAATCATTTCGCTCATAATTTTAAAACGCTATAACGTCAGCCGCCTGTGTCCGAGCTTTCGCACAGGCACAGGCGGGAATTTAACTTTAGGCAGTAAATAGTGAAGCATTACTGCCTGTTATTTAAATCAAACTATCACTCTGCAGCTTTTTTCCCAGCACGTTTGGCCTTGGTTGCCGCCGCAATTTTCTTGGTTTTCGCCGAAACTTTTTTAGCTTTTGGCTTAGTGCTAGTCAGATCTTTATCTTTGGCATTTTTCGCCGGCTTGGCAGGTTTGCCGGATTTATCAATTTTCACTGATTTATCCTTTTTCCCTGTGCCCGCTTTACCCGCTCTCGCTGGCTTACCGTCTTTATCTTTACGGAATGCACTATCCGGTTCGAAATTAGCAGGCATCTTACCACCGCGGCGCGACCCACGAGAAGGCGCTTTGTCTTCTCTTAGAGTACGTTTAGCGCGATCTTTCTCGGTTTTACCTGCACCACGCGGAGTGCGCGTGCTAGAAAGCAGAACAAAATCAATCTTACGCTCGTCCATATGCACAGCGTCGACGCGGATTTCCACCTTGTCGCCTAAGCGATAGGTTTGACCGGAAGATTCACCTATCAGTCGCTGTCCTACATTGTCGAAACGATAATAGTCGTTGTCCAGCGCGGACACATGCACCAAGCCATCAATGAACAAGTCGTCCAGACGCACAAAGAAGCCAAAACCGGTCACGCTAGAGATAATGCCGGTGAAGGTTTCTCCGACATGATCCTGCATGAAGTCACACTTCAGCCAATCAGCTACGTTACGGGTGGCTTCATCCGCACGGCGCTCTGTCATAGAGCAGTGTTCACCCAATTGCAGCATCTGCTCTTCGTTGTAGTGCCAACCGCCGGTTTTAGTCCAACCAGCATGGTCGCCACCGTGTTCTTTCGCCAACAGATACTTGATAGCACGATGTAGGCTAAGGTCCGGATAACGGCGGATCGGAGAGGTAAAGTGGGCATACGCCGACAGAGCTAAACCAAAGTGACCACGGTTTTCTGGATCATATACCGCCTGCTTCATGGAACGCAGCAACATCGTTTGCAGCATTTCGTGGTCAGGGCGATCGGCAATTTCATCCATCAGATCGGCATAATCTTTTGGCTCAGGCTTCATACCGCCGCCCAACGTTAGACCCAGCTCGCCCAGCACGCTACGCAGCGAGGTCAAATGATCGTCGCTTGGACGGTCATGGATACGGTACAAAGCCGGTTCTTCGTTTTTCTCTACAAAACGTGCAGCGGCAATATTCGCCAAAATCATGCACTCTTCAATCAGCTTATGCGCGTCGTTACGTACGGTGGGTTCAATACGCTCGATGCGTCGTTCAGCGTTAAAGATGAACTTGGCTTCTTCGGTCTCAAACGCAATACCGCCACGCACTTCGCGTGCATGATCCAGTACTTTGTAAAGGTTGTGCAACTCTTCCAGCGGTTTAACCAACGGACGATAGTGCTCACGCAGCTCCTCATCCCCCGCCAGAATATGCGCGACTTTAGTGTAAGTCAGACGAGCATGTGAGCTCATCACCGCTTCGTAGAATTTAAACGACGTCAGGCGACCCGTTGCAGAAACGGTCATCTCACACACCATGCACAGACGATCGACCTGTGGGTTTAGCGAACATAAGCCGTTCGACAGCACTTCCGGCAGCATAGGGACAACTTGCGACGGGAAGTAAACCGAGTTACCACGGCTACGCGCTTCATGATCCAGAGCGGTATTTGGGCGCACGTAGTAGCTTACGTCAGCAATCGCTACCCATAAACGCCAACCACCACCGCGTTTTTTCTCACAGTAAACCGCGTCATCAAAGTCACGAGCATCTTCGCCATCGATAGTCACCAACGGCAAATCACGCAGGTCAACACGGCCTTTTTTCGCCGCTTCAGGCACCTGCTCGCTTAAATCAGCGACCTGCTTCTCCACTTGTTCAGGCCAAGTATGTGGAATTTCATGGGTACGCAGAGCGATATCCACCGCCATGCTGGTGCCCATATTGTCGCCTAGGACCTCAACAATTTTCCCCACGGCTTTAGTACGACGCGTTGGGCGTTGAGTCAGTTCGACAACGACCACATACCCCATGCGAGCACCGGCAATCGAGTCAGGCGGGATCAATATATCAAAACTTAGGCGGCTATCATCTGGCACAACAAAACCAACGCCAGCATCAGTGAAATAGCGGCCAACAATTTGGCTCTGCTTAGGCTCAAGCACACGTACAATGCGAGCTTCGCGACGCCCTTTTCGGTCGGTACCAACAACCTGTGCCAGCACGACGTCGCCGTGAATGCAAAGCTTCATCTGTTCTGAAGAAAGGTAGAGATCGTCACGATCTTTGCTTCCTTCAATGCGAATGAAACCGTAGCCATCACGATGGCCAATAACGGTTCCCTTCTTCAAATCAAGACGTTCTGGCAGCGCATAGCACTGACGTCGGGTGAAGATGAGCTGTCCGTCGCGTTCCATCGCTCTCAGACGGCGTCGCAGAGCTTCCAAATCCTCTTCGCTGGTCAGATTTAGTTCACGCGCGATCTCCTCACGGCTAACGGGCGTGGTGTGCTGCGACAGATGCGTCAGGATAAACTCGCGGCTTGGGATCGGTGAGGCGTACTTCTCTGCTTCGCGTTCCTGGAAAGGATCTTGTGACATTGCGGTTCCTCCGTAGTCATCAGCAATTGCCGCTGAATTGATTATTCAACCAACAGCAACTTATAAAGCGGTGAGTTTTCTTCAATTAAATCGGCCAGAGTGCATTGATCCAACTCGGCCAGAAAAGCCTGCGTGGCTTTTTGCAGAACTTGCTTCAAGCGGCAGGCTGTCGTGATATGGCAAAACTCGCGAGAGCAGTTAACTAGCGTTAAGGGCTCAAGCTCTCTCACCACATCACCAATACGAATATCTTTCGCTGCTCGTCCTAAACGAATGCCTCCGTTCTTACCTCGAACGGCGGTGACAAAGCCGGCACGACTCAGCTGATTAATAATTTTAACCATATGGTTGCGAGATACGCCGTAAACATCGGTGACTTGGGTGATGTTTGTCATCTGATCGGCGGGCAGGGATGCCATGTAAATTAGCGCCCGTAAACCAAAATCAGTAAAACTTGTTAACTGCACGGCGACCTCTGAGTCTAGCTTGGCGTTATCTCACGATAACCCAGCATAAAAACGAATTAATCATAGAGATCAATTTCGGGGATTCATCCCAAAAACAGATCTATCTATTTGGATAATAAACCAGCCACAGCAAAAGCGACTAGCTATTTAAGCCAAAATAATTGGAGCTGCATCAAGGCGGCAAGCGAGAAAATCACGATGAGCTTACTCTAGTCAGTGATTCGGGTGAACGAACGCAGCCAACGCCGATGCAACTTCAAGTATGACGGGTATAGCATGAAGAGTATATTTCTCGGGATATTTGGCGTCTAAGCGCCAAATTTCAAGTCGGAAGGGGCTAAAAGTAATAAACCGGGCAGAGCCCGGTTCATCAAGAGACAGCACGATGCTAACGATTATGCGTCGAACGGATCGCGCAGAATCATCGTCTCTTCACGGTCAGGACCAGTAGAAATGATATCAACTGGAACACCGGTCACTTCTTCTACACGTTTGATGTAGTTCAGTGCCGCCTGAGGCAATTTACTGTGCTCTTTCACGCCGAAGGTGGTTTCTTTCCAACCTGGCATCACTTCGTAGATTGGCTCGATGCCTTCCCAGCCTTCAGCGGCCAGCGGAGTGGTGTCAATTTCACGACCATCCGGCATACGATAACCTACACAGATCTTCACTTCGTCTAAGCCGTCCAGCACGTCCAGTTTGGTCATGCAGAAGCCAGACAGAGAGTTCAGCTCTACGGCACGGCGAACAGCAACAGCGTCCAACCAGCCGGTACGACGACGACGACCGGTAGTTGCACCGAATTCGTTGCCTTTAGTACACAGGAATTCACCGACTTCATCAAACAGTTCAGTTGGGAACGGACCTGCACCTACGCGAGTAGAGTAAGCTTTTACAATACCCAGAACGTAATCAACACAGCGTGGACCTACGCCAGAACCGGTAGCTACGCCACCAGCAGTGGTGTTGGAAGAAGTCACATATGGATAGGTGCCGTGATCGATATCCAGCAGAGTACCCTGTGCGCCTTCAAACATCACAAACTCACCTTTCTTGTGAGCTTTGTTCAGCAGATCAGCAACGTCAACCACCATAGCAGTGATGATGTCGGCAACAGCCATAACTTCATCCAGCACGGTCTGATAGTCAACAGCCTCAACTTTGTAATAGTTAACCAGTTGGAAATTATGGTATTCCATAATCTCTTTCAGCTTAACTGCAAAGGTTTCTTTGTTGAACAGATCGCCAACGCGTAGACCGCGACGAGCGACTTTATCTTCATACGCAGGCCCGATACCACGACCAGTTGTACCGATAGCTTTCGCACCGCGTGCTTTTTCGCGCGCGTTATCCAAAGCCACATGATATGGCAGGATCAGAGGACAAGCTTCGGAGAGTAACAGACGTTCGCGAACAGGGATGCCACGGGCTTCCAGTTCGGTCATTTCACGCATCAGAGCGTCAGGTGCTAATACCACACCGTTTGCAATAATGCTGGTTACGTTTTCGCGCAGAATTCCTGACGGAATCAAATGAAGAACGGTTTTTTCACCGTTAATGACTAGTGTATGACCTGCATTGTGACCGCCCTGGTAGCGCACAACATACTTGGCCCTTTCGGTTAATAGGTCTACGACCTTGCCCTTACCTTCGTCACCCCATTGGGTGCCTAGTACGACGACATTCTTACCCATTTCACTATCACCACGTTGTTAAAAATGGATTCTACCATCACATTTAGGAGCTTTCAGCACTTTTTAGCACACGATTGCGCAAAAAATGTCTTACGCCTTTAGCCACCCATACGGCTACGCAACATGTAGTATATAACTAGGCCTGCAACCACTAGACCTCCACCATAACGCCGTAAAACGCCGTCAGGTAATTGAGCCATCGTTGCAATCATGCGCCGCCAAATGCGTGGAAAAAGCATTGGACCTAACCCTTCCACGATCAAAACCAACCCTAAAGCCATCCAAATTGTAGAGTTCATATCTCTCTCTGAACGTCGGCAAAATCAAAAAACGAGCAAAAAAAAGGCCCGCTGAACGGGCCTTCTCATCAATATTGAGCGCTCTGTTTCTAAAAACGTTCTTTTATTCAGAGTCACTCAGGCAAACATTATTTGGCAGCGGCATTACCGTTTGGTGATTTCATGTATTTGAAGAAATCACTGTCTGGGCGCAGAACCATAACGTCTTGACCATTTTTAAAGCTGTTTTCGTAAGCTTTCAGACTACGAATAAAGGCAAAGAAGTCTGGATCCTGACTAAATGCGTCAGCAAACAGTTTCGCCGCAACCGCATCACCTTCACCACGAGTAATACGCCCCTGACGCTCTGCTTCTGCCAGTGTACGAGTGACCTCATAGTCAGCTGTTGCACGCAGTTTCTCAGCTTCTTCCCGACCTTGTGAAATGTAGCGCAGAGCTACAGCTTCACGTTCTGCACGCATACGGTTATAAATTGCATCTGAAACTTCGGCTGGCAGGTTGATCTGCTTAATACGCACGTCGATAACTTCAATACCCAGAGCAGCCATACTGTTTGGGTTAACCTCTGGTTGTTTACCATTGGTTTCGCGCGCAACCCGAGCTGCTGCATTAGCAATCGCATTATCTGCTTCGCTGCCTGCATCATCAACTGACCCCGTATTCAGAGCCTCACGCACATCTTCCATCAGCTTACCGCGGGAATCTGTAACGATATCTTTGATATCCAGACGGCCGATCTCAGAACGCAGACGGTCACTAAATTTACGTTTCAGCAGCACTTCGGCCTGCAGAACATCGCCACCGCCGGTGGCCAGATAGTAACGGCTAAAATCGCTGATACGCCACTTGATATAAGAGTCAATAATCAGGTCTTTCTTTTCTTTGGTCACGAAACGATCAGCTTGGTTATCCATAGTTTGGATACGGGCATCCAGCATTTTGACTGATTCGATAAATGGCACTTTCAGATGAAGACCCGGTGCATACACCAGAGGTTTATTTTCATCATCACGTACCACTTTACCAAAGCGCAGTATGATGCCGCGCTGGCCTTCGTTAACCACAAACAGCGATGAGTACAATACCACCAGAATAACGATGAGAATTAGTAACAGAGACTTACGCATTAGTTATTCTCCTCCCTGACGATTGGTATCATTACGCTGAGCATTCGCTCGGCGCTGGTCCATCACACTATCGCCGCTTAAATCTACGTTACTTGATGGCTTGGTTACAGATGGTGCCGGACTTGCACTATCCATATCGGTACTCGGCGTGGTCGTTGTGCCAGATTTACCGCCGCGCATCAGTTGATCTAGTGGCAATACCATCAGGTTATTGCTCTTATCATCAATCAGCACTTTACGAGAATTCTCCAGCACGTGCTCCATCGTTTCCAGATACAAACGCTCGCGGGTAATCTGTGGAGACGCTTTATATTCTGGCAGCAACAGCGCTAAACGGCCGACATCACCTTGAGCTTCTAAAATAGTTTTATCTTTATAAGCTTTGGCATCTTCAAGAATACGCTGCGCTTTACCGTTAGCTTCTGGCTGAACTTTGTTGACGTAACCTTCAGCTTCACGGATCGACTGCTGTTCTTTTTCACGTGCAGCAATCGCCTTGTCAAAGGCAGCTCTAACTTCTTCAGGCGGACGCGCAGCCTGGAAGTTTACGTCCAGCACGGTGAGCCCCATTTTGTAAGGCTTGATGGTTTCATCCAACACTTTCTGAGTATCCGTACGAATAATGGTACGGCCTTCAGTCAGGATTTTATCCATCGAGTATTTACCAATGACTGCACGCAGCGCGCTATCAGTTGCCTGACGCAGGCTATCATCCGCATTGGTGACGTTAAACAGGTACTCTTCTGGATTAGTCACACGGTACTGCACGTTCATCTCAACGCGTACCACGTTTTCATCAGAAGTCAGCATCACGCCGGACGCCGCCAGTTCACGCACGGATTCGACGTTTACCGGGGTCACTTCATCAACAAAAGTCGGTTTCCAGTTCAAACCTGGCTGCACCAAGTGACTGAATTTACCAAAACGTGTCACGACGCCACGTTCGGCTTCTTTAATGGTATAGAAACCACTTGCGGCCCAGATGACAACAACGGCTGCGACAGCAAGGCCAACCACTTTGCCACCCATAGGTGCGCGTGGATTACCTGAATTGCTGGAACCCGTGCCTTTACCGCCCAGTCCACCCAGCTTTTTGCTCAGTTTACGGAAGATATCATCTAGATCTGGCGGCCCCTGATCGCGGCCACCTCGATTATTGTTGTTACCATTATTGTTGTTTCCGCCGGAGTTGCCGCCATCATTCTTGCTGCCCCCCCACGGGTCGCGGTCCTGTCCGTTATTACCGGGCTGATTCCACGCCATGTTTCGCTCCATTCTTCAATGATTGGTGTTCTTCAGACTCATTTGAGTAAGTGATATTAACCAAGTGTTACTAAATAATATACTTTAGTAATTCATGTTCACGTTTACAGAGTCGATGCCACTCCACAATTGGGAGGCGGATTTGTAATCCAATACTGCCATCTTCCTCAACCCACTCTTTTTCTATCGCCTGAAGCTGGTAAAAACGGCTACGTAAACGTCCTGCCGCAGGCGGCAATCGCAGCTCGAAGCTAGCAATCTCACCGCTCAAGCGTTCGGTCAACGCTTGGAACAACAAATCAATTCCTACCCCGGTTTGTGCCGAAACCCAAACCCGCACAGGTAAATTCTCATCGTTCCTATCGATACGCGGCTCGAACTCATCCAGCATATCAATTTTGTTCATCACAAGCAGTACAGGAATTTCATCTGCTTCGATTTCTGCTAATACAGTATTCACCGCGTCAATATTTTCATCAACACGCGCATCAGATGCATCAATTATGTGCAATAAAAGCGATGCTTGACGGGTTTCTTGCAACGTTGCTTTAAAAGCAGCCACCAAATCGTGTGGCAAATGGCGAATAAACCCGACTGTATCGGCTAAAACCGTTGTACCGACGTCGGCCACTTCAATACGACGCAGCGTCGGATCAAGCGTAGCAAACAGTTGGTCGGCAGCATACACATCTGCCTTAGTAATATGGTTAAACAGCGTTGATTTTCCAGCATTGGTGTAACCCACCAGTGACACCGTTGGAACATCTGCGCGACTACGCGCACGGCGTCCTTGATCGCGTTGTTTTTCAACACGCTCAAGACGAGACAAAATCAAGCTGATGCGATCGCGCAATAAGCGGCGGTCTGTTTCAAGCTGAGTCTCCCCCGGTCCACGCAAACCAATCCCACCTTTTTGACGTTCAAGGTGAGTCCAGCCCCGCACTAAACGCGTGGCCAAATGGCGTAACTGGGCAAGCTCAACCTGCAACTTACCTTCATGGGTACGCGCACGCTGGGCAAAAATGTCGAGGATCAGGCCGGTGCGATCAATAACACGACACTGGCATAATTTTTCCAGATTGCGTTCTTGAGCAGCAGATAAGGCATGATCAAAAAGGACGACGGAGGCACCTGTTTCCTGAACCGCCTGAGCGATTTCTTCAGCTTTGCCTTCGCCAACAAAATATTTAGGATGCGGGGCCTTGCGGCTGCCGGTAACAACGCGCAATGCTTCAACGCCCGCTGAGGAGACCAGGGACTCAAACTCTCTGAGATCTTCAATATCTCTTTCTTGGGAGAAATAGACGTGAACCAGTACGGCCTGCTCGCCGGCTTCGTAACGGTCAAACAAACGTGAAACCTCTCAAACGGATCGGACCGATGAGAACGGAGAGCATCAATGACAAACGATCATCAACACTCTCCGACTGAGATAACAAACGATGCGGCTTATTCAGCGTCATCGCTGTCCTGAGACGACTGTGAAGGCGCCTGATTGCTACCGTGGTAGTTGCTGCTGCCGCCAGTTCCCGGATTATTGCTATGATGAGAAACAGGACGAGACGGAACAACGGTAGAAATTGCGTGCTTATAAACCATCTGGCTAACAGTGTTTTTCAACAGAATGACAAACTGATCAAAAGACTCAATCTGGCCTTGCAGCTTAATACCATTCACCAAATAGATTGAAACTGGGACACGTTCACGACGCAGTGCGTTCAGGAACGGGTCTTGTAAAGATTGCCCCTTAGCCATTCTATCTTTTCCTTATTTGCTAGTTGTTTGTTGTATGTTACTAAGAACCCTAGTGGTTCTAATCAAAATAAACTGCGTAAAAATTTGCGCACTGAGTACTTTACTCTCAATATTCTAGCGCCAAGCAATACACCTGAAACTGGAACTATGATGAGTATATGGAGCACGAATCTCCCTGATTCAAGTACCCATCGGCCTAATTACGGCCCAATCACCTCAATTGTACACAATCAATCAAGCGATGCACTAACAACCTGTGCCACACTTTCCAGAGCCTGTGCAGGTTTGTCACTATCTAGCCACTGCACTGACTCCCAACCGCGCAACCAAGTCATCTGACGTTTAGCCAACTGACGCGTCGCACAAATTCCACGGTAGACCATTTCATCGTAATCGATTTCGCCTTCAAAATATGACCACATCTGGCGGTAACCGACACAGCGTACAGAAGGTAAGTCTGTGTGCAAATCACCACGCTCAAACAGTTTTCTGGCTTCGGCTTCAAAACCCGAAGCCATCATCTGCTCAAAACGCAGGGCGATCCGCTGGTGTAACTGTTCGCGAGTTGCAGGTGCAATCGCAAACTGATGCACATTGTAGGGTAGCGTTTCACCTGAAATTTTAGTCAGTTCAGTTAAAGTTTTACCCGAAATGAGAAAAACTTCCAGTGCACGACTCAGTCTCTGTGGATCATTTGGATGAATCCTAGCCGCAGCGACCGGATCAACCTGCTGCAATTGGCGATGCAACGCATCCCAGCCCAGCTCTTGCGCCTGCTTTTCTATCTGCTCACGAATCTGTGGATTCGCCGCCGGCAAAGGCGAAAGTCCTTCAAGCAATGCTTTAAAGTAAAGCATGGTTCCACCAACAAGCAGGGGAATTTTTCCCTCTGCGGTAATAGATGCCATTTCACGCAGCGCATCAGCACGAAAATCAGCGGCAGAATAACTTTGCGCAGGATCGCGAATATCGATCAATCGATGCGGAGCCTCAGCTAATTCTTTAGCAGTCGGTTTGGCAGTACCAATATCCATTCCACGGTAGATTAGAGCAGAGTCAACGCTAATAAGTTCAACAGGAAATCGTTGACGTAGCGCCATCGCTAACGCCGTTTTTCCTGACGCCGTAGGCCCCATAATAAAAATGGCTGGGGGGTAAATATGGTTGGCGTTGTTAGTCATAAAATATCTTATTCAGCTCTTAATCAATCGGCCTGCAACGAAACCATCGCCGGCTTTAAATCTACAGGGTGCAGTAGTGCGGAAGGCGGCGACTTTACCAACTCAGGACAGAGTCGTTCAAGCTCAGCCAACAGTTGAATCGCTTGAGAAACAGTCCATTGCTCACGTTCAGTGATCAGATGGCTGGCGAGCCACTTGCTAATTGCCTCTGATTCGGCGTTAGGCTGCTCGGCCAAAAAGCTCAGAAATGCGGGAATCAACTGGGGTAAATTTTGATGGCGTAGCGGCAAAGGTACGGCGCGTAATGTCACTCGCTGACGCTCAAGCACCAAATCAACGCCTAAGTGTTTAAGCCTCTCGCTACAGCTTTGCACGCCTTTAATTTCATCGGCGCTCAGCGTGAGTTTGACGGGAATCAGCAGCGGCTGTGGTCGCAAACCTTCTGTTCCAGGCAATAGCTGTACCCGACGCAATTCTATTTCTGCCGCATCCAGGTTCAATAGCGCTATGCCGTGTTGACGCTCAAGCAAAGCAAAATGCTGCTCACAGATAGTGAGAACACGACCGAAACTACTCTCACCGTGTTCAAACAACGCAGGCGCTGGCTGTGGAAACAGTTCAGGCTTGCGCGGGTTCACGACGGGGAAAAGCTCGCTGCTACTCTGTATCTCCTGTGATTGAGGCATCCGCTTTTCGGGTACCTGCATCAAACGTTGATAGAGCTGCCCTTCTCGCTTCTGATAGCCATCGCCGCTGGAGAAATGGCGGTTGTCACTTGGCTTTTTCTTATCAGACGCCTGCCCTTGGGTTGAAGAGTGACCGTATGCCGGAGAGGCCTCGCGTAACGGGGTTTTACTGAACTGATTCACGCCTGCAGCCACTCGATTTTCGGGTTCCCAGCGTGGAGCCTCGTCCGCTGCCACTTCCGGTAAAGCCGGTTGTTCAGACTGTTGCAGAACAGAAATAACAGCCTGATAAATAAAATCATGGACTAAGCGCGCCTGATGAAAACGAACTTCGTGCTTGGCCGGATGGACATTCACATCAACCTGATGCGGATCAACGGTCAAATACAATACGTAAGCAGGCTGTTGATCGTCTTTCAACTGATCCTGATATGCCTGCCGGATAGCGTGCGTAATGAGCTTATCCCGCATCATGCGGCCATTTACATAGCTATACTGCATTTCGGTCAGTTGACGGGAACCTACAGGATCGGCGACCCAGCCGTGAATAGCCAGATCGCCATGTTCCCATTTAATCTCTAGCGCATGCTGAATAAAGGCCGTACCACAAATTGAGCCAAGACGGCGATCTTTTTGCCCATCTTCTTTCACCGCACGGTACTGGCGTATCATTTTCCCGTTGTGGTGAAGCTGGATAGTCACATCAAATCGAGCCAATGCAATGCGTCGCACGACTTCATCAATATGCCCAAACTCCGTTTTCTCAGTGCGCATAAATTTGCGGCGCGCGGGAGTGTTGTAGAAAAGATCCAACACTTCAACCGTAGTACCAACCGGATGAGCCGCAGGCTTGACCGTTACCGCCATGTCACGACCTTCAGCATAGGCCTGCCAGGCCTCATTCTGCTCCGCGGTGCGTGAAGTCATGGTTAAACGCGACACCGAACTGACGCTTGCCAGCGCTTCACCGCGAAATCCCAGACTCATGATCGCCTCAAGGTCATCTAACGAGGTGATTTTGCTCGTCGCATGGCGCGCTAATGCTAATGCCAGTTCGTCTTTGTTAATACCGCAGCCGTTATCGCGAATACGGATTAGCTTAGCGCCTCCGCGTTCTATCTCAATATCGATACGTGTAGCTCCGGCATCTAAGCTGTTTTCAACCAGCTCTTTAACCACCGAAGCAGGGCGTTCCACCACTTCACCAGCGGCGATCTGGTTGGCAAGCTGCGGAGGTAAAACCTGAATCGGCATATGATTTCCTTGGTTTACAGAACCTAAATAACAAAGTACGGGATCAAGTCGAGTTTAAGCCTGCGGGATCACCAACGTTTGCCCAATCTGAACTTCGCCGGATTTCATTTTATTCGCCTGCTGTATTTTACTCATACTAACCCCATAACTCGCGGCTATCTTGGTTAAGGTATCGCCGCGCTTGACCGTATGTGTAACACGTTTTGGCTTGCTGCTCGCGGTCTTGCTTTTTGCCGTTGACGTCGCCGTAGCGGCAATGTTGCTACCTGCTGGTACTTTTAACTTCTGACCAACCCAAACGCCCTCTTTCTTCAGGCTATTCTGCTGCATCAACTTGGTCATTGTGGTGTCATAGCGGTTTGCAATACCTAGCAACGTCTCACCGCGTTTCACCACGTGAATTTGCGTTGCTCCAGCGGTGGCACTGCTATTCGACGTACGGTTATTACTGACAACACGCTGAGGCTCTGTTACTGGGTTGGAGCTACCGGCCGACACTAATCTCTGCGGCCGGTTTTCGACCTTTGGGCCGTTTTGCAATGGATGCGTTACGAAATAGTTTCGCACCCCCTTATAGATAGCCTGCGCGATTTTCTCCTGATAGGCGGCGCTGCCTAACAAGCGTTCTTCACCGGCATTACTGATAAACCCAGTTTCAACCAAAAGTGAAGGAATATCCGGGGAGCGCAAAACTCCTAAGCTGGCATGCTCAGGACGGCGTTTATGTAGGTTACCAATTGACTGCATTTGGCGAATAACCTGTACCGCCACGTCATAGCCCACTCGCTGTGAGTGACCAAACTGCAAATCAAGAACCGCCTGACTCAAATATTTATCATCTCCGCTATTAGCTAACACATCCCCCGCACCACCAAGCAATTCAGACTGTTTTTCATGCTGCTCTAGCCAGCCCGCCATTTCGCTATTTGCACGACGGTTCGACAATACCCAAACCGACGATCCGGTCGCACTTCGGTTTGGGGCTGCATCCGCATGGATAGAAATTAGCAGGTTAGCCTGCTGCTTACGCGCGACGTCAGAACGTCCCATCACCGAGATAAAATAGTCTCCGGTACGGGTTAGAACCGGTTGAAATATCGGGTCGGCATCCATTAAGTTTTGCAAGCGCTTGGCAATCGCCAACGTGACATTCTTTTCACGCAGCCCGTTACCGCCAATGGCTCCCGGATCTTGTCCACCATGGCCAGCATCGATGGCAACCACAATTTTGGAACCATCATAGCGTGTATTACGGCGTGAAACCGGCACCGCCGGTGTTTCTGTCGTAGTCACTACGGTCGGTTTAGTTGGATTAAACGGGTTAGCGCCTTTTGTACTGGACGTTGTCGCAGGAGCACTACGCGCAGCGCTATGAGAAGTGGAGCTACGCGGCTGAGTAAAGACCGGTTTAGGTGTAGCCACCGGTGCATCATATTGCAGCGTAAAGACAACGATTTGCCCCTGATTAGACGCGCTCACTTTCGTTTTGCGTGTCACATCAAAAATTAACTGAACGGTGTTATCGCCGGAGACATTACCCGCACGAATGCGGCTCAGCATATTCTCACCGCTGAAAGTCATGGGCAACCCACTGGTGATTTTCTTGGTTTCAGTGATATTCACCAACACCCTATTTGAGCTAGGCTGAGAAGAATAAGTGTAAGTGGGTTGTCCGTTGAAACTCAGCGTTACGCGCGCTTCATTTTTTCCATTCGAAACCTGAATATTTGTAAGCTGCGCCGAATTAACCACACCAGAAAGCAGCAGTCCCACCATTCCTAACCACGTTACCGTACAGATTCGCTTCCACATGCGCATCATCGACTACCCTTGTTGCCCGTTCAATCGTGTCAAAATCAACTCACCATGCGGCGTGTGTGCGTCAATCGCGGCTTCGCGGCCTTCACCCTGATAGGAAATATGCAGGCTAAGATCGGGTTTGGGTAAAAAACCTTCGCCCTGCTGTGGCCATTCCACTAAGCAAATCGCGTTCTCATCAAAATAGTCGCGGATCCCCATAAATTCGAGTTCTTCCGGATCGGCCAAGCGATAAAGATCAAAATGGTAAACGTTCATTGGCGTGAGTGCATAAGGCTCGACCAACGTGTACGTTGGGCTCTTAACGTTGCCCTTGTGGCCTAACGCCTGCAAAAAACCTCGGCTAAAGGTGGTTTTACCTGCACCTAGATCACCATATAAGTAAATAACGGTCGCACTATCACAAGCTGCAGCCAGTGAAGTACCCAATGCGATGGTTGCCGTTTCATCCGGCAGAGAAAGTACGATGTTTTTCATAATAGTTATTTCTTACTGGTTCTTTATTAAGGTTTTTCTTTAGGATCAGTGTACGTCAATAACAATTCGAGGCTGGCTGGAATTTGGCCTTTCAAGCCCAATCAGGATTCACATATCGTCTGATAGCAACAAACAGATCCGTCGCCAGTAGACCTCGCTCGCCAAATGCTTTCGCAATTTCATCGGCAGCAGCACCATGCACCACACAACCTGCGCAGGCTGCATCATACAGCGGAAGCTTTTGTGCCAGCAAACCTCCGATAATACCAGACAAAACGTCGCCCATCCCACCGGTTCCCATTCCTGGGTTGCCAACATCGGCAATGGAGACCTTATTCTCGCTGACCATCAGCGTTCCAGCACCTTTTAGAACGACAACACCACCCAATTTTTGCTGAATACGGGTGGCTGCCTTCACTCTGTCTAGCTCAATATCGGCCACGCTACAATTCAGCAGGCGAGCAGCTTCTCCGGGATGCGGAGTTAGTACTCGCAGAGGGTTTACATTCGGAGATTTCGCTAAAAGATTAAGTGCATCAGCATCCCACAGCATCGGTTTATCAAAACGCTGCAGCGCCTTGACTGCATCAAGAGCCCACTCCGACTGTCCCAAACCAGGACCAATGACGATCACATCAGCCCAATCCAATGCGGCGTTAACAGACTCGTCAGTGAGCTCCTGCACCATCATTTCAGGACGCGCAGTTAATAAAGGTGATACATGCTCAATGTGAGTAAGTACTCGCACCAATCCAGCACCGCTACGCAACGCGGCTTCTCCAGCCATACGTATAGCCCCCGCCATACCGCGATCGCCGCCGATCAAAACGAGTCGACCATTATCGCCTTTGTGCGAACAAGGACGTCGTGGATGTAGCCACGTATTCAGCAAGCTAGCATCCAGCCGCGCAATCGGCGCATTCTGTTTTTCGAGCCAATCTGACAATCCCAGCGCATCGCAATGCAGTTTACCAACATAATCACGGGCTTGCCCCGTGAGCAACCCTGGCTTACAGACAATAAAGGTCTGCGTGTGTTGCGCATGGATTACCGCACCAGCAGCCTGTCCTGTATCCGCATTTAAGCCAGAGGGAATATCTAGCGCCAGAATTGGCGCTGGGTGCGCATTGGCGGACAAAATTAGAGAGGCATAAGGCTCCCGCGGCGCCGCATTTAATCCAATACCTAATAAGCCATCGATAATAAGGTCAGCATCTTCAGGAAAATCAGACGTAGAACCGAAGATCTGCCCTCCAGCACCCACCCATGCATCCTGAGCCTGCTGTGCTTCATACGGCAATGCTTTCGAATGTTCAACCGCGATAAGCGTAACCTGAATGCCAGACTGTCGGGCTAAGCGCGCAACGACATAACCGTCGCCCCCGTTATTACCATGACCACATAACACCAACCAGCGCCGCGTTGTCGGAAAATATTGTCGTGCTCGCTGAAAAGCGGCGTAACCAGCACGTTCCATTAGCTGATACAAAGAAAGCCCCAGCTCAGATACCGCACGCTGCTCAAGGCGACGGACGCTATCCGCAGGATAAGCGGAGTATGATAAACTGGAACTGAACTGTTTCCGATAATGGCCCGTCATGACACACCCCCTCGATCTCAATCAGTTAGCCCAACATATCAAGCAATGGGGGCAATCGCTAGGATTCCAGCAGGTTGGGATTTGCGACACAGACTTGTCTGTTGAGGAACCACGCCTAAAAGCATGGCTCGATAAGCAGTACCACGGAGAAATGGCTTGGATGGAGCGTCATGGCATGATGCGCGCGCGCCCTCATGAGCTACAGCCCGGAACACTGCGCGTGATAAGCGTGCGCATGAACTACTTACCCGCTCATGCTTTCTTTGCTAAAACCTTAAAAAACCCGCAGTTAGGCTACATTAGTCGTTATGCGCTGGGGCGTGATTACCACAAATTGCTGCGGAATCGCCTTAAGCGACTGGGGGAGATGATCCAAGAATATTGTGAAGGCATAGACATAAACTTTCGCCCATTTGTCGACTCAGCACCGATATTAGAACGCCCATTGGCCGCAAAGGCGGGAATCGGTTGGGTTGGCAAGCACTCACTAATTTTAAATCAGGAAGCCGGTTCATGGTTCTTTTTGGGCGAGTTGCTAATCGATCTTCCTCTACCAGTCGATAAGCCTCTGGAAGAACAGTGTGGCCGTTGCGTTGCCTGCATGACGACATGCCCGACGGGAGCTATCGTCGAACCTTACGTGGTAGATGCGCGCCGCTGCATATCTTATCTCACCATTGAATTGGAAAGCGCCATACCGGAAGAATTTCGCCCGCTCATGGGCAACAGGATCTATGGGTGCGATGACTGCCAAATGATCTGCCCTTGGAACCGTTTCTCTCAGCTAACCAATGAAGACGATTTCAGCCCACGACAAAAATTACATACCCCGAAGCTCATCGAGCTATTCCAGTGGGACGAGCCTACCTTTCTGAAAATTACCGAGGGCTCGGCCATTCGTCGTATTGGACATTTACGCTGGTTACGTAACATCAGTGTGGCATTAGGCAATGCCCCTTACGAAGCGCAAATCATCCCACTACTTGAATCTCGTTTAGGGATGTCTGACGTTTTAGATGAACATATCGTATGGGCTGTGAAACAGCAGTTGGAAAAACGTGGGGAAAACGCCATTGAAATCCAGACTAGCCAGCAGAAGCGTCTGATAAGGGCAGTAGAAAAAGGTCTACCAAGAGACGCATGACCCACTGATAAACGTGAAATTCTCAGCGTTAAATTTTGTCACCCTTCCCTGTGTATAAAAATAAAATTATTTGGATATTCAACGGCAAGACAAAGTGCAAGTGATCCATACTGCATTTTTAACTTTAAATTAATTATTTAAAATCAATCAGTTGGTTTAATGGTCTTGTTCTGGTTCTAGGAAGGTACGACAAAGATTCACAGGTTGACCTGTGGATAACTCTGTTCATGAAATTTATTCAGTCTGTGACAAATAAGAAAATGCCCTAAGAAAGGCGTTTCTGAATTGAGAATTTTTTTAGAAGAAAATTGGAGCGGGAAACGAGACTCGAACTCGCGACCCCGACCTTGGCAAGGTCGTGCTCTACCAACTGAGCTATTCCCGCATATGATGCTTTTAACATCGACACCTTACTACTGGGTCAGTAATAACGGCGTTTGAAATTGGAGCGGGAAACGAGACTCGAACTCGCGACCCCGACCTTGGCAAGGTCGTGCTCTACCAACTGAGCTATTCCCGCAACTTGGTATCGGTACTGCTTTTTTCATTCAGCCGCAAGAGCGACCTTCTAAATTTGGAGCGGGAAACGAGACTCGAACTCGCGACCCCGACCTTGGCAAGGTCGTGCTCTACCAACTGAGCTATTCCCGCATTGTCGTGCTTTTCGTACCAAACTTTTCGTTTTCACGCTGGATAAAACGATATTCGAAGAACTCGTAAATCCGTATCGGTACGGGGAGCGCATTATACGAGAAATTCTTTCCCCTGCAAGCCCCTAACCAGAAAAATTTTTAATTTTCGTTCGTTTGCCGATAAAAGCGGCAATGAGGGCGAATTATCGCCAACATCAGGATAAAAAACAACAATTCCTTAAATGCTGGTGAAAATACCGAGGTGAAAGCAAGCCATTAGACTTCGCTATCTCCCCCGATATTTCATGGTTTAAAGCTGTATAAAATGTTCACGATAATAAGCAAGTTCAGCAACAGATTCGCGAATGTCATCCAGCGCCTGATGAGTTCCCTGCTTTTTGAAGCCAGCGAGGATTTCCGGTTTCCAGCGGCGCGCCAGCTCTTTCAAGGTGCTGACGTCGAGATAACGATAGTGAAAGTACTGTTCTAACTCAGGCATATAGCGGAATAGAAAACGACGATCTTGGCCAACACTGTTACCACAAATGGGAGAGACACCCGCAGGAACCCACTGCTGCAGGAACTCAATGGTTTTTTGCGCAGCAGTCGCTTCATCAAAAGTACTGGCTTTGACGCGTTCCACCAGACCACTGCCAGTGTGAGTACGAACGTTCCATTCATCCATCAACGCAAGCTGTTCATCCGATTGATGTACCGCAATGACCGGCCCCTCGGCCAGAATATTCAAATTGGCATCGGTCACTAGCGTTGCGATTTCAATGATGCGATCGACTTCAGGGTTTAGCCCTGTCATTTCCAAATCGATCCAGATTAAATTCGTTTCACTTCCACTCATTTCGGCCTCGGCTCTTCTTATTCATCAATAGCGTGTATCATAGTCTTTTTGGCGACAACGAGCGATGGTCGTCAATTGCAGATTCGTTTTTGATGTACACCCTAAATGATTCGAGTGGCAGGAAAGCGGTAACGCACGTGCAACTTGAAGTATGACGGGTATAGGTTTGAATGCTTACCCAAAGCGGCGTAGCTTCAGACTAACGTCGAGTTCGTTCAAACAAATGAGTGAGGCGCAGTGAGTAAAAACAAACTATCGAAAGGCCAACAACGACGGGTTCAGGCAAACCATCAGCGTCGCCTGACCAAAACTGATAATAAACCAGAACTGGATGACTCCCTGTTTGGCGAGCCACAAGAAGGGATCGTTGTCAGCCGATTCGGCAAACATGCCGACGTTGAAGCCACCGATGGCACTCAGCATCGCTGCAACATCCGTCGAACTATCCGTTCACTGGTCACTGGCGACCGCGTTGTGTGGCGTTCTGGTGCTCAACCTGGCGTAAAAGGCATTGTTGAAGCCGTGCATGAACGCACGTCGATGCTAACTCGCCCTGATTTTTATGACGGCTTAAAGCCTATCGCGGCCAACATTGACCAAATCGTGATTGTTTCGGCTATTTTGCCCGAGCTGTCTCTGAACATCATTGACCGCTATCTGGTGGCCTGCGAAACCCTAGAAATTGAGCCCTTAATCGTGCTCAATAAAATCGACCTGCTTGATGAAGAAGGACGAGAGTTTGTCGAAGAGGCGATGGATATCTATCGCCATATTGGCTATCGCGTGCTGATGGTTTCAAGCCAAACTCAGGAAGGCATCGTCGAATTACAGGATGCGCTTACCGACCGAATCAGTATTTTTGCTGGCCAATCCGGCGTGGGTAAATCCAGCTTGCTAAACGCCCTTCTACCTGAGCTCAATCCAATTCTCGTTGGCGCGGTGTCAGATAACTCGGGTTTAGGCCAGCACACGACAACGGCTGCACGCCTGTATCACTTCCCACAGGGCGGCGATATTATTGACTCGCCTGGAATTCGAGAATTTGGACTATGGCATCTCGATCCAGAACAGGTTACGTTGGGTTTCATCGAGTTCCGCAAATATCTGGGCGGCTGTAAATTCCGCGATTGCAAACACGACAACGATCCGGGCTGTGCACTACGTGAAGCGGCCGAGAAGGGGGAGATTGCTGAAGAACGCTTTGATAATTATCACCGCATTCTGGAAAGTATGTCTCAGGTAAAAACGCGTAAAAATTTCTTTAACGAAGACTAGCGTGTATTGATGAATTTTTAATTTATCGATAGCCAACCGCGCCCATCTGGCGCGGTTTCTATGTGACTTGAGTCACCACAAAAACGTCACGGTTTTGCTTTAGTAGTAGGTTATCCACCGTTTTTTATAAGGTGGAAAAACCATATGCGAAATGTTAAAAAGCAAACCAATTTTTGAGAATGTATTTCGACGGCGCATACTTTTTTCATGAGCCGCCCGAACACTGACCTATTGGAAGAGGCTAACGTGCTCGATAGCATTAAAATTAAACTTCAATATTTACTGCCTAAGCAGGGCTTAACTCGTCTCGCTGGTTGGGGGGCGAACAAACAGGCCGGCTGGCTAACTCAGGCGGTCATCAAAGCCTTTGTCGGATATTACAAAGTAAATATGAAAGAAGCGCTCTATCCAAACCCTGAGCACTACAAAACATTTAACGAATTCTTTGTTCGCCCGCTGCGTAATGGTGTGCGCCCAGTTGCCGATCACGCTGACGGCTTAGTATTGCCAGCCGATGGCGCAATTAGTCAGTTAGGCAAAATTGAACAAGGTAAAATTTTGCAGGCGAAAGGCCATGACTACTCCCTTGAGGCACTTTTAGCAGGTAACTACCTGCTAGCCGAAGAGTTCAAAGATGGCCAGTTTGCGACCACCTATCTGTCGCCACGTGATTATCACCGCGTTCATATGCCATGCGATGGTGTACTGCGTGAAATGATTTACGTGCCCGGCGATCTCTTTTCCGTTAATCCGCTTACGGCGGCTAACGTTCCTAATCTGTTTGCTCGTAACGAGCGCCTGATCTGTATTTTCGATACCGATTTTGGCCCTATGGCACAGATTTTGGTCGGTGCAACGATCGTCGGCAGTATCGAAACCGTATGGTCTGGAACCGTTAACGTGACCCGCGAAGGTATCATTCAGCGTTGGACTTACCCAACCGCTGGCGAAGGTGCTGTAGCCCTGAAAAAAGGTGAAGAAATGGGTCGCTTTAAACTGGGGTCCACGGTGATCAACCTGTTTGCAGCTAACCGTGTCCAGTTCACGCCAACGCTTACCAGCGGTTCTAATACCCTGATGGGCGCTGAGTTTGCGCATAGCGTAACTGCGGTGCCAACTGAATCAGTGATCATGCAGGAAGAGTCGGAAGTAGAACCCAAAGTGCGGCCGGAAACACCTGCCGCCGAGTAAAACGCTTTAGTGGCAAGCTACTGAATTATCAGTACTTGCCATCTTTCCCGTCTTTAACTCTTTTTTCAAAAGGGTTAATCAGAGAAACGTTCGCCAAAAGGAAGGAAGAGCTATGCGCCTGATTACCAAATTGTTGATAACCGGGTTACTGATGTTATCCCTTCCGCTCGGCGCGAACGCAGCGCTGAATGAAAAACAGCTCGCCCAAGAATTAAAACAGGCCGAGAACAACAAAAACGCCCCAAATCAGGCTGAAATTGTTGAGACGCTACAGAGCGCCCTCAATTGGCTCAACGAAAGTAAAGAATCAGCGCAGCGCACCCAACAATACCAAAAGTCCATCAGCGACTTCCCTAAGCTGACGCGTGAACTGCGCCAACAGCTTAGCGATGAAAGTACGCCGCCACTGCCAGCATCCGCCATACCGGCCAATGAAGCGGAGCAGCAAATTCTGCAAATTAGCAGCCAACTGCTGGAAGTTTCTCGACAGTTACAGCAAGAGTTGGATCGATCACGTGAAATCAGTGACTCACTCGGTCAGGTTCCACAAAAGCAGGCAACGGCCCGTAAAGACTTAACCGAAGCAGAACGTCGGTTACAAAATCTGACCACCACCAGCACCCCGCTATCGCAGGCTCAATCTAATCAACTACAGGCCGAAGTAGCCGCACGTAAGGCGCTGGTAGATGAATTAGAACTTGAGCAGCTTTCAGCGAACAATCGTCAAGAGCTCGCACGTCTGCAAGCCGATGTATTACGCAAGCGCCACGAGCGGCTCGATCTTCAGCTGCAAGATTTACGCAACACCCTCAACTCTCAGCGTCAACGTGAAGCAGAACAGGCACTGGAACGCACTCAGCAACTGGTAGAACAAAGCGGTGATCTCCCGCGATCTATCGCTGAACAACTAAAAATAAACCAAGAACTATCGCGCGCTTTGAATCAACAAGCGGCTCGCATGGATGACATTGCCAGCCAGCAACGTATCGCTGCAACACAAACGATTCAGGTTCGTCAGGCGCTCAGCACCATCCGTGAACAGGCTCAGTGGCTAGGAGTTTCAACCGCATTGGGTGAAACGCTACGTGCGCAGGTCGCTCGTCTGCCAGATATGCCTAAACCTCAGCAACTTGACGGTGACATGGCAAAACTGCGTGTACAGCGGCTGCACTTTGAAAACCTACTCAACAAAATCGAACCCGTTGCCGACTATAAGCAAAATGACGGTAAGCCTTTAACCGCTGCGCAGCAACGCCTGCTACAGCCACAGCTCACCACCCAGCGCGAATTGCTCAACTCGCTTCTCTCTGGATGCGATTCACAAATCTTAGAGCTGACCAAGCTTAAAGTTGCCAATACACAGCTTATCGATGCGCTCACAGAAATCAAAGATGCAACCCATCGCTATCTCTTCTGGGCGGCTGACGTCGATCCTCTTAGCGTTGCCGCGCCGTTAGACGTGATCCAGAGCCTGAATCGGCTATTGTCGCTTGATACCCTATCGCAGCTCAGCAAAGCGTTTTTGATGATGCTGACCTCTAAGGAAACCCTGTTACCGCTGTTTGGTGCCCTGCTGCTGGTGGGTTTTAGCTTCTATTCTCGCCGCCACTATCAGGCATTCATGGAACGCGCGAGCAGCAAGGTTGGCAAAGTCACCCAAGATCACATTTCGCTCACTCTGCGCACCGTTTTCTGGTCGATACTGGTCGCATTACCGCTCCCTGTTCTCTGGGCAGCCTTAGGTTATGGACTGCAAAATGCATGGCCTTATCCGATGGCTGTGGCAATCGGTGATGGCGTAACCGCCGCGCTCCCCGTGCTGTGGGCATTTATGATCAGCGCTGCATTCGCCCATCCAAACGGATTGTTCATTGCCCACTTCCGTTGGGAAGAACAGCAGGTTAAGCGCGCAATGCGTTACTACCGAATGTCTATCTGGTTGATCGTGCCGCTACTGATGGCCTTGGTCACTTTCGACAATATGGACGATCGAGCCTTTGCCGGATCGCTAGGGCGAGCCTGTTTTATCATGCTCTGCGTGGCTCTCAGCCTGCTTACCACCAGCCTGAAACGAGCAGGTATTCCGCTCTACCTAAATAAGCAGGGCGACGGTGAGAATCTGATCAACCACGCGCTGTGGTGGATTTTACTCTGTGCTCCGTTAGTCGCCGCTTTTGCTTCACTGTTTGGCTATTTCAACACCGCACAGATTTTATTAGCCCGCTTAGAGAGCTCGGTTGCGATATGGTTTATTTTGCTCGTGGTGTACTACATCATTCGCCGTTGGATGCTGATTCAGCGTCGCCGCATCGCTTTCGAACGCGCCAAACAGCGCCGTGCAGAGCGTCTTGAAAAACGAACTAAAGGCGAAGAGGAGTCCACGCCGCACAGCGTGGAAGGCAGTCAGGATATTGAAGAGCCCGTCGTCGATCTTGATGCCATCAGCGCACAGTCTCTGCGCTTAGTGCGTTCAATTCTGACCATGGTGGCGTTAGTGTCACTCATCTGGCTGTGGTCTGAATTGCATTCTGCTTTTGCATTTCTAGAAAACATTAGCCTATGGGATGTAACGTCTTCGGCAAAAGGGGTGGAAAGCATCCAGCCGATCACCTTAGGCGCTGTGCTTATTGCCATACTGGTAATGATTGTTACCGTACAATTGGTTAAAAATCTGCCCGCGCTGTTGGAACTCGGCCTACTGCAACACCTCGATTTAACTCCAGGTACCGGATACGCCATTACCACTATCACCAAATATCTGCTGTTGCTGTTTGGTGGTCTGATTGGTTTCTCTATGCTGGGAATTGAGTGGGCCAAATTACAATGGCTCGTCGCCGCGCTGACCCTAGGTTTGGGCTTTGGCTTGCAGGAAATCGTTGCTAACTTTGCCTCTGGCTTGATCATTCTGTTTGAAAAGCCGATCCGTATTGGCGATACGGTGACCATCCGCGATCTCACCGGCTCAGTGACCAAGATCAATACGCGTGCGACAACGATTTCGGATTGGGACCGTAAAGAGATCATCGTACCGAACAAGGCGTTTATCACCGAGCAGTTCATTAACTGGTCGTTAAGCGATGCAGTAACCCGCGTGGTGCTCACCGTTCCTGCCGAAGCGAGCGCCAATAGCCAAGAAGTGACTGATGTTTTACTTGAGGCGGCATCAAAATGCTCGTTGGTACTCGATACGCCTGCGCCAGAAGCTTATCTTGTGGATATACAGCAAGGGATCCAAATTTTCGAGCTGCGTATTTACGCCGCTGAAATGGCACACCGTATGCCACTGCGCCACGAGATCCATCAGTTGATCTTGGCTGGCTTCCAGCAGCACGATCTCAAACTGCCATTCCCACCGTTCCAAGTCAGTACCGATACGTTACGGCAGTCACGTAACAGTATGAGAAGAACGTTTACGACTGGAGGGTTATAGTTTTTTATGGCTCGATTATCCAGAAATTCCGTCTGTCGTATATATCATGAAGGTGTAAGGTTTCGTTCGCCTATCTAGGGCGCCCCAAACTCCGCCAGCAGGGATACTGATGGCAGGTTGAGGTCGCATAGGACGTGCGCTCCGAGACCGGTCGGCCAAACGACTCGGTAAAAAGCGCGAAAGTGAAGAGGTTGCGCGCTGGCAACCTCTTCTCGGACGCCTGCGCCAGCGGTTTCATGGAAACGCATATAATCACGGGCGGACGAAATCTTTCACTGCTCTCACATAAAAGATTCTAGATACAAGGCGGCGGCGCTCAGCCAAAAATGACCTACGCCCTATCCACCGGAAACGCTATCACCTCACTCAATCGCTCGGCCTTCAGCGCCAGCATAATCAAACGATCTACGCCTAACGCGACACCAGAACAATCCGGCAATCCATGCTCCAACGCAGCCAGCAGGTTTTCATCCAAAGGATGCTGTGGCAAGCCCAGTGCGGCACGTTTACGATTGTCTTGCTCGAAACGCATACGCTGTTCGCGAGCATCGGTGAGCTCATGGAAACCATTGGCCAGCTCAATGCCCTTGAAATACACCTCAAAGCGCTCGGCGACACGATGATCTTCAGTACTGATTTGCGCTAAAGAGGCCTGAGACGCTGGAAAATGATAAACAAACGTTGGCTTATCACGGCCAATATTCGGTTCCACGCCGAAGGTGAATAGCAGTTGCAGCAGCGTATCACGATCTTCTTCCTGATCGGCTACGTTACTCAGATCGAGCTTTGCTGCCACTTCACGCAGTTGGATTTTGTCGGCAGACAGCGGATCGACATCCAGATGACGAATAAACGCCTGTTGGTAGGAAAGCGTTTCTGCGCTATCACATTCCAATACCTGTTGTAGAAGATCGTCCACTTCATTCATCAAACGATACATATCGTAGTGTGGGCGATACCACTCCAACATGCTGAACTCTGGATTGTGGTGACGGCCAGACTCCTCATTGCGGAAGCTTTTTCCCAACTGATAGATAGGGCCACTACCGGCAGCCAGCAGGCGCTTCATGTGATATTCCGGGCTCGTCATCATGTACAGCGTCATACCCTGTGCCGCCCCAGGCCCCACAAAATGAGTTTGGAATGGAACAAGATGAATATCCGTTACCGTTGCTTGACTCATCGCTGGCGTATCAACTTCCAAAACACCGCGGTCTGAAAAGAATCGACGGATGGTGGACATTATTGTCGCGCGCTTCAACAAATTGGCGATTGGAGCACTAGGCTGCCAGCTTGCCGTTTCGCTCATGATAATTACTCCGCTATAAAACAGGATGTGCAGTCTACTCGTATCGCCGCAGGCAAACAAATAGCGCTCGGTTAGTGAGCTAATAACTTCAATGCCAAACTATTAACTGCTCTTTATTGGATAAAAAGAACATAAAATACATAAAAACCACTGACTCAGGGAAAAATAGCGTTGAGATCACGTTTTTGTACTACAGTCAGTAGGGAAAAACAGCAAAACAATCGATCACATCAAGTTTCCACTACTTCGTATTAGGTATACTTTCATCACTCGAATTTATAAATCTTAGCCATTCCCTGTGCGTATTAAAGAGAACAAATGTCAGAAACTCTGCTAAACCTCTCTGTAGTACGACATTTGGAATGGTTATTCATTTTAATTGATATTGACAATTGATCACCCGGAGGAATGCAGTGCAAACCTTTAACGCAGACCTTGCCATCGTCGGGGCAGGGGGTGCTGGTTTACGTGCAGCAATTGCAGCAGCGGAAGCCAACCCTCAACTGAAGATCGCGCTTATCTCTAAAGTATACCCAATGCGTAGTCACACCGTGGCCGCAGAAGGTGGATCAGCAGCCGTTACTCAGGCTCACGACTCTTTTGATTACCACTTCAACGATACCGTTGCCGGTGGTGACTGGCTTTGCGAACAGGATGTGGTCGATCATTTCGTCCATAATTGCCCTCGCGAAATGGCTCAACTTGAGCAATGGGGTTGCCCTTGGAGCCGTAAACCAGATGGCTCCGTCAACGTGCGTCGTTTCGGCGGCATGAAGATTGAGCGTACTTGGTTCGCCGCGGATAAAACCGGCTTCCATATGCTGCACACTCTTTTCCAAACCTCTTTAAAATATCCACAGATTCAACGCTTTGATGAGCACTTCGTTCTCGACATTCTGGTCGACGAAGGCAAAGCGCGCGGCCTAGTCGCGATGAATATGATGGAAGGTACATTAGTTCAGATCCGCGCCAACGCGGTCGTTATGGCAACTGGCGGCGCTGGCCGTGTCTATCGCTATAACACGAACGGCGGCATCGTGACCGGTGATGGTATGGGCATGGCGTTGGATCACGGTGTTCCTTTACGTGATATGGAATTTGTTCAGTACCACCCAACTGGCTTGCCAGGTTCAGGTATCCTGATGACCGAAGGCTGCCGTGGTGAAGGTGGTATTCTGGTCAACAAAGATGGCTACCGCTATCTGCAGGACTACGGAATGGGTCCTGAGACGCCACTGGGCGAACCAAAAAATAAATACATGGAATTGGGTCCACGCGACAAAGTTTCGCAAGCCTTCTGGCACGAATGGCGTGCAGGCCGCACAATTTCTACTCCGCGCGGCGACGTTGTTTATCTGGATCTGCGTCATTTGGGTGAGAAAAAACTGTTGGAGCGTCTGCCGTTCATCTGTGAGCTGTCGAAAGCTTACGTTGGCGTTGACCCAGTTAAAGAGCCCATCCCAGTGCGCCCTACCGCTCACTACACCATGGGTGGTATCGAAACCAACCAAAACTGCGAAACGCGTATTCAGGGTCTGTTCGCCGTAGGTGAATGTTCTTCTGTTGGTCTGCACGGTGCAAACCGTTTGGGTTCTAACTCTCTGGCAGAGCTGGTGGTATTTGGCCGCGTTGCGGGCGAACACGCAGTTCAGCGTTCGCAGGAAGCCACTCCGGCTAACGGCAGTGCGCTCGATGCACAGGCTAAAGACGTTGAAGCACGTCTACACGCGCTGGCTAATCAGGAAGGTACTGAAAGCTGGGCGAAAATCCGTGACGAGATGGGCATGTCAATGGAAGAAGGCTGTGGTATCTACCGTACCACTGAGCTGATGCAGAAAACCGTTGATAAATTGGCCGAACTGAAAGAACGTTTCAAACGCGTCAAAATCACTGATAACTCAAGCGTCTTTAACACCGATCTGCTGTACACCATCGAACTGGGTCACGGCCTGAACGTTGCTGAATGTATGGCTCACTCGGCAATCAACCGTAAAGAATCTCGTGGCGCACACCAGCGTCTGGATGAAGGTTGCACCGAACGTGATGACGTTAACTTCCTGAAACACACTCTGACCTTCAAAAGCGCTGACGGCCTTGCCCCACGAATTGAATACAGCGATGTGAAAATTACCAAGCTGCAACCAGCAAAACGTGTTTACGGTGCTGAAGCAGACGCTCAGGATGCAAAGAATAAGGAGCAAGCGAATGGCTGAGATGAAAATCTTGAAAATGGAAGTCATGCGCTATAACCCAGAACAGGATGCCGAACCGCATTTCGTGACGTATGACGTCCCGTATGACGAAACGACTTCCCTGCTGGATGCGTTAGGCTACATCAAAGATAATCTGGCTGCCGACCTGTCTTACCGCTGGTCTTGCCGTATGGCAATCTGCGGCTCTTGCGGCATGATGGTTGACCGCGTGCCTAAGCTGGCTTGTAAAACCTTCCTGCGTGACTACCCAACCGGTATGCGCGTTGAAGCATTGGGCAACTTCCCGATCGAGCGTGATTTAGTGGTCGATATGACCCACTTTATCGAAAGCTTAGAAGCGATTAAGCCTTACATCATCGGCAACAACCGCAAACCAGAAGACGGCACCAACCTGCAGACTCCAGCTCAGATGGAAAAATACCATCAGTTCTCCGGCTGCATTAACTGTGGTCTGTGCTATGCAGCCTGCCCACAGTTTGGTCTGAATCCTGAGTTCATCGGCCCAGCCGCTATCACTCTGGCACACCGTTACAATCTGGACACCCGTGATCACGGGCAGAAAGAGCGTATGCCTGTACTGAACTCCGATAACGGTGTTTGGACATGTACATTCGTCGGTTACTGCTCAGAAGTTTGTCCGAAACACGTCGACCCAGCCGCTGCTATCCAGCAGGGTAAAGTTGAAAGTGCGAAAGACTTCATGATCGCGATGCTGAAACCGCAATAAGGGAGGATGAATCAATGACGACTTCAACTAAACGCAAACCTTATGTGCGCGGTATGCAGGCAAACTGGTGGCAGAAGCTGGGTTTCTACAAGTTCTATATGCTGCGTGAGAGCTCAGCTCTCGGCAACGTATGGTTCAGCATCGTGCTGATTTATGGGATTTTCTCCATGAAAGACGGCGCTGCTGGTTGGGAAAGCTTTGTGGCCTTCTTGCAGAATCCACTGGTGCTGATCCTGAACATCATCTCTCTGCTACTGGCAGCACTTCATACCAAAACCTGGTTTGAACTTGCCCCCAAAGCGGCCAATATCGTGGTTGGTGACTCGAAAATGGGCCCAGGTCCGGTGATCAAAGCCCTGTGGGTAGTGACCATCATCGTAACCGTGGTCATTTTGGCCGTTACCCTGCTATAACCGTAAAGGAGAACATTGTGAATAATAAAGTATACAAACGTTCTGACGAGCCGGTTTTCTGGGGGCTATTTGGTGCAGGCGGTATGTGGGGTGCAATCGTTGCGCCTGTGGTTATCCTGATTGTTGGCATCATGCTGCCTCTAGGCTGGTTCCCTGACGCGCTGACCTTCGAACGCGCACTGAGCTTCAGTCAGACATTCATCGGCCGTATTTTCTGGCTGTTGATGATCATTCTGCCACTGTGGTGTGGCTTGCACCGTTTGCATCACATGATGCATGACCTGAAAATCCATGTACCAGCAGGTAAATGGGTATTCTACGGTTTGGCTGCGATCTTGAGCGTTGTTGCGCTGATCGGCGTATTCACGCTGTAAGTTGCCACTGCAACGTACTATGAAAGCCTCCTTATAGGAGGCTTTTTTATTGGTGAGATTGCCTCTATCGGGTCTACACTTAAACGGTATCCATTTGAAAAGGAGCGTTTATGTCCCGTTGGTCACGTTTTGCCGCCATTGTTACCGCTCTGCTTTCCGTTGGCTGCAGCACTAAACCCCCGTCTGATGTCACCGTTATCAGCGATTTTCAACTGCCAGAATATCTAGGTCACTGGTACGAAATTGCCCGCTTAAACCACCCTTTCGAGAGAGGATTAGACCACGTCACAGCGCACTACAGCATGCGTAGCGATGGCGGAGTCAAAGTGGTTAATCGCGGATACGACGTTGAGAAAAAGCAGTGGAAAGAGAGCATCGGTAAGGCCTATTTCACTCAAACGCCAAACATTGCCTCGCTTAAGGTTTCCTTCTTCGGCCCATTCTACGGCGGCTATAACGTCATCGAACTTGATAAACAGTATCGCTATGCGTTGATTTGTGGCCCCAATAAAAATTACCTGTGGATACTTTCACGCACGCCAACGCTAGATGATGCGGTGAAACAACGGTTATTAGCAACGGCACAGAAATATGGATTTAAAACACAGGATCTGATTTGGGTAAATCAATCCCCTATCGATATGAACTCGCCTCGCTAGAGGCGAGCTATGACCATCACAGTTGCCGATTAGTGACTGCTAAACTTCAGACCAAGAATGCCAATCACGATCAGGCACAGGCTGAGGATGCGTGGCAGACTGGCTGATTCGCCCAACAATACGATACCCATAATGGCCGCCCCCACCGCGCCAATACCGGTCCACACAGCATAGGCTGTACCTGCTGGCAGTGTTTTCATCGCATGCGCCAATAACAGCATACTCACTATCATTGCAGCGATAGTAATAATGCTGGGCGTTAGACGAGAAAAACCATGGGTATATTTTAGGCCGATGGCCCAGACAACTTCTAAGAGGCCAGCGACCATCAGAATGATCCAAGACATGCGATTTATCCACAACGATGGGGTCGTCCCCGAATTATGATACGTACACAGGTCGTCCTGCGTAGTTTTTGGAATGGTAAAGCGGAATTAGGATACGATGTTTTTGCATAAAAGTTAAGACTGATAGGATCAGGGCGCAGACTGCACGACAACGCCCTTATCGGAATGGCAAAGAGAACTATTGCGCAGCGCGCTGAATTGCCTGACCACCCGCTTCAACGTCTTCACCGGCACCACGAGTGGTATTACAGCCAGCCAGAGCGGCAAGAACTAACAGAGAACATACTAATGCGATGCTTTTCTTAATCATTGCTATTTTCCTTATCTGCGATTTTAAAAATAATGCCTTTTAAGCATAGACAAGAAATCCAGCACGGGAGAAAAATTCATCATTTATCTTAATTGATTAGCTGGCTACACGAGAAATCGCGCCACCAAGATGTTGTACATCCTCACCAAAACCGCGCGCGGTATTGCAGCCGCTGAGCGCTGCGAACGCTACCACCATCAAAGCCAACATAATTATTTTCTTCATCATGCTTATTACCGTTCCTCAAACGAGCCTTTTAGGCAAAAAAAAACCGCGTCATACGCGGTTTTTTAAAGCAAATTAGCCGTTTTCGCAATTACTTAACGCGAGAAACGTATTCGCCAGAGCGGGTGTCAACTTTGATCACTTCGCCGATCTGTACGAACAATGGAACTTTAACCACTGCGCCAGTGCTCAGGGTTGCAGGCTTACCGCCGGTACCCGCGGTATCGCCTTTCAGACCTGGATCGGTATCAACGATTTCCAGCTCTACGAAGTTTGGAGGAGTAACCTGAATTGGACGGCCATTCCACAGAGTAACAATGCACTCAGCCTGATCCAGAAGCCATTTAGCATTATCGCCAATCGCTTTCTCATCGGCAGCCAGCTGCTCGAAGGTTTCGTTGTTCATGAAATGATAGAACTCACCGTCGTTGTACAGGTAAGTCAGGTTCAGATCGACAACGTCCGCGCCTTCTGCGGAGTCAGTAGATTTAAAGGTTTTTTCAACACGGGTGCCGGTCAGCAGGCGACGCATTTTCACGCGAGCAAAGGCTTGGCCTTTACCTGGTTTAACGAACTCACTGCTTTCTACAGCATAAGGCTCGCCTTCGAACATGATTTTAAGACCGGGACGGAAATCGTTGCTAGAATAAGTCGCCATAAAGGCCCTCTGAATTATTTATAACTGGTAGCTTAGCCAAAAAAATGGCACATATTGTAACTCAAAATACGCAGTCTAGAGAAGATTGGCTGCAACAACTTGCCGATGTTATTACTGAACCGGCAGAATTGCTTGAATATTTAGCACTTTCCGACAGCCCTGAATGGCAAAAAGGCCACGATGCGCGGCGTCTTTTCGCCCTGCGCGTTCCTTACGCCTTTGCGCGACGCATGAAAAAGGGCGACCCCAACGATCCTCTCCTACTTCAGGTCATGACTTCCGCCAGCGAATTTATTACAACGCCAGGCTATTCGACCGACCCACTGGAGGAGCAAGATGATGCCATTGCCGTGCCGGGACTGCTGCACAAGTATATTAACCGAGCCCTGCTATTGGTCAAAGGCGGCTGTGCGGTTAACTGCCGTTATTGCTTCCGCCGTCACTTTCCCTATCAAGATAATCAGGGCAATAAGGCTAACTGGCGGCAGGCACTAGATTATATTCGCCAACAGCCAGAACTGGATGAAATAATTTTTTCCGGTGGCGACCCTTTGATGGCAAAAGACCACGAGCTAGCTTGGTTACTCGACGAAATCGAAGCGATTCCCCACATCAAACGCTTGCGTATCCACAGTCGTTTGCCAGTCGTCATCCCTGCACGCATTACCGAAACACTGACAAAACGCTTCTCGCAGTCACATCTTCAGATCCTACTTGTCACGCACATTAATCATGCCAACGAAATCGATCGCGAATTGTGCGATGCCATGACGAGGCTAAAACATGCGGGTGTAACGTTACTTAATCAGGGTGTACTACTGCGCGGCGTGAATGATAATGCGGATACGCTCGCAGCGCTTAGCAACGCGCTGTTTGACGCGGGAATTATGCCTTATTACCTGCATGTGCTCGATAGAGTTCAGGGCGCAGCACACTTCATGGTGTCTGACGATGAGGCACGCGTGATTATGCGAGAGTTGATGACAAAGGTTTCTGGCTATATGGTGCCGAAACTTACGCGAGAAATCGGCGGTGAGCCGAGTAAAACCCCGATTGATTTAGGCTTACGTCAGCGTTGATTCTGATATCCCCCATCTAATCCCGGTAAGGGCTCGATGGGGGAACTCACAGAATCGATAACGCGACAATCTGCTCTACAAAAACAGCTGCTCTACAAAAATAGCTCCAACAGCGAGTTTAAAAACAGCTTGCCGTGCTCGGTGATTTGCCAATATTCATCGGTTTCTACTATATAATTCTGTGACAGCGCTTCGTCGAGCTGAGCACGAATAACCGCTTCACCAAGTCCGGTATACAGCTGGAATTCCGCGCGCGGCGTTGGTTCAAGCAATCTAAAGCGGTTCATAAAGAATTCGAACGGACGATCGTCATTTCCCACTTCATGCTGCTTATCCAGATAGCGCCCCTGCATATATCCACGCGGATGACGCGTTTTCGCGGTACGTAGAATACGGCCATCCTCAAACGTAATCTTGCCATGAGCGCCACAGCCAATGCCAAGATAGTCGCCAAAACGCCAATAATTCAGATTGTGATGACACTGGTAACCGGGTTTGGCATAGGCCGACGTTTCATACTGCTGATATCCTGCAGCACGCAGCAGTTCGTCACCTCGCTGGAAAATATCCCACAGCGCGTCATCATCTGGCAATTTTGGAGGACGCGAACCAAATAGCGTATTTGGCTCAATCGTCAGTTGATACCATGATAGGTGTGGAGGATTAAGCTCAATAGCCTGCCGTAAATCATCCAGCGCTTCATCCAGCGACTGATCGGGTAAACCATGCATCAGATCAAGATTAAAACTGCGTAGCCCTAATCCTTGCGCCAGATGTGCCGCTCGCTTAGCTTCTTCTGGCCCGTGTATGCGGCCTAACCGTGTTAACTTCTCCGCGCTAAAGCTTTGCACACCGATGGATATACGATTGATGCCGGCTCTTTGGTAGGCGCTGAAGCGATCGGCCTCAACCGTTCCCGGATTCGCCTCCATGGTCACCTCGGCATTTGGTGCCAAAGGCAAACGCGCACGCACACCATCCATCAAGCGCTGCATACCTTCTGCGCTCAACAGACTTGGAGTTCCACCACCAATAAAGATGGTGCCAATTTCACGCCCAGAAGTGAATGCCACGTCAGCGTCCAAATCGGCCAACAGATGGTCGACATATTCCGTAGACGGGATATCTCCTTTTTGAGCATGAGAATTGAAATCGCAGTATGGGCATTTCTGCACACACCACGGGATGTGAATATAGAGACTGAGCGGGGGAAGCTTAAGCATTACGCATGGCTTCCAGCAACAGCTTCAATGCCTGCCCACGGTGCGAAACCGCAATTTTCTGCTCTTTAGTCAGCTGCGCAGCAGAACAGCCCAGCTCAGGCACATGGAAAATAGGATCGTAACCAAAACCGCCGTCGCCTGATGGTACGAAGCTGATTTCACCCGCCCAGCTCCCATGACACACCAGCGGCGTTGGATCTTCTGCATGGCGTAAGTAAACCAGCACACAGTGGAACTTAGCTTGGCGTTGATCTGCAGGCACATCTTTCAGCGCATCCAGCAGTTTCTCGAGATTTTGACGATCGCTCGCCTCTTCACCCGCATAACGCGCAGAATAAATCCCCGGAGCCCCACCCAGCACATCAACGGCAAGTCCAGAGTCATCGGCAATCGCCGGGAGTCCTGTGATTTGCGCGGCGTGGCGTGCTTTCAGAATCGCATTCTCAATGAAGGTCAGCCCCGTTTCCTCAGCAGAATCCACACCCAGCTCGGTCTGGGCCACAACATCTAAACCGAAATCAGCCAGCAAGCTTGCGAGCTCGCGTACTTTGCCCGCGTTTCCAGTTGCTAATACAATTTTTTGCATGATAAATCCTATATATAGCACCGGCAGGCCAAAGCCTGCCGGTAGGAGAGGGTTACTGAGAGCGTAGCGCTGAGACAACCTCTGGGATTTGTTGAGGCTGACTGATGCGCACTTGCTTATGGCGCCCCAGTTCCCCCTTTTCAATCACCACCTGACTTTTCGCAACCCGAAACTGTTTGGCGATAAACTTTTGCAAATGCGCATTTGCCTGCCCATCTACCGGTGGTGCGGTGATGGCGACTTTTAGCTCATCACCGTGTAGCCCAACAATCTGGTCACGGCTGGCTTTAGGCTGAATATACAGCCGCAAAACCAGCGCTTCTTTCTCATACTTTACAGCATCTGTACTCATCGCGATCACAGCAGGAACCAGAGCTGCCCTAACAGATCCATACCCAGATAATTCAGCATGTACAGCACTAAAATCACCACCATGGCAGAGAAGTCTAAACCGCCCATCGCAGGAATAATGCGGCGTACCGGTGCCATCAACGGCTCAGTCAGTTGTAACAGCACATAATCCATTGGGCTACGGCCTTGGCTGATCCAGCTCATGATCGAACGAATGATAATGACCCAGAACACCAGATACCCTGCTGATTTAATTACTGAAATCAGGCCAAATAGAAGGTTATATGGGCTTAGAGAAATTTCTCCGCTTTGGATCAGTAATAGCAGCGGATACTTGATGGTCATAAGTAAGAACGCCACCAGCAGCGAAGAAGAATCAATCGGCCCCAAGGACGGAATCACTCGACGTAGCGGCCCAACAATCGGCTGCGTAACTTTCACGATAAACTGTGACAGCGGATTGTAAAAGTCGGTGCGTGCCCATTGCATCCAGATACGCAACAATAAAATCATGACGTAGAGGTCAATGACGGTTTTGACCAAGAAAGTCAGTGTCAGCATGAAAAACCCTTTATCCGTTAAATGGTAAGGTAAAGAAAAAAGAATCAGTACATTAACTGATAATTATTATGTATTTGTGCCGTAATCACGTGCGCCAAAAATTGCCGTTCCGATGCGCACCATCGTACTACCGGCGGTAATCGCCGCCGCCATATCGTGAGTCATCCCCATCGACAGCGTATCAATATGCGGGTACTGCTTTTTAAGTGCTAAAAACGCCTGTTCCATCCGATCAAACACCGCTTTCTGTTTCACGGGATCTTCTTCTGGTGCGGGGATCGCCATCAGGCCACGCAGACGCAAATTCGGCATTTCAGCAACCTGAGCAGCAAGTGCATCTAACGTTTCCAGGTCAATGCCCGATTTACTGCCCTCATCGCTGATATTAATTTGGATCAGCACGTTGAGCGCAGCTTTATCTGCAGGACGCTGTTCGCTCAGGCGTTGAGCAATTTTCACACGATCGACGGTATGAATCCAATCAAAATGCTCCGCGACCAAACGGCTTTTATTCGACTGAAGTGGGCCGATAAAGTGCCATTCTAGCTCGTCTGCATGCGGAGTCTGAGCAAAATACTGGATCTTGCTAACGCCTTCTTGCACGTAATTCTCACCAAAAGCGCGCTGTCCTGCCGCGATTGTTTCTTCGATATCGCTCACAGGCTTAGTTTTACTGACTGCAAGCAAAGTAACTTCTTCTGGAGACCTGCCGCAATCCTGAGCCGCAGCGCTGATACGGCTCCTGACGGCCTCTAAATTTTGTTGGATATTGCTGTTCATAATTTTTGGCTCAGGAGGTTAAATGGATTTTTGTGATTTATTGGCCCGTAGTGTAAAGCAAAACGCATCAGATCTGCATCTTTGCACCGGATATCCACCCGTTTTGCGTATCGATGGCGCATTACAAACGCTAGGAACTGAGGCGATAACCTCTCGCGAAATCGAGTCATGGCTTACAATGAACCTTCCCTCTGAAGCTGACGTTGTATGGCGACAACAACATCAGGTTGATTTCGCCTTAAATCTAAATGGGGGCACTCGGCTCAGAGTCAATGCTTTCCAACAATTACATGGCCCTTCACTAGCGCTGCGGCTCATTCCCAGCACAGTCCCCACGTTAGCGTCTCTCGCTACGCCAGAGGTGCTTCAAGAGCAGCTTGCCCAAGGATCAGGGTTGATACTGGTTTGCGGTGCGACCGGCAGTGGGAAATCAACCACGCTAGCAGCCATGCTTAATGAAATTAATCATCATCAGCCATGGCATATTATTACGCTCGAAGATCCGCTGGAGTTTATTCACACGCCGTCCAAATCGCTTATCCAACAGCGCGAAATCGGCAGCCACGTGATTAACTTTCACCACGCATTGCGTGCCGCACTGCGAGAGGATCCTGATGTCATTTTGCTCGGTGAATTACGCGACGCAGAATCCATTCGTCTGGCTCTCACAGCGGCTGAAACAGGGCATCTAGTATTGGCAACGTTACACACTCGAGGTGCAGCACAAGCGGTAGAACGCCTAATTGATGTTTTTCCAGCCGAAGAAAAAAACTTTGTACGCACACAAATTGCAGGAAGCCTGCGAGCCGTTTTAGCACAGCAGCTTTTGCCCAAACAGGGTGGCGGCAGGGTCGCCGCTTTTGAGCTGCTGCTGAATACGTCCGCGGTGAGCAATTTAATCCGCGAAGATAAAGCCCACCAGATTGCCTCTATTCTTCAAACCGGCCAGCGGCAAGGCATGCAAAGCTTCGAGCAGCATCTTACCCACTTAGAAAACGAGGGGAAACTGTATAAAAATAGGAAGATAACACCTGACAAGACAGGCTAATTATCCTGCCTTGCCGATACTCTCATTAATCAGTTTTAGACAACCTGTTGTTCAAACCAGCTTTCCAAAATGATCACCGCTGAAGCGGCGTCTACGCTGCCTTTGTCCAAGGCACGATAGCCTCCACCGGCAAAAAGATGGGCACGAGCTTCTACGGTACTAAGGCGTTCATCATGCAAAGCAACTTGCACCCCAAAACGACCATGAATCCGGTTGGCAAACTTACGTGCTTGAGCGGTGACAGGCTGTTCCGTGCCATCCATATTGAGTGGTAGGCCGACGACAACAAGATCCGGCTGCCACTCTTTTAACATTTTCTCTATTTTCGACCAGTCTGGCGATCCCTCATTGGCTTTAAACGAAGCCAATGGGCGTGCGGTACCGGTGACTTCCTGCCCGATGGCCGCACCAATACTTTTTGTTCCAAAATCGAAAGCGATAATAGTTCTGTTACCCATCAAGCATGTCCTGCTGAAGTGGCCATATTGCGAATGTCTACGCCCAGCTTTTTAGCCGCGTTAACCCAGCGTTCTGAGATTGGTGTGTGGAATAACAGATTGGCGTCAGCCTCAACGGTAAGCCAAGCATTATCTAGCAGTTCTTGCTCCAATTGACCCGCATCCCAACTGCAATAACCTAATGTAACCAGAACATCCTTGGGTTGCTCTTTCGTGCCAAGCGTTTCTAGGACATCGCGTGAAGTCGTCATCATACACTCAGCAGAAATGGCGACGCTGGAACCAAAATCAGGTTGTGGAGTATGCAATACAAAGCCGCGATCTTCGGCCAATGGACCACCGTACATCACCGGCTTATCCAAACGAATTTTTGTATCTCTCGGCTCTGGCGTGATTTTTAGCTTTTCCAATAGTGTTTCCAGAGTGAGCTGTTCCAACGGTTTGTTAATGACTAAACCCATTGCGCCTTCACTATTGTGCTCACACACATAGAGAACGGTGCGCTTGAAGCGGCTGTCCTGCATAGAAGGCATTGCTATAAGAAAATGATGCGCTAAATTCATCGTAATGGCTTCAACTCGCTGTATTTGTTTATGTGATGACTGAATTTTCAGTATGCGAATTTTTTGGCTGGATGTCACGGGAGAAGCCCCCTATCTGTCTGCTCGCTCAAACATATCGCGAGCAGACTCACAGGAGGAAAAACTATTTCTTACTAATACGAGTTTCAATCGCATCCATCAACATGCCGGTCACAGACACATCAGGGAAGGCAGCTTCAATCTCGCGAGCGCAGGTCGGGCTAGTAACGTTAATCTCTGTCAAGCGATCGCCAATGATATCTAAACCAACAAAGATCAGGCCTTTTTCTTTCAGTACTGGGGCAACTTTGCGAGCAATAGCCCAGTCACTTTCTGTCAGTGGGCGTGCTTCACCACGGCCACCCGCGGCCAAGTTACCACGAGTCTCTCCGCTCTTAGGAATACGAGCCAAACAGTATGGAACCGGCTCACCATCAACCACCAGAACACGTTTGTCACCATCTTTAATCGCTGGTAGGAAATTCTGCGCCATGCAGAAGCGGCTACTATGTTCTGTGAGCGTTTCGATAATGACAGACAGGTTAGGATCTTCTGCTTTCACACGGAAAATAGATGCACCACCCATACCGTCTAACGGTTTAAGAATGATGTCACCGTGCTTGGCATAGAACTCACGAATGTGCTCGGCTTTACGCGTCACCAACGTGTCCGGCGTTAGATCGGCAAACCACGCGGTAAACAGCTTTTCGTTGCAATCACGCAGACTTTGCGGCTTGTTGACAATGAGCGTCCCTTTATCTTCAGCGCGCTCAAGGATATAAGTAGCATAAATAAACTCGGTATCAAACGGAGGATCTTTACGCATTAAGATGACGTCGAGATCGGACAGAGCAATATCCTGTTCGCCGTGGAACTCATACCAGCCCGCTTTATCTTCCTTCACGCTCAGCAACTGAGTACGCGCGCGCCCTTCGCCGACATACATGTAGAGATCGTTCATTTCCATGTAGTGCAACTCATAGCCACGGCGCTGTGCTTCTAGCAGCATCGCAAAGCTGGTGTCTTTTTTGATATTGATGGAAGAAATCGGGTCCATCACAATGCCAAGCTTAATCATTCTTTTCTCCTAGCCTAAATCGCCAAAGCGAACCTGAAGTGCGGTTATGGCTGTCAGCGCGGTGGTCTCAGTGCGTAATACACGAGGTCCTAACAGAATATCAGTAAATTGGTAACCTGCGGTCATAGCAATTTCATCGGCCGATAATCCACCTTCTGGCCCTATCAGCAGACGAACGCGTTCAACAGGAAGCGGTAATGTGTTGATACTCGCATTGGCGCGTGGATGCAAATTCAGCTTCAGAGAATCATCCTGTTCAGCGCACCATTGCTCCAAAAGCATCGTCGGGCGAATTTCAGGGATCACGTTACGTCCACACTGCTCGCACGCTGCAATAGCAATTTTCTGCCATTGCCCCAACTTTTTCGCCATACGTTCAGCGTCTAACTTAACGCCACAACGCTCGGAAATCAGCGGAGTAATAATGCTAGCCCCCAATTCAATGGATTTTTGAATAGTGAACTCCATCTTCTCACCGCGGGAAATTACCTGTCCTAAATGCAGATGCAGCGGGGATTCACGATCTTCAAGCACACCTGACTGCACCTTCACACGCACGTTTTTTTTACTGGCCGCAACAATATGTGCCACGAAAACCTGATTGCTACCGTCAAACAGTTGAATCTCATGGCCTTCGCTCATGCGTAGAACTCGACCCACGTGATTGGCAGCCTCCTCACTCAGGTCTATTTCGCAAGGCGCCTCAAGGCGTTCAGGGTGATAAATACGAGGGATACGCATGAAATGGCTCATCCTTATGAATGACGAGATAAGCGCCGCAACGCAGCGCTGCTAAAAAAGATATACGGGATTATAAAGGCTGGAGTAGCGACAATGCTAATCATCACGTCAAACCGTTAAAACTCAGCCTTTAAGATTCTCGCAGGCTTGCTGGACATAAGGGTTATGATTCCCCTGCATGTTTGCAATCCGCTGGTCACGCAGACACTCCCACTTCGTGACTGGATATTGCCGATTCCATACATCAAATAGCTGAGTTTGCTGTTTCGACAACCTAATATTGTACTGGTCACGCATATAAAAATAGGTTCTAGCAATAGCACCACGAGCACGGGCGGGTGGCTCCGCCTGCTTGTTTTTGAAATCAACTTTCATCGGACATTGGCCATACTGCCCTTCTCCACCGCGCCATTGACTATACATAAAGTTGTTGCGGTCACCGTTAACCTCTCCCACGGCAGGCTGTAAATTATGTAAATCAGTTTCAATTTTCACGTACTGGGGAATTTTGGCGCAGTTTTTTCGCCCCCCATCCTGCCAGCACTGCATTTGATGACCAAACTGCCATGCCGGTACAACGTGCTCCCATTCAATGCGTGAGGCACGGTTCAGGTTTTTACGCGGCTGATAGCCACAACTTTCAAGGTCGGGAATACCTTTTTTCCCCTGCCATTCAATCTTGCAGCCACAGTAGAACGAACCGGGTGCGTCTTGATTAACCTTAACCGCAGCCGCTTTTGCTTGAGTGAAATTATTAATTTTTTGTGCCTGCCCCGAAAACGGGTAAGCCAGAAGCGTCGATAACGTCAGCGCGTAATAAAATTTGCGAAGCATATTCCAAAAACAACATAAAAACGGAAAGGCCGCAGGGTAGACAATCCGCCTTAGTCACGCAAACTTTGAAGAGATTAAATTGTTAATAAATGAAGATTTGGATGTTTATTGCACATTTTAGGAAAGCTTTAACGCTCAGCAATCGTTCCGGGGCTGAAACTCAAAACTTGACCACATTGTCGACAGCGATATTCTGACTCCTTGCGCATCACTTTATTATGACGACGCACGGTCAGCTGATGCAGTTGGCAGGCACAGCGATAAGGGTAAGTCTTACCACTCACTGACTCCACGCCGAATTTATGGGTACGACGCGGTTCGATACCCAAAACATGTCCCATCATCCACTGCCATTCACGGCCATGAGGGGAAACCTTACCAAACTGTTTATAGACCAAAAGATGTGCCAACTCATGTGGCACCACTTCATCAATAAACGCCTGACCATTCTCTAGTAATAAGACTGGATTTAGACGAATCTCCCAATCTTGCAGCCATGCGGTTCCCGCAGTGGTGCCACGCTGTTGATAGCTGATTTTGGGTTCAGGATATTGAGTTTTTAGCTGTGCATTTGCTCGAGCCAACGCATTACGTAAGCACTGCATGACAGCCTGCTGTAAAGCAATAGGAAGTCTTCGGGAAACAAGAGCGCGTTGTGTCATGCGTATTAGGATAATCAGAGAAGGAGTCGCTCGCAAGCCCCATAGTTTTGAGACAATGACGCAGGGTAACACAGCGCCTATGCATCATTGCACCAATCAGTAAAAACATTAAACACTAAAGAATATCTGAACATTATCTTGTAGATATCTTTGAAGCCTTTCATCGTTAAATGTCTGCTCCAGCCAATAGGGTTGAGAATCTAACCTATTACATCTTTATTACGATGAGATCATTAACGTTGAGCGCTTTTTATTTCTGATGCAGCTTCAACTCTTTGTTGTAGATTTGAAACACGTGCATCACACTCAGTTGAAGATATACTGGCCATCGAAAATGCTTTGCTATCTTTAAAATAGCGGCCGCAAATAGCGGAAACATCTTCGGCGAACTTATTTGAGAAATTTTTCAACATATCCATTTTACTTGTTTTTTTCTGTCTAAAATTTTCAAAGGAAAAAGTATCAGGATGATTATTAATCACACTGTATATTGCATATATTTCAACAGACTTACGTCCCGACAACGCATTGCTCATTAAGGTATTTTCATCTATATCCTTAGACCATTTAAAAACAGTTTTATTTCCGCTGTCGAAATTTTTTCTATCATTTTTTAATAATGCAGAAAATACCTTACCCGCTTCTGTCTGATAAAAATCAGAAGGAAGAACGGCACCTGCCTTCAAAGACACGCTAGCCAACAGCAATAAAATAACAAGATCCTTCGTCATTCGTTCTCCTATGTACCACAATTAAATTACAGGCATAGCTGACTGATTTGCAGACGTTTTCATAATCGATATACCTACAAGACAGAGTCATAATAAATATTATCAATGTTCATGATGGTGATGTTTATCATCGTGATGATAATCATGATGGTCATAGTTATCACTACTATCATAATTACTATCATCACCTGAGTCACTTACCGCAATGGCAGCAACAACACCCACGATAAGGACCAATGCCCCTAAGGTTTTAAAATCGTCTCCGCTGAAATTTGCACACCCAACAACGGATAGTGAAAGAATACCTATCAGAGAATTCCTTAAAAACTTCGCCATTCATATCACCTATACATCCATGTTGATTTTCTATTAAAGAAAATATATACCGTAATTATGCCCATCGACCAAAACGCCTGCAGCAATATTAGGCTTTAATAAAATAAAAACAACTATAAATAGCATGTTTTCCCATTACAAATAACTATTAAATATATATTAAGGGTAATTCATATCGTATTAAAAATAACTATCCACTCTATTTTTAATCTTCCTGAAAATCTACGGCAATATAACCGCCTCATCTACCTACCCACCGATGTAGAATAAATCATATTTATTTCTTTCTTGCTGACAACTTATCTCATATATTAATTATTGTTAACACGGCGAAACGTTCACTCCAAGAATCATCAGCATGACAGCTCAAAACGTGTTCACCCGAGATACAACCTCGACAAGCAATGCTGAGAAGTCACGCAGGTGCCAGCGCTATAACAATGAAGGTGATACTGTGGCAGCGGACTGAAAGACGACCAATCATGCCCCATCATGCACAGACAGCTATGTAATATAACAATTATATTAATACTTACATAAAACCACTCAAAATAATTAAATTCATATTTATCATTACGATAAAACATTCCCATAATGACCATGAAATATTATTTTTAATAAAATCATACATATGCTAATAGCATATAGCTTGCTGATTTTTTTGAATAAAAAGCCGCCATCAAAAATGATACTCACTAAAGCAAAATATTGATTATTACCTATACTTATTTTCGTGGTGTGTATTGCTAAGCAATTGACGCAATAAGATTACGTCTATTTGTCGAGCTTAATATTCTTATGGGAGTGGCAGTTTATGGCATCTGCAAAGAAAATTGGCCTCATTGCCTGTACTGGTGTCGTTGCCGGTAATATGATGGGAAGCGGCATAGCATTACTACCCGCTAACCTCGCAAGCTTAGGGTCTATCGCTATTATTGGTTGGATCGTTGCACTAATTGGTGCAATTTCATTAGCTTATGTTTACGCCAGATTAGCAACCAAAAACCCTCAGGAAGGTGGTCCTATCGCCTACGCGGGTGAAATCGGTCCGGCCTTCGGTTTTCAAACCGGGGTACTCTATTACCATGCAAACTGGATTGGTAACCTTGCGATAGGTATTACCGCCGTATCGTATCTTTCTACCTTTTTCCCTATGTTTAACAGCCCGATACCCGCCGGTATCGCCTGTATCGCGATTGTCTGGATTTTTACCTTCGTCAATATGCTCGGCGGCGCATGGGTTAGTCGTTTAACCACCATAGGTCTGGTTCTCGTACTCATTCCCGTTATCGGTACAGGTATCGCGGGCTGGTACTGGTTTGATATGGGAACCTATCAAGCTAACTGGAATACCTCGGGCGGTACCGATTATCACGCCGTCATTAAAAGTATTCTGTTATGTCTGTGGGCCTTTATCGGCGTTGAGTCTGCGGCGGTAAGTACCGGTATGGTGGAAAACCCAAAACGTAACGTTCCTATCGCAACGATGCTGGGGACATTCCTTGCCGGTATTGTCTACATCGCCGCAACACAGGTGATTGCCGGTATGTATCCCGCCTCTCAGATGGCAGCATCCGGCGCTCCGTTTGCCGTCAGCGCCTCGACGATGGTCGGTAGCTGGGCTGGCCCAGTTGTTTCTGCATTTACCGCCTTTGCCTGCTTAACATCATTAGGCTCATGGATGATGCTGGTTGGTCAAGCCGGCGCTCGTGCTGCCCACGATGGGAACTTCCCGAAAGTGTATGGCGAAATGGATAAAGATGGTATTCCGCGCAAGGGGCTATTCTTAGCAGCCATAAAAATGACGGTGCTGATGATTCTGATCACCGTGATGAATGCCAGCGGCGGTAAAGCCTCAGATCTGTTCGGTGAGCTGACAGGGATTGCCGTCTTGCTGACCATGCTGCCGTACTTCTACTCCTGTATCGACCTGATTCGCTTTGACGGTGCAAACCTGAAAAACATCCTGAGCCTGATTGCTTCAGTGTTGGGATGCGTGTTCTGCTTTATCGCCCTGATGGGCGCCAACTCGTTCGAACTCGCCGGTACCTTCATCATCAGCCTGATTATCCTGATGTTCTACTCACGTAAAATGGGGCGTGATAAAGAAGCCAGCGCAGCCACCGGTGGCCAATCCTAACTAAGATCTAAATATTTGCTAATACATGATACCGAAGGCCTTCGCGCCTTCGGTATTAATAACCCAGCCCACAGAAGTCTGGAGAGTTTTGCATGAATATCATTGCCATCATGAACGACTTAAGCGCTTATTTTAAGGAAGAACCACTGCGCGAACTGCATCAAGAATTGGAAAAGGAAGGATTCCGTATCGCCTACCCAAAAGACCGTAGTGATCTTCTGAAGCTTATTGAAAACAACTCTCGCCTGTGCGGCGTTATTTTCGATTGGGATAAATACAATCTTGAGTTAAGCGCTGAAATCAGCGAACTCAACAAGCTGCTCCCTATTTATGCATTCGCAAATACTTACTCGACGCTTGACGTTAACATGAGCGATCTTCGCCTGAATGTTCGCTTCTTTGAATATGCACTAGGCAGCGCACAGGATATTGCGACCAAGATTCGCCAGAGTACGGATCAATATATCGACACCATTCTGCCGCCGTTAACTAAAGCGCTGTTCAAATACGTTAAAGAAGAGAAATACACGTTCTGTACCCCCGGACACATGGGCGGCACCGCCTTCGATAAAAGCCCCGTCGGCAGTCTGTTCTACGATTTCTTTGGCGAAAATACTATGCGTTCAGATATTTCGATCTCCGTATCTGAACTGGGGTCGCTGCTCGATCACAGTGGGCCACATCGTGATGCAGAAGAGTATATCGCACGCACGTTTAATGCCGATCGCAGCTATATCGTCACCAACGGCACTTCAACAGCCAATAAAATCGTCGGTATGTACTCCTCGCCCGCCGGTGCCACCATTCTGATTGACCGTAACTGCCATAAATCTTTGACCCATCTAATGATGATGAGCAACGTGGTTCCGGTGTATCTGCGCCCAACGCGTAACGCCTACGGCATTCTCGGCGGTATTCCACAAAGCGAATTCACCCGTGCCAGCATTGAAGAAAAAGTGAAAAACACGCCAAACGCAACGTGGCCCGTGCATGCTGTGATAACCAACTCCACTTACGATGGCCTGTTCTACAATACCGAATACATTAAAAAAACGCTGGATGTTAAGTCGATTCACTTCGACTCCGCTTGGGTTCCCTATACCAACTTCCATCCGATTTACCAAGGCAAAGCGGGGATGAGCGGTGAACGTGTTCCGGGCAAAATCATTTATGAAACACAGTCCACGCATAAACTGCTAGCGGCGTTCTCGCAAGCTTCAATGATCCACGTGAAGGGCGAAATTAACGAAGAGACGTTTAACGAAGCCTATATGATGCATACCTCCACTTCACCGCATTACGGTATCGTTGCATCAACGGAAACCGCAGCGGCCATGATGAGAGGTAATGCAGGTAAGCGTTTGATCAATGGCTCAATTGAGCGAGCAATTCGCTTCCGTAAAGAGATCCGCCGCCTGCGTGCAGAATCCGATGGTTGGTTCTTTGATGTTTGGCAGCCAGACAATATCGACGAAGTCGCATGCTGGCCGCTGAACCCACGCAATGAATGGCACGGGTTCCCGAATATCGACAGCGATCATATGTATCTTGATCCCATCAAAGTTACCCTATTAACTCCAGGGCTTAGCCCGAACGGCACATTAGAGGATGAAGGGATCCCTGCATCGATCGTTTCCAAATACTTGGACGAACACGGTATTATCGTGGAAAAAACGGGGCCATATAACCTGCTGTTCCTGTTCAGCATCGGGATCGACAAAACCAAAGCGCTCAGCCTGCTGCGTGCACTGACCGACTTCAAACGCGTATACGATCTCAATCTTCGGGTGAAGAACGTTTTACCATCGTTGTATAACGAGGCACCGGATTTCTATAAGGAGATGCGGATTCAGGAGTTGGCACAGGGCATCCATGCACTGGTAAAACATCATAATTTGCCCGATCTCATGTACCGAGCCTTTGAAGTATTACCGCAGTTGGTGATGACGCCGCACGACGCATTCCAAGAGGAAGTACGCGGCAACATCGAACCCTGTGCGCTTGATGACATGCTAGGTAAAGTCAGTGCGAATATGATCCTACCGTACCCTCCGGGCGTTCCGGTGGTTATGCCAGGGGAAATGCTCACAAAAGAGAGCCGCCCAGTACTGAGTTTCCTGCAAATGCTGTGTGAAATTGGCGCACACTACCCAGGCTTTGAAACCGATATCCACGGCGTCCATCGCGATGGAAGCACCGGTAAATACATGGTGGTGGTATTGAAAGAAGGCGCGGATGAGCCCGGTGATAAACCGAGTGATACGGTGAAAAAGGCACCGGGGAAAAAGCCTTCGGCCGCTAAGAAAAAGTAACCGTTTGAAGATGTAAAAAAACCCGCCATTTATGGCGGGTTTCTTCATCGTGTATCGTGAGACAACTGCTAATTCAGCATTAATCTACAATTACATGCGGATAATAACGCGACAGATCTTGGGTGATCAGGCTGTGATCTTCTCGGATACCCATTCCAGCAGGCTGATCGTTGACCAGCCAGCTACCAATCAGCACATAGCTGTCACCGAATTTAGGCAACGGATGGAATTGCTGAATGATCATGCCTTCCTCACCGTAAGGGCCATCGACGCTAGCCACTTCCTTACCATTCTCCACAATGCGAATATTGGCACCTTCACGGGAGAACAACGGCTTAACCACATAATGATCCAGCTCGGGCTGATTGCCATCGGCAAAATAGGCCGGTAACAGGTTAGGATGGTTAGGGAACATTTCCCACAGCATCGGCAACAACGCTTTATTGGAGATAATGCTCTTCCACGCGGGTTCTAACCAACGCACACCGGCGTCTTCCAGCTTGGTAGAGAAAATCTCGCGCATCATGAATTCCCACGGGTACAGTTTAAACAGGTTGCTAATCACCTGATCCTGCGTATCCGTGAACTGACCACGCTCACCTAAGCCAATATCTTCAATAAAGACAAACTCGGTCGCTAAGCCTGCTTCATGCGCACAATCCTGCAAATATTGCACCGTGCCGCGATCTTCATCAGTATCCTGACAGCAAGCCATATGCAGTAGGCCAAAACCATGAGCCTCTTTCAGCTCGGCAAAACGCTCGATCAGTTTCTCTTGCAGACTATTAAACTGGTCAGCGTCCTGCGGCAGTTTGCCAGCAGCTATCTGATCTTCCAGCCAGATCCATTGAAAGAAGGCCGATTCATATAAAGATGTCGGCGTGTCCGCGTTGTTCTCCAGCAGCTTAGCCGGATTAACACCGTCGTAGGCCAAATCCAGACGCGAATAAAGCGAAGGCTGCTGGGTACGCCAAGAACTACGCACAAACTCCCAAACATGCTTAGGGATCTGGAATTTAGTCATCAGCTCATCGCTGGCGATCACCTTCTCGACCACTTTCAAACACATCTGATGGAGTTCCGCTGTGGTTTCTTCCAGCTCTTCCACCTGCGCTAGGCTGAACTGGTAGAACGCATCCTCACACCAGTAGGGCTCGCCATACATAGTGTGAAATTGGAAACCATACTCCGTGGCTTTTTCGCGCCAGTCCGGACGCTCACTAATAGGTACACGTTTCATGCTTAGCCACCCATGCTACGGGTGCCAGATTTACTGCTGGTCGCGGCGCTGCTACGCTGCATCGCGCTCTGTTTTGCAACGCTCTCACCAAATCCACCGCGAGTAACGGTTGAAGTCGTGGCTGGCTTTGGTGCCATCGCGGTTTTTGGCACGTTCATAGTGCGTCCGCCTGCGGTGGCAGGGCCATAGCTCTTACCGGTCGCATCCACAAATTTGCCATTAGCCGGGCTGGTTGCTGATTTAGAGCTAAACAGCGGCTGTTGGTTATAAGCGCCGCCGCCCATCATCCGACCCATCATGTAACCCGCCATCAGAGGCATCCAGAAGCTGCCGCTCTGTTGTGGCTGAGCCTGAGTTTCGCCGTTAGTGCTAGGAGCCATACCTGCCTGAGCGGGTGCCTGAGTACACTGGCCTTCGCCAAACTCAGCAATACAGTCTTCACGCGATGCGTATTTTGGTGCCGTTTTTTCAGCTTCTTTCAGTGCGTTTTGATATGACTCTTTACACTGCGCGCTCATGGAAGGATTCGCATTGCTGCAGTCATCTGCGTTTTGATACAGAGAAACCGTCTCATCCGTCTTCTCGCAGCCTGCCAGCATAAACACGGCGCTCACCGCAATCGCTACTGGCGCAAAACGCCAGCTCTTGCGGAAAGCAGCGCGGTTAATATTCTTAGTCCGTTTCATTTGTGGATTTCCTCTTATTTCACAGGCCTGCTTACTTTATACATACCCAAATGAGCTGGAACGGCGTCAAGGCGGCAATGGAGTAACCCCCGACAAGCTTACCTCAATAAGCGATTCGGATGAGCGTAAGCCACCAACGCAGGAACAGTCTCAAATAAGAAGGGTATACAAAAATTGTGCCTATGTGTCCCAGATACCCGTTAGCATAGGTTAAAGCTGATTAAATTTAAAGCGTAACCGCCTATTCATCGCGTGATTTACACAGCCTGAAAGAGGAATGTGCGATAGGTCTCTCTTTCTCGCTTTCCGTCCTTTTTATCGTTCCATTTCGAAACAACATCCCTCACTATGCGTTTCAATATGAAACGTAAATCCGCTTTGTTTTTTGTTCTTTTTTTCGCCGTATAGTCATCAACAGAGAAATAACAGCACCAATAAATATCCCGCTTCCGAAGTATGGAAGCTACGCGCTTAAGTTCTAATCCGATTGCTTAGTGATTTATTGAGGAGCTTTATTATGTTGAAAGTAATCCAATCCCCATCCAAATATATTCAAGGTGCAAACGCGCTGCAGTCTATCGGTCAGTACGCCAAAATGCTGGCAAATAACTACTTCGTCATTGCCGATGATTTTGTCATGAAACTGGCTGGCGACACGGTCGGCAGCAGCTTAAAGCAGCACGAAGTAGAAAGTCATTTCGCCCTGTTCGGCGGCGAATGCAGCCATAAAGAAATTAACCGCCTGATTGCTGAGCTGAAAAAACATGGCTGCAAAGGCGTCATCGGTATTGGTGGGGGGAAAACACTAGATACCGCAAAAGCTATCGCGTTCTATCAAAAACTGCCGGTAATCGTGGTTCCAACCATTGCATCTACCGATGCGCCGACGAGTGCCCTTTCTGTCATCTATAGTGAAGAGGGCGAGTTCGAAGAATATCTGATGTATCCAACCAACCCAGACATGGTGATTATGGATACGGCTATTATCGCCAAAGCGCCTGTGCGTTTATTAGTGGCCGGTATGGGTGATGCGCTCTCTACCTATTTCGAAGCCCAAGCTTGCTACGATGCGCATGCTATTAGCATGGCCGGTGGTGAATCCACGCTTGCGGCGGTCACGCTGGCACGTCTGTGCTACGAAACACTGCTTGAGGAAGGTTATAAAGCCAAGCTCGCGGTTGAAGCTGGCGTGGCGACCACGGCAGTAGAACGCATCGTTGAAGCCAATACCTACCTGAGCGGCATCGGTTTTGAGAGCTCAGGTTTAGCGGCTGCTCACGCCATCCACAACGGTTTTACCGTGTTAGAAGAGTGCCATCACCTGTACCACGGCGAAAAAGTGGCGTTCGGTACCCTGACCCAGTTAGTTCTGCAAAACAGCAGCAGCGAACAGATCGAAACCGTCCTCGACTTCTGCTTGCAGGTTGGTTTGCCGGTTACGCTGAAAGAGATGGGCGTGAAAGCCGACGATAAGCTGGAAGAGAAAATCATGGCTGTTGCTAAAGCGAGCTGTGCCGAAGGCGAAACCATCCATAACATGCCGTTCAAAGTCACTCCAGAACAGGTCTTCGCTGCCATTCTCGCGGCAGACCGCTTGGGCCAAGCTTGGCTGAAGTAAATCACTGGTCCACGTAAATCAAAGTGAACGACCGCAACCCCTTCCCTGTTTGATTTTCAGGGAAGGGTCTATCAAACACAGATTTCTTCGGAGCCTTTTTAATGAAAAAGCTAATCAACCAGGTCGAAACCGTTTTGCAGGAACAAATTCTTGGATTGGTGGAAGCCCATCCTGAATTAACGCTACACCAAGAGCCCGTGTTTGTGACTCGCGCCGATGCCCCTGTGGTAGGCAAGGTCGGAATACTGTCCGGCGGCGGCAGCGGTCATGAGCCCATGCACTGTGGCTTTATCGGGGAAGGTATGCTGGATGGAGCATGTCCGGGGGAAATCTTCACGTCACCCACACCCGATCAGATGTTCGAATGCGGCCAAGCTATTGACGGTGGCAAAGGCGTTTTGATGATCATCAAAAATTATACTGGCGACGTTTTGAATTTTGAAACTGCGGCGGAATTACTGCACGACAGTGGCACTCAGGTAGGAACCATTCTGGTTGACGATGACGTTGCCGTAAAGGATAGCTTATATACCGCTGGGCGTCGTGGCGTAGCAAATACCGTATTGATTGAAAAATTACTCGGGGCAGCCGCTGCGCGCGGCGACTCACTCGACCAGTTGGTCGAGCTCGGACATAAACTCAATAACGAAGGCCACTCTATCGGCATCGCACTTCAAGCATGTACCGTTCCTGCGGCCGGTAAGCCCTCTTTTGTACTGCCTGAAAATGTTATGGAATTCGGCGTCGGCATCCACGGTGAGCCGGGTATTGAACGTCGTGAATTTACCACGCTCAACCAAACCGTTGACGAGATGTTTGCAACCCTGATTGCACACGGAAAATATCAGCGCACGTTACGCTCTTGGGACCGTAAGGCTGGTGAGTGGAAAGAACAAACACAGCCTAAACACCCCCTGCAAAAAGGCGACCGCGTCATTGCATTGGTCAACAATCTGGGAGCAACACCGCTTTCTGAACTCTATGGTGTATATCATCGCCTGCAACACTGTTGCACTGAGTTTGGCATCACCATCGAACGTAAATTAGTAGGCTCTTACTGCACATCACTCGATATGCAAGGTATCTCAATCACGCTTCTGAAAGCTGACACTGAAACGCTATCCCTGTGGGATGCGCCCGTCAATACACCGGCTTTGCGTTGGGGAATGTAATATGTCATTGACTAAACAACAAATTGTTAACTGGCTCATGCGCTGCGGCGAAGTTTTTGCCGAACAAAAAGACTTTCTGACTCAGCTCGATACTGAAATCGGTGATGCCGACCACGGTCTCAATATGAACCGTGGCTTCAATAAAGTCGTGGAGAAGCTGCCATCGTTCGCAGACAAAGACATTGGCTTTATCTTGAAAAACACCGGGATGACGCTGCTTTCTAGCGTAGGAGGAGCCAGCGGCCCCCTCTTCGGTACCTTCTTTATTCGTGCATCACAAAGCACCGCGGCCAAACAAAGTTTATCGCTGAGTGAGCTGACCCAAATGCTCAAAGAGGGTGTTGAAGGTGTCGTTAGCCGCGGCAAAGCAGAACCGAATGACAAAACCATGTGCGACGTTTGGTGGCCAGTAGTGGCATCGCTGGAAGCCTCTAGTCAAAAAGATCTGTCAGTACCACAGGCTTTGGATCTGGCCGTTGATGCGGCACGTCAGGCACTCGAAGGCACGATTACCATGCAGGCTCGTAAAGGTCGCGCTAGCTATTTAGGCGAACGCAGTATTGGCCATCAAGACCCTGGTGCGACTTCAGCGTGGCTGATGATGCAAACCTTGGCTGAAGTCACACATTAGTCGTGTATTCCGTTCACTGCTCTAGGGATAAAGTATGGTCAACATCGTTGTAGTCTCGCACAGTGCCAAACTGGCCGATGGCGTCGCTGAGCTGGCCGCTCAGATGACGCAAAACGGCTGCCGTCTGGTCGTCGCCGCTGGGGTAGACGATCCCGATCATCCCATCGGGACCGATGCCATTAAAGTGATGCAGGCAATCGAAGAAGTATTCGATCCTTCAGGCGTATTGATCATGATGGATCTCGGAAGCGCATTGTTAAGCACCGAAACCGCGCTAGAACTGCTCGATCCTGAAATGAGCGCTAGAGTGAAAGCCTGCTCTGCCCCCATCGTTGAAGGAACTTTGGCGGCGGTGGTTGCCGCTTCAGCAGGGGCTTCATTAGCAGAGGTGGAGCGCGAAGCCCAGTCGGCATTGCAGGCAAAAAAAGCACAGCTCGGCGAGAAAGAACCACAAGCAAAAGAAATGACCAGTGAGTCACCCACGCTACGTAGCGACGAGCGTGGCGTTAGCTGGAAAATTAACAATCCCAATGGATTGCATGTTCGCCCTGCCGCCAAGCTAGCAACGGCGATGGCTCCATTTGACGCTGAGTTGGTTTTATACAAGCTGGATAGCGTCAGAGGCAACCGCCATGCCGATCCTCGTAGTCTTAACCAGCTAGCTTTATTGCAGATACGCAAAGACGATGAGATCCGCTTAGTTGCCAAAGGTTCACAGGCCGAAGAAGCCTTAGCCGCATTTAAACAACTCGCAGAAAGCAATTTTGGTGAAAACATCGCGCCTGATACAAACGCAGGGCAAATATTGCAGGGTAAATCCGTTATGGATACTCAGGTCAGCGCTCCCGCGTTTGTGCTACCCACGCAAGATGTCGAAGTGCCCGACCGCCAGATCTTATCCGATCGAATTGAGATTGAACAACAACGGCTGCGTCAGGCGATCGCCAAAACCTTGCAAGACCTTAGCCGACTCGCGGATCGCACAAATCAACTGCTCGGCAAACAGCACGCAGGGATCTTCGGTGCACACAGCATGTTAATTGACGATCCCGACTTGCAAAATTCAGCGTTTAGCCGCATCGCCAGCAGTTTGTGCAGCGCAGAAATCGCTTGGCAAACGGAGCTCACCGAGATGGCAGATGCTTACCGTGAGCTAGATGATGAATATTTGCAGGCGCGTGAGCTCGACGTTCGAGATATCTTGCAGCGTACCCTGCTTCATCTGGCCGGTGAAACACAGGAAATTCAAAACCCGAGCGTTCCGTCTATTCTTCTCGCTCGCGAGCTCATGCCCTCAGATACCATTATGTTAGACCGTCGTCTGGTGCAAGGTATCGTGCTCTCTCAGGGAAATGCGCTGTCCCATTCCGCTATTTTAGCTAATGCGCTAGGTATCCCAATGATTGTCGGCGTTGGCGATAGCCTGAAACGAGCACAGGAAGGGCAAAAAATCACCCTGAATGCGGCACGCGGCGAAGTCATTTTGGGCCATTAATATTCATCCGGCGGGGTTCTCTCCCCGCCACGATTCCTACCGTCTTACCAATACATCTTCCAAACTCGCGTTGCTCGCACCAACGCTTCGAGATAAAAATAGTCCCCCCAGCTGCAGCACTCATCAATCCCCTTCCCTCCGCTGAGGTGATAGACCGAATGCTTCAATAGGCCATCGGTTTGGTCTTCATCACCCGCTAAATAATTTTGCGTCAATGAAGATAAAATCCGCAGCGCCATTTCTTCATAATAAGCACGCTCAGGATCGAGAACCGGTAACGTCTCAAGCAGCTCCAGCAACCCGCAGACAGCAATCGCAGCAGCCGAACTATCGCGATACTGATCTGTACCAAGCAGTGCCAGATCCCAATGGCATACATCATCCTCCGGTAAGCGATTCAAGAAGTAATGTGCTAAACGACGTGAGATCTCAACGAACTCAGACTCCCCTGTGTAGTGATAAGTCAGCAAAAAACCGTAGATCCCCCATGCCTGCCCTCGCGACCAACAAGAGTCATCCGCATAGCCTTGATGGGTATTGCCATAACGAGGCTCCCCGCTGACGGTATCCATATAGTATGTGTGATAGGTCGAAGCGTCTGGCCGAATAATATATTTCGCCGCTTGATGTGCATGGGCCTGAGCGGCTGCTGCAAAACGTGGATCCCCCGTCTGCTCACTCGCCCAGTACAGCAGCGGCAAATTCATATTGCAGTCGATGATCATGCGTCCATGCTGATCTGGATCGTTAAGATCTCCCCATGCTTGAATGATCTGCGCCGTGGAGCTATAGCGCTCAAGCAGAGCCTCTGCCGCATGCAAAGCAAAGCAGCGAGCATCACGATTACCGGTCAATCGCCACGCACTCACACAAGAGAGCGTATAGAGAAAACCAAGATCGTGAGTGTCGGTATCTATGCGATGAGTGATTCTATGTCCAAAAGAACGCACTTGTTTTTCTGCCGCTAGCCGAAATTCTTCACGACCACTCAGCTCCCACGCCAACCAAAGTTGTCCCGTCCAAAAACTGGTTGTCCATTCCTCGTTTTCGGTCAGCTTATAGCGTCCTTTCTCACAGGTTTCTGCGGGGAATTTGTCACCGAAAGCATGGAGATTGTGCGACAGCTTTTGCAGAACGCAACTCTGAGCCAGCTGTAATTGGTGCTTGAGCGCAGCGCGATCAATCCGATTTAACTCTATTGGCCGCAAGGGCTCTTTAATAAGATTAATTAACACCAGTTATCTCCCTTAAGTTATCGATAGCCCTAAATCATTCAAGTGCTGAGGTAAAAAGGCTACGCCTTTGAACCGTGAATAGCGTCAGTCTCTGCGGTACTAGGCTCAGGCAAAATCGTCGGTTTAGAACGGCTGCAATGACATTCCGACAAGGTAAAGGCGGAAATTAACGTGAATACCAGAGCGCAAGAGCCCATTAATAAATAGGTGTGTTCAAAACCAATGCGGTCATACAGGTAGCCTGCTGGCGGGGCAACAACGATGGAGCCGACGTAAATCATGGCCTGATAGCCGAGCAAATACATGGTGGCATTAACGCGCTTATCGAAATGCTCAGCGATATATTTGAACACTGAAATCAGCAGCATAGAGATTTCCAGTCCATAGAGAGGCTTAATGAAAGAGATCATAATGGGATCGCTAGTTAGCCCCGAGGCAATCAGTCGCGCCCCGACAACACATCCCGTCATTAGAAGCGTTTTCTTAGCGCCATAACGATTCACCACCCACGGGATCACCATCATCATCAAAAATTCGGTACCGGATTGGGCCGTGCTCAAATAGCCATACATGGCATTGCCCTGCTCTTTACTGGCGAAAAAAGAAACGAAGTAGCGAGGAAACTGTTGTTCGGCAATAAACATCATCCATGCAACGCCCGCAACGTAAAGACAAAACATCCAGAATTTATGGTTTTTTAAGAGCGCAATCACATCAGAAAAAACAATTTTATCATTGGAAATAACGTTATTATTTTTTAACTTTTCATCGCTAATTTTCAAACTAACCATCACCAACAACATCAATAATGAAGTGATACTACTCACCATAAAGTTATAAGTTGGCGTAAGGTTAAATAATATGCCAGACACCGATGCAGCTAATGCCCAACCGAGAGAGCCCCACATCCTTATTTGGCCAAATTCCATTTTGTATAGTCGACTGAAACGATCTGCATAAGACTCTGACGCCGCTACACCCGCATACCAACCTAAACTTAGATAGAGAGCCCCCACAACAATCCCAACAAAAGTATGAGTCAATAACAGAGGCAGATATAGGTAAACAAAAAAGGGAGCCATACATGCCGAAATAACGATTACAAAATAGAGTAGTTTTTTACTCATACCAATTTTATCCATGATATAACCGTATATCGGTTTTAATATCACGGCAAAAACACCATTAATTGCAAAAACACTACCAATAGTTACGCTATCTAGCCCAACCTTTTGACTCAGCCATAATGCATACAAACCAAAGCTAGATGACCATGTAAAGAAATAAAGAAAAATGAAAGTGCTTATGCGGTAATAAGCACCGCGATTAATTTCAGAAATACTTTTCATGGCCATCTCCTGAGAAATTGGCAAACGGAAGGTTAAACGCGAGTTTTTACTTTATGACCGTAAGTAATATTATTTTGTTTTCACCATTAACCGTAATAGATAAATGATGCTTCTCTAAACGCACGTTAATTTCACTTTTATATTCCTCTGATGGGAAAGCCCCTATGGCACTCATCAACCAATGATCTCCACGTTCCAAACTCGTTCTAAATACAGGAATTATTGCTCGATCCGCAAAGAGAATATGACTATTCGGCGGAGTTATTACCGTGTCAGCCGCGCTTCCACGGGAGAATGAACGTAGGATGCAGAAATCGTCATCGGTGGTTATTTGTACCCGATCGTCTTCAGTTTTCACCTTCGGAAGAGGACGGTATTTAAGTGCAAACCCTCCGTCAATGGCTTCTAGATGGCGTTCATTAATAATGTGATGAACTCGGACTTGCCAATGATTAACCGGAATCAGCCACGTTTCTACACTTACGTCAGGCCATGCCTGCCAACGACTATAAATAAAGTCATCATGAGTCAATATCGCATCACAAACGCGTCGAGAACGATAGTAACCATCACATTCACTCAGCAATAAGGCGCTGTCACAACCCGCATGGCTTAGCCCATATCGACCGCGATCGAGCGTGAAGCCGAAGCGATTGGAATAGGCAAACTTGGTATATTTTGCATCCGTATTCACAAAATTATTCAATTCGCGCTGGCCGGAAGTTGTCATCCACACATGGCGAGAATCATCGTTATGAGTCAATATTTGTGCGGCCTCGTGAATCACATGACCGCCGTTCATCGTAGGTAATGGTTTCTCAGCCTCTTGCCAAAAGGCATCTGAATCAGGCAACGCTAAAATAAGAAAGAGTTTGAATGCCCAATATGGTGAGCCCGGAGCATTATAATCCTCAGCCATAATCAGATTAGGATAGGCATAACCGATACTAAGGATGCCATCACGATCAAAGATCGGTTGCTTCATCCACCAACGCAGATGACGTAAAATAAGCCCCTTAATTGTTCCTTTATCTAAAACATTGAGATCAGAAAATGCCGCCGCGCTCCAGAATGCGGCCTCTGCAAATCGATAACTGAGACTACGACCAAAAGGCACCGCAGAACCATCCCGTGCAAACATCCAAATGAAATCCTGAGCAAACAGGGTAGCTCGCTGACGCAGTTCTTGTGAGCGCTGCGGATCTTCTTTTTCCATCATCTTTGCATAAAGCAAACCATAATAATGAAAGCCCATGGAAATATAGTAATCACGAGGACGATCTGGTCCATCGGAGTACCAACCATTACCAATATAGTAGGCCTCCATACTGGAAAACCTTTTTTCCACAGCATCTTTATTAAACGGTAATCCTGCCTTCAAAAAACCAACCTGGACTAATATAGGAAAATAATTCCAGTTATTATCGGGTATTTCTGCCTCCGCACTTTGGTTCAACCAAAGATAGATATTCTCTTGTTCCTTTGAGGTGAAATAAGACAACAGTTTTTTATTTAATAGCGCAAGACCAAGACCATAGACCGCCATTTCAACACATCGCTGATCGTAGTCACTAATATCCCCCCAATAGGCTGGATGATTAGGATCAGTACCACAACGAATACCTTGAATGAAAAACTCCCACTGTTCACAATTACCACCACCGTGAATTAATGGAAATAACCCCCATAAAACGCGAGAGAAACCTTCCATTTTAGCAATTTCAGCGCCGTAATGCGTTGTGGTATTCGCAATATCTAAACCACTTTGCTCTACCTGCATTAAAGGTGAAAGTGCAGCAACCATTTCTTTTAGCGCTAACTCAGTATCATTCTTATTTTCTAAACTTGGATTTAACGTGATATTAGTTGGTTGCACGATATGGTCTCGCTCTATTTTTTACTTCAGTTAGAGGATTATAGAATTAACAGTTATGTTTAATATTGCGTGACAGGAATAGTAGACGCTAGACATTAGGTTGAATTGTTATGATGCTCACACTTTTATCATCATTATTAAATTCCGATTGATAAATAAGCTCATTAATGCGCTAAATTACAAAATAAACGCTAAAAATTATAATCTGTTGTCATGGTGGCAAAGCATGAAGCAGCAAGATCTTCTCGAACGTATTACTCTGAATGAACGTTTTGTATCGTTTAACCGTATGCATAACATGAGTGCTAACTACTACCATTGGCATCAGTGCCTAGAGTTGTTATTCGTCAGTCAGGGCTACGGCATTGTGATTGTCGATAATCAGCAGTACACGGCAAAACCGGGAAGACTTTTTATATTCCCTCCTTTTCGATTACACAAAGTTCATGTTGAGCAGGACGATCGTAATATCTACCACCGAACGACGATCCATGTGGATCACACCATAGTGGAAAGCTTCCTCGCCCCTTTTCCTCGCCAGCAAGAGCACTTTCGTCATATTTGCAACCCACAAGGGCTGGCTCAGGTTTACGATCTGGAAGCCGATGCTGACTTTATGGAACGGTTGCTTGCACAGTTTGATCAACGTGAACCACAACAAAGCCATCAACTCGCCGAGCTCTCTCTACTTTTAATGCAGATGTTAGAGTTGCTACCGGAAAGCATGGCAACTCATCCAGCCTATACCTCCACCAACGCCTCACGCGTCATGAGCTGGATTGAGCAACACTATGCTCAAAAATTTGTGTTAGATGACTTGGCTAAAGCCCTTAATCTTTCGAAGAGCTATACCTCTCGAGTCTTCCGACAAGAGACGGGAGGATCGATTCAAGAATATCTAGCAACTCGCCGTATCAAACGCGCCTGCGAGCTTCTATCGATGAGTGATGAGCCGATTGAAAGTATCGCGAACCAAACTGGTTTTAGCGAAACCTCATATTTCATTACCACATTCAGAAATAAATTGGGGCAGACACCGCTGCAGTACCGAAAACTTCGCCGCTTGCAGGCAAGTTTTGAGCAATAAAAAACCACCTCATATGAAGGTGGTCTAGAAGATTTAAGCATTCTAGCCGTGCTAAATGCGCCACACAGCGCTTACTTCATGATAAGCCGGACGCCCAAAATAGCCATAACACATCCGCTAAGCCTATCAAGATAACGTCGATACCCGAGATACCAACGGCGCGGACGGTCAGAAGAGAGCGCATAAGCAACCAGTCCGTACCACACAAAATCAATCAATAGCGCTAACACCGGCAGCAGCAAATACATGTATACAGGAATTTTATGGCTGAGCGTAGCGGCAAAGATACTACCAAATACAAGAGCCGTATTTGGGTTACTCAACTGGGTCATGAGACCGGTGATGAATGCTCTACGTATGTTCAGCTCAGAACCTTGTGTGCTCCCCAAATCAATCGTTGTTTGAGGCCTAAAAAATATCTTAAGGGCTAGCCAAATCAGATACATTCCACCCGCAGTTTTTAAAGCCGTATATAACCAGGGAACCAGCGTTAAAATTGAATGCAATCCCGTCAGTGCAATAATCGCGAAAATCATACACCCAACGCCCATCCCTAATGAAACCGCTAGCGCTCCACGCCTCGACGAGGACACCGCCGTTCTTGCAACCAGAACAAAGCTCTGCCCTGGGCTCATGGCACCTAGCAGAATGGTGGTTGATATAGTCAAAAGTGCCAGTAAATCTCCAACCATATTGTTTATCCATTCATAGCGAAATTGTCTATGTAACGTACTAGTTAATGAATTGAAGAGGCAAGTTAAATATCGATATATGATGAATAATAGGCAATAAAAAAACCGGAGATGCATGCTCCGGTTTTTCGTGTGTCGCGTACCCGTCGATCAGTTCGGGCATTTATACACTTGGCCACTCATTTTACTGTCTAACGGTGCAAAGCCAGACCAGAAATTTTCGCTTGGGCTAACTGCGCCGTAGATTACGTTCCCGCCCATCGCTGCGGCTTTATTACGCAAATCATTTGCTGCGCCACGCATAGAGCTAGACTCGCCACCCTGCCCTGATAGCCAGTTGCTTTGGGAGCCAGTGACTTCGCCTAACAACTGACATTCAGTACCTGGCTTGGTGTCGGTGAATTTAATCTGCTGACCTGCGGTGTCCAGCTGTGTGGTTGAACTACAGCCAGCTAACAGCATCACTGCCGTCAGGCCCAATAAACCTTTAATCCGCATCTTCTTCCCCATTTAATGTGATCCCCATCATTGTTCGAATAGCCTATGCGTTGACTGCAACTCGAATTATCTAGGGCATAGAAAGTTCACGTTCAAATATTACCAGAATCAGGAAATTACGCTTATAAAAAAACAAAACCCCCGCCGAAGCGAGGGTTTTGTCGAATGCCTAGAGCAGCATTTCCTTAAGTCACTGGTATTGCAGCATAGCGGCAATGTGAGTGACAGAAGAAATTACATCATGCCGCCCATGCCACCCATACCGCCCATACCACCAGCGGCACCCATATCTGCTTTATCATCACGCAGATCGGTAACCATACATTCGGTAGTAATCATCAGGCCAGCGATAGACGCTGCGTACTGCAGAGCAGAACGAGTGACTTTGGTTGGGTCAAGAATACCCATTGCGATCATATCGCCGTACTCTTCAGAGTATGCATTATAACCGTAGCTGCCTTCGCCCGCTTTCACGTTGTTAGCGATAACAGAAGCTTCTTCACCGGCGTTGATAACGATCTGACGCAGAGGAGCTTCCATTGCGCGCAGCGCAACTTTGATACCTACGTTCTGATCTTCGTTAGCGCCTTTCAGACCAGCGATTTTGCCAGCAACACGGATCAGGGCAACACCACCACCAGCAACAACGCCTTCTTCTACCGCTGCGCGAGTTGCGTGCAGGGCGTCTTCAACGCGTGCTTTCTTCTCTTTCATTTCAACTTCGGTAGCTGCACCGACTTTAATTACTGCAACGCCGCCAGCCAGTTTAGCTACGCGCTCTTGCAGTTTTTCACGGTCGTAGTCAGAAGTTGCATCTTCGATCTGCTTACGGATCTGACCAACGCGGCCCTGAATTGCAGCTTCGTCACCGATACCATCGATGATGATAGTGGTGTCTTTGTTGATAACGATACGTTTAGCCTGACCCAGATCTTCCAGAGTTGCTTTTTCCAGCTCCATACCGATTTCTTCAGAAATTACGGTACCACCGGTCAGAGTTGCGATGTCTTGCAGCATGGCTTTACGACGGTCGCCAAAGCCAGGTGCTTTAACAGCAGCCACTTTCACGATGCCGCGCATGGTGTTAACCACCAGAGTCGCCAGCGCTTCGCCTTCAACATCTTCAGCAATGATCAGCAGAGGTTTGCCAGCTTTAGCAACGGCTTCCAGAACAGGCAGCATTTCGCGGATATTGGAGATTTTTTTGTCAGCCAGCAGAATGAACGGGCTTTCCAGTTCGATAGAACCGGTTTCTGGCTTGTTGATGAAGTATGGAGACAGGTATCCACGATCGAACTGCATACCTTCTACCACGTCCAGCTCGTCTTGCAGGCCGGTGCCTTCTTCAACGGTGATAACGCCTTCTTTGCCAACTTTTTCCATCGCTTCAGCGATCAGTTTACCCACGGTTTCGTCGGAGTTAGCAGAGATAGTCCCTACCTGAGCGATAGCTTTAGAATCAGAGCAAGGCACAGACAGTTTTTTCAGTTCTTCAACCGCAGCAACGACAGCTTTGTCGATACCACGTTTCAGATCCATTGGGTTCATGCCCGCAGCAACGGCTTTCAGACCTTCGTTGACGATAGCCTGAGCCAATACGGTTGCCGTGGTAGTACCGTCGCCCGCAGCGTCGTTCGCTTTAGAGGCAACTTCTTTAACCATCTGCGCACCCATGTTTTCGAATTTGTCTTCCAATTCGATTTCACGCGCTACAGATACGCCATCTTTAGTGATGGTCGGCGCACCGAAAGATTTATCCAGAACGACGTTACGGCCTTTAGGGCCCAGGGTCACTTTCACTGCGTCTGCCAGAACGTTCACGCCGCGCAGCATTTTCACACGTGCGTCGCTACCAAATTTTACGTCTTTAGCTGCCATTGTTCTTTCCTTTAAACTTATTCAGTTAAGAAGATTATGCGTTAATAAGAGGAAGCGGTTATTACGCTTCAACCACAGCCAGAATGTCGCTTTCGGACATGATCAACACTTCTTCATTGTCGATCTTTTCTGCTTTCACGCCGTAACCATCGTTGAAAATGACGATGTCGCCAACTTTAACGTCCAGCGGCTTAACTTCGCCGTTTTCCAGAATGCGGCCTTTACCTACAGCGACGATTTCGCCACGGGTAGATTTGCCAGCTGCAGAACCGGTCAGAACGATGCCGCCAGCAGATTTGGACTCGACTTCTTTACGCTTGACGATTACACGGTCATGCAATGGACGAATATTCATTGATAGCTCTCCTTTGAGAAGGTCCATATCGTTTAGGGTTGAACGCCGCAGCTTGAGGAATACCCTCCGCTCTCGGACTCGTGGTTACCAGATTGGGGCAACCAACACCCCCTTCAAGGGGGGACAAGTAAAAAAATTGTGTTTTTCTTCAACCTCTGCGACGCAGAGCCAGTAAAAGAAAAGGCGCGGCCGAAATGTGCCACGCCATTGCTGAGAAGGAAAGACTAATAGTCTGCTATTTGTCGTTTTTGTATTGGTCGTCTTCGTTGTCTAAACGATTATCCAATCGCGGGTGGCTCTCGTCTTTGCGTTCAAACTCACCATCAAAGGTATTGCCGCCTTGAGAACCATAAAAAGTGCCACCGCCAAAACCACCGCCCGAGCGAGAAAAACTGAAATAAGGCAGAAGTTTCAAGGTGAGATGCTTTTGCACCGGAGGCAAAATCAGCAACAGACCCAAGAAGTCAGTGAAAAAGCCTGGCAAGATCAAAAGAAAGCCAGCCATAACTAAAGAAACGCTTTTCACCATCTCCGCTGCGGGGCTCTCACCCATCGCCATTTTTTGCTGCATTTGCATCAGCGTTTTCATTCCCTGATGGCGAACCAGCGAAGCACCAAGGCAAGAGGTTAGAACAACGAGCAACAATGTCAGGGCAACCCCGAGCACTGCGGCAACCTTAATAAAAATAGATATTTCTATATAAACAAACAGAAATATCAGCATGAGCGGTAACCAACGCAACATCGTTCTCCTAAATTACAGTGCTTTCTAATGAGTAGTATTACATTAAAGAACAACTGAAATAGTTAAAATTTAAAATCGTATATGTCAAAAAACAGTCTATATATGAGAAGTGGTGGCATTTTATACGTTTTCAACCCTATAACTCTTGTGGGTTATTTTCTTTATCTGTGAGTGTAGTCACAGATATGTAAACGACTGAAACTAGAAGCGCCATATAGTGATCTGGGTTCATGCTTTTCCACGCCAGCAGCATATGATCAGCCACAGAACAGAGAGGACGGATGATCCTTTCGAATTTGAAAATCTAAACGATATAAATCCATTAGCAAGTTTACTATTCGGCATCTATAAAGAAGGTTCTTATGTCAAACAACATTCGTATTGAAGAAGACCTGTTAGGCACCCGTGAAGTTCCAGCAGACGCTTATTATGGTGTTCATACTCTGCGTGCAATCGAAAACTTTTATATCAGCAACAACAAAATCAGTGATATCCCTGAATTTGTTCGCGGCATGGTAATGGTTAAAAAAGCTGCGGCGTTGGCGAATAAAGAGTTACACACAATTCCACGCAAAATTGCCGATACGATTATTCAGGCTTGCGATGAAGTATTGAACAACGGTAAGTGCATGGATCAGTTCCCTGTTGACGTATATCAGGGCGGTGCAGGTACTTCAGTCAATATGAACACTAACGAAGTATTGGCCAATATCGGTCTGGAACTGATGGGGCATCAGAAAGGTGAATACCAGTACCTGAACCCTAATGACCACCTGAACAAATGCCAATCCACCAACGATGCCTATCCTACCGGTTTCCGTATCGCAGTGTATTCATCCATCATGAAACTGCTGGATGCAATCAACCAACTGCGTGAAGGTTTCGACCGTAAAGCAAAAGAATTCGAAAACATTCTGAAGATGGGTCGTACCCAGTTGCAGGATGCGGTTCCTATGACTTTAGGTCAGGAATTCAAAGCGTACAGCGTGTTGCTGAAAGAAGAAGTGAAAAACCTGCAGCGTACCTCCGAGCTGCTGCTGGAAGTGAACTTAGGTGCAACAGCTATCGGTACCGGCCTGAACACGCCAGAAGGTTACTCTCAGCTTGCAGTGCAGAAACTGTCTGAAGTCAGTGGTCTGCCATGCTCTGTAGCGGAAGACTTAATCGAAGCAACCTCAGACTGTGGCGCATATGTCATGGTTCACGGTGCTCTGAAGCGTCTGGCAGTTAAACTGTCTAAAATCTGTAACGACCTACGTTTACTCTCTTCTGGCCCACGTACCGGTTTGAACGAAATTAACCTGCCAGAACTGCAAGCAGGCTCTTCTATCATGCCGGCTAAAGTGAACCCAGTCGTTCCTGAAGTCGTCAACCAGCTGTGCTTCAAAGTTATCGGTAACGATACAACGGTGACCATGGCCGCTGAAGCTGGCCAGTTGCAGCTGAACGTTATGGAACCTGTTATCGGTCAGGCGATGTTTGAATCCATCTCCATTCTGACTAACGGCTGCTATAACCTGCTGGAAAAATGCATCAACGGTATCACCGCTAACAAAGAAGTGTGTGAGAGCTATGTATTTAACTCCATCGGTATCGTGACTTACCTGAATCCATTTATCGGCCACCACAACGGTGATATCGTTGGTAAAATCTGTGCCGAAACAGGTAAAAACGTGCGTGAAGTTGTTCTAGAACGTGGTCTGTTGACCGAAGCGGAACTGGACGACATCTTCTCTGTTGAGAACCTGATGCACCCTGCTTATAAAGCAAAACGTTACACTGACGAAAGCGAACAATAATAAAGTTCGCTAGTCGAGCTCAGGCACGTCTGTCCCTTGGTCAGCCGTGCCTTTTTATTGCAACCGACATACTTAAAACAAGAATTACACCCGATGTCATTGGGTTGCAGCGAAGCGATGAATGAGAGCGTCCAGAATCACCTACATCCGTAAGTGTTTGTGGAGAACGAACTTCGCCCAAGCAGCAGCTTTAAGGACAAAAGGAATATTATCGTTACATCTTGAGGAGAAACACTATGTTAGTCTTGGAGCTGGTGATCGTACTGCTCGCCATATTTTTAGGTGCCAGACTGGGGGGCATCGGAATAGGGTTCGCTGGTGGCTTAGGGGTTTTAGTCCTTGCCATGATCGGCGTTAAACCGGGCAACATTCCCTTCGACGTTATTTCAATCATCATGGCCGTTATCGCCGCAATCTCTGCCATGCAGGTTGCCGGTGGTATGGACTATCTTGTTCACCAAACCGAAAAACTGCTGCGTAAGAATCCTAAATACATCACGATTCTAGCGCCGATTGTTACCTATTTTCTGACTATCTTTGCAGGTACAGGGAACATTTCGCTGTCTGCACTACCGGTTATCGCCGAAGTGGCAAAAGAACAAGGCATTAAACCATGCCGCCCTCTTTCCACCGCCGTAGTTTCAGCTCAGATCGCGATTACTGCATCCCCTATCTCAGCCGCTGTGGTTTATATGTCTTCTGTAATGGAAGGCCATGGTGTTAGTTACATCCACCTGCTCATGGTCGTTATTCCATCAACCTTCTTAGCAGTACTCGTGATGTCTCTCATCGTATCTTGGTGTTTTGACTCCAAACTGTCTGACGATCCTGTTTACCAGAAGCGTTTGTCCGAGGGTCTGATTGAACTGCGTGGCGATAAGCAAGTGGTTATCAAACCTCGTGCGAAAAGCTCCGTATGGCTGTTCCTGCTGGGCGTTGTGTGCGTAGTTTGCTATGCCATCATCAATAGCCCAAGTCTGGGTCTGGTGGAAAAACCACTGATGAACACCACCAACGCGATCCTGATCATCATGTTGAGCGTTGCAACCCTGACGACTATTCTGTGTCGTGTTGAAACTGACAGCATCCTGAACTCTAGCACCTTCAAAGCAGGTATGAGCGCATGTATCTGTATTCTGGGTGTAGCGTGGCTGGGGGATACTTTCGTTCAAGCCAACCTTGAGTGGATCAAAGAAACTGCAGGTACTGTCATCCAGTCTCATCCTTGGTTGCTGGCAGTCATCTTCTTCTTCGCTTCTGCTCTGCTTTACTCACAGGCAGCAACGGCTAAAGCGCTGATGCCAATGGCACTGGCTCTGAACGTTTCTCCTCTGACCGCAGTCGCGTCTTTCGCAGCGGTTTCTGGCCTGTTTATTCTGCCAACCTACCCAACGCTGGTTGCTGCAGTCCAGATGGATGACACCGGTACAACTCGCATCGGGAAATTGGTCTTCAACCATCCATTCTTCATCCCTGGCACTATCGGCGTAGCACTGTCTGTTATCTTCGGCTTCGTGCTGGGTAGCGTAATGCTGTAAGCCCTCTTAGCTTCAAACTCGAAAAGGACGCCAAGGCGTCCTTTTCTTATTCTGCAAACTCACACCTCGCTGTACTGACAATCTCCGCCCACACAAGGTATAGTGTTGATTCAAAATCATCCACGGTGAGGTCTAGCTTAGATGTCAGATACAGAAAAGTCACAGCTCGAAACCATCACAGATGCCATCGTGGTGCTCTGTACTGCGCCAGATGAGGCCTGTGCTCAGCAGTTAGCTTCGCTAGCGCTTAGCGAAAAATTGGCCGCCTGCGTCACACTGCTACCCGGCGCATCCTCCATGTATTACTGGGAAGGAAAACTGGAACAGGAATATGAAGTCCAGATGATTTTGAAAAGCGAACGCTCATATCAGGAAGCGCTTCTCAACTTCCTGAAACAGCATCATCCATACCAAACCCCTGAGCTTTTAGTTCTACCAGTTCACGCGGGAGATAAAGATTACCTGTCATGGCTCAACGCTTCTTTACGCTAGTTTTTCTGTTTTTATGCACTCTGTTTCCGGCACATGCGGCGCTATTTGATAGTAAAACGCAGTTCGTGCCGGTCGATCAGGCATTTGCCTTTGATTTTAAACAACAAGAACACAAACTCGACCTAAGCTGGCAAATCAAATCCGGCTATTACCTTTACCGTCAGCAAATTAAAATCGAACCTCGTCAGGCAACGCTCAACGACTTCACCTTACCTACCGGTATTGAGCATCATGATGAGTTCTACGGTAAAACCGCCATTTTTAAAGATGCGCTAACGCTGAATCTGCTGCTGCAAAACGCTGATAAAGGTGCCAGTCTTATCGTCACCTATCAAGGTTGCGCTGAGGCAGGCTTCTGCTATCCGCCTGAAACCAAAACCATCCCGCTAGACTCGGTAGCTCCGCTCAACGCAGATGCTTCATCAGGCATCACACCGATATCTGAGCCTGCAACACCGTCTTTACCCTTCTCCCCGCTTTGGGCTTTATTAATTGGGATTGGTATTGCATTCACCCCTTGCATACTTCCGATGTACCCGCTGATTTCCGCTATTATTCTTGGGCAAGATCGTCAACAAAGCTATCGAAGAATATTCGTTTTATCACTGGTATACGTACAGGGGATGGCGCTGACATACACCTTGCTCGGCATGGTCGTTGCCGCTGCGGGATTGCAGTTCCAAGCAGCATTCCAACATCCTTATGTTCTCATTGGGCTATCTGTTTTATTCGTACTACTGGCGCTGTCGATGTTTGGTATGTTCACTTTGCAACTGCCTTCGTCGCTGCAAACTCGCCTCACGCTCTGGAGCAACAAACAGCGCAGTGGTTCGCTGGCTGGCGTATTCGTCATGGGCGCACTCGCTGGACTCATCTGCTCCCCATGTACCACGGCACCGCTGAGTGCAATCCTGCTGTACATCGCACAACGTGGCAACACGTTGGCCGGTGGCGGGACGCTGTATCTCTACGCATTAGGCATGGGTATACCGCTTATCTTAGTGACAACATTTGGCAACCGTTTACTGCCACGCAGTGGCCCATGGATGCAATACGTCAAAGAAGCTTTTGGTTTCGTGATTCTGGCCTTACCGGTATTCCTGCTGGAGCGCATCCTTGGTGATGAGTGGGGCTTACGCCTCTGGTCATTACTGGGAGTCGCTTTCTTTGGCTGGGCATTTGCACTCAGTTTAAAATCGTCCCATCGATTCGCACGCATTATGCAAATCGCCATGTTCGGCGCGGCGCTTATTTGCTCACGTCCCCTGCAGGACTGGGCATTCGGCAGCACGTCACAAACTGCGATTGCTCACCTTCCATTCCAAAAGATCAATAATATCAGTGAACTGAATCATGCGTTGGCGACAGCAAAAGCAGAAAATAAGCCAGTTATGCTCGACTTGTACGCAGACTGGTGTGTCGCCTGTAAAGAGTTTGAAAAATACACGTTTAGCGACCCAAGTGTGCGCCAACAACTGTCCGATACGGTGCTATTGCAGGCCGATGTCACCGCAAATAACGCAGAACATGCGGCTCTGCTCAAGCATTTAAATGTTTTAGGTTTACCGACGATTCTGTTCTACAACGCACAGGGGCAAGAGCAGCCACAACAACGTGTTACTGGGTTTATGCAGGCCAGCGAATTCAACGCACATTTGCACAATCGCTAACCATCAACGACACTGAGGATCCGATCGTGAAAGATCCGCATATTAGACAGGAGGATCGCGTGCAACGAGAACTCGTGCTCAGCCAGGTGCTCAGCCTGCTGGAACAACAGGGACTAGCGACAACTACCTTGGAAAGATTGGCTCCGCAGCTTGATATTGCTAAGGAAGAGCTAGTCCGTTTTTGGCCAGATCGTGAAGCCCTGCTTTACGACAGTTTGCGCTACCACGCACAGCAAATTGATACTTGGCGTCGGCAAGTGTTGCTAGACGAATCACTCTCTGCGCGGGATAAAATTTTAGCGCGCTATCATGTCTTGGCCGAGTGTGTGCAGCAACAACGCTATCCTGGCTGCTTGTTTATCGCGGCCTGTAGCTTCTTTCCAGAAGACGATCATCCGATTCACCAGCTCGCCGAACAGCAAAAAACAGCCTCTTACGAGTTCACCCTAGCGCTGTTGCAAGATATTGATATGGATGACCCTGAAATGGTCGCTCATCAGATGGAGCTCGTTCTGGAAGGTTGTTTAAGCCGCCTATTAGTGAAACGCCAACTAAAAGATGTCGAAACAGCACGCCGTCTAGCCGAGGATATCTTGCAGATCGCACGCTGTCGTCGTAATGGTGCGTTGAGCTAACGCTCAGTAGCACCAAACACATACGAATAAGCCACCCTGAGCGAAGGGTGGCTTATTTGAAGGTAGGAGAATACGAACAGAACCGAATTAGTTAGCGTCAACCAGTGTTACGCTATCGGTGATAATGCCGTCTTCAGCGCCTTTCAGAGCCAAATTAGCTTCATAATATTTGCCATCTTTCAGCAGTTGCTGAGCTTTTTTCACTGCCTGCTGAGTTTGTTTCAGTGGCATCAGATATTGAGTTTCAGTTACGCCAACGCCGGCCAAACGCAGCTCTTCCATTGCCCCTTTATGATCGCCTTTCTTGAATTTAGCATTAGCGCTATCAATGGCTTTCTGTTTTTCAGGGGTCGCAACAAAATCTTCAGCCAATGAGATAGAGGCGTTGATGACCACATAGTTATCACCCGCCAGCGGCGTTTTCTTATCGGTCTTGATGAACTCTTTCCAGTTGGTGCTATCGTCAGACAGTAGAGTATTTGCTTGATTTACCAGTTTCTGCGCAACGTCTGGATAGCCGCGGAATAAGGACACGCGGGCATATTGCACATCACGCATGGCATTAAAGCCTTGCTGAGCGACTTTCGCGACCTCTTTAGCTTGTTGAGCCGTCAGCACGTTGGTACTTACAGTGGTGGTGGTTGCTGCCGGCGCTGTGGCTGCAGAATCAGCGGCCCAGGTAAAAGTTGACATCATGGCAAGAGAAAGCGCGGTTGCTGTAAGTATACGTTTCATAATTATCACACCTGATTTCATTTATATTATTCGGTTATGCGCTCCCTATCAAAAAGGGAGACTCGCAATCAACGAAATCAAGGTTATATATCGCCAACGATGGCTGTCAACGCACTGGAATTAAAGGCATTTTTTGTAAAATAAGCATGACATCTCGAGGTATAAATAATTTACAGCCTATCGTTAAGTATTTAAATTCATTACAAAAGGATAAAAAATCGTCGAGCAACAGGGTCAAATTAGCACCTAACCTATTGTTAAAAAACAAAAATAACTAAAAAACCTATCGTCAAAAAAAGTAAACCGACATCAATATTAGCTCTCTACATCAGATGTATTTACTCGCTACACACATAAAAGAATCAAAATAGGATTCTAATATATAAAATTTAGTTCCATGTTCTCTCGTGCCATATAGTTTCCACCTCTGCAGCCAGCTGAAAAATATCCCACGTAATTTTATGTCAGCCTTAAATGTCATCTTTTATCAACTCACGCAGGGCTTTTTAGTATCTAAGTAAACAAACACCCCCCCTGACCAGCCAATTTTTAAAGAGAAAAAGCAAAACGTCCTCTGACATGGCGCACATTTCATGCAAAACAACTAAAAACGACGAAACATTAGGCAACTGAGCAAACTATTGAAGAAATTACGTTGACGCCACCGCACAGATCCAGTTTAATACGCCCCGTTGCCCGGATAGCTCAGTCGGTAGAGCAGGGGATTGAAAATCCCCGTGTCCTTGGTTCGATTCCGAGTCCGGGCACCACTATTTAGAAAAACCCGCCTATGGCGGGTTTTTTGCTTTTAAACACACCAATCCTTTCTGATGCCTTCTCCGAGTACAATTTTTCTAGATTCACAGGATCATTGATTGCTCTGTACCCTCGTTCAAATATGAAAAATCCCTGTGACTAATAAATGAGATACCTGGCCTACGTGATTAAATAATCAGTTTTAGAATGAATGCTGATTATTTAAGAAACTAAGATATTCAAACCTGACACAGGACATACAGAACGGCACTTATTCAATTTCTCTAGATAAAGAAAAACCCGCCATTGGCGGGTTTGATATGAATCTATCATGGGGAAAACTTAGCGCACTAAGACTGCTCACTAAATACCGCTTCGGGAGGCACTGTAACCGCCGATTGTCCTACGGCATGGCTAGCTAAACAGCGAGCTACTGAATCTGTGGTTTGTCCACGCAGAGCTTCACGTTTGCGGAAAGCGGAGCGGTGCTGGCTCTTCACCGTTTCAATATCACGCTCTGGTTCACTTTTGGGTAAATAGAACCATCCTTCCCTATCTATCTCGCCGCCACACTCCAGCCAGAAGCTATCATAACTGGATTTTAAACGCTGGCTTTTAATATGTGCTTTATTAGATATGCCAACAATTGATGAAACACCCAGTGATTGAGCGATCGCATACAGCGCAGAGATAAGTAAATTCTTTGGTCGCATGCCATGCATCAGCTTGGTCATGCTTTTAACTAGTTCAGCTGCATTTTCCGAAGCAGGACCCTGTAATCCACTTACAAATAGCTCGCCTTTATCACCGAATGAAAACGTTAAGCCGTATACTTCCTGCTGCTGTTCATTAAACAGATATAGACCTAAATCGCCTTCACGCGTGAACTTAGAACGCATGAGCTTAAGCTGAGCGAAGTCTCCGCTTTTAAGCTCAATATCAGCCAGCACAATTCCTTCGTTCGTCGGAGAATAAATTTTCTCAAGAGCCTGATGTGAAAAGCTATTCTCAATCATATTGAGCGTAGACATCGCCGTTCTCAGTTTCTGTTTACCAGACCAAGTACGGTTGAGGTATTTATTGACCGGACGTTTGATAAAAGGATGTGCGATCGTATTAGTCACATGATTCAATAACTGCGAACTATAATAATCACGGCACATTTTTTTATATTTAATATATTTAAACGTCGGTAATGCGGCAATACGGCAACCAAGTTTAACAGCATCATACCCGCTGTTCAGAGAACGCCATAAGCTGCTCTGGTGCCGCCATTTTTTGAAAAAGCTCATATTGGCCCCAACAAATTAATAATAGTTATATAACCCAGCTGCAGATGGCTCCCTGTGGCAGATCTGATAGGCGGGGGAAGCTGAGATCGAAGTAACCCTAAGTTTGAGCTATACGAACTCAACCAAACATAAACAAAAGGTGGATTATAGAGGTTGAAGTGTAAGTCCAAGAGAATATAGCGGTATTATTCTATCCAGCAAGTAAAAATAGCGACACAATATCTCGATGAGTATGTTTAACGACGTGATCGAATACCACTTGATAACAACGGGTTGTCCTGACTGAGCAACGTAGACATACCCTGTTTGCGATCCTATCTAAGAGAGAGCGGCCTCATAAGAGGCCACGTCTTAATCAGCAATAGAAGCGACAATATTTTTTATCTGCTGTTGCTGTTGCTGGTGCTGGCTAAGCTCATGTGCTGAAGAATAACCTTTATTTTGGATAATCACTTCACTTAAGCCCACCAGCCAATCGTAAATATAGAATCCCGTATTATTAGATGGCATGACTGAAAGCTTAGTTAAACGCAAAGAGTCTCCCCAGCTCGCCGTTTTCATCGCAGGTGGTTTCGCAAAGAGCTTTTGTCCACGGTTTACACGGCTATCAGGCCGCAATGATTCGGGTATTTGCTGGAAGCCTAACCATGCGACAAAATCGCCTAGCACGCTTAATACGCGTGAAACCTGACGATCCACCAGCATATCTACCCTTGTGCCTTCATTCTCAATCCCTGACAACGCTTGTGATAAAGTCGAGGCAATATGCATACGCACACTGGCCGTTATCAACTCTTGTGACAGTAGTTCTAACTCTGATTTACCCAGACCCAGCAAGGCTAGTAACGATTCATTCTCCGCCAAATTGCGCAGATGGTTAATCCAATATTGATAAGCTTGATTGGCAAAATTGGCCTCGGTTTGCGCTTCTGATGTTACGAAATCAGTCTCAGGAACAAAGTCAGCGACCAAATCGATATTCATCTCAATGCCAAACGGATCGCCATGCATAATTGGCAATACGCTATCGCTGTGGTTCCCCGAAACAACGGCACAGTTCGCCTGATTATTTAGCTGTAGATACAGTCTACGCAGTTCATCCCGAGTGGGTAATAAGCGTTCGAGTAGCTCACCATGTACTCCGGTTCGGTTTTGTAGCGCCTTAAGCAACGTCTGGGATATTCGAAGTTTCTCTTTTTCCTCTTCTTCCTCATCCAGCGCTAACCAGTTGCCTAACAGATGATCAGCCAGCTCACGCCGCAGCGATTCTAACCTCAGATTCAGACGTCTCAGAGTAGTCTCGCTGTTCACCTCCGTAGCTAAATAATCCACCATGCGACGAACACCGCTTTTATCGGTCACTAGCATCGACCCCCAGCTCTCACCTGGCAAACCCACATATCGCTGAACGGCGTCGTCGTAGCTCTTATTCTGGGTTACGCGCAGGTCAAACGGCGTAAGCGCCCAAATCAACGTAGGTTTACGCTGCTCTGTATCTCCTAACGTGCTTTTTGTCCAATGAGCCAGAATTTTGCCCACTGACTGCGTCGTGGTTTTTTCACCGACCGCGGTACATACCATTAATGCACCAAGCTGTTGGTTATCAGCATAGCGTTCTAATAAACCCTGTGTTTTAGCTCGTTGCAAAATGCCGTTCAGTGAGGATGAAGGTTCATATTCTCTTTCCAGAGAGCGACCAATGCCGGGAAAATCCAGCACGTCAGTCTGCTGAAATAGTGGTTCCCGAGCTGCGCCAGCTAAAGGCAGCGTGATTTCAAATGTCAGCAGCGCCAGTTCAGCAATGGAAAGTTCTACTGGTTTCGCTGTTTTGCGGTTGATGAGTGGACAAACCTGTACGCTAAAATCAAGCGGCGAGTTGGCATTTTCCAGCACTTCAGGGCTCAATATCCCTTCGGCTGGCAGCTGCATATCATCCACCAGAACGCTTAACGGAACCGCGACTTTCTCCGCACAGGATAAACGCTGTAAAATATGGCTAAAGCTGGCATAGGCCGACGTCAGTTCGTCTACGCCATTCCACAGCAGTGAGAACAATCGGGCGCGATGATCTACGCTCAAATACGGCGCAAGCCTTACCGCCGATGGCCAAAAATCACGGTTCATCCGTTTGCCACGTGAGCCAATGCGGCGATTTACCGCATCCCACAGCGCGACAACATCATATTCGCTCAATCCCGCCACAATGTCCGGCTGACGCAACGTTGAGAGAGCCGCTAAATGCTCGTCGATAACACCTTCATCCAGTTCTTGATAGTCAAACTCTGATGAGAAATCATTGATAAACGCATCAACCAGCATTTTGGCGATTTCATATTCTTTCAACAACGCCAGCTCAACAGGGTAATCATGATTATCTATACCCCTGCGGCGAGAGAATCGAGTGACGATACCGCAATCCAGATTTCCGGGGTTGATATGAGTGAGAAAGTCCAGCGTGCGCCCCGCCAAATAGATTTCTAACCGCCCATTTTCATTTGCAACTAGCGCGTGGATCAAATGTGATTTACCCGCCTGAGACAGCCCCCAAAAACCAATACTTGGCGGGCTTTGTGGCGAACTCTGTAAAGCCGTGAGCTGATGATGACAGCGATAAAGTTTTACTCGCAGGCTATCTGCTTCGATATTCAACCGAGGTGAGTGTTCGCGCGCGTTATCCACCCAATCAATTGCCTGAGTCACGCTATGCGCAATCGTCTGTAACTGGCTATTTATCTGCTTTGCATTCAATGATTTCATTAGCTAAATACGCTCCCACTGTCGATCCAATAATGGGCGCTATCCGATAAGGTATTTAATTGCAGTTTTAAATGGTGCAAAGGTACCGAACTGCCATCATCAAGTTTTACATCAGAAAGGGCAAAGCACTCAGGGCCTTGCTCATCGTTCATCGCTACCACGGCGAGCTTCACATACAACACACTTTCGCCAGCGACTTTGCGCGCCAGTTGCTGGTCAGTAATGGATAACCGATACAGCGGTGAAGCAGGCCAACGATCGTTATCTAATTGACGAAATCCAAGGCATAACGGACCGCGCATCTGAAAAACGTTGTCGCTTGGCAGCACAAATTTGGGATCATCAAGATCGATATCGCTGTAGCACACATCGTTGCTCATTAATGCTTGATGGTTATCAAGCATGCCCAAATAACGCACCGTTGAATATGGCTGAAAATCACCGGCCTTACAGTTAAAACTCGCTAAGCGTAAATTCACCGCTAACAGGCAAATCATGGCGCCAACGGCCGCCGTTGACTTCGGATTATCTATGCGTCCACGTTTGTTAAATGGATACCACTCGCTGGTGTGATAACCTTCAAGCGGCAAAATTCGGTTGATTGGCAGCGGTTGAAGATGACGGAACAATGCCTGAATACCAGGAAATCGCGACGGTCTACCGGTCAGTAGTAATACATCGCAGGAATACAGCGCGACCACTTCGCATAACGAACGCAGGTTTTGCGTAATACGCATGCGCGGAGAAAGAAACTCAGCATGTAGCTTACTTAGTTTCAGAATGAGCGGCACCTGTAAAACATCGAATGGAGCGGCGTCGGTAGGCTGGGCCCGTTGCACATCATTATTGATATAGTTCAGTACGGTATCCGTTGGCTGCTGGCTTAACAGTTCGCCAAAGGTAGTATCAATCTCAGCGCCGCTATCGAGAGGATCGTAGCCTTCATAACGCTCCAGAATAGCGCGCCCGATAGGACTAAAGAGCTGCAAGGTAGCTTGCTGTCGCAGCACGGATATACCTTCACCGCCAAACAGTTTCGCCATCCGCTCATCTGCATCTATCACGCCCGCTTTCCTGCATGCAGTCTGCAACGCTGGCAATACATATAGACGAATGACATCTAACAAAATGTCATCTCCTGCCAGTTTAAAACCTTCACGGAATAACAGCCGTGGCGTTATTTTGACATTGCTTCCTGCTCCATCATCTAAACGATACTGTGTGATCGCCAAATCTGTTGTGCCGCCACCAATATCGATTGACGCGATACGTAATGTTTTGCCCACGGTTTCCCCTTCAGCCAGCTCACGATCGGCGCGAGCCTGACTGGCAAAGAATTCTTCAGTGCGCCCGCCAAAGTTAACCTGTGTTTCGTTATAGAGATAAACCATCTGTCCACAGGTGGCCTCATCCCACTCCATCTGAACATCAGGAACGGGAACCGTGCTTTTTACGCGATCGTTTTCATGGGTAAAGTCATCGTCAGCGGGATGCCAGCCCATGCTTTTCCATACCAGACCGATAGCCTGAACCATGCGCCGACGGAAGATTTCGCGCTCTGGTTTCGGCATTGCAGAAGGCAACGTCAGGATAATACTGCGTAGCTGGCGCGGAGCCGCTGAGTGCGTCATTTTTAAACGCTGGGCGACGCTGTTTATCTGCATCAACGCCTGTGCCAACAATTCAGAAAGCATGAACGTCATCAGCGAACTACGGCTGTAGTGCGCGGAAAAGACAGGGAGACGCTCATCTAAAGGCTGTTCGTATAGCGGCTGGCCTTCGTCATTGATCAGGAAAGTCAGCGGCAGCGCGGTTGCTAACGTCTCTTGCTGCGTTTGCTCCAGTGAATTAAAACGCCAACCATGCATGTACTGCTCTTCATCCCACAGGTAGCGACGCGGACTGGAAAGCCCAGTCGATCCTTCCGTTCCCACCCTCTGTAGCGCCATACGGCTGGCCTCTCGACCGACACGCACGATCGATGGCCAAATAAATGCTTGTTCACGTCCACTTTCAACAGAGAAATTACGCTTGCCAAATTCAGCCTGTGCAAACTCAACTCGACTGTCGAACAGTTCGTTATACACGTAATGCGGCTGGCTCATGTCACGTAGCTGTAGCTCGTAGGTCTGCTTTAGCCCATTATGCTCATCGAGATGATCTTCAACCAAAATTCCACAGGTGTGGGAGTTACCAACATCCATAATTAGATCGACATGCACAGTCGGTTCTTGCAGCGTATTGGTATTCATTTTAATCGTTGGCACATTCAACTGATGACCCAATAAATGCAGTAAATTCAGGTAGTGCGCCTGATACTCAAACTCGCGTAGCGCGGTTTGGATACCGACCGAATGACGATCTTCCTGCTGCGTAACCTGCTGAATGAACACTTCACGCAGCCAACCATCCACCCAAGTAAGATCCAGAAATTCGCCCAGTTCTTCACTGCGATATGCCAATGCAAATCCAGCGCCGGTTTTCACATCATTTTCACTTGGCGCGAGCGATTCTGCATTGTGAATATCGGCATAAACCGCCGTATCAAACGCCATGCACAGGCGATAGGTATTGCCATCACGATCGGGTTCATCTAACGCTAAAATCTGCATTCGTGCCCAATTGTCTGGCCCCCCTAAGAAAGTACGCGGCGGATTGAATCGGAAAAATGGCAGCGGCAACCAGATTTTATTGAGTAGCCGCAGAGAATGCTCTAGAGGAATACTCGACTCGGGTTTTACTCGCTCCGGCTGAGCCCCTGCAGGAGCAGGCAGCCAATAGGTGTCAGTTTCAGCATTGTGCAGTAAACGTAGCAATGGGCCATTTGCGGTTTGGCGAACAAACTTTCCCGGTAGCTCAGAGGAAAAATTGGGCTTTAAGGCAAAGTCTAAAAACTGGATGCCGCTGTTCTGAATGAGTGCAACCTGATGTTTATAATCGGAAATTGTGGCTAACATGGTTTATTCACCCATTATTTACTGAGACGATTTGCCAATGCGCGTCATATTCATTGGCAAAAGAGTGTCGGCGTCATAGCGCCCTTTACATTCGGCTACGTCGTTCTCACCTGCTTTGCAGATAAGCTGTGGAATCTTGTAACGTGAACCATCGCTGCATTTCGCTTTAATTCTGCTATCAACCACTAAACTTCCTGAGCTCATGAGGCCGGTGGTGACATTCGCACTACAGCTAATCCCGTCACCGTGGGTGATTTTCACCGTGCCTTTGCTGTTTTTTATTTGATACACCAAACTTGGTGGTTTGCCGGTTCGTGGCGTTTTGATGTCTAAACTGGCGCGCCATTTCCCATTCATGAAACGCGTTGAGCCCATTTTTACCGCCTCTGCGGGCATCACTAACGCATTAGGCGCAGCGGCTGTCACCGGTGTTTCCTCCACCTTTATCTCTGGCTTTTTCTCTATCGGAGCTGCTGGCGCAGGCTCTGGCGAGGTCACGTGAGCGACGGGTAAATGCGTGGTCGTCACTAAGGTTTTGGTCGCGAGAGCAGGTTTTGTAGCCACGACGGCTGTTTTAACCTCTGGCTCGGAAGGTTTGGCCGCTGCCACATCTCCTTTAGCTCGTATCTGGACAAATAAGATCCCTAAAGCGATCAACGCTAGAGGCAACCACCAAAGTTGACGCCAGTCACGGCGAGGACGCGTTGTTTGAGCATCAATGGAGGTGGGACTTATGTCCAAAGAATCGTCAACGGTAGATGTTTGTTGGGAGGCCGTGTTTGCAAGCGCAACAGAAGGAACGGTAATAGGGGGCTTTGTTGGTAATTCGGTGATAGCCAGTTTTTCTGGCACGGTGTCAGCGCTGGCTGCACGTAAGCAATCAAAGGCATCGGTGCGAGATTTTTTATCGAGATTAACGAATCCCCAGAATGTTAATACCGGTTTACCATCAACTAAGAAAACATGGTTGGAGCCAGGAAACTGCATCGCCTTAGCAAGCAAAATACCAAACAAGCGCAGAGCAGGTTTATCTGAGTTTTGGGCTTTAAGGCTGAGGGTGTTGGCCGTTTGCTGGCAATGCTCTAGCTGGCGCAACGCTGAGGCGCGTTCTTCATCGCTGGCTGCTATCCAAGATGTGACTTTTCCCGCGATTGGCGCATACCAATCTATCCGATCGCCCCGTTCATTTGGCTGAGGGATCGCGAGGCTATCAGCGATAGTCTGTTGATGGCGCAGTCGCAGAGTTTCTCTGAGCTGCAAAGCTGAAGCGTAAACGGGCTGGCCGTTTTCACCCAATGCGAGAAAATCATCTAAGCTGCCGCTGCGTAATAATTGTTTTGCCACGAAAAGGACCTTTTGATAGACGCCTGACTACAGCGGCTACTTTAAGGCTTATGTTGCAAATCAAACGGTCAAAAAAGTGGCTAAAATGGTAAATACTTGGTCAATCACCCCGCGTATAACTGCTTTACTTTATCCATCCTAGGCAAGATCTACTCTGCCCAACGCTCTTAAATAGCAATCATGGCGTAGCATCCACCGATGCTGAGAGGTTTAAGTCTCTCATTTTCTCACCCATTTGAATCGTTTTTGGCGCAGGGGTATTCCGCTACTTTAGTGCATAGATTGTGCGTTACCTTCAAGAGCAATGTGACCATCATCACAGTTTGTATCTTCATGAATTATATCACTATTCATCATGATTTATTTCTTATGGAATCGATTGCTTAGTCGCATATATATTTATATAAAATCTTATTTTCTGTATTTTTATTCTCAATAAATAAAAAAATTATTCTCTATAGTCATTTTCCTAAATTTAAAAATAAGTAAATCATTCGACGTCATTTCTATACAAAAATTTACTCATTACGCTAAAGAATAAAAGATATTTATTTTAAGTCCGCATTGAAATTACAGCGTATAAATATCAATCGCTTGTAAACGCAATAAATCGGAATATTCCTACCAAAAGTGCGTTTTTTTTAAACACAAACTAAACAAACTAGTACAAAAAACACTATCCATTGATTTCATTGATAAAAAAATAATTCAATTTTCGTACAGGGATCGCTATTATTATCTAGCGTCTTCATTTTTGTGATTAATGTCACATGATGATATAGTTTCACAAGTAAAATACTTATTAAGTTGGAATCTATCATGAAAAAATTAACTAGCCTGGCCGTTATTATCGGCTTAGCAACTTCAGCTTCCGCTTTCGCTGCAAACTCAGACAACACTGGTTATTATGCCGGTGCTAAATTGGGTACCAGCTTAGAGCAAATTCACGGTCAGAAATCTGCAACTGGTAGCAGCGTTCCACGTGACACCAAACAAGCAGGCACCGCTGGTCTGGTATTCGGTTATAACTTCCAGAATGAATTTAACCTGCCAATCCGTGCAGAATTAGATTATTCATTCCGTGATACTACTGATACCGATCACTTCATCAAAGCTGACAACACTCGTACTCACAACCGTGTACGTCTGCAGACCGCTATGCTGAACGGTTACTACGACATCAATACCGACACTGCTTTCACTCCATACATCAGTGCTGGTATCGGTTACGCTAACGTAAACCTGAAAAACACTCAGGATGGCGCAAGCCACTCTGGTAACGGTGACAACTTCGCGTGGAGCGTTGGTACTGGTGTTTCTTACGCTATCAACAACCACCTGGATCTGGATCTGGGCTACAAATACCTGGACGCTGGCGATGCAACTGCACAAGCTTCCAAAGTTAAAGTGGCTACCCACGATTTCACCGCTGGTGTTAACTACTACTTCTAAGAGCGTTTCCTCTAGGATTTACGCCTAGAAAACGTCTAAAAGTATGTTTAATAAAAAACCCGCTTCGGCGGGTTTTTTTTCGGGGAGACGAGTCCTAAACCCCTTTATCCCTCTTCAACGCCTTTCCGTCTTGTCGCAATTGTTTTATCCTCCCGCCCCGTAATAAGCGTAATTCTGATTTGTTTTGGAGCACTGTGTGGCAACTAAGCTGAGTAATCAATTGCTGGAAGATATTCTGGCTCAGGTACGCCCTTTAATTGGGCAGGGCAAAGTTGCGGATTACATTCCAGCATTGGCTGAAGTACCGGCCGATAAACTGGGGATTGCTGTTTGCACCGTGGACGGTGAAACTTATCAGGCGGGGGACGCCAATGAGCGTTTTTCGATCCAGTCGATCTCAAAGGTATTGAGTTTAACCGTGGCGCTTAGCCGTTATGCTGAGTCGGATATCTGGGCTCGAGTCGGGAAAGAGCCATCGGGGCAACCCTTTAACTCCCTACTACAGTTGGAGTTGGAGCAAGGTAAGCCACGTAACCCGTTTATCAATGCTGGCGCATTGGTGGTGTGCGATATGTTGCAGTCGCGTCTGAGCGCGCCCAAGCAGAGAATGCTAGAGGTGGTGCGCGCCTTGTCTGGCGAGCCGGATATTGTGTACGACGCCCGGGTGGCACGCTCCGAGTTCGAACATTCAGACCGTAATGCGGCGATCGCCTATCTGATGAAATCGTTCGGCAACTTTGATAATGACGTGATAACGGTGCTGCAAACTTATTTCCATTACTGTGCTTTAAGAATGAGTTGTATGGAATTGGCGCGCACTTTTGTCTATCTTGCCAACAACGGGCATTCGCCTGCGTTGGAGGAGCCACTCATCAATGAGCGGCAGAACCGCCAGATTAATGCCATGATGGTTACCAGTGGCATGTATGATGGTGCTGGCGAATTTGCCTATCGTGTCGGGATGCCCGGCAAGTCAGGCGTGGGCGGCGGAATTATTGCCGTTGTCCCCCATGAAATGAGTATTGCAGTTTGGTGCCCTGAACTGGATGCCTCTGGCAACTCACTGGCGGGAACCGCTGCGCTTGAAATTCTTGCGCAGCGCATTGGCCGCTCGATTTTTTAGGAGACAAAGAACGCATGATTCGTAAATTAGGATTATCTCTACTGATGTTGACCGCGTGGCAGGCTCAGGCGGCATGGGAATGTAATGTTAAGCCGCAGGATGACATCATTGTTAATCCTCAGCAGGTACAAATCGTAGGTGCGAGTGGCAACCTGACTATCGATAAAAACGGTAATATGACCCGCGATGGCAAAGCCGTTACGCTGAGCACCAAAGCGCAACAGCAGGCAGTGAATCTGCAATCGGGGATCCGCAAGGATTTCCCATGGATCGATGAAGGAGCGCAGACTCGTTTGGAAAAAGCGCGCGTTTCTCTGGATAAAGTTATCGTTGAACAGGTTGGCAGCGATAGCAACATTCGTAATCGATTGACCAAACTGGATTCTCAGCTAAAAGAGCAGATGCAGCGTATTCTAGAAAAACGCAGCGATGGGTATACCTTCCACCATCAGGCTATTTCTAAAGTCGAGCAGGAAGGCCAGAATCTCGTTAACCAGACCATGGGTGGTGTCTTACAAGACAGCATCAATGAGATGGGGCTGAAACAGGCGGCAAATGCGACTAAGTCTGATAACCCTCTGCAGGCCATCATGGGCAACCTAGGTGGTTTACAGCAGGCGATTCGCTCCGAGTGGAGCAAGCAGGAAGATGATTTCAAATCTTTCGGCAAAGACGTATGCAGTCGTATTACCACGCTGGATTCTCAGCGTCAGGCTCTGTTGAAAGAGCTGCCAAAGGCGTAATCGACAAAAATAATTTGCCAGCCGTTTGGCTGGCAAATTAATCATTTCACTGAATTCACGACGGGTTTCTGCGGCTTACCTGAAAACAGGTAGCGCAGCAGCGGTACGCGCCGGTGGATTTCATATAGCATCAGCGAGCCCAACACCACCAGCGTGACGCCAACAGCGAAGCCAAGCAGAGGTTGGGGATGTACATTCTCCATCAGGCTTCCGTAGATAATCGTGAGTGGGTGGTGTACCAGATAGATAAACAGCGATGCTCCCACGAAGTACGTCACCCCACGCGATTCCCTATTCAGCAGTCGATGTCCCAGAGTTAACACGACCTTTGTCATGGTGAGACCAATGATGAATATCAGGCAAAACTGCACGCTGAGCTGTAGCGGCGCAAATACCTGAGTATTTTCATTGAGCAAATACAGCCCGACCGATGCCGCAGCAATCAGACCGTCAATGAATGACACTCGAGTGATATTTTCTTTATGTTTGATATGGACAAACGCCACTGCACCGAGCAGGTAAAACGGGAAGTACATCAGCGTATTAACCACTAAAAAGTTAAACAGTGCAGAGCCTGTAACTGTCGGCATTAACGTTGCAGAAAGCTTATGTAGCAGGGCAAAACCGACGCCAAGAGCAATAAAAATCGGTAACAATGCCCCAGTGGAGACTTTGCTCCATAGCGCACGATTGACGATGGCGTTGAGCAGCGGGGCGCTTATCACTGTCAGCAGGCTTAGCGTAAGCAAAAACCATAGATGCGAAACTAAATACCACACGCAGATGTTAGCCTTTTGCCACAGGTCGGCTTGCGCCCAATCACTGATCCCGGTGGTGTGATGCAAGATGAACCAAAACTGTGGCAGCGTGATAAGAACCATCGCCGTGGCCATCGGAATGAGCAGTCGGGTCAGGCGAACATTCAGCCACTTTTTCAACGGATAGCGCTGGTACAGCATGCAAGAAAAATAGCCGGAAATGACAAAAAACACCTGCATGCGGAATGCATGAATGAAGTCATTAAACAAACTTAATGGCAGGCTTTCTGGCATGCTGTTGACCACCCAATGGTGAGCCGAATAGACCAGTGAAACGTGGAAAGGTATCCCCAACAACATGAGCGTGGCGCGGATATAATCTAGATAGTGTTCTCGTTGGATAGTTTTAGCCAATGCGTTGTACCCAAAAATCCTGTCAGATAAGCATTAAAGTGGCGTAACTCTAGGGAGATAATGAACGTCGGGCAAGTGCCGACGCACATTTTTGGATTAATCTGCACATAAGCGTAGCTTAAATAAGAATTGCTAGCAGATTTAAAGCGTTGGCTCCTGTTGAGCTGAGGAGGTAACGACTAATTCTACTTGCTGTTGTTGCAGCAAAGCACTGAGCGCAGCAGGAGGTTCATCGTCTGTAAATAAGGCGGTCGCTTTCCCCACATTGCCGATTTCCACCGCCGCAGATGCATGGAACTTGGTATGGTCGGCTGCAAGTAAAATATGCCGTGAATGCGCCATCATTGCTTTGACTACGGTGGTTTCGTTCACATCAAAATCTAACAGGCTACCATCCGCTTCTATGGCTCCCATGCTGGTAATCAGATAGTCGGCGCGAAATCCTTCCACAAAGGAGACGGCACTCGGGCCAATAATGCCGCCGTTATGAGGTCGCAGAGTACCGCCGGGAACCATCACTTCGAACTCCGTATTTTTATACAGAATATGCGCGACTCGCAGACTGTTAGTGATAATGCGTAAATGGCTGTGGTTCATCAGGGCACGAGCGATATGCTCTACGGTCGTGCCAATGGTGATAAATACCGTGGAGCGATCGGGAATATAGTCGGCGATGGCCTCGGCTATCGCCATTTTTTCATTGGTATAAGAGATCTCTCGTTGCTCAAAGGCGGTGTTTACCACGCTTGAAGCACGTCCCGCGCCACCATGATGACGTGAGATCAGTCCCTGATCGCTGAGCTTGCGAATGTCTCTACGTACGGTTTGCGTTGAAACATCTAAAAGTTGTGCCAGTTCATCAATGTTCATATATCCACGCTGAGCGATCAATTGGATCAACTGATCGTGGCGTGGATTACCCGTTAATTCGGTCAGACTCATGTTTATTTCTCTTCAATGGGTCATGTTGTTGATCATTTTATACAAAACGAGTGAGGAAAGAGTCAGTTTGATCACAATCAGGGATGCCAGCTCGCCCACCTGGTTGGGTACATTTGAGTGCCGCCACGGCGTTAGCATAGCGTACTGAGGCAGCAATATCTGGTTGACGGCCTAGCGCCACGGCGAGTGCTCCGTGGAAAACATCGCCAGCGCCAGTGGTATCGACGACTTCAACGTGAAATCCCGCCTGATGCTGCAACTGCCCGTGCTGCAGCCAAAAACATCCTTTCTTACCTTGAGTGACATAAACTTGAGCATTTGTGTCATTTTCTGCCATCTGCAATGCGCGTTGGATATCATTTTCGCCTGTCATGCGTTGTAATCCGGGCTCAGAAAATGCTGCGTGGTCTGCTAACGCCACCAGTGGGCGGATATCCTGCGGTGTGACATCTGCATCGAGTAAGGTGGCAACTCCCGCTTGTTTTGCCAGCGTGAAAGCCGTCAACGTGCCCTGATGCCAGCGCACATCGGCAAGAACCATATCGTATTGGCTGAAGTCTATTGCCGTTAGCCACTGGGCATCATTAGGCAAGTCAGGGCTTGGATGATTGATGATGATACGCTCTCCATAAGCATCAACCAAGATGGCTGACTGAGACGATCTGGCCTGCGAATAACGCTGAGTGAACGCTGTGTTTACACCGTAAGACTCAAGTTCATTGAGTAGTGTATCTCCCGTCGCGTCGTCACCGACACGGCCTATAAAATCAACGTTAGCGCCCAGTCGTGCCGCTGCGACAGCCGCCGTTGCTGCTGGGCCACCTCCTATTTCTCGATAATCATGAGCTACGTATTTCCCACCACCTGTAGGTAATTTGTCGACGTAATACAACCTGTCCAGTACTGCAATTCCTACGCATGCAATTCGAGTCATGACTTATTCCTCTAAAGTGTTAATTCCCTTTCCGCACCCCGGTGCATTCCGAACTTATTTATCTTTGCACGGCTCTCTCTGACGAGAAGCGTTGGATTGGGAGGTTGCACGATCCATCACTGATTATCAGTAAAACCAGCCTTCGATCACGATGCCGCTATTTTAATTCTCCCAAATGTTAAAAGAGTGATGGCTGTCAATTTTTTGACCATAAATTACAAATACGATCAAAAACAGACAAAATATTCCATCAATGAACTCAAAGTGACATTGAATGACAGGAGAGTGAAATGGCAAAGATCGCTTTTATCGGGTTAGGACAAATGGGGCTGCCTATGGCCAATAACCTGCTTAAGCAGGGGCATCAGCTAAGTGTGTTTGATATCAGTACTCAAGCGATGGTGCAGTTAGTAGGCAAAGGTGCGCGGGCATGTCATAGCCCAGCGGATGCAGCGCAGAACGTGGAGTTCGTTATCACCATGCTGCCAAACGGCGATTTGGTGCGAGAGGTGTTATTCGGTGCTGAGGGTATCTGCACCACGCTTTTACCATCGGCATTGGTGATTGATATGTCCACCATTCATCCGCTGCAAACGGACAAATTGATTGCTGAGATGAAGGATCGCGGTTTCAGCATGATGGATGCCCCCGTTGGACGCACCTCAGATCACGCAATCGCAGGTACCTTGCTGATTCTGGCCGGTGGTACTTCAGAGCAGGTGGAGTATGCAACTCCAGTATTGATGGGGATGGGTTCTGAGCTGATCAACGCTGGTGGGCCAGGGATGGGGATTCGCGTCAAGTTAATAAACAACTATATGAGCATCGCTTTGAATGCACTTTCTGCCGAAGCCGCGGTGCTGTGTGAGGCGCTAGGGCTATCGTTTGATGTGGCGCTGAAGGTGATGAGTGGCACACCAGCAGGCAAAGGCCACTTCACTACGTCATGGCCAAATAAGGTACTTAAGGGAGATCTCACACCTGCTTTCATGATCGATTTGGCTCACAAAGATCTGGGGATCGCGCTTGATGTCGCGAATCAACTGCATGTCTCGATGCCAATGGGGGCCGCTTCACGTGAGGTTTATAGCCAAGCGAGAGCCAGCGGGAGAGGCCGTCAGGATTGGACCGCTATTCTGGAACAGGTGCGAGCAGCATCAGGCCTGAAAAAATAATCGTAATTCGTTTATTTTCAAATAATTAAGGGGCTGATGCTCAGCTCAAAAGGGAGAAGAAAATGCCTTATGTATCCGGTAAAACCATGATCCAACAGGCGTGGAAACACGGCTATGCCATTGGCGCATTTAGCGCTCACAACGCAGAAACGGTGCGTGCCATTTTACTGGCGGCACAGGAAGAACAATCACCGGTCATGATTCAGGTCGGACAAAAAGTGATTAGCGTGATGGGGCTAAAACCGATGAAAGAGATCATCGATGCTTTTATGCACGATATCACGGTGCCAGTTTGTATCCATTTGGATCATAGCCGCAGTTTTGAGCAAACCATGCAGGCAATCCAGTGTGGTTTCCAGTCGGTCATGTTCGATGGTTCTCATTTGTCCTTTGAGGAGAACGTCCGTATTACCCGTGCGGCATCGGAGGTTGCCCATGCGCTAAACATCGGCATGGAAGGTGAAATTGGCAAAATTGGTGGCACCGAAGATGATATTTCCGTGGATGAAAAAGATGCGCTAATCACGAGCTGCGATGAGGCACTGCGTTTCTCCGAAGGGACTGATGTGGATTATTTAGCGGTCTCTATCGGCACCGCGCATGGCGTCTACAAACAGGAGCCTAAACTCGCATTTGGACGCCTGCAAGAAATTCGTGAAATCGTGAAAAAACCGATTGTGTTACATGGTGGCTCAGGCGTTCCTGACGATCAAATTCGCCAAGCTATTGCATTAGGTGTTGCCAAAGTCAACGTCGATACTGAGCTGCGTCAGGCCTTTACCCAAGGGCTTTGCGAAGTATTAACCAACGATCCTGAAGAGTATGCGCTGGCTGTCTCTCTGGGTCATGGACGTGACGTGATGAAAGAAAAAGTAATCGAAAAAATCCGCTTATTTGGCAGCAATGGCAAAGCGTTGCAATTCTGAATATTCATTAAAGGATTAAGAACATGACGACCATTCAACGCCAGCATTTTGGCGAACACCTAGGGCAAACCGTTTCTCTTTTCACATTAAGCAATAGCCAAGGTATGCGCCTGTGTGTCACGGATTATGGATGTATTGTGACTCAGCTCTGGGCTCCCAACCGAGATGGAAAATCAGAAGACGTGGTGATGGGGTTTGATGATTTGGCTTCTTATCAGGCGGGTCATCCATTTTTTGGTGCTATTGCCGGACGATGCGCCAACCGCATTGCTGGGGGACGTTTCAAAATTGACGGGCAAGAGTATCTGCTTGCTACCAATGAAGCGCCGACTGGACAGCATTTGCACGGTGGTATCCGTGGTTTTGATAAGTATGTCTGGCAAGCGCAGGAAGATGGCGACGGTGTGATTTTTAGCCGTACCTCCGTGGATGGAGAAGAAGGCTATCCGGGAAATCTCACGGTGTGTCATCGCATCGGTCTTACTGATGACAACGTGGTGACGTTCGAGTTTGAAGCGCAAACGGATAAACCGACGCTGGTGAATCTGGTGAACCATAGCCACTACAACCTACGCGGCCATACTCACCTTATCCACGATCAACAGCTCAAAATCGATGCCGACTTCATGACGCCGGTCGATGAATCCACCATGTTGCCGACAGGAGAGATTGTTCGAGTTGCCGGTACGGCGTTTGATTTTCGCAATGCTCGTCGCTTAGGGGATGCGATGCAACAGCGTGCGGCACAGGACTTCGATATGAATTATGTCTTGAAGCCAACCGACACTGACTTACATCCGGCAGCCACGATGATTTGCCCACACAGTGGTCGTGTTATGGAGGTACATACCACGCTACCAGGTGTGCAGTTCTACAATGCATTCAAGCTTTCTAACAAGGTTTGGAATGGGAAAGAAGGGCACCGTTATCAGGCATTCTCCGGGATTTGCCTTGAGACACAAGCATTCCCAGACAGCATTCATTTTCCTCATTTTAGCAACGTTGTTTTGCGCCCAGGGCAAACATATGCCAGCCGCACCGAGCATCGTTTTCGCGTTATTGCTTAAATAAATTAATTACTGGAAGCAACATCATGTCAAATAAAGCAAAAGTCGGCGTTTTAGCGTTAGGACGTAATACCTTTGATGTGCCCTATGCCCAGGAAATGTTACAGCAGGCGTGGCATTCACTGGCATTGATGGATCTCGAGCTGGTGGGGGAGCCGGAGCTGCAGTTCGATGTTGAGTCAGCGCTGAAGGCATTACCCGCGCTGAAGCAGGCCGATCTTGATCTGCTGCTGATTTTACAGGTGACGTTCACCGATGCTTCGTTAACCACCGAAGTGATCCGCGATTTCCCAGTTCCAACCGCGATGTGGTCGTTTCCGGAAGCGCGTACCGGTGGGCGTCTGCGTCTAAATTCATTTTGTGGCGTGAATCTGGCTTGTCATGCCCTCAGCCGTGAAGGAATCAAGGTTCAAACGATTCACGGTGCGCCAGATGATGCGAGTGCGATAAATGAATTGCAACAACTAGCACAGGCGGCGGCAATCGTACGTCGCTTCAAGCAGACCAAGGTGATGGTTATTGGCGAGCACCCATTGGGTTTTGACGCTTGTAACTACAACCAGCAACAGCTTGAACAGCACTTCGGTGTTCAGGTCGCCCGTCAGCCGGTGTTGTCATTTATTGATGAAGTTAAAGCGCTACCTGATAGCGTGGCAGATGCCCCCTATGCACGCCGTGCAAAAGATTTCCCTAATCTCGGGGAAATGGATCAGGACGCGACGCGTAAAACCCTTAAAGTCTATTCCGCCCTGCAAGCTAAAGCCTTGCGTGAAGGTTATTCCGGCATTGCAGTGCGCTGCTGGCCAGACTTTTTCACCGATTACGGCTGTGCGGCCTGTGGTGCGCTAGCGCTGATGAATGAAGACAAAGTGCCGTGTGGCTGTGAAGCCGATATGTTCGGCGTCCTTTCTTCACTGATGGCTCAGTGGGCATCTGGGAATGCTGCGTTTAACACGGATTTGGTAGACATCGACCCACAAAATAACAGCGTTGTGTTCTGGCACTGTGGGCAGGCACCTATCGAAATGGCCGACCGTGATGGTCCCGTTCAGGCCACCATTCATTCTAACCGTAAGTTACCGCTGCTGTCTGAGTTTGCGCTCAAACCTGGACGTATCACCTTATGTCGCATCACACAGGGCGAGGGGAAATTACGCCTGATGTTGGCCGGTGGTGAAATGATCAAAGCGCCGTTGGCCTTCTCTGGGACCGCTGGCACCGCTCGCTTGGATGTTGATGCCGATGTTTATCGCAAGCGTTTGATCGACGCTGGAATGGAACATCACACGTCGCTGGTCTACGGCGAGCACCGTCCTCTGCTACGTAAAGTGGCGCAGTTGCTCAATCTTGAGGTTGTTGAACTGAGCGAGTAAGCGCTCTTTTTCTCAATTGGGATAAGCCCCTTCTCTAAGAAGAGAAGGATTGGTCAGCTTGTCTAGAATTCTCAATCCTTTATGGAGATCTACCATGGTTTCGCAGCAAAGTGGTCTTGAGTTACAGCAGCAACATGACGGTTTTACTCTTATTTTTCAGAATCGCGTATTACTTAAACACTCGTCAGAGAGCCCTTGCTTATGGATTGGGCATGGCAAAGCTGATATCGATATGTTCCGTGGTAATTTCAGTATCAAAGATCGGTTAGGTGAAAAACTGGCTCTGATTGATGCTGAGATTTCATCTACGGCAGCGGGTTTTGACATTCGCTTTAGCCGTGGTGATGTTGCTCAGGCAACGTTAAACGTTGCTATTGATGCCCACGATCGTCTTGAAATGAAGCTCAGTAATGCCGACAGTGAAAATAATCGCATGTGGCTGCGTTTAGCCGCAGAACCTCAGGATCATATTTACGGTTGCGGTGAGCAATTCTCCTATTTTGATTTACGTGGCAAACCATTCCCTTTATGGACTAGCGAGCAGGGCGTTGGGCGTAACAAGCAAAGCTATGTAACTTGGCAAGCCGATTGCAAAGAAAACGCCGGAGGGGATTATTACTGGACCTTTTTCCCGCAGCCAACCTTTGTCAGTAGCCAGAAATACTTCTGCCATTTCGATAACAGTTGCTACATGAACTTTGATTTTTCCGCACCTGAATATCATGAACTGGCTATTTGGCAGGATGAAGCGGTGCTGCATTTTGACTGTGCGGATAGCTACATCACTTTGCTGGAGAAACTCACTGCGCTGCTTGGACGCCAGCCAGAATTGCCAGACTGGGTTTATGACGGCGTAATTTTGGGCATTCAGGGCGGCACCGAGGTTTGTCAGAAAAAGCTGGATGTCATGCGTGAACATGGCGTAAAGGTCAGCGGTATTTGGGCTCAAGACTGGGAAGGTCGCCGCGTGACTTCCTTCGGTAAACGTTTGATGTGGAACTGGCGTTGGGACAGCGAACTTTATCCCGAGCTTGATAAGCGTATTCCACAGTGGAAAAAAGAGGGCGTGCGTTTCTTGGGGTACATCAATCCGTACGTTGCCATCGAGAAGGAACTGTATGCGGAAGCGGCTGAAAAAGGTTATCTCACCAAAGATTACAACGGTGAAGATTATCAGGTGGAGTTCGGTGAATTTTATGCGGGGGTAGTCGATCTCACCAAGCCTGAAGCCTATGACTGGTACAAGAATGTGATTAAAAAGAATCTGATCGAATTTGGCCTTGATGGCTGGATGGCAGATTTTGGTGAATATCTACCTACTGATACCGTATTACATAACGGCGTTGATGCAGAAATTATGCATAACGCGTGGCCTGCGCTATGGGCAAAATGCAACTACGACGCATTGGTAGAAACGGGCAAATTAGGCGAAATCCTGTTCTTTATGCGCGCGGGATATACCGATAGCCAGAAATATTCCGTGATGATGTGGGCCGGTGATCAAAACGTTGATTGGAGCTTAGACGATGGTCTTGCATCGGTTATTCCGGCTGCTTTATCGCTGGCGATGACCGGGCACGGTTTACATCACAGCGATATCGGTGGTTACACCACGCTTTTCGATATGAAGCGTAATAAAGAATTGCTAATGCGCTGGTGTGAATTCTGCGCCTTCACTCCGTTAATGCGTACTCATGAAGGAAATCGCCCAGACGATAATTGGCAGTTTGATCATGATATAGAAACCATTAGCCAGTTTGCACGAATGAGCCATATTTTTGTTGCTCTCAAACCCTACATCAAACAGGCGGTTAAATTTAATTCGCAGTCCGGTTTACCGGTAATGCGACCACTATTTTTGCACTATGAAGATGATGCTCACACTTATGGCCTGAAATATCAGTACTTGTTTGGCCGCGATCTGCTGGTGGCACCGGTTTATGAGGAAGGGCGCACGGATTGGTCACTGTATCTGCCACAGGATAATTGGATAAACCTGTGGACAGGCGAACCACACGCAGGTGGTTGTGAAGTGACTGTTGCAGCGCCAATGGGGCAACCTCCGGTGTTCTATCGTGCAGACAGTGAATGGGCAGAATTGTTTGCCTCATTGAAGACGCTATAAGTAAAGTCTCTAGTCCCTTAGCCTCCCTTTTCGAGAGAGGCTAAGGGGGAGGCTATCGTGGTTTATACATGGAGAACCACCATGACTCAGGTTTTAAATAACAATAATGAACCGGCAAAATTATTATTGCCACTGCGGGAAAAAATTGCTTATGGCATGGGCGATTTGGGCTCAAATATATTATTAGATATTGGTACGCTTTATTTATTAAAGTTTTATACCGATGTATTAGGCATTCCCGGCACCTATGGCGGTATTATTTTTCTTATTGCTAAATTCTTTACCGCATTTACCGATATGGGCACCGGTATTATGCTGGATTCCCGAACTAAAATCGGGCCCAAAGGTAAGTTTCGTCCATTCGTACTCTATGCAGCGTTTCCGGTTACCTTGTTAGCTATTGCCAACTTTATTGGCACTGGCTTTGAAATTACTGGAAAAACCGTAGTGGCTACGGCGCTATTCATGCTTTATGGCTTGTTCTTTAGCATGATGAATTGTTCATATGGTGCGATGGTACCCGCTATCACTAAAAACCCTAATGAGAGAGCATCTCTTGCCGCATGGCGTCAGGGCGGTGCGACTTTGGGGTTATTGCTATGTACCGTGGGTTTTGTACCCGTTATGGATTTAGTTGAAGGAAACTCTCAGCTTGGCTACATCGTAGCGGCCACACTCTTTTCTCTGGTCGGGCTGTTCTTTATGTGGTGCTGCTATGCCGGAGTGAAAGAGCGTTATGTAGAGGCACCAGCAGCCCATAATGCGCAGGGAAGCGCGCAGAAAAAACCGGGTATTTTGCAATCCTTTCGAGCAATTGCGGGTAACCGTCCACTGTTTATCTTATGTATTGCCAACCTCTGTACGCTAGGGGCATTTAACGTCAAATTAGCCATTCAAGTTTATTACACCCAATATGTGCTTAATGACCCTATCTTATTGTCATATATGGGCTTCTTCAGCATGGGGTGTATTTTCATTGGCGTATTCTTAATGCCGATGGCAGTACGTAAATTCGGTAAAAAAACGGTATATTTAGGAGGGCTCGCTATTTGGATTGTTGGCGATGTGCTCAACTATATGTATGGTGATACCTCAGTAACTTTTGTTCTTTATTCATGTTTAGCCTTCTTTGGCTCAGCATTCGTCAATAGCCTAAACTGGGCGCTGGTGTCTGACACGGTTGAATATGGCGAATGGCGGACTGGCATACGGTCTGAAGGCACTGTCTATACCGGATTCACCTTTTTCCGCAAAGTATCGCAGGCACTGGCCGGCTTTTTCCCTGGTTGGATGCTAACTCAGATTGGCTATGTTCCTAATATTGCACAGGCTGCACATACCATCGAGGGTCTGCGTGAGCTGATCTTTATCTATCCGGCGGCGTTGGCTCTGACGACGATTGTGGCAATGGGCTGTTTCTATAATTTGAACGAGACAATGTATGTGAAAATCGTGGGTGAAATTGAAGCGCGCAAGCGTGATACAAGCCCAGTTATTTAATAAAAATCTCACTTATGGCAGGCCGCCATGAAGTTAATGAAGTTTTGTGGCGGATAAGTGCGGGCAATATAATAATGAAAGGACCTGTCAGATGGAAAATTTAGAACATCAGGATCCCGTTACCCTAAAGTTATCACTACGGGAAAAAATCGCTTATGGCATGGGTGATTTTGGTTCGAATCTTTTACTGTGTATCGGCACGTTGTATTTGTTGAAGTTCTATACTGATATTTTAGGTATTCCAGCAATTTACGGAGGAGTAATCTTCCTTATTGCTAAGTTCTTTACGGCTTTCACCGATATTCTTACTGGCGTTCTAGTTGATTCTCGTCGGAATATAGGTGTAAAGGGTAAGTTTAAGCCGTTTATTTTTTATGCTTCTTTGCCTGTCGCTTTACTGGAGATCGCTAATTTTATTCACGTTGACGTTTCTATTAATTTAAAAACGGTGCTGGCGACGGTCTTGTTCATGCTGTTTGGATTATTTTACAGCCTGATGAATTGCTCTTATGGTGCGATGGTACCCGCGATAACTAAAAATCCTCATGAACGAGCCTCCCTTGCTGCATGGCGTCAAGGTGGATCTACCTTAGGTCTATTGCTATGTACTGTCGGTTTCATGCCAATTCAGACTTTATTTTTATCACAACCAGAATTAGGGTATTTAGTGGGCGCATCGGTATTTGCTACTTGTGGTTTACTCTGCATGTGGTGGTGCCATTCTGGTGTGAAAGAGCGCTATGTTGAGCTTGTTCCTCTCCACCATAAACCAAGCATTTTTAAGTCGTTTTGTGCCATTTTTAAAAACCCGCCGCTGCTGGTGCTGTGCATTGCTAATTTATGTACTTTAGCTGCATTTAATATAAAACTGGCGATTCAGGTTTATTATACCCAGTACGTTTTACAGGATATTAATCTATTAGCCTATATGGGATTCTTTAGTATGGGCTGCATTTTAATTGGTGTTCTGCTAGTGCCAACAGCGGTAAAACGTTTTGGGAAAAAACAGGTCTATTTGGGTGGGCTAATGCTGTGGGCCTTAGGCGATCTGCTCAACTATTTCTATGGTAGTTCGTGGGGAAATAGCTCCGTTGTTTTTGTTGTGTTTTCCTGTATGGCATTCTTTGGCACGGCATTCGTCAATAGCCTGAATTGGGCGCTGGTACCTGACACTGTTGACTACGGAGAATGGAAAACAGGTATTCGCGCTGAAGGATCTGTGTATACCGGATATACGTTTTCGCGAAAGATATCGGCGGCACTCGCTGGTTTCTTGCCTGGAATAATGTTAACTCAGATTGGCTATATTCCCAATGTCATCCAAACCGAGTCGGTGTTGGAAGGGTTGCGAAGGCTCATATTTATTTATCCTTGTGTATTAGCGATTATCGCGGCTATTACTATGGGGTTATTCTATAAGCTTAGCGAAAAAAGATTTGTACAAATTATTAATGAGTTAAATGCAAGGAAACTCGCTAAATAAATTAGTTCTAGTATTTAAACCGACATGCTGTTATTACCTTCAGGTTTTTCCTGAGGGTGATATTTGTCAATTTTCATGATGTCAGTGATTTAATATTTCAATAGGGATTTGTCATGAATAAAATAAGTACAGCAATAATATTAGCCTCTTTTATATCTGGAACTGCTTATGCCGGGGCTTATCTTGAGACTCGAGAGGCTTACAATACGGCCTCAGAAGAAAGTGAGATTATCCTACGCGGTGGTTATAACTTTGATAATGGTTCGGGGTTAATGTATACCAATGCTTATAATGTTGGGAAAATGGATCAGTTAAAGCATAGCTATAACGAACTGGAAGGATGGTATCCATTGTTCCGTCCCACAGAAAATTGGACGATTTCTCCTGGTGGGTTAATTAACTCAAGTAGTGCGGGTTCTGGCGGTGCTGCTTATTTAGATGTAAATTATAAATTTCTACCATGGTTTAATTTAACGACTCGATATCGCTACAATCATAATAACTATGACACAATCGATACCAATGGCGAATATGATAAAAATGATACGCATGAAATGGCAATGTACTGGAATTTCAAGGTTAGCGATCAGTTTTTATATACCTTTGAGCCACACTATTTCATCCGCGTTAATGACTTCAAAAGTAAAAATGATGAAAGCCACCACTGGGAAATTACTAACAAGTTTAGTTATAAAATAGATAATAATTGGATGCCTTATTTAGAGCTGCAATGGCTAGACCGGTGGGACTATTATAATCGCGAACAATACCGCATTCGTTTAGGTTTACGGTATTCATTCTGATCAATGACATAACGCTCTCCCCGCAGGGAGGGCGTTATTCACCTTCCCCAACCTCCAGATTTGATATCACCTGTTCGACATCATTAATGCTGCCAATTTTTATTTCACTGGTGCGGTTCATTTTGCTTTTATCAATAAGCAGGAGGGATTGCAGCGCACGTTTGAGCAACAGGGACTTGAATTCGGCGTTATAGCTGTTGGAGTCCCAGAGAATGCCTTCTTTATCAATACCTTCGCAGGAGAAGATAAACAGGTCGATTTCAAGCTCTTTCAGCTGAGAAATAATCGCAGGATTCACATAGCAGGCATATTTTCGCTGCAATAGGCCACCGGAACTTATCAGTTGGATATGTTCTCGTTTGGATAGCTCCTGACAGATCCGTACGCTGTTAGTAAATACGGTGATATCAATATCTGGCAGCTGTTTTGCCAGATACCAGCAGGTTGAGCTGGCATCTAGCGCGATAGTCATACCCTCATCAATCCATGGCAGCGTTTGGCGGGCAATATCGGCTTTACTGGTGAAGTGGCTTTTTAGGCGGGCGCTGAAAGGGTCACCGCTGTCCTGAGTATCGCGCTTGATACTTTTGGCACGGCCATGTTGACGGATGATCTTTCCCTGAGCCTGAAGCGCATTAAGATCGCGTCGGATCGTTTCTTTACTGACATGCAGTAGATCGGCAAGATCTTCTGTGGTTAGCGTTTCATGCTGTCGGATGAGTTGTACGATTGCCTGATGGCGATCTGTTTTCACGGTGGCTCTCCTCTCACGAAAAACCATGCGTCCGGCTTTCGCTTAATGGCCGACGCATGGCTGAATGCAGCAGAGCAAGAGATTAAGGCGTCACTCCTTTTTTTAACAGTATATTCCCGTATTTAGCCGTCTCGCCTGTGATAACGATCGCAAAGGCCTTTTGAGCGCGTTCATAAAATGCGAAACGATCGATGCGTTCAATTGTAAGCTCGCTCTGCTCATGGTGCGTAAGAGCCTGTAAATAGCGCTGTTCGACGCTGGGATCGAGTGTGTCTCCAGCGACAGCGGCCATCATAACCAGCGGCGGGGCATAACTGTCGAGCTCGAATAGTGGAATGATGGCTGTCAGCAGATCGCTGACTTTTAATCCATCGGCTCTAATGACCTTTGGTCCCATGCTATGCGCGGGGAAATGCGCGTCGGAGAAAATGATTTCGTCGCCGTGCCCCATTTCAGCCAATGTCTTGAGTAGCTGTGGTGAAATGAGCGGGGAGATATTTTTTAGCATTTCAAACTCCTTCTAAAATGGGGTTATGACTCGTCGTCAGCTCACGGTATTCAGCACTTTGCTCGCTGGGATAATAAGACTGATAGCGATAGTTAACCTGTTGGCGAGCCTGCTCGGGAGAGTCGTAATAGCCAACGCCGCTCCATGCAAACATAGCGGCACCGAGTACGGTCGTCTCAGCATCGTGCAGAACTTTGATCGGCAGATTTAATACGTCTGCTTTGATCTGGTTCCATAGCGTATTGCGACTGCCACCGCCGACGAGTAAAAGCTCTTTTGAGGTAAACCCGCCGATATTTTCCAGTAACGCGAGATTTTGCTGTAGCTGCCAAGAAAGCCCTTCCAATGCAGAGCGATAGAAATGGCCACGCTCAGTATGCAAACGCATTCCACTCCAGCCAGCCGGGGAACGGTTATCAAGCAGTTGGCAGTTCATCCGTAATCCTTCGCTACCGGGGCTAATATTGGCCGCTTCTGCAATCATCTGGGAATACACATCCGGTAGCTTTCCGTTAGGCCAGTAAAGCTGACGAACCTTTTCCAGCACACCTGAAGCAAGCCACTGTAGACCCGGATTGAACAAGCCTTCACAGCTGTCCAACTCGCAGGTAGAGCCAATAAAACGGGGCAACAGTGATGTATTGACCTGCGGAGTTCGCACCATCAATATTTCCCATGTGCCGGATGAAAGCACCGGTTGATCGAGACCCGCTCCTGAACCAAATAGGGCAAATTGGGTATCGTGTCCGGTAGCAATGACCGGTGTACCCGCAGGAATACCAAGGCGTTCCGCCATGTGTGGTAATAAATGACCAATATGTTCCCCTGCCGCAACGATGCGGGGAAAAAGTCCGATAGGGAGTCCAGTTCGCTGTAAAATCGTGTCGCTAAACGTTTCCTGACGCACATCGAGCAGTTGGCTTGTGCCCGCCATTGTGCGATCGGTAGTGAACTCACCGGTGAGACGTTGGTTAATCAGCGATGAGATAAACAGCCATGCATGGGCTTTTTCTAGCAGTTCTGGGCGGTTTTCTTTCAGCCATATGAGTTTATATAACGTGTTGAAACTGAATTGACCGATCCCCGAAATAGTTTGTAGTTCGCCGGGAGTAATGTAGCGGTCAATCTTTTCCATAATCGCCGCCGTACGTGGACATTTCCAGCTAATGACGGGGTAAAGTAGTTCACCATTGGCATCAACCAGAGCACCATCAACGCCAAATGTTGTTACGCTGATGGCATGAATTTTAGCGCCACCAAGTTTAGGCATGATTCTCTGGCAGCAATCGGCAAAGCGTTGCAGGATGTCATCGAGTGACCAAACGTGCCATTGGTCATTTTCAGTGGCGGGCTGGCTGGCGTTTGGTGTGGTCGCTTTGGCAACAACGATGCCTTGAGCATCAACCGCAATGGCGCGGACATTGGTGGCTCCGCAGTCCAAAATGATCACCACATCATTGTTCATGGTGGCTCCTCGTTAGTATTGATCCGTCATACTTCAAGCTTGCATTTTGTTGTCTGCATTCACTTACCCGAGTACTCGCTCTGACTAGAGTAAGCTCATCACAATGTGCTGACTTGCTGCCTCAATGAAGCTCGAATTATTGAAGGTATAAATGCGCAGATCCCCACCCGACCATCACCCATAGAAGGCGCGGTTGGGCGGGGTAAGCCATCAGCCTTTATTTTTTATACAAAGGTCCATAGTTTTGGCAGGCACGGTAGTCTTGGCCTTCAATATCCATGCCGTGTGCGCCCCATGAGGATGGACGGTAGATATCACCGTCAGCCACGTTATGCATACAGACAGGAATACGCAGCATAGAGGCCAGCGTAATGAGGTCTGCGCCTACGTGACCGATGGTGAGCACGCCGTGGTTTGCGCCCCAGTTCGCCATGACCGAATAGACATCGGTGAACGGCCCTTTGCCGGTCAAACGCGGAGCGAACCATGTGGTTGGCCAGGTTTCGTTGGTACGCTTGTCGAGAATGTCATGCACATCTTGCGGAAGCTCAACGCTCCACCCCTCGGCAATTTGCAGTACCGGACCAATACCCTTAATGATGTTGACGCGCGACATGGTGAATGCGACGCCGCCGCGGGTGAGGAATCGAGATGAGTAGCCACCGCCGCGGAAATATTCGTGGATCGCTGGGCACCATTCCGTTGCTTGCAAGCAAGCGTCAGCTTCTTTCTGGCTGATTTCCCAATGGGGTTTCATCGTTGGTTTACCCTGAGCGTCAAGTTGGCGGCAAGAACCGTCCAGTGCCGCAGAGCCAGAGTTAATCAGATGAATGATCCCGTGTTGAGCATGGCCAGTGAGTTCGCTGCCCGTAACGCGTTTGACCGCTTCAGGTGACCAATAGGTGCGCACGTCAGCAAATACTTGAGCGGTGCCCGTCAGCATATGGCCTAGCAACATGGCGACGCCATTGAGGCTATCGTTTTCTGTGGCAACCACGAAAGGCTTGCGTACACCATTCCAGTCAAATGAACTGTTTAGCAGTGCTTCGGCGGTGTCTCCGTTTGGATATTGATCTGTCCAGTGACGCTGCCCTTGGAAACCCGCGGCGATCGCGTTATATCCCAGCGACTCCTCCACAAAGCCTTGCTCTGCCAGTTTGGCGTTGCCCTGCATCATGTCGCGAATACACATCGCCATGAGTAAGCTTTCACGCAGTACCGCACAGCTGCTTTCAGGAGAACGGCGATACTGTTCGGCGTTCAGATCTGGGCCGAAACGGAAGTTTTCATCAGCCCATGCCAGCGCTAGCTCAAGCTCTTCCTCATCGTAAATTTTCTGGTCGATGCGACGACGTAGCTCAGTCATATCGACCGACTGCACTTTCATTCCCAGCCAAGATTCGAAGAAGTTGTGGTCGACGATAGAACCGGCGATGCCCATCGATACGCCGCCTAAGGACATATAGCTTTTGCCTTTAATTCCCGCAACGGCAAGGCCTGCGCGAGCGAAACGCAGCAATTTCTCTTTGACGTCGGCGGGAATGCTGTCGTCGCCGCTGTCTTGCACATCGTGACCATAAATAGAGAAGGCAGGAATACCTTTTTGGCTATGTGCTGCTAATGCGGCGGCTAGATAAACGGCGCCAGGGCGTTCGGTGCCGTTAAAACCCCAGATGGCCTTCGGACGCATTGGGTCCATATCAATGGTTTCACTGCCATAGCACCAGCAAGGCGTTACAGTAATGGTCAGTCCAACGTTTTGGCTGCTGAATTTATCTTCACAGGCAGCGGACTCTGCCATTCCGGCAATGCAGCCGTCGGCAATGACGCACTCCACCGTAGCGCCACAGGCATGGCGCAGATTTTCACTCAGAAGTTGTGCAGTGGCTTTCGCCATATTCATGGTTTGTTCTTCAAGCGACTCACGAACCCCCATGCGGCGGCCATCAATGACGGGGCGGATACCAATTTTGGGCAGGTTTTTAATAGGTAAGTGTTGGCTATTCATTCTTATTCCTCACATTAATCAGTAATTTATTGTCGTTAAGGTTGAATTGCTTAAGCCGTTACGCGCGGCAGGACGTTTGATCTGAATTTGGCAAAGATGAAAATAATGGCGAAGCACAGTGCAGGGATCAGTTCAGCCGTTGGAATATTGCCGGCAGCGTCGCTGACGAATCCCATAAGCGGAGTCACAATGCCGCCGCCGATGATGGTCATCACGATGATGGATGAACCATATTTGGTATCTTGATCTAACCCTTTGATGCCGAGGGAGAAAATAGTCGGGTACTGGATTGACATAAACATGCTGCACAGCGTTAGCGCAATAAGGCCGACGTGGCCACCTGCGGCTGCGGAGATGACGCATAACACCATAGAGATGAAGGCATACACGGCCAGTACTTTATGTGGGGCGTAGTGACGGATAAGCCATGTGCCGCTGAAACGACCAATGAAGAAACAAACCATGGTTGCGGTTAAGTAGTTTGCGGCAAAGCCTGGGGTTGTGCCTGGTAGTTCTTCGATGGCGTAACGAATCAAATAGCTCCAGCAGGCGGTCTGAGCACCGACATAGCAGAACTGTGCTAATACTGCCCAGCGCCAGTGACGAATGCGTAATAAACGAGCCACGGATTTCAGCAGAGAGCCGCCCTTATCACCACTATGTGCATCACTTTGAATAACAGGGAACTTGGTAAAGGCAATCAACAGCGCGACAAATAGTACAATGGCGACAATCATCATATAGGGTGACTGCACCGCTAATACTAAACTGTGGTTGTATGCGGCTAGCTGCTCTGGCGACATCTGAGCCAGTACATCGGCTGACTGATGAGGAACATGGGATAAAATAAGCCCCTGACCAAAGACCACAGCGATAATCGCGCCAAAGGAATTAAAGGTTTGAGCTAGGTTAATTCTGAAGTGTCCAGTTTCTTCTGGCCCTAATACGGTAACGAAAGGGTTAGCTGCGGTTTCTAAACAACCAAGGCCCGCGGCAATAATAAATAATCCGATAAGAAATAATGTATAGTTCATTCCCTCGGCGGCAGGCCAGAAAAGTGCTGCGCCTATGGCGTAAAATAAAAGACCGGTAATAATCCCTGCTTTATAACTTAACTTTTTCATTAATATCCCAGCAGGGATAGGGATTAGGAAGTAACCAAAGTAAAATGCTGACTGAATCAATCCAGCCTGAAAATTAGTTAAGGTGAACGCCTGTTGAAACTGCGGCAGTAAAATATCGTTGAGGTTGTTAGCCACTGCCCATAAAAAGAATAACGAACATAATAATGCGAAAGGGATTAAATAGTTCCCTTTGCGTTCATGGCTAGCAACGCGGTAGTTTTCTGACTGGATCGAAACGTTTCCCATAGCGCCCTCGTTAGGTCATACAGAGATATTGAGTAAATCCGTTCTTATTCCGCAGTCACGTCCACAGGCACTCTCCGTTCAATGGGAGGCGGGGTGCAATCATGCCGTTTATGCGGTAAGTGAAGCTATTCTTAAAATAAAAAATCACTAAAAGTATGAGTTCAGTCACATTCGATATTATTGGCAGGGGAAGTGTGAACGTGGTCACTTTAATAAAACAAAAAACATGCCCGTTTTAATCAATAACCATAAAAAAAACACAGTTAGCGTGACCGATTATTTAATTTTTGATTTAAACGGTCAGTTCTTTGTTTATAGGTGAAATAATTGCCCGTTTTTATATTGTTATGTTTAAACGGACATTTTTATTCCTGTTTTTATCCACTTATTGGGTATTGATTCACTTATTGTATTGAACTGTGTCACATATTTTTATTTGAGCATTTATTGTTGTTACGGGGAGGGGGAATATATCCCCATCATACTTCAAGTTGCCTTTTTGTTGGCAGCGTTTACTTGCCACTTCAATGCAACTCGAATTATTAGGGTATAGATGCTACGTACTTGGCCATATTAGTGGTTCCATCAATGATCAAAGAGGCAACAAATGGAAAGAGATTCATTGGCTCGTGAAATTATTCATACTTGTTTAGAAATGACTCGTCTGGGGTTGAATCAGGGCACAGCCGGTAATGTGAGTGTGCGTTATCACGACGGCATGCTGATTACTCCTACGGGGATCCCGTATGAGAATCTGACTGAATCTCATATTGTCTACATTGATGCTGACGGCAAGCCTGAAGAGGGGAAGGTGCCTTCTAGCGAATGGCGCTTCCATCAAATCGCCTATCAGACGCGACCAGAGGCTAATGCAGTCGTGCATAACCATGCCGTTCACTGCACCGCCGTTTCTATTTTGAACCGTCCGATTCCGGCCATCCATTACATGATTGCTGCCGCTGGTGGCAGCACTATACCTTGCGCCCCTTACGCCACTTTTGGCACGAAAAAGCTGTCTGAGCATGTTGCCGTGGCGCTGAAAAACCGTAAGGCCACGCTGCTGCAGCATCATGGAATGATCGCTTGTGAAGTGAATTTGCAAAAAGCATTGTGGCTAGCTCACGAAGTTGAAGTTTTAGCTGAACTTTATCTCTCAACATTGCCAATCGTTGATCCGGTACCGGTATTGTCTGATGAAGAAATCGCCATAGTGTTGGAGAAATTTAAAACCTACGGCCTGCGCGTTGAAGAGTAGGGCTGCCGTAAAACATTTCTCACTAAAGAGTATTCATTATGACAAATCGAATGATTTTGAATGAAACATCGTGGTTTGGACGTGGCGCGGTGAATGAGCTCGTGCCTGAGGTGCTGCGCCGTGGCTATGGCAAAGCATTGATCGTGACAGATGCGCAGTTGGTTTCCTGCGGTATCGTGGAGAAGGTGACGTCTAAATTAGACGCGGCAGAGTTGGAATATCAAATCTTTGATGAAGTCATGCCAAATCCGACTATTGCCGTTGTTCAGCGCGGGCTGGCGGCTTTTGACGCGAGCGGTGCTGACTATCTCATCGCCATTGGCGGTGGTTCGCCGCAGGATACCTGTAAGGCTATTGGTATTATCAGCGCCAATCCAGAGTTTGAAGATGTGCGTAGCTTAGAGGGCGTCTCCCCAACTCATAGCCCGAGCGTACCTATTCTTGCCATTCCGACCACGGCAGGAACAGCAGCGGAGGTGACCATTAACTATGTGATCACTGACGAAGAAAATCGCCGTAAATTTGTCTGCGTTGATCCTCATGATATCCCGCTGGTGGCTTTTATTGATGCCGATATGATGGACGGTATGCCAGCCAGTTTAAAAGCGGCGACCGGAGTAGATGCGCTCACTCATGCGATTGAAGGATACATTACGCGCGGAGCATGGGAACTCACCGACACGCTGCATCTCAAGGCGATTGAGATCATTGCCCGTTCGCTGCGTAACTCGGTGGCTGGTCAGCCAGAGGCCGTAGAGGATATGGCGCTGGGACAGTATGTTGCGGGGATGGGATTTTCTAACGTAGGTTTGGGCCTAGTTCATGGAATGGCTCACCCGCTGGGCGCGTTTTACAACACGCCGCACGGCGTTGCTAACGCGATTTTGTTGCCACATGTGATGCGCTATAACGCGGCCTATACTGGCGAGAAGTATCGCCAGATTGCGCAGGCAATGGGCGCTGATGTGGCTCATGCTACTTTGGAACAAGCGCGAGAGGCGGCGATCCAAGCGGTTGAAGCACTGAACCGCGACGTGGGTATTCCTGCTTCGTTGAAAGAGGTGGGAGCACGAGAAGAGGATATCTCTGATCTGGCACAGGCCGCTTTTGATGATGTTTGCACTGGTGGGAATCCGCGTGAGGCAAAACTAGAAGAGATCAAAGCGCTGTATCGGCAAGCCATGTGAGGCATCTATCTTTTAGATAAAACTAGGCTAAGTATTAGTAAGACGAGCCACGCGGACAGGACGTCTGCGTGGCGTTTGTGGCGAGCTCTTATCGTACGCTTACACCAGATATTCGATAGAAGTAATACACAGTTAATCAGCGGACGAAATACTCACCGGTTCTTCCAAATGCATATCCCATTAAGCCTGACGTTTGAATAATCCTGCGATTTGGAAGCAGCTGAAAGAGCTGAACAGCATTTCAATACCCACAATCGTGGTGACCAATGTTACGGACATCACTGGGCCTGCGGTAATGAACATGGCTGCGATGATCAAATCGAGAATACCAATCACGATTTGCAACCAAGCACCGTTGACACCGCGTAGTTTAAATCCAGCGGTTAGACGAATAATCCCTCCCACTGCAAACAGCGTCGCCAGAATCACCGACATAGTGAAAATACCAACGGCCGGATTAGTAATAAATACGTAGCCCATAATGATATAGGCTGCACCCATCAGAATTCCTGCCACCATCGGCCAGAAGTTACGAGTACGGTTGGCGATCATCCCGATAATCAAACCAATACCGCTAAGGACGAATAGCGTGCCCACAATTGCGCTCAAGGCTGCGCCGGAGGCAAAGGGGTTGATCAGGCAGAAAATACCGCCTAGTAACAATAGGAATGAAATAACCAGCAGCAGAGTACGCTGTTTTTTTAGAAAGTTTCCGTCCAGACCGAGCAAACTTTTACGATCAATATTTAACATGATGAGACTCCATTTTCTTCGGTTGCGTTCGGTAGTTAAATCACTGGCTTATTATAGTCATACGTTATGAATGAAATGGGCGCAAAGAATGTCGTTAATCGATCTCATTGATAAATGGAAAGCAAAGCTGCCAGTCATGGGGCAGTTGCAGCAGAGGGGTGATAACAAGAGATAAAAAAAGCCACCGTAAACGGTGGCTAAAAGCAGCAATATGAGAAAACGTTAGATGTGTGCTAAGCGGTTGTGCGCTTCACGTTGGCCTGGCATACGAATGGTCGCAGACAGTACCAGCGAGATGACGAGCAGTGTCATAATGACGGAGAAGGTCACGATGAAACCACCAAACATAGACGCAATAATTGAACCGATGATGCTGCCGATACCGAAGCCCAGATAGAGCAGGCCGTAGTTTTTGGTCAAATTGTTTAGGCCAAAGAAGTCACTGACCAGCGATGGATATACGGTGATGGTGCCACCGAAGCTGAACGCGATGCAGGCTACTGAGGCAAAGAACAGTGACTCATTCAGAGGAATGAACAACAGGGTACCCATACCGATAAGCGAAATCACCTGAGCTAAAGAGATAACTCGGATGCGCGCCATTTTGTCAGACAGAATGCCCAGAACTAAACGACCCGTCAGGTTAGCGATAGCAATTACGGTGACGGCGCTGGCGGCGGTAATGGCTGGCAGATGTACCATGCCTTCACCAATGTCTTTAGCTACACCGATAACGTACAAACCACTCATACAGGCTGTCAGGAACATCAGCGCCAGCATCCAATACTGTGGTTGGCGCACGGCTTCAGCCAGCGTGTAGTCTTGAGCGGTGCTGATACCTTGGGTGTTTTGTGTACTGTTTTCTTGTTTTGGCGCATCTTTCATCAGCATGGCACCAGCCATGACCATCACCATGGCTAAACCCCCCCAGATGATAAAGGTTTGTTCTAAGCCGTAGGTTGCTAGCAGATGAGTATCGATATATTTGAAACCAAGGCTACCCAAACCGTAAGCACCAATAGCGCAGGCTGAGATCATACCTTTGCGCTCAGGGAACCATTTTACGCAGTTGGAAAGCGTCATTAGATAGCCTGCGCCGTCGGCCAGACCCACTAAAACACCCGCGCTCAAATAAAGCATGACTAAATTGTTAGCGTGAGAGGTCAATACAAAGCCAAGTGCTAATACTGCGCCAGCGGCAATGGTGACTTTGCGTACGCCGAAGCGATCCTGCAACTTACCCGCCACGGAAGAGGCCAGCGCTAATGCGAGGCTCAGTAGACCAAAGGAAAAGGCGACGCGACTGATCGGCTCATCTAATTTTTCAGACAGAGGGCCGTTAAACAGGCTCCACGTATAAACGGAACCCAGAGCGAACTGAGTAATGATGGTGCCAACCAGAGTTAGCCAGCGGGTGCGATTGTAATTTTGCATGCCAGTCATATTCATGATGCTGCTCCAGATAAATATTTATTAACTGTGAGTATGTTAAGGCTATCTATAGGGCAGCGATCCATTCAGGGAATGAATAGCCTGAGTGCAGGAATGAAATGCATTAAAGCGGGAATGAATGAACGAAAAACGGGGTAAAAAAGGGGATTTTACGGTGATCCACAATTGATGTGGATCACATTTATCTGATATTAATTCACTGGTGAGGGCGTTTTAGAGCGGCGTTTCGACTAAAACTCCGCTGGAAAGACAGAAGCATCCGCTGATTGTGCCAATGGGAATATTCAATGATTCACCAGAAACCAGCAGATGCGTGTCTGCACCCACGGTGAATTCAAACTCTCCAGTGACAATGCGAGTGGTGATGGCCTGTGGCTGCTTGCGTAACTGACTGAAAGCACCAGATTCAAACGTCATTTCTGTGGCAGGCTTGCCGTTGCCGAGAATTCCGTTGCGGCGGGTAACGCCTACAGCAAACTCTTCGATCGGAGTTTGTGCTTTGAATGTCTCCATGAAACCTATCCTTATTGTTGCGGTTTTTTGTTTCTATGTGAGTTGCTAAAAAAGCAGGGCACAGACTACCACTCTGTCCGAGAACAAGCATCAAACGAGGGGGATTTCATCGGAATAAGATTAATTTGTTTCGATTTTAATCAGATAATTCTCGCAGGGCTGTTCACCACTTGAAGCGCTTAAAATGCAGGCATACACTAGCGCGTCGATTGATTTTGAGATCGTCAGCCCCTGTCAGCTTTTGACGAAAACCGTTCTTAACGTATATGTTTAACAAATATTGTTTTTAACGCGTACTGTTTCTAAAAGTTCTGCCGCAGGTTTTTCTCCGTCTGTCACAAAACACCTTAATTATGATTGTTAGACCTCAGCAACATTGGTTTCGCCGCCTATTTGTGTGGCATGGCTCTGTGCTACCTAAAATACTCTTTCGTCTAAGTTTAAACTTTGTTTTTGCCTGTATAGCCGTCGTTTGCTATCTATGGCACGAATCGTTGGATATTAATCTGACACTGGCTCCGTTCAGCTTGCTGGGGGTGGCGATTGCGATCTTCTTGGGTTTTCGTAATAACGCCAGCTATGCGCGCTTTACGGAAGCGCGGCTGTTATGGGGAAATTTGTTAATCACCGAGCGATCGTTGCTGCGAGAAGTCAAAAGCTTGATGCCGGATCCCGCTGAACAGGCGCGCTATTTTACGGCTCTGCTGATTGCCTTTACTTATTGTCTGAAGCATCAACTGCGTAAAACAGATATGCATGGGGATCTCGATCGCCTGCTGCCAGCGTCTGAACGCAATTCCGTGCTCAACAGCCATTCACCGTGCAATACGCTATTGTTGAAAATGGGGATGTGGTTGGGAGAGCAGAGAAGGCTGGGGCGCATTAGCGATATTAACTTTCATTCAATCGATAATAACCTGAACCACCTTTCCTCCATTTTGGGTGGCTGTGAACGTATTTCAAATACCCCGATCCCTTTTGCGTATAGCCTGATTGTGCACCGCACGGTTTATCTGTTTTGCGCCCTGCTGCCGTTTGCTTTGGTATCGGATCTTCATTACCTCACCCCGTTGGTATCGGTATTTATCTCTTACACCTTTATTTCTCTGGATTCATTGGCTGAGGAGTTGGAAGATCCGTTCGGCTTGGCGCCAAACGATTTACCGCTTAATGCCATTTCAGCAACGATTGAAATTAATCTGCGGGAAATGATTGAGGATGATGAGAAGCCAACGCCGATGAAACCGGATCATCATTGTTTGCTGAGCTAAGTTTTAGTCTTGCTTGCGCTAGACGAACTCCCCTTGATGGGGAGTTCGCGGACTTAGGGTTAGATCAAACCGGTGAACGATTTTGTCCTACGGCAAAAATATCATAGAACGAGAGTTCTGATTTTTTCTGCATAATGGCACGTAGCTTTTGTTTTCGGGAGTCATCGACCTGAGGCGACTGCAAAATACTGTCAACCAGAGCATCTGGCACCATGCGGGTGTTGTACCATTCACCGTTGAAGCAAACGCGCAGATCCAGAACGTCGATATCTTCGTAGTGGTAGCGCGGGTTAACGTCAAAGAAGAAGAACAGATTTAGCCCCAAAAACAGTAGCGTCATGACCCATGTAACATCCGCCAGCGTTTCTGATTGCAACATCACGGCCAGCGTAGCCGCGTAGGCCAGATACATGCCTACGAATAAACCTGGATGCTTTTTAATAAAGCTGATGCTGAAGCGGGGACGATTATCGCGACGCTCGGCTTTATTCACCTTCTCGATTTCTTCTTTGAGGATGCGTTCAATTTCGGTCATGGTAAGTCACCTGTAGTGATGTTACAGCTTGATAACATAATTCTATCATTTTTGTGTGGTGTTGGGCGCTCAATGTGATTTGAGCCCCGCGGCTGTCATGAGTAGACGAAACAGCATCGACACGCAGCCCAGCGCTAGCACGCTTCCCCCCCAAATTGCGACCAGCCATAACAAACGTTTCCACAATGGATTAGCCACGGTTTTTGCTTCGGAAATCGACATAATTTTCTCCTGACTTTGGGCTATAGCCATCAGTGATACCCCTCATCTGCGCTGATTTTTCCGCGGAATACGTAGTAGCTCCAGAAGGTATAAACCAAAATAATCGGGATGATGAACAAGGCTCCCACTAGCATAAAACCGAGGCTTTGCGGCGGTGCTGCGGCCTGCCAAATGTTGATTGACGGTGGAATAATGTGGGGCCAAATACTGATCCCTAATCCGCTAAAACCGAGAAAAACCAGCAATAAGGTCATGATAAAAGGAAGGTAGTGGCTATTATTGTGAGTTCCACGCCAGATAACCCCCGCGCAAACCAGCGTCAAAACAGGAACCGGTAGCAGGAATAAAATATTTGGCATGCTAAACCAGCGTTCAGAGATGGCACTGTGCGCCAGCGGTGTCCAGAGACTGATGATGCCAATGACGGTAAGCAGAGCCAGCAGCAGTGGGCGCGTGATGCGATACATCTTATGTTGTAGCTGATGGCTGGTTTTCATAATCAGCCAAGTGCTGCCTAGAAGTGCATAGGCCAACATGAGCCCAACGCCGCAGAACAGATTAAACGGTGTGAGCCAGTCAAATGCGCCCCCAACGAAAGTGCGTTCCATCACAGGGAAACCATTGATGACCGCACCCACAACGATACCTTGCATAAAGGTGGCACAGCCGGAACCGATGATGAATGCTTTATCCCAGAAATTACGGTGGGCTGGTAGCGCCTTGAAACGGAACTCAAAGGCGACGCCGCGGAAAATCAGCGCGATTAGCATTAGCGTCAGCGGTATCGATAGCGCATCAACAATCACCGCATAGGCCAGTGGAAATGCCCCAAACAGCGCTGCACCGCCGAGCACCAGCCAAGTTTCATTGCCGTCCCAAACCGGAGCGACCGTGTTCACCATCATGTCGCGCTCTTGCATATCTCGCGTCACTGGCAATAGCATCCCGATACCTAAATCAAAGCCGTCCATCACGATATACATAAGAGTGGCAAAGATTATGATGGCGAACCAAATCAGTGGCAGATCGATGCCCATTAGTGTGTCTCCTGCTGATGAGATGGCGTAGCGGCAATACGTCCGGCTGCGGTGGGTAATGCCCCATTGTCATCCGATGACGAATGACTCGGCTCTGGACCTTTGCGGATCAGACGCATCATGTAGGCGTAGCCCACGCCAAATACCGCGCCATAGACCACAAAGAAGGTCAGTAAACTGATACTCATATGCAGATCGCCATGGGCAGATACGGCATCTTTGGTTCGCATCAAACCATGTACAATCCATGGCTGGCGCCCGACTTCCGTTGTGATCCAGCCTGCTAGAATGGCGATTAGCCCAGAAGGTCCCATCCAAAAAACGAAGTGTAGGAAAGGACGCGAGGTATACAGCCGTTGTTTGTAGCGCAGCCACAGGCCAATCGCTCCGAGCAAAATCATCAGCATCCCTAAACCCGCCATAATGCGGAACGACCAGAACACCAACGGAGAGTTAGGACGATCTTCTTTGGCGAATTCGGCTAACGCAGGAACCTGTTTATCTAAACTATGAGTCAGGATGAGGCTGCCAAGATAAGGAACCTCCAGCTTAAAGCGGGTTTCTTCACGCTCCATATCGGGTAAACCAAATAGAATAAGCGGTGTTGCCTCTCCTGGTTTGTTATCCCAATGGCCTTCGATAGCGGCTATTTTGGCGGGCTGGTATTTCAGCGTATTAAGACCGTGCATATCACCGATAAAAGCTTGAAGCGGAGCGACAATCAGCGCCATCCATAATGCCATCGAGAGCATTTTTCGGGTTGCCGGCGTGTCGTTACCGCGTAGCAAATGCCAAGCAGCAGACGCTCCCACAAAGAAGGCGCTGCTGAGGAACGCCGCGGTCGTCATGTGCAGCAGGCGATATGGGAATGAAGGATTGAAAATTACCGCCAGCCAGTCAACTGGAACCACTTGGTTATTAACGATTTCGTAGCCATGAGGAGTATGCATCCAACTGTTGGAGGCAAGGATCCAGAACGTCGACATCAGTGTGCCAAGTGCCACCATGCAGGTGGCAAAAAAGTGGAGTTCTTTACCGACCTTGTTCCAGCCGAACAGCATTACGCCCAGAAAACCGGCTTCCAAGAAGAATGCGGTGAGCACTTCATAGGTTAACAGTGGGCCGGTAATACTGCCGGCAAACTGTGAAAAACCGCTCCAGTTGGTGCCAAACTGATAGGCCATCACCAAACCGGATACGACGCCCATACCAAAATTGACAGCGAAAACTTTCGCCCAAAAATGATAAAGCGTGCGGTAATCAGGATGACGTGTTTTGAGCCATAGCCCCTCGAGCACGGCCAAAAAGCTGGCTAACCCGATAGTGATGGCGGGAAAAATAATGTGAAAGGATACCGTAAAGGCAAATTGGATCCTGGCAAGATGAAATGCATCTAATCCGAACATGGACAGCCTCGTACTGACATAAAGTTCTGTCTGAAAATTGCAGGTGAGAGAAACGGTGTGCCGGACGATCAAGGCCGGAACGATGGAGAGGATCTTACGGGCTGTAAAATAGATATGACAGAAACAGAAATGTTGTTTTAATGTATAACAGTTTGATTTGGATCATGGCGTAGCCAACATGCGTTGTACCTTTCATAGGCAGTTTACATGAACGTTGAAGGGCGGAAATCGTGGGATGACGAGGCTTAATCAGGGGGCTGAGTGGCAAAATACGAAGATTTGGTGAAACGAATTCGTGGACAGATCACCGCTGAAATCTGGCAGGTCGGTGATAAGTTACCTTCTTTGCGCGAGCAGGTGGTGCATTCCGGACTCAGCCTGATGACTGTTATGCATGCCTATCAGATTCTGGAAAGTCAGGGGTGGATCGTTTCACGTCCACAGTCTGGTTATTACGTAGCACCACAGGCCAAATTTTTAACCCCGTCGCCCAGCCATGAACCGTTGCAGCGAGCTGAAGCCGTTGACATCAACGCGTTTATTTTTGATGTGCTACAGGCTAGTCGTGACTCGGCGATCGTACCTTTTGGCTCGGCATACCCTGACCCAACGTTGTTTCCTCGCCAGCAAATCAGTAAGTCGCTGACTACCGTAGCGCGTGCGATGACGACCCTAAGCGCCACCGATAATCTTCCTCCCGGAAATGAAGATCTGCGTAAGATCTTAGCTAAACGCTACGCTATGCAAGGTATTCGCATCGATCCTGAAGAGATCGTGATCACCGCTGGTGCGCTGGAGTCTTTGAATTTAAGTCTACAGGCGGTAACACAGCCGGGAGATTGGGTTATCGTAGAAAACCCCTGTTTCTATGGTGCGTTACAAGCGTTAGAGCGTTTGCGCTTAAAAGCGTTATCCATCGCGGCACACCCTGAGTTTGGGATTGATTTGGCGGCACTGGAACAGGCGTTAAAAACCTATCAAGTACGTGCCTGCTGGCTGATGACCAATATTCAAAATCCGCTTGGGTGTACGCTCTCGGTGGAGAAAAAACAGAAGTTGGTGGCGTTATTGCAAAAATATGATGTCTATCTTATCGAAGATGATGTTTACGGTGAGCTCTATGCGGGGGGAGAAAAACCGCTTCCGGCCAAAGCGTTTGATGACAGTGGAATGACGATGCACTGTTCTTCATTCTCCAAAAGCTTGGTTGCCGGTTTTCGAGTGGGATGGGTGGCCGCAGGAAGAATGGCGAGAAAAATCCAGCAGCTACAGCTGATGAGCACGCTTTCGACTAGCGCACCGATGCAGCTCGCGTTGGCCAACTATTTAGCTACCCGCAGTTATGACAGTCATCTGCGTCGCTTAAGGCGGGTGATGGAACAACGTAAGTATGCGGCGTGGCAGTCGCTACGCGCGCATTTGCCTGCTGGTGTGAATATTAATTACTCTCATGGCGGCTATTTTTTGTGGATCGAACTGCCTGCGAACGTTAATGCGACGGAGCTTTATCATCGTGCTTTGCAGGAAAAGATCAGCATTGCTCCCGGACAGATGTTTTCAGCTAGCAACCAGTACACTAACTATTTTCGCTTTAATGTTTCCCATGAATGGACGGATAAAAGTGAAAAGGCAGTGCAAAGGCTGTCTGCTATTGTGCGTGAGATGATGTGAATTTTATACAAGGTGGTCATCTGCTATATCATCATCTTGAGTGACGTCTTTCCGAAGAGTAGTTCACAAGGTCGAGATATTCATATTTGTTTTATGTATGTATTGAAGTTTTAAAAAAAATAACATGTATTAATTTAACTAATTTATAATGAATTAGATACATGCATAATAAAAACGTTTATGAAGAAAAGAAGTGGGGGGGATGACAAGGCGACCTTCTCTTTTGTAAATATTTATTATTTCTTTGCCATTTGAATTCTTTCAATAATAAGTTTCAATCACAACCTGTAATTAATAATCACGGTAAATTATTAAGGCAAATTACATTAAATATTTATCTGCTTAATCAAGGATGAATGAGCACTATATTGTCGAAAAGTTTTATTTCACTTTGCCGTATCAACAAAGTCACCGATAATACCGCAAGTCGTATTCTCAAAATGGCGTAATAACCCATATGCTAAATTTATTTACTGGTCTGGATTTATATACCGGGCTTGTGTTATTGCTTGCTCTAGCTTTTGTGCTTTTTTACGAAGCAATTAACGGTTTTCATGATACCGCTAATGCGGTGGCAACGGTCATCTATACCCGAGCTATGCGTCCTCAGCTAGCCGTTGTCATGGCCGCGGTTTTCAACTTTTTTGGTGTTTTGCTGGGCGGACTGAGCGTTGCCTATGCCATCGTGCATATGTTGCCAACAGATTTACTGCTTAATATGGGGTCCTCACATGGCCTTGCCATGGTGTTCTCAATGTTGCTAGCGGCGATTATCTGGAACTTGGGTACTTGGTATTTCGGTTTACCCGCATCCAGCTCTCATACATTGATAGGTGCGATTATTGGTATCGGTTTAACAAATGCACTAATGACCGGTACATCGGTGATCGATGCGCTGAATATCCCTAAAGTGATAGATATTTTTGCCTCTCTGATAGTTTCTCCTATTGTTGGATTAGTATGCGCTGGAGGCTTGATTTTCTTGCTACGCCGTTACTGGAGCGGAACTAAAAAGCGCGATCGTATCCACCGCGTCCCTGCTGAGCGTAAAAAGAAAGGGGGAAAGAAAAAACCACCGTTCTGGACGCGTATTGCACTGATCCTTTCTGCTGCCGGTGTGGCATTCTCTCACGGTGCTAACGACGGTCAGAAAGGTATCGGCCTGATCATGCTTGTGTTAGTTGGCATAGCCCCGGCGGGTTTTGTGGTAAACATGAATGCCTCTGGCTATGAAATCACTCGGACTCGTGATGCTATCGGCAATCTTGAGGTTTATTTCCAACAGCATCAGGATCAGTTGAAGTTAGTCACTGATATGGAGCAGCCCCTTCCATCTGCAACACCGGTTGGAACCCAGCCGACGGAGTTCCATTGCCACCCTGCAAACACGGTTGATGCGCTTAATCGTGTAAAGATGATGCTGTCTGGCAATATGGATAACTACAGCAAATTAAGCATAGCTCAGCGCAGTCAGCTACGTCGCATTATGCTGTGTATCTCTGATACGGCGGATAAAGTGGCGAAGCTGCCAAACATGAGCCGCGATGACCAGCAGTTACTGAAAAAACTGAGAACGGACATACTGAACACGATTGAATATGCGCCAATCTGGATCATTATGGCCGTCGCGCTGGCGCTGGGAATGGGTACGATGATCGGATGGAAACGTGTAGCAACGACCATCGGTGAGAAGATTGGCAAGAAAGGGATGACTTATGCTCAAGGGATGTCTGCGCAAATAACAGCCGCGGTCTCCATTGGCCTTGCAAGCTACGCAGGTATGCCAGTGTCCACGACCCATGTCTTATCCTCTGCGGTAGCAGGAACCATGATTGTTGACGGTGGGGGCTTGCAGAGAAAAACGGTGACTAGCATTTTGATGGCATGGGTATTCACTCTACCAGCGGCGATTCTTCTGTCTGGGGCATTATTCTGGGTTGCCCTACAGTTTACCTAAGCCGTAGCGGGTAAAAGTGGCCAGATAGGTTGAAATATCTTGGTGTTTATAAATAATCGCCCAGTTCAAGCGACTGGGCGTTAGTGTGTTGCTCTCTCATTGTAACGATACAGACTGATTGGAAATCGATTAGCTATTTTCAATACAACGATAGCCGCGAGCTTCCATAAAGCTTGTAATGGCCTTTTCTGCATCAATAAGTACTTCATCCAGTGGCTTATTAGCATCAATATCAACGAGTTGAGAACCATCAAACGTCAGTTGTGGCGTGATAGCAATTTTTTTTGCTAGAGCCTCTCTGCGGTGATCGGGCTTACGGGCACATGCAACATCAAGATCAACGTTTAGCTTGATCACTAAATCGGGTTTATGGTTGGCCATCCAGCTAAATGATGAACGTTCTAGACCCGCCAGCCATAAAACAAAGCGGCTACCCGTTACATTGGCAGGAAAAACGGTACCATCATAAGCACCAGGAATTTGTATCTGAGGGTAACGATCGGCTAATACAATTAACCCACGGCGATGGCATGCCAACATGCGACGAAAACGTAATAGCCGACGGAGAACAAAAGACATAATGACTAAGGCCGGAACGGGGCCCGGAAGTTTTTTAGCACTTTTGACCTTATTATGCTTAATAGTTTTGTTTAGTGCCTTTCCCATTAATGGTAGTTTTACAACGGCACGCTCTACATTCCCGGCTTGTTTCCCTAGATGTATTCTTACTGCTGGCCCATATTTTTGTACGCAGTTAATTAAGTGTTCACAAACCGTTGACTTGCCAGAACCATCACTGCCAATAACGGCTATGATTGGAATATTTATTGGCTGCATAAATGTATCCTGTATTTAAAATGCTTGAGGGTAATGTTTTATTATTAATATATTTACAATAATGTTTTTATTAAAAATAAAGCCACAATTAGTCATTGTCACAACTATGATGAGCATATATTCTGAGCACTCAATCGGTAATATACAATAACTTCTTTGATACTGGATTTTTCGTGAGTCAACAGAATACTCCAATTATTAATCACACTTTTGTTCGCGTGATAGCTATTGTTGGTTGTGATGGTTCAGGTAAATCGACCTTAGCAGCCAACCTAGTAAATAATCTCGCTTCGCAAATACCCACCGAACTGTTTTATCTTGGACAGTCATCGGGGCGTATTGGTGAATGGATTGGGCGTTTGCCTATTATTGGGATTTCTTTTAGCCGCTATTTACGGGCAAAAGCTGATTGTGTTCATGAACGTCCGTCCGCGCCGCCAGGTAATGCCACCACACTGGTTATTTACTTACTTTCCTATTGGCGGGCGTATAAGTTCCGAAAAATGCTGGCGAGAAGCCAACAAGGGCACTTACTCATTACCGATCGTTATCCCCAGGTAGAAGTCCCTGGGTTTCGCTTTGATGGTCCGCAATTAGCAAAAACGGCAGGTGGCAATTGGTGGGTTCGAACGCTGAGAAAACGTGAGCTTAAGCTGTATCACTGGATGGCTTCCTTTCAGCCTTTATTGTTGATCCGGTTGGATATTGATGAACAAACGGCGTTTTCTCGTAAGCCTGACCATAAGCTTGCTGTTTTGCATGAGAAAGTCGTTGTCACACCACACCTTACGTTTAATGGTGCGAAGATCCTTGAATTGGATGGACGAGAACCAGCGGACACAATCCTTAACAAGTCGCTAAGTACGATTCGAGCCTCTCTTTTGTAATCACAAAATCAGGTTTGCGATTACCTTTTAAGACTGAATGATATGCAGACAGATAAATTAAATGAAGCGCTACCTGAGTATATTCCAGGGCTTATTGCCGTTGTGGGTTGTGATGGTACCGGCAAGTCCACACTCACTGCCGATTTGGTAAAACAGCTGAAAAAACACTGGGTAACAGAACGTCGTTATCTGGGGCTCGTCTCTGGAGAAGATGGCGATAAGATTAAACGCTTACCCTTGGTTGGCGTATGGCTTGAGCGGCGTCTGGCGACCAAATCTTCAAAGACACAGAGCATGAGTACTAAGTCTCCTGCTCTTTGGGCTGCACTGATTATGTTCGGGTTTTCTTTGCGCCGTAGGGCAAATTTGCGTAAGGCTATATGCTTGGCACAAAGTGGCGTTTTAGTGATTAGCGATCGCTATCCACAGGCTGACGTTTCAGGTTTTCACTACGATGGGCCAGGCATTGGCGTAGAACGCGTAGAGGAGGGCGTTAAGCGTCATCTAGCTGAACGTGAGCGCCTGTTGTATCAGCAAATGGCTCTCTTACGCCCCGAATTAATTATTCGCCTTGATATTGATATTGATACTGCATTTTCCCGCAAGCCTGATCACGATTATGAGGAGCTGCGCGATAAAATCGCTATCATGACTAAGATTGGTTACAACGGCTCCAGAGTTCTCGAACTGGATTCAAGGGCCCCATACTGCGAGGTGCTAGATAAAGCACTAGAGGCAGTATCTTCAATTGCAATAGCCTCTCAGCGTAGGAGTACCACCATCTAAATAATGGTATTAAGCCGTTTTGGCTTGAGTCTAAATATTAAGATGAAGACAAATTCAGGTGGCAAATATTATTTTGTCTAATTATATATTGGATGAGCTAAGCCTTGCTGAGTGATTAATAACTTATTTAGCTGGTTTTTACCATGAAACATTGGTTTTCTGATGGAACTTTTCGCACTATTATACGTAACAGTGCCTATTTAGGCTCCAGTAATGTGGTGAGTGCCTTACTTGGTTTGATAGCACTTTCTTGTGCCGGTAAGGGTATGACTCCAGCAATGTTTGGGGTGCTTGTTATTATTCAATCGTATACCAAAGCGATTAGTGATTTTATCAAGTTTCAGACATGGCAATTGGTTGTTCAATATGGTACGCCGGCTTTGGAAAACAATAACCTGCAGCAATTTCGCGATGTGATTTCATTCTCTTTTGGCTTGGATATCGCGAGTGGTGCCGTTGCTGTGATTGGAGGGATGGTACTGCTGCCTTTTATTTCCCACTCCTTAGGGCTTGATTCTGATAGCTTTTGGCTCGCAATGCTTTACTGTACGTTGATTCCTTCCATGGCATCATCTACCCCAACCGGTATCTTAAGAGCGGTAAATCGTTTTGATTTGATTGCTGTTCAGCAGGCAACCAAGCCATTTTTGCGTGCACTCGGAAGCGTAATTGTTTATTTCGGTGATTATGGTTTTGCTGGGTTCATTATTACATGGTATGCATCCAATTTAATCGGTGGAACAATGTATTGGTGGTTTGCAGCGCGTGAATTGCGCCGCAGAAACATCCAAAATGCGTTGAGGCCACGTTTATTTGAGTCCGCTCGCCGTATAAAAGGAGCTTGGAGCTTTGTTTGGGCAACCAACTTCGCACACTCCATTTGGGCTGCTCGAAATTCATGTAGTACAGTTTTAGTGGGGATCATTTTAGGCCCTGCTGCTGCTGGCTTATTTAAGATTGCGATGACGTTCTTTGATGCAACGGGAACGCCGGCTAAATTGCTTGAAAAGAGTTTTTATCCCGAAGTAATGCGCTTAGATCCGCGCACTAAGACACCATGGCTGTTAGGGATAAAATCGGCACTGCTAGCGGGGGGGATTGGGATTATTGTTGCACTTGCAATTTTGGTTACAGGTGGACACTTAATTTCACTCGTTTTTGGTGCTAAATATCTTCAGGCATATGATCTGATACAGGTTATGCTGGGGGCTATTGTTATTTCAATGTTGGGCTTTCCTCAGGAATCGTTGTTGCTTATGGCGGGTAAGCAGCGAGCTTTCTTAGCAGCACAAACTGTGGCCTCTTTCTCCTATGTTGTACTCCTTGTGGTGTTGTCACATATGTTTGGCGTAATAGGGGCGGCTTTTGCTTATTTTGCGGGACAATGTTTGGACGTGCTGTTGTCTCTTATCCCGACGTTACAAGCATATTGCAACCGCCATTTACTTAGGTTTAACGCAGTTAGGGGAGAATAATAAATGGCCAATAAAAAGTTCTCACCTGAGGTTATAGAGCGTTTATTTACTGCGGTAGAGGAAGATGACGTCGTTGATTCACATGCTAGTTTGCCGCAGATTGTTGATTTGCAATGCTCTCAGGAAGTGATTAAGAACAATTATGCATTATGCCTGCAGTTTTGGGAGGATGGTGTCACGCGTAAGGACTTGCTGCGCCTGATTCTTAATCAACTAAAGAACGGTGAGTTATCTGAAAAAGAACAGAAGCAGTACAAATATATTCGCGCACGCTACAAGCATTTACGTTTTGCCCAACAACTTTATAGAAAGAAACATCAGTCAGGCTTTTTATTTAGCAAGATGACCGTATTTCTCGGGCGTTTTCAAGATGGATTTCGTAATAAACAGAAGGATATTATTACATTTTACGGGAAAGTATTACGGGTCTATCATTTAAACGCACCTGTCTGGATTTTCGTGCATTGCTCTTTACGTCATAGCCAATTAGATACAGCGGATGGTTTTATTCTTTATTGCCAAGAGCAAATGAAGACATTACAAAAATTGGTAGCTAAACCGCAGTTAACTGGAGAGGAGTTTCATGATGTGCGGAAAATTATTAGTCGGTTGGTGTCTTATTATGACACCTTAAGAACTATTAATCCGAATAATCAGGATGCGCTACAGATTTCCAGATTCTTAGCCGCTATTAATGGTTTGATGGGGGACAGACATGATGAAATGGTGGCTGATGATATGGAGAATCTAAAGTCTTATGATGCTCCTTCCGTTTTAGATTGTGATCTTCGAGCGCGGTTAGAGCTTCTTCTCTCTCGTTACCCATTGTAAAAAAATTTTTCATCATATTATATTTAATGAAGATCAGGGCGTTCGAACGCAAGAATAAAGGATGCATTATGGCGTTGCGTAGATTACTGATCGCCTCACTCCTGTTATGTCCGCTCTGGGTATCAGCGCATAATTTTGTTATTGATAAGCCAGTTTTGCCAATCAATATTACCGATCGCGGCGAGTTACTGCTGAATAATGATGACGTTAGCTATAAATGTTGGAGTAGTATTGAACTTGTGGGAAAAGTTCGCGTGGTACAGTATATCGCTGGGCGTACCTCTGCAAAAAAGAAAAACTCAATGCTGATTAAAGCCATCAAGAACGCGAACTTTCCAAGCGATCGCTTCCAGCCGACGACTATTGTCAATACGGATGATGTGATCTTAGGTTCAGGCTTTTTCGTACTTGGCAAAATTGAAAAAAATAAAAGGCGTTATTCCTGGGCGCAATTTATTATAGATAGTGATGGATTAGGGCGAAAAACGTGGCAGCTTAATGAAGAAAGCTCAACCATTCTAGTTCTGGATAAGTTTGGGCATATTCAGTGGGCTAAAGATGGAAGCTTGACGCCGGAGGAAGTACATCGAGTGCTTTCAATGGTACAGAAACTGATTGATGAAAAGTAAATATTCATTCAGATAATATTTTAAATGGCGCTATAGGCGAATGATTTATTTTGTTTCAGCAATATGCTGAATATTTTTTGTTTAGCCGCGACTAAATATTTTTTAGGCTATGTGGAGTGTTCGTAGTATATGAAATTGATTGAGCATTACATCATGGCCGAAATTCGCCGTTTGGTTGTCATTATTGTTGGCTTTCTTATCTTTATTTTTGCCAGCTATTCAGCTCAGCGGTATTTGACTGAAGCGGCCAATGGTACGTTAGCTCTGGAAGTTGTACTAGATATTGTATTTTACAAGGTATTGATTGCTCTAGAGATGCTGTTACCTGTTGGGCTTTATGTTTCAGTCGGTGTTGCCCTTGGGCAGTTGTATACTGACTCTGAAATTACCGCTATCTCTGCTATCGGAGCTAGTCCGATACGTCTGTATAAAGCAGTTATGTTCCTTGCTATCCCGTTAAGTATATTAGTAACGCTGATGTCTATGTATGCGAGACCTTGGGCTTATGCTCAAATTTATCAGCTGGAGCAACAGTCTCAATCCGAGTTAGATGTCAGTCATTTACGCGCGAAAATGTTTAATATTAATGATAGTGGCCGAATGATTCTGTCTGAAGAAATTAATCCAGACTCTAATCATTTGACTGATGTATTGATTTATACCTCATCAGGAAATAAAACCAGTGTCTATAGAGCTAAAACGGTAGACGTGACCAATCCTTCACCGATAACGCCTTCAGTGATATTGCATTCAGGCACGGGCTATACGTTGAGACATCAAGGCACTGATGACAGCGAACGAGTTTATCGTAATCTCACGTTGGATCTTAAACCGCTCAATCTGAGTGTGGATGCAAAACGTAAAGCAAAATCCGTGATAGCTCTCATTCGTTCCGCTGATCCGGCAGATTATGCAGAGGTGCAATGGAGAGAAAGTCGTGGGGTAAATGCATTTTTAATGGCGCTGTTGGCTATCTCTTTAAGTCGCGTCAAACCACGTCAGGGACGTTTTTCAACGCTGCTTCCACTCACAATATTATTTACTGTTATTTTTTATGGCGGCAATGTTTGCCGGTCACTGGTTGCCAGTGGTTATCTCTCTGTAACTCCAGGGGTATGGTTAGTGCCAATACTTATGTTTATTGGGGTCTTGGTGTTGATAGCTCGTGATTTTTCACTGCTGCAGAAATTATTTCGATGAAAATATTCAGTCGTTACTTAATTCGCAATATTTTTATAGGATTTGCCGCCGCGGCGGGGCTATTAATCCCGCTATTTACGACCTTCAATCTTATGAATGAGCTCGATGACGTCAGTCCTGGAGGATATCATTGGACGCAGGCTGTTGTGGTTGTCTTGATGACATTACCCCGAAGCCTCATTGATCTTGGCCCTTTTATTGCGCTACTTGGCGGGATAGTGGGGCTTGGCCAGCTTTCGAAAAGCATGGAGTTAACGGCAATACGCACTACGGGATTTTCAATCTTTAGGATATCTATAGTGGCATTGTGTGCGGGCCTGATGCTAACCGTATCATTGGGGGCAATCGATGAGTGGATCGCCTCCCCATTAGAGCAGCGCGCGTTGCAAATGAAAAATGCCGCGATTGCTCAAGATGAAAGCAACGATAGTGTGGGAAACATCCTGTGGGCAAGGCAAGGGAATGAATTTGTTACGGTGAAGTCTCTGAGTGAGGATAATCAGCCAGTAGGCGTTGAGATTTTTTACTATCGCCCCGATCGCTCTCTGGAGTCTTATATTTATGCGCAAAAAGCAACCATTCTTGATGGCAATATATGGATGCTGAGTGGCATCAATGAAAAAAGATGGGTAAGCGGGAAAGAAACAGTAGAGACGAAAGAAAGCTTACAGTGGAAATCGATATTTACCGGCATGACTCTGAAAGAATTGACTATGCCGAGTAGTACTTTCTCTATCAAGCAGCTCAACCAATATATTACCTATCTGCAGAATACCGATCAGCCGAGCATTGAATTTAAGATAGCGTTATGGCAAAAGCTAGGACGCGCTATTTTAACTTTAGCCATGATTTTACTGGCAATCCCATTCACCTTTAGCGTTCCGCGTTCACCAGGACTAGGAAGTCGCTTAGCCATTGGTGTCATTGTTGGACTCTTTACTTATATTAGTTACCAAATCGTTGTGAATGTAGGGCTATTGTTTTCCCTTAATGCCGCAATAGTTACGCTTACCCCTCCGTCATTTATTTTAGCTATCGCTTTAGTACTGGTTTATCAATTTGATCAGCGACACTGATACCGCTCTAGAAATTACATAACTTGCTGCTATATCGGCAGGAAAGAACTAGAACGGTACCCTTGTTTACGTCGTATCACTTTTTTAGCTTTGCAAACGCTTGAATAATGTCATCAATCTGTTCGTCAGTATGTGCGGCATTGACGCTGCAACGCAATAACGTGATACCGGCTGGCGCTGCTGGCGGCAGAATCAGGTTAACATAGACCCCTAGGCCTATTAGCTCGCGCCAGATACGTAAGCCATCATCTTTATGCCCAATGATTACTGGCACAACTGGGCTAATATGTGAACCCAGCTCATAGCCAAGTTTCTCTAACCCGGAATACAACCGATGTGAGTTGCTCCACAGCTTTTGGCGGAGTTCTGGGTGTTTTGCAATGGTTTTTAGGACTGAGCGAACAGAGGCAATACACGATGGAGACGGTGATGCAGTAAAAATAAATGGACGACTTGCATAGCGCAGAACGTCCATTGCTTTAGAACCGACGGCAAAGCCTCCAATAGACGCTAAGCTTTTGCTGAATGTCCCTACAATGATATCGACATCCTGCTCGACGCCGACCTCTTCAGCAAGTCCTCTGCCGGTCGCACCCATAACACCAAAAGAATGAGCTTCATCTACGATCAAGTATCCGCCCAGACGTCGTTTGATATCGACAATTTCAGCGAGTGGAGCAACATCGCCCAGCATGCTATAGATGCCTTCAACGATAATGATTGCCTCTCGAGCACGATCACCGAGGCGCATCATCCGGCGTTCAAGATCTTTGGCATCATTGTGACGGAAACGAATAATTTCAGCGCCACCCAGTGTACAAGCATCATAGATGCTGGCATGGCTATCGGCATCTAGCAATACAGCAGAGCCATGACCAGCCAGTGCGCTGATTATCCCCAAATTCGCGGTATAGCCCGTAGAAAAAACAATAGCGCTAGGGCGGTCAAAAAAATCAGCAATCTCATGTTCCAACGCGATATGTGATTCATAGCTACCGTTAGCCATGCGAGAACCGGTTGTTCCCGTTCCCTGAGTGGCTAATGCGTCCTGTCCGTCGGCAATCGCCTGAGCATCAAAGGTTAATCCCAGATAATTATTGGTACCAGCCAGAATGACCTTTTGATTACCAATACGTCCTTCAGTTGCGGAATAAACTTCATCAATACGAGTGCCAAATGGATTTATACCTGATGTACAAAATTGCTCTCGCTCGCTCGCCAGGCGTGAAAATTTATCATAAAGGCCCATTGGTATTCTCCAAATATGGTATTAAGGCTTCTAGTAATTGTGCGGGTGTTTTGACATCCAGCAATATATTGATAGGAATGGAAATATCAAATCTGTCTTCTAACATCATCAGCAGATCCATGACTTTTATAGATTCCAAACCAAGATCGTTAACCAGATCACTGTCAGGTTTTATATCTAATCCGCTTTCGACCATACCCTCTAAGCAGGAGAGGGTATAGTCCATCACTATTTTTCGATTTAACATAGAATTATTGACACACCTATTATCAAGATAATTAAAATAGCCCGCTGCGTAATGCATTCTCTAGACTAATTTTAGGGAACCAATTAATATTTTCGGACAGATGTTTATTACTCGCAGACCAGTCCAAATGTGTTAATTCACGGATTTTGCAACGAGTCAGCATGGGCTCTTTTCCTGCTAAAAAGCCTGTTAGAGTACTAATATCGGCAACGAGTTTGAGTAAAGGCAAAGGGATACCAACTAATCGCACTGAGCCATTACGTACCGTGGCACCGATTTCTTGAATACGCCTCCAGTCATAGCCCTCAGAAACACCATCACATAATTCATAAGAATGAGCCTGTGGCTGCTCGGCCATTAACCATTGGCTAACGGCTTCGGCTAAATCGCTCACATGAAGGAGTGATAGCCGAGTCTCAAGCGCGCCAAATCGTAGAAGAACGCCACGTAACATCCCGCTAAACAAGGGCTTTAACTCTTTATCTCCAGGGCCATAAACCGCAGTAGGACGAAAAATTCCCAGCGAAATACCTGAAGCCATATTTGTTAACTGTTGCTCGGCAACACGTTTAGAGTTTGCATACCAAGATAGTTCAGGATGGCGAGCTGCAAGAGAAGACATAAACAGAAAGCGCTCACAGACTCCGCTTTCTTTGGCAGCCTGCATAAGGCGCAGGCTGCCAGTGACGTTGCATTGAGTGAAGACATTTTCATTGTGCCCGCGGACTTGGCCTGCGCAATGGACTATAAAATTTGCGCTATCAACAAGCTCTGCGAGTGAGTAAGAGTCTTCCAGCGAACCGCGAACCCAACTGATATTGGTACGAGTATCGTTACGTGCAGATCTGGTTAACGCTCGAACATTAAAGCCGTGAGAAAGCAGGTTATTGACAATATGTTGACCTATAAAGCCAGTTCCACCTGTTACTGCCACGATTTTGTTCATTGTGCACAATCAGCCATTTGCATCTGCGGACTCAGTGTATTTGCAAAAGCCGTCAAATAACGTTTTTTGGCCTCTGCCCTAGCCGGTTTACCTGAGGATGTTCGTGGAATACTATGTGGCGGTAATAGTTCTATATCAGCAGAAACACCAAATTCGCTTTGAATCCGAGCCGTGAGTGAATGAACGATTTGCGCGCGACGTTGTTCAGAGCCGACTCTGCACTGGATTTGCAAAATAATTTGTTCCTGCGAGGTAACAAATGCGATTGCATCACCTGAATGAATTTCTGGCTCTTGTTCCGCAATATATTCAATATCCTGAGGCCATATATTGCGACCTCGGATAATAATCAGATCTTTTATACGGCCTGTGACGTATAAATATCCATTTAGCAGATAGCCTAAATCTCCGGTATCCATCCATCCTGTGGATTTAATGTCCCTTTGTGACGCAAGATCTTGGAAATAGCCACTCATTAGGCTAGGGCCAGATATATAGATATGGCCAATTTCTTGCTCAGGTAGAGGCATACCAATTTCATTTCGAATTTCAATCAGGTGACCTGGAAGCGCTTTACCGCAGTTCACGAAAGTAGAAACTGCTCGGGTTCCTTTAGTTGGTGCAACGGCTCTGCCCTGATTCTCTAAAATATCACGGTCAACTTCGTTTATCTGAGTACCTATTGCCTCTTCGCCAAAGCTAACTGCAAGCGCATTCTCAGCGAGGCCATAGCATGGCATAAAGGCCTTGCTGTCAAAATGTGCCTTACTAAAACATTCGCCAAATTGATTTAGCTGCTCGGCAGAAATAGGTTCAGCGCCAACCCCAGCTACGCGCCAGCAGGAGAGATCAAGTTCAGCAAGATCTTTATCATTTACGCGGCGCAGGCATAAATTGTATCCGAAAGGTGGTGCCACGGAGACGGTACAGCGGTTTTTACTAATTAGTTTCAGCCACTGCATTGGTCGCATAGCAAAATCTTGAGTGCTCAAATAGTCAACGGACAGTTGAGTTGCCATTGGGGTCAATAGAAAACCGACTAATCCCATATCGTGATAGAACGGTAGCCATGATATGCAACGATCACCGTCACGCAATTTGATACCGTCATGACTTATAGCACGCAGATTAGCCATGACTTCGCGGTGAGTAATTATTACCCCACGCGGAAAACGCGTACTGCCTGAAGTATATTGGAGGTAGGCAATATCATCTGGTGACGGTAGCTGTAACTCAATATCCATTTCAGGTAACGCATTAAAATCTTCGTTACTGAGAATATGGATCGTGGGTGAATCAATATTGACAACGTTAATGAGTGATAGCCATTCATTGCTACTGATTATTGCAGCAGGTTTACAGCTCGCTAATAAGCCTTGAAGTTTAGCTGTATAAGAGTCTCTTTGTCCCACCCCCATAGGAATGGCAAGAGGCACAGCAACTAAGCCGGCATACTGGCAGGAGAAAAAAGCTTCGACGAAACCAACACTTGTTTCGGCAATTATAGCGACGCGATCCCCTTTGTTTAGGTTTAAGGACAGCAACCGCCGTGCTCCTGCAATCGCTTTTGATTGTAGGTCGCGATATTCCAATACGGCTTCAAGTTGATTACGGCGATCATAAAAATTCATTCCTGCACTTCCTTGTGCGGCATAGTCCAAAGCTTCCACCAGAGTTGGAAAGTCTGCATAGCGCATAGGATGAGTCGAGATTCTATTGGACATACTACACCATGAGAATGTTTTAATTTAAAGTCATTGGATAATAAAAAACTAACTTCTAGTAAGAGTATAATGTAAATTATATAACCGTTTAGGTATAGAGTTGTTTTTCTAATTTCATTATTTTTTGTAAGGAATATCTTTTATTGTAATAATGGGTTTCTGATATATCGGTAATGTTGTTAATTAATGGGTAATATTCTCCATGTGAATGATTTATATTTATCATAGGGACTTATAAGTTATTAATTAAGTGAATGGTTCCTTATTTAGAAATGCTTTCTCAGAGATTGTAACAGCACTTAGTGGTAAAAAATAATCATGTTTATTCATTAACGTGAACTCACCACCTAGTGATTTATTTATGTGTTTTTTCATAAAGTATTTTTTGTATTAATTCTCCAATGAGAGAAAACCAACAACAATATATCGCAGTTATAACAATACCGGCTGGATTATTGTATATTCTAATGTGTTAAATATATTAAGGCTGTTTATGGTTCGCATTGAAAAGGTTATGAATGAGCATGACCTTAAGGATTTCATTTCTTTTCCATCCACGCTATATAAACATGATCCCAACTGGATTGCTCCTTTATTTGTTGAACGTGCTGAGCATCTTTCTAAGAAAAACCCAGGTTCTGAACACATTAAATGGCAAGCATGGGTGGCCAAGAAAGATGAGATAGTCGTTGGCCGAATAACTGCACAAATTGATACCCTGCATCGTGAACTGTATGGCGAAGATACAGGGCATTTTGGAATGATTGATGCCATCGATGACTGCGAGGTATTCAGTGCATTGTTTGCTGCTGCAGAAGAGTGGCTAAAATCTTTCGGTGCACGAAAGATTACGGGGCCTTTTAGCCTGAATATCAATCAGGAAAGTGGGTTGCTTATTGATGGTTTCGATACTCCACCATGCGTAATGATGCCACATGGTAAACCATATTATGAAACAAACATTAGGCAGCAAGGGTATGAGAAAGGGGTAGATCTGCTGGCTTATTGGATGCGTTGTTCCGAATTATATTTTTCTCCTTCATTGCTCCAGCTTATGGAGCAGGTACGCAAAAAAGTGACTGTTCGCTGCATTAAGCGTAAGCAATTCGACGATGAAATGCAGGTTATGAAGGAAATCTTTAATTCTGGGTGGCAGCATAACTGGGGATTTGTACCTTTTACCGAGCACGAGTTTGCCACAATGGGGGCTCAATTAAAGTATCTAGTACCTGATGATATGATTTACATTGCGGAGATCGATTCTGTGCCCTGTGCTTTTATCGTTGGTTTACCAAACATTAATGAAGCTATTGCCGATCTTAATGGACGTTTATTCCCTTTTGGCTGGGCAAAACTACTTTGGCGTTTAAAAATCAGCGGTGTGCGCACTGCACGAGTACCACTGATGGGCGTTCGCCAAGAATATCAATTTAGTCGTATAGGGCCGATAATTGCTCTTCTGTTAATAGAGGCATTACGTGACCCATTTGCGAAGCGCAAAATTGAAGCCTTAGAGATGTCTTGGATCCTTGAGTCAAACACAGGGATGCGTACCATTCTGGAGCGTATTGGTGCAATGCCTTATAAACAGTATCGCTTATATGAAAAGCAACTTTAGCATTATACCAATGTATTGATGAAGACGAATATATTGATGAAGGCGAAATTTACAATGTATCGATTGTTCGGTACATATCTAAGTCGCGGTATGCGGCTATCATTTTTTAAAAATAGATAGTCACATTTTGAATATCGCTAAAATGAAGTCGGTACTGTGAAGTTAATAGCTAGTAAGGTTTTTAGCCATGACACTTAGCGAAGGTTTTCGGATTTTTCATAGATCATTACCCCTTCGGCTTACCTACAATAACCATTTGCTTTATATAGTTTCATTGTCGGTTCGGCTATAAAAGTAATGACTTTATCGTCCTGCAAGTCAAAGTAGCAGGTCAGCAGGCTTCCTTTAGTCCGATGAGAGGACAGGGTTTGCGTTAGCTCCAAAGTAATACTGCGAGTTAACATGTCTATCTGACACACTCGGGTAGCCTCAAATCCGAATGAGCGGTTTACTTCAGGATAAAGCGCTTTAAATGCACTTTCTTTGCTAGAAAATGTAATTAATAGCGCAGTCTCATAAGAAATATTGCAGGCTGCAAGTAGCGTTTGTTCCAATGGCGTAGTGAATATATGAGCGGTTTTTTTAATGGATTTCGAGATTAGCATTTCAATATCGGCCCCCAGCGTTAGAGCCGAATTTAGTGGCGCCATTAATGCGATCGCGAAATTATCTGTGTGTGAAAGACTCCCGCCCCAGCCGTCTGGCCAGATTGGTGCGCGACTCGAAGCACTACCAACGCTGTCGTGGCATCCTTCCTTGTCTAGTAACAGCTTCGCAGCATATCGAGCCGCGACATACTCTGCGCGCCGTTTTACAGAAGCGTTATTTAGAATCTCGGGAAAGGGGATCTCTAACTCTCTGAATAACGCATCCTGATAATAATGACTGTCATACATAATTTGGCAGTATCTCAGCTCAGGCAAAAGAGTGACTACTCCCACGTCGATACGGTGTAGGAAGGGCAGCGCAGTGTGGATTGTTGATAGAGTAAACATGGAGATCCGACGATTAGTCACTGACTGCGATTATAGCTTGAAGGCCGCGGTTTGCGATAAAGAATTGGATGGCGTTTGATGAAGGGAGTCGATTCTAGAAAGCAAAAAACCCGCCATAGGCGGGTTTTTCTAAATAGTGGTGCCCGGACTCGGAATCGACCTTTCAATCTATCTTGTTGTTTTTGTTTGTTATTGTTTGGTTTGATAAAGTTGATACCTCCATTGGTACCTCGTAATGGTTTCGCTGGTTGTTGGCGGGAGTTTCAGAAGAGAAAGGTTACTGATTTTGGACTTCCTGAAATCATTGATTCGATTCCTTCATTCGATTCCTTCATTCGATTCCCGATTAACCTGGATGTTACCTCTGACGAGAGCACAATCAAAGGACATCCAACGGCTGATGGTCACCTGGTTCTGCAAGCACTCTGTTGATATCTCGGGTGTCCTGCATTGAAGAGAGGAACTGGTTCACGCTACCTTACTGGCAGGGCATTTAAAATGGAAAGCGCCACTTGTCTGAAGCAGCCATAAGCCTCCGTCCAGGCGACTTGTTTGCCAAATACCATCGGAGCAACAAATTTCTGGTAACGATCCTGATGTACAGGATTGTTTGTCAGTTCCTCCAGGCCCATTTTCAGCTCTGTCACAGGCGAGTCGCAAAATTGTGGATACTGGTTGCCGTAACGCTGGATATCCTGATCGATAGTTCTCTCAACAAAAGCAGTAAGCTGTGCTATGTCGACATTCCCCACGTTCACAATGCACCATGTATCGTAGATATGGCGAACCAGCGTGGTATCGTCAAAACGTTCAACATTGCGGGTGACAGCGGCTGTTCGTCGCAACATCGCCACTAATTTCTCTGCTTGTGTACTGGTTACGGTGACGGAAGGGAATGCCTGAACGATATGTGGTCTTTTCGTCATCTCGGTTACCAGCGAGTGAATATCCCGTACTTCTGCTGACTCCAGCAAATCAGATTCCATCAGCTCCAGTTTGATGAAAGGCCGCAGACAGGGTTCCTGTGCCAGACGCTGAGGATAACGAACCGGAATGTCATTGTAACGATACTCATCCCGGGTCACTTTCTGGTCATCATCAACGCTGAACATACCGGTAGCGGTTATTGCGTCAGTGATTGACTGGATAACCGCTTTACGGCTGGCTTTTCGCCCGGAGCGCGAAAGCGCCAGAAAGTCAGCGCCTGGAACCAGTTTGATATCCACGTCTTCTGACATGCGGTTCAGCGCCACCCCGGATTTTGCCAGGGCAGTACCGCCAGCGAAAACCAGCTGGTGAGTATCGAACGACAATGGCTTAAGCAGAGCCAGAAGCTCAACGATATAGTGATCTTTTTCCACAATGGCGACAGACTCAATACCAAGTGCGTCAGCTACCTCAGAAAAAAGAGTGTTGAGATTATCCATTCAGTTTACTGTTTCCTACCGACAACACGCGTTTAAAACGTGATGGTGTTTTTATCCCTGCCGAAACAGGGATTTGAGTAGACTTACCGCTGTTATATGCCCGTGTTGCGTCGGTAACGCGATAACGTACCTTCAGTCGATCCAGCGTTTCGACGATCACTGCAGCGGAACCACCGGGCGATGCTGGCATCAGCTTACCGGTGATACTGTTGCGGCGGGCCTTGGTGTACACGCCATAACCGACTTTCAACAGCACGCCTTCTTTAACCAGGGCGCGCAATGCTCTGCCAATCTGATCGTAGCCAGCAATGTCTTTGAAATCATCACGAGTGAAAACATAGCGCTTCGAACGTTTCAGTCGTGACTGTATACGGGCTTTGGTCGTCATGTTTTCCTCCTCTGTTTGTTTTTCAAGCATAGCAAAAATACGACATATTTAACAGCAAACACACGACAGGCATATTACCTTGCTGCCAGAGCTCCGGGATAGTGCCGGGCGATGATGTCATTCAGCTTATCGACCAGCTCTGGCCGCTTTAAGGTGATATGGGCCGTCCCCTTCTGAAAGTATTTGATTGCAAACATCTCATCCTCGTAACGGTTGCTGTGCCTGTTCTCATGAATATGATCGCCGATACGTCGGGTAACGTCAGCGCGGTTGTCGGGAACCGGTTTACCATCCAGGAGCATCAGCATGCGCTCCAGATCCGCTAACCTGTCACGTTGCCAGCCCCAGTTCAGACCAAAGCCCCACCTGTCGAATTTGACCAGCCCAGTAACAATAATTTTCGTACCAAACTTGCAAGGGCTGTTCGTTTTGAAATCCCAGCTCAACCCTTTAAATACGTTGATGACGCCCCGTTCAAACACGTCACCTTTACTCTGATGCAGTTGCTCAAACGTACTGAGAATATTGGCTTCGCTAACGGCAGGAATGTCATCCTTTTCCAGGCTGTTGTACCACTGGTCACGAGCCTGCGCGTCCATGAGCGACAACATGCCGGACTTTTTCATCAGGTCTCGCCATATACCGCGATCGAGATTACGGGTAATGACTTTCATTGCCGTTTCTGTTTTCTCCATCAGCCAGCAGCCGCAGCGAAAATCCTGCTTCATAGCCCAGTCAAGGGCGGTTTTACCGCCGATACTGCGGGTCAGTGTCGAAATATCGTCAAGCTGGCGGATCAGCGCTTCAATCTGCGTCAGTACGGCGTTACGTCCTGTGACGATACGTTCAATACTGGTCGAGCAAATCACATCGGTGTGGCCGGTTAACACTTCGGGTTCTGTGAGGGTAAGTTCTGACATCATTTCTTTCCTTTATATAAAGCAACGCGCCAGCCGGTGAGGACTGGCGCTTATGCGTGTGTGATGAGTGGGATTCGGTGGCTAATTTGTTCTGGGGTGTTGCAGAAGCTGCAGATCACGAACGTCCAGCAGCCAGTCAATCAGAATATTGAGGGCCGTTTCCGTGGGGAATTTAGGCATGCGAATACTTGTGAAGATTGGAGGTATGAGTTACCAGTCAAAGGTGGCGAAGCCTGGCAGTACTTCACCACAGGCATCAAGATGGATGACTCTGATAGTGTAACGACGTATCAGCGCCACGAGCAGGCGGCGACAGGTTTTCGACAGGCCCCGTTTCTTAAGCTGAAGCACCGGGTACTGCCACGCATCCAGATATATCAAATATCCTGAGCCGGTATAGCTTATCCACTCGCTGTCACCAAAGTCTTCATGCTGATGCGAAAGAGCGAATAGCAGGTTGTTGTCAGCCTCGGAGATATGGGCGGTACTACACTGGATGCCGTTAAGGCGGGTGACGGGCGGGAGCGGATCTTCAACGGCCAGTTTTCCAGGCTCGTCAGCAACATGAAGCGAATAACCGTTCTGGTTCACCACATCAATCAGTTCGGCCAGTTCAATACCGTCGATATCTACGGCGATCCGGCCCATGTTGAGGGCCAGTACGTTGATGGCGTCAGCTTCAATGTTCAGACTAACTTTCATTGCCCGGACTCCAGTGAATATTGCCCGGTGGTGATATCGGTGATGGCTCTGTAACCGCTACGTTTCATCAGCCCGGTGGCACGACGGGCGCGAAGTATATCGATACTGCTGATAAGTGGCGATTGTGTTTCTGCGCTGAAGCCACGACGGTCAGTACGCACCAGGTCATATTTCTCCACGATAAAATTCACCGCGTCACACAGTGAAATACCGGCGTCAATGTGTTCCTGGATCACGCCGTCATTGCCAAACGGCGTGTCGTTCAGCGTTAGACCGTAGTGCTGGTCCAGCAGGTACGTCAGTAGGGTCAGCCACACAGCCACTGCTGACACACAAGGTGACGGGCAAATCTCAGCCGCCCGTTTTGCGGATACAGGTAAAATTCTCATTACTGGTTCTCTTTGAGCGTTGGTTAAGTGTTGTGGGGTTTATGCGGTAGGTGCAGATGTCGGGTAAATCGCGATATAGACATAACCACAGGAGCCGAGACTGTCCGCTTCACAGGTCAGCCCTTTCGCGTGTAGCGTGACACAATGCTGGCGGTGTGGGGTAAGTTCACCGCTGATCAGTTTCAGTTCAAGCTGCTTAAGCAATAGAGGAAACGCCTGGTCAATATGGCGTAAATCCGCCTCGCTGAAGGTTCCGGTGATGCTGGCGCGGTCATTCAGGTAATGCAGTCGGTTGCCCTCCTGCACCAGGCGTGCGCCAAAACAGGGTGTGGTATCGCGCGGCAGACCCCAGCGCGGTGCGTCCGTGGGAACACGGGGCGTGAGTGTATCGGTCATTATTAAGCCTCGCTAAAAAGTCATACAGGAAAGGTTAAAGGTGATGCCGTTCAGCCGAAGCGCTGACCGGATGCGGTGAAGGTGTATTTAGCGTCGATGATGTCGTCGTCAACAATGGCGGGAGAGGTCTGCCAGCCGTATTCGCTTTCCAGCCAGTCGTATAACCAGCGGGCCAGCAACCGCATGGCTTCGGTTACCGCTGCTTCACTGTCTGTGGTCATGTCCTGCCCGGAAGGGCTGTGGTGTTCGACCGTGACTGCCATACAGTTTTCATGGATATGCTGGCCGTGATGGCGGATCGTGGCATGAAGCTGACCGCTGTTGTGCAACTGAATGGCTTGCAGTAAATCGGCAATCCGGTGAAGGTCTGCGTCTTCAGGGTAGTGTTCCCGGATCCGGTAGACGGCCTGCGGCTGGTAAGCATAATCTCCTTCAAAGCAGGCCCCCTCTCCCTGATGGCAAAAGCCGCTGAACCAGATACAGCGGTGCTGACGACTGCCGCCAGACAGGAGAGGTACCCTGTACATATTAATTTCGACGCCCAGGATATTGCAGGTGCCGCAGAACTCGTCAAACACGTTCTGATACCAGTCATCGTTCAGTGCATGCTCACGATACCAGGCGCGGGCTTGTTCTCTGGCCGATCCTGAAAGTTCATCCAGCGTATAAATGGTGGTGGAGATAATTCTGCTCATCGGTATTTTCCTTACTCAGTTCAGCGTGACGCTGCGTAATACGACATACGGGCCGTTGCGGTCCTGACGGCGCTCAGCGAAGACCGCGAGCACACCGCTGATATCCTGGACTTTTCGACCGTAGTAGTGGCAGACGCTGCCGCTCCATGTGTATTTTCCGGTACAAAAGCGAAACAACCGGGAACCAGGATGCTGACGGTAAATTGCCATCGCCTGTCGTTTACTGATGATTTTCAAAGCCAGCCTCTCTCAGAAAAGGAGACGATTTCCATGCCGCCCACCACCAGGTGGTCCAGCAGACGAATATCAACCAGTCCCAGTGCCTGCTGAATACGCGTAGTGACCTGACGGTCGGCATTGCTGGGTTCGGCAACCCCTGACGGATGGCAGTGCGCCACAATGACGGCAGCACAATTATGCTTCAGCCCCGCTTTCACCACTTCACGGGGATGGACCTGCGTATGGTTGATGGTGCCGGTGAAGAGCGTTTCGTGGGCTATGAGGCGATGCTGGTTATCGAGGAAGAGTGCGGTAAATTCTTCGCGCTCCAGTGAAGCGAGCTGCAGACGCAGCCAGTCACGGACGGCATGGCTGGAGGTAAATGACGCGCCGGGTTCGCGTAACTGGCGCTCCAGCAGGGTTAACGCCTCCCGGATGGTGTGCTGTGCGGATGCCGGTAATTCGGCAGCAAACAGCGGTAACTGTTGTTCCATAACGTTGGCCTCAGTCTATGATGTGCATAATGGCGTTACATTCCGGGTGGTTGAGCGCGTAATCCCGCAGGCGATAATAGTGCTCCGTCATGGCGTCGCATTCGGTACGCATGGCGTGGTGGCTGTAAGTCATCAGACAGACGGCAATCCCTGCGGCTTCAGCGCTGAGTTCACCACCGTTGCCGTTCATCGTGTTAAACAGCGACCATTTTTCATCGGTATTGTCGTCAGTTTCCGGGGCCATAAACGCACCGCCGTTGCTCAGCGTGAAAAACTGCCAGATGCCGCCGCTGTAGTCAGCGCAGAAGCGGTCCATCCAGGCGAACACGGTCGGTTCGAGGATTATCCACTGCGGTATGCAGCCGAAGTGCTGCGGCCAGAAGCCGATGCGCTGCTCGTCGGGTACGAGGCTGGCGGTCAGTGCGGGTGCAGAACCGGCACCGGCAGGTTGGGGTTGTAACGGGAGGGTGTCGTTAAGGTTGATAATGTCGGTCATAGTCGTTTTTCCTTGTTTATTTCTCGGGTGGGGGATACAGGTTTAGCAGGAGCGACGGGCAGGACTGCGCATCGCCGTTCTCATCACAACAGGCGGGCCATATAGTGTCGGCGAGGCTTAACTGGCAGAGGCTGAGTTCTCCGGGTCGGTAGAGAAGATGTGTGCACCAGGCGCACAGGTCGTCATCAGAGAGGGAGCGGCAGCCCGGAGCCTCATTCAGGGAAAGCGGATAAACGTCCGCCTGACGGGCATCGTCTGTAACATGCTGCATCAGATCAGGGCCTGGTGCAGCTCTTCGGCCATCACCCAGAGCGCCCTGTTGAGCTTAACGTCGCCATCAATCCCGTTAACCGCACGGGTGTGGCTGCGTTTGCCCTTCGCGGTACGTCCGGGCAGACCACCTTTCAGCAGGTTTTCCTGGCAACGATTGAAGACCGACCACAGATCGTCCTTGCGGTCTTCATAGCGTCGGGGTGTCAGTATCTGCGTGGCGGTTACAGGCTGGTGTTCTTCGCCAAAACGGTATGTCAGCGCCGCTTCGGCCAGGGCGTGTTGTGCTGGTGGGGGTAACCGCAGCGACTCCATCGCATCGCGCTTCTCTTCCACCCGGTCAAAGACGCCCAACACCTCGTAAGCGCCTTCAATGACCTTCTCCGCCACATTGCCCCGGTGAGGAACCCTGATTTCACCAAAGGATTGTCCACAGACGAGCGAATTGGTACAGACGCTTCGGAAGTATCCCGGCAAAAGCTGAAAGCTGGACTCGCCTCCATGCGAATTAAGAATAATAATTTCAGGTACATGCTGACCGTTTATCTGGCCCGCCCGACGAAGACGCAGAAGGTGTTTGGTGTGTTCCCGGCGGTCAGGGTCGCGTACGCGTGACTGGCAGGCGAAGAAGGGTTCAAAGCCTTCACGCTGCAGGTTCTCTAGCAGGGTAATGGTAGGGATATAGCTGTATCGGTCAGAGCGGGAGTCGTGTTTGTCTTCACTGAAGACGCTGGGGACATGCTGCATGAGTTCTTCACGGGTTAAGGGACGGTCACGGCGGATCTGATTTGTCCGCCCGAAGCGGCTGGCTAATCGCATTGTTAATTCCTTATGGTTGCTTTAACGGCATAAACAAAAAAGCCATGCTCCGGTGGGAGCATGGCCTGCTGGTGTGGTTGCTGGTGATGAGTCAATTTTTGGGTATACCGTGGCTGAGCAGATAGCGGTTCAGCCACTCTCCTGCATTTGCTTCAAAATTCCACGCCCGCCAGAACAACTGCCCTCCGCTGTCGCGAATGACCAGCCGAAAGTGCGTACCCTGGTCGTCTTCAATGGCTACGTTGGTGTACAGCGTGGCGACGGCTGTTGCCTGCTCTCGGGTGAACGGACCGGGTGGTAACGGCGTATTGTCAGTGTCCTGTATGGTGAACTCCTCTGATATCTGGCACAAAAACAAACGCCCCGCTCAGTGAGCAGGGCATCAACGGGAGGCTCCAGGTGTGGCGATAAGCTGCAGTATCTGCTCCATCAGCGCTGCGATTAAGGCACCTGCCAGCAGGGCTGCCGTCTGTCTGGCAATATAGATGCTGTCTTCGTCGTAACCTTCTTCGCGGAAGTGGTCTTCCACAAACTGCTGTGCCCGGCTGCTGGCGCACCACGTCAGCACCTGACGCAGGGCACTGAGCACCATTTTCAGTAATGTCATTGGGTTAAATCTCATGGGGGAAGCCGGAGGGATGAGGGGCATTCAGGGATGCCCCAGCCGGGTAAATAAGCGAGGAGCGGTGTTACTGCGGTGACGGTGATTCTGGCGGCACAGGGGCCTGACCGTGAATAATCCGGTGTTTCGCCAGCGCCTGAGGCATGTCGTTGATGCAGTACGTGATGTAGAAGACGTTGAACAGTACGGTGTAGAACGCATTCATTCTGAGGTCGAAGCGGAAGGTGTTCAGCGCATAATGTCGCAGTGCGGCTCTGGCCTTAAAGGCCCAGACGATATACATCACGCCGGTGGCGAACGACAGTATGGCGCTCAGTACCAGCAGTGTGTCACTACCCGTGTCGTAACCCGCCAGGTCCGGTGAGGCCATTACCCCAAACTGTCGACTGAGACCAAAACAGACGGCCAGCCAGATGATAAACAGGTTGCCGCAAACCGGATACCCGGTGGTGTCGCTGATAATGTCCTGTTTTTTATACAGCCACAGTAACGGCCAGATGCCGCAGGTGGCGATGGTGAGCAGCACAAAAGTGAGCGTTGGTGTTGCCAGTCGCTGGCTGAGTGTCGAGATGTCGGTCATATCGTATTGTCCTTGATTGATTTTGCTGTAAACAGGGGGAAATCATGCTGAAGAGGAGTTACCCGGCGGTGAGCGATGTACATTCGGGCATATCAGCCAGAACCTTGTGGACATTTCCGGCAGAAGGGGAAAAATGCCCCACCTTTTTGTCGTTGACGTAAATCTCAAACGAGGTTGCCTTTCTGATGGCATCAATGAACGAGAGCCAGGCGTTGTCGCCGTTACGCCAGCCCAGAGATGACGGCAGCGGGAATGGCTGGTCATCGGTGACGATGGTGATGGCTGTTTTCTCATCCTGTGAATCGGCACCGCTGCCGTCTGGCAGGGTGAGCATGACGTGATGCTGCAGGATGTTCTGGTCGTCAGGGTTGCCGGTGCAGTTGAGATTCAGCATGACGTTTTCCGGGCTGGTGATAATGTACTCGGTGACGCCCATACCGAAGCCACTGCTCCACATATTGGGGACCGCGTGTGCCGTGATGGCAAAGGTCAGTAATCCTGCTGGCAGGATGGCGTGCATGAATCGCATGGTGTTTTTCCTTCTGAGTCAAAAATGTTGTTGAGGGTCAGCCGTGTTACATGAGTTGTTTGCCCACGGCGATAAGCCCTGCCAGCCAGCCGATACACTGGGGACCCACAAGCCAGAACAGACGGGCCTTGAGTAATCCGGTCATCCCTTCGCGGGTGTATACCGCGTCCGGCATCAGCCATTGTCGAAGAGCAGCACCGACCGTCATACCGGCTCCGGGCCCCAGGGTCATCCAGAACAGATACCCCATTCCCTGACCAAAACTGCGTATCTCGCCGGTACTCCCGAACACGTTAAACAGCACGACCACAAGCGCGATGGCGAAGGCAATCGCGAAATATTTAATGACAAGCGCCATGTTCAGATTTCCTTATTTTCTGCACTGCTGAGCGGCACTCAGCATGTTGTCCATGAAGCGCGGGGGGACATAACCGTACTGCTGGTTCATTTTCTCCAGCTCCCCGTGCGTGTATTTCGTCTGCAGGATGTCGTAAACGCAGCCGCAAAGGAGGGTCGTGCCACCACCGGATTTACAGCCCCGGATAAACTCGCTTTCGGCTTTGGATTTCGCATCACCGCAGCCACTGAGTACCACTGTCGATAACATCAGGCAGATCGCGGAAAAATAACGTGCCGAACGGAGTGAACCGCCAGCAAGGGAAATGTTCATTGCTATATCCTTGAATAAACAGAGGGTTGAGTTTGATAAAACGGGTTAAAGGCCATCCTGTTGGGGGATGCCTTCATCCTGCAATCCGTGGCTGATGTCGTTAACCACGGTATCCGGGTCAAGCGAAATGGTCGCCAGATGCTTTCCGGTATCGGGGTTGCCCCGATACACATCGAGCGCGGCAAAAGGTTTGCCGTCATCATCCGAACCGGTAGAGACCTCGTAGGTGGTATCCCCGTTGCGGACGCTAAATTCCTGCAGGTTGATAACCTGGTTGCTCTGGTACGCGTAGCCCGTCGCCTGAGCCGGAACGGTAATATCCATCTCCTTATGCTCAGCGCCAGTCTTACCGAATGAATACGATACCGACGGGGTAACGATGCAGATTTCGACCTCCTTTTTGTGATTCAGGGCCTGTGCATAAAAGACGGGCTTTGCGCAGCGCTGATAATGCGCGTCGCGAAAGGCATCGGGCGTACCGGCATTCGCGTTCGGCAGCGATGCCAGCGTCAGTCCGACGCTTAATAACAGCAGGGCTGTGGGGTGTTTCATAGCCGGGCTCCTTTTAGTCCGGAGGTGGCTTCCGGGAACACTCCCCGGAAGGAATGGATAACGTTGCTGATGAAGCGAAAATGCGGCAGCGCGGAGATAAACTCTTCGCTGGCCGTCAGGGCATCAAGCTCAGGCTTGTTGCGAAAAGAGGTTTCCAGGACCGTGACGGCATTAATTTCTTCCATCCTGAAAACCTGGAGTGTTCTGGTGCGAGTGGTGACCAGAAACCAGTTTTTGCTCTGGAAGATCAGACGGTGTGGTGCTACGGTTTCATGAGTGCGTCCGTTAACCTGCAGCGTGACGGTGTGGTGATCGCGAATGGCTTCTGCCAGCAGTAAAAATGACGCTGACTGTGTGACTGCCGACGGTAAGCCGCCATGCCCGATAAGACAGGGCGATATCCCCGACGTGCTGGTGAGCAGCCGAATGAGCTTTCTGTTCTGGATGGGGATGATCCCTGAAATTCCCGTATTGTGGATAAAGGAGGATGTATCCGGCGAATGGGGCCGGAGAGGGCGTCGGGCAAGGCGGTAGGCTCCGCCGGAATGCTCAATACCCAGATGGAGCAGGCGCTGCTGGAAATCCCGTTGCAGCGTGCGTTCTGAGACAGCAAATTCATCAGCCAGTGTTTTCAGTACCAGGGCATGGCCCGCCAGTAGCCGACTGATGATGACAGACAGCCTGACGGCCAGGCGGTCATAACGATCGTGTTGTTCTTTCATTCTGAAATCAGCCTCCGGCTCTCCGTATGCTCCTGTTGATGGTGGAAAATTATGCCGTACCGGTTCGCCACGTTATGTCGTCCCTTTATGGTGGATGACGTAAAAATTATGACAACAACCATTTTTAGTTAAGTGGCTGTAAGTAAAAGGGTATAAGAGTATTAAGGGAAGGTGAGTGAAGTTTTTTACGACACATCCTGTCATTGGTGCGAAGGGCTGAAGGGATAAAAAACCGTATCACAGAGACGCCGTGGCATTCACGTTATCGTCGACGGTGTCTTCCGGGATACGGTTGTACCCCATACCGTTTACTGGAGCCGCTGAGTGTTACGCCATATTGAAGGTCTGCTCACACTGTGTGCAGCAGTATTCATCAAATACCGTCCCGTCCAGCCTCTCACCGGCTACTGCTCCCGCTACTGCGCCAGCACAGGCGCCGGACAGAAACCCAATGAGCCCTCCGGCTATCGTACCGACAACCGGAATGACTGAACCTATCAGCGCACCGGCGGATGCACCTTCAAGCCCGGCAAGGCCTCCGGCCGTTGCGCCAATCACCCCACCCGTTTTTTTACCCACATGACGCAGCTGTATGTGTTGCGAACCGCAATTCGGACAATTCATTTTGTTCTCCCTTGTTACTGGCAATAAAAGCCGCCTGAATAAACAGGCGGGCCGTGGATAAAAACGGCTCTGATACCGGAACAGGGAATGTGGTGATGGCAGCGCCGGAACGGGGGAAGCATGCACGCGGGTATTTTGCAGGGCTGTTCAGCGGGGACGGGGAACAAGAGTAGCGGCAGGGCATCAGAACCCCATTTTTTCTTATCAGACACTTTAACCTCCGTGAGTGAAATAACAAAACGGCAACATTTCTGCTGCCGTTCTCACATTGGTAATATAGGTCTGAGATTTTTTTGAATGTCATTTCAGGTCTGTATTGCTGTCTCCACTCACTTTATTTTCAGCGTAAAGCCCTCACTCACCACCACAGGTTTTTCGGTAATGGTCATTAATCAGCGTTTCCAGCATATCGCTGATGCGAACCCCGCTGCGTTCAGCCATAAAGTCCAGTCGTGTTTTGGTGTCGTTCTTCAGGTAGGTATTCAGTGCTTTTTTATCGGTACGGGACTGGCGTAATTTTTGCTGGTTCCAGGCTTTATTCAGGTTCAGAAGGAATAAACGCTTTGTGTCCGGTGCGTCACCCCATAAATCCAGCGCGGCACGTAGTGCCAAATTGCGCTCGGAATGACTCAGTGGCGTGAGCCAGGTCGTTAATCCGGGCGTGGATAAACTCATATAGAGTCCGCCGATATTACCGGCTTTCTCCTGCTGAACTTTTTGCAGGTTGTTCCAGGCCCATAATACCGCGTCTTCTTCATCCGGCAGCCATTTTAACGGCAGCGGTTTGCTGTAAATGATTTTCCACCGATCTTTCAGTTTTTCGAATACCTGTTTCTTAAGGTGATTCACAGGTGGCGTGGAAATGTAAATGTTGTCAAAGAAGGTGATGAGAATATGCATTCTCTCCTGATGACTTGCCGGAGATAAACTCAGATTTATTCGCTGATACCAGTTTTTCCCGAATTCAGCATTTGCTGGCGGGCCAATGCCAAACTCATAATCCCCGGCCATACAGAGATACGCCCATAGCCAGAAAGTGGCCCGCTCATTCTGACGAAGCCAGTCAAAACTATCCAGTGGAAGCACATTTTCATCACGGGCTGTTTCCATTTCAGACAGCAGTCCTGTCTGCTGGTTTTTATCCGGGATGGCCTGATTAATTAGCTGGTTTAACGCCTGTCGACAGCTTTCTGCATCCTGCCTGGGAACATTGCTGGTGTTAATTTTGTTGCTGGCATTCAACCATCCGGCATAAAACGCGCAAACTCTCAGGTCCCGACTCGTTATGAGTCCTCGCTTGCCATCATCATAATTTACAGCCATTATCAACACCTCATAAATTAAATTACACAGTAGTGGTGGTTGTAGTGATTGTCGTGGTTATACAGTAGCATAATGATGGTTTTCACGTCACCAAAAAACACATCTGGTAGTCATCGTGAAGTAAGGTTGTGGTTATATTGTGGTTTTTACTGGGTTTTATCATGGTTTTATAGTCGTTATTTTTAGTGTTCTATCCCTTTTATTCGCCTTGTTGCCCTGTTCTGTGTCTGTATTCTAGCATCTCTATACACTCAGTGTACTCTCTCGTTAGCCCGCCTGCACGTTCTCTGTTTTGCCCCATCATGGCGCCTTGTTCGCTTCTTGATGCATTTCTGGCATCAGGTAGGGTTATCTCTTCATATTTTCATTCGTTGCTCAGAATCAGTATTAAGGCATTCTATGGGGAGTAATGATTTAGGGGTTAATCTGGCTGGGGGTTATTTGAGATGATGAAGTGTCTTTTCTTCTGGTTGTTGAAAAGATAATTCCAGAGTGAGTGTTTATGGTTCTTATTGCATGTAAAGACTGTCTGGTGCTGCTTTGGTTGGTGTTACTATCAGGCTGAGTGTGTTGGATTGGTAATAATATAATAAAGAAGGGTGATATAACAAAGAAGGGGTGATTACTGAAAGTATAATGAGTGTTGATTACTAAACTTTGGGTTGTTATCAGGAAGATGGTGTTTATTACAGGATTGATTGTTGCTGGTAAGAGAGTCATGACTACAGAAATGAATAAGACGAATAACTTATGGTGGCTTGATTACTGCCCTGGTGGACAGTTATTAGAAACAGGGTAACTATTGGGTAGGGCTATTGGTGGGTTAAGATTACAGACCATTAAGTCATGACAGGTGCCCATTGCTTATCTGTTACCAAAGTCATCAGTAACCGTTACACGACTGACGACAGAACTGAGAGAGTAATAAGTATCAGCCTGAGAATAAGCTCACGCTGAGTGGCGTGGTCAGCACGATCGCAATGCGTCGTGAGTATATTGGCATTACCCTTTCCCATTAAGGCTTGTTATAACGATAGCTAACCACGGCAAGTCATTCGTTACCCAATAACGACTGAATGGTCTGAAGCCTTTCGTGCGTGTATTTACCTGGGCTTTATTCACATCAATGAGAACGTGAGCTAAAGGGTATGAAGAGTGACTGCGAGATAATGGTAAGCGACGTAGCGGGTGACCTGAGTCATAGCCAGGGGATATACCAGTCAACTGGAATGCAGTACGTGAAATTGAACGTGTTTATCCAGGGTCAGTATGCGAGGAATGATTAGCGCATTAACAAGATATTATTTAACAGAGGGGTGAACGTTGTAATATTTTATTTCGCTGAATATTCCTGTAAGCCCGTATAACCACGTTTGAGTTAATATTGATGGAAAGCTACGAGTGAATTGATTGCGTTGCTCTTGGTGCGTTACAGCGCGCTTTATATGGGGAGAGAGACTGCCCGTTGGCTGACCAGAAAGTTAATATCCGTTTCTGTATTGTTATCGGTTCACCGGGTAATGTATCGGGCGTTTAACTCAACGGAGGCAGGTGTTATCCATGAAAGCAGACGTACAGTACGCATTTCATCATTTTGGTATCCCGGTGCAGGATGGTAATACTGCAGGCAAGTTCAGTGCCAGCGCGGGGATGTATACCACCGATAATCCAGGCAAGTTTCGGGTGCAGTGGCATCGTTTCACTGATGACTCGCCGCTCCATCCGTTGCTGAAAACCGTTCCACACGTGGCGTTTAAGGTCAGTAGTCTGGCTGAGGCGATTGCGGGCGAGACGGTTATCCTGGGGCCTTATGAACCTATCGATGATTACCGGGTGGCTGTTATTGATGACGGCGGTATACCGATTGAACTGATTGAAACCACGCTCAGCGATGAGGAACTGTGGGCGCGTGCAGCCTCCGGACAGGGGAGTTTGTACCGGAAGCCAGAAGAAGCGTCAGAGTGAAATAACCAATGGCACAAGGCTTCACTGCGTCAGTCAATGGCGATAACCTTTCACTTTCAGAGGCACACGGCATCATACCGATTAATCCGGGATAATCTGCGTGCCTCTTTGGCTTCATATTGCCAGCTAACCTGCCAGCAGATGTATCTAGGTGAGGCTACTGGGACTCCTCTGCGTCACTGAAGCATGTCCCGTATTCTGCGCATCCAGCCGAGGACTTCACCCTCAGGATCGCGTTCGTGGATACGGGCGGCAGTCATCAAAGGGAACGCCCGTTCTGCCAGACGAGCCTTGGCAGGATTATCTTTCATCACACCGTCAAAGCCCTGAGCCAGCGAATAGGCTTCTGCAAACACTTTTGGCGTAGCTTTGCCTCCGACAGGATGATCGGTGACCGCGATCATCACACCAAAGGCGTCGTGGATAGCATCGGGATGAAGGTAACTCTCGACTTCATGTTTCAGCGTCTGTGCCGCCCAGCATCCGTTACCCCGTGCGTTGACGGCATCCACCGCTTCAGCATAGGCAGGAACGTCCCGATCGTAGATGTGTATCTCCCTGCGGTTCAGAGCACGAAGATAATTTTCATTCACCCAGTGCTTGAGCGTTCCTCCCCCCAGTACGATAAATGCCACTCGCTCGTCGTTATCAAGGTCAGGAAGGGTGTTGTCTTCTGCATGCAGCGCTTTACTGAGTGCTTTAAAGGCGGTGACATCGGTTGGTCCTTCGACACAGAACAGCAGTCTGACCCGGTTGTCTGGTGTGACGCCCAGCGTATCGGTAACGATGCCAAAAACGTCAGCACCGGCCTGAATGGTCGGCTGCCCGGTAGCGGCATCACGGGATACAAAGCGGATGCTGTCCCCTGGTAGCTCTGCAGCAAAGCCCGGACTGTGCGTGGTGAGGATAACCTGGCAACCGGCTTCCAGTGACAGAGATTTAAACGATTCAATTAATATGCGCTGATAGTTGGGATGTTGCGAGGTTTCGGGTTCTTCAATGGCGTAGATGATACTGCGGCGATTGCTGGACTTAAGCCGCCGTTCTGCTTCGGCTTTAAAAAAGCTGACCAGCACCAGACGACGGACGCCGCTCCCGCGTTTATTCAGAGGGATCCCCCCATCAGTATTGAGCCCGACGGAGAACAGCCCTTGCCATTTTGCCGGCGTGGGAGGCGTAAATTCAGGGGTGAGTTCTCTCGCCAGACCGGGTTCAATGGTTTTCAGCGCCTCATGGGTGTTTCGGGCAATCTCTTCTGCTTTTTGCTGGACCCTTAACTGGATCCTGGCAATGTCTTCCTGTACTTCGGCTAGAGCAGCCGTGATGGCGGCCTTCATCGGACTTTGCACTTCATCGTCGGAATCCCGGCTGCTTCTGTCGCTCTGGAAAAGTGCAAACATCGGCAACCAGCTCTCGATTTGCTCCCAGATACGCTTTGTGTCTTCTTTAGCTTTTCCGACGGCCAGCAGCGTTTCAGTTAACTGTAAATCGGCTGATGCTGCCCATATGGCCTTTCGCATTCCGGGGTTCCCTTTGAGGGGAACATCGAGCCCGAGATCTTTCACCCGGGCCTGGAGCTCTTTTTCCTTAAGCTCGAGGAGATTCTGAAAACCCACTGCAGCCGGATGGTTTGCAATCACGAAAATCTCAGCGGTTGGTTTTTTGTTACTGCAGTTGTAGATCTTGCGAATTAGAAGTGAGCCGGTGCTGCTTAGCAAAAATTCTTCTGCCAGTGTCGTTTCAGCGCCGGAGTCCAGCGTCAGGGAAGAGGGGTGATCGGTAAACTCACAGGTGATCTCAACATTATCCCGGCCACTGTGAATACAGGCATCTCCTTTCTCAATGGATACCACGCTGTTATTGAAGAAGATCTCCAGTGCTTCCAGGATCGTCGATTTCCCAATGTCGTTGCGTCCGACAAAGGTTGTCAGGTCATCGAGCTCAACGCTTACTTCATCTGCATAACAGCGGAAATTCTTTACTGCCACACTCTTCAGACGCATGTCTTTTCCCTTTTTAATGAACAGGTCATTTGACCGGTTCATTATCTTACCTGGCGACTGAAGATTTTGTTGATGGTGATTTGATTTATCGCGGGACTTAAATGGATAACGCCATGAAGGCTTACGATATCGTCGTGCGATACCCGGCAATCTGGTCCGGTATAGTGTGATGGTGGGTTTTCTGATAAGTACTTTTTTACAGCACCGGTAATGGTTATGAACGATAACCCACCGGAGTCCATTTCAATGAGTTACACCTACGACCCTTACTGGCAGCAACGCATCGCCGATACCTTCAATTGCGCACTTAACGCTTACCCCCGCTTACTGGCCCTGCGTGTTGACCTCCGTCTGCCGGATACGCCAGCGGCCACCGATGCCGCTGTTATCTCCCGTTTTATCGATGCCCTGAAAGCCCGCATTGACGCGTACTTTCAGCGTCATCGCCGCGAGGGTAAACGTGTCTGGCCGACCACGCTGCGCTTTGTCTGGGCGCGGGAGTTTGGCGAGATTAAGGGGAAAAAGCATTACCACGTGGTCCTGCTGCTGAACCGCGATACCTGGTGCGGGCCGGGGGATTACAACGATCCGGAAACGTTAGCCGGGATGATTAAACAGGCATGGTGTAGCGCACTGCAGGTGGATGCACAGGCGCATGCCGTTCTGGCACGATTCCCCAAAAGCCCGGTGTCCTGGCTGACGCGCGGCAATACCACAGAGCTTCAACTGGCACTGGCGCAGGCCGCTTACCTTGCCAAACGCGAAACCAAAGTCACCGGCGACGGTGAGCGTAACTTCGGTTGCAGCCGGGGCTGAGTGTACCCGCACGCATAAATTCTACCGGCCTGATGCGATGGGCCGGTAATTTTTTACAGGCAATCCCTATCCTTTGAGGAGAACCGGCATGTCCAGAATTCAGTGACACCGGACGTCTCCCGACAACCATTCCTCAGAGGGAGATAAATACCATGACCACACTGAATACGAACAACGCCGGCACCACAACTGCCACACTGCTTTGCGCAGAAAACCCCCTTATCGACATGACCTTTATCACCACCTGCACCGGCATGACGGATAAGTGGTTCTACAAACTTATCCAGGAGGGGCAGTTTCCTAAACCCATCAAGCTCGGTCGCAGCAGTCGCTGGCGTAAAAGCGAAGTGGAATCCTGGCTGCGCCAGCGCATTGCCGATTCCCGTGGCGCCTGAGCAGAGGGGATATCTGAATGGAAAAACGACGGCGTACTCAGCCATGGACAATTCCTCCACGCTGGACGTGCCCCCGTTGCCAGCGACGGTACTGTGGTATCAAACCCTGTCCCGTGTGTTTTCGTCCCTCCGGTGCCCCTGCGCAACCGTAACCTTTCTGTAGTCCTGGACCGGCCATCGCTGGTACCGACCCGCTAACGCATAACTAAACCGCCATTCGCACCCTGTCTGCACTGCCCGCACCGGGACGGCTGACGCCTGCGTGTCGTCTGGTGGTGAGGAACAACACAATGTATGCAAAATCCTTTATGGCCCTGGACGGTAACGGTCGTCTTACTGGGGCCAGAACCGCGCAGTCCGCACCGTATGACCACTATACCTGCCACCTCTGCGGCAGTGCACTGCAATACCATCCTCAATACGACTCTGAACGCCCATGGTTTGAACACCAGACAGCAACGCTTTCGGACAACGGAAGACAGCATTGCCCGTACGTGAAACCGGAAGCCAGTGCACTGAGGCTGTCAGGGCGTCTGCAGCGGATTATCCCGGGCGCCACGCCCGTGGTCCGCAGGGCAGACTGGCACTGTAGCGGTTGCGACAGTGTGTACCACGGCGAGCATTACTGCCTGACCTGCAGGAGCGGTGAATACAGTCGTGAAAGCGCAGATGCGGGCAACCTGCCCGCAGAGGTGACGACATGCGCATGCTGAAGTGTTACCTGGCAAATGACCGCGAAGGGCATTTTGTGACCGCCGGTGAGGCGATGAGCGTACCGGGTCAGGTATGGAGCTGTGCGTCCTGTGGCTGTCGGCTGATACTGCATGCCAGTATGCACGAAGACCCGTGGTTTGAGCATGACCAGCAGACCGTGGCCCGGCATGTACTGATGAACTGTGCGCATCTGGACCCGGAGGTGAAGGCCGAAGCCCGGCACAACAAACTGCGCAGTATTATCGGCGGGCTGGGTGCCCCCGTCATGTCGCTTGCCTGGTACTGCGTGTGGTGCGGCGACTATTATCAGGGCGTGAAGCATTGTCCACGTTGCCTGACCGGCATCTACAGCATTGAAGAAGCGAACTGGCAGATGAATTACGGCTGTAACACGCTCCCCGGATAAGCCCGGTGAGGGTTTTTCGCATTAGATATACCGTGCAACCCGCCCCCCCCCTGAATCAACCAAAAGAGTTAATCCCCATGAATAGCCCTCACTCCGGTGCAGAAGCCGGCAATGCTGTGGATGCAGCCAATACACGCGCATTTCTGCAGCAGGCCGTTGATCATTACCCCCGACTGGTGGCGTTCAGTTTTACCCTGGTGTTGCCGCACCGCGAAACCGTGGCCGATTACCGTTCTTTAATTTTACGCTTTCACACTGAGGTCTGGCAGCGTACTGGTGCATGCTCTCAGGAACGTCAGCAGGAACGTAAGAATTCTCCACCGACGGTGTTACGCTGGATATGGGAGGCGGCCAGCGCGCCAGAATGCAAAATGGTGCTGATGCTCAATCTCGATACACTGGGGACAGAACGAAACCCGCAGATGGCAGACGGTGCGCCTCAGGCGCTTAACACCATCATCGCTGACACATGGCAAAGGGTAGCCGGAACCGCCTGCGCTGGCGTAACGAGTATGACGCAGAACATTATCAGCCGCGCTGGCAGGGACGCTTTCACTGCGCCATTTAACCAGCTAAAGACGCGGGTGCAGGAAATGACGATTCCGGTAACTCTCGCCCGAACGGGCGTTATTTGCACCTGAGTGTCCAGGCTGTGTGACGATGAGGGTAGATGTTTCGTTCTGCGCTGATGTTATCCCCGGCCTTCAGCCCTTTTCCGCGCGACGCGCTGCCGATATAATCTCCGCCATGAATAAAACGAATCACACTGCATTACCTCCTGAAGAATCACTGGTTGACCTGGCGCATTTTGCCTGGTGCGCACTGACGGCCCTGCGCCTTGTTCAGCAGGAGGGGCAGGCGCACTCCTCGCTGACCTCTCATGCTTTTTTACTACGCTGGCTGGCGGGGGCGCAGAAGCAGCGCCGCTTTCCGCGCTCTGTTGCCTCTGATATTGACAGCTTGTTGCGCCTGGGACGCCAGAAAGGCCCCGCAACTGGATTACTGAACCGGCTGCAATACCTCTGGCAGTCCTGCACGGAGCCGGTGACGCAGCCGTCGGATTTGTTTCGCCTGACCCGTGCGATTGAGCACCTGAAATCACAGGGCTGGGTCAATGCCGTGGTAACTGATGAAGAATGGGTTCCCGACACCTTGTTTGCCGAATATGCGAATACCTCTGCATTACTGGTCAGGAAATCCGAACTGCAGCGCCATTTTAACGAACAGGGGTAGCAGACCGCGCCGGTGGCGTTTATCGTGGCTGGCGACAGTCGTGTTGTGGGCGATGCGCTTGAGAAGCGGGAGCTGCGTTACGCGACGGGTGAGCAACACGCTAGCGGGTATTTGCTGTCTCTGTTGCCACTGAAGTGCAAATAGCAACATTAACGCAAGGGAAATGAGCATGGGGCGGATTGAGTACCAGGTAGAAAAGTACCAGTTTTCATGTTCTGACGAGGCGCCCCGCCTGACCCTGCAGTGGGCGGATGTGCTCGAAGAATGCCGCCAGGTAAAAGCCGGAGCAGAAGAACGTCTGCGCATTGCCTTGCTGAACGTCGATTACGTCACCAGCTTTGAGCTGCCTTTTCGTTTACTGTTGCTCCGTACACCGCAGTTGATCGCTGATCTGCGCGATGAGCTACAGCTTAATCAGAAAGATGCGATTTTCAACGGTAAGCGTTTTGGCTGCGTCTGGAGCCTGAAGACAGATCTCAGCGCAATACCGGACGAATTTCATTACCACCTGGTGACCCGCATACGGCGTGTGAGCCCGGATGGCGTTTCGGCAGTACCCTTTCAGCAAATCGCAAAAGAGGTTAAATCGCCACGTGAGCGTATCAGGCGGGCAATTGTCGGCACCAATGTTATAAGACCTGAATTCACCATTTGATTTGTCCGCTCCACCCAACATGCGGTTTCCTAAAGGTTCTCACACCGAAAAAGGAACCAGCATGCTAAGCAGAGAGGACCATTTAATGATAAAGCAAATGCGGGGTCAGGGGGCATACATCGTTGATATTGCCCATTACCTGGGATGTTCGGAGAAAACCGTTCGCCGCCATCTTCATTTCCCTGAACCTCCCACTCGAGGAAAACGGCGACGGTTATCCAAACTTCAGCCCTTTATTCCCTACATCGATATGCGGTTGAATGAAAATGTCTGGAATGCCGAAGTGATCTTCCAGGAGATCAGGGAGGCCGGTTATTCCGGGGGCCGTTCCATGCTGCGCTATTACATTCAACCCAAGCGTAAAATGCGTCCTGGCAGGAAAACGGTTCGCTTTGAAACGCAACCCGGTTACCAGCTTCAACATGACTGGGGGGAAATCGAGGTTGAGATCGCCGGTCAATCCTGTATCGCCAACTTTGCTGTGAATACGCTGGGCTTCTCCCGGCGCTTCCACGTCTATGCTGCGCCCCGACAAGATGCCGAGCATACCTATGAATCGCTGGTTCAAACCTTCCGCTACTTCGGCGGCAGTGTGAAAACCGTCCTGGTGGATAACCAGAAAGCCGCCGTCCTGAAGCACAGCAATAACGGCGTGGTCATCTTCAATGCCGGGTTCCTCCAACTGGCTGAGCACTATGGTTTTATTCCCCGAGCCTGCCGTCCCCGGCGAGCACAAACCAAGGGAAAAGTAGAGCGTATGGTCGGTTATGTGAAGCATAACTTCTTCGTCCGTTACCGCCAGTTCGACAGCTTCGCCCATCTGAACCAGATGTTGACGCAGTGGCTGGTGAAGGTCACCGATGGTCGAAAACTGCGCCAGTTCCGACAAACACCGCAAGAACGGTTCGGCGAAGAGCAGGCCGCCCTGTTGCCTTTGCCGGCAGGAGACTTTGATACCAGTTACTTCGATATCCGTCATGTGGCCTGGGATGGTTATATCGAGGTTCGGGGCAACCGTTATAGCGTGCCGGAAACCTGCTGTGGTCAACCGGTAACCATCCGTATCACATTGGATGAGGAGTTGCGTATCTACAGTAATGAGCGGTTGGTGGCCAGCCATCAACTGAATACCGGTTCACCGGGCTGGCAAACAGTGCCGGAACACCATCAGGCGCTGTGGCAGCAGGTCAGCAGTGTAGAGCGACGTTCACTGAGTGAGTATGAGGGGCTGCTGTGATAAATGATCTGGATACCTTACTGGCTCGACTGAAAATGGATCATCTGGGCGCTGCGGTTGACAGCGTCTGCGAGCATGCGGCGAAAGAAGAGCTGAACTACCGCGAGTTCCTGGTCCAGGCCTTGTCACAGGAGTGGAATGGCCGACATCAAAAGGGACTGGAGTCCCGGTTAAAGCAAGCCCGATTGCCGTGGGTCAAAACGCTGGAGCAGTTCGACTTTACCTTCCAGCCCGGTATCGATCGCAAAGTGATCCGCGAACTGGCGGGGCTGGCGTTCGTCGAGCGCAGTGAAAATGTGATCCTGCTGGGCCCCCCGGGTGTGGGCAAAACACACCTTGCCGTCGCCCTGGGCGTCAAAGCCGCTGATGCGGGTCACCGTGTGTTGTTCATGCCGCTGGACCGTTTAACTGCAACATTAATGAAAGCCAAGCAGGAAAACCGGCTGGAAAGACAACTTCAGCAGTTGAGCTATGCTCGGGTGCTGATCCTGGATGAGATAGGCTATCTGCCGATGTCACGTGATGAATCCAGCCTGTTCTTCGTAAGCGCCCCATAAAGGACGTCTGGTTATTTTTGTCCAACCTGTGGACCATAGTGCCCATCTATTATTGACGGGCACTAATGATGAACACCGGGACAGGCGATATCGAATATCGCCAGCAACTCTCTGAGGTATTACGCCTTCGGTTTGATGAGAAACTATCAATCCGCGCTATTTCACAGCAAGTCTCAATGGGCCACTCAACGGTTCATATAATGGTCCAGCGCTTCGCAAAATCAGGTGTACCGTGGCCTCTACCAAAAAAACTGTCAGCAGAGCATCTTGATGTGATCCTTTTTCCAGGCCGCAGAAAGGCGACGAAAAAATTACCGGAGACCAGACTGCCGTCAGATGATTCATGGCGGACCCGGGCCAGAACTCGTTACAGCCGTGAATTTAAGGAAGAACTCGTCAGACAATCGCTTCGTAAGCGCCCCGTGAGGGACGTCTTGAGAAGATTGTCCTGTCTGGTAACAATCGCGTCCATCTGAATATTGATGGACGCGAACGATGAATTCTGGGACAAACGATGTGACTTGCTATCGGGCTTATTTACCTGATGCGCTTCGACTCCGGTTTGAAGATAACCTTTCTATCCGGGCAATAGCTCAGCACCTTAATCTCAGCCATTCCACGGTGCATGTGCTTTTCCAGCGATTTATTGCATCCGGCATTAAGTGGCCATTACCAGAAACGCTCTCTTTTACCCAGCTCGACCAGATGCTGTTTACTAACAGAAAAAAGGGTAATCGTCCTGATACTGTTCCTGTTGATACTGGTGATGCCCAATGGCGTAAGAAACGTCGGACCAGCTACAGCCGTGAATTTAAAATCAACCTGGTTAAGCAGGCATTACAGCCGGGTGCTGTTGTTGCTCGCATTGCCAGAGAACACGGCATCAATGATAACATGCTGTTTAACTGGAAAAACCTGTACGAAAATGGCTTGTTAAACGACGATAATATGCAGGAAGGACTGCCCGTTCCGGTTGCACTGACTGATACTCCAGAACCTGCAGCTCCTGTAACTAATCCCTTCTGGCAAAACAAAAACAACGAATCTCCCGTTGTTGAGAATAATAACTCTCCCCGATGTGAACTGCACCTGGCATCAGGAGTGGTAAAACTCTTTGACCCGCTGACACCTGAAATACTGCGAGTTCTCATCCATGAGATGAAAGGCGGTTCCCGATGATAACGCTGCCGACCGGTACCAGAATCTGGATCATCGCTGGCGTCACCGATATGCGTTGTGGCTTCAACGGTCTGGCCTCGAAGGTGCAAAACACGCTGAAGGATGACCCGTTCTCCGGGCATATCTTCGTCTTCCGGGGCCGCAGTGGCAAAATGGTGAAAATACTGTGGGCCGATCGTGACGGGTTGTGCCTGTTCGCCAAACGCCTCGAGCAGGGCCGCTTCGTGTGGCCGGTGAGCCGTGAAGGGAAAGTGCATCTGACACCTGCCCAGTTGTCCATGCTACTGGAGGGGATCGCCTGGCAGCATCCAAAACGGACGGAACGGCCTGGTATACGAATATAACCCGTGATAAAACAGGGGAATGAACAGTGCACTTCCCGATGACATCGAGCAACTGAAGGCCCTGCTGGTCGCCCAGCAGGCGATTATCGTTCGTCTGTCCGGTGAAATAACCGGCTATGCCCGCGAGATCGGCTCACTCAGGGCGCTGGTCGCTAAACTACAGAGAATGCTGTTTGGCCGCAGCAGCGAGAAAAATCGCGAGAAGATAGAAAAGAAGATCGCTCAGGCTGAAAAGCGTATAACCGACCTCCAGAACAGGCTTGGCGAAGCGCACTCGCAACTTACCTCAATGGCCGGAGATGCAGTACCAAAAACATCAGACTCTCCCACCCGCAAAGCGCTTCCGGCCACACTCCCCCGTGACAGACAGGTTATCTCCCCGGCAGAAACCGAATGCCCTGTCTGCAGTGGCAAACTGAAACCGCTGGGGGAAAGCATCTCTGAACAACTGGATATTATCAACACCGCGTTCAGGGTAATCGAAACGGTCCGTCCAAAACTGGCCTGCAGTCGGTGCGACTGTATCGTGCAGGCAGCGCTGCCGCCAAAACCCATCGAGCGCAGTTATGCCAGCCCGGGTCTGTTGGCGCGAATTATCATGGCGAAGTTCGCTGAGCACCTGCCGCTGTATCGTCAGTCGGAAATCTACGCCCGGCAGGGCGTGGAGCTGAGCCGTAATACGATGGGGCGCTGGGTTGATATTATGGGAGAGCAACTCCGTCCGCTGTATGATGAACTGAACCACTATGTGCTGATGCCGGGTAAAGTGCATGCAGACGACACGCCGGTGAATGTACTGGAACCCGGTCAGGGTAAAACCCGTACCGGGCGGCTGTGGGTCTATGTTCGTGACGATCGCAACGCCGGCTCAACCATGCCGGCCGCAGTGTGGTTCTCCTACTCTCCCGACCGCAAAGGTATCCATCCACAGCAACATTTGGCGGACTACAGCGGTATCCTGCAGGCTGATGCCTACGCGGGTTACAACGCTCTTTACGAAAGTGGGCGGGTAACCGAAGCGGCTTGCATGGCGCATGCCCGACGCAAGATCCACGATGTACATGTTCGCCATCCAACGACAGCAACAACAGAAGCGCTCAGTCGTATCGGGGCGCTGTATGCTATCGAGTCAGAGATCCGCGGCAGTCCGGCAGAAGAGCGACTGGCGGTCAGAAAATCCAGATCGGTACCGCTGATGCAGTCGTTGTATGACTGGCTCCAGGGGCAGATGAACATGCTGTCGCGCCACTCGGACACAGCGAAGGCGTTCACCTATCTGCTGAAGCAATGGGATGCACTGAACGAATACTGCCGCAATGGCTGGGTTGAGATCGACAATAATCTGTGCGAAAACGCATTTCGTGTGGTTGCGCTGGGGCGGCGTAACTACATGTTCTTCGGCTCTGATGGTGGTGGTGACAGTGCGGCAGTGATGTACAGCCTGATCGGAAGCTGCAAACTCAACGGCATTGAGCCGGAAGCCTGGATGCGCCACGTGATCAGTGTCATCAATACCTGGCCTGCCAACCGCGTGAAAGAGCTGTTGCCCTGGAACGTAACCCTCTCTGTAAACTAATTTTTACCCCACGTCCTTCACGGGGCGCTTACAAATGAACCACGAGTCTGTCTGGAATATTGAACCTGTAACTCACGATGAGAAACCCAACAATCCCACCGGGTGTGACGGTGGAGAACCTGAGCGGCAGTGACCTGCGGCATGCCCGCAGGG
>NZ_LXET01000055.1 GCF_001655005.1 Hafnia paralvei ATCC 29927
CCTGCTGTGGAAAACCATCAAAGCGGGACATGTTGATACCGGGCTCTTCCGGGCTGCGAGCGAGGGAGTACCGCAGGGCGGCGTTCTGTCGCCGCTATTGTCGAACGTCATGCTCAACGAGTTCGATCAATACCTGCATGAACACTACCTGAGCGGAAAAGCCCGGAAGGACCGCTGGTACTGGAATAACAGCATCCAGCGCGGTCGAAGTACGGCGGTCAGAGAAAACTGGCAATGGAAACCCGCAGTGGCGTACTGTCGGTATGCGGATGACTTTGTCCTCATCGTCAAAGGCAGTAAAGCACAGGCGGAGGCCATCAGGGAAGAATGACGGCGCGTGCTCGAAGACAGCCTGAAACTGAGGCTGAACATGGACAAGACCAGGATCACCCATGTCAATGACGGATTTATCTTCCTGGGTCATCGTATCATCCGCAAGCGCAGTCGCTATGGCGATATGCGGGTGGTCACGACAATCCCCCGGGATAAGGCCAGAAACTTCGCGGCGTCAAAGGCTCGCAGTACGTGTCACTGGCATACACGCAACGGCTGCAGGAAGCAGAGTTACTGGCCTCAACGGGCAGCACAGGCGACTCTTACGACAATGCGATGGCAGAAAGCGTCAACGGCCTGTACAAGGCGGAGGTGATACATAGAAAAAGCTGGAAAACCCAGCAGGAAGTGGAGCTGGCCACACTGGCATGGGTGGACTGGTACAACAATCGCAGGCTGATGGAGCGGCTCGGTCATATCCCCCCGGCTGAAGCGGAAAAAGCGTATTATGCATCAATCGTGAACCCGGTTCTGGCAGCCTGAGTTCACAGACAAAATACTCTCCCGGGAAACCGGGGCGGTTCATGGTTAGGAAACTGGAAAAGCGCTTCAAAAATACTCTGACCATGAAAACCCCTGTCAGAAACGCAGTGATGACGTGATGACAGGTGAGTTATGGTAATAAAATGCCGTTTCCGGTGTATTTTTAACCTGAAACCCATTTTTCAGGCGCACTTATCCTGCAGTCTGTCCCAGAAGCCATCGTTTCCGGTCGATGTTATGTTGCCTTTCTGCTACTAATTCCGACGCATGCCTGCCAGCCTGCGCACCGGTAAATCGCAGCCGGTTGCCGCACAGGATACATTTGTACGGGTCCGTACCCAGGAACCCCTTCATCAGCGCGGCGAAGCCCGGCTGATCCGGTTTTTTCCGCGCCTCCATCTGCAGGGCTTCGTACACCTTCGCCAGCAGCTCGCCCCGTTTCCGGTTAGACAAAAAACCGTAGTAGCGCACCATTTTAAAGTGCTTCGCCGGGATATGACTGATATAGCGCCCGATCATCTCTTCCTGCGACAGCGTCTGCTTCCGGTACTGCTGCGTACGGTGGTCGTAATAGTGATGCACCACGGCACCGCCGCTGTAGTGCCTGAGCTTCGCCGCCGACACCGGCGGTCGTTTCAGATACCGACCCAGGTATTTGACGCTTCGCCAGGCCCCCCTGGTCTTCTTCGCGAAGTGCACCTTCCAGCGGCGTCCGTACTGGGCCTGCAGATAGCGCTCCCACTGTTTTTTATCGCGGATATGCCCCAGCCCCGGCAGGCTGCCGGGATTAATCAGGTCATAGCTGTGGCGCAGGAGCCGGATAACCGCCCCGCGCCAGATTTCCTCCACGGCGTGCTTCTTAAAGAAGATATCGCGCCAGACGCCGTGTTTTATATCGAGCCCGCCGCGGGTGACGGAAAGGTGGATGTGCGGATGCTGGTTTAGCTGGCGGCCGTAGGTGTGCAGGGCGCAGAAGATGCCGACCTCCACGCCCTGTTTGCGGGCCCATCGCAGCATGGCGCGGGTTGCAGCCCGGAACAGGGCATTGAGCAGGGGCCAGTTGTTGTTGAAGAAGGGCCACAGCAGGTGGGGCATGGTGAAGGTGATGTGCTGCCAGTCGCAGTCGGGAAGGATGTGGCTCTGCTGCGCCACCCACTGCTCTGTGGCTTTGACGCCGCAGGAACTGCAGGTTTTTGACTTACAGCTCTGGCAGAAGAAGCAGGAATGTGTACAGCCCGGGGAGGAGCAACAGTAGCGGCGTACCCCCATGCTGGCTGTCCCGCAGGCGAGCATGCGCTCAACGCTGAGGTGGGTCCACTGACTTATACTGTCGCTATTCGAATCGAGAAACGTATTCCAGCCGTCATCGACGGTGAACAGCAGTTTTGCCGGGCGGGGAATAAACATATTCCCTGATTATTCGCATTATATTAAATATTTCCTAAACAGAGTGGTAAAATAAATGTTACCACTCTGTGGTGGATGTTTATTTTCGGCGCGTAATTACCTGTTTCCGTTTTATTTGACTTCCTGCAACCCGGTATCTTTCTGACTGGATTTTAAGAAAATTTCCGGTGTTTTGTAAAAAGCAACGATTGGCGCGGGCGATTAATTAACCTCTTGTCGATCGTTTTCATTAATCAATCCTGTAAGATTGATTGTTATTGTCGATCACCATGGGTTCCCTTATTATTCCTTTACCTTAATTTGCGTAACTAACTATCTCCGCTGTCTCTCCCTGCGTTGCGGGCGCACTGCCGACAACCGGTGAGCAGAGGGCGCGAAATATCAGGACGCCGAAAGGAAGAAAGCAGTGGCAGAAATAAACACAGTGACCGAAAACAATGAAACCCGGGCCCCGTTAACGGTTGTTGCAACAATAACGGCCGGCGAGGGTCAGGCGGAGGCCGTTGAGGCCGCACTGCGCACTGCGCACGGCGGTGGCATAGGTCACCGGAGAGCCGGGATGTGAAGGGTACACCCTCCATGCTGACACGGAGAACCCGCAGGTCTTTATGATGTTTGAACGCGGGTCCTCCCTTCAGGCGCTGGTGCACCACAGTGAGGCGGCACCGTTCAGGAGGCTGGTTTCAGCTCTCGAAGGACGGGCCACACTTAGCGTGGCGACCAGTCGCCCGCTCTGCTGAGAGGTGTCGCCACAGGTGCCGGGTGTCAGAAAAATTCCTGGTACCGGCATTTTTGTTTTCCGTCTTTTGATTCGTTCTTCCGGTCATCTGTTTTTTTGGCGTTCCGCACCGGAAAGCGGTTTCACACAGGTATAAAAAATATGAAACGTTCACGCTCATCGCATCCGCCCGCGGATGCCGCTTTATCACCCGGCCTGCGCCGTCTGGCCTGGCTCAACATCGCCGTACAGGCAGCCTTTCCCCTGACGGTGGCCTTCACTCCGGTGATGGCCAGGGCCGGCGAACAGCACTTCCTGCAGCAGCCTGCGCCGCTGTCCGCGCAGCGTACGCAGGTCTACACCCTGGGGGCCGGTGAGACCGCCGCCTCCGTTGCAAAAAAATATAACCTCACCGTTGCGCAGTTGCGTGAGCTTAATCAGTTTCGCACCTTTGTGCGCGGCCTGAACGGTCTGCAGCCCGGGGATGACGTGGACGTGCCGCTGATGACGGCAAAAGATAAAAAAACAGCGTCAGGCACATCCGCTTCCGCGCCGGAGAGCGATAAACAGGCGCAGCAGGTGGCCGGCTACGCCTCACGGGCCGGAAGCTTCCTGGCCGGCGGCGCAAAAAGTGACGCGGCCGCCTCCATGGCCCGGGGCATGGCCACCGGCGAGGCCGGCGGGGCCCTTCAGCAGTGGCTGAGCCACTTCGGCACCGCCCGCGTTCAGCTGGACGCGGACAAAAACTTCTCCCTGAAGAACTCACAGTTCGACCTGCTGATGCCGTTATACGACCAGGGTGATAACCTGGCGTTCACCCAGGGCAGCCTGCACCGGACCGACAGCCGGACCCAGGCCAACCTCGGCGCCGGGTGGCGCCACTTCACCCCCACATACATGCTGGGCGGGAACCTGTTCGGGGACTACGACCTGTCCCGGGACCATGCGCGCATGGGAGTCGGTCTTGAGTACTGGCGTGACTTCCTGAAGTTGGGCGCCAACGGCTATATGCGTCTGACGGGCTGGAAGGACTCCCCGGACCTGGCCGACTATCAGGAGCGTCCTGCCAACGGCTGGGATATCCGGGCCCAGGCCTGGGTACCGTCCCTGCCGCAGCTGGGCGGGAAGCTGACGTATGAACAGTACTACGGGAAGGAGGTTGCCCTGTTCGGGGTGGATAACCGCCAGAAGAACCCGCACGCCATCACGGCCGGGATTAACTATACCCCGGTACCGCTGGTGACCCTGGGCGCAGAGCAGCGTCAGGGCCAGTCAGGGAAAAGCGACACCCGGCTGACGGTGGACATGAATTACCAGTTGGGTGTGCCGTGGCGTGCCCAGGTAGACCCGACGGCGGTGGCGGCCATGCGCAGCCTCACCGGCAGCCGGTATGACCTGGTGGAGCGTAACAACAATATCGTGCTGGAGTACCGTAAAAAGGAGACCATCAGGCTGCACACGGCAGACCTGGTTACCGGGCATGCCGGAGAGAAGAAGTCCCTGGGTGTCTCCGTGACCAGCACGTACGGGCTGTCCCGCATCGACTGGGATGCACAGGCCCTGAGCGCGGCCGGGGGTAAAGTCGTGCAGAACGGAAGTGATTATGCGGTGGTGCTTCCGGCGTACCAGACCACGACGCAGGCGGTGAACACCTACACCGTCAGCGGCGTGGCGGTGGACAGGAAGGGTAACCGGTCTGAGCGCAGCGACACCCAGGTGACGGTGCAGGCACCAGAGGTGAATAAACAGTACAGTACCTTCACGCCGGTGAGCAGCGTGCTGCCGGCGGACGGGAAGAGCACGCAGGTGCTGACCCTGACGCTGCGGGATGAGAATAACCAGGCGGTGGACATGGATGTAAAGGACATCAGCCTGAAAAACAGCGCACTGAAAAGCGCCGCGGTATCGGCCCTGACAAAAAAATCAGCAGGCGTGTACACCGTGACGGTGACGGCGGGCACGGATGTTGAGACGGTGACATTAACACCGTCGGTAAGTGGCGTCACGCTCACCCCGGCCGGGGTGACCATCAGCAGCACCACGCCGGATGCGGGACAGTCGGTGTTCACGGCGAGCCCGGAGACCATAGCGGCCGACAACACGGCCGTCTCGACGCTGACGCTGGTTGCGAAGGACGCGCAGGGTAACGCCCTAACGGGCCTGAAGGACAGTCTGGCTTTCACGATAAAGGACAGCAGCGGTAAGGCTCCTGCAGCCGGTACCCTGACAGAGAGTGCCATCGCGGAGAGCAGCACGAAAGGCACTTACACGGCAACCCTGAAGGGAACCATAGCGGGTAAATACACCATCGTGCCGGAATACAGCGGTACCGCGATGGGCAGCCTGAGTGCGACGGTGACGCTCACCGACACCCTGCCGGACGAGAAGACCTCCACCATTAAGACCGACACCACCACGTATGTTGCCGGCACGGACATCACCATCAAGGTGACGCTGAAGGACAAAGCCGGCAAGGCGCTGACGGGT
>NZ_LXET01000056.1 GCF_001655005.1 Hafnia paralvei ATCC 29927
GCTGGAAGACGAGGCCCCCGCATCCATCAATACGCAGGTCGATGCTTACACCTTTACACAGACCAGTGAAGAGGGGACATTCCCGACGACCGGCTTCACCGGCGCCACCTTCACTATCGTGCCGAAGGATGGCAAGAAAGCCACAGATTACAACTGGACCTCCGATGCCAGCGGCTGGGTATCAGTGACTGACGGGGTGGTGGAGTTCACCGGTACGGGGACGGGTAGTAAAGTGACCATCACCGGTACGCCGACCAGTGGCCAGGGGAAAATCATTAAGTACAGTTTCACGCTTAAGAGCTGGTTCATAAATAATGGGAACACCCTCATGAGGTGGTCCGCCGCGAACACGTACTGCTCGACGCTGTCAGGCTACAGTCTGCCAACTGTGCAACAGCTTAGCGGCAATAGCAGCTATAATAACGGCGACCGCGGTACACTGGGCGGACTCTGGAGCGAGTGGGGGCGTTTAGATGCGTACAGTGGTGGCGCGGGATTCTTCTCCGGCAGCGGCTACTGGTCGTCGGAGCAGAAGAGCAGCGGCATCCACTACTTCGTCTACCTGTTCGATGGCGTCGTCTTCAGCTACAACGACAGCATCACGAACTACGTGGTGTGTCGTCAGGGGCTTTAGCATTTAGTCTTTAGTTTTTAACCTTTGGTTTTTATTTTTAATGATGATTTTTTATTCTCCCCCGCGTTCCCGCGGGGGAGAATGAGGAGAATGAATGATGGAGATGAAGGAGAAGCTGGCGCTGAGTGCCCGTCCGGGAAAGCTTACGCTTATCCGGGAGGGCATGTTCCTGAAATGTTACCAGCAGTCGTTGTTTTCACTGGTGCACTCCGTGTATCCGGATATTAAAGTTACCGGACGCAGGATAAAAAAGCTCGGTGGGCAGGTTGTATTCAGCGGCGGCTTTCCTGAGGCTGTGCTGGCAAAAGTCCTGCCGGATGCACAGTTCACCGAATGGGGCGCCGAAGCTGACACAGATAATATTGACGAGGTCGCATATCAGTTATGGCTTACCACACTCCCCCTGCCGGAAGATAAGGGCGGGGCTGGACTGATGTCCGGTGGGCAATCCGGCATCACCATACTGAGCGACGAGGAGTGTCATTTTCTGGACAGCTGGCAGCCGGGGCTGTTCCCGCCGTCGGTGGATGCAGGGTTCATTTATGGACTGAAGACCCGGAGAAAAAACAATAACGGTCAGGTGGCCTGACAGCGCAGCGGCACGGATGGTGCGCAATGGGTCGCGGCGTTAAGGCGACGCGAAAACGCGCCATGAAAGAAGACCGGCCTGCTTCACGTTTTTCCTGCACCGGGGAAAAGCGTTATTAAGGGGTGGACGTCGCAAGGCGGTAAACCGGCGGTATCAGAAAGCAGGTATTTGTGAGGGAGTCTGTTGTGTGGCGCGGGATTCTCCGGCAACAACAACTGGTCGTCGGAGCAGAAGAGCAGCGGCAACCACTACAACGTCAACCTGAACAATGGCAACGTCAACAGCAACAACGACAGCAACACGAACAACGTGGTGTGTCGTCAGGGTGTTCTTGCCATCCCTGCCGCTGCGCCGTCAGACTACAGATAACATACTTTTGTTTCAGATAAGGAGTGATGGTGCGTTTATCCGGCATGAACGGACAGATGCTGGCTGGTAACCCAGTCCCGCATACAGCATTTTTTGATGCGCATGGAGGTATATTGCGGGCCATCCGGCAGCATGTATCCTGTCAGCAGGCCTGCATGGCGGCGCCAGATATCCCTGCGCAGACGAAAATGCGTGGCGTGCTTCATCATGCCGTAATAGCTGTTAATCACGCCCTGCATACGCCGCAACAGGGCCAGCTCAGGAAGTAATGAGCCGGTATCAGCCAGACACATCCACTCAGGCCTGGCGGCGATATGTGCAGCGGGGTGCCCGGACGAGCCGGACAACAGGTTGTTAAAAAAGCGCATCCAGGCCACCAGTTTCGTGATGTTGCGTTTTCTGAGGTGCAGATAGTGGGGGTAAACCCGGTAGCCCAGGTAATCAGCTCCCTGATGGCAGGCCTGCAGGGTTTGTTTGTGAGGGTGAAGCGTAAGCTCCAGCTCTTCCTGCATAAAATGCCTGATGGCCTGCCGGTATCGGGAGAGTTGCGCCGTTGAGCTGCCAAACAGGATGAGGTCATCCATATAGCGGACATATCCCTTAATCCGCAGGGTGTGCTTTATATACTGGTCCAGAGGATCCATAAACAACCCGGCCAGCATCTGACTGGACGCAGACCCGAGTGGAAGTCCCCTGTCAGGGCCTGACGCAAGCAGAGTTTTGTGTGCGGGAATGCTGTCCAGCAAAAGGCGGTCACCGCTGATAGTGAAGGTATTTGCCGGCGCAGCATACCGGATACTTTTTTCCAGCATATCGCGGATTTGTGTGCGCAGCGGATGCGAAGACATGTAGCGGGTCATCAGCGCATCGCATTGCCGGAGAAGCGCTGAATGCGGGATGCTGTTGAAGAAGTTCTGAACATCAAGTTGCAGATAATACCCGTTTCCGGGTCGGCGCATGAACGTCTGTGCACGGTTAACGGCAGCCAGTACTCCGCGTCCGCGCCGGTTCGCATATGTGTCGTCAATGAGCACCCTTTCAACAAAAGGGGTCAGGTGATACACAAGCCAGTTCTGCGCCAGGCGGTCCCGAAAGGCAGGAGCATAAATCTCACGGAGCTTAGGGTCAGTGACGGCGAACCGCGTGTAGGGTGATGGTGTGTATGAGTGTGAGAATATGTCGGCCGCGAGCTGGTGACAGGTGCGGGAGACCGTTTCCATGCCTGCAGATTTTTGGATACTGCGTTGCGTCAGCGTAACGCAGTGAAGAAGTTGATGATGAATTTGTTCTGGAGAGATGACAGTGTCCACGTTTAAACAACCCCTGGTTTACGATGCGCTGCTGCTTTTGTACCGCACGTACTGGGTGACGCACCGACACCTCCCGCGGGCATTCCGGATGACGACCGGAGAGGCTATTTTACAGGAAATCACCGACTGCATTAAGCAGGTGATACTGGCAAATAATGCGGATAAACAGGATGCCGGACAGCGCAGTCAGTCAGTGCAGTATCTGGGGTGTACAAGAGCTTCGCTTGTTGTTATCAGGGGGCTTCTGACGCTGGGGTGGGGAATGACATTTATTGCTCATTGTAGTGGTCAAGTAATATTGGCCACAGTTTTACAGTAAAAATGGTACCTGTTCTCTGACTCTTCCGGAGTCAGCCCACCGTTATAATGGTGAGGTCTGACGCTATTGTAGTAGTTCAATATGTAATTATTGATTTGCTGCCGTGCCTCGTCCTTGCCTGTGTAACCCTCCGTCGGCACCCATTCTGTTTTCAGACTGCGGAAGAAGCGTTCCATGGGGCTGTTATCCCAACAGTTTCCACGCCGACTAACGCTTTGATTTATTCTGTAACGCCACAGAAGTTGTTGATATTTAAGGCCTGTATACTGGCTTCCCTGGTCGCTATGGAACATGACATCACGCGGCTGACCACGCGTCTCATAGGCCATCCGCAGGGCACTGCTTATCAGTGCGGTATCGGCATTCGCTGACAGACTCCAGCCGATAACCCTACGGGCAAAAAGATCCATGACGACCGCCAGATAGCACCAGCGATTTCCTGCCCAGAGTAGAGTAAGAGGCAGGGCGTAGTCGGACTATTTCCCTGCCTCTCCTCCCCGAACCGGACGTGCACCTTTCAGCGCATCCGGCTCTCCATCTAAACGCTGGCGAACGCCATTGCCACTTCGGTGTAGCGCGATGTATACGTGTTTCTGGTTTCCGTCCTCAGATAGGGATTACCTTCGGGTAGACGCCAGCGGAACAGCTTCTTGCCTTGCCCCACCAACCGGTACAGTATTTCGCCACTGAACATGCCGTGGTTGGTTTTACCAAATAAAACCCACGTTTTGCTCTGACCCGGTTTCGGTGATTTACACCACCTCATCATCAGGGAAGCGATACCTGTACGGTATTTGCGGGCCAGCCAGTGAGCCAGCTTCCAGAACACGACACCGTCGATATAACTAAAGACTTTGGCCTTAAAATCAACGAACTGATAGAACATGGCCCAGCCTTTCAGTTTTCGGTTGAGTTGTTCAGCCATATCGACTTTGCTTTCACTGTAGTTGCCTGATAACAGTGCTGTCAGCGATGCGGCGAAGTTTCTGGCTTTCTCCTGCGGGATCGTTGAGACCACTCGCATCTCGCCATAACGACTGCGTTTGCGTATGATCCTGTGCCCCAGAAAGATAAAACCGTCATTAACATGGGTGATTTTAGTCTTATCCATGTTCAGCCTGAGTTTCAGACTGCCTTCGAGCACACCCCGACACTCCTCCCTGATGGCTTCCGCCTGTGCTTTGGTGCCTTTGACGATGAGGACAAAATCATCGGCATAGCGGCAGTACGCCACCGCGGGTTTCCACTGCCATTTTTCTCTGACCGCCGTACTTCGGCCCCGCTGGATACTGTTATTCCAGTACCACCGATCTTTTCTGGCTTTCCCGCTCAGGTAGCGCTCATGCAGGTATTGATCGAACTCATTCAACATGATATTCGACAGCAACGGCGATATTACGCCACCCTGTGGCACACCTTCACTGGCCGCCCGAAAGAGACCGACATCAATATGTCCCGCCTTGATGGTTTTCCACAGCAGA
>NZ_LXET01000057.1 GCF_001655005.1 Hafnia paralvei ATCC 29927
CCCCGCGGGCATGCCGCAGGTCACTGCCGCTCAGGTTCTCCACCGTCACACCCGGTGGGATTGTTGGGTTTCTCATCGTGAGTTACCGGTTCAATATTCCAGACAGACTCGTGGTTCATTTGAGCGTCCATGCTCGCCCTGAACTCCGGGCACACTATACGTAATATCTCCACACCATACCCTGTCTGGCTCCGGTACAGCGAACTGACGCTCAAGCAAATTCGGCAGGCAGGTATGCTCCTGACGGGCATTTTTGTACTGATGTTTTCCGGGCTGACAACTACTCAGGTTCAGATATTTCATCAGACGCCCGGCACGGTAACGACTCATCGGGACGCCATTTTGGGTCAGTATTGCAGCCAAAGTACGCGCCCCCGCAGAGCCCCGACTCTGGTTCCACGCCCGGCGTATTTCGCTGCACAACCTGACTCGCACCGGATTAACCGTATCGCGTTGTTTTCGCCAGTACCGGTAACTGCTGCGGTGTATTTCCAGAGCAGAACACAGGCTGACAACCGTGTGGCTGTCACTCAGTCTGGCAGCTATCGTGAACCGTTCAGCGAGTCGGACATCAAGAGTGCGGTAGCCTTTTTTAATATCGTATTTTGTTCCTCCAGACGGCGAACCTGCTTTTCCAGCTCACGAATACGTTGCTGGTCTGGAGTAATGGGTGTCGCAGAGGGCGCAATCCCCTGACGCTCTCGCCTGAGCTGGCGCACCCAGGACTCAAGCGTGGTAGAGCCGACATTCATCGCTTCACTGGCTTGTCGATACGAGTAGCCCTTATCAACGATCAACTGTGCACATTCCAGCCTGAACTCAGGGGTAAAAGTACGCTTCGTTTTCTTGTTCATTAAGTCACCTGTTTTGTGTTGAGGTGAGAATATCACCTTTAATCAGGTGGCCAAATTTACTGTGCCACTACAAACCGAAAGATAAAGCCAAAGCTGAAGTAGGTGTCCAGGTTGTTGAACGCTGGATCATGGCCCGTATCAGGCATGAGACCTTCTACAGTCTGGCATCTCTGAATCAGCGGATCCGGCAACTGCTGGAAAGGCTGAATAACAAGGTCATGCAGAAACTGGGATGTTCGCGGGCCGATCTCTTCATCCAGCTTGATAAACCGGAGCTGAAGCCACTTCCTGAGGCCAGTTACAGCTACACCCTGGTGAAAAAAGTCAGAGTCCATGCAGATTACCACGTGGAGATCGACAAACATTATTACTCGGTGCCCTGTTCGTTGCTGGGCTTACAGCTGGAAGCATGGGTCTCGGGTGAGCTGGTCAGGCTGTTCAATCAGGGGCAGGAAGTTGCAGTACATCCCCGCAATCGCAACTACGGCTACAGCACCCGTGAAGAGCATATGCCGGAGGCTCATCGCCAGCACGCCACCTGGACACCGGAGCGACTTCTGGAGTGGGCTGCACGGGTTGGCAGTGAAACCCATGACTACGTCCTTCATATCCTGAACTCACGACCCCATCCGGAACAAAGCTATCGGTTCTGTCTGGGGCTTCTGAACCTGCACAAGAAATACAGCAAAGCCAGACTTAACGCAGCATGTGCCCGTGCGCTAAAAACTCAGGTATGGCGACTTGCGGGAATAAAATCGATCCTGGAAAAAGGCCTTGATAAACAGCCTGTTCCTGAAAACAAACCAGACCTGCTATCAACGCTGGAACATGAAAACGTTCGCGGCAGCAAATATTACCACTGATACGGAAGCCAATAATGAACCATCTTTACGAGCAACTGACGGAACTGAAACTCACCGGCTTCCGCGATGCGCTAAAAAACCAGATCGCTCAACCTGGTGCATACCAGGAACTGGGGTTCGAAGAACGTCTGTCGTTACTGGCATCAGAAGAACTGACCTGTCGCGAAAACAGAAAAGCAGAGCGTCTGGTGAAACAGGCGCGGTTCAGACTCAGCGCCGAGTTATCAAAACTGGATTATCGCAGCAGCAGGGGCCTGGATAAGGCCCTCATCCGTTCACTCGGTCAGGGAAACTGGCTGAGTCTTAAACAAAACCTGTTGCTGACTGGCGCAACAGGCAGTGGCAAAACGTATCTGGCCTGTGCGCTAGGTCATAATGCCTGCCGACAGGGATACAAGGTCTACTACTACCGTCTGAAAGCACTGATGGAGCTGTGCTACCAGGGACATGCAGACGGACGATATAGCAAACTGCTGACAAAACTAAATCACAGCGATCTGCTGCTTCTGGATGACTGGGGGCTGGAGCCTCTGTCGTCAGAACAACGCAGTGATCTACTGGAAATAGTGGATCTGATGTACCAGCGAGGCTCAATCATCGTCGTGAGCCAGTTGCCGGTGGAAAGCTGGTACAAAATGATCGGGGACTCAACGCATGCGGATGCCATCCTGGATCGACTGGTACATGGGAGCATCAAGATAGAACTTAAAGGAGAATCAATGCGAAAAATGCAAACCTCGTTGACCGAAGGAGATCAGTGAAGTTAATTTAAAAATGGTTCTGTGAAAGTGGCACGAACCGATCTCCATCGATGTTACTCACCGATCTCCTTCACGGTAATATGCAGACACGATCTGTAATAAACATGCCACTTCTTCTTCGGTAAGATATTTACGTTTCATTTTTCTCTCTTTGTATTTTGTTTAAGAAAAATCTCATTTACGAATGTAACTGAACTGTATGGCGATTAGCTAGCTGAAAAATTATATATGTAGAGCGGGGCTATATGGATGGGAGGATGGAACATTGCGTGGCACCGAATTTCAGCGCTGGTATGCCCCTTCACGGGGTGCTTATCTGGCGTCCGATGCCGGTGGGGGGCTTGTCGTTCAGCCCGTCCGGGCCGGCGGGCGCCCCGGACAGACGGATATTGACTGGTTTGGGCCGCTGCAGCCGGGAGGCAACGCCGTGACCGGCTGGGCTAATGGCGCGTACCCGGCGGAAGCAGGGTTTGACTGGGAGGCCGTTGAATCGTCCCCGGGGACCACGGTGTTGCGAACACGTGGTGGTGCCCCGCTTAGCCTGGCGGGAGAAGAGGTCATCGCTGAATGGGTATGGGAACGCTACCTTCGCCAGCCACTGATGCTGGAGGGGGTAACCTTCTGCCTGGTGTCAGCCCGTGGTGCAGGTTTTTTGCGGGCCGCCGGTGAGCGTTTCTTACTGCGGCCCGGCAGCCTGTCGCGTCAGGGGATGGCGGGGCGGCTGGCCTTTCGCTGGCAGCCGCTGGCGGGGGGGTACGGTGCCTTGCGAGTGTGGCGTGATGGGGCAGAGCAGGGATGGCTGGCGGCGGGCAGCCGCTTTGCACTGATGCCGCTCGGCCATCACCCCGTCCGCATTGACGTAATACCCGGGGGCAATTGTATCTGGCAGATGAGCGCCGCCCGCGACGGCGGCGGGCTGCTGTTGCGCCATCCGGAGTGCGGCGGTTTTCTGCAGGTGCGGGATGATGGGGTCTCTGTCTCGCCGGGCGTGCCGGCAGCGGCGCACTGGCTGGCCGGGCAGGGGTATCCGGAACGGGCGCTAATGCCGGTGCGGGCTATGCCCGCCGTGAGCCCGGACCTCCTGCCGCTGCGCTGTCTGGTGGGCAGGACCACGGGGCGCCGTCGGCATATGCCGCGGCGACGGGTGCCGTACGCCTCAGGTCAGCCATGAGCGCGACGCCGCGACGCGAGAGGACGGTACAGGATAACAACGGCGGATCCCGTCGGATTTGACAGTGACTTTCCGGCCTCAGGGCCATACGGCGGTAAAACAAAAAAGGGGTATACCGATGACGATTGCACTCACAAATACAAGACCTTCACTGAGCGCCCTGGCGGCGGAGTTTACCGGCACGCTGTGGCTGGTACTGGGCGGCTGCGGCAGTGCGCTGCTGGCGGCAGGTTTTCCCACGCTGGGCATTGGCTTTGCCGGCTTTGACCCCGCGACACAGGGGTTTGTCAGCAACGGATACGGTGCGCTGTCGCCGGCGAACTTCGGCCTGAGCGGCGCAGCGCTGGCCGAGGTGGTGCTGACGGCCGGCTTCGTGCTGGTGATTATGGGGGTGACGGACGCCGGCCGACCTGCCGCCGTGGCGCCACTCGCCATCGGGCTTTGCCTGACGCTTATCCATCTGATTTCCATCCCGGTGGACAACACCTCCGTGAATCCGGCGCGCAGCACGGCCACGGCGCTGTTTGCCGGCGGTGCTTATCTGCATCAGCTGTGGCTGTTCTGGCTGGCTCCGCTGGCCGGCGGGGTGCTCGGCGGCCTGTTCTACCGGGGCTGCTTCGTCGTGCGCGCGGGTGAGGCGGGGGATGTGGGAGAGAGCCTGTGACGGCGCCGGTGCTGTCCATTGCCTCCTGCACATCTCAGGAAGAGGAGCCGGAAGAAAAGAGAGGGGAAGGTAGAGGGGAAAAAGAGAAGGCAGATAACTACAATAGCGTGGTGGTGGACGGATGCGCCTATGGGCGCGCAGGGCTTGCCGCGGTGATGCCGTTCCCTGCCTCGTCGTTTATCTCACTGAGAGCACTGTTTGCGCTGTCCTGTGACCATCCCGCCTACAGCGCGGGGCTAACCCTGTTGCGCCTGCCCGTGGCGCTGGGACCGCTGCTGGAGGAACTGTCCCGTCTGGCCCTGCTGTTGCAGATTAATGTGATACAGGGACCTGTCTGGGTGGTGACCCGGCTGTCACCGGCGGCGCTGGTGGGGATGTTGCAGCGCCAGGGCGTGCCGCCCTCCGCCTGCCTGCGCGTGCGGGCCTTGCCGGC
>NZ_LXET01000058.1 GCF_001655005.1 Hafnia paralvei ATCC 29927
ATGCGCTGCGTAGCCTGCTGCTTAGCGACGCCCCCTTCTGCCTCGCCCCGCCCCCCGAGGAGCTTTTGCCGTTTGAGGTCGGCCTGCTCAGCCTGACGCCGGCGGAAACGCAGGCTGTACGGGACGCGCTGGCCGGTTTGCCGGTCGTACAGCTGGCCGCCCGGCGGGGGCGCAAACCTAAAACGCTATATTCCCAGCGCGCGAGTGCGCTGGGTAAGCTGGGGGTGGTGCGCCGGACTGACCTGAGCAATATGAGTACGGGCAGGTAAGCCGATGGAATGGGTGATAAATGTCTGGCTGACCGCGGTGTCGCTTACGCATCTCTACCCGCGGCTGTGGGTGTGCATGCTGACTGCGTTGCTGCTGTGGTTGTTCACCCTTGACCGGTTCTCCTGATCGCCGTTCGAAGGTAGGAACCCAACAGGGGAATACCCCTGCTTCGGACATTTTATTTAAGGGTAATGTGAGGAATGAACAGAGGCCGTCATGTCACTGAAAGAACGTATTCGGGTATTAAAACTCCATGCGGGCATTGCCGCACAGGCACAGGCGAGTGAGGCGCGGGGCGACTGGACGGTGGCCTGCCTGCTGTGGGAGCGCGCGGCAGAGGTCGGGAAAGACATTAACCACGGTGACCATGCGCGTGAGGCCGCAGTACGATGCCGCCGGGCGGGAGGTCGTCAGGATGAGGACTGAGTTCAGGTTGTCAGTAAAACACAGAGGAAAAAGCATGCTGTTTCTGGTGTTGTTCTCTGCGCTGTGGCTGCAGCAGGGCAGGGCCGCGAGCTTTGACTGCGCGCAGGCGCACACGGAAGATGAGGTGGCGGTGTGCCACACCCCCGCGCTCAACGATCTCGATGTGCAGATGGCGACCGAGTACCGGTTGCTCAGGGGACTGGTGGCGATGGGGCAGGCCGGCAATATGGTGGACGACCAGCGGCAGTGGCTGGTGGCCCGCCGGCGCTGCGGGAGCCAGGAGGCGTGTCTGCTGACGCGCTACCGCGAACGTCTGCACCAGCTTAATGACGTATATCAGGGGCTTGACCGGCCACGATAAGCAGGCTCACGCCGCGAGGGACGCAGGCCAGCCCCTGGGGATGAAAGGCTGCGATTTCAGGATAAATAAGGAAAAGGGTGGACATATGATGAGACGAACGATGCTGGCAGGGATGTTACTCCTCTCGGCGACAGGTGCCTGTCAGGCTGGGACCCTCCCTGCGCCCGCCGCGCTGTCAGCGGCGCAGCGGGCGGTTATCGACCAGGCCGTCAGGCGCATTGCGGTCAACGAGGGGCGTCACATGGTGGAAATGTGGCCGGACGCGAAGAAGGTGGCCGAGTTTATGTGCGCCCCAGCCGCTCTGCCGGCCCTGCAGGCGGACAAAGGAAAGGGAGTCGACCGGGTGTTCTTGGGCTCAGGGGATGACGCGCAGGGCCTGGTGCTGCACGATGCGACACGATTAACCGGCGAAGGACAGGCGCGGGTGGGCAACGACTGGACGAATTTCACGTTCGAATGTGCGCTGAACCCTGAAAACGGTAAGGTCTCTTCCTTTCATGCCAACCTGGCGAAGACCCGTGCGGCGACCGGGAGCCCAGGCACGACGCCATAGGTAAAACAGCGGGCGTCTGAACAGGTTGGACGACCCGATAAACCCGCCCCGGGAAGCCTGGAACGCAGGCTCCGGGGCACATTCATCTGGGAGGCATTATGCGTATTAACGTCCACGGCCCGGCGCTCACCTTCGTCGTGCTGGCTGCCTGCGCGGGGTTCTCCGCGCAGGCATCAAAAGACACCTCCGGCTCGCTTGCGCCGGTCAGCAATCCGCTGCTGTTGCGCGGGCCCGGGCCGGTGATAAATCCCGATAATTCGGTGTATATGGATGAAAAGAAAAAGGCTGAGGCGCTCCGGGCGCGGCGCCCCGTTCTCTGGCCCCTGAGAATGCCTGATGAGGGGCACGCCGCGCACGAAGAGGGGCGTACGCTGACGACGCCACATGATAACGCGTTACCCTGAATCGGCTGACAGAATAACGTTAATAAGGGGGAGGAATCGATGAACTTTTTTGAGCGCTGCGCGTTTTATATCGCCGCCGCCTGTCTTATTGTCGGGTGGTTTATTTATATTATCTTTCTTTATTAATAAAAGTAATGTGCTGCCTTGGGGGAAATGAGGTGTATTTATTTACAAGTGCCTGTTGCGGTAATACACCTCCCGTTGATAAAGTCCATTCGCTATTTAATAACCGCTTTTCTAAAGCGCGGGGAGTACGCTGTGACATGAAGACGCAAAGTCCTGGGGGAATATGTCACAGGTTCTGCTTTTTTAACTCCCTGATGCTTTAACATCAGGAGCCGTTTTCTTGGGGCAGATAGAGTGTATTCTTCCCTTTGATTATTTTCCGGGGCCGGGCGATTGGAGGACGTATTTAATCTTGCTAAGGCAATGCCTAAGAATAGATTTCATTATGATGGCGGGTTTAATAACGGGTGTGGCCTGTTCCGATATTTCAGAAGGTACTTCATCAGATGGATCTCTCTGACTGACCAGCCTACATAATAGTATTCGTTAAAATGAGTGAAAGGAGAATAAGTATGAAAGTGGCTTTTATTACCGGTGCGGGGCAGGGAATTGGTGAGGCGATTGCACGACGCCTTGCCCGCGATGGGTTTGCCGTCGCGGTGGCCGATTACAACGCCGACACGGCGAAATCCGTGGCTGATGACATCAACCATCAGGGTGGAAAGGCCATTGCGGTCACCGCCGACGTTTCAGACCGTGAACAGCTTTTTGCCGCCGTGGAACAGGCTCGCACCGCCCTGGGAGGGTTCGATGTGATTATCAATAATGCCGGGATTGCACCGTCTACCCCGATTGAGGCTATCACGCCGGACATCGTCGACAGGGTGTACAACATCAATGTCAAGGGGGTTATCTGGGGAATGCAGGCCGCTATCCGGGCATTCAAAGCGGAAGGACACGGCGGGAAAATTATTAATGCCTGCTCCCAGGCGGGGCACATCGGGAATCCTGAGCTGGCGGTCTACAGCTCCAGTAAGTTTGCCGTACGCGGCCTGACGCAGACCGCCGCCCGCGACCTGGCACCGCTGGGTATTACCGTGAACGGCTACTGCCCCGGCATTGTGAAAACGCCGATGTGGGCAGAAATTGACCGTCAGGTGTCCGACGCGGCCGGTCAGCCCGCCGGTTACGGCACCGCAGAATTTGCGAAACGCATTACCCTGGGGCGGTTGTCGGAGCCGGAGGATGTGGCGGCCTGCGTCTCATATCTGGCTGGGCCGGATTCGGATTACATGACCGGCCAGTCTCTGCTGATTGATGGCGGGATGGTATTTAGTTAGTCCAACCTTTCCTCTGCGAGCGGAGGAAATAGGGTACTCACGGGTCAGCAGAGGAGGCCCGTGCCTGACCAGGCGCCCCTGCTGACCCGACGACGAATGAACGACCTGTGAAGAGAAACGACGATGTCATTTTCTGTATGTAATGTGCCGCCCCGGTCGGAAAGGCGTATCTTCATTGCCTTCCTCATTGGCATTATCAGCGGCGTGCTTTCCGCCTTCATTAAATCCGGCACGGAGGCGCTCCTCCCGCCCCGGACGCCGGACCGGTTAGCGCCGCCCCTCAAGCTGCTTGAGGACGTAGGGGTAGACTGGCACACCCTTGTTTATCATTATTCGGACCAGGCCGTGTACTGGGCAGGCGATGGCGTTCACATCGCGTTTTCGGTCGCCGCCGCCCTCTTTTACTGCGTGTTCGCGGAGTTTATGCCGGCAGTGACAAAGGTGCAGGGGCTGGTCTTTGGCCTGGTATTTGCTCTGCTGTGCCATGGCATAATCCTTCCGCTGCTGGGGCTGTCACCTTCACTTGCCCAACTTCCCGCCGATGAGCTGATTTCAGAAGTTCTCGGTACCTGCCTGTGGGCATGGAGCATTGAGGTGGTCAGAAACGGCCTGCGGGCGCGAAAGCCCGGTACGCTGTCCGTTCCTGAGGGGCACTGAGTCTGGTCCCGGCCGCCACGGAAGGCCTGCCGTTTACGCGGCCTTCCGGCGGCGGCCTTACAACATGAGACCGCGGTGGCGCATCCGAAGGGCAGGGGGCTACTCGCCGGGGGGCGCGCTTGCTCTCCAGCCTTCTGCGCGTGCCCTGGACACACCGAGGCAATAACACCACGGAGATAATCTGATATGGACGCTGAAAAACAACAGCAGTTGCTGACGCTGATAACGCAGGCACAGGCATTATTAATCCCCCCCATGAGTGCGGCCGAGAAGGACATGTCCCGGATGCTGACGGCGCTGAGCCTGATGCTTGAAAATCCCGGTAATCAGCAGTTACCCTTCTATTTTGAATCCTGGTTTATCCCGTAGGCCCCCCGGTCTTTTGACCGGCGTTACCGGCCCCGTCAGGCAGAACACAGCGCCGGGGTGCCGGCGGGTTGTATTTTTTTTGCACCGTAACAGGACGTTGAATACGGACGCGTTCTCATGCGCGGGTATGGCGCGGTTAATGAAGGGGGATAATCATGTGGCGGAAGAACACAGTGCTGTTGGGGGCGTATTTACTGCCCCTGATGTTGTTTACCCTTTTGTCGCTACTGCTGGCTTTCTGGCAGCTGCAGCGTGATATTAATCTGACGGCGGAGATACTGCTTCGCCACGCGGACAGCGTCATAGAGGCTGCACGTCAGACAACGCGGCAAACCGCCGTCCTGGCAAGAGCTTCCTGTGGGGAAACAAGCCGCAGGGCAATCGCCTTGGAGGTGCTGGCTCCTTATGTCCGCAGCACGGGATTGATATATCAAAATATGCTCGTTTGTTCGACCCTGACAGGTGCCAAAGCCACGCCGGTGCGTGACATTTATGACCTGACCTTCCCTCCGGGAAGCGGCGACGAATGGATAATTTCCCTGCCAGGCACACGAAGCATTCCGGACCACCCGGTTGTTTTTTATGCCATGCCAGTAGGTGCTGAAAATGTGGCTTTTACCGTCATCGATGGCCGGTACATTTCAGACCTGATGGATGCTCTGGCGGGGACGCGGCATACCTCTTTTGCGCTGTTTTTCGGTGAGGGCGCACCGCTGAGCCATCGCCATGCGGCGTATGCTACATCACGCGCGTTGACGTCCATATTTCATTCCAGCGTCAGCCATGCCACGCTGATGGTGAACACGCCCTTCTTATCCCTCCTGAATGTATTCCTGAGACGTTTACTTTTTCTGGTCCCCGCATCGCTGCTGGTTTCGTTGCTGCTCCTCTTTGCATACCGCCGATGGCAGCGAAAGAAAATGTCTCTGGCAGATGAGATAAAAAAAGGCATAGTGAACGGTGAGTTCCGGGTGCACTATCAGCCGGTTTGCGAGACCCTGACCGGCAGATGCAACGGGGTGGAAGCGCTCATGCGCTGGCAGCGGGCGGGCGGGCGACAAATTTCTCCGGACATCTTTATCAGCGCCGCGGAGCAGGAGGGGCTCATTATCCCCCTGACCCATCATCTGTTTGCGCTGATACGTCGGGACGTCGCGGGCTGGGACGTCCATGATGGCTTTCATCTCGGCGTGAACATTGCGGCGGCTCACCTTACTCATCCTGACTTTCCCGGGGATATCGCGTCTTTCTGTCATGCCATTTCCGGGCGTTTCCAGCCTGTTCTTGAAATCACAGAGCGAAGTCTCGTAGAAGATACCTCGCTGGCATCGTCACACCTTTTATCGTTGCAGGAAAAAAGGATAAAGATAGCGATTGATGATTTCGGGACCGGTTACTGTTCACTTTCGGCGCTGCAGTCCCTGCCGCTGGATTATTTAAAAATCGATAAAACCTTCATCGATACACTCTCATCCGCGCAGGGGGATACGCCGGTCCTGGACACGATTATCAGCCTGAGCCGACGGCTGGGATTGGTGACGATTGCTGAGGGCGTCAGTACGCAACGGCAGGTTGATTACCTGATAAAAGAGGAGGTGTCCTACATACAGGGCTACCACTATGCCAGGCCGATGGCCGGTCCTGACTTCCTGCAATGGTATCACCGCAATATCAGGGAGCAACGCTGAATTGAGGAAGGAGAGGGGCGAGCCCGGATATTTTCAAGGGTTATTCTAAAAATTTATTCTATGCGGCTATTTATGTAATGTAGCTAAATTTGGTCATGATAACGGAAAATGGTCGGTAAGGGATAAAAATATTGCAAAGCCTTGATGGCAGAATAATTTTCTGAACGCAATATTACCAGTCTTGCCATATCAGATATAAGAGCACTAATGACCCAGATGGGTAGCATAGTTTTTATTTTATTGATGGGTTATGAGAGAGTTATTGTATAACTGTGACGTAACTCTTACTTGAAAGTTTTTTTGCTTGATTGAACCTGTCTCCCGTTGGTGTGGTGTTCTGGAAGAAGAGGCTTCGACAGAAAATTTTCTTTCTTCAAACATTACAGCTTATTTAACTCTATTGATTTATTGATTTTCAACGTAAGAGAGTATGTATATTAATTGGGAATTGATTCATTTCACACCTCAATAATTGAGATAAGGATAAATGTATGTCGACCAAATTTCAATGGGATCAAAATGAACACCAAACATACACCGAAGCGGATGGTGGCACGGTAGAGACTTTATTTGGCACTGATTTTTCAAAAGCAAGAAATGCCGGTTTTACGATGGATGCGAAAAATCATACGCTAATTTTATGTACTGATAGATATGCAGGTGACATGGCCTACCTCGACTGGGGGTGTATAGGAGAAAATAAAATCCATATTAAAAATGGAATGTTGATTGTGGATCTTACATTAACTCCTCGCTTTGAATTTCATATGGGTGTAGAGGGAATGGATGAAGTGGAATTACTAATTGAAAATGAAGGGGGGGGGTGAGTATAAAAACGGAGTTAACTCCTATTTATAATCGCTCATTTTTACATGTCAAAGACAATGGGAAATTTTCACTTTTCGTACTTTCCGAAAATGAGGCAGTAAAAAATGCTTCACAATTACCTCTTAGAACGTTACTAACTGATAACGCTAAATTTGAGTATTCGTTTAATTATTGCTTTATCTGGCAAACCCTGTCTTTTACTACCCAGGATCAGTCTAGCGCAGAATTTAAAGGGGGCTCATTCGATTTTGAAGGCGCATTTTCTTTTAACGTGGGAGGAGGAAATGCTTCAATTATCATGTCTCCTAAAAATGAAGGGGATAATCCACCTTTTGATTTTGGCTCGGGGATATATCCAGCTGGTATTTTCAACTTTATAACCAAAGATGATAATGGGAATTCTATAAAAAATGAAGGGAAGTTTGTTTTCAATGGTCTAACAGGTGGGGCGTTGGTCTGTGCTGTAATGGTAGCCAAAAAATTAATCTCTATTGATGGTATTCCTGCAACTTTGGCTGATGTACAGGCCATTGATACTCTCGGCCAAGGCATTATCGTAAGAGTCGCCAGTGCTGCGTCTGAGAGTTTAAACGTCCGTGGTAATCCGTAGTGGTCCCCGGTTTTTTGCATACTGATGTTATCAAATAACGCTCTGAAAAAATCCGTCCCTGAAGGCCTGTGGGCGTTGATAATCGCCTCTGTCGCTTCATCTGCAAAGGTAATCTCCACCTCTTCCATACCCAGCGAGCGAATGATCCCGGTAATGTCAGGCCAGTAGCGGAGATCGAAACTATTGAGCCGCTGCAATTCTGGCTTCAGATACGACAGGTAATGACCGTTCCCCTCTCCGGCATCGTCGATAAATTCAGTGAGTTTTAGCATGCGTTCACATGCAAAGTGGCCGCTCTTGTCGAGCAACGCTGACCTACCGTGCGGTGCTCGGTCTGACCGCACTGCAGAAAAAATACGGAAAAGAGAGGCTGGAAAAAGCCAGTTGCGTCGCCTGGCATTACAAAACACCGGACAGACGCTTCATCGACAACCTGCTGCGCCACAATCGCGAGAACCAAGATCTCCCGTTATCGAGTCAGAGCGAACAACACTCTCCGGCCTCGCTGGAGCATGAAAACCTGCGCGGGCCAGGCTACTACCACTAACTGACAAACAAAGGAACAAACGGCATGAGCGATAACCTGTTAAACAAACTGACCCAACTGAAGCTCCCGGCCATGGCAGGGAGCCTGATCCGCCAGCGAGAAACACCGCAGACCTACGGCGAGTTGTCGTTCGAGGAACGGCTGATCCTGCTGGCAGATGACGAACTGCTGAACAGGGAAAACGGTCGGGTGGCCCGTCTGAGGAAGAGTGCGAACCTGAAATACCAGGCAGCGCCGGAGGGGCTGCACTACCCCGTCTCAAGGGGGCTGAGAGCCGAACAGATGCGGGAGCTGCTGAACGGTCATTACATCACGCATCGGAAAAACATCCTGATCACCGGCCCGACGGGGTGTGGGAAAAGCTGGATCGCCAATGCCCTGGGTGAACAGGCCTGTCGCCAGAAACACAGCGTTCAATACTGGCGTACTGGTCGGTTACTGGAAATGCTGGCGCAGGGGCGGGTAGACGGTAGCTGGCTGAAGCACCTGAAACAACTGCAAAAAACGCAGGTACTTATCCTGGACGATCTGGGTCTGGAACCCCTGAGCAACGCGCAATGTAACGACCTGCTGGAAATAGTGGAAGACCGGTACGGACAAAGCAGTACCCTGGTGGTGAGCCAGTTCCCAGTAGATAAGTGGCACGGGCTGATGGAGAGCCCGACAACGGCAGATGCGATCCTGGACAGACTGGAGCGTAACGGCCACAGACTGGTACTGCAAGGAGAATCAATGAGGAAAAGCAAAACGGCAGTGGAAAGCGAGGGGAAAACAGGTTAAAAAGCAGTAGAAAAAGTTAACTCATCCCGGTTGACCGAATGGAGACGAAATCCTGATCGAACTTCGATGCCAATCCGTGATCGAACAGAGCGGAATACGCAGCGTCGTTCCAGCATTTCAGTCAGTTGTATGCTCATGGCGCTGATAGTGTCATTCAGAGCCGTAAGCTCCTGATGATCGGCCCGCAGTTGTGCGCACGACCTGCGGAGTTTCGTAATCTTTCCCTGGACAGGCAGTATTAGTTGACCATATATGGTCGCCTTCACTGTTCACTCGGTGGTGTTTATCAAAAAAAACGCCGCAGGGATGGCGTATTGAGAAAGAGCTGAACGTCACTGGTTTTGAAAATGGTCAGCATATCCCCGCTATTATGGCGTTTATTCACTGGAGCTTTTTATGAAAAAAATAGCATTGTCCTCAATGCTCCCGCTGCTGTTTTTGCTCAGTTCAACGGCATTTGCTTCCGATATGTCACCAGACAACGGGGTTCCCGCAGAAAAATCCGTGAAGCAAGGCGAATCATTTCAGATAACCCTGCCCACCAGTCCGACCACGGGGTATCAGTGGATGATCCGCTCCGTTCCGCCTCAGGTAGCACTGGTGAGCATGGAATACACCACTTCCAATGACTGCGCAAAGGGAATGTCGGGGTGTGGAGGAGATACCGTACTCAGCCTGACAGGTATCACGCCAGGAAAGGGGAAGCTGGTTCTTCAGTATGCCCGTCCGTGGGCGCCTCAGCGCGATGACCGGCATTCTGACGTGTTGATTACTGTCATCCCGACAACAGGTGGGGCTGCTGATACATTCTGCCAGCCTGACGATATTCGGGCGCATCTTGATGACAGGGATGGGGAATTTACCGGTATGTCGCAAAGCGGTACCCTGCTGGTGTTACGCAACACAGGACACATTGCCTGCACGCTGGAACCGTTGCCGGCACTGAGGTTTGAGGATGCGAAACAGCAGCCTCTGACCGTGGAACGACGCATTCCCCACGGGATGCATCCGGGGCCGGTTCTGCGGTCGGTTGTGGTCGCGCCAGGGCAACAGGTTGCCAGCCGGCTACGTTGGGTAGCCAGCGATGCGTTTGATGCCGGCAACTGCGTTACACCGGCGTTTGTTTCGCTGGAGATGAAAGGCGGAACGTTGCGCATCCCATTTGACCATATGATGTGTGCCGCTGCTGGCGATACTGCGTATTTTGACCAAGGGCCGCTGGGCATGATGAAATAGCCTTTTCACCGTGACGGAGGAAGACTGGTTGACCACTCTCGCCTGGCAAAAACGCCCGACCGAAAATCTCGCTCACCTTGCCTGGTGCATTCTGGCTGCTGTTGGCCTTGCCAGACAGGAAGGGAAAGCGCTTTCTGCTTTGCAGACGCATATGTTCATCATGCAGTGGTTGCTGACAGCGCAGAAGCATAAGCTGTTTCCCCGAACGTTAGCATCGGACATCATCTGGCTGCAGGAGCAGGGTAAACGTTACGGGCCATCGGCGCGGCTATACAGCAAGGTTGAGTATATCTGGCTTGCCAGTTCTGGCGAGCTTACCCGGCAGAGCACGCTGTTTCGTTTTACGTATATGATTGACACGCTTCGGACAATGGGCTGGATAGACTGGCTGATGTCGGCAATGGAATGGGCCGCAGGTGGAAAACTAGCGGGTAATGTGTGTGCGATCTATACGCCAAAAGACGAGTTGCATCAGGTATTCACCGACAAGGGTGAACTCATCAGGCCGATGGAGTTGCGGCTTACTGGCGATATCAGCGGCATTCCTGCCTTGCTGGCACAATGTCATCTGACCGCTGAACGTCTGGAGGATGATGAGGGGTATGCTGTGTTTCGGTTGTTACCTGAACCTTTCCGCGAGTATCAGCAGACTCAGACTTAACGACGCTACTGAAGAAAAAAACGTAATAATAAAAGGACGCCCGGCCATGAAGGCTGAGCGTCCTGGATTATTTTTTTGCTTCCATTTGGTGATGAAATAATATTTCACCCTGGCAGGGAGCCCGCCAGATTCTTTGCTGAAACACTGCTGGTGGGCCGTTTCGTTACCTCTGGTGTTGGTACTGTGACTACTACCGATACAGGCTGATGCGATCCCGGCTGGATGTTCAGAAACGAGACCAGCATAGTGCGCAGTGTTTCCGGGCTCGTGTTGTCTGCCAGCAATGCGGCCAGTACCGATGGTAACCGGCTGTCAATCTCGCCCAGCGCAATACCTGCAATTAACGCTGTTCGTGATAACTCTCCGCGATCGCCCCGGTGGTGCGCCTCTATCCTCGCTTCCGCAAAACGCTCGCTGGCCTGCGTATCAGGTCGCAGATAAATCAGTACTTTTCTACGGTTCATTACCGCCTCCGTTAACCAATGGATTTCAGTCCATGTACCAGTGCGAACTGCGGCTCCTGTGCCACGAAGAAACGATCGTCGCGCAGGTGAACATGAGTACGAATGTCATCAGCCAGCAGGCAGGCTCCTCCACCTACAACCGCAACATGGGTATAGCCTTTAAAGCGATCAATCGCTTCCAGCACCCGGGCACGGTAACGCGCGATACCACTTTGTATTGCCTGTTTTATGGCATCGACAGCATGTGGATTGTTGATGTTGTTCGCCAGGTACGTATCGTCGAATCGTTTGATAATCAGCCGGTCCACGTTGTAACGTGATAGGGCCATACCGGCTTTGCGAAACGCCTGTTGCACTTCATCGGTCACCAGCGATACGCCTAACGCCGGATCGCCGTAGATACGTGATACTGAGGACATCTGACCCGCCACCTGTGAGATATCAAGCGTTGTTCCGCCGAGATCAACTATCAATACCGAGTTGGAGGACGAGAGTTCATCGCACAGTGCAATCCCGGCAGGAATGGACTCCGGACGAACGGTAACGCGGGTGATGGTAAAGGCGTGACCGTTATTCAGCACCACCGGTTGCAGCAGATTCTGTTTCTTGCGCTCAATGTTATCAAGCCGGTACTGGGAGTCTTCGTCGTAGAACTCCGCCAGCGGCAGCGTTACCACAATATCCACGCACTGCGGCGCAAGGCCGCTGGTCTGTAGCGCATGCTGCACAGCTACGGCATTGAGCGGGCTGTACTGCCATTCGATATTACTGGTGGTCAGGGAATCGGGGGAAATCAGGTCAAACGAATATTTCTCCTTGCCTGCGGTATAGTTAAACGGCTTACCGTTGCCAAACGTGGCTGACCATCCGCGTTTAAAGCTGTTGGGGCTTATATGAGTGAACGTTTTGCCGTGCTGCTCCCACAGCATTTTGATATGGGTAGAACCGTCGTCGATGTAAATGCGCATATTGCACCTAAGTTGAGTCAAATGTGAGTTGGAATTGAACTGTCAGGCGTCACTGGAGGCGTGAAGGGCGGCTATTGAGCCAGAACTGAGAGCACGATGAGATGAATCAGCGCCAGCAAGCGCTCAATGAGAAAAGGCAGCGCTGCCAGTGAGACAAAGATGAGAAATCTTTTCATAGGTTTTTTCCTGTATGGGGTTGTCACTCGTTGTAGATCGCGGGTTACCACACAGGATTTGGGGAATGATCGCAGAGAATTTACAGCAGGGCTTGATATTGAGGATCGCTTACACCGGGTAAAATAAACCGATAGTTTACGTGCAGTGAAATGCAGGGATGATATTTGAGGGGGCGTTTAAACGCGCTGCTATGAAATGGAGGACGCCCAACCATGAAGTCTGAGCGTCCAGGGATTACGTTCACATTTACCAGGCTGTCTTACTATTATTTCGACCCGGCATCCTCAGAATGAGCAAACTCATAAGGTGTTACATAGCCTTCACGATTCGCATCAAGATAGTCAGCCCACCATTGCATCATTTGTTTACGTTCATCAAGATGTTCTGCAAGATAAATGTAAGCAGCACGGACGTTACTTCGTTCCTGGTGACTCATCTGACGCTCCACGGCATCTTTTGACCACAGGCCGGATTCGATCATGGCACTACATGCCATAGTACGAAAGCCGTGGCCGCAGATGTCGGTTCTGGTATCAAATCCCATCTTGCGCAATGCTTTGTTGATGGTGTTCTCGCTCATCGGTTTATAAGGATTGTGAGCCCCGGTAAAAATCAAATCAAATTCACCGCTGATCTCGTGGATTTGCTCCAGTATATCTACAGCCTGCTTACACAATGGGATCAGATGTGGGGTGCACATTTTGGCACCACGCGTGGAGAACCTGACTCCGGTAATCTCTTCGCGTTTGTCAGGAAGCGTCCAGAGTGCGCGTTTGAAGTCGATTTCCGGCCAGCGAGCAAAACGTAACTCACTGGAACGGATGAAGATGAGCAAAGCCAGCCTGATTGCCAGTATGGTGAGAGGCTGCCCCCGATAGCTGTTCATTTTCTCCAATAGATCGGCGACCCCTTTAAAAGGCAATGCGGGGTGGTGTTCAGCCTTCTGCGAGGAGATAGCTCCCTTCATGTCCAGTGCCGGGTTATAGCTGATATAAGCATTCTGTACGGCATAGCGCATGATGTTGGTAATGCGGCTTTGCAGTCGCCCTGCAGTATCAATATTATCCCTGGCCTCCACAACTTTAACTGGTGCCAGAAGATCACGGGTATTCAGTTTAGTGATGTCACATTCTCCCAGTGCCGGGAACAAATGTGTTTCCAGTGAAGTTAGGATCCGTTTGGCGTGATCCTTACTCCATTTACGATTGCTTTTGTGCCACTCACGAGCCACGGCCTCAAATGTGCGGATGTTTGTGTGTCCTTTCTTTTCCTCCCGCTTTTCCTGATTAGGATCGACGCCGTTAGCCAGTTGCCTTTTGGCATCGTCGCGGCGGAGGCGTGCTTCCGCTAATGAGATTTCAGGGTAGGGGCCGATAAGATAAGTTTGTGGTTTGCCATTGAAGTGATACAGAAAACGCCAGCGTTTTGAGCCCGTACTGAAAACGAAAAGATAGAGTTTGTCTGCATCGTAGATTTTGATGAATTTTTTGTCTGTCGGGCATTTTGCATTGCGGACAGCCATATCAGTCAGTGCCATAAAAGATGCCTCTTTTACCACTATTCTGAGGTACCGATTTTATCGAACTGAAGATACCTCGGGTGATACCTCGGAAAAGATGTTGATGTGGGAAGAATCAGATTGAGTTCAGTAGACTATCAGGGGAAGTAAAGGTTCGTAAGTCGCGGACTTAGAAAAGAAAAATGGACGTCGGTTGACGTCCATTGATAATAGGGTGGTGCCCGGACTCGGAATCGAACCAAGGACACGGGGATTTTCAATCCCCTGCTCTACCGACTGAGCTATCCGGGCAACGGGGCGTATTAGACTAAATTACCTCGCCGCCGTCAACGTAAATTCGATACCTTTGGCTTGTACGCTCAGTTTTTCAACAAATTAGCGGGGAAGTCTCAGGTTTTGTCGCTTCTATAGCCAAGCGTAGTCTATATAGGCTTACTCTGACTTATCTATCATCTGAGCTTGGTTTCTCTGACGGTGCTTTACCAAGAATAGGATGAAATTTTGGTTATGTGATCCGGCTCATCCATCACTAAAATGAATAAATAATCAATTTAAATAACTAAGAATGCACCAGAAATTTATATTGTAATGCTTTTGTTAAAAATATGGCTACTGTTCACTCTTTTTCCAACGGACAAAACATTATTTTTATGTGCCCTCTTTTTGATTGCTTGAGTTAAGTGATTATGAGCTTTTCTTTAAAGTAATATCAATATGAAACATGTTACATATTAATAACTATTAGTGATGCTTAAATATGCATTCAATACTAGACATTGTTTATTTTTTATTTATTATATACCTCATATTAGTGATAAATATCACGGTTTATGTAGTTTCCCGAGTTACAATGTCCTCGGTTTCCAGATAAAGAGGAAATAGGAAATGGAAAATAACAATAAAGCTATGCCACATATTCGACGTGTCACTCATCTTATGATGATGGCGCATCGTAGCTGCTTTGACTTTCACCTTTTCAACTCTAAATAATCTCCCCTCCTGCGGCGTCCGCTATTGCGGATCGTCATGCTTGCCCGATCCCAAACGTTAGTTAATCTAGTATCTTATTGAATAGACTAGTTTTATCTATCATTCGGCAAGTTGCATTTGACAATCCTGACTAGCTCATACGCCAACTCGGTGGCATGTCCACCAAGGCAATCATCAACTCTTATCAGTAATTCAATATCCTGAATTATTGCAGGGGAATATTGCCTAAAAAAAAATAATTCAGCTTCAGATCCCGTTTGGGAATATCTGACGGCTATGCTGTATCTAATTTTTTACTATTAATAAAACAAGAGACCATAAATAAAATGGAAAAACTAAAAATAGCTGTTAATAACAACACCTCGGAATGCTTTAGTACGGAACGTGAAACGGTAGATATTAATAACACTAACTTTACTGATGTTTCAGCCGCAGTCATTTCCGTTGAGGATGCGGTATCCGGTATGTTAGATACCATTGAACAAACCGGTTTTGGTATTCCTATCTTTGTCGCGGTTTGTTGCGAAGAAGAACTTCCTGCAGAGGTGTTGCCACGTGTAACTGGCGTATTTGAATTATGCGATGGCAACGTTGATTTTTACGGTAAACAGCTTGAAGCTGCCGCAACTAAATATGAGAAAGAAGTATTACCTCCTTTCTTTGGTAGCTTGGTGGAATACGTACAGCAAGGCAATGCCGCATTTGACTGCCCTGGGCACCAAGGTGGCCAGTTCTTCCGCCGCCATCCAGCAGGACGTCAATTCTTTGATTACTTTGGTGAAACATTATTCCGCTCTGACCTGTGTAACGCTGACGTCTCAATGGGTGACCTGTTAATCCACGAAGGCGCACCTTGCACTGCACAAATGCATGCCGCAAAAGTGTTTAACGCAGATAAAACCTATTTCGTATTAAACGGCACATCCTCTTCTAACAAAGTGGTGCTGAATGCCTTACTCGCGCCAGGCGACCTGGTGTTGTTCGACCGTAACAACCATAAGTCTAACCATCACGGTGCGTTAATTCAGGCTGGAGCAACGCCAGTATATTTGGAAACTGCGCGTAACCCGTTTGGTTTCATCGGTGGTATTGATTCCCACTGCTTCGAAGAGAAATACCTGCGTGATTTAGTGCGTGAAGTTGCTCCAGAGCGCTCTAGCGAAAAACGTCCGTTCCGGTTAGCGGTTATTCAGTTAGGCACCTATGACGGTACCATTTATAACGCTCGTCAGGTGGTTGATAAGATTGGTCATCTGTGTGATTACATCCTGTTTGACTCTGCATGGGTGGGTTACGAACAGTTCATCCCAATGATGAACGACTGTTCGCCTCTGTTGTTGGAACTGAATGAAAACGACCCTGGTATTCTGGTTACTCAGTCAGTACATAAACAACAAGCTGGCTTCTCTCAGACTTCACAGATTCATAAAAAAGATAAGCACATCAAGGGTCAAGATCGCTATGTGAACCATAAGCGCATGAATAATGCATTTATGATGCACGCATCGACCAGCCCGTTCTACCCACTGTTCGCTGCGCTGGACGTTAACGCCAAAATGCACGAAGGCGAAAGCGGAAAACGTATGTGGATGGACTGCGTTAAAGTAGGTATTGAAACCCGTAAGCTGTTGTTAAAACTCTGCAAACATATTCGTCCATTCGTTCCAGCAACCATTGATGGCCGCAAATGGGAAGACTTTGATACCGAAGAGATGGCAAACGATCTGCGCTTCTTCGACTTCATCCCTGGTGAGCGTTGGCACTCATTTGAAGGTTACGCAGAGCATCAATATTTTGTAGACCCATGCAAACTGATGCTAACCACACCAGGTATCAACGTACAAACCGGTGAATATGACAAGTTTGGCGTTCCTGCCACTATCCTCGCGAACTTCCTGCGTGAAAACGGCATCGTACCGGAAAAATGCGACTTGAACTCCATCCTGTTCCTGATGACGCCAGCGGAAGATATGGCCAAGATGCAGCATCTTGTTGCCCAAATTGCCCGCTTTGAGCGCCTGTTGGAAGAAGATGCGCCACTGGCTGATGTGCTGCCATCTATCTACAAAAACTACGAAGAACGTTATCAGGGTTACACCATTCGCCAACTGTGTCAGGAAATGCACGACCTGTATGTCAGCCACAACGTGAAACAACTGCAAAAAGAGATGTTCCGTAAAGCTCACTTCCCGAAAGTGGTGATGAACCCACAGCAGGCGAATATCGAGTTTGTACGCGGCAACGTTGAATTAGTTGCTTTGAGCCAGGTTGAAGGCCGCATCGCCGCTGAAGGTGCTCTTCCTTATCCTCCAGGTGTGCTGTGTGTGGTTCCAGGGGAAATCTGGGGCGGTTCTGTACAGCGTTATTTCTTGGCGCTGGAAGAGGGCATCAATCTGTTACCAGGCTTTGCTCCTGAATTGCAGGGTGTCTATATCCAACAGGATGAGGACGGACGTAAACGTGCTTATGGCTATGTTATTAAACAATAAACTAGAAATCATTTCTCGGCAGGGCTATTGGCCGAAACTGATTTTCCGATAAAAAGAAATAGCGAAGGGTCGCGATGTAACCGGCTCTTCGCTAACAGAGTTTATGAGAGAGACACAATATGAGTACGTCTAAAGGCAACAATAAAATGGGCGTCGTTCAGCTCACAATTTTGACGGCGGTAAACATGATGGGTTCAGGGATCATCATGTTACCGACGAAATTAGCAGAAGTGGGGACGCTGTCTATTGTTTCATGGCTGGTGACAGCTTTGGGCTCAATGGCTTTGGCTTATGCTTTTGCTAAATGTGGGATGTTCAGCCGTAAATCAGGTGGTATGGGAGGCTATGCGGAATATGCCTTTGGTAAATCCGGCAACTTCATGGCGAACTACACCTACGGTGTATCTTTGCTAATTGCGAACGTGGCAATTGCAATTTCTGCCGTTGGCTACGGTACCGAATTAGTCGGGGCAAACTTAACACCTTTGGGAATTTGTATCGCGACAATTGGCGTGCTTTGGCTGGCAACTATTGCTAACTTTGGTGGCGCAAGAATTACGGGTCGCATTAGTGGCGTAACCGTATGGGGCGTTATCATTCCGGTTGTTGGTATCTCGGTTATCGGTTGGTTCTGGTTCAGCCCAACGATGTATGTACAGTCTTGGAACCCGCATCATTTACCTGTATTTGAAGCGGTCGGTTCTTCTATCGCAATGACGCTGTGGGCGTTCTTGGGGCTAGAATCTGCCTGTGCTAATACTGATGTTGTCGACAATCCTGAACGTAACGTACCTATTGCCGTATTGGGCGGCACATTGGGCGCAGCGGTTATTTATATTGTTTCAACTAACGTGATTGCGGGTATTGTGCCAAATATGGATTTGGCGAATTCAACCGCGCCGTTTGGTTTAGCATTTGCGCAAATGTTTACTCCAGGTGTGGGTAAAATCATCATGGCTCTGATGATTATGTCCTGCGTAGGTTCATTACTCGGCTGGCAGTTCACCATCGCTCAGGTGTTTAAATCCTCGGCGGATGAAGGTTATTTCCCTAAAGTATTCTCTAAGCTGACTAAGGCTGACGCGCCGGTAAAAGGTATGATCGTTATCGTGATTATCCAAACCGTGCTGTCTCTGATGACTATCAGCCCGTCACTGAATAAGCAGTTCAACGTGCTGGTTAACCTTGCGGTAGTAACTAATATTATCCCTTACATTCTGTCTATGGCCGCTCTGGTTATTATTCAGAAAGTTGCGAAGGTCAATCCAAGCAAAGCCCGCATGGCAAATATCATCGCGTTTATTGGTGCCATGTATAGCTTCTACGCTCTTTATTCATCAGGTGAAGAAGCCATGATGTATGGTGCGATTGTAACCTTCTTAGGATGGACACTGTACGGCCTGATCTCACCTCGTTTTGAAATGCAGGACAAAAATGTTTAATACTGATTTTTAATCAGATTTATTAGGCAGTTGTTTTACCCAATAAGGGGAGCCATCGGTGGCTCCCTTTGTTTTTAATCGCCCCCATGATCTTTTGTGTAATTTTTCATCTGCTGGCTATAGTTAGAAAACATATGCTAGTGGAGCTAGAAAATGATTACGGTCCATCATCTTAATAATTCGCGTTCACACCGGGTGCTTTGGACGCTTGAAGAGCTGGGATTACCCTATCAGATCGAACAGTATCAACGCGATCCCGTAACCATGCTGGCTCCTGAATCGTTGAAAAAAATCCATCCGTTGGGAAAGGCTCCCGTGATGACCGATGGCGAATGGACAATTGCGGAGTCCGCTGCCATTCTCGAATATCTGCAAGATACTTATGACCACTCCGCACTGCTCAAACCGCAGGATAAGCCAGAACGGATGCAGTACCGCTACTGGCTGCACTATGCCGAAGGATCATTAATGCCATTATTGGTAATGAAGTTGATTTTTAATCGACTAGGGAAGGCTCCAGTGCCTTGGATCATTCGGCCAATTGGCAGCCTGTTAGGTAAAGGTGTGCAGCGTGGTTACCTTGATCAGCAACTGGCAACGCATTTGCGCTTCATTGAAAATCACCTGAGTAAAAATAACTGGTTTGCTGGTGACCACTTTAGTCTGGCAGATATACAGATGAGTTTTCCCTTGGAAGCAATGAATATACGCACGGGATTGGATAAGGCCCCACATGCACGGGGGTTATTGAAGCGTTTACACGCGAGACCTGCCTATTTGCGCGCATTAGAAAAAGGTGGGCCGTTAGAATTAATGGACTAAGTTGATGGACTCATCCTTAGTGTTGATAGACTAAGTTGTTGGTAGCTCGGTTTTTTAGCTATGTGAACAATGGCATACTCTTGCGACTAAAGCCGGATTAGGAACTAATTTTATGCAACGAGTTACCCTTTCACTGGATGATGATTTGATGGCTGAGATCGACACCATCATCAAAGAACGTAACTACCAAAATCGCTCCGAGGCGATTCGTGATTTAGCTCGTGCCGGACTTCAAGCCACGGCAATGCCGACATTGAACGATGAAACTAGCAACTGCGTTGCGGCGCTGTTTTATGTTTACGACCATGAAGCCCGTGAACTTTCTAAGCGTCTAACGAAAAGCTTCCACGATCACCATGATTTATCGCTCGCAAGCCTGCATGTGCATCTCGATCATGGCAGTTGCTTAGAAGTATCGCTGCTTAAAGGTGCGAGTGGGAAAGTAAAGGGTCTTGCAGAGAAGGTGATCGCAGAGCGCGGCGTGCGCTATGGTAAGTTGGTTGTGGTGCCGGGCGAAGACTATGAACATCAGCATGAACATGCTGAAGGGCATAATCATCATCATGACTGAGTTTATGATGAGGCATCTGCCCGCCCTCAAAAGGAGAGCGGGCGTGGAGAAAGTTTACTTCCCGCGTCGATAGCTCTTCTGCGCGTTATTCACTTTGTATAGATAGCGACGTGATTCGCCAGAAGGATGTTTATTGGTGAGCGTTTCGTATACATCACCCGGTGTTAACTGGTTGATGATGCTCACTGCACGGTTACGGTCACTGGAGAATACTCGCAACACGCTGCCTGCGCCGCCGTTGTAAGCGGTAATTACCGCATAACGCCGTGACGTCGGGTTCTGAATGCCGCCCAGATAGTTGTTCTGTAAGATCGCCAGATATGCAGTACCAGTATCAATATTATTTTCTGGATCAAACAGATAGCTACGGCTTGGCGTACCCCATTTCCCTTTCTGTACAAATACGTCTTTACCAGCGGTGTGCTGAACCACCTGCATCAGACCAAGTGCATCAGAGCCGCTGACGGCGTACGGGTTAAAGCTCGATTCGGTTTGCATAATTGCCAGAATCAAAGACTCGTCGACGCCATATTTTTCAGAAGCTTTACGTACCATCCCGAGGTATTTATGAGCACGTTTATCCAAGTGGTTTGGCACCAATTGGATCGTTACTGAGTAAATCACATGCAGCCCAGAAGTACGCTTCATAAGCTTATGCTGGACTAGATAGTCGGCAAAGTTGCTAGCACGCCCCTGCCAACGAATTGGCTGTCCGGTATTGTCTAATACTTGACCGTACAGGAAGGGTTCTTTGCTGATCTGAATATCGTTTACATCAGAATAGAGGTCGATAGAACCGGGATCGTCTCCCATCAGCAGTGTACTGATAATGGCCTGTTTAAGGCTGGCGGCCGGATCCGTCGGTGAGATCGTTTCAATAGTGATCTGGCCGGAATCAAAGTTGATGTGGCTACGCGTTAGGTATTGATCGGTGTATTTTACGTAGTCTTTTGGCCCCGCAATCAGCACCTCGTTGATGCCCCAAATGTTTTCAATATTATGAGCAAACTGTCCCATCAAAATGTCGAAACCATTGGTATCTTTGACATAGGCTTCGCTGTCCTGAGTATTTTTCTTTCCAGAACAAGAGATCAGCAAGGGTGCGATCAGGATCAATGCTAAAACTTTCTTCATCTTCACAGCCATATTGGATGAAAAATAGGATCTCAAACTGCGGGCTTAGCGCTGTCAAACCCGCAATATACTCGTTATTAAGATTACTGGCTCGGCGGCGTATAACCTTCGATATGCACATCATGGCCTTCAAACAAGAACTTCACCATTTCCTGCTCAAGAAGTTTGCGGTCATCTGGGTTCATCATGCTGAGTTTTTTCTCGTTGATCAGCATAGTTTGCTTGGACATCCACTGCGACCATGCTTCTTTCGAAATCTCGTTAAAGATCCGTTTACCTAACTCACCCGGATACAGCTGGAAATCTTGCCCTTCGGCTTCTTGATTTAAAAATGTACAAAAAATCGTTCTACTCATGATTATTCCTCATGTGGTGAGCCTTGTTACGATCGCTGAGAAACTGGCTCTTTAGACAGCTGCTGCAATAAACGTTCCACGGGGGCTGCCAGACCGACGGACGGTGGCTGGGCTAAGTTATACCAGAGTCCAGTTCCTTCATCCATGCAGTGACTTTGCTGCGTTATATCAAACCAAATTGGTACGATATCTAAATGGAAATGGCTAAACGTGTGGCGAAATGATGTTAGCTGATGCAACTTGGGCTGTTTTACCCCTAGTGAAGCCACGTGCTCGCGTAGCGCATCTTCATTGATAAACTGTGGGAAGCAGTACAATCCGCCCCATAGTCCGACGTTAGGACGCTGTTCCAGCCACACATTATCGCCAGATTGCATCATTAGAAAATAGCCAGTTTTTTCAGGAATAGTTTGCTTTGGTTTTTTACCCGGATACTGACTCCAGCTGCTATTAGCGTAGGCAATACAACCGCTGCTTAGCGGGCACAGCTCGCATTTTGGCTTACTGCGGGTACAAACCATCGCGCCTAAATCCATCATCGCCTGGTTAAATTGACTAACGCCGTTGGCAGGAGTGACCTGTTCGCTAATTTCCCACAGCCGATTTTCGACGTCTTTTTTTCCCGGCCAGCCTTCAACTGCGTAACAACGCGCTAAAACGCGTTTCACGTTCCCGTCGAGGATGGGATAATGTTGACCGAGCGACAATGAAAGGATCGCACCAGCAGTGGAGCGGCCAACGCCGGGAAGAGCACAAACATCGTCAAACGACGTCGGGAATTCCCCGCCATGCTTTTCCATAATCGTCTGCGCGGCTTTATGTAGATTGCGGCCACGAGCGTAATAACCGAGCCCTGTCCAAAGATGTAACACCTCATCCTGAGGCGCCGCGGCCAGCGCGCGAACGTCTGGGAATTTCTCCATAAAACGCAAGAAATAAGGGATCACGGTCGCAACCTGAGTTTGTTGCAACATGACTTCCGACAGCCATACTTGATAAGGTGTTTTTGGGCTTTGCCATGGCAAAGTTTTACGTCCGTAGCGGTCGTACCAAGTCAGCACCGACTGCGCGAATTGTTGCGCCAGCATCATAAGCGTTAGGAGTTCCCTGAAGGCCATTAGCGGTTAAGAAACCAAGGCTGATAAAAATAGGCTGCGATTGCAGCACAGAGGCTACCGACTGTAAACCGGATCTTTCTCAAGCTTGCATCAATCGGCTGTTTTACTCGCGGTAATAACGCTGATGAATGTGAGCGTTATCCAGCGATTAACAGTAAATAAATAAAGTTTCTGCCTAGAACTAACCGGTAGCTGTTAAAATCATAGCTTGTGAAAACTGGCTAACTTTGCATAATGCGCCTTCACTTTATGTTAAACATCCATATTCAGGCAGATGAAGCACCACTATGAATGACGTAGTATCACCGGAATTTGATGAGAACGGTCGCGTTATGCGCCGTATCCGCAGTTTTGTACGCCGTCAAGGGCGTCTGACCAAAGGGCAGCAGTTTGCGCTGGATAACTTCTGGCCGGTGATGGGCGTAGATTTTCAGCCGCAGCCGCTGGATCTTGTCGCGTTATTTGGCCGTGACGCACCTACCGTACTCGAAATTGGTTTTGGTATGGGCGCATCGCTTGTGACCATGGCACAGCAGCATCCAGAGAAAAACTTCCTCGGCATCGAGGTTCACTCGCCGGGCGTTGGTGCATGTTTAGCAGCCGCACACGAAGCTGGCATCACTAATCTGCGAGTGATGTGCCACGATGCTATTGAAGTGCTGGAAGAAATGATCCCGGAAAACTCACTGGCAATGGTTCAGCTGTTTTTCCCCGATCCATGGCATAAGGCGCGCCACCATAAGCGCCGTATCGTACAGGCTCCGTTTGCTCAGCAAATTAAGAGCAAATTGAAAATCGGCGGCGTTTTCCATATGGCAACAGACTGGGAAAATTACGCCGAGCATATGCTGGAAGTGATGAACAACGCACCAGGTTATAAAAACCTGTCCAGCGATAATACATACGTCCCTCGGCCGGACTCGCGTCCATTAACGAAGTTTGAACTGCGTGGTCAGCGTTTGGGGCATGGCAACTGGGATTTGATGTTTGAGAGGGTAGAATAATGGCTAAAAACCGCAGCCGTCGTTTGCGTAAAAAGATGCATATCGATGAGTTTCAGGAACTGGGCTTCAGCGTAAGCTGGAATTTTGAAGAAGGCACCGGTATCGACATTATCGACTCTACTGTTGATAAGTTCATCGATGAAGCTATCGAGCCAAACGGCCTAGCATTTGATGGTAGTGGCTATCTGGCGTGGGAAGGTCTGATCTGCCTGCAGCAGATTGGTCAGTGCACCGAAGAACATCAGAAGCTGGTAAAAGAGTGGCTGGAATCACACGGCATGAAGAATGTTGTCGTGAGCGATCTGTTTGATGTTTGGTGGGATTGATTTCCACTCGTGTGAAAAAACCCGCTTCGGCGGGTTTTTTATTACTGACGTACGGTGTTATTAAATAATCAAGCGACGCCACGTAACGCCATCATCTGGCGCAAATGCGAGAATACATTGCCCACACGCAGGCCGTTATGTTCATACTCGCTGGTGATCCACGTTTCCAAGTTACCTATATGGCTCGCCGTTTCTAGCGATAGGCCTACATCAACATACATGTCGTTGTAATAAACTGCGGCGACTACAGGTACTTGGTTAGCCTTCAGGCGGTCCGCGTCGTACAGCGGTGACCACCGCTCGCTCTCGGCGAGTAAGCTTACTGCCTCTTGGAATGGTCGTAGAGTCTGCATTTCAGCAAACATCCACGGGTAGATCATTTCGCCGGTCAGAAGCAGAGGCCTTTGTTCAGCATGGAACTCCGGCAAAGTGTTATGCACTCGCTGCGCCGCCCAATTCGTTGCACCACTGTTATCGTCAGCATAAATACTTTCATGCATAACAGCATAGAGTGGATGTTCAGCAAAGCCTGTCAGGTTCATCACCTGAGTAAGGAAAGTATCGCTCAGCTCGCCATCCTGATTAAAAGCCTCATCAAACAGCCACAGCAAGCTTTCATAGCCTTCGCTCATTCCCAACTGAATACCCAGCGTTTGCAAACGCTGAGTCGTAAGAATATCGCCATCGGGCAGATAAACCTCTTGTTCACTCAGTACGTCGGCGATGCGGTCAATCTGCTGCCGCATATGAGGATAGCGAGAGAAGAAAATCTGATTCTTTTCTCTCAGTTTTTGGTAGGTGCGCTGATATAACAATTCCGCATTCGGTTGGATGGCAGGCAACCCGCCCGTGATATAGCAGGCTTCAAGTCCTTGAGGAGCTTGTGACAAATACGTCAAAGTAATGAAACCACCAAAACTCTGCCCTAAAGTGCTCCACTTACGGCCACCAAACTGAGTTTTTCTCAGATGTTCAGCGTCGGCCACAATAGAATCAGCACGGAAACAGCGAAGATAGTCAGCGATCTGCTGGGGGCTGGAGCCACGAATCGAACTGGATTCGATCCTGCTACTCTGCCCTGTTCCGCGTTGATCGAGCAAGATCACGCGGAAACTCTTCAGCGCTTCAGCGAGCCACCCGCTCTGGCTGGTTGGACGCGGACATTTACCTCCCGGCCCCCCTTGTAAAAACAATAGACACGGCAGCCCATCGGCGTTTCGGCCAGCAATAGATAGCTCACGGGCAAAAATCGAAATCCGGCGTGGATCGCTGGCATCGAACCAATTCAGCGGCACGTCTAAACGGTGCTCACGCACCTGCATTCCAGCGACTAAATATTCCCTTTCTATCATGGCAAATCCACTCCTGCGGCAAAGTCGTAATTTATCGTTCTACAATACTCAAGCCACCTTCACGGTAGCGAGTCATTTGTTCGCTCGGCGTATTACCAAAGAAACGCTTATATTCGCGGCTAAACTGCGAGGCACTTTCATAGCCTACGCGGATCGCTGCGGTGCTAGCCTTCAGACCATCGTGCAACATCATCATGCGCGCCTTATGCAGGCGGAAAGATTTTATATACTGCAATGGCGAGGTTGCGGTGACTGCTTTAAAGTTATGGTGAAAGGCCGATACGCTCATATTCACCTCCTGCGCCAGTAAATCAACGTTAAGGCTGTCGGAATACTGCTGTTCAATCAGGCGTAGAGCCTTAGCTATTTGGCTAAAATGGCTATGACGATTTGCCAAAGCCTGCAATGCCTCCCCGCCTTCCCCGCACAGAGCGTGGAATAACATTTCGCGCACAATTTGTGGCCCCAGTACTCTGGCCTGTAGTGGATTTTCCATCGCATCTACCAGTCGTTCGGTGGCACAAAACATCGATTCATCAAGGGAGACTGACTTCACACCACTAGATTGGCAGCGTTGCTTAGCGACCAAGCCATCGCCGATATCCATCAGCAAATCCTGCAGCATGCTGGTATTCACCCGCACCGAAAGACCAATCAAAGGTTCATCCGGCGTCGCAAACGTCTCACATTCGCAGGGCAGTGGCAGAGTCATCAGAAGATAATTGGTCGGATCGTAGCGAAATACCTTCTCACCCAGATATCCCACCTTATGTCCCTGTAGAACGATGATAATGCAGGGTTCATACATCACGGGTGTTCGCGGGTGATGCTCATCCGCATAGATAATTTTTACATTTTCAATAGGTGAAGCGCTTACACCAGTCTGGGTAATCTGGCGACTCAACTGCTGTGCCAGCTGCTTCCACCGTTCATCAATCAACATTGACCAATCTCCGCCGCCTCAAATAAGTGCAATAAATAATGCCTAATACGCTTCAATTTCTACAGTTATTTGTAGAAATAGGCAAGTCATCAACAGAAATGTGCATTGAGACATCAGCGTATTGCGCCCAGAATAACATCCAGAAAATGCGTTGGCGTCGACGGCCAAAGCATAACGAATCAAAATAAACACTGAGGTTGATTGCAATGCAAAATTTTACTCTTCACACCCCAACAAAAGTGCTATTCGGTAAAGGTCAAATTGCTAATCTGCGTAATGAAGTTCCAGAGAATGCTCGTATTCTGATTACTTACGGTGGCGGCAGTGTGAAACGCACCGGCGTTCTAGATCAGGTTCATGCCGCGCTGAAAGGGCTGCATGTCTTTGAGTTTGGCGGCATTGAGCCAAATCCATCTTACGAAACCCTGATGAAATGTGTTGAACTGGTGCGCAACGAAAAAATTGATTTTCTGCTAGCCGTAGGCGGCGGGTCAGTGATTGACGGCACCAAGTTTATTGCCGCTGCGGCTGACTACGTTGGCGAACCATGGGATATTTTGGAAACCTACGGCAGCAAAATCGAAAAAGCGATCCCACTAGCCGCGGTATTAACTCTGCCTGCGACCGGTTCAGAAATGAATAAAGGTGCCGTTATTACTCGCCGCTCTACCGGTGATAAGCGTGCCTTCCAGTCTCCATATGTCATGCCGAAATTTGCAATCCTAGATCCGGTAGTGACTTATACCTTACCTGCCCATCAGGTCGCAAACGGCGTTGTGGATGCGTTTGTGCATACCGTAGAGCAATATCTGACCTATCCGGTAGATGCCAAAATTCAGGATCGTTTTGCCGAAGGTATACTACTGACGCTGATTGAAGAAGGCCCACGCGCCTTGGCAGAACCAGAAAACTATGACGTTCGCGCCAATGTCATGTGGAGTGCAACTATGGCGTTGAACGGTTTGATCGGCGCTGGCGTTCCACAGGATTGGGCAACACACATGCTGGGGCACGAACTCACTGCGCTGCACGGTATGGATCATGCTCAAACGCTAGCGGTCGTTCTTCCGTCTCTGCTACAGGCTAAACGCCAGCAGAAACATGCCAAACTGCTGCAATACGCAGAGCGTGTATGGAATATTCGTGAAGGTAATGAAGAACAGCGTATCGATGCCGCCATTGCCGCAACGCGTAAGTTTTTCGAAGAGATGGGCATTAAAACCTATCTGAAAGACTACGGTGTTGATGCCACTTCGATTCCGACGCTACTGGCAAAACTAAAAGAACATGGTATGACCGCTTTGGGCGAAAACAGCGATATTACGCTGGAAGATAGCCGCAAAATTTATGAAGCGTCACTGTAAAAGATAAGCAGCACACCATTTCATCCTCACCTACATTGAGGAGGATGAAATGGTATCACCCCGCATTATTCGCCGACATACTCCATCGTGACACGCGGCGTCAGCTTGGTAATCAACTCATAGGCGCTGATTCCGGTATACTTAGCAATCTTTTCAACCGGCAGTTCTGCACTCCACAAAACCACTTCATCACCCACTTTATCTTTCGCCTCTGGGCCTAAATCAACCGAAATCATATCCATCGATACACGACCAACGATAGGCACTTCACGGCCATTGACTAGCACGGGAGTGCCAGAAGGCGCACTGCGTGGATAACCATCGCCATAGCCAATCGCAACTACGCCAAGTCGGGTATCGCGCTGGCTTACCCATGTGCCGTTGTAGCCCACAGGTTCACCAGCTTTGTGCTCACGCACGGCGATTAGGCTAGATTTCAGCGTCATCACCGGCTGTAAGCCATAATGGTCGGCATAGGGTTCAGCCAGCGGAGATACGCCATACAGAATAATTCCAGGGCGAACCATATCGCGATGCGACTGTGGCCAAAGCAGAATACCGCCCGAAGCAGCGATAGATTGCAAGCCAGGTTTACCCGTAGCAAATGCGTCAAAACAAGCTAACTGAGCTTCAGTCATACCCGTTTCAGGCTCATCTGCACGGCTGAAGTGGCTCATAATATTCACCGGCTGCTCAACGTTGCGGCAGTTGGAAAGGCGCGTATAAAACGCATCGGCCTGCTCTGGACGTACCCCAAGTCGATGCATGCCGGTATCCAGCTTCATCCAAACCTTAACCGGGCGCTCCAACTCAGCCTCTTCCAGCGCTTGTAACTGTTCTTCGCTATGAATGGCAGTTTCAATATTATTGGCAACCAAAACGGGCAGATCGTCGGCAGAGAAAAAGCCTTCCAGCATCAGAATAGGCTTAACAATACCGCCCGAGCGCAGTTTCAGGGCTTCGCCGATACGCGCTACGCCATAGCAATCTGCATCTTTTAACGTTTTGGCTGTTTCTAAAAGCCCGTGCCCGTAGGCATTTGCTTTTACAACGGCTATCAGTCGGCTGTGCGGCGCAAATTGACGAATTTGCTGAAAGTTGTGTCGCAGAGCGCGGCGATCAATGACTGCGGTTGCCGCTTTCATTTCTATTCCTTCCCAATATCTCAAATGAGTTAATTAATTACTGCTCTTAGAGAGCTGACGATGTTTTGTCACCAGCTCGATTATTCGTCGTCGTACTGCGGGCCTGCATAGTTATCAAAACGCGAGAACTGGCCGTTAAAGGTCAAACGAACCGTACCGATTGGGCCGTTACGTTGCTTACCCAGAATAATTTCCGCAATGCCTTTCAGATCGCTGTTTTCGTGGTAAACCTCATCGCGATAGATAAACATGATCAAGTCGGCATCCTGTTCGATGGAGCCAGACTCACGCAGGTCGGAGTTTACCGGGCGCTTGTCTGCACGTTGTTCCAAAGAGCGGTTAAGCTGAGACAGTGCCACAACCGGAACCTGTAGCTCTTTTGCTAACGCCTTGAGCGAGCGGGAAATTTCCGCGATTTCTAAAGTACGATTATCCGATAACGACGGCACACGCATCAGCTGTAGATAGTCGATCATGATAAGGCTAAGCCCATCGTGTTCACGGAAAATGCGGCGCGCACGCGAACGCACTTCCGTTGGGGTCAAACCTGATGAGTCGTCAATGTACATGTTACGTTTTTCCAGCAGAATCCCCATGGTGCTGGAAATTCGTGCCCAATCCTCATCGTCTAGCTGACCGGTACGAATTTTGGTTTGGTCAACGCGTGCTAATGACGCCAGCATACGCATCATGATCTGTTCGCCAGGCATCTCCAGACTGAATATCAGCACTGGTTTATCTTGGGTCATTGCGGCATTTTCACACAAGTTCATGGCGAACGTGGTTTTACCCATCGATGGACGCGCCGCTACGATAATCAGGTCAGAACGCTGTAAACCGGCGGTTTTTTTATTGAGGTCCTGATAACCGGTGTCGACCCCTGTCACACCGTCATGTGGAGTCTGATAAAGCTGCTCAATACGTGCAACCGTCTGCTCTAAAATACGGTCAACGCTTTTCGGCCCTTCGTCTTTGTTCGCACGATTTTCCGCAATCTGGAATACACGTGACTCCGCCAAATCAAGCAGATCTTCGCTGCTACGTCCTTGGGGATCATAGCCCGCGTCGGCGATCTCATTAGCCACCGAGATCATATCGCGAACAACTGCACGTTCACGTACGATATCGGCATAAGCGCCGATGTTCGCCGCACTTGGCGTATTCTTTGAAAGCTCTGCCAAATAAGCAAATCCGCCCACGGATTCTAATTCGCCACGTTGCTCTAGCGATTCAGACAGCGTGATCAAATCGATCGGCTTGCTCATTTCCAGCAGTCGCTGCATTTCCGTAAAAATTAGGCGGTGTGGACGACTGTAGAAATCGTTGGCGACAACACGCTCAGCCACGTTATCCCAGCGCTCATTATCCAGCATCAACCCGCCCAACACGGACTGTTCCGCTTCCAGCGAATGTGGTGGTAGCTTGAGCCCCTCCATCTGCCTGTCGCGCGGGGTCTCGTTTGATTTGTTGGTGGGTTTATTTCCTGCCATAGTGGGAATGCTTTACCTGTTAGTGAAAGACGCGTCAGTATACCTGAATGTAATCTAATTTTGATTATAACAATGACACTATGCATTTGAGGAAAGACGATGGCAAAACGTATCCAGTTTAGCGCCCACGGTGGGCCAGAAGTGCTTGAATATGTAGACTTTGATCCGAAAGATCCGGCTGCGGGAGAGGTACAGGTCAGCAATAAAGCCATCGGAATCAACTACATTGACACCTATATTCGTGGCGGACTGTACCCAGTTTCTCAGTTCCCATCAGGGCTTGGCACAGAAGCCTCTGGCGTGGTCACTAAAGTCGGTGCAGGCGTCACCAGTATTGAAGTCGGCGATCGCGTGGTTTATGCGCAGAGCGCTCTCGGTGCTTATAGTTCGGTACATAACGTCCCTGCGGAAAAAGTGGCTTTACTGCCTAATGCAATAAGCTTTGAACAAGGCGCTGCCTCTTTCCTCAAAGGTCTTACCGTGCATTATTTGCTACGCCAAACTTATGAAATCAAAGCAGGCGAAATCTTCCTATTCCATGCCGCAGCTGGGGGCGTAGGCCAAATAGCATGCCAGTGGGCAAAAGCGCTGGGCGCCAAGCTGATTGGTACCGTAGGTTCAGACGCTAAAGCCGAACGAGCAAAACAGGCCGGTGCATGGGCGACAATTAATTACCAAACCGAAGATATCGCCCAACGCGTCGCAGAACTGACTCAGGGTGAAAAAGTTAACGTTGTCTATGACTCTGTGGGCAAAAGCACATGGCTTGCCTCACTCGATAGTCTGAAAAAACGCGGGCTGATGGTCAGCTTTGGCAATGCTTCAGGCCCTGTCACCGGCGTTGATTTGGGGATACTCAACCAAAAAGGCTCGCTGTACGTTACACGCCCTTCTCTCAATGGCTATATCAATAATCACCAAGACTTGCTTAGTGCCAGCCATGAACTCTTCTCAATGATTGCCAGCGGTGCAATTAGCGTTGATGTGCCTGATACGCAGAAATTTGCCTTAAGTGACGCAAGAAAAGCGCACGAAGTACTGCAAAGCCGCGGGACACAGGGATCGAGTTTGTTGATACCGGAGTAGTAGGCGTTATTTTTGCTGGGTTTTGGAACGTCAACATCCTCTATGGAATCACAGTGAAATGTTTCGTTCGCCGGTCAGCAAATGTGTTTCCATAAGCCTACTGGAGAAGGCGACCGATGAGAGCCCCGTTGCGCGGGGGCTCTCAACTCGCGCGCTTTTATCCGAGATGCCATCTTCGCTACGGTTTGGTATCGCCCATCCAGGGCGCCCCAAACTCCGTCACGACATCCCTGTCGTGCCGGCTCTTCCTACCAAGACTTAAACAATTAAAAAGGCAAAGGCAAAACAATATTGTTTTGTCTTTTCGTGTTAGATGAAATGCATGATAGAA
>NZ_LXET01000059.1 GCF_001655005.1 Hafnia paralvei ATCC 29927
GTGCCGGCTCTTCCTACCAAGACTTAAACAATTAAAAAGGCAAAGGCAAAACAATATTGTTTTGTCTTTTCGTGTTAGATGAAATGCATGATAGAACCGCCATCAGAGAAGATGGCGGTAGGTCGAAGGCGCACAGGGATAAGATACTTAGACGCCCATCACCGTTCCAACGTAGATATAAGCACACCCAAACTTAATAATACCGCCTTGGCTGCGGTTTCTTCTGCATAGAACGGTAGATCCACACCACGACAATGGCCAAAACTATCCACGGCAGCAGTTTAAGCACCATCACAAATAGGCCACCAAATAGCATAAGTACTGTGGCAACTGCCATGGCTGCGATGATGCCCAGCATTGAAACCCCGGTCACCATCAGCACGGCAAAAAAGCCAAGAATAAAGAGGACTTCAAACATGGTGATCTCCTGAGTAAAATTTAACGGCGATACCGTTAGCTATTCACTCTTTTACAAGAATCATGCCAAGTAAGAGTTTTTTGTAACTCATTGATTTTGATAAGACACGCTGTAACGGGCGTTACAGCGCTTGGTGAAATTTACTAACTTTTCGTTTATTTAGCCACGTGGTTGACTCACGAACTGCAACGCGGCTTCGACTACCTCTACACCAGCACCCGGCTTATGCGCATTTTCACTCAAATGCCGACGCCACTGGCGAGCACCTGGAATACTTTGGAACAAGCCGAGAATATGGCGCGTAATGTGGCCTAAATAAGTTCCGTTAGACAGTTCACGTTCAATATAGGGATAGAGCGAGCGCACCACGTCAATACTGTTTGGTACATCAGCGGTAGAATCAAACAGTTCACGATCGACATGCGCTAAAATACTTGGGCTCTGATAAGCTTCACGCCCCATCATTACGCCATCCAAGTGCTGTAGATGGATTTTTGCTTCCTCCAGCGTTTTCACTCCACCGTTAATGGCGATATTTAGATGAGGGAAGTCACGTTTGAGTTGGTAGACACGCTCATAATCCAGCGGTGGGATCTCACGGTTTTCTTTCGGACTCAGCCCGGAAAGCCACGCTTTACGCGCATGGACAGTGAAGCTATTACACTCACCTTTCCCAGACACGATATCAATAAAATCACACAGGAACTCATAGCTATCCTGATCGTCAATACCGATACGCGTTTTTACCGTAACTGGAATAGAAACAACGTCGCGCATGGCTTTGATACCATCGGCGACCAGTTGAGCCTCCCCCATAAGACATGCACCAAAACGACCGTTCTGCACCCGGTCTGATGGACAGCCAACGTTAAGGTTTACTTCATCATAACCACGCTGTTCGGCCAAACGGGCACAATGCGCCAATGCTTCGGGATCGCTGCCCCCTAGCTGCAACGCCAACGGATGTTCTTCTTCGCTATAGGCCAAATAGTCACCTTTACCATGAATAATGGCACCCGTCGTGACCATTTCGGTATAGAGGAGTGTTTGGCGACTCAGTTTGCGATGAAAATAGCGGCAGTGGCGATCGGTCCAATCCAGCATCGGAGCAACGGAAAAACGGCTCTGGCTGAACGGCATTGCAGAAGAAAGATTAGTGGCGTTTTGGGTCATTATTCTCAGAATTTCAGTCAGTTTGAATCAAATACGGTAAACTGCGTCACCGCTGGTATAACACAAGTATACCGTGAATTGGCGCTTATCCTACCGACTTCCAGTATTGAAGCTGTATCTCGATTAAGCCGCACGATTAATGCACGTGCTCAACATACTCTCGCCTGCAATGTTGGCACCTGCTTTTTCAGCGCAACTAAGATACTCTTAGCGCCAATAACAGCGGTGGCTGATTTCACCTGCGTAAAGTTTTTATTACACATGTGATCTCGCTCACATAATGAACCGGATATTGACTTAGACCAACCGGTCTACTATATTAAATCACATGAACAAAACGACTAGCACGACCAACAACACCTGCGAACACATCTTAGATGTGGGTGAGGAACTGATTTTAAACCTCGGCTTTACCGCCATGGGATTAAATGAACTTCTTGCCACCGCGGGAGTACCAAAAGGTTCGTTCTACCATTACTTCAAATCGAAAGAGAAGTTTGGTGAAGCTATGCTTACCCGTTATTTCAGCGATTACGTCGTCATGCTGAAAGAGAAGTTTTCGGATGGGCAAAAAACACAGCGTCAGCATTTGTTAGATTATTTCTCTCATTGGATGACGCAAAGCTGTGAAACGGTATGCCACAGTAAGTGTTTAGTCGTGAAGCTGGCTGGTGAAGTCAGTGACTTATCTGAGGTGATGCGTGAAGCACTCGACTCAGGTATCACAAGAGTCATCGCCCAGTTGCAGTCGAGTATCGAATCTGGCGTTGAAGAAGGGTCGCTTGCGATTGATGAATCGCCCGAATTACTCGCAGATTCACTGTATTCTTTATGGTTAGGCGCAGCGTTACGGGCTAAGGTCAACCGATCTGATGCACCGTTTGTTTCAGCGATGCAGCGTACGGAACGCTTACTGAAACCCGGCACCATATAGAGATATTATCGCAGCACAATGAATGCCTGCGTGAAAACGTTTGGCATTATTTTTTACCCATTAACTAGACGACCGGTCTAATAAACCAGTATCCAGATCACAATTTTTGAGAGATGACACCATGAAAACTATGACTTTGACCGTTCTGATGACTCTAGCCCTTGCGGGTTCTGCTTTCGCACAAAGTTTCTCAGATATGACAGCAAGCGAACAGCGCGCCACCGTCGTGAATCATTTAAACAACGGTAGCGCCCAAGCCCATCAGGTTACGTTGAATAAATAATCAGCCATGCCCAGTGCCGTTTGTTTAAGCATGTATTTGTTATTAACACCTGCAATGTAGGCCAGTCTGCAATAACAACGCCGTCTGACCCACTTAAAAAATTTAAAGAAGAGAAAACATCATGAAAACCTCAATCGTATTATCTGCCATCGTTGCTTTAACCCTTACTGGTTCTGCTTTTGCTCAATCATTTTCAGAATTAAGCCCTGCAGAACAAAGCACTTTGGCCTATTCAAACCGTAACGGTTCCTCTTATGCTCATCAGCTGATGGCACAACAAAAATTGGAACAGGCTGGCATTGAACGTTCATCGATTAACGGTAGCGCTACGTTTTCTCAGTTGAGTACACAGGATCAACGTGCAACGATTATCAATAATCTGAACAACAGCGATGCCTATGCTCATCAATCTGAAATCAAATAACAGATTGAATATGAGCCACTGCCTCATGAGTTAAAAGCGGGCTGACGGGAATAACCTGTCAGCCCGTTTTGTTTTCCCTCGTTTATCAGACGCTTTTCCCCCACAAATTTTGTGCTCTTCGGCCTATCTGCTATTTATGTTAAAATAACGAAATCTTACTGGCCGGAAGCAAACACCATGACCACAACCTCTTTAGAGCGACTGCTCGCACAGGCAGAACAAATTTGTCTGCAACGCAATGTTCGACTGACTCCGCAGAGGATGGAAGTGCTGCGTCTGATGGCGTGTCAGAAAGGCACTATTAGTGCATATGATTTGCTAGATTTGCTGCGAGTATCTGAGCCGCAGGCAAAACCGCCGACTATCTACCGAGCATTGGATTTTCTGTTGGAGCAGGGTTTCATTCACAAAGTGGAATCGACTAACAGCTATGTGATGTGCCATCACATTGAAGAACCTAGCCATACTTCGGCGTTATTTATTTGCCATCGCTGTGGTCAAGTGACGGAGCAAACCACCAAAGAAGTGCAGGAACATTTAGAAAAATTAGCCGCTTTGACCGGTTTCTCCCTGCAACATAGCGTAGTTGAAGCACATGGGCTTTGCCGTGATTGTGGCAAGATAGAGTCTTGCGATAGCAGAGATACTTGTCATCACGATCATTCCGAGCCTAAAAAGAAAAAATAGCGCTAATTCGGAATTTATATATAAACATAAAAAAGAGCCGCATCAGCGGCTCTTTTTCATCATTGGCAATAAATATAAGCAGTAGCACACTATCAATAAAGGAATATTATTTATCTCAATATTCGAGTCCATACTTTATTTATAATGCGTTTTGCCAAATGATTATTTGGCTTCGGCAGACAATAATATCACCAACGATATTTATTGTGCTCTTCCCAAGCTTTCACTTCTTTCTCTGCGGCTTCTTTCTGATAGCCGTAGCGCTCTTGGATCTTACCTACCAGCTGGTCTCGTTTACCCTCAATGACTGTAAGATCATCGTCGGTCAACTTACCCCATTTCTCTTTCACTGTACCTTTAAACTGCTTCCAGTTACCGCCGGCTTGATCTTTATTCATAATAACTCCGTATCACTTATGTAATGGAATGTATTCCCCTCGCATCTGTAACTTAAAAATATTTAATTTCTAAATATAAATTTTGCTGCGAGGCATTAGTTAACGTTCACCATTAAGACTAGCGGATAATCAGAGTAAAAAAATTTTCAGCTAAAATTTCGGTGCAACTAAATAAAATATCTTACGAATAAAGCACAAAATCAGTTAGAAAACAGGCGATAAGCAGCGAATAATTTTTCCACTTAGAATGTAAGCAAATATTAATAAAGCGCCATTTTAGGGCAACATAATAACTATAGGAATTATCATATTGCCACAATTCAAATCACTAACAACTCAATGATTTTAATAAATATTATTGGCTTCAAACCACGTATTACTCCGCCAATGCCGTCTCCAGACGATCCATAGCGAAAGGCCACGTAGAGATAAAAACACTGCCAACGCCAGCCATAAACCGTGATTACCTAACCAAGGTAGAGTAAAAAGCGTCAATCCATAACCCACTGCAGCTACCGCCATGCTGTTACGCATTTCAGTTCCACGAGTCGCCCCAATAAACATGCCATCCAGCAGATAACACCAAACGCCCAGCAACGGCAGAAGAATTTGCCACGGAAGATAGTGGGCTGCCAGCGCCTGAACATCAGGCAACGACGTTAACATCTGAATGATATGTCCGCCAAACAATGCGTAAAGCAGGGCAAAAAATATGGCCACAATGCCCGCTTGTCGGCAGGCTGAATGCCAAATACTTTGCAGCCTGCGGCCATCCCGAGCACCATAAGCCTGTCCTGAATGGGCTTCGACCGCGTAAGCAAAGCCGTCCAGAGCATAGGCCGTGAACGTGAGTAGGTTCATTAGTACCGCATTTACCGCAACAATTTCACTTCCCATGCGTGCCCCTAAAATGGTCAGCGATGAAAAACATAACTGCAGCAGTAAAGAACGCAGCATGATGTCACGATTTAAAGCCAACAGGCGGCGCAGATTGCCACGCCACGCATTACGGAAATACTCCATGTGTAGCCCACGCAACTTCATTACATGCCACACAAGGCCAATCCCTAGCAAGAAAGTGGCATAATCGGCAATCACCGTCGCGCTAGCGGCTCCCTGAACCTTCCAGCCCAAACCAACGACAAACCATAGATCAAGCGTAATGTTAATGAGGTTTCCGACCACAAGCAGAATGACAGGTGCGCGGGCATATTGAACGCCAAGCAGCCAGCCTAAAATCACCAGATTAGCCAATGTTGCCGGTGCGCCGAGCCAACGGATGTGCATAAACAAACGAGCCTGCTCCAACACATCCTGATGCCCGCCAACAATGCGTAACACCCCCTCAATTAACGGTTCACGCACTGCAATAATGACAACCCCCGCCAACAAAGCCAGTAGCAAAGGTTGAACCAATGCACGGGCTAGCGCCGTTTTATCGCCAGCGCCAAATGCCTGAGCAGTCAACCCCGTGGTGCTCATCCGTAAAAACAACAGCAGCATAAAGAGGAAGGATGTCGCCATCGCGCCTACAGCAACACCGCCCAAATAAACAGGGCTATCCAAATGACCAATAACTGCGGTATCAACCAGTCCCAAAAGCGGAACTGAGATGTTCGACAAAATCATCGGCAGCGCGAGAATCCATAGCGCTTTATCAGTTGGTGTCAGTAATTTCATTTTTTCACGTCATCCCAGATCCACTTGCCAACCTTCTCCCAACAAAGAAAAAGCCCCAAATAAGGGGCTTAGTCTATCGGCGTTACCGCAAACACAATAGCGAGAACTTTAGATCCAGTCGCCGTTGCGGATAACACCAACGGCCAGACCTTCAATCGTGAAGTTTTGTTCACGTAGGTCAACCACAATCGGTTCAAAATCGCTGTTTTCAGGCAGTAGCTGAACAATGTTGCCTTGTTTTTTCAAACGTTTAACCGTCACTTCGTCTTCAATACGAGCAACAACAACCTGTCCGTTACGCACATCTTGTGTTTTATGCACGGCCAGTAAATCGCCGTCTAAAATGCCGATATCACGCATCGACATTCCATTAACACGCAGTAAGAAATCGGCATTAGGCTTAAACAATGAAGGGTCGACCTGATAATGGCCCTCAATATGTTCCTGTGCCAGCAGCGGCTCACCGGCAGCCACCCGGCCAATGAGAGGTAGCCCCGTTTCATCTTCCATCAACAAGCGAATGCCGCGTGAAGCACCGGACACAATCTCAATCACGCCTTTACGTTGTAACGCTTTTAAATGTTCTTCTGCCGCATTAGGAGAGCGGAATCCCAAACGCTGTGCGATTTCAGCACGCGTTGGCGGCATGCCAGTTTGTTCAATATGGTCACGAATCAGATCGTAGACTTCCTGCTGTCTGGCTGTAAGTGCTTTCATTCCACCACCTGTTTGTTTATACAGTTTTGCTGTGAGTATATACAGGTGGCGGCCATTTTGAAACCGTGAAATACATAAAGATTGAACCGTACCGCATCTGATTGGCTCTAACCGCACACTTTTTGTGTTTTTACAGTCAATATCCAGCAAATTCCCGTGAATAAATTAACTGTTTTTTACAGTTTCCAGTGCGCGATAAGTTCGTTGCGGACGCCCAACTTTGCCGTATACAATTTCTGCCATGATCATGTGCCGTCCTGCACAAAACTCTAAATAACGTCGTGCGGTCGTACGGCTGAGTTTCAGCTCCTGTGCCACAGTTTCAGCAGTATGGCGAGCATCAAGATCGGCAAACAGTCCCTGCACTTTATCTAAAGTGAGCGCATCAATACCGACAGGTAACTCTTCTTTATGCTCGCCGCGCGCATAGGCATTAAACATGTCATCGATCTGGCGCTGGCTAGCACTATTGTTACTTGCCAGCATTCGCATCCGCTGATGGTAACGGTCTAAAGTTTGGCCTAAACGCTCATAGGCTATCGGTTTTACCAAGTAGTCAAAAACACCGCAGCGAACTGCATCAGAAACGGTATCCATATCGCTAGCTGCCGTAGTGAACACTACCCCACCAGAGAATCGAGCCTGAGTCAGTTCGTGCAACAGGGTAATACCTTTTCCATCCGGCAAATAGTTATCCAGCAGGATCAGGTCAGGTTTGAAACGCTCGACCATCATTCTGGCCTGCGCGAGATTTCCCGCTAACCAAACCTGTCCACAGCCATGAAAATGGCGAATAAACTCCGCGTGCATTTCTGCCAGCGGCGTTTCGTCTTCAACTATTAGAATCGTTATTGGTTGTGTCATAAGTCTTTTTCACTTTAGGAATAAATACGGAAAATAAAGTGCCACAAGGTTCGTTGTCTTCCAGCGTAATTACCCCACCGCAGCGGCCTACATAGCTGGCTATCAGATAGAGTCCGATGCCGTGCTCACCCACATCCTCGGTTTTAGTACTTACGCCTTGCTCAAAAATAGCCTCACGTAAAGACTCTGGAACGCCACATCCCTGATCGGCCACTTCCACGATGACATCATCACCTTCATCGCTAAGGTATAGCTCAATGGTTTTATTACCTTGCGGATTCTTCAAGCTGGCATCGAAAGCATTGTCGAGCAAGTTTCCCACGATGGCAGCAAATTCAGTACTATCAAGTCCTGCTGGCAACTGGCGAAGCTGGCTTCCTTCTACCAGATTTAAGGTTAAGCCAAGCTCACGCGCTCGCTGTGCTTTGCCGAAAAGAAGCCCTGCGACTTGTCGATCGTCAAATGAGCCACGCAGGCTATCAATAAGCTGCTGCTGTGCTTGCGACTCACCTTTTACCATTGCCAAAGCACGATCATATTCTTTCATTTGTAACAGACCGTTGAGCGTCGACATCCAGTTCAGGTGCTCGTGACGCAATGTGCGCAAGCTTTCGACATACTGTTTGATCTGCGTGAGTTGAGCATTCAGCGTGCTAATTTCATCTTTGCTACGGAAACTGATGATGGCACCCAGCAGCTCATTTCCTGAACGTATCGCTGCACGATTAGCAATCACACTGAGACCATTAAAAGTGCAAATGACATCCTGACGTTTTTCTTCGATTTGTTCCGTGAAAAACCCCGCAGGTTCGACAACATCGCTGATCGGTTTTCCTAGCCATTGTCTACCAGGCGAACTTAAACCGAGCATTTTTCGTGCGTTACGATTGATTGCAGTAATCAAACCCTCAGGATCGACAGCTATCAATCCTTCATATACCGAGCCAAACAAGGCTTCTTGCTGGCGAACCACCCGAGCAATTTGATGAGGTTCCATACCTAGCATTTGCCGCCGAATATGGGTGGCAAACATCCATGACAGTAGCATCAGGATAATCAAAATTAAGACAAAGACACCGCCCATCGGTAATAAGAAGTCTAATCGCCAACTGTCTATTTTGCTGACTAAATATCCCAATGAAACCACGCCGATCACGTTACCATGTTCATCAAAAATAGGCGTTTTAGCACGCATAGCCATCCCAATTGAGCCCTTTCCTGTAATGAAGTAGCTTTCTCCGCGCGCTAAAGCGCCAGGCTTACTCCACTGCATGGGATAGCCGATCTTGGCCGGATTGGGGTGATACAGACGGATGGAGTTTTTGTCGCCAATAACCACATAATCAAAATCGGAGCCCGTACCGAGTTTATCGGCAATGATAGCGAGACGCTTGGTATCTCTATTTTTAACAGCCGTGACAACGCTGTCGATTGAGGCAATGATCTTAGCCTGATTCATTGCCATATCACGGACATGGTTACTCAGATAATCTTCAAAGGAAGCAGAAAGATATTTGCCTAAGGCGGCAATTAATAACGTCGAGACCAGAAGCAATAAGAGAAATATTCGTAAAGGAAATGCGAGGCGGCTAAAAAACCTAAACTCTTTAACATTTGGTCTGCCGAACATCGGTATTTCCTCTTTTTTAGGCTAGAAAGATGGGCTAGTATCAGGGAAATGTAATGAATTTGTTTCCTTGTTTTCTACCTACAACGGATTAGATCGTTGCAGATTCCGCAGATTAAATCAATTAAACAAATAAAAACCACTCCATTAATTCAATTAAAATTAATTAAGAAAATAAAAACCATTAAGTCTATTTAAATCTGATAACTCTTTGTGAAATAGGTCAAGATTTCCCATCCTAATACTCCTTACGATCATTACGTCGTCGCACAAATATAAACAAAAAAGATTAAAGCGTTGCAACGAGCAATTGAAAATAAAACGTTATTAATATGCAACAAATCACAACAATTGTGATCGCTATGCATACGTGCGGCAGCTAACAGGAATATCTATGTTTGGTAATACCGTATTCTCTCAGGTAAAGCGCTCTGAAAATAAGAAGATCGCAACTATCGCTCATTTTCTGCGAGAAAATGGCCTGAGTATTGATTCCACCGTGGAAGTCTTTATTACCGTCACCCGTGATGACCAGCTAATCGCCTGCGGCGGTATCGCGGGCAATATCATTAAATGCGTCGCCATTAGTGAATCTGTACGCGGTGAGGGCCTAGCACTCACACTGGCCACTGAATTAATAAATCTGGCCTATGAGAAGCACTGCACTCATTTATTTATATACACAAAAACCCAGAACGAAGCGCTATTTAAGCAATGTGGGTTTTATACCGTCACCAGCGTGCCAAATATTATGGTGTTAATGGAAAACAGCGCAACGCGTATTCAACGCTATGCCAGCTACCTCACCACACTGCGCCACGACGGCAATAAAATTGGCAGCATCGTAATGAATGCAAATCCGTTTACCAACGGACATCGCTATTTGGTGCAACAAGCGGCCGCCCAATGTGACTGGCTGCATCTGTTCTTAGTTAAAGAAGATACCTCGCGTTTTCCTTATGAAGATCGCCTTGAACTGGTACGCGCAGGGACGTCAGACATTAAGAACCTAACGGTGCATCGTGGTTCTGAATACATCATTTCTCGCGCCACTTTCCCTTGTTACTTCATCAAAGAACAAGGCGTGGTCGATGATTGTTACACCGAGATCGACTTAAAAATTTTTCGTCAGTATTTGGCTCCCGCGCTGGGTATTACCCACCGTTTTGTCGGTACCGAACCGTATTGTGAAGTCACAGCCAAATACAACCGTGACATGCGCCACTGGCTAGAGACGCCGTCTCTGTCTGCTCCGCCGATTGAACTGGTGGAAATAGAGCGTTTGCGCTACCACGGCACGGCAATCTCTGCCTCGTGGGTACGCAAACTGCTGGTGCAAAAAGATCTTCCGGCTATCACGCCTTTGGTGCCTGAAGCGACCCGCGCTTATTTACAACGCCTGCTCGTTCCTCGCTCAGAAAACGTGACTGACCGGCCGCAGGAATCCGCATTAGCAACAGGTGAAAAATGAAGATAACTCACGCAGCCGTCGCAGGCACTCTCGAGTCTAGCGACGTAATGGTGCGCATCGCGCCCATAGATACACAAGACATTGACCTGCAAATCAGCAGCAGCGTTCAAAAACAGTTCGGCGATGCTATTCGCGCAACGGTGCTGGAAATTCTTGAGCGCCATGACATACGTGGCGTCCAGCTGATCGTTGATGACAAAGGGGCGTTGGATTGCATTCTACGTGCTCGCCTAGAAACGCTGTTAGTACGCGCCAGCGACGTTAAAAATTTACCTTGGGAGGATCGCGCATGACTTCTCGTATCGCTCAAGAGCGTAAATCCCGCACTCGCCGCAGCATGCTGTTTGTTCCAGGCGCCAATGCGGCAATGGTGAGCAACTCCTTTATCTATCATGCCGATGCGCTGATGTTTGACCTCGAAGATTCCGTCGTGCTGCGTGAAAAAGATGCCGCTCGCCGCTTGGTCTATCACGCTTTACAACATCCACTGTATCAGGACATCGAAACCATCGTACGCGTAAACGCGCTGGACTCTGAATATGGTGTAGCCGACCTTGAAGCCGTCGTTCGCGGTGGCGCTGATATCGTTCGTTTGCCAAAAACCGATACGGCACAGGATGTTATCGATATCGAAAACGAAATTGCGCGTATCGAAGCCGAATGTGGCCGTGAAGTGGGCAGCACAGGTCTGCTGGCTGCGATTGAATCCGCACAGGGTATAACTCAGGCAGTTGCTATCGCTCATGCCTCTCCACGCCTGATTGGTATCGCACTTGGCGCCGAAGACTATGTACGCAACCTGCGCACCGAACGTTCTCCTGAAGGCGTTGAGCTGCTGTTTGCCCGCTGCTCTATTTTGCAGGCCGCACGCTCCGCTGGCATTCAGGCTTTCGATACCGTCTATTCCGACGCTAACAACGAAGAAGGCTTCCTGCGCGAAGCTGCACACATCAAGCAGCTAGGTTTTGACGGCAAATCGCTGATCAACCCGCGTCAAATCGAGCTGTTGCATAACCTGTACGCCCCAACTCAGAAAGAAGTCGATCACGCCAAGCTCGTTGTGGAAGCCGCTGAAGCTTCAGCGCGTGAAGGCCGTGGCGTTGTTTCACTGAACGGCAAAATGGTTGATAGCCCTGTGATTGAACGTGCGCGTCTGGTTCTGTCTCGCGCAGAACTCTCTGGCATCCGTGAAGAATAAGGCGAAAAAAATGACTCAGAAAAAAGAACTTCTTCAACGACAGGAACGCGTTTCGGCTTATGCCCGTCAAACTGAAAGCGATCTGCCAAGCTATAAAAATGTTTCAAAATTAAATCTGCAAGCACAAAAACCACGCGATAAGAAACTGTGCTCCACGCTGGAAGAGGCAATTCGCCGCTCTGGTCTACATGACGGTATGACCATCTCTTTCCATCACGCTTTCCGCGGTGGCGATCTGACGATCAATCTCGTGATGGCCACTATCGCGCAGATGGGCTTCAAAAACCTAACGCTAGCCTCTAGCTCATTAAGCGACTGCCATGCACCACTGGTTGATCACATCCGAAACGGCGTTGTCAGCCGCATTTATACCTCCGGTCTGCGTGGCCCGTTGGCGGAAGAAATTTCCCGTGGTCTGCTGGATGAGCCGGTGCAAATTCACTCACACGGTGGCCGTGTTCATTTGGTTGAAAGTGGTGAACTGAATATTGACGTGGCATTCCTTGGGGTTCCGGCCTGCGATCCGTTTGGCAACGCTAACGGCTACACAGGTAAAGCCTGCTGCGGCTCGCTCGGATATGCGAAAGTCGATGCAGAGAACGCCAAGCAAGTGGTTCTGCTGACGGAAGCCTTGCTGCCGTATCCACACAATCCGGCCAGCATCATGCAGGATCAAGTCGATTTGATCGTGCAAATTGATCAGGTCGGCGATGCCGATAAGATCGGTGCAGATGCCACCCGCATGACATCAAACCCACGCGAACTGCTAATCGCTCGCAGCGCTGCTGATGTGGTGGTGAACTCCGGCTACTTCAAAGAGGGTTTTTCACTGCAAACCGGTACAGGCGGTGCCTCTCTTGCAGTAACCCGTTTCCTCGAAGACAAAATGCGTAGCCGCGACATTCATGCAGGCTTCGCACTGGGGGGGATTACCTCCACCATCGTCGATCTGCATGAAAAAGGCTTCATCAAGAAACTGCTGGATGTGCAGAGCTTTGACCGTGCAGCCGCAGAGTCTTTGGCACGTAATCCAAACCACATCGAAATCAGCGCTAACCAGTATGCCAATTGGGGCTCAAAAGGAGCTTCCGTTGACCGCTTAGACGTGGTGGTGCTGAGCGCGCTCGAAGTGGACACTCACTTCAATGTTAACGTGCTCACCGGTTCTGACGGTGTTTTACGTGGTGCATCCGGTGGTCATTGTGACACCGCGGTTGCTGCAGCCCTGTCCATCATCGTTGCGCCACTGGTACGTGGTCGCATTCCTACATTGGTTGATGAAGTCACAACCTGCGTTACACCGGGCTCCAGCGTCGACATTTTGGTTACTGACCACGGTATTGCGGTGAACCCAGCGCGCCCAGAATTAGCCGATCGTTTGAAAGCCGCGGGCTTGAAAGTGGTTTCTATCGAATGGCTACGCGAACGTGCGCAAATACTTACCGGACAGCCTCGCGCTATCGAATTCACTGACCGTGTGATCGCCGTAGTGCGCTATCGCGATGGTTCAGTGATCGACGTCGTTCGTCAGGTTAAGGAATAAACCATGTTTTACCTGCTCCCAACTTTGGCGACCAGCCACACCGTGACATTGCCGGAACTGCTATTCAGCCGTGAATGCAGGCAGTCCCGACAGACGGAGTGGCTGGCGCGCCATACCTCTACCCTGATCTCGTTTACGGTGGTCGCTCCAGGACCGATTAAAGATAGCGTGATGACACGAAAAATCTTTAACCACGGTCTGAAAGCGCTATGCCAACGCGCGGAACAATCAGGTTGGGAGATCAAGGAGCAGGCCTCTTTTGCATTGGCGACCGGCCCTGAGGGGCTGCTCGCCATCGATGCCCCCGCGCGTGTCGTGAAAGAAGCCATGATTGCGCTGGAGCATGAACAGCTACTTGGCCGTTTATGGGACATCGACGTACTGAATCCGCTAGGAAAAATTCTGTCACGTCGTGATTTTTCACTGCCTAGCCGCACCTGTTTGCTGTGCAATCGCGAAGCCGCACTATGCGCTCGCGAACGGGCACATCCTATTCCTGATTTGATCACCCGCATGGAGGCATTACTGCATGATGCCGATAAAGCAGCAGCCGTCTGATTGCGCCGCTATTGATGAGCATTCAGTTGCTTATTACAGCGAGCTTGCTTACCGCGCCATGTTGGCAGAGGTTAACCTCACGCCCAAACCAGGCTTGGTCGATCGTAATAACTGCGGCGCCCATAAAGATATGGCGCTGGAAGATTTCCACCGTAGCGCATTGGCTATTCGTCAATGGCTGCCTCGTTTCATTGAGTTTGGTGCCTGTAGCGCGAATCTCCCCGCAGTCGATGTGTTGATCGGTCTGCGCCCAATCGGTATCGCCTGCGAAACCGATATGTTTCGCGCAACTGCGGGCGTAAATACCCATAAAGGCAGCATTTTTTCTTTGGGGTTGCTATGCGCTGCAATTGGCCGTTTACACACCTTGCACCGGCTTATCACACCAGAACTGATCTGTAGCACCGCCGCCGCATTTTGCCGTGGACTCACAGAGCGTGAACTGCAAAGCACGATAAATAATCATAAAAACCAACCATCGCAAACCGCAGGACAGCGTCTCTTCCAGCAGCTTGGTCTTACTGGCGCTCGCGGCGAGGCAGAAGCGGGTTATCCATTAGTTATTCAGTTAGCACTCCCACATTATCGTGACCGATTAGCGCAGGGTATCGACCCTGAATTGGCCTTACTGGATACGTTGCTGGTGCTAATGGCACACAACGGTGACACCAACGTGGCCTCTCGCGGCGGTCCAAGTGGCCTAAGTTGGCTACAACAGCGCGCTAAAGCATTGCTGTGTCAGGGCGGCATTCGCCACCCCTCCGATCTCAGACATCTACATGATTTCGACCAGGAATGCATTCAACGCAATCTCAGCGCGGGCGGTAGCGCCGATCTGCTAATTATCACCTGGTTTTTAGCTCAAATTTCGCACTCAAATTATCAACATTAATCATTAAAAGTTCCTTCTTGGAGAATCAGTTATGTCTGTTTCAAAAGATAAGATATGGAAGTTGATAGCACCACTCGCCGTTATGGCAATAATGCTACTCATTCCCGTACCTGATGGTATGCCTCCACAGGCATGGCATTACTTTGCTATTTTCGTCGCGATGATTGTCGGGATGATTTTAGAACCTATTCCCGCCACGGCAATCAGCTTTATTGCGGTAACCATATGCGTTATTGCTAGCCAATACGTACTCTTTGACGCTAAAGAGCTGGCCGATCCCGCTTTTGATGCCAGCAGCAAAGCATTGAAATGGGGCCTGGCCGGATTCTCCAGTACCACCGTATGGTTGGTGTTTGGCGCATTCATCTTTGCACTGGGATACGAAGTCACCGGACTCGGTCGCCGTATCGCCCTGTTCATGGTTAAGTTCATGGGTAAGCGAACACTTACTCTCGGCTACGCCATCGTCATTATTGATATTATGCTGGCGCCATTCACACCGTCGAACACGGCTCGTACCGGTGGTACCGTGTTCCCGGTTATCAAGAACCTACCGCCACTGTTTAAATCGTTCCCGAACGATCCATCATCACGCCGTATCGGTGGTTACCTGATGTGGATGATGGTAATCAGTACCAGCCTAAGTTCTTCCATGTTCGTTACCGGCGCTGCGCCTAACGTACTGGGCCTAGAATTCGTCAACAAAATTGCAGGAATTCAGATTAGCTGGCTGCAATGGTTCCTGAGCTTCCTGCCTGTAGGCCTTATTTTGCTGATCGTCGCTCCATGGCTGTCTTATGTGTTGTACAAGCCTGAAGTGACTCACAGTGAAGAAGTGTCTAGCTGGGCCGGTGAAGCCTTGAAAGAAATGGGGCGCCTAACACGTAAAGAAATTACCCTGATTGGTTTGGTCCTACTGAGCTTAGGTCTATGGGTATTCGGCGGCGATTTTATTGACGCTACTGCGGTAGGTATGCTGGCCGTTTCACTCATGTTGGCACTGCACGTGGTTCCTTGGAAAGACATCACCAAGTACAACAGCGCATGGAATACTTTAGTTAACTTGGCAACGCTGGTCGTGATGGCTAACGGCCTGACTCGTTCAGGCTTCATCGACTGGTTTGCAAATACCATGAGCACCCATTTGGAAGGCTTCTCACCAAATGCGACCGTGATTGTGCTGGTACTGGTGTTCTACTTCGCTCACTACCTGTTTGCAAGCCTGTCTGCACACACTGCCACTATGCTGCCAGTGATTCTGGCTGTGGGTAAAGGTATCCCAGGCGTGCCAATGGAACACCTGTGTATTCTGCTGGTACTGTCCATCGGTATCATGGGTTGTTTGACCCCATATGCAACAGGACCGGGCGTTATCATTTATGGCTGCGGCTATGTGAAATCCAAAGACTACTGGCGTTTAGGTGCCATCTTCGGCGTGATTTACATCTCTCTACTGCTATTGGTTGGCTGGCCAATACTGGCGCTGTGGAGCTAATCACTCAGCGATATGTCTTGCTTAACATTAAGGCCACCCAAGGGTGGCCTTAATTATTATGGATGTGAGTACACACTCACATCACATATAGTGTCCCCAGAGGATACTGACCCAAATAAATGCAGACAGCCACAGGGCAACAAAAACAGCGGCCGACCCCATATCTTTGGCACGACCGGAAAGCTCATGAAACTCAGAACCGATACGATCAACAACCGCCTCAATAGCGCTGTTAACAATTTCCAAAATAACCACCAGCGTAACGCAGCCAATCAACAAGATGCGTTCTACAATAGTGACATCAAGCCATGCTGCAATCACAACAGCGACAATCATCAGCCCCAATTCTTGACGGAACGCTGCTTCATGTTTCCATGCCGCTTTCAATCCCTTTACCGAGTAACCGGCAGCTTTCACAATTCGAGTCAATCCGGTAGTACTATTCATTTTATTTCCATAAAAGATTTATAGGTATGTATCCTCGCAATTCGCGCTGCTGCTAATGCTGACGCAACGCGAAATATGACGGATATAGCAATTTTAGCGACTTCTCATGCAATCATCACCACAGATCTCAACCAGTGTTTCTGGTATCCTTTCGGCGAATGGCTAACAAGAGGCTTTCTGTTTTATGTCAGGTTGGCGTAAAGTTTACTATAAGTTATTGAATCTACCGCTAAAGCTGCTGGTCAAAAGTAAGGTAATCCCTTCAGAACCAGTAGCGGAGCTACGTTTAGACACCACCCGTCCGGTGCTGTATGTCTTACCCTATAACTCAAAAGCGGATTTATTGACCTTCCGCGATCGCTGTTTGGCTCAGGACCTGCCTGATCCACTCGACGATAATGAAATTGACGGCACTATATTGCCACGCTACGTCTTCATTGACGATGGTCCGCGTGTATTCCGTTATTACGCGCCAAAGCAAGAATCCGTCAAACTGTTCCACGACTATTTGGACTTGCATCGCAACAACCCTGCACTGGATATCCAAATGATCCCGGTGTCGGTTATGTTTGGTCGCTCTCCTGGCCGCGAAGGCCACAATGGCGCGCCACAACTGCGTTTGCTCAATGGCGTTCAGAAATTCTTTGCCGTTATCTGGCTGGGACGCGACAGTTTTGTCCGTTTCTCAAACGTAGTCTCACTGCGTTATATGGCAGATGAGCACGGCACTGACCAAACCATCGCGCAAAAACTGGCGCGCGTGGCGCGTATGCATTTCTCTCGCCAACGCTTAGCTGCCGTAGGCCCAAGCCTACCGGATCGTCAGGCGCTGTTTAATAAACTGCTCTCATCCAAAGCGATTGAAAAAGCGGTTGAAGATGAAGCGCGCAGCAAGAAAATCTCTCGTGAAAAGGCTCAGCAAAACGCCGTGGCCTTGATGGAAGAGATTGCGGCGAACTTTACCTATGAAGCCGTACGCTTATCAGACCGCGTGCTGAGCTGGACGTGGAACCGTCTGTATCAAGGGATCAACGTTCACAATGCCGAGCGTGTACGTAAGCTTGCGCAAGACGGCCACGAAATCGTTTATGTGCCTTGCCATCGCAGCCACATGGACTATCTGTTGCTGTCATACGTCCTCTACCACCAAGGCTTGGTTCCACCGCATATCGCGGCAGGGATAAACCTGAATTTCTGGCCTGCAGGGCCGATTTTCCGCCGCTTAGGTGCGTTCTTTATTCGTCGTACGTTTAAAGGCAACAAACTCTATTCCACCGTATTTCGTGAATATCTCGGCGAGCTGTTTAGCCGTGGTTATTCCGTTGAATACTTTATGGAAGGTGGTCGCTCACGAACCGGGCGTCTGCTTGAACCGAAAACCGGTACTCTGGCAATGACCATTCAAGCCATGCTACGCGGTGGAAAACGTCCAATCACGCTGGTTCCGGTATATATCGGCTATGAGCATGTGATGGAAGTGGCAACCTATGCCAAAGAGCTGCGCGGAGCAACCAAAGAAAAAGAAAGCCTGATTCAAATGGTTCGCGGACTGCGTAAGCTGCGCAACCTAGGACAGGGCTATGTGAACTTTGGTGAGCCAATTCCGATTAACAACTGGTTAAATCAGCATGTTCCTGAATGGCGTGAATCAATCGATCCCATTGAAGCGCAGCGCCCTAGCTGGCTGACCCCGACGGTTAACGCGATTGCGAATACCGTGATGGTGAACATCAACAAGTCGGCAGCAGCTAATGCGATGAACCTGTGTTCAACCGCATTACTCGCTTCACGCCAGCGTGCATTAACTCGCGAGCAGCTGCTAGAGCAGTTGGATTGCTATCTGCAATTGCTGCGTAACGCACCTTACGCTGAAGATGCGACGACGCCAAATCAAACGCCTGAAGAGTTGCTGCAACACGCACTACAGATGGGCAAGTTTGAAGTGGAAAAAGATAACATCGGTGAACTCATCATACTGCCACGTGAGCAGGCCGTATTGATGACTTACTATCGCAACAACATTCAGCACATGCTAGTGCTGCCGTCGCTGATTGCAAATATGGTGATGAACCATAACCGCATTTCGCGCACGGAGCTGCTGCGTCAGGTCGATCTGCTGTATCCAATGCTGAAAGAAGAACTGTTCTTACATCATGATCGCAGTGATTTACCGCAGGTTATTGAGCCGATTATCACCGAGCTATGCCGTCAGCAGTTGATCTGCGCCAAAAGCGATGAACTGGTGATGAATCCGGGCCGCATTCGTACCCTACAGCTGTTAGCTGCAGGCGTACGCGAAACGCTGCAGCGTTATGCGATTACCTTCTCCCTGCTCAGTGCAAACCCAAGCATCAGTCGTGGAGCACTAGAGAAAGAGAGCCGTATTATGGCGCAGCGTTTATCGGTACTGCACGGTATCAATGCACCGGAGTTCTTCGATAAAGCGGTATTTGCAACGTTGGTGGGAACCTTGCGTTCCGAAGGTTATATCAACGACGTTGGCGATGCGATACCCGAACACACGATGGAAATTTATAATCTGCTGAGCGCAATGATTACACCAGAGATTAAGCTCACCATCGAAAGCGTCAGCGCACCAGAGATAGAAACCTTACCTCCTGCGCAAACAGAAGCAGTGAAAGAAGAAGAGAAAGACGATTAACCGATCGTCGATCTTCGATATAAAAAAGGCGCCCATAGGCGCCTTTTTTATACATGCATGTCACGGCGTATTTACGACCAAATCGAAAGTACAATACCGATAAACAGCACTAAACCCGCATAGTTGTTATTGAGGAAGGCCTGAAAACATGGCATACGTTCGCGCTGTGCAATCAGCTTTTGCTGGTGGATAAACAGCGCGCCCGCCAGCAGAATCCCCCAATAATAAGCACCGCTTAGCTGGTTGAGATAACCAATCCACACCATCAACAAGAGCGTCGCCAGCTGCAGTAGACCAATAATCAGCTTGTCGAAACGACCAAACAGGATCGCCGTCGATTTAATACCGATTTTCAGGTCATCATCTCTATCAACCATCGCATATTGGGTGTCATAGGCAACTGTCCAGCAAATATTCGCCAAGAACAACAGCCAGCAGCTCAGAGGCAAACTCTCGCTAACGGCGGCATACGCCATTGGAATTGACCAGCCAAACGCCATGCCCAATACCACCTGCGGCAAATGAGTAAACCGTTTCATAAACGGGTAAACCCATGCCAGCGCCAACCCAGCAACCGATAGCCAGATCGTCATCGCATTCAGCGTTAAAACCAGCCCAAAAGAGATCAGCACCAGAATGACAAATAAGGCTTTACTCTCTTTTTCCGTCACCGCCCCACTGGGAAGTGGACGCTGCGCGGTGCGTTTTACATGCCCATCGACACGTCGATCGGCAAAATCATTGACCACACAGCCAGCCGCTCGCATGAAAAATACGCCCAGCGTAAAGACCACCAACAGCTTCAGACTGGGAACTTGACCACCCGCCAGCCACAGTGCCCAATATGTTGGCCAGAGCAATAACAGCGAACCAATCGGCTTATCAATTCTCATCAGGCGACAATAGGCCTGCCACTTGGTTTGAGTCACGAATCCCTCCAGTCATTCATTCCAATGATGACGACACTACAATTCATTATTAACACCATACAACGGAGACTCAGACAAAAAAAGTTCGGTTAACAACAAAGGTTTACCTGATAAACGTAAACGGCTACGTCGCGCCCACAACTCACCCTGCTCACCAACCTGAATAAAATCACGCGTCAGCTCTGCGGCCTTGAACAAATAACGACCCAGAGGAACCGTACCGAGCGTGAGCAAGGAAGCCTCTTCCCCCGTCAATGAGGTTTCAGGTATGAGTGTGCGACCAAATAGCCAAGGCACATTATCACCACACAATAAAACCTCGCGTAGCCAAAAGCGCTCACAATCAGGAAGCTGGGTGAGTTCCTCACCTAAAGAGTCTACGCCGATAAAGCCTTCGCGCTGCGGAACGATGGTGACTTTGCCACAGTGGCGTTCAAAACGAGCGGTCATAGACTGGCATTCCCCCAGCCAGCTCTGCTGCGTCGCAGTTAAACTGACGTCATGGATAAGGTGCCAATGAGTTACGTCCAACGACGGATGACGGTCTGTCATTCCGGTGACTCCAAAACTGAAAATAGCGCCAGCCCTCGCCCACGCTGAAAATTGGATGGCCATTGTAACTCAGTTTACGCTGTGTAGGCAGAGCAGTAGCAATAGATGATCAGTTTGATAACAATTGCAGGATTGGATTCAGCTGAAAAACAAAAAAGGGTGCCCCAAAGGACACCCAGTCAAAGAGCCAGCTTCCGCAGCGTGGGTTTACCCCTTGCCTTTCACACTACGGATAAAGGTTTCACGGGCAGTGGTCGAACCTAATTGTTCCGCTTCATTCATCAGTTTCAATGCCTTATCAATATCCCCGGCCTTAACGGCAGCACGAATACCGCTATTGAAATACTCATCAGTGTCTTTAAGCATTGGCTGTGCCGGCTTAGCAGGAGCGGCTATCGGCGTTGAAACAGGTACGCTGGAGCCTACGACGACCGGCTGTTCTTTTGGTGCCATCGGCAAGATCCCACCGATCATCACGTTGCCGGTGTTTTGCTCTGCTTTCACTTTGATCTTGATCGTGCCAGTAGACTGATGGATCGCGATCGGATCGGGAATGTTGGGTACTGCATTGCCAACGCCAGCGGCATAGGCTTTAGCCGGATCAACCATCTGTGTTGTTTTTGCCAGATCCTGAGACGTGGTGTAGATGACCAGATAGATCTGCTTTTGGCCCAAAGCTGGCGTCAGTTTTAATGTACCTTCCAAGCGATCGCCGCTCATGACACCCGGTTGCTGATAGCTGAAATAGCTGCTGGGATAAAACGCCGCGGGACGCATATTTTCGTCCAGAACCATCACACTTGGCGCATACACTTTCTTGGCGTCCACTAAACTACTGATCGTTATTTCTAGCGATCCGCGATCGGCAGGCAGAGTAAACGCGCCGACAGCACCTTGAATATCACCAACGTGCAGTTGCGCACTGCTGCCGTTAAGCAGTGCCGTTTTGGTTACCGGTGGAACCAGTGGCTCCCATGGCAATTGTTGCAGCGTTGAGGTTGGGATAGCTGGAGCCGTCGCAACGTTTGCAGGCTGGATAGTGCTATCAGCCTGAGCGCTGAGCGGCATTGCACTGAACATAGCTACGGCGACGCTCAAAGCGACGATATTTTTTGTCATGACAGCTTTGATTTTATTATTCATTTTGCTTTTCATTTTATTTTTCATTGTAGAACCCCACCTAGAGATGGCTCGGCAACAGTGGCAAGAACGTCGCCGACCCCAATGAAGTGCGGCGGAATAATTCCGCCGCCGTCAAACAACTGTTACCACCAAACTTCCATCTGTGCGCCGAAGGTGACTTCATCGTCATTTCCGCGGCTGAACTTATGGGTATTGTTATCGTTGTACGCGACGCCGTCGCTATAACCCGTGTCATCTTTCGTGGCGTAGCCCCATTTCTCATCCCATTTAGCGTAGGTTGCAAACAGTCGAATGGCTGGACGAGACCAAATACTGTCACCCGCCTGCCATTGCTGTGCCAACGTCACTTTATACTGGTTGTTATTGTCGCCAGTACGCTGAGATTTCACGTTGTCATAGCCAAATTCCAGCAGGGTGCTCATGATTGGCGTCCATTTGTACATCGGGCGAATACCTGCGGTGTACCATGTGGTGCCATTCTTATCATCGCGGTCAATGTCTTGATACATCCCTACGTACATCAGCGCCCACTTGTCGTTGAAGTCGATGCCGCCGTGGTCAAGAATTCGGATCATGTGGCCATTGTTATTGATGCTGGAACCTTCAGAGTGACCTGAGTTATTTGAGGTCATAGAATCGGTAGCATACTGAACCACGAATTTGTTAAAGCCGCTGTAGATCGCCTGAGTATGCTCTGCCGTCAGCATCACGCCATCTTTCGAGGCATCTTTCGCACGATGATAACCATCGGTCAGATTAGAACGACCGTAGTCAAAACCTAATTCCAGCGTACCACCAGGGTTAGTCTCCAAGCCGGCTAAACGCACGTCATACACATCGTTCGCGGTATCTTTAATCAGATCACGTTGCTCCTGAGAGCTGAAACCATTAGAGCCACCGGTTTCGGTATTGCGCGTTGCAGCCACAGACAATTTACCGAAGCCCAAGTCGATATTCTCTAAACCCGCACCTGGACCAGAGATATCCCAATAGTAGAAGTCGATCATGTGAACGTCATGGCGCTGATAGAAGCGTTTACCTGCCCACAGCGTAGAGCCCGGAGCCCACTCAATAACGTTTTTAGCCTGAATATTGGCTTCACGGAAGGCCGGATCTGTCGCTTCCCAGTCATTGGTCTGTTGCACGGAATACGCAACGTTGGTGTCAAAATAGAAGCTCTTGTCACCGTCTTTCCACAGCTCCTGACCCAACTTTAATTCCGCGTAAGTCTCACATTCGTTACCCAAACGGTATTTGCTCTGAGCGCCTGTCGCTTTGAAACATTGCTGCTCGCCGCCGCTTGCGGTCCAACCGATACCTGAACGTGCGTAACCATGGAAATCTACAGCCAGTGCCTGTGTTGACAGCACCGCACTCGCAACAGCCAGTGCTAAAGGTACCTTGCGCAAAGTCATCATCATTCTCCTGATAGGGTTGCCTGACGGCATAAAGTTATAAGTGTTCTCTATCTAACGTTTTCTCACTCAACACATTGTTAACTAACAACTCTCTAACCAAGAGCTAGACACCTAGCTCTTTATGCAGCCGTCGGCAGGCGACACCGTCTTCTCGGAATAGATGACAGCGTTCAGGTGGCAAGCCAATGGCAAATTTGGCGCCCTCATCAACCAACACCACGTCGTTCTGGCGATAGACAAGGTTTTGACGAATAGCGGGAATTTGAATGTGGATTTGAGTTTCATTGCCTAACTGCTCGACTACTTGAACGTCACCTTCAAGAGTGACTTCGGCGTCATGGCTTGGCAGTAAATGCTCAGGACGGATACCCAGAGACAGGTTGCTCCCCACCTGTACATTCGTTCCTTCCACGGGTAACCAAACCTGCTGGCGATTAGGTAACTCAATTTGCACACGCTGCGGCTCAGCGGCGGTGACTTTAACCGGTAGGAAATTCATTTTTGGCGAGCCGATAAAGCCCGCCACAAATCGGTTAGCCGGATAGTGATAAAGCTCTAAAGGCTTGCCGATCTGCGCTACGCTACCGCCGTCGAGAACAACGATTTTGTCAGCCAACGTCATGGCTTCGACCTGATCGTGGGTGACATAAATCATGGTGCGTTCTAAACGCTTATGCAGGCGTGAAATCTCGATGCGCATTTGTACGCGTAGAGCGGCATCCAGGTTGGATAGCGGTTCATCCAGCAGGAATACGTCTGGCTCAGCCACTAACGTACGTCCAATCGCCACACGCTGACGCTGCCCGCCAGAAAGCGCTTTAGGACGACGATCTAGAAGATGTGCCAATTGCAGAACTTCAGAGACTTGATTAACGCGTTGGGTAATTTCCGCTTTTTTCGTACCTGCCAGCTTGAGGCCGAATGACATGTTATCGGCCACAGAGAGATGCGGGTAAAGTGCATAGGATTGGAATACCATACCGATGCCACGCTCTGCCGGAGGCACTTCATTCATGCGTTTGCCGCCGATGAGTAATTCGCCGGAAGTGATATCTTCTAAACCAGCAATCATGCGCAGCAACGTCGATTTGCCGCAGCCTGATGGCCCAACAAACACCACAAATTCGCCGTCCTGAATCTCAAGGTTCACGTCTTTAGAAATAACGACGTCTCCGTAAGCCTTATATACGTTGCGCAGTGCTACGCTCGCCATGCGTTACTCCTGTCTATCACTCGCTAAAAAGGTCCACTAACGCGGCATCTCACACTGGCCTAATCCGTAGCCATGCGTTTTCAGCAGATGCGCCTTATCGATTGCTGCCGATAGTGCGTGAGAAGCAAGCAAGCGTAATCATCCGTAACAAGGTTTTTCATGGGGGAGGAGATGGGAGGATGAGAGGGAATGGCTAATAATGAAAAGTTCATACCTTTCAGTGAATTCGTGATCCTGCTAGCAAAAATAACCCTGCGATTTTGTGCCTACATCCACAGAATAGGCGGTAGTGTTAACCAGATCACAAGAAACCCTCTAGGGGCGTAGAGGGGGGGAGGATGAGAAGCAATCTCGTGTAATAGAGTATGGCACTGCATCAGAAATCCCTTAACCATGGGGTCAAGCAACGAATTCGTGCTCTACGGCTTATCTGAACTGTTTTGCCTTCCTCGCAAAGCCGGACAGACATCAAACTCATACCTCGACAGAACAGAACAAGAAGGATTGGATAATGACTAAGAAATCAGGCATCAGAACGCTCGCCCTCTCGGCACTGGCTACGCTGGTTCTCTCCTCTTCCGCGTTCGCTAAAATTGAAGAAGGCAAACTGGTTATCTGGATTAACGGCGATAAAGGCTATAACGGTCTAGCTGAAATCGGTAAAAAGTTTGAAAAAGAAACCGGCATTAAAGTGCTGGTTGAGCATCCTGATAAGCTGGAAGAGAAATATCCACAGGTCGCCGCCACCGGTGATGGACCTGACATTATCTTCTGGGCCCACGATCGTTTCGGCGGCTACGCACAGTCTGGCCTGCTGGCCGAAATCCATCCTTCTAAAGCGTTCCAAGACAAACTCTATCCGTTCACTTGGGATGCCGTACGCTATAACGGCAAGCTGATTGCCTATCCTGTCGCGGTTGAAGCGCTGTCGCTGATTTACAACAAAGATATCCTGCCGGAACCACCAAAGACTTGGGAGGAGATCCCTGCTCTGGATAAAGAGCTGCGTGCAAAAGGCAAGAGCGCCATCATGTGGAACTTACAAGAACCGTACTTCACATGGCCAATTATCGCGGCTGATGGCGGGTATGCGTTCAAATACGACAACGGCACCTACAACATTAAAGATGTCGGTGTGAACAACGCGGGCTCTCAGGCGGGTTTGCAGTTCATCGTCGACTTGGTGAAAAACAAACATATCAACGCGGATACTGATTACTCCATCGCCGAAGCGGCGTTTAACAAAGGCCAAACGGCGATGACCATTAATGGCCCTTGGGCTTGGTCAAACATCGATAAGAGCAACATCAACTACGGTGTCGCGCTGTTACCTACCTTCAAAGGTCATCCGTCAAAACCTTTCGTGGGCGTACTTAGCGCAGGGATTAACGCCGCCAGCCCGAATAAAGAATTGGCCACCGAGTTTCTGGAAAACTATCTGATGACCAACGCAGGCCTGGAGCAAATTAACAAAGACAAACCGTTGGGCGCCGTAGCGCTGAAGTCTTATCAGGAAACCTTAGAAAAAGATCCTAAGATTGCCGCCACCATGCAGAACGCCCAGAAAGGCGAAATTATGCCAAACATTCCGCAAATGAGCGCTTTCTGGTACGCAGAGCGTAGCGCCATCATCAATGCGGTGAATGGTCGTCAAAGTGTGAAAGAAGCATTAACCGGTGCAGAGCAACGCATAACCAAGTAATTGACATGAGATGCCCCCTAATGCCGCAAGGCACTAGGGGGAAACCGTTCTTGTATGTTTCAGATGAAAAATAGTTGTCCGTAACCGCCTTCGGCGTAAGAGAAATGAGGGAGTGTTTTATGTCGTTATCCCATACAGAATATCCAATCGCGAAGCCGGATAAATGGTGGCAGAGTGACATATTGAAATGGATAGTTATCGCCGCAATGTGTCTATTTACAGGCTACCTCACCATCGTGATGTATGCACAAGGTGAATACCTTTTCGCCATGCTGACGCTGGTTTTACTGGGGTCAGGATTATACATTTTTGCCAACCGTAAAGCCTATGCGTGGCGCTACGTCTATCCCGGTCTGGCAGGAATGGGGCTATTCGTTCTGTTTCCTCTGATCTGCACCATCGCTATTGCTTTTACCAACTACAGCAGCACCAACCAACTGACATTCGAACGTGCGCAATCTGTACTGATGCAGAGACAATTTACCACGGGGAAAACCTACGGTTTTGGTCTCTATCCAGAAGGGAATCAGTGGCGCTTACAGCTCGCCGATAGCGAAAACGGCCAATTTTATATCTCAGAACCTTTTAGCTTCAGCGCCCAAGAACAGCGCTTGGCCATGAAGCCAGAAAGCGCAGAACTCACCGGAGAGCGAGCCACTCTACGCGTTATTACTCAGAACCGTCAGGCGCTGAATAATATTGTGGCAGTCCTCCCGCAAAACGGTGAATTACGCATGAGCTCTCTGCGTCAGTTCGCTGGCACAAGCCCACTCTACTCACTTGAAAAAGATGGCGAAACACTAAAAAACAATCAGACTGGCACGCTCTATCGCCCTAACACCGACATTGGTTTTTATCAGGCAGTGAATGCCCAAGGGCAATGGGAGAATGAGCAGCTCAGCCCCGGTTTTACCGTCTCGATAGGCTGGAAAAACTTCATGCGAGTGGTGCAGGATGAAGGTATCCGTCAGCCCTTCGTCAGCATATTTATTTGGACCATCATCTTCTCGGTGCTCACCGTCGTTTTCACCGTCGCCGTCGGCATGGTATTGGCTTGTGTCGTTCAGTGGGAAGCGTTGAAAGGTAAAGCCGTTTATCGCGTGATGCTGATTCTGCCCTACGCCGTTCCCTCATTTATTTCAATATTGATCTTTAAGGGGTTGTTCAACCAAAGCTTTGGTGAGATCAACATGCTGCTGAGTCATCTGTTTGGCATCAAACCCGCTTGGTTCAGCGATCCGTTGACGGCCAAAAGTATGATTTTGATCGTCAACACCTGGCTCGGATACCCCTATATGATGATTCTATGCATGGGCTTGCTGAAGGCGATTCCTGACGATTTATATGAGGCTTCGGCAATGGATGGCGCGGGGCCGATGCAAAACTTCTTCCGCATCACATTACCGCTGCTGATTAAGCCGTTAACACCGCTGATGATCGCCAGTTTTGCTTTCAACTTTAACAACTTCGTTCTGATTCAGCTGTTAACCAACGGCGGGCCTGACATGCTGGGTACTTCAACGCCTGCGGGCTACACCGACCTGTTGGTCAGCTACACCTACCGCATTGCGTTTGAAGGCGGTGGCGGGCAAGACTTTGGTCTGGCGGCCGCGATTGCCACTCTGATTTTCCTGTTGGTTGGCGCGTTGGCGATTCTCAATCTGAAAGCCAGCAAAATGAATTTCGATTAAGGAGAGGGACCACGATATGGCAATGGTTCAACCAAAATCCCAGCGTTTACGACTGCTGTTTACTCATCTGATGATGCTGGCATTTATCTGCATGATCATGTTCCCACTGCTGATGGTGATTGCAATTTCGTTGCGCTCCGGCAACTTTGCCACTGGTAGCCTAATCCCAGAGAAGATTTCGTGGGAGCACTGGCAATTAGCGTTAGGTATGACCGTCACCAACGCGGACGGCAGCATCACGCCACCACCGTTCCCCGTTCTGCTCTGGCTATGGAACTCAATCAAAATCGCCGTTATTACCGCAGTGGGTATTGTTACGCTTTCCACTACCTGTGCTTACGCTTTTGCCCGTATGAAATTTAAAGGTAAGAGTTCACTGCTCAAGGGCATGCTGATTTTTCAGATGTTCCCTGCGGTTCTTTCTTTAGTCGCGCTATATGCCTTATTCGACCGTATTGGCCAATATGTTCCGTTCCTCGGATTAAATACCCACGGCGGCGTCATTTTTGCCTATATGGGGGGGATTGCTCTGCATGTTTGGACCATTAAGGGCTATTTTGAAACTATCGATAACTCGCTAGAAGAAGCCGCTGCACTGGATGGCGCTACGCCGTGGCAGGCGTTTCGCTTGGTTCTGTTGCCGCTTTCGGTACCAATTTTGGCTGTGGTATTCATTCTGTCATTTATTGCCGCGATTACCGAAGTGCCGGTTGCCTCCCTGTTGTTGCGCGATGTGAATAGCTATACGTTGGCGGTCGGTATGCAGCAGTATCTCAATCCGCAAAACTACCTGTGGGGCGACTTTGCCGCAGCGGCAGTGCTGTCGGCCATTCCGATTACGGCCGTATTCCTGCTTGCGCAGCGTTGGCTGGTAGGCGGACTGACGTCCGGTGGTGTGAAAGGGTAATGCGTGGAAAAACCTGTGTCTTTGTTATTGCCGTTTTTATCATTAGCTCGAGGTTATAGCCATATGCTATGACCTCTTTGGCGGCCATTGGCCTAATGCTGGTCACTTAAGCGTGATTTTAGGGGAAGTACACCGATGGGTGTCGTAGCAGCTTTAGCTGCCGGAGCGCCCCGCGGTGTGCTAGCCCCGTGTATCTCGACCTCTTAAACGATCAGCATTACCCATTGGCCGCCTTTTCTTTTTAGCTCTACTCGCGCTTGAGTTTTTCTGTATTCGCAAGGTATAACGCAACCACCAGCACCAAAATGGCGGCAGAATAGATCAATGTATCTGCCGGACTTTTGTGGTCGACGATAATCAGACGAATAATCGCGGTAATGCCGATGTAGATAAAATAGCGCAGCGGGAAATGGTATCCCGATTGGAAATACTTCACGATCAGCGCAATAAACTCGAAGTAGAGAAAATAAATCACTATCCCTTCGATCAGTAGATAGGAAGACGCGGTTTCGCTGGCGTTAAACAGCACCGTACCCAGCGTAAATGTCTCCTTTCCAAGAAATACCACCAGAATCACGGCCAGCATCAACAGCCCCGCGTTCAGGATCCACTGCAAAATCTTGGCGATAGTGCTCGATTGTTTGCTACCTGGCATTAATGTTCCTTTTGCCGTTGAAGTCGTTTATGTGATCAAGTTAACAAAATGACTATTTTGTCGTCTATCCCCTGTGAAAAATAAATACCTAAATCCTCTAAGAGAAATCCAACCAGTTCCACATTTTGCGACATTTTTTTGTTAATCGTTTTACTATGGCTCCTGGCTAATATTCGCCAAGAAACGAATCATTGCCGTAGCTTATACCAGGGCGTTCCAACGATTGAGAAACAAAATAATATGAAAATACTGCGTCATTACGGTTTTACTATTTGCTTACTGCTAGGGATTATTCTTGGTGGCTTATCCGGCATCATTTTCGGAGAAAAAGCGGCGATCGTGCAGCCAATCGGCGATCTATTTCTTAATCTGATGTTTGTCGTCATCGTGCCGCTCGTGTTCCTCAGCATTTCATCGTCAATTGCAGAAATGAAGCAAATGGCCCGGCTCGGGAAAATCATGGGGACGGTCTTTGCCGTATTTCTTAGCACCGCGCTCATTGCCGCCGTTATCGCCTTCATTGGCACCCAAATTTATAATCCATTCCAAAACGTAGACGTCAGCACGCTGATTGCCCATTTGCCACCTGCGCCAGATTCGCACGGTAAAAGTTTGGGAGAAATCATCGTGAATACGTTCACAGTGCCTGACTTCCTGCAGTTGTTTACTAAATCCAGCCTTCTGCCGTTGATTGTTTTCTCGGTGCTGCTTGGTTTGGCGACCTCAATGTCAGGTGAAAAAGGCCAGCCAGTGGCTGATTTTCTTACCGCAGGTACGACCGTTATTCTGCGCATGGTCAAGATTATCATGTACGCCGCACCTGTCGGTTTAGGCTGTTACTTTGCCGCCACCGTAGGTCACTTAGGTCCACAAATTATCAATGGCTACCTGAACGCGTTTCTGTTGTATCTGATGCTAACGGTTATCTACTTCTTCGGCGCAAATACGCTGTATGCCTTCGTGGCCGGCGGAAAACTTGGCGTCAAAGTCTTCTGGTCAAACGTTTTGACTCCAGCGATTACCGCCGTGGCAACGTCATCAAGCGCAGCCTGTATTCCAGCCAATCTGGTCGCAACGAAGAAAATGGGAGTACCCGATGATATCGCTGAAACCGTGATCCCTTTGGGCGCTAACACCCATAAAGATGGCTCGGTCATTGGTGGCATCATCAAAATTGTGTTTCTGTTTACGCTGTTCCATAAGGATATGAGCGATCCCATGAACATCGCAGCCATTATCAGCGTGGCATTCTTAGTCGGTGCGGTCATGGGCGCAATCCCCAGCGGGGGTATGACGGGCGAGCTGATGATTTGCTCAGTCTTTGGCTTCTCACCAGAACTGGTCGGTACCATCATGATTATCAGCACAATCATCGACGTTCCAGCCACGCTGCTGAACTCCACTGGTAATACCGTGTGCGCCATGATGGTCACTCGGTTTGTGGAAGGAAAGGATTGGCTAAAACGCAGGGTATGTATTCAGGGTTAACTCCACAATAAATCTGTGGATTTCTATATAGTATCGTACTTCCGGTTTGAGAGAAGAACCAAATCAAACAAAAATGCCACCCCAAGGGATGGCATTTTTTATACTTGAATTTACCCCATTAACTCGCTTATGCGCGCCACTTTTTGAAACGGTTAATCAGCGCATTGGTTGAGCTATCGTGGCTTTTCACGTCTTCACTACCGTTCAATTCAGGCAGGATACGGTTAGCCAGTTGTTTGCCCAGCTCAACGCCCCACTGGTCGAACGTGAAGATATTCAGGATTGCACCTTGGGTGAAGATTTTGTGTTCGTATAGCGCAATCAACAGACCCAAACTATATGGCGTGATTTCACGCAGCAGAATGGAGTTGGTCGGGCGGTTACCTTCAAACACTTTAAACGGCACGATGTGCGCCACTTCAGCCGCCGTTTTACCTGCTTTAGCAAACTCCTCTTCCACTTCTTCACGCGATTTACCGAAAGCCAAAGCTTCGGTCTGAGCAAAGAAGTTGGATAACAGCTTGCTGTGGTGGTCTCCCAACGCATTGTGGCTAATCGATGGAGCGATGAAGTCGCAAGGAACCAGTTTAGTCCCCTGATGGATTAGCTGGTAGAAGGCATGCTGACCATTAGTCCCTGGTTCGCCCCAGATAATTGGACCTGTTTGATAGGTGACTGGATTGCCGTTACGGTCAACGTATTTACCGTTGGACTCCATATTCCCCTGCTGGAAATAGGCTGGGAAACGATGCATATACTGGTCATATGGCAGAATGGCTTCAGTTTCAGCACCGAAGAAATTGTTGTACCAAATACCGATCAGCGCCAACTGCACCGGCAGGTTTTGTTCAATCGGTGTATTAGCAAAATGCTGATCCATCGCATGTGCGCCGCTCAGCAGCTGTTCAAAGTTATCGAAACCAATGCTCAGCGCAATAGACAGCCCGATAGCGGACCATAGGGAATAACGACCGCCGACCCAATCCCAGAATTCAAACATGTTGGCAGTATCAATACCAAACTCGCTAACCGCTTTGCCATTGGTAGACAGCGCCGCGAAATGTTTAGCAACGTGGGCTTCATCACCAGCAGACTTCAGGAACCAGTCACGTGCGCTGTGAGCGTTAGTCATGGTTTCTTGTGTGGTAAAGGTTTTTGAAGCCACGAGGAACAGCGTGGTTTCTGGATTTAACGTTTTTAGCGTTTCGGCAATATGAGTACCATCGACGTTGGAAACAAAATGCATGTTCAGATGGTTTTTGTAGGGTTTCAGCGCTTCGGTCACCATGTATGGGCCTAAGTCAGAGCCACCGATACCAATGTTCACTACGTCGGTAATGGTTTTGCCGGTGTACCCTTTCCACTCTCCACCGATCACACGCTCGCAGAACTGCTTCATCTTCGCCAACACCGCATTCACTTCAGGCATCACATCTTTGCCATCGACGATAATTGGCGTATTGCTGCGGTTACGCAGAGCGATGTGCAGCACGGCGCGATCTTCAGTACGGTTAATCTTTTCGCCCGCAAACATGGAGGCTATCGCCCCCTGCAAATCCGTTTCTTTCGCTAAAGCCTGCAGCTTTTCGAGGGTCTCTGTGGTAATGCGGTTTTTAGAAAAATCGACCAGCATTTGGTCATCAAAGGTAGCAGAGAACTTAGAGAAGCGGTCGGCATCTTGAGCGAACAGATCGCGCATCTGCACAGATTTCATTTGCTCGAAATGCTGCTGCAGAGCATGCCAGGCAGCGGTTTGACTAGGATTGATATTTTTCATAGCGACGCCTTTATGCTTGAGAATAAAAGAGAGTTTGTTCTTCAGACATGTGTTCTTGTGAAAATCGAGACAAGCAAGCTACCGAACTCGGCGGTTCCATGAAAACCGGAATGACGACGGGCAGGTACTGAGTCATCTTTTCCCAACGATTTATCAAATTGTATCCTTTTCCCCTCCGGTTGCGATCACTTTTGTTGCGATAGTTGAAAACTGTTAATCCCTTTTCACACCTGATACTGACTCCATTCAGCCAAATCCTCACATTGCGCCATAATGTTGCTAAACTGTCATGATAACCATCTGTTTTTGTTAATCGTTTCTAAGGTTCATATCATGGAGCTATCAACACCATTAATGCTGGTCATTATTGGCATCAGTTCACTTGCGGCCCAGTGGCTCGCTTGGCGATTGCGCATTCCGGCTATTTTACCTCTGCTACTGATCGGTATTACGTTAGGCCCAGTGACACATGTCATTGCCCCCGACGCCCTGTTTGGCGAACTGTTGTTCCCTCTGGTTTCACTCTCGGTTGCCATTATTCTGTTTGAAGGCTCACTCACCCTGCGTTTTGAAGAAATTCGTGGGCTAGGTGGCGTCGTTCGTAATCTCGTTAGTATCGGTATGCTCGTGACCTTTGCCATCATTTCAGTTTCTTGCTGGTGGCTGTTGGGTTTTTCCGCCGAACTTTCGGCACTGGTCGGTGCCGTCACCGTCGTGACCGGGCCAACGGTTATCGCACCATTGATGCGAGTAGTTCGTCCTAAAGCAAGTATAAACCGTGTACTTCGATGGGAAGGGATTGTGATCGATCCCGTCGGTGCAATTTTTACGGTACTCGTCTTTGAATTCATTGTGTTACGCCAAAATTCGGAGGCTTGGACACATCTATTCGTGACCTTTGGCAAAACCGTCGTACTTGGCCTGTTAATCGGTGCGCTATTTGGCTATGTACTTGGCATTGCCTTACGGAAAGTGTGGATCCCACGCTATCTGCAAAATCTCGCCGTACTGGCCGTGATGCTCAGCGCATTTGGATTCTCTAACGCCGTTGCAGAAGAATCCGGCCTGCTTGCGGTTACCGTCATGGGAATATGGCTGGCTAACATGCGAGATGTTGATATCAGCGATATTTTGGCGTTCAAGGAAGAGTTGTCAGCTATCTTAATTTCCGCGCTGTTTATCATTCTGGCTGCACGCTTAGATATTGGTGCATTGTGGGCGATGGGATGGCCGCTGGTTATCGTTTTGCTTATCGTGCAGTTTGTTGCGCGTCCATTATGTATTGCCGTCTCCACCGCCGGTTCCTCGCTACGATGGCAAGAGAAAGCGCTGCTTTCATGGATTGCGCCTCGCGGTATCGTTGCAGCAGCCGTCAGCTCATTATTTGCCCTCACGCTACAACGAATGAACTACCCCGAAGCGGATAAACTGGTTACCGTTGTCTTTGCCGTAATCATTGGCACCGTGGTGCTGCAAAGTTTAACCAGCGCCCGACTCGCTCGTTGGCTTGGCGTTCAGCAGCAAAAGCCGCGTGGAGTGCTCATTATTGGCGCCAACACCGTTGCGCGAGCCGTAGCTCAGGCACTGATGAAGCTAAAAATTCCCGTCATGGTGACGGACAGCAGTTGGGAATATTATCGTCAAGCGCGCATGGACGGAATTCCCGCTTATTATGGTCATGCCTATTCGGAACATGCTGAAAACTATCTCGATCTTAGCGATACGGCTCAGGTACTGGCGCTCTCACCCAATCGGCATCAGAACGCGCTTGCGGTTTATCACTTTGGCCATATCTTCGGCGAGCGAAAAGTCTTTTCCATCCGTTCCAGCGCCCAGCTAAAAGGCCGCTCTAACGGTGAAAGCAGCCGTTTTCGTCGCCATGAAATTCTGTTTAATCATGAGGCCACTTACTCACGCCTGAGTACATTATTAAGCAAAGGTGCCGTAATTAAGGCCACCAAGCTCAACGAAAACTTTGGTTGGGTTGAGTATCTGGAAAAACATCAAGGCGTCATACCACTATTTGCGCAAAAAGAGGATGGCTCACTTCAGCCCGTGAATGAAAACAGCGTGCCTGCCATGCCCTGTACGTTAGTTGCGCTGGTTCAAGGGGAACACGTAACCCCCTCAAACTAACATTTTATTAGCATGGCTTATCAACTCTCCGGTAGGCCATGCGCACTGCTAATAACAGAGTCATTCGCTATTAAATTATATTATTCAAGAAGATATAACTTAACATTCGCCGTTGTAACTTATTCCCTTTCAAATTGAAAATAGCTCATGTTAATGACGTTGACATAACTTCAATAAGTCGCTATTTCTAAAAACCTACTTGTACATCACGTGTACAAGCCAGAAGAGGCGCGTTGCTCAGGTAACGTATCGAAGGAGCCGGTTTCCACATCCCTAATGTTTAGGGAGAAACGATACGCAAGGGGATGTGACGCCGAGACGCAGCAGCCCACCGGAGAAACTGCTACGTCGGCTACAAGGGCTGAATCCCTTGGGCTGTCACCTCGATTCTCTGTATTCCGGGGGATCGGCAAGGTGGGGCGCTTCTGGGTGTATCGTAGCTTTAATCCCTACGTCTGCTCCCGTATACCGCTCTCTCCTTGTGCCAAGGTAATGGAATTTCTAGCCCGATTAACTGAATTAACGCGGGCTTCCCTGACACGAGGCTTATATGAAAAATACCATCGTCGCAAAATTTGGCGGCACCAGCGTGGCTAACGCTGACGCGATGCAAAACAGCGCCAATATCGTTCTTTCCAACCCGAATGTGCGCGTGGTGGTGTTATCTGCCTCTGCGGGTGTCACCAATTTACTGGTTGAACTGGCTGACGGCTGCGATCAAGAGAAGCGTCATTACGTTATCGATGAAATTCGCCGTATCCAATACAGCATTCTTGATTCACTCCATCAGCCAAGCGTACTGCGCGAAGAAATCGATCGTATGCTGGAAAATATCGCCATGCTGTCAGAAGCCGCAGCTCTGGCGACGTCTCCGGCCTTAACAGATGAATTAGTCAGCCACGGCGAGCTGATGTCGACCTTGCTGTTCGTGGAGCTACTGCGCCAGCGCGACGTCAATGTCGAATGGTTTGATGTGCGTAAAATTATGCGCACCAACGATCGTTTTGGTCGCGCCGAGCCAGACACGCACGCGCTCTACGAATTAGCGCAGCAACAGCTAGTGCCGCGTATTCAAGATGCCATTGTCATTACTCAAGGCTTTATTGGCAGCGAAAGTAAAGGCCGTACCACCACGCTTGGGCGAGGTGGCAGCGACTATACCGCGGCATTGCTAGGCGAAGCGTTGAATGCTGCGCGTGTTGATATCTGGACAGACGTTCCCGGCATTTATACCACCGATCCACGCATCGTATCGGCAGCGCGCCGTATCAGCGAAATTGGTTTCTCCGAGGCCGCTGAAATGGCCACCTTCGGTGCCAAAGTTTTACATCCCGCCACATTATTGCCTGCGGTTCGTAGCGACATCCCCGTTTTCGTCGGTTCAAGCAAGGATCCTTCGGCCGGTGGCACCTTAGTGTGCAATAAAACCGAGCAACCGCCGTTGTTCCGTGCGCTTGCTCTGCGTCGTAAACAAACGCTGATGACGTTACACAGCCTGAACATGCTGCACGCCCGTGGTTTCTTGGCCGAGGTATTTGGGATTTTGGCGCGCCACAACATCTCCGTCGATTTGATTACTACGTCTGAAGTCAGTATTGCCTTAACGTTAGACACCACCGGCTCGTGCACGAGCGGTGCCAGCTTGCTGACAACCTCTCTGCTGACTGAGCTCTCCTCCCTTTGCCGAGTAGAAGTAGAAGAAAATCTGGCGCTGGTGGCACTTATCGGTAACAAGCTCTCTTCCGCCTGTGGCGTTGGCAAAGAGGTTTTCGGGGTCATGGAACCGTTCAACATCCGTATGATTTGCTACGGTGCCAGCAGCCATAACCTCTGCTTCCTCGTTCCCGGTGAAAATGCCGAAAACGTGGTGCGCGCGCTACACACCAATCTCTTCGAGTAACCCTTCCTCTGCCGCTCCGGCCTTCCCGCCGCGCTCTGCGGCGGGGAAATCAGTACCTGTTGTTCATTCTTATAAATTTCCAATAACACACATCACAACATACTAAAAAGGCCTAATCATGCTGGCATTATTTACACGTTTATTCCCTCTGTGGGCAGTTTTGCTGTCTATCTCTGCCTATTTCACGCCAACCACATTTACGGGGATAGGGCCCTACGTTAGCTCGCTACTGATGCTCATCATGTTTACCATGGGAGTTACACTAAAAATTGATGATTTCAAACGTGTGCTATCTCGACCTGCCCCCGTTGCAGCCGGCATCTTCCTGCATTATCTGGTGATGCCGCTAGCAGCGTTTCTGCTCGCGAAAGCCTTCCATATGCCGCCAGATTTATCTGCCGGCATGGTTCTCGTCGGCAGCGTCGCCAGCGGCACGGCATCAAACGTGATGATCTACTTAGCCCGTGGAGACGTGGCGCTTTCAGTCACCATTTCGTCATTCTCAACGCTGGTAGGCGTGTTTGCGACGCCTCTGCTGACGCGTTTATACGTTGATGCCACCATTAGCGTAGATATCATGGGAATGTTAATCAGCATTCTACAAATTGTGGTCATTCCAATCGCCGCCGGTCTGGCCATTCACCACATGTTTAGCAAACTCGTCGCACGCATTGAACCTTTCCTGCCTGCTCTATCAATGGTGTGTATCTTAGCTATCATCAGCGCAGTGGTTGCAGGAAGCCAAAGCCATATCGCCTCGGTTGGCCTGATGGTGATCGTCGCAGTTATCTTGCATAACAGCATCGGACTGCTCAGTGGATACTGGGGAGGTCGTTTGTTCGGTTTTGACGAGTCCACTTGCCGTACTCTCGCGATCGAGGTTGGAATGCAAAACTCGGGTCTAGCGGCCACGTTAGGTAAAATTTACTTCTCACCGCTTGCTGCACTGCCCGGCGCACTGTTCTCTGTATGGCACAACCTGTCTGGTTCTCTATTGGCAGGATACTGGCAGGGACGCCCTACCGGAGATGAGAAAGAGAACAAAAAAGTGGTGTCACCGGAGAGTTGAGTCTCATCTCCAGTCTGTATCGCATTTGTGTAAGGTTCCGCCCGCCAGTCAATACCGAGCTTCATGTGACATTGGTTTAGGCGTACGGGCTAGGGGCGCCAGCAGAGATGATGGCGGTAGGTCGAGGGCGCACAGGATGTGCGCTCTGAGACCGGTCGGCCAAACGACTCGGTAAAAAGCGCCGGAGTCGATAGGTTGCGCGCTGGCAACCTATCGTCGGGAGCCTTCGGTAAAAATTACATGTAAGCTCGGGCTCGACTGGCTACCGAAACCTTACACTGCCCCCACAAAACCCAAAACGATGTTCTGTTAATCCGCATCATACCCAAGGTTCGGCGCCAACCAACGTTCAACCTCGGCGACCGGCATTCCTTTACGTTGAGCATAATCTTCCACCTGATCGCGTTGGATCTGCGCAACCGCAAAATATTTGCTTTCGGGATGGCTGAAATACCAACCGGAAACCGACGCTCCCGGCCACATCGCGTAAGATTCGGTGAGCTTCATCCCCACCGTATTTTCGGCATCCAATAGCGTCCAAATAGCCGCTTTTTCAGTATGTTCAGGGCATGCCGGATAGCCAGGTGCAGGACGAATACCTTGGTAATTTTCGCGGATTAGCTCTTCATTACTGAGGTTTTCATTAGCCGCGTACCCCCAATAAACCTTACGTACTTTTTCATGTAGGTATTCAGCAAAAGCCTCAGCTAAACGGTCAGAGAGCGCCTTCACCATGATTTTATTGTAATCATCATGCTGCGCTTCATAGGCATCAGCCAACGCATCCTCTTCCAGCCCACCGGTAACCGCAAATGCGCCGATATAGTCTGATTTACCACTGGATTTTGGCGCCACGAAATCCGCTAAGCAGTAGTTAGCAAAATCTGTTTTTTCAGTCTGCTGGCGTAGGTGATGACCCGTGACAAGCACCTCATCACGGAATTCATTGCTGTAGATCTCTACATCATCGCCCACCCGATTAGCAGGGAAAATGCCATACACGCCACGTGGATTGAGTTTGCCGCTGCTCGCTAAATCATCCAGCATCGCATTAGCATCTGCAAAGACTCGCTTGGCTTCTTCGCCAACTACTTCATCCTCGAGAATGCGTGGATACTTTCCTGCCAGCGACCACGTCATGAAGAACGGCGTCCAGTCGATGTAATTACGTAAAGTATCAATGCTCGCGGTCACCTGATGCACACCCAAACGATGCGGAACAGGCGGTGTGTAATCTGACCAATCAAGCGAAGTCGCATTTTCACGCGCAGCCTCCAGTGAAACCGGCGGTGTGCGTGGTTTTTTGCGTCCGTGTTGAATACGAACCGTTTCATACTCTTTACGCGTACGAGCCACAAAATCAGGTTTTTGCGTTGGGGATAAAAGCGCAGCAACAACGCCTACGGTACGTGAGGCATTCGAAACATAGGTGGTTGGCCCACTGTAGTTCTGCTCGATTTTAACCGCTGTATGCGCCTTAGACGTCGTTGCTCCACCAATCAACAGCGGCAGATCGAATCCTTGGCGCTCCATTTCTTTGGCCACGTAAACCATTTCATCCAACGATGGCGTTATCAGCCCAGACAATCCAATAATATCAACGTTTTGCTCACGTGCAGTTTTCAGGATTTTATCGCAAGGCACCATAACGCCCAGATCGATGATTTCGTAGTTATTGCATTGCAGCACCACGCCGACGATGTTCTTACCAATATCGTGCACATCGCCTTTCACCGTCGCCAGCAGCACTTTTCCCGCCGATGTGCCTTTCTCTTTGCTAGCTTCAATAAACGGCTCAAGGTAGGCTACGGCCTGCTTCATCACACGGGCAGATTTCACCACCTGCGGCAAGAACATTTTTCCATCACCGAACAGATCGCCAACCACGTTCATGCCGTCCATCAGCGGCCCTTCAATGACCTCAATCGGACGTTCGGCTTCAAGACGAGCCTCTTCAGTATCCGCTTCAATAAACTCGGTAATGCCTTTAACCAGTGAATATTCCAAGCGTTTTTTTACCGGCCAGCTGCGCCACTCCGCCTGCGGTTTATTGCTATCGTCATCACTCTTGCTACCACGGTATTTCTCCGCCAGATCCAGTAAACGCTCGGTACCATCCTCTCGGCGGTTTAAGATCACATCTTCAACCGCATCACGCAGATCGGTCGGGAGATCGTCGTAGATCGCTAACTGCCCTGCATTAACGATCCCCATATCCATACCATTACGGATCGCGTAGTACAGGAATACCGCGTGGATCGCTTCACGTACCGGATCGTTGCCACGGAAGGAGAATGAAACGTTAGACACACCGCCGGAGATTAGGGCGTGCGGCAGCTCGGCTTTGATATCTGCGCAGGCCTCGATAAAGTCCACGGCATAGTTGTTATGCTCTTCAATACCGGTCGCCACGGCGAAAATATTGGGGTCAAAAATAATGTCTTCAGGAGGGAAGCCGACTGTTTCAGTCAGCAGTTTGTAGGCACGGCGGCAAATTTCAATTTTCCGCGCGCGCGTATCCGCCTGCCCAACTTCATCAAACGCCATTACCACCATCGCCGCACCATAGCGACGAACCTTACGCGCATGCTCGATGAATTTATCCTCGCCCTCTTTCATCGAGATCGAGTTCACAATCCCCTTGCCCTGAATGCACTTCAGACCTTTTTCGATGACTTCCCATTTGGAGGAATCAATCATTATCGGCACACGGGCAATATCAGGCTCGCCGGCGATCAGATTAAGGAAACGCACCATTGCCGCTTCGGCATCGAGCATCCCTTCATCCATATTGATATCAATGATCTGCGCACCGCTTTCTACCTGTTGTAGCGCAACTTCTAGCGCCTCAGCATATTTATCTTCTTTAATCAGACGTTTGAACTTGGCTGAGCCCGTAACGTTGGTACGCTCCCCGACGTTAACAAAGAGCGTATTGGCATCAATGGTCAGCGGTTCCAAACCTGCCAAGCGACATGCTACGGGGATATCTGGCAGCGCGCGTGGTTTCACACCGTCAACCGCCCGACTGATTGCTGCAATGTGTGCTGGTGTCGTACCACAGCAGCCACCGACGATATTCAGAAAGCCAGCTTGAGCCCATTCGGCAATATGCTCAGCCATCTCTTTCGGCCCAAGATCGTATTCGCCAAAGGCATTCGGCAGCCCCGCATTTGGGTGTGCAGTGACAAAACATTCAGCAATGCGTGATAGCTCTGCAACGTACTGACGCAGCTCATCCGGCCCTAATGCACAGTTCAAACCAAAGGTCAGCGGCTTCACATGACGCAGAGAGTTGTAAAAAGCCTCGGTAGTTTGACCGGACAGAGTACGGCCTGATGCATCAGTGATCGTGCCGGAAATCATGACGGGCAGTTCAACGCCCATCGCTTCGAATTCGGTTTCAACAGCATAGATTGCTGCTTTGGCATTCAGCGTATCGAAGATAGTTTCGATCATGATTAGATCGACGCCACCTTCAACCAGCGCACGGGTTGATTCACGATAGGCTTCAACTAACTGGTCAAAAGAGATATTACGGAAAGCAGGATCGTTAACGTCTGGAGAAATTGACGCCGTGCGGTTAGTCGGGCCGAGTACACCTGCAACATAGCGCGGCTTATTCGGGGTTCGCGCCGTCCATTCATCTGCACAGGCTCGAGCCAAACGTGCAGCTTCATAGTTGATTTCCGCGGATAGGGATTCCATATGGTAATCCGCCATCGCAATGCGCGTAGAGTTGAATGTATTGGTTTCTAGAATGTCAGCGCCGGCTTCGAGATAGTCATAATGGATCGCGCTAATAATATCCGGCTTGGTCAGAACCAGTAGGTCGTTATTGCCTTTAAGATCGCTCTGCCAGTCGGCAAAACGATCGCCTCGGAAGTCCTCTTCGGTCAGCCGATAGCCTTGAATCATGGTTCCCATACCGCCATCCAGCACCAAAATCCTTTGGGATAGCTGATGACGTAATCTCTCAACGGTTGTGCTCACTGTTGCTCCTAGTCTTTCATTTACCCTGATATCACCCGTCTTTTAGTGCAGGTTTTTTATTCAAAAAAATGGCGTTTCCTCATCCTAACATAGGTTTCAGCTCTGTTGGCGGAGGCGATCTTGAGACTTTTTCAGGTGACTTTTGCGTGCCGCCTCTGACTTTGAACACGTCGGAGCAGTTAAAACTAACGATTACATCCATAATGTCGAAAACGAAAATAGATTCCATTTTTATAACATTTTTTTAATAAGAATTTGTTCAATAAAAATAATTATTTACGACTGTCTCAGGAGAGCAACACGATGGCGACGACCGTGCCCGTAAAACGTGGGAAGAAACCACGTGCCACCACGCCAGCCGCAGCGCCTGCGGCCACCGGACAGGTTCAATCCTTACAACGCGGATTGAGATTGCTGGAATTAATTGCCGAATCTCACGGTAGCGTTGCGCTCACGGATTTAGCTCAACAAGCAGGACTGCCAAATTCCACGACTCATCGCTTATTGAGCACCATGCAGCAACAAGGCTTCGTCCAACAGGTAGGCGATTTAGGTTTGTGGACCATCGCTTCTCATGCTTTTTTCGTTGGTAGTAGTTTTCTACAAAGCCGCAATCTGCTGGCGATTGTCCATCCGATTTTGCGCCGTTTAATGGAAGACTCGGGTGAAACCGTTAACTTAGCGGTGTTAGACGTCAGTGATTTTCAGGCCGTGATCATCGATCAGGTCCAGTGCACACAGTTAATGCGCATGTCTGCGCCAATCGGTGGCAAACTACCGATGCATGCATCAGGCGCGGGTAAAGCATTTTTATCCACCGTGAGCGATTCTCATCTGGTTGAATTACTGCATAAAAAAGGTCTGCATAGCTATACACCGCATACCCGTAGCAACCCTACAAGTTTGAAAGAAGAACTGGCGCATATCCGCAAACAGGGGTTTTCTTTCGACGACGAAGAGCATGCTTTGGGACTGCGCTGTATCGCAGCCTGCATCTATGACGAGCATCAAGAGGCTTTCGCCGCCATTTCTATTTCAGGCCCCGTTTCACGTATTACGGACGATCGCGTTATCGAAATTGGCGCTCTGGTGATTAAGGCAGCCAAAGAGGTCACACTGGCCTACGGCGGTAGACACTCATAACGTAATAGGCTCCCCTGAAGGGGAGCCAGATTGGGCGAATTATACTTTTTCGATTTCCACTAAATTAGTGTGCTGCGGATTACCCTTAGCTAACGGTGATGGACGCATCGTAGTCAACGTATTGATACAGCCACCGTGGTCGACCTTATCCCCAGCCATATCTGCCTGATGCCAAGCCCCCTGTCCCATTGCGCTGACTCCCGGCATAATGCGCGGCGTGACTTTAGCATTGATAATCACCGTACCACGCTTATTAAATACGCGAACTTTATCGCCATTTTGTATACCACGTTTCTGAGCGTCGATAGGGTTAATCCACACCTCCTGACGACAGGCGGCCTCTAGCACATCAACATTGCCATAAGTAGAGTGGGTGCGCGCCTTGTAATGGAAGCCAAACATCTGCAGCGGATAGATAGCACGTAGAGAATCATCCCATCCTTCAAACGTCGAGGCATACACCGGCAACGCACTAATGGTTTCGTCTTTTTCCAACTCCCACGTAGCGGCAATTTCTGCCAGTCGCTCAGAGTAAATTTCGATCTTTCCTGAAGGCGTTTTTAGGGGATTCGCGTCTGGATCTTGGCGAAATTTTTGGTAAGCAACAAAATGACCATTGGGATCTTTACGTTTATAAATTCCCTGCTGACGCAGGGTTTCATAATCAGGAAGCAGCGGATCGCGCGCCTGCATTTTGGCATACAGATAGTGTAGCCAATCAGACTGCGTACGCCCTTCAGTAAATGCCTGCTCTACATCTGGCCCCAGTCGCTTAGCAATCTGTGACATGATTTCATAGATCCCCTTACGCTCAAACTTGGCGCTAGTCGCAGGCTGACTAAAGATTAAATACCCCATATTTCCCGCATAATCATTAGGAACAATATCCTCCTGCTCCGTGGTCATCAGATCCGGCAGCAAAATATCGGCATACTTGGCCGAAGAGGTCATAAAGTTTTCAATGACGATGATCTTTTCGCATAGCGTGTCGTCCTGCAAGATTTCGTGGGTTTTGTTGATATCTGAGTGTTGATTAATCAAAGTATTACCGGCGTAGTTCCAGATAAATTTGATGGGAACATCCAGCTTATCTTTTCCGCGTACCCCGTCGCGTTTCGCCGTCATCTCAGGTCCACGCCGGATGGCATCGGTCCAAGTAAATACAGATATAGACGTTTTGACCGGATTGGTGAGTACCGGCATCAGCTCAATCGTGATGAGATAAGTCGATTCTCGTGCTCCACTGTTGCCACCATGAATACCGACATTTCCGGTCAAAATCGGCAACATAGCAATTGCTCGGGCAGTTTCTTCCCCATTAGCCTGTCGCTGTGGACCCCAACCTTGGCAAATATAGGCAGGCTTCGCAGTACCGATCTCACGCGCGAGTTTGATAATACGTTCGGCGGGAATACCTGTGATACGAGATGCCCACTCTGGTGTTTTGGCTATCCCGTCTGGCCCCTGACCTAAAATATAGGCTTTGTAGTGCCCGTTTGCGGGAGCGCTATTGGGTAATGTTTTTTCATCGTAGCCTACGCAATAGCGATCTAAGAATGGCTGATCGACCAGATTCTCACTGATCAACACGTACGCTATCCCCCCCACCAGCGCAGCGTCTGTTCCTGGACGGATCGGGATCCATTCATCTTCACGCCCTGCGGCGGTATCGGTATAGCGTGGATCGATAACGATCATTTTGGCATTAGAGCGTTCACGCGCTTGTTCGAGGTGATAAGTGATCCCGCCGCCACTCATCCGCGTTTCAGCGGGATTATTACCGAACATAACGACCAGTTTGGAGTTCACAATATCCGACGTACTGTTTCCATCGTTGCTGCCGTAGGTGTATGGCATGGCTGCAGAGATTTGTGCGGTGCTATAGCTACCATAATGGCTAAGATAGCCACCGTAGCAGTTCATCAAGCGGCCAATGATCGAGGCATACGGTGATGAACGGGTGACGTTGCCGCCGATGACGCCGGTTGCATAGTTTTGATAAACCGCCTCATTACCATATTTTTCAACCGTGTATTTGAGACTGTTGGCTATTTCATCATAAGCCTCATCCCAACCAATGCGCTTGAATTTCCCTTCTCCCCGCTTGCCAACGCGTTTCATGGGGTAATTCAACCGCTCTGGATGATTCATGCGGCGGCGAATAGAGCGCCCACGCAGACAGGCTCGGACCTGATGATCGCCATACTCATCTAAGCCTGTGTTATCAGTTTCAACCCAATACACTTCATTATCGCGGGTATGCAGACGTAACGCGCAGCGGCTGCCACAGTTGACCGAGCACATTCCCCACGTCACTTTATCTGGCGGAGGCGTTGCAACGGGCGCAGCCTGAACATTACGCATAAACGGTAAATTCAGCGCTCCACTTGCTAATGCTAGCCCACCCAAAGCACTGCCTTTAACCAAACTGCGGCGTGTTATCGATATCCCTTCACTATGTATTTTTTCTTTATTATTCATTTCGATGCCCCCTGCCCGAACGATTGCTCAATTAGCTATAGCTACCAAATAAAATATTGAGTTAGGTTGGGGAGAATCAAAAAGAAGCGACTTTTTACACAGAGATGATCAGAAATGTGAGAGGAGATCGATTTATGACTACGCCCTTTCACACAAGAAAAAGGGCGTTATAGGAAGAGTTATTGAGCGGCGTTGACGACCAGTTGTCCAACGCTACCCCGGGTAGCAAGTTCTAGTGTTTGGCTATAGTAGATGAACGGGAAATGTTCAGAAGATGCCTGAGGGAAATAGACCATCAGAGATACTTCACCATCTACCCACACCGTGTCTTTCCAGCCACGGTCTTCAACCATTGGCGGCGCATTGTTGACGCTTTTCACTAAGAATTTAGCACCCTGAATGTAAAACGCCTGCGGCGTATCTGCACGCACCGTCCAGCGTTCCCATGTCCCCTGCTGTGCCTGAATATCTGTCCGGTGTAAATCCCAAACTGCGCCGTTTATGCCTGGCTGGGAAGCACTGCCAAGACTAATGCTGCGCGTATTGACTACGCTGCCTTCCATCATGTCATCAGACAGCAGACGCGTTGGCAGATTATCCGTCACTAGCGGCAGCAGGCCGGTTGGACGCAGGGTAAGTACGGTAGTAGAAATCAGAATGGAAGAGGGCTCAAACAGGCCACGCAGACGATCCATAATACCTGCTGCAACACCCGCAGTAATCGATACCTCTTCGCCTTTAGACATATCGACCAGTACTTCGCGGCGCTCTCCCGGAGCCAATGTAAGGCTGCTAGCAATCACTGGCGCTGGCATATAACCTTGATCGCTGGCAATAACGCTGAATGGACGATTATCGCTCATGGTCAAAGTGTAACGACGAGCGTTAGAAGCATTGAGCAAACGTAAACGTACCCAGCCACGAGAAACCTCAACAAAAGGTTCCTGCACGCCGTTAACCAGCAGAGAATCTCCGTAGAAACCACCGGATGAAGGCGCTTCGTATTCTGGTGTACCAAAGTTATCTAAGCGTTTGTCTTGGATAATGACGGGGAAATCATCCACGCCATAATGGTTTGGTAAAGGCAGATTTTTGCTGTTCTCATCTTCAACCAACCACATTCCTGCTAGGCCGTTGTATACATGTTCAGCCATATGTCCAGGCGTGTTGGCGTGATACCACAGCGTGGCCGCGGATTGGCGAATAGGCAGCACTGGCGACCAATCCACATTCGGTGACATGAGCCGTGCCGCACCGCCGCTTAAAGCGCCGGGAACTTGCAGCCCACTGATTTCCATCGAAACCGACTCAGGCAGACGGTTGCTATAAATCAGCTTCACGTCATCACCGCTATAAACACGTACGGTCGGCCCCAAATAAAGTCCATTGATACCCCATGTGCTGACCTTACGTCCGCTCATGAAAGCCCAATGTGAACGCTGTAGCGTCAGAAACAGAGGCTGACCGCGCTTTGATTCCAATAGAGGAGGAATGGGCAGCGAAACTTGCGATCCACTCGCATGCGCCCTCAGCGGCAATGCACTTGCACACAGTGCCAGACCCGAAGTCTGAATAAACCGACGTCGACTGAGTGACATAACTTCTCCATGAATTTGCTATGCAAACTGAAAATCCAGAAGGGATCTCAGCATCAACGATTGAATTCAACCGTTTAAATAAAAGACCTGCCTAACGCTGACAGGTCTAAATAATATTCTTTAAAATCAAGACTTAGCTTCGCGCATCTGAGCTTCACGAGCAGCAACTTCTGCATTCAGCTCATTGATTTTCGCTTCCATCAACGCATGACAGTAGGCTGACAGTTCACGAACCTGATCTTTGCCGTATTTAGTCACATCGATCGGTGGCAGCATCTCAACAATAACTAAACCGTTATTCCAGCGATTAAGCTTAACTTTATCGTTTGTATTAGATGCACATACCGGAACAATCGGCACACCAGCGGCAATCGCGGCATGGAAAGCACCGGTTTTGAATGGCATCAAACCACGACCACGGCTACGAGTTCCCTCAGGGAACATCCAAAAAGAGATCGTCTTAGTGCGGAATTGGTTCACAACCTGCGCAATCGTGTTATGCGCTTTCGCACGGTTCGCTCGGTCAATCAGCAGGTTCCCCGTCAGCCAATAAAGCAGGCCAAAGAATGGGATCCAAATCAGGCTTTTCTTACCCACTGTGACTGTGTTGGTCTGCACCGCATTCGATATCGTTACCATGTCATAGTTGTTCTGATGGTTGGCGATATAAATCGAGTTACCGTAGTTTTTGGCTTCAGCCTGAATGCGAGTTTCTACTTTCAGGCCAAACAACGGCGACAGTCGCCCAAACATATGGCCGAAAGTCGCAACGTGGCGTGGATTACGTGGGCTAAACAAGCAATAAATACAACCGAAAATGCAGGCCAAAATACAGTATAACGTGACCAGCACAACGCGAATGATGGATAACATAACAACCTCATAAACATATAGCCGGAGTTAGTATACCGACTTAACTGCAAAACACACCGGAGATTCCTTGGCTGCAGCGTTAAAAAATCATTGGAAAACAAGCGAAGAAATATGTCGATATTGAGCAAACTCGGTACAAATTTCCTACTCCGACGTGACGCTATATCACGTCACGTCGGCTCGTCCTACCAAGATAAACGTTTTAAACCCTCAACAATTACTCTTCACTATCGCCTGGGCCGACTTTGATCTGCTCTGGCATTTCTACATCAACACGTTCAATGCGCTGCAGGCCACGCGGTAACAGCGTACCTTTGCGTCCGCGTTCAGCGCGGAATTTCTGTAGCTCCTGCGGCTTCATCACCAGCTTACGCTTGCCGACATGCACCGTAATTGACGTCTGCGGCGGCAATACAAACAGCCACGCCAGCTTATCTTCACCCGATGCAGCTTGCGCAGAAGGAATTGACACAATCTTGTTGCCCTTACCCTTCGACAGCTGTGGCAAATCATTCACTGGGAACATCAACATACGGCCAGCCTGTGTAATAGCCAACAACATGTCATCAGCACCGTTGATTTCAATCGGTGGCAACGCCTTAGCATTTTCTGGCAAGGTAATCATCGCTTTACCCGCACGGTTACGTGCGACCAAATCGTTGAAAGTACATACGAAACCATAACCTGCATCTGAAGCCATCAACAGTTTTTGGTCATCCGCAGCCATTAACACCTGCTCAATAGTCGCGCCTGGTGGTGGCGTCAACTTACCGGTTAACGGTTCACCCTGCCCACGTGCCGAAGGCAGCGTCGTTGGATCAAGCGCATAACTGCGCCCCGTGGAATCGATAAAGACCACAGGCTGATTGCTCTTACCACGCGCAGCTGCACGGAAGCTATCACCCGCTTTGTAACTCAAGCCGGTAGGATCGATATCATGCCCCTTGGCACTCCGCACCCAACCCCCTTCTGACAGAACAATAGTCACTGGCTCGGATGGAATGAAGTCGTGCTCGCTCATGGCTTTAGCTTCTTCGCGCTCTTGCAGTGGAGAGCGGCGATCGTCGCCGTAAGCCTGTGCGTCAGCCTGAATTTCTTTCTTAATCAACGTATTCAGTTTACGTTCAGATGCCAGTAATGCCTGCAAATGGTCGCGTTCTTTAGCCAGCTCATCCTGTTCACCACGAATTTTCACCTCTTCCAACTTAGCAAGGTGACGCAGTTTCAGTTCAAGAATAGCTTCTGCCTGTGTTTCTGAAATACCAAAGCGTTCAATTAGCTTCGGTTTGGGCTCGTCCTCGGTACGGATGATATGGATCACTTCATCAATATTGAGGAATGCCACCAGCAAACCTTCCAAAATGTGCAAACGTTTCAGCACTTTTTCCAGACGGTAGTTTAAGCGGCGGCGCACCGTATCACGACGATAAGCGAGCCATTCAGTCAGAATTTCGAGCAGATTTTTGACCGCTGGACGATTGTCCAAGCCGATCATATTCATGTTAATGCGGTAGCTTTTTTCCAGATCGGTAGTGGCAAACAGGTGAGCCATCACCTGATCCATATCTACGCGATTGGAACGCGGCACGATGACTAAACGGGTTGGGTTTTCGTGATCGGATTCATCACGTAAATCTTCAACCATCGGCAATTTCTTCGCACGCATCTGGCTGGCAATTTGCTCCAACACTTTCGCGCCGGAAGTCTGGTGCGGCAGCGCGCTAATCACCACCTCGCCGTCTTCTTTTTTCCAGATTGCACGCATGCGAACCGAACCACGGCCGGTGCGATAGATTTTACGGATCTCTTCACGCGGCGTGATAATTTCGGCTTCGGTTGGATAATCAGGGCCTTGGACATGCTCGAGAATATCGTCGAGCGTCATACTCGGCTTATCAATCAGCTCAACTAAGGCTTTCGCCAACTCACGCACGTTGTGCGGAGGAATATCCGTTGCCATACCAACGGCAATACCGGTAGTCCCATTCAACAAAATATTAGGCAGGCGCGCAGGCAGCGTTTTTGGCTCCTGCAGGGTGCCGTCAAAGTTTGGCGTATAGTCGACGGTACCTTGTCCTAACTCGCCCAACAGCACTTCAGCATACTTGGACAGGCGTGACTCGGTATAACGCATCGCAGCAAAGGACTTCGGATCATCCGGAGCACCCCAGTTACCCTGACCATCAACCAGCGGATAACGGTAGGAGAACGGCTGGGCCATGAGCACCATGGCTTCATAACAGGCGCTGTCGCCGTGCGGATGATATTTACCCAGCACGTCACCCACGGTACGTGCGGACTTTTTAAACTTGGCGCTGTTGTTTAACCCCAGCTCCGACATCGCATACACAATACGACGCTGTACCGGTTTTAAACCATCACCGATAAAAGGTAACGCCCTGTCCATGATGACGTACATGGAATAGTTGAGATAGGCGTTCTCTGTAAACGTGTGCAGCGCTTGGCGCTCGCTGCCGTCATGGATCAGATCGCTCATTAATAATCCTCTGGCCGCCGCCCTAACTGAATGAGTAAAACAGTCCGCAGCGGGACTTAACGACTGTCTTGGTCTTTACACAATTGCCCGCGATAGTAACTCATCTTTTATAGGCCTGTCACAGGTGATAGTAGGATCACCCGACTTATCCTTCTTGTAGGGCGTCTAATCATAAAACTGATCGTCGTCACAGACAGGCGTATTTTTTTTCTCCACCATGAAACATCATAACGTTCGAATGTTTGGAGGTTAATCATGCAGAACTCAAGCAACACACTGTTTAGCGAAGCCGAATGGCAATCAGCCGGTGGATTATTGACACTACAATCTATCTGCAATCAGCCTCGGCTATGGCGTGAAGGCTTTGCTCTTATACAGCAACACCGCGCGGAAATTAGGCGTTTCTGGCAACAGTTGGCAGACGAACCGCGCAATATCATTCTATGCGGTGCCGGTTCATCGCTTAGTGCCGCACGCGTTGCCGCACAGTGGATCCGTCAGCAAACTGGAAAATCCATTCAGGTTCTTGCCAGTACCGATATTGTCGTCAAACCTGAGCTGTATCTGGAGAATAAACCGACACTGCTGGTTTCCGTCACCAGCTCCGGCAGCACTCCAGAGAGCACCGCGGTGTTTGAACTGGCTGAACGCCTGATCGATGACTGCTATCACTTGATCGTTGCGAACGATCCGCAGGGAGAATTACCTAAACGCAGCCAGCATCACGCCAAAACCCTCTATATCCCAGCGCCTATCGGCACCAAAAACGGCTCTTTTGCTGCCGCCGCGGAATTTACGCTACCGATCTGGTATCTGCTGCTCATCTTCTTGCCTCAGCAATGGGATATCGCTCAGCGCGCCTTAGATGTTTATCAGCACGGAGCTGATTATTTTCTTTCACAGCAGGCTGACAAAATTGCTGCCATCGCCAAACGCGACGCCCCCATGGTGGTCAGTTTAGGCTCATCGTCGCTACAGTTTATCGCTGCCGATGCCAGCCTGAAATTGCTGGAGATGTGCAACGGACGGCAGGCTACCGATGATTTCTCAACGCTGGCATTTCGTCACGGCCCTAAACTGATCGTCAACCAGCCAGTGACCGTGGTTTGCTATCTTTCGCCCGATCAAGAGATCCTTCGTTACGATCTGGATATGGCTACCGAGTTAGCCGCGCAGCGCCATCCACAGGGGAAAATCATAGGTATTTACGCCGCAAACGACGAACGTGTCGCGCAAGCCTGCGATGAGTATCTGCATTTTGACTCACCAGAATTGACCCAACTACCTGAAGTCTTTAGCGGTTTGTTGTATGTTATGTTCGCTCAGCTACTTGGGCTATTGCGCGCACGCCAACTGGGTGTAACCCCCGATCTTCCTTCCAATGACGGTAAAGTGGCCAAGGTGTGCAAAGTGACCATTTATGGACAGGATTGATGCATAACGAACTCGAACAGGCTGCCCCTCTCTATTTGCATATCGCAAAAGATCTGCGTGAAAGAATCGAAGCGGGAGAATTCCCACTCGATACGCTGCTGCCGCCAGAGCCTGTGCTCTGTCAGCAATATCAATGTGGCCGAGTTACGCTGCGCACGGCGGTTGAAATGTTAGCCCAGCGGGGATTTTTGACCAAAAAACAGGGGCGGGGCACTCTGGTGACCACGCCTGCGTGGTTGGCAGACAACACGCTGCCAGTGGGTTTTAGCGAGAAAATGACCCAGGCCGGTCTTGCTCACCACACGCAAGTGGTACGCTTCGAGCAATGTCCGGTTACGCCAGAGCAAGCTCAGAAGTTAGGCCTCAATGCCTCTCAGCGCGTGATAATCCTTGAACGGTTGCGATTCGTCGAGCAATATCCGGCGCTATATGAAATCACCGTTTTACCCGCCGAACGTTTTGCCACTCTGAATCGCCAGCACGTAGAGCAGCATGGGCTTTACCATACGCTTGCTCATGACTTTAACCTATTGAGCATGCAGGCTCAGGATGATTATCGTCCCTGTATCGCCCCAGCACCGATGGCCGCTCTATTACAGCTCGAACACCAACAGCCTTGCATTGAAATTGTGCGCCTTGCCACCAGCCACGGCCGGCCTTTCGAGTTCACGGTGAGCTATACCAACACCGAACATTACCCGCTTCGCTTCCGCTATCTGCGGGGATAAAACCGCTAATATTACAGCGCTGCAAGATTCGCAGACTTACCTTGCAGCCGCGTAATAATTCAATAGCATCATGTAGCCTTTGAGAGATTTCCTCGCCTTAGACTGATTACGTCCCTTTTTCTGCCTGCCTAGCGACTTAAGAAAGCGGGCAGAGAAAGGGAAACGATCATTCTTTTGCAAGGAGATACATTATGGCTACCCCGAACATCCTACTGCTGCGTATTGATAACCGTCTGGTTCACGGACAGGTTGGCGTGGCCTGGTCCTCTTCTCTTGGCGCTAATTTGCTTTTGGTTGCCGATGACGGCGTGGCTCAAGACCCTCTACAACAACAAATCATGTCCATGACGGCTGAATCTATGGGCATTGGTATTCGCTTTTTCTCTCTGCAAAAAACCATCGACATCATCGGTAAAGCATCGGCAGCACAAAAAATCTTTATCGTCTGCCGCACACCGCAGGAAGCCCGCTTTTTGATTGAAGGAGGCGTTCCAATCAAAAGCGTGAACGTTGGCAATATGCATTTCGTCGAAGGGAAGCGTTCCATCACGAAAAAAGTCTATGTCGACGATCAGGACCTCGCGAATCTGCGCGCAATTCAAGCCAAAGGCGTGGACGTTTTTATTCAAGATACCCCAAGCGATAGCAAACACAGCATCGACTGATTTGAGTAATGCGCGGTTTTATCTCTATAGGTTTAACTAAACGATAGGACACATCATGCATGAAATAACCTTAATGCAAGGCATGGGGCTCGCCATCATGGCCCTGATTGTCGGCATCGACTTCTGGCTCGAAGCTCTATATATCTTCCGCCCACTGATTGTGTGTACGCTCACCGGTGCGATTCTAGGCGATATCCAAACCGGTTTAATTACCGGTGCATTGACCGAACTGGCCTTTACCGGACTCACACCTATCGGGGGAACTCAGCCGCCAAACCCTGTCTTAGCGGGGATCATGACAACGGTTATCGCCCACAGTACCGGAGTGGATGCGAAAACGGCCATCGGGCTTGGATTACCGTTCAGTTTCCTGATGCAGTACATCATTCTGTTCTACTACTCAGCATTTTCGTTCTTCATGCAAAAAGCCGATCGTTATGCAGAAGAAGGCGATACTCGCTCGCTGGGTCGCTTGAATCTGCTATTAACCAGCATCGTGGCGATTAGCTATGCCGCCGTCACGTTCTTCTGTGCCTACGTTTCACAAGGCGCCATGCAAACGCTGGTGCAATCTATGCCAGCATGGTTAACCCACGGCTTTGAAGTCGCCGGCGGCGTATTACCCGCCGTCGGTTTTGGTTTACTGCTTAAGGTCATGATGAAGACACCATTTATTCCGTTCTTTATCGTCGGCTTCCTGTTTGTCACTTTTATTCCCGTACAAAACCTACTGCCGGTTGCGGTGCTAGGTGCCGCATTTGCGGTATATGAATACTTTAACGAACAGAAAAAAGCAGCGGCAACAGTCGTCGTAGCGGAGGATATGGAAGATGGCATCTGAAATCGTCAATACTGAAAATACATCCGTACCCGCGACCACTGCGGGCCAAGATAATCCGCCCAAAACCGTGCTGACCCGTGGCGATATCACCCGCTTGGGCTTTCGTTCCGCCCTGCTTCAGTCAGGTTTTAACTATGAGCGTATGCAAGCGACGGGGTTTGCCAGCGCGCAATCTCCGCTACTGAAAAAGATTTACGCCAACGATAAGGACGCCCTTAGTGCGTCCATGAGAGACAATTTAGAATTTATTAACACCAACACTAACGCAGCCGGATTCCTGATGGGGTTGCTGATTTCTCTAGAGGAACGACACGAAAGCCGTGACCTGATTAAAGGCCTGAAGGTGGCGCTGTTTGGCCCTCTAGCGGGTATCGGTGATGCGATTTTCTGGTTCACGTTGCTGCCGATCGTTGCTGGGGTGTGTGCGTCTTTCGCCAGCCAGGGAAGTATTCTCGGTCCATTGATTTTCTTCGTTGTCTACGCTGCGCTGTTCCTGCTGCGCGTGGTATGGACGCATCTGGGCTATTCACTCGGCGTGAAGGCCATCGATAAATTGCGCTCAAGCTCTGGCGCAATCTCACGAGCGGCCACCATATTAGGGGTCACCGTGATCGGGGGACTTATCGCATCCTATGTTCACCTGACCGTAACCGCCAAAATTGCGGTCACTGCCGGACATGAGGTTTCGATTCAAGAGGCCTTCTTCGACAAAGTGTTCCCAAACCTGCTGCCACTGGGCTATACGCTGCTGATGTATTATCTGCTGCGCGCCAAGAAAGTCAGTCCGGTGACGCTCATTTTAGTCACGTTTGTGCTCTCCATTGCCCTCTCTTGGTTGGGCGTACTGTAATTTCACAGCGCGGTTCGCCGCGCTTGTTTTTTTAAGAGATTAGAGATGATTAGCCTTATTATTACCGGACATGGTCGCTTCGCCAGCGGTCTGTTTAGCGCGGTTGAGCAGGTTATTGGCCCACAGGAACAGTGCGTCGCCGTCGACTTTCCACCTGAAATGAGTACTCAGCAACTGGATGAAAAACTGACTCAGGCACTCGCCTCGCTGCCTCAGCAAGATGGCGTGCTATTTTTCACCGATTTGCTCGGTGGCTCGCCGTTTCGCAGTTCCGTTATCTTGAGCCAAGCATTAGCAAATAGCGATGTGGTGGCAGGGACCAACATGCAAATGTTGGCGGAAATGCTGATGGAACGCGAAGAGATCGCCAGCATACAGGAGTTTGTCACACAGGCACTCGCCTGTGGGCATCAGGGAATGTTGAGTTTCAGAGAGAAAGCGGCGGAAAACGCATCCGCAGTTGAAATCGATGAAGGGATTTAATTTCTGATGTTCATATCCTGAATAGATGAGCTGTAGGAATAAGACAGCTCATCTATTCTTCAAGACACAGTATCTGGCCATGTTTTCTCGTGTTTCACCATCACTATCGCCATATCGTGATGGTGAAATCAGAGTGAGTACATATATGTATCCAGCTTTCCCTGTGGCTTTACCAATAAGATAAAAATGTTCGTCATCGCCTTCCTCAGGTACTTTCGCTAATTTGCACCATCCATGGGTTATCCATTCATTTTGAAGGAATTTTATTCCCGCATCAGACATCTGGACAGTAAAGGTTTTATCAAACTCGGATGCTGCGTTTTTTTCTAAACGGAAGGTCACCTGCAAATAATCGTGCTCTACAATGGTTGAAGCACCGATATCTTTGGCCTGCGTCGGAAAAAAATCCGGTAACCAAGTATGAATACCATCATCATTGGGTATATCTGAATAAGTCGCATATGTTTTACTGACCTCTCCGGTATCCCTAAAACGGCCAGCAAATAGAACAAGAAGGCTAATAAAAACGATTATTATCAATAAAATAGGAAGAAGAGAAAAAGTTTTTCTCATCTGAGAATCCATAATTAATAACCTTTCACCGCCATTAACGCAGTATTCAACTGCATCACCGCCTGCTCTGGTGTTTGATTAGGATGGGTGAAAAAGTCATTAAGAACGCGGAAGAAAACTTCTTTTGCCTGCACATCAACCGCCATTGAGTGCGCCATGCTTGGCAGTAGACGATTCGTCTTCTCGGCATCTTTAAACACCTTCGCCGCTTGCTGGGCGCAAACATCGAACGTGCTCATATCAATATCGTTACGAACCGGAATTGAGCCTTTTAACTGATTAAAGCGACGCTGGAAATCGGGATCCATCAACACATCCGCGAGACGGCGCTGAGCCTCCACCGCAGTGGCATTACCGTTTTGCTGCAAAATCGCAAAACTGTCAGTGCCGTAAATAAAGTAGCCTTCTGTACCTGGCGTTGCCACACAGAGAAAATCTTTGTTTGGTACAGCTCCCATCTGCATCAACTCACCTTTGGCCCAGTCTCCCATAATCATCATAGCGGCTTTGCCACTGTACAGAAGCTCTGCTGACTCATGCCAAGGCCGACCCGCTGATTTAGGATCTATATCATCATGTAACTGACGAAAACGCTGAAGTACGCGGATCATGCGATCGCTAGTGATTGCTTTGCTATCTAGCTTTTCGAATACGTCACGATAGAACTGACCACCTTCTAAGCCGAGCAGAATATTTTCAAACAGCGTTGCATCCTGCCATGCCTGTCCACCGTGCGCTAACGGGATATAACCTGCCGCTTTGAGCTTATCGGCAGCCGCGAAAAATTCATCCCACGTTGTAGGGATCGCCAGATGCAGCGCGTTAAAAGGCTTGGGATTAATCCACAGCCAGTTAATCCGATGGTTATTTACGGGAACAGCAACGTACTCGCCATGATATTGAGTAATCTGGCGAATCAACGGAGGCAACACGCGATCCCAAGCTTCGGTTTGCTCTTTGGTATAAGGACTGGATAAAAAACCCAGTGCGCCCCACTCCTGAATAAATTTGCCTTCCATTAGCGCCGCTGTCGGTGGGTTACCTGCAATCATTCTCGTTTGCAGTACGCTATAGGCGCTTTCACCCCCGCCACCTTTTACCGTGAAATCCTGCCAAGTATCTCCTTTGGCCGCTAACTCCTGCTTGAGTAGATTCAGCGCCGCGCTTTCACTCTCCGACGTCCAGTAATGCAAAACCTCAACCGTTGCAGCACTACAGTTCATCGCCATCGTTAGCAAGGCGGTGGTCAGTAAAACTTTTTTCACCAGCGATTCTCCGTTACCTGTGTGATTACTGTAAATAACGCCTTAAGCGCAATACGGCAATCAGACCACCACAAGGATGGTTATACAGTGTGATATCACCGCCGTGAGCGCGAGCGATACCGCGAGCAATTGCTAAACCTAATCCGCTTCCCTGAGTATCGCTATGTAATCGATAGTAAGGCTTAAACACGTTCTCTAACTGAGCTTGCGGAATACCGGGGCCATAATCACGGAAACTCAGCGTCATATGTTCAGGATAGTTTTCCACGCTGATCTCAAGCCTATCACCGTATTTCAAGCCATTATCCACCAGATTATTAATGCAGCGTTTCAACGCCAGTGGGCGTCCAAACAGATAGTGCGGCGTGCCACGCAGGCTGATATTGGTATGTGCGTCCATCAGCTGTGCCAAAAGGTGGCGTAGGTCGATACGCTCCATATTCTCGTGAATATCCGTATCCTTCATACTTTGCAGCGCACCTTTGACCATCATTTCCAGATCGTGCAGATCCTGCTCCAGCTTTTTCTCGAGCGGAGGATCGTCCAGCATTTCCACGCGCAGCCGTAACCGCGTCAGCGGCGTTTTTAAATCATGACTAATCGCAGTAAAAAGGATTTCTCGATTATGTAAATAGGCACGCAGTCGATCCTGCATTTGGTTGAAGGCTCGCGTCGCACTAACTAATTCTGCGCTCCCTTCTTCAGGCAACGGAGGGCTATCCAACTGAGTGTTTAACTGATGTGCCCCCTGCGCTAAACGCGCTAACGGCCTCAGCTCTCTGCGTATCAGCCAGCCGCCAAACAGCGCTACCAGCAACATACTGCATAGCGTGAATCCCAGCTGACGAGAACCAAACAGCGGCAGATCCAACTGATCGTATGGCGGCGGTAGCGGTGCAGCAATAAACAGCCATTCGTCCTTGTTCAATGCTAACTGAAGCGCTAACACAGGCTCATCGCCACGTGAGGTAACCAGCCCAAAACGCGCCCAACCCGGCGGTAAGTCCACCATCAAAACACCCGCGTTAAATACTCGTAGCTGATTGGCGGCAGTGAGAGAAATCACCGAGTTCAGCCTATCACCCTGTTGATTGAGCACCTCACTTTGCGCCAGCGCGAGTACCCTTTGCACATTACTGCTGTCGGCAAGCGGCTGCTGTTTGAGGGGATGGCTATTGATGGAGATAAAAAACTGCGAGCCCCCCAGCTCTAGCTGTTGCTGGAGTACCAGATGACGATAATTACGCGGCAGGGATGACATGAAATTGTAAGTCGAAAGCATACTCTGCGTCAGGCTACGAACGGTGCTCTCAAGACCCGCATTATTGCGCACGCTGTACTGTCGATACCAAAAAACCCCAGAGATAATCTCAGCCAAGAGCAAAGCGCACACCAGCATACATAACATGCGGCTCATCAAAGAACGCGGCCACAGGCGCTGATACCAACGCAATGATTTGGGACTGGGATCAAACCGCCGGAACTCAGTATTCACGGCTAACATCGCAGCACAGCATATAACCCTGATTTCTTATCGTGCGCAGCAGACGGCGGTCGACGTCATGCAAGCGTTGACGTAGCCGACTAATCTGCACATCAATGCCACGCTCCAGAGGATTATTTTCACGGCGGCGGGTGATCTCCGATATTTGGTCACGATCGAGGATCTTGTTTGGAAAACGCAGAAAAAGAGATAACAAAGCAAACTCGATCCCAGAGAGGATCTCCGCGGCACCTTGGGAATCGATCAATTCTCGGCGTAACAGATCCAGTTTCCAGCCGTTAAAACAGAGATAGCGTGCTTCTGCCGTTGGACTTTGCGCTATCTGGTTGCGCCGCAACAGCGCCTTAACTCTTGCCAACAGCTCGCGTGCGCTAAAAGGCTTAGCGAGATAGTCGTCAGCGCCTAGCTCCAGCCCGATCACTTTGTCGGTTTCATCAGAGGCTGCGGTAAGCATGATGATCGGCACCGAAGAGGTATTCCTCACCATCCGGCATAGCGTGAAGCCATCCATACCCGGCATCATGACATCAAGGATAATCAGATCGACGCTTTGCTGTTGAAGCGTTTGCATCAATTTTTCACCGTCAGGCAGCGCAATAACGCTAAATCCCGCGCGAGTGAAATACTCCGTCAGCAGACTACGAATTTCTGCATCATCATCAATGAGCAACAGCGAATAGGGCAACATCATCGGTAAGGCTCCAAGCAGCACGTACAAGCTAACAATCTGAATAATACTCGCTGACCTAATACATCTTATTCCATGCACAAACAATTGGGATGGCTATCACACTTCCACCGCATAAAAAAACGGACCGCCAAGGCGATCCGTTATCAGCGTGAAGAGCACTCTGGACTAGACGTCCAGATCCGCCAGATCACCTTTTTCCTGTAACCAGTTGCGACGATCTTCGGAGCGTTTCTTCGCCAACAGCATATCCATCACCGCCATCGTTTGATCGACATCGGTATCATCGATGGTTAACTGCACCAAACGACGCGTATTTGGATCAAGCGTTGTTTCACGCAGTTGGAGCGGGTTCATTTCGCCCAACCCTTTGAAGCGTTGTACGTTCGGCTTACCCTTTTTACGCTTGAGCTGTTCCAACACACCGGCTTTTTCTTCTTCATCCAGCGCGTAATAAACCTCTTTGCCGAGGTCGATGCGGAACAGTGGCGGCATGGCAACATAAACATGCCCACCGCGTACTAACGATTGGAAATGACGCACGAACAGCGCACATAGCAGCGTAGCAATGTGTAAACCATCGGAGTCAGCATCCGCAAGGATACAAATTTTGCCGTAGCGTAGCTGGCTGAGATCGTCGCTGTCTGGATCGATACCAATCGCCACGGAAATATCGTGTACTTCCTGCGAGGCGAGTACTTCGTCAGAAGAAACTTCCCACGTGTTCAGGATCTTACCTTTTAACGGCATGATGGCCTGATATTCACGGTCACGAGCCTGCTTAGCAGAGCCACCAGCGGAATCCCCTTCCACCAGAAAGAGCTCGGTGCGGGAAAGATCCTGCGCGGTACAGTCGGCTAATTTACCCGGCAGCGCTGGGCCACTGGTCAGCTTTTTACGTACCACTTTTTTAGCGGCACGCATGCGGCGCTGGGCGCTGGAAATCGCCAGCTCAGCCAGTTGTTCGGCCACCTGCACGTTTTGGTTAAGCCAAACGCTGAAAGCATCTTTAACAATGGCAGAAACAAAGGCCGCACACTGACGCGAAGACAAACGTTCTTTCGTTTGACCCGCAAATTGCGGATCCTGCATTTTCACCGAAAGCACGTATGCACAGCGTTCCCAGATATCGTCCGCCGACAGCTTAACGCCACGCGGCAAAAGATTACGGAATTCGCAGAACTCACGCATGGCGTCGAGCAGGCCTTGGCGCAAGCCGTTAACGTGCGTACCGCCCTGCATGGTTGGGATCAGGTTAACGTAGCTTTCAGTCAGCAACTCACCGCCTTCCGGCAGCCACAACAGTGCCCAGTCAACGGCCTCGGTATCACCTGAGAAGGAGCCGGTAAATGCTTGTTCTGGTAGAGTGATTAGACCGTTTACAGCCTCCATCAGATAGTCGGTCAGACCATCCTGATAGCACCAGCGCTGTTCGGTGTTGTTCAGCTTATCTTTAAAGACAATCTCGACGCCCGGACACAATACCGCTTTAGCTTTCAGCAAATGATTGAGGCGAGAAACCGAGAATTTAGGGCTGTCAAAGAACTGTTCATCAGGCCAGAAGTGTACGCTAGTACCGGTATTGCGTTTACCGCAGGTGCCGGTTACATGCAGATCTTCGACCTTATCACCGTTCTCGAATGCCATCTGATATACCTGTCCATCGCGGCGTACGGTGACTTCAACGCGTTTGGATAAGGCGTTTACTACCGAAATACCTACGCCGTGCAGGCCACCGGAGAACTGATAGTTTTTATTCGAGAACTTACCGCCCGCATGCAAGCGGCACAGGATCAGTTCAATAGCAGGTACGCCTTCTTCGGGGTGAATGTCCACCGGCATACCGCGCCCATCATCAATCACTTCCAGCGATTGATCGGGATATAAAATGACCTCTACGCGAGATGCGTGGCCAGCCAGCGCCTCATCGACACTGTTATCTATGACTTCCTGACCCAAATGGTTAGGACGCGTGGTATCGGTGTACATACCCGGACGACGGCGCACGGGTTCTAGGCCGCTGAGAACTTCAATAGAATCAGCGTTATAGCTGGATTGAGTCATGGTATGAATCGTATAAGTCGTTAGTTATCGTCGACCGAGCGGTGCAAAGCAGTACTTTGCTCTGGCGAAGCCATATTCCGCTCGGTAGGTATAAGCCTTACCACTCTGTTAATAATCGGTGGCCAGCTCTAAGAAATCGACGATCTGTGGGAAAAATCGCTCGAAACCAACAAAACTGTGTGACCCCTCAGGCTCAATGGTCTGGCGGCATAACGCGTAGTAAGCCACAGCTTGTCGATAATCCAGAACTTCGTCACCAGTTTGCTGTAACAACCAGAGGAGATCCGGTGATTCCAATGGTTCAACCTGCATGACTTTCAGATCGTAAACGTGGCGAGACTCTAACACATATTGTTGGCCGGTGTAGGGATTCTCGTTTTGCCCTAAAAAGTCAATTAACAGCTCATAGGGCTTAACTGCGGGGTTTACAACGACCGCCGGTAGCGTGAAGCACTGCGATAGCCACGTGGCGTAATATCCACCCAGAGAAGAACCCACCACTCCCAGAGGACGTCCAGAACGAGACATCACTATCTCTTCCAACATTTCCGCTGCATCCGACGGATAAGGCGGAAGTTGAGGAACCAGCATCGTAATTTCTGGGTGATTAACCGCTAGCCACTGTTTCAACGCAGTGGCCTTGGCAGAACGGGGAGAACTGTTAAATCCGTGGAGATATAAAAGCGTGGGCATCATTAATAGCCGTCAGAGTCGAGATCCGGTCTGAATTCTGTACCGTCTAAACGATGCAGTTCAGTCGTGAGCGTCCCATCTGGATGCAGATCCAGATAACGCCACCCGGGCGATAGAGTGTCAATCGTGAAATTGGTGCATAGCGGTTTGAATTGAATACAGGTTGATGGCGTCGCTAACAAACGGCGGCCTTCCCACTGCAAATCCAAATCCTGATGAATATGTCCGCATAGCAAAGTTTTCGCCAGAGGATAATGTTGCAGAACTTCCCCTAGCATATGCGCATTGCGTAGGCTGTGCTGATCAAGCCATGTACAGCCTGACGGCAACGGATGGTGGTGCAATAAAATCAGAGCGTGGCGCTGCGGATACAGCGAAAGCGTACGCTCCAACCATTCAAGTTGGTAGTCGCTTAGCTCTCCGTGGGGAACACCAAAAACTTGGCTATCTAACAAAATAATCTGCCAGTAATCGCCTAGCAACATATGCTTCGCGGGATTCACACCTGCATTGGCCAACGTATCGACCATTGCTGGCTGAAAATCATGATTACCCGGAAGCCACAGACAGGTTTTATTAAGCGTCGCAATACCGTTCGCAAAATGCTGGTATGCCGCCACAGAGTGATCCTGCGCCAAATCACCGGTGGCGACAACGATGTCGTACGGGCGAGCTTCGGCATGGATCGCCTCTAGCACTGCGTGGTAGCTGCGATGAGTATTGACGCCTAATAACGTCTCATGTTCACCCGCAAACAAGTGAGTGTCTGTGATTTGTAAAATCCTAACCGGAGCCCCACGTGCCACGGTTAGTTGAAACAGGCTTTCCAAATGGTGTCCTTTATGACTTTAGTCTGCCAAGAATCTGTAAAAATAATCATTGCGTCGATTGTTAGGGCTCAGCGCAGCAAAACAGGCTCTAATATACAGGAATTGCCATAACTCCATGCGTCAGACAATAGTGCAACCAGTCTGCAAGAAACTGGTTAATTTGATGCTTTTCGTCGCGTTGATGCAACTTTTTATTCGGATAATCATAACGTGCTTTAAACCGAGAGATCTGTTGGCTTGCACACACTTCCGCAACCATGGCGTCATGATACAGGCGCACACTCATTGAAGGTAACCCCCAATGTCCCGGTTCAGGCTGGGTCTGGGTGATTTCAGCCATTGAGGTATAACGCGTCGACTCCGTAATTTTTATCTGATAACTCGCGCCATTGACCTGATATCCCTGCGATTCGCCAACTTCGTCCTTGCGCGGTAACAAACGACGCAATTGTGCATAATTAGTCTCACACAGCCTCATCATTAGAGGAAAATCAGGGGAATAACGCTTCATCATATATATCTGTATCCAAATTAGTTGGCGCTGCTACAACCGAGTTGCGGATTCATCCACTCACGGCGAAGCGACTCATGGTGCAACGCCAGCCACTGTAATGCAATAACCGATGCAGCATTGTCGATCACCCCTTCTTCCACCCAGCGATACGCCTGATCGCGGCTCACAACATGCACTCGAATGTCCTCATGCTCTTCTGGTAAGCCATGGATGCCGGAGGCTTTTTCCGCGTCAATCTCACCGACCATAATAGATAAGCGTTCGCTCGTACCGCCAGGGCTTGCCAGATAGCTAAGCACCGGCTTACAGCGTTGCACATGAATGCCTGCTTCTTCCTGCGCTTCGCGACGGGCAACGTCTTCTACCGTCTCGCCGGGCTCAATCATCCCTGCCACCATCTCCAGCAACCAAGGCGTTTGGCTAGAGTCCAACGCAGGAATGCGAATCTGTTCCACTAGCACAACTTCATCACGTACAGGGTCATAAGGGAGCAGAACTGCAGCATGTCCGCGCTCAAAAACCTCACGTACAACCTCGCCACTCATACTGCCATCAAAGAGACGATGCCGAAAACGATAACGTTCTAGCGAAAAAAAGCCGCGGTAGAGCGATTCCCGTGCAATAATTTCAACATCATTTTTACTAAACGTGACGGGTGACGGATTTTTCTCGCTCATACGGCTAAATTCCTAAAAGTGGTGTGATGGTTAGCATGAATAATATTGATTTGAGGTCAATCTGAAAATACTCAATCACTTTACTGTTTATTTAGGTAAATTAAGGGGGATGGCACGTAAAGCCACGCTCCTTAAGATACGGTCTCTGGTAGAATCGGCGGCTATATGACTTTAGTCAGCGTTACAATAGCAACTTTGCTGCACAACAAGGAATGCAAATGAAGAAACTGCTCCCCCTTCTTATTGGCCTGAGCCTTGGTGGCTTTACCACTTTAAGCCATGCAGAAAACCTGATGCAGGTATATCAGCAAGCCAAGGAAAGTAACCCCGATCTGCGTAAAGCTGCGGCAGATCGCGATGTGGCTTTTGAGAAGATTAACGAGTCCCGTAGCCCACTGTTACCACAGCTTGGCTTGGGCGCAGATTATACTTATACCAATGGGATGCGCGACAACGACGGCTTGAACTCGAATAACTACGGCGCGTCGCTGCAATTGACTCAAACCATTTTTGACATGTCAAAATGGCGTCAGCTTTCTCTAACTGAAAAACAGGCGGGTATCCAAGACGTCTCTTATCAGTCTTCCGAACAGACGCTGATGCTGAATTCAGCAACGGCTTACTTCAACGTGCTGCGCGCTATCGATGCGCTGTCTTACATTGAAGCCAATAAAGAAGCGATTTATCGTCAGTTAGATCAAACCACCCAGCGTTTTAACGTGGGCTTGGTTGCTATTACCGACGTACAGAACGCCCGCGCTCAATACGACTTGGTGTTAGCTAACGAAGTGACAGCGCGTAACAATTTGGATAACTCTTTGGAAGCACTGCGCCAAATCACCGGTCAGTACTATGGTCAGTTGGACTCTCTGAACGTAGAACGTTTCTCAACCACTAAACCAGAGAATGTGAATAGTCTGCTGCAAGAGGCTGAAAAACGTAACCTGTCATTATTGAGCGCTCGCCTGAGCCAAGATTTGGCTCGTGAGCAGATCAAATATGCACAGACAGGCTATATGCCAACGTTGGATCTGACTGCATCTTCTGGTGTCAGCAATACAGACTACAACAGTTTGTCTAACAGCCAGAAAGCGCAGAACTCAAACGGAGCCAGCAGCTATCAGGGCCAAAACACTATCGGCCTACAGTTCAACCTGCCGCTGTACTCCGGTGGTGCAACCAATTCTCAGGTTCAACAGGCACAATATAACTTTGTTGGTGCAAGTGAATCTCTGGAAAGCGCACACCGTAGCGTTATTCAAAACGTTCGTTCTTCCTTTAACAACATCTCTGCCTCTATCAGCGGCGTTGAAGCTTATCGTCAGGCCGTCGTGTCTGCACAAAGCTCTTTGGAAGCGACCGAAGCCGGTTATCAGGTTGGTACACGTACTATCGTTGACGTGCTAAACGCAACTACCACGCTGTATAGCGCGAAGGAAAGCCTGTCTAACGCACGTTACGATTACCTGATCAGCCAGCTCAATATCAAATACGCATTGGGTACGCTGAACCAAAACGATCTGATGGCGCTTAACGGCGGCCTGACTAAGCCTGTTTCTACCACACCGGACATTATTGCTCCGCAGGGTAAAACACAAGCCGACCAGGTTAACAGCGACTACAGCGCTGCACCAGTTGCACAAGCGACTCCTGTATCCAGCACCTCTAGCAGCAAAGGTAAGAATCCTTTCCGCAACTAACCTACGATGTTAGATGCCGCTGTGGCGAGATGACAAAGGGGCGAATTTTCGCCCCTTTGCTTTTTTGGCGCTATCAGCCCTTCGTTTGCATCCAGCTCACGGAATTGTTCCTCTTTTCCCGCTTTAATAACCACTTGTCTTTTACTGATGGATTTTATTTGTGCAGCCAGATACTTCTTCCGACCGTTGGATCTATTTTTTCTCTCACGGAAATTTGCCGGAGACAATGCGTCCTGCACAGCCGATTTATCAATCTTGGGTGCGCTGCCAAAAGCTGATGCAGCCCATGCCGTGGAAAATGCCTCACCGCGCAGCAGGGGCAACGCTACGCTCCATATGCCAACGTAAAAACGACCTGCTGGTATTAGGCCAAGCAGCGCTAGAAGATGCCTATGAATATATGGAGTCACGTCCCTGTGTTTTGCAGATCCTCGATGAAAGCGGTTGTTTGCTTTGGCAATGTGGGCACGTAAAAACGCGAACCGCACTCGCCGCACTCGGCTTTGATATCGGCAGCTATTGGGCCGAAGGACATATTGGTACTAACGCTCCAGCGCTAGCAATGCGCGATGGTAATCCTGTTCAGGTACATGGTGACGAGCATTTCAAGCAGGCATTACGCGCATGGCACTGCAGCGCAACGCCGGTGTATGACAACAGTGGTCGACAGCGTGCCGTTATCGTCATTGCATGTCTGATAGCAGACTATGCGGTCAGTGATTTACCGTTAACATTAGCCATTGCTCGCGAAATTGGTAATTCGCTACATACTGATGCGTTGCTGTCAGAAACCAATCGTCACCTCAACGAGCTTTACGCGCTGTTAGATGGCGTGGAAGATGGTGTCCTTGCATGGGATCACAACGGCTGTCTGCAATATTTGAATCATCGCGCTGCGGGGATGCTGCTGTTAGATGAACAAAATAGTTTGGGTCGCCCGCTTCCTTCGCTGCTTACTCTGCCTTCATTGTTACAACATGCCATTCAGCAACGGCTACCACTTAATCATGTCGAAATGACGTTTGAAAGCCGCAAACAATTTATCGCCACGCTGCTCACGCTGAAGCCCGTTCCTGACGGTGAACACTGCGGCTTTATCGCATTACTGCATCCGCTAGACCAGCTGCGAAGGTTGGTGAATCATCAGTTGGGAAAGGTCAGCCAAACCTTTGAACAAATGCCCGCTGGTTCGCTCGATATGCGTCGCCTGCTGAGATACGGCCGTCAGGCAGCACGCGGTCAACACCCTATTCTACTACAGGGGGAAGAAGGCGTCGGCAAGGAGCTACTGGCTCAGGCAATCCATAACGCCAGCGAACGGGCTAACAGCTCATACATCGCTATTAACTGCCAAACTCTGGTTGAAGGCCAGTTCGCTAAAGAATTGCTCGGCAGTGACGCGACCGAAACCGACGCCGGCCTGCCGAGCAAGTTTGAGCTAGCAAACGGCGGCACGCTGTATTTGGAGCAAATAGAATATTTGCCACCAGAGATGCAGTCTGTACTCCTCCAGATAATTAAAACGGGCGTTATCATGCGCCAAAACTCCAGCCGTATTATCCCGGTCGATGTACGCATTATCGCCGCGACTGGCGCAAATCTACCGCTGTTGGTTAAACAAGGTCGATTCCGTCGTCAGTTATTCTATACATTGCAGTCGTTCGAGCTACAGATTCCACCACTGCGTCAGCGCCAGTCGGATATACCGCTGCTGGTGACTCATCATCTGAATATTTTGGGTCAACATTTCCATTGCCGTTATCAAATCGACGAAGCCGTTCTGCTTCAATTACGCGACTACCCGTGGCCGGGTAATGATCAGGAGTTGAAAGGGGTCGTCGAACGCGCGGCGATGATTTGTCAGCATAACCATATTCGAATGGCCGATCTGCCCGAACATTTAATGACGGAAAAACTGACGGTAGAGCCGGAAAGCCCCTTGTTGACGCCAGTGATGTCATTGGAGGATGCAGAGCGCCAAGCAATTATCCGCGCGGCTCATGCAGCACAGGGTAAACCTCATGATATGGCAAGAATGCTGGGAATTGGGCGCACGACGCTATGGCGCAAACTGAAGCAGTATCAGTTGGAAATGGAACAGTTTAAGAGTGACTAATTCATTTTGATAACCGCCCCCTCATCTAAGGGGAGGCGGTTAGATAGACTTGGTATCCAAGAACAAGGTCGATAGTTCGCTTTTAAAACTGTTCGGCCTTCACCAACATATTCTCTTCATAAGCTTTCGCTTTCTTGCGGTCGAACTGATGCTCCCACTTGGCAATCACGAGGACCGCCAACGCATTCCCTACCACGTTCAACGCAGTACGAGCCATGTCAAGAATACGGTCAACGCCTGCAATAAACGCTAATCCTTCTAATGGAATACCCACGCTGCCAAGCGTGGCTAACAACACGACAAAAGATACGCCTGGCACACCGGCGATACCTTTAGAGGTTACCATCAACGTCAGCACCAAAACGATCTCCTGCCCAATAGATAAATCAATGCCATAAAGCTGAGCAATAAAGATGGCCGCAATACTTTGATATAAGGTAGAACCATCGAGGTTAAAAGAGTAACCCGTCGGCACCACAAAGCTGGTGATGGACTTAGGCGCACCGTAAGCTTCCATTTTCTCAATGATACGCGGTAGTACCGTTTCAGAACTCGCCGTGGAGTAAGCCAGAATCAGCTCATCCTTCAGGATTTTGATCAATGTCCAGATATTGAGTTTGCATAACTTAGCCACTGACCCCAGCACCACCAACGCAAAGAAGATAATCGCGAAGTAAACTAGCACCACCAATTTAGCTAGCGGTACTAGAGAGGCAAAACCAAAGTTCGCCACGGTCACAGAGATCAAGCCAAACACCCCGATAGGAGCATAACGCATGATCATGTGAGTCACTTTAAACATGCTTTCCGAAACCGCCTTAAATACCTTTAGCAGCGGCTCTTTAGTTTCTTTTGGCAAAGACGATAATCCTAAACCAAACAGCACTGAGAAAAAGATGATAGGCAGAATGTCGCCTTTAGCCATTGAGGCAAACAGATTCGATGGGATCAATGCCAGAATGGTTGAAACTAGGCTATGAGATCCGCTCTGCACCTGTTCCGTCGTTTTTTCATACTGGGAGATGTCCACCGTTGCCAACGTAGACATATCAATGCCATGCCCCGGCTGGAACACGTTGGCCAACGTGATCCCCACGATAATTGCAACCGTAGTGATAACTTCAAAGTAGATGATAGTTTTGAGGCCGATTCGTCCCAACTTCTTCGCATCACCCACGCCAGCAATACCCACAATCAGCGTAGAGATCACGATGGGGATAACAATCATCTTAATCAGACGAATGAAGATATCGCCCGCAGGGCTCAAAATATTGCTAACTAACCAAACGCGTGACTCTTCCTGATTGTGCAATACAGCACCAACGATGATACCTAAAATTAATGCAGCGACGATTTGCCAAGCAAGTGTAAATTTAAATTTCTTCATTCCCGAAAATGTTCCTCAATGATAATAGAGCCTACCCAGCTTCTTATATTTATCTGCAGCTGTAGTTTTTATTCCGTAAAGTATTTACTCATTTCCTATCGCGACCTGTCTAAATGCGACCTATATTCTGTATCATTTTGCGGTGGCTTTCCGCAAGCCAATATTGAATCGCGATGTACGCTGAAACCGCATAACGCCCTGTCTCATATAAATCAAGAAAAGAAATAACTATTTGTTATAAAAGGAAAATAAACCCATTCATCCTTGCTAACACTGGATGACACTCAATCGATTAATTATGCATGTTTTTTGACATAATCTTGGAATGAAACGAATAATTAACCAAGAACTGTCGAGGTATTATGCACCATGATGGTGCAATGGAGGATATAACGGAAGCTAATACTCCTAATCATGATGAGAAAATAACCTATCCTATTATTCATTTTTATTATCTGATTATTTTTCCTGCCAGAGATTCTTTTTAATTTCTTTATCACTGACTATTAATTTATATATTGTTTCTCTACGTTATTTTCTTCACGCTCTTATAATTTTATTACCTCCCACTGACTTATCTTAGATGAGCACATGCTAAGCCAACCTTCCACGTAATCCCCTTGCTAGATACCAATATTTTTATTGCGTGATCAATCGCGCAAAAAAGACACAAATCGAGCGCGCGAATCATTTTTAACCTTATATTGACATAATATTAACATCCGCAAGGAGGATAACGATGAGCCAGATCCATAAGCATTCTATTCCTGCAAACATTGCAGAACATACCCTGATTAACCCACAGATGTACCGTGAACTCTACCAACGCTCAGTCAAAGATCCCGATGGATTCTGGGCTGAGTACGGAAAAATTATCGATTGGATGAAACCTTATAGCAAAGTAAAAAACACATCATTCGATCCTGGTCATGTCAGTATCCGTTGGTTCGAAGACGGTACTTTGAATTTGGCAGCAAACTGCCTAGATCGTCATTTAGAGGAACGCGGCAATCAAACCGCGATCATCTGGGAAGGTGACAATCCACAGGAAAGCAAAACCGTAAGCTATCGAGAGTTACATCACGACGTATGCCGCTTTGGCAACGTACTTAAGAAACTTGGCGTCAAAAAAGGCGATGTTGTTGCTATCTATATGCCTATGGTGGTTGAAGCCGCCGTAGCAATGCTGGCCTGCGCGCGCATTGGCGCCATTCATTCCGTCATTTTTGGTGGTTTCTCACCAGAGGCCGTTGCTGGTCGCATCATCGATTCTAATTCAAAAATCGTCATTACCGCTGATGAAGGGTTGCGCGCAGGTCGCCCTATTCCTTTGAAAAAGAATGTGGATGACGCACTGAAGAATCCAAATGTGAAGAGCGTCGAGCACGTCGTGGTGTTCAAGCGTACTGGCAAACAAGGTGAATGGAACTCAGACCGCGATCTGTGGTGGCACGATCTAATTGAGCAAGTCGATGCTAACTGCCCGCCGGAAGAGATGAATGCAGAGGATCCACTCTTCATTCTGTATACCTCTGGCTCAACGGGCAAACCCAAAGGCGTTTTGCATACCACCGGCGGTTATTTAGTTTATGCCGCAACCACATTTAAATATGTCTTCGATTACCATCCCGGCGATATCTACTGGTGTACCGCTGACGTTGGCTGGGTCACTGGCCACAGCTACTTGCTGTATGGACCATTGGCGAATGGTGCAATTACATTAATGTTTGAAGGCGTACCTAATTATCCTGGCGTAAACCGCTTATCGCAGGTGGTTGATAAGCATCAAGTCAATATTCTATACACTGCACCAACGGCTATTCGTGCACTGATGGCCGAAGGTGATAAAGCCACTGAGGGTACTCAGCGTACCTCATTGCGTATCATGGGCTCGGTAGGTGAGCCGATAAACCCTGAAGCTTGGGAGTGGTACTTCAACAAGATTGGTAATAGTAAGTGCCCAATCATGGACACATGGTGGCAAACCGAAACCGGTGGCTTCATGATCACTCCGCTGCCAGGAGCCATTGAACTCAAAGCCGGTTCTGCCACCCTACCTTTCTTTGGCGTGCAGCCAGCATTAGTCGATAACGGCGGAATACCTCAAGAAGGTGCCTGCGAGGGTAATCTCGTGATGGTCGACTCGTGGCCGGGACAGGCGCGTACGTTGTTCGGCGACCACGATCGCTTTGAACAAACTTACTTTTCCACTTTTAAAGGCATGTACTTCAGCGGCGACGGCGCTCGTCGGGACGAAGATGGGTATTACTGGATCACCGGGCGCGTTGATGATGTTCTCAATGTGTCTGGCCACCGCCTAGGAACCGCAGAAATTGAGTCAGCGCTGGTTTCCCATCCAAAAATTGCCGAAGCTGCCGTGGTCGGCGTTCCGCATAACATTAAAGGTCAGGCAATTTACGCCTATATCACACTCAATCACGGAGAAGAGCCAACGCCAGAGCTCTATACCGAAGTGCGCAACTGGGTGCGCAAAGAGATTGGCCCGATAGCCACACCTGATATTTTGCATTGGACCGATGCGCTGCCTAAGACCCGTTCGGGGAAAATCATGCGTCGTATCCTGCGCAAAATTGCAGCCGGAGACACGAGTAATCTGGGAGACACCTCAACACTGGCAGATCCGGGAGTCGTAGAGAAGTTGTTAGAAGAAAAACAATCAATGGAAGTTTCATCTTAATTAGTCGCACGACGTATCGCCGCCTGAGCGCGGCAAAGAGCTGACCACATTGGCATCGCTTTCAAAGCTATGCCTGTGGGACAGCTTTTATTCAATCAATGCCTTACTAGGAGTCGCTCTGATGAATGATGCCATTTATCAAAGGATTGAAAATAACCCGCGCTTCAAGGAACTGGTGCAAAAACGTGAAAGATTCGCTTGGACTCTTTCCTGGATAATGATGATTTTATATTTCGGTTTTATTTTACTGATTGCTTTTGCACCTGGCTGGCTGGGAACGCCAATTTCTGAAGGCTCCAGTGTAACCCGCGGGATCCCTATTGGCGTTGGCCTGATAGTGGTTTCCTTTGTGTTAACCGGCATTTACGTCATTCGTGCCAACGGTGAGTTCGATCGCCTCAACCATCAGGTTCTTCAGGAGGCAGGGCAATGAAATCACGTCTTTTGATGCTTTTTGTTCTCGCAGCCATGTCTTTTTCGAGCTATGCCGCAGATGCTATTACTGGCGCGGTCGAACGGCAGCCGTTAAACATCCAAGCCATCGTGATGTTCGTTATTTTCGTTGGAGCAACGCTCTATATTACCTACTGGGCCTCAAAGCGCACACGCTCACGTAAAGACTACTATACCGCAGGCGGCAATATCACGGGTCTGCAAAATGGTTTGGCGATGGCTGGTGACTTTATGTCTGCCGCATCATTTCTGGGGATTTCAGCTCTGGTATATACCTCAGGATACGACGGATTAATCTATTCGCTAGGTTTCTTGGTTGGCTGGCCAATCATGTTGTTCCTCGTTGCTGAACGCCTACGTAACCTTGGACGTTATACCTTCGCAGACGTTGCATCCTATCGTTTACAGCAAAGACCCATTCGAACCTTATCTGCCTGCGGCTCATTGGTTGTCGTGGCCCTGTATCTAATTGCTCAAATGGTAGGGGCAGGTAAGCTAATCGAATTACTATTTGGCCTGAACTATCATATCGCCGTGGTATTAGTCGGTGTATTGATGGTGATGTATGTTCTTTTTGGCGGAATGCTAGCAACGACATGGGTCCAGATTATTAAAGCTGTATTATTACTCGCTGGCGCATCATTCATGGCAATCATGGTCATGAAATCCGTCGGCTTTAGCTTTAATACCCTGTTTAACCAGGCAATGGAAGTCAACCCGAAAGGCGCTGCGATTATGCGTCCTGGGGGATTGGTATCAGACCCAATCAGCGCACTTTCTCTGGGATTGGCACTCATGTTCGGCACCGCAGGATTGCCTCATATCCTGATGCGTTTCTTTACCGTCAGCGATGCGAAAGAAGCACGTAAAAGTGTGTTCTACGCAACTGGTTTTATGGGCTACTTCTACTTCCTAACCTTCATCATCGGCTTCGGTGCTATCGTGTTAGTGGGTTCAAATCCCGCCTTTAAAGACGCTGCGGGCGCACTGATTGGTGGCACGAATATGGCAGCCGTTCACTTAGCAGATGCAGTTGGTGGAAGCTTCTTCCTCGGATTCATCTCTGCGGTCGCCTTTGCCACTATCCTTGCCGTAGTTGCTGGTTTGACTCTTGCGGGTGCTTCAGCGGTCTCCCACGACCTCTATGCCAATGTCTTCAAGCAAGGCAAAGCCACTGAACGCAATGAGCTGAAAGTCTCCAAAATCACCGTGTTAGTGCTCGGTGTGGTCGCTATTGGGTTAGGTATTTTATTTGAGAACCAAAACATCGCCTTCATGGTGGGCTTAGCGTTCTCAATTGCGGCCAGCTGCAACTTCCCTATCCTGATTCTTTCCATGTACTGGTCGAAATTAACGACTCGCGGTGCGATGGTTGGCGGCTGGTTAGGCCTACTAACAGCCGTAGTCTTGATGATCTTAGGCCCAACTATTTGGGTCAAAGTATTGGGGCATGCAACGCCAATCTATCCCTATGAATATCCGGCGCTGTTCTCAATGGCTGCTGCATTTATTGGCACTTGGCTCTTCTCGATTACCGATAATTCAGAGGCGGCAGTGCAGGAACGTGGGCGTTTCTACTCGCAGTTTGTACGCTCACAAACGGGGGTAGGGATCTCGCAGGGGACTTCTCATTAAATAAATAAGGGCTCTTCGGAGCCCTTTTCCCTATAGCAGATTTAATTATTTCTGTACTGTTCAAAAATCGCTTTAGCTTCCATATCGCTCAACGTTCTCTCACCAGCATAGACAACCAAGCCACTGTTCCTAAACGCAGTGCGAGCAGTGATTTCCTTTAACACCCGATCTTCTATTTGAGACAGCCCACCTTCGAACATATCTAATGCATGTACAAGCAGACCGGGGCGATTAAAAGGAGTATTGAAGCGTGGCATCACTTGCTGAGCTAATTCGCGCAACAGTTTTTCAGCAGGGAAAAATTGGCCTACCAGCAAACGTTCTGTGGTAAATAACGCAGATCCGGTAATTTCTTGTTGGGTCTCGATATTCCGTACCGTTATCTTATTTGTTCGTATCTGAATATAGATTAAGCTCACAAAACGTATCCTTGTTTTGGTTTTGAAATAGCAAAGCACCCGCTTAAAGAGCGAGGTCTTTTATTTAACGTCTGCTCACTACGCTGAACTTCCCTGAAAGTCGACTTGTGAGTCAATGCATAGCGTCGCTCAGCCTCGTTTCCGACAAGGTTATCCTACTCTTTCAAGACACTTATCAACAAGCTTCAGACAAAACAAAAAGGCCATCCTTGCGGATGGCCTTTTTGTTTTATTTAAAGTCTGGCAGTTCCCTACTCTCGCATGGGGAGACCCCACACTACCATCGGCGCTACGGCGTTTCACTTCTGAGTTCGGCATGGGGTCAGGTGGGACCACCGCGCTGTTGCCGCCAGACAAATTCTTTTTAAGCCGAACATTAACCACTAATTAGAGTGGTGCTGATACCCAGAGTCGAACTGGGGACCTCACCCTTACCAAGGGTGCGCTCTACCAACTGAGCCATATCAGCACAACTAATTTGGA
>NZ_LXET01000060.1 GCF_001655005.1 Hafnia paralvei ATCC 29927
TTAATTTCCAATAAATCGATCGTTTGCTGCATTCCACAGCAAAACCCCGCCTTATACCCGTTTGTGCACAAACTTATCCACAGAACGATATTGGTGACAAATTTGACGAGCATCACGCAAACGTTTTCGTTACAATCTGGATGCGCTAAAATCTTTCGACCTCTTCCAGCGAAGGGGCGTTATTTGAATAAAACGGGCATGCCGTATTCACATAACGCTCTTTATATTGCGATTCCATAGCCGAGGGATATAACTACCATGCATTCCAGTTCACAAAACACGAGCTCAGCTTCCGCTTACCGTCCGATTCGCCGTGCGCTACTCAGCGTATCTGATAAAGCCGGTATTGTTGAGTTCGCTCAGGCGCTCAGTTCGCGTGGCGTTGAGCTGCTTTCAACTGGCGGCACTGCCCGCCTGTTAGCGGAAGCAGGTTTACCCGTGACCGAGGTTTCTGATTACACCGGATTCCCCGAAATGATGGATGGGCGAGTGAAGACTTTGCATCCTAAGGTGCATGGCGGAATTCTTGGTCGTCGCGGCCAAGACGATGACATTATGTCTCACCACGATATTAAGCCTATCGATATGGTTGTTGTGAATCTTTATCCCTTCGCTCAAACCGTAGCTCGCCCAGATTGCTCTTTAGCCGACGCCGTTGAGAATATCGATATCGGTGGACCAACCATGGTGCGTTCGGCAGCCAAGAATCATAAAGACGTTGCGATTGTGGTGAACAATAGTGACTTCGATGCCATCATTAATGAGATGGATAGCAATGAAGGTTCTTTAACCCACGCAACGCGTTTCGATTTGGCCATTAAGGCATTCGAGCACACCGCTGCCTACGATGGCATGATCGCGAATTACTTTGGAACGATGGTTCCTCCTTATTATGGCAATACCGAAGAACCTTCTGGCCGCTTCCCACGGACACTCAATCTTAGCTATATAAAGAAACAAGACATGCGCTACGGTGAGAATAGCCATCAAGACGCTGCCTTCTATATAGAAGAGAACGTGACAGAAGCCTCCGTGGCCACCGCTAACCAGCTGCAGGGCAAAGCACTTTCCTATAACAACATCGCAGATACTGATGCCGCACTAGAGTGTGTGAAAGAGTTTAGTGAGCCTGCTTGTGTAATCGTGAAGCATGCTAACCCGTGTGGCGTTGCCGTTGGTGGTTCTATTTTAGATGCCTACGAGCGCGCTTATAAAACGGATCCAACGTCTGCCTTTGGCGGCATCATTGCCTTTAACCGTGAGCTCGACGCCGAAACCGCTCAGGCGATTATTAGTCGTCAGTTTGTTGAAGTTATCATTGCCCCACACATCAGCGAGCCTGCGCTTGAGTTGCTGGCAGCCAAACAAAACGTGCGCGTCTTAGCCTGTGGCGAATGGAATGCTCGCCAAAATGGATTGGATTTCAAACGTGTTAACGGTGGCTTACTGGTTCAGGACCGCGATTTAGGCATGGTCAAAGAATCTGACCTGCGCATCGTCACCACTCGCCAACCTAGCGAGCAGGAAATGCGTGATGCCCTGTTCTGCTGGAAAGTGGCAAAATTCGTGAAATCCAACGCAATCGTATATGCACGAGACAAGATGACCATCGGTATTGGCGCAGGCCAGATGAGCCGAGTCTACTCCGCTAAAATCGCAGGTATCAAAGCCGCCGACGAAGGGTTAGAAGTTGCTGGCTCAGTGATGGCCTCCGATGCATTCTTCCCATTCCGCGATGGTATCGATGCAGCCGCCTCTGTGGGAATCACCTGCGTCATTCAGCCTGGTGGATCAATTCGTGACGATGAGGTTATCGCCGCCGCAAATGAACATGGCATCGCGATGATCTTCACGGATATGCGTCATTTCCGTCATTAATTAATTCTTTTTGTATCACATCTTCTATTTTTGTGCGCCTGCGGGCGCACCTTTTGAGGTGAGCGCATGAATATCCTGATTATCGGTAACGGCGGGCGTGAACACGCTCTGGCATGGAAAGCGGCGCAGTCTCCGCTAGCAGATAAAGTGTACGTTGCTCCTGGTAATGCCGGAACAGCTCTGGAACCCGCATTGGAAAACGTGGATATTTCGGCAACGGATATCAGTGGCCTATTAGCCTTCGCCAAGAGCCACGATATTGGTCTGACGATTGTTGGCCCTGAAGCGCCTTTGGTTATTGGCGTGGTTGATGCCTTTCAAGCCGAGGGACTAAAAATATTTGGCCCCTCCCAAGCGGCTGCTCAGCTAGAAGGCTCAAAGGCCTTCACCAAAGACTTTTTAGCTCGTCATCGCATCCCAACGGCTGAATATCGTAACTTCACCGATATTGAACCTGCTATCAGCTACATTCGTAGCCAAGGCGCCCCAATCGTGATTAAAGCCGATGGATTAGCCGCTGGCAAAGGCGTGATTGTCGCTATGACACTGGAAGAGGCTGAGGCAGCAGTTCACGATATGTTGGCAGGTAATGCATTTGGCGATGCGGGACATAGAATTGTCGTAGAAGAGTTTTTAGAGGGAGAAGAAGCCAGTTTCATCGTGATGGTTGATGGCAAAAATGTGTTGCCGATGGCAACCAGTCAGGATCATAAGCGCGTGGGAGATGGCGATACTGGCCCTAACACCGGCGGTATGGGAGCTTACTCTCCGGCACCTGTCGTTACTGACGAGATCCACCAGCGCGTTATGGATGAAGTCATTTGGCCAACCGTGCACGGCATGGCAAAAGAGGGTAACCCTTACTCTGGCTTCCTCTACGCAGGACTCATGATTTCAGCGCAGGGTCATCCAAAAGTTATAGAGTTCAACTGCCGATTTGGCGATCCTGAAACTCAGCCAATCATGCTACGCATGAGATCTGATCTGGTAGAACTGTGCTTAGCGGGTGCCGAAGGGAAACTAAACGAGAAAGAGTCTCTGTGGGATGAACGTGATGCACTGGGCGTTGTATTAGCTGCGGGCGGCTATCCAGAATCTTACCGAACCGGTGATGTTATTCATGGCTTACCCATTAACTCGCCAGAAGGTGAAAAGGTTTTCCACGCGGGAACCCAGTTGGTTGGTAGTGATGTCGTGACACAGGGCGGGCGCGTATTGTGTGCAACAGCTCTAGGACACGGAATCAAACAGGCACAACAAAATGCCTATCAATTAGCAGAACAGATTAGTTGGGAAGACAGTTTCTACCGTAAAGATATTGGCTATCGCGCGATACAACGTACCCAGTAAAGCCCATCAGGCCGAGGAGCATGACTGTGGTTCTCGGCTACTTTTACAGCGTATCGACTGTAGGCTCCCAACTGCAAAAATCTTCATTGGCAACCAGCAAAAGCTGCTGCCCCTCAGGAGCATCTAGCCACGCAATACCCAGCGGTAGAGATGAGTGCGATGCACGACTCTCGATCCATTTCAATTGCCAATCCTCAAGCTTCAGCGATTGAGTCTCACCAGCACAGTTGGTAAATCGGCTATTTTCCCAACGACCTTGAATCAGGCGCACATTGCCCACGCGTAGCGCTTCAGAAATCTCAACCATATGGCGCGACTGGTACTGACTGCGAGCGATATCATCCGGCGTGAGTAGCTGCCGCTGATCGCCAATTTGGCGCTGCATGTAGCTGAGTTCACCCTTTTCATCCAGACGCAGTTCGAGTACGTCTTTCTCGCCGCCTTGTATAGTCTGGCGCACAAGATTCAGATTACCGTCTTGATAAGCGTAATAGCTGATTATCGTACCTTTGCCTTTTAGTGGGCTGTAGACGCTCATAATGGCCAGCGGTTGATGCTTAGCATCATCCTTACGCCAAATACGCATCATGCCTTGATCGGCAATATAACCTGTTGCGGTGAAACGAGGAGAGGAAGTATCAGAGCTGCAACCTGAGAGGGTTACAGCAAGCCCTGCCGCGAACAGTAATGCCGCCACAGGCTTACAAATAGACAAAAGGGGCGTTAACGCCCCCCTGCTTATATCTTTCACAAACAGGCTGTGAATCACGCGGTCTTATTTAACTGCGTCTTTCAGAGCTTTACCAGAAACGAACGCTGGTACGTTTGCTGCTGCAATTTTGATTTCCATACCGGTCTGTGGGTTGCGGCCAGTGCGCTCGTTACGATGATTCACTTTAAAAGTACCGAAACCAACCAATTGTACAGCATCACCTTCTTTCAGAGACTCGGTAATCGCCGCCAGAGTAGATTCCAGAGCTGCTTTAGCCTGAGTTTTAGACAGGTCAGCTTTTTCCGCGATTACATCAATCAGTTGAGTCTTGTTCATAAGTTATCCTTACAGTGTGTTTATCGTTTGCAAAGCATCGAGTGCGACGGATATGCCGATTGACAGCACTCTCCTGCATACACGCACCGATAGCCACTTTTTTTACGCCCCCCAAATGTAGAACAACCGGGGTACGAATGTGAAGCCTTAAGGGACGACAAATCAGGTGTTAAATCACGTTTTGCCGTCTTATTGCGCTAAATTTACACCGATATTACTAACACCTGCTTCACGCAGGTCAGATCTTAATCCTTTGATGAGTTCCAGATCGCGCTCTTCACACTCAACAAGCAAGCGGAAAATCTCCCATTGGATATCTAACTCATCTTGCATTGCTGGCAATTCTTTGAGCTCTTCATCAGTCATTTCACGACCGGCCTGAGTCATCTCCAGCATGCCAACGGTACGTAATGATGTCTCACTCACCGTGATTGCATGTTCTAACATTTCACCGCTTAAACGGGAATGCACAGCTTCACCCAATGCAATACAAGCGTCAATAGCAGGGTAAACGCCATAAATATCATAGTCGTCAGCGGAAGGAATTGCCTCTTCCAGTTTTTCTAACTGGTTATCGAAATTCACTTTAGCGTCTTTTACCGTCAACGTTTCCCAAATCAAATCCAAAATTCGGCGGTAAACCATAGGATCGCCAAATCCGGTTTGCAGACAAAATGCCTGATAATTTGGGTACATACGCTCACACAAGCTGGCGATGAACGTCAGATGTTGCCAGCTTTCCAGCTTTTCCAGCCGTTTGTGGATCGGGTTACGCAGCATGCTAAGTCTCTTAGAGAAAAATAAGTCTCTGAAAAATAATTCCGGCGCAGTGTAACTGAAAAATCAAGAGATCCCTATATCTGCGCGTTATTATCAGAATGTTGGAGTAACCAGCGTTGAAAAGCTGGCCGATTAGAGGCGATTGCATCCGCCCAGCGCGTGGGTTCAGGCAAACGGTAGCCACGCATACAACTTTGGATAAAATGCAGCGCCGTAGGCAAACTAATGCGGTGCCCCGTAGAAATAAATAACGGATTACAGCGCGCTTTACTGCGCCATACCCAACCAATCTGCTCTTGTTTGTCATTCAGTGGTTGTATTGCACCAACCGAATCACTCAACGGAGCAAACTGACCACATAAACGGCTTTTGGCAACGCCAATGGTCGGAACATCGGCTAACAAGCCGAAATGGCTCGCCACGCCCAGACGGCGGGGATGAGAGATCCCTTGACCATCGACAACCACCAACTGTGGGCGGTGCTGAAGCATCTCCCACGCTTTGATCAGTGCTGGGTACTCTCGGAAAGAGAGAAAGCCAGGAATATAAGGCATCTGGGTTTCAATGCGGGCAATCTGATACTCCACCAGCTCAAGTGAGGGATAACGCAACACGGCTATCGCCGCACGTGTGACGTCCCCTCCCTGTTCAAAGCCCACATCAGCACCGGCAATAAGCGTCGGTTGTTCAAAACCGAGATCGTCCGTGCGGATAATCTGGCTCGCCTTCTCCAACTGCTCTTCACGCAGTGCTTTCATATCCATGACTTAATGCCTTAATTACCGATGGTATTTACCTGACAACCGATGAACAGCCTCTACAAACGTACCCGCATGCTCCGGTGGTACATCCTGATGAATACCATGCCCAAGGTTAAAGACATGTCCGGTGCCGTGACCAAATCCCTCAAGGATAGTCGAAACTTCCTGCTCAATTCGAGCAGCAGGCGCATACAGCATGGATGGATCCATGTTTCCTTGCAGCGCAACTTTGTCACCGACACGGCGGCGAGCATCGGCAATATCCGTACTCCAATCTAAGCCTAGTGCGTCGCAGCCGGTTTCAGCCATTGCTTCTAGCCACTGACCTCCACCTTTGGTAAACAGCGTGACTGGCACGCGGCGTCCTTCGTTCTCACGGATCAGGCCATCGACAATTTTATGCATGTAGTTCAGGGAGAATTCGCGGTAATCACGCGGCGTTAACACACCGCCCCACGTATCAAAGATCATCACCGACTGAGCACCCGCTTTGATCTGCGCATTAAGATAAAGGATCACGCTATCGGCGATTTTATCTAGCAACAGATGCATGGTCGCTGGTTCGGCATACATCATTTTTTTAATTTTGGTGAAAGCTTTACTGCTGCCGCCTTCAACCATGTAGGTTGCCAGCGTCCACGGGCTACCAGAGAAACCGATTAAAGGTACCTGTCCAGCCAGATTTTTACGGATGGTACGCACAGCGTTCATCACGTAACCCAGTTCATCTTCTGGGTCGGGCACAGGAAGCTTTTCAACATCCGCTTTACAGGTAATTGGCGATGAGAAGCGCGGCCCTTCACCCGTTTCAAAATAGAGTCCAAGCCCCATGGCATCAGGAATGGTCAGAATGTCTGAGAACAGAATTGCCGCATCCAGCGCATAACGACGCAACGGCTGTAGCGTTACCTCACAGGCCAATTCAGCATTTTTGCACAACGACATAAAATCGCCGGCCTGTGCGCGAGTCGCTTTATATTCTGGCAAATAACGTCCGGCCTGACGCATCATCCATACCGGAGTCATGTCTACCGGCTGGCGCAGCAGTGCGCGCAGGTAGCGGTCGTTCTTCAGTTCAGTCATCCTTTGGCTCCCTAATTAATCTCATCGCATTGTAGCATGACCCATGCGTTATTCGCTTTCAGCCTCATCTCGGCACTGTGCTACGGTATCTTCAATCAAACGACGCGCCACGGTTCCAGGCGGCGGTAGTTGTGGCAGATTGTCATAGCGATACCAGTTTGCATTCAATAACTCTTTTGGATCGTGCTTGAGCTCACCGCCTGCATAATCAGCCATAAACGCCATCATCAGCGAATGTGGGAATGGCCAAGGCTGTGAGGCGACATAGCGCAAATTCTTAATTCGAACGTTACTCTCTTCCATGATTTCACGCGCCGCAGCCTCTTCCAGAGTCTCTCCCACTTCGACAAAACCGGCGAGCACCGTATGAATACCGTTACGATGCCGTTTATGCTGAGCCAGCAAGATTTCATCTCCGCGGCGAATCGCCACAATAATGCAGGGCGCAATTTGTGGGTAATAACGCTGACGGCAGTGAGGACACATACATGCCCACTCAGAGCGGCTGGTGTACATCTCATGCCCACAATAGCCGCAGAAGGTATGGGAGCGAAAGAATTCCGCTAGCTGAACGCCGCGGCCAACAAGCTGGAAAAGACCACGATCCACGTCGATAAGCTGGCGAACGGACGTCATATCCTGACTACGTGACTCTTCCAGCAACCACATTGGATGTCCTTCCCACTCACCGATTTGGTGCGCTTTTTTGGTGCTTAATTGCCATTGTTGTGCAGTGCCAAAAGGCAGCTCCCCACGAGGTAACCAGACCTTGCCCTCACGGCTGATAACCCACCAGCCGGTGTCATCATCTTTTAACTGTTGTTCCATATCTTTGACATTAAACCTCTGCTAATCTGGCATTCGATTGTTGCTAATTTGTAACATTTACCTCATGGAGTTGAATATATGCTCAACCGTCTCGAACATCTGACTCAACGCGTAGGTGGTAGTCATGAATTAATCGACCAATGGCTACAAGCCCGAAAGGAACTGCTCGTAGCCTACTGCGCACTGGTCGGAATAAAACCAAACAAAGAAAAGCATACCCCGCTTAATGAAAAAGCGTTGGAGAACTTTTGTCACAATTTGGTGGATTATCTCTCTGCTGGCCACTTCCATGTTTACGATCGTATCGTAGAACTCGTTGGAGGTGACGATAGCCCGCACATGGCGGTAACAAAAAAAATCTATCCAGCACTGCACGATAATACCAAGCTCATTATGGCCTTTCACGACCGCTTTACCGATGATGAGCTAAACGAAGAAGAGTGCCTAGCACTCCACGACGCACTATCACATATTGGTGAAACACTAGCGGCTCGTTTTGCCTTAGAAGATAACCTAATTCAAATCGCCTATGACATCTGGCAAGCAAACACGCCTGCCGCTGATAATGACGATTCATTAGCTCGCCCAGCATAATTTTTTGAAAGTAGCATAGACATTACAGCTTAGTTAACAGCTTGCAGTTTTGTCTTCCCGCTCCTACACTGGGCGCTCTTGTCGGAGTGCCTAGTGAGCGGGAAAAGTTTTCCCCTACAGGCTGAGACCGTTAATTCGGGATCCGCGGAACCTGATCGGGTTAATACCCGCGAAGGGAACAAGAGTAATCTATTATCACCTACCAGCAATCTATCGAGATCTGACTGGGTGACGGCTATCCATTACTCCCTCCGAGCTCCAGACAAGCAATTCTCCAACTTGATTTTTTAATCACTGTTAAACCAGAACACTGGTAGGAATTTGCTATGTCTATGAATAACAATGAAACAATTCGTACTCCGCTTTCTCGTCGCGAGCAACGCGCAGAAGCACAGAGTTTTATCGATCATCTGCGCGGTGAGGCCTATCCAAACTCGCAACGTATTTATCTAACGGGTTCGCGTAGTGATATTCGCGTACCGATGCGCGAAATTCAGCTCAGTCCAACGTTGCTTGGCGGCAGCAAAGATAACCCGCAATACGAACCCAACGAACCAATCCCTGTCTATGACACTGCGGGGCCTTATGGCGACCCCCATGCTGAACTTGACGTGCGCAGCGGGTTAAAACCACTCCGTGATCGCTGGATCGCAGAACGCGATGATACCGAATCGCTGGAACAGCTCAGCTCCGCCTACACACAGCAACGCTTAGCCGATGAAGGTTTAGATCATTTACGCTTCGAGAACCTGCCACAGCCACGGCGCGCGAAATCAGGTAAATGCGTTACACAGCTCCACTACGCTCGACAAGGTATCATCACGCCCGAAATGGAGTTCATTGCCATTCGCGAAAATATGGGGCGCGAACGTATCCGTGGTGAAGTGCTGCGGCAGCAGCATCCAGGACAAAATTTTGGGGCACTGCTGCCAAAAGATATCACCGCCGAATTTGTCCGGAGCGAAGTGGCTGCTGGTCGCGCCATTATCCCTTCCAATATCAATCACCCTGAGTCTGAGCCGATGATTATTGGCCGTAACTTTCTGGTGAAGGTCAATGCCAACATTGGTAACTCAGCGGTCACTTCTTCGATAGAAGAAGAGGTCGAAAAACTGGTTTGGTCAACGCGCTGGGGAGCAGACACCGTTATGGACCTGTCCACTGGCCGCTATATTCATGAAACTCGCGAATGGATCTTACGCAACAGCCCGGTTCCTATCGGCACCGTTCCAATCTATCAAGCGTTAGAGAAAGTTAACGGCATTGCCGAGAACCTAAACTGGGAAATATTCCGCGATACACTCTTAGAACAAGCTGAACAAGGCGTAGACTATTTCACCATTCATGCGGGAGTGCTGTTGCGGTATGTCCCAATGACCGCTAAACGTCTAACCGGTATCGTTTCACGCGGTGGCTCTATCATGGCGAAATGGTGCCTTTCACATCATAAAGAGAATTTCCTGTACGAGCGATTCCGCGAAATCTGCCAAATCTGCGCAGCCTATGACGTTGCATTATCCTTGGGTGACGGCCTGCGTCCGGGTTCAATTCAAGACGCCAATGACGAAGCACAATTTGCTGAACTACACACACTTGGTGAACTGACTAAAATTGCTTGGGAATATGACGTACAAGTCATGATTGAAGGACCAGGGCATGTGCCGATGCAAATGATCCGCCGTAACATGACCGAAGAGTTGGAGCATTGCCACGAGGCGCCATTCTATACATTAGGTCCGTTAACGACAGATATTGCTCCCGGCTATGACCATTTCACTTCAGGTATTGGTGCCGCCATGATTGGTTGGTTTGGCTGTGCCATGCTGTGTTACGTCACACCAAAAGAGCATTTAGGTTTACCCAATAAAGAAGACGTAAAACAGGGGCTGATCACTTACAAGATCGCAGCCCACGCAGCAGATCTTGCCAAAGGGCATCCTGGAGCTCAGATCCGTGATAATGCCATGTCTAAAGCTCGCTTCGAATTTCGCTGGGAAGATCAATTCAATCTGGCACTTGATCCTCACACCGCTCGAGCTTATCACGACGAAACCCTGCCACAAGAATCAGGCAAAGTGGCACATTTCTGTTCAATGTGCGGGCCAAAATTCTGTTCGATGAAAATCTCTCAGGAAGTGCGCGACTATGCTGCCAAACAAGAAGCTTCGGCGCCGCAGCCCGTAGAAATAGGCATGGCGCAGATGTCAGAGGCTTTTCGTGCTAAAGGCGGCGAGATTTACCACACCACCAGCGATCTGCAGACGGAGAAAAACTGATGGCTCCGTTAACTCATTCTCGCACCGCCCCCTTTCCTTCTACCGAACAACGCCTTGGTCTTTACCCCGTCGTTGATAGCGTTGAGTGGATCGAACGTCTGCTAAAGGCGGGAGTGCGCACTATCCAGCTACGCATCAAAGACCAAAGCGAAAATGCGGTGGAAACCGATATCGCGCAGGCTATCGCACTGGGTCGACACTATCAGGCGCGTTTGTTTATCAACGACTACTGGCAGCTCGCTATCAAACACCGTGCCTACGGCGTTCACCTCGGACAGGAAGACCTAGATACCGCTGATTTATCCGCAATCAGCGACGCTCATCTCAGACTCGGTCTCTCAACCCACGATGATATCGAAATGGATCGCGCTCTATCCTATCGCCCCTCCTACATTGCACTGGGACATATATTTCCGACCCAAACCAAGCTGATGCCTTCAGCCCCTCAGGGGCTGGTTGACCTCAAACGTCAAGTCGCGCGTATTCCTGATTACTCTACCGTTGCCATTGGCGGTATCAGCATCGATCGCGTACCAGCAGTGCTTGAGTGTGGTGTCGGCAGCGTTGCCGTGGTTAGCGCGATCACTCAGGCGCAAGACTGGCTGGCAGCAACCGATACGCTATTGCAGCTGATAGAAAACAGGAGAGCCAACGATGCTTAGCGATCAAGACTTCATGCGCTATAGTCGCCAACTTCTACTGGAAGAAATTGGCCCTCAAGGACAAGAAAAACTCAGTACCAGCAGCGTACTCATCGTGGGGCTTGGCGGATTAGGAACGCCGGCAGCAATGTATCTTGCCGCGGCAGGAATCGGTAAGATCATACTTGCTGATGGTGATCGCCTGCACATCAGCAATCTTCAGCGTCAGATCCTATATCGAACCGACGATCTTGGACGGTCAAAGGTAGAAACGGCCAAGCATCACTTACGAGAACTTAATCCTCAGGTTGAATTGATAACACTGCCCGAGCATTTAGAATACGCTTCCCTAGCCAAAGCCATAGCGCATGCAGATTTAATCCTCGATTGTAGCGATAACATGCCCACACGTCAGGCGGTGAACGCCGCTTGCGTTGCGCAGGCTAAACCATTGATTAGTGGCAGTGCAGTGGGATTCGGCGGCCAACTGATGGTGATTGAACCACCATACGATCAGGGCTGCTATCGGTGTCTGTGGCCAGACGACATTGAACCACAGCGCAACTGCCGCAATGCTGGTGTCCTTGGCCCCGTCGTTGGCGTTATCGGTACGCTACAGGCTCTTGAAGCCATCAAAATGCTGGCAGGAATACCCTCGGCCCTGTCAGGGAAACTGCGTTTATTCGATGGCCGCCAACAAAGCTGGCGCACCTTCAGCTTAAAACGCTCTCCAACCTGCCCCGTCTGCGGAGGCATCGCCGCATGAAGATTATGGTTAACGATGAATGTGTCACCCTCAGCGCAGCTACCAGCGTTGAATCGTTGTTGCTCCAGTTAGGTCGCTATCAGCAGGGCACTGCTCTAGCACTCAATCAAACCATTCTCCCGCGCGAAAATTGGGCGACGCAACAGCTAGCCGAAGGAGATGAAGTGGTGGTATTCCAAGCAATTGCCGGAGGTTAAGATGCTACAAATTGCAGATAAAACTTTTTCATCACGTCTGTTTACTGGAACAGGAAAGTTTTCCTCGGCGGATAAAATGCTAGCGGCATTGCATGAGTCGGGTTCGCAGCTCATCACTATGGCGATGAAACGTGTCGATCTGAAAAGCGGCAATGACGCCATTCTTGCGCCTCTGCTTCAGCTAGGCGCAAACCTGCTTCCGAATACCTCAGGTGCAAAAACGGCAGAAGAAGCCATTTTTGCCGCAAAACTAGCGCGAGAAGCCCTTGGTACTCACTGGATAAAACTGGAAATTCACCCCGACGTTCGCTATCTGCTACCTGATCCTATCGAAACACTTAAAGCGGCCGAAATATTAGTAGAAGAAGGATTTGTGGTTCTTCCCTACTGCGCCGCCGATCCTGTTCTCTGTAAACGTTTAGAGGAGGTGGGCTGCGCGGCGGTGATGCCTCTTGGTTCGCCTATCGGTTCCAATCAGGGAATTATTACCCGCGATTTTCTGCAAATCATCATAGAGCAAGCCAAAGTCCCTGTCATAGTTGATGCTGGGATCGGCGCACCAAGCCATGCAAGTGCAGCAATGGAGCTCGGTGCTGATGCCGTTTTGGTTAACACAGCCATTGCAGTGGCTCGCGATCCTATAGCAATGGCTAAAGCGTTCAGGCTTGCGGTCGAAGCGGGACGAATCGCTTATCAAAGCGGATTAGGACGCCAAAGTTTCCAAGCAAACGCCACCAGCCCATTAACGGGTTTCTTGCACACCATGAAACAGGATACCTAACCGTGGAAACATTCACTCAACGCTGGCAGCAGTTAGATTGGGATGATATTGGGCTTAGGATCAACAGCAAAACTAACGCCGACGTAGAGCGTGCATTACAGACTTTTCGCCCCGACCGTGAAGACATGCTGGCTCTACTTTCGCCTGCGGCGGCACACTACCTTGAGCCTATGGCACGCAAGGCTCAACAGCTCACACGCCAACGCTTCGGCAATACGGTAGGTTTTTACGTCCCGCTCTACCTTTCTAATCTGTGTGCTAACGACTGCACCTATTGCGGTTTTTCTATGAGTAACCGGCTAAAGCGTAAGACGTTGGATGCCGAAGAAATTGAGCACGAATGCACGGCTATTCGCGCCATGGGATTCGACAGCCTGTTGCTCGTCACCGGTGAACATCAAGCAAAAGTGGGGATGGATTACTTTCGTCAGCATTTGCCGCAGATTCGTCGCCATTTCAGTTCACTTATGATGGAGGTTCAACCGCTAGCACAGGATGAATATGCGGAGTTAAAAACGCTGGGGCTGGATGGCGTAATGGTATATCAGGAAACCTATCATCCTTCGGTTTATGCACAACACCATCTCAAAGGGAACAAGCAAGATTTCTTCTGGCGATTGGAAACACCCGATCGGCTAGGAAAAGCAGGGATCGACAAGATCGGGATCGGTGCGCTGATTGGACTGTCTGACAACTGGCGTACAGACTGCTTCATGGTTGCGGAGCATTTAACATGGCTACAGCAGACCTATTGGCAAAGCCGGTACTCCATTTCTTTCCCGCGTCTACGCCCATGTACTGGAGGTATAGAACCTGCATCCATTATGGATGAAGCTCAGTTAGTACAAACTATCTGTGCATTCCGGCTATTTGCACCAGAGATCGAACTGTCACTCTCTACCCGTGAATCGCCTGCGTTTAGAGATAACGTCGTGCCACTTGCAATCAATAACGTCAGTGCGTTTTCAAAAACTCAGCCGGGAGGATATGCCGATAACCATCCAGAATTAGAGCAGTTTACGCCACACGATGCCCGTACTCCCGCCCAAGTGGCAAATGTACTTTTATCATCGGGGCTACAGCCGGTATGGAAAGATTGGGATGGATATTTGGGAAGAGGTACACATCGCTAGAGGCAAAAAATGTAACGGATGCAGTTATCTGTCAATAGCCATTCGAATGATGAGATAACTGCGTGAAAATATAAATTAGGCGGCATAACGTTCCTCTATCGATGTAGTTCGAACATCGATCGGAGCGCATTCATCCCCTAAGCTTCGCTAACCAAAACAGAATAACCGAGTTTCTATGGCTCGGTTATTCTTCCTCCGGCTACGACTAACGCTTAAATCTCAGGCATAAAAAAACCGCTCCAAAGAGCGGTTTTTATTAGGCTTGGATCAACGATTACTCGTCGTCACCACGCATGCTAGCGTTCAACAGCTCTGCCAAGTTAGCAGTTGCTTCTTCAGCGCTCACCTGTGGAACTACAGGCGCTTCGCCCTGAGCTTTACGGCGCGCACGATCCTGATGATAAGCATAACCGGTACCGGCTGGGATCAGACGACCCACGATTACGTTTTCTTTCAGGCCGCGCAGTTCGTCGCGTTTACCCGCAACGGCCGCTTCGGTCAGTACGCGAGTTGTTTCCTGGAACGAAGCCGCAGAGATGAAGGACTCAGTCGCCAAGGAAGCTTTGGTGATACCCAGCAGGTCGCGGCTGTAAGTTGCCGCAATCTTGCCGTTAGCTTCCAACTCACGGTTCGCGATTTTAACGCGAGAGAACTCAACCTGTTCGCCTTCCAGGAACTCGGAGCTACCAGCACTTTCGATGGTTGCTTTACGCAGCATCTGACGCACGATGACTTCGATGTGTTTATCGTTAATCTTAACGCCTTGCAGACGGTAAACGTCCTGCACTTCGTTGGTGATATAACGAGTCACAGCATGAACGCCACGCAGACGCAGAATGTCATGCGGAGATTCTGGACCATCGGAAACCACGTCACCACGTTCTACACGTTCGCCTTCGAACACGTTCAGCTGACGCCATTTAGGAATCATCTCTTCGTACGGTTCGCTACCATCCAGAGGCGTAATTACCAGACGACGTTTACCTTTGGTTTCTTTACCGAAGGAAATAACGCCAGTAATTTCTGCCAGAATCGCAGGTTCTTTCGGACGACGTGCTTCAAACAGGTCAGCAACGCGTGGCAGACCACCGGTAATATCCTTGGTACCGCCGGATTCCTGAGGAATACGCGCCAAGGTGTCACCAGCATGGATCTGAGCACCATCTTCCAACTGAACAATCGCTTTACCCGGCAGGAAGTATTGAGCAGCCATATCAGTGCCTGGGATCAATACATCGTTGCCTTTAGCATCAACGATTTTCAGTGCTGGACGCAGATCTTTACCGCTACCGGTACGCTCTGCAGAGTCCAGAACGACCAGAGAAGACAAACCGGTCAGTTCATCAGTCTGGCGGGTAATGGTCTGGGTATCGATGATGTCAGTGAAACGGATGAAACCACTAACTTCTGAAACAACCGGCATGGTATGCGGGTCCCAGTTCGCTACAGTTTCGCCGCCATTAACTTCAGCGCCATCGCCTTTAGCCATAACAGAACCGTAAGGCACTTTATAGCTTTCTTTAGTACGTCCGAATTCGTCGATCAGTTTCAGCTCGGTATTACGAGACGTAATAACCAGCTTCTTATCGCTATTCAGAACGAACTTAGCGTTGTTCAGTTTCAGATGACCTTTATTTTTCACCTGAATGCTGGACTCTGCTGCCGCACGAGATGCCGCACCACCGATGTGGAACGTACGCATCGTCAGCTGTGTACCTGGTTCACCGATGGACTGTGCCGCGATAACCCCGATTGCCTCACCCTTGTTGATGATGTGGCCACGAGCCAAGTCACGACCATAGCAGTGCGCACACACACCGAAGTCGGTTTCACAGCTAACAACGGAACGAACCTTGATGATGTCAACGGAGTGCTCTTCTAACAGATCACACCATTTTTCATTCAGCAGGGTGTTGCGCGGAACAAGAATGTCTGCGGTGCCCGGCTTCAGAACTTCTTCAGCCGTCACACGACCCAATACGCGGTCGCGCAGTGGCTCTTTAACATCACCACCTTCGATAACCGGAGTCATCACGATACCGTTATGAGTACCGCAGTCATCTTCGATAACGACCAAGTCTTGCGCTACGTCTACCAGACGACGAGTCAGGTAACCGGAGTTCGCAGTTTTCAGTGCGGTATCCGCCAAGCCTTTACGAGCACCGTGAGTAGAGATGAAGTACTGGAGTACGTTCAGACCTTCACGGAAGTTCGCGGTAATTGGCGTTTCGATGATGGAGCCATCTGGCTTAGCCATCAGGCCACGCATACCGGCCAACTGACGAATCTGCGCAGCAGAACCACGAGCACCGGAGTCAGCCATCATAAAGATGCTGTTGAAGGAAACCTGACGCTCTTCTTCACCTTTGCTGTTAATAACCAGCTCGGTAGACAGGTTTTCCATCATCGCTTTAGCAACACGTTCGTTGGCCGCAGCCCAGATATCGATGACTTTGTTGTAACGTTCGCCCGCTGTAACCAGACCAGACTGGAACTGTTCCTGAATTTCAGCAACTTCTGCTTCAGCTTCAGAAATGATTTCCACTTTCTTCTCTGGGATAACCATATCATCGATACCAACGGAAGCACCTGAACGCGCTGCGTAGGCAAAACCGGTGTACATGATCTGGTCAGCAAAGATAACGGTCGGCTTCAGGCCCAGGATGCGGTAACACGTGTTCAGCATCTTGGAGATCGCTTTTTTACCCAACGGCTGGTTAACGATGCTGTATGGCAGGCCCTGAGGCACAATCATCCACAGAATCGCACGACCAACGGTGGTATCGACCAAGCCGGTAGTAGTAACCCATTCGCCTTCTGCATTTTTCTCGGTTTGCGTGATACGCACTTTAACGCGAGCATGCAGAGAAGCCAGACCAGCGCGATAGATACGCTCTGCTTCTTTAGGGCCGCTCAGAACCATGCCTTCGCCTTTAGCGTTAACACAGTCACGAGTCATGTAATACAGACCCAATACAACGTCCTGAGAAGGAACGATGATTGGCTCGCCGTTCGCTGGTGACAGAATGTTGTTGGTAGACATCATCAACGCACGCGCTTCCAACTGGGCTTCCAGCGTCAACGGTACGTGAACAGCCATCTGGTCACCATCGAAGTCGGCGTTATACGCCGCACAGACCAGCGGGTGCAGCTGAATAGCTTTACCTTCGATCAGTAACGGTTCAAATGCCTGGATACCCAAACGGTGCAGGGTTGGTGCACGGTTCAGCATCACTGGGTGTTCGCGGATAACTTCGTCTAGGATATCCCAAACGACAGCTTCTTCGCGTTCAACCATTTTCTTCGCAGCTTTAATGGTGGTAGCAAGGCCACGCAGTTCCAGCTTGCCATAGATGAACGGCTTGAACAGCTCCAGAGCCATTTTCTTAGGCAGACCGCACTGATGCAGACGCAGGTATGGACCTACGGTGATTACAGAACGACCGGAGTAGTCAACACGTTTACCCAACAGGTTCTGACGGAAACGACCCTGCTTACCTTTGATCATGTCGGCCAAAGATTTCAGAGGACGTTTGTTTGAACCGGTGATCGCACGACCACGACGACCGTTATCCAACAGGGCGTCAACCGCTTCCTGAAGCATACGTTTTTCGTTGCGTACGATAATGTCCGGCGCAGCCAGATCGAGCAGACGCTTCAGACGGTTGTTACGGTTAATGACACGACGATACAGATCGTTCAGGTCAGAAGTCGCAAAACGACCACCATCCAACGGTACCAGTGGACGCAGATCTGGCGGCAGAACCGGCAGAACGGTCAGGATCATCCACTCTGGTTTGTTACCAGACTGAACGAACGCTTCCAGCAGCTTGATACGCTTGGTCAGCTTTTTACGTTTGGTTTCGGAGTTGGTTTCGTTCAACTCTTCACGCAGCTGTTCGCATTCCGCTTCCAGATCCATGTTTTTCAACAGACCTTGGATAGCTTCAGCACCCATCTTCGCGTCGAATTCGTCACCGAACTCTTCCAGAGCGTCCAGATACTGCTCTTCAGTCAGGATCTGACGACGTTCCAGATTGGTCATACCGCCTTCAACCACAACATAAGATTCGAAGTACAGTACGCGCTCAATATCACGCAGAGGCATGTCTAACAACAGGCCGATACGAGATGGCAGTGATTTCAGGAACCAGATGTGGGCAGTCGGAGAAGCCAGTTCGATATGGCCCATACGCTCACGACGTACTTTAGTCTGAGTAACTTCAACACCACATTTTTCGCAGATAACACCGCGGTGTTTTAAACGCTTGTACTTACCGCACAGGCATTCGTAATCTTTTACCGGCCCAAAGATACGGGCGCAGAAAAGGCCGTCACGTTCTGGTTTGAACGTACGGTAGTTAATGGTTTCCGGCTTCTTAACTTCGCCGAAAGACCAAGAACGGATCATGTCTGGCGAGGCCAGAGCAATTTTGATCGCGTCAAACTCTTCGGTCTTAGTTTGAGCTTTCAGAAACTTCAGTAAGTCTTTCACGGATTGGCTCCTGTCGGAGTTAGACCTGTTGGGCATTCGGATACCACCCAAATGCCCCTGTGACCAGTGCAACCACTGACTAAGCACCCCGCTTTCACAGGGCGCTTAGCGGCTGGTGTTACTTATAATTCGAATGAACGAATTACTCGTCTTCCAGCTCAATGTTAATACCGAGCGAGCGGATTTCTTTCAACAATACGTTGAAGGATTCCGGCATGCCTGGTTCCATACGGTGGTCGCCATCCACGATGTTTTTGTACATCTTGGTACGGCCGTTTACATCGTCGGACTTGACGGTCAGCATTTCCTGCAGCGTGTAGGCAGCGCCATACGCTTCCAGTGCCCATACTTCCATCTCACCGAAGCGCTGACCACCGAACTGAGCCTTACCACCCAGCGGCTGCTGAGTAACCAGGCTATAAGAACCGGTAGAACGCGCATGCATTTTGTCATCAACCAAGTGGTTCAGTTTCAGCATATACATGTAGCCGACAGTAACCTGACGCTCGAACTGCTCGCCGGTACGGCCATCAAACAGCGTAATCTGACCAGAGGTAGGAATGCCACCTAATGTCAGAAGCTCTTTGATTTCTTTCTCTTTCGCACCGTCGAAGACTGGTGTTGCGATTGGCAGACCTTTTTTCAGGTTCTCAGCCAGACGCATAACTTCGTCGTCGGTGAAGGTGCTCAGATCAACGGTCTGACGCGTATTATCGCCCAGATCGTAGGCTTTCTGAATGAACTCACGCAGCTTGGCCACTTCCTGCTGCTGCTTCAGCATGGCGTTAATTTTCTCACCAATGCCTTTCGCAGCCATACCCAAGTGGGTTTCCAGAATCTGACCGATGTTCATACGTGATGGTACGCCCAGCGGGTTCAGTACGATGTCTACCGGAGTACCGTTTTCATCGTAAGGCATATCTTCGATCGGGTTGATCTTGGAGATAACACCCTTGTTACCGTGGCGGCCTGCCATCTTGTCACCAGGCTGGATCTGACGTTTAACTGCCAGATAAACCTTAACAATTTTCAGTACGCCAGGTGCCAGATCGTCACCCTGAGTGATCTTACGACGCTTAGCATCCAGTTTCTTCTCGAAATCAGATTTCAGCTCGTCGTACTGCTCAGCCAGCTGTTCCAACTGGTTCTGTTTAGCTTCATCAGCCAGACCCAGTTCTAACCAGCGGTCACGTGGCAGCTTAGCCAATTTCTCAGCTTCAACACCACCAGATACCAGTACGTCGTGGATACGGGCAAACAAGCCAGCTTCCAAGATCTGCAGTTCTTCAGTCAGGTCTTTCTTAGCCTGCTTCAGCTGCATCTCTTCGATTTCAAGCGCACGTTTGTCTTTCTCTACGCCATCGCGAGTAAAGACCTGCACATCAATAACGGTACCAGAAACGCTGTTTGGAACGCGCAGAGAAGAGTCTTTAACATCAGACGCTTTCTCACCGAAGATAGCACGCAGCAGTTTCTCTTCTGGAGTCAGTTGGGTTTCACCTTTAGGCGTTACCTTACCAACCAGAATGTCGCCACCTTTCACTTCCGCACCGATATAAACGATACCGGATTCATCCAGTTTAGAGAGCGCAGCTTCACCCACGTTAGGGATGTCAGCGGTGATCTCTTCAGGCCCCAGTTTGGTGTCACGAGACACACAAGCCAGTTCTTGAATGTGGATAGAAGTAAAGCGATCTTCTTGTACAACACGCTCAGACACCAAGATGGAGTCTTCGAAGTTGTAACCGTTCCATGGCATGAATGCCACGCGCATGTTCTGACCCAGAGCCAATTCACCCAGATCGGTAGACGGGCCGTCAGCCAGCACGTCGCCACGCTCGATGGGTTCACCCAGATTGACACATGGCATCTGGCTGATGCAGGTGTTCTGGTTAGAACGGGTGTATTTGGTCAGGTTGTAAATATCAATGCCTGCTTCGCCCGGATACATCTCATCTTCGTTAACTTTGATAACGATACGAGAAGCATCAACGTATTGGATTACACCACCACGTTTAGCAACAGCGGTAACACCGGAGTCGACGGCTACAGCACGTTCCATACCGGTACCAACCAGCGGCTTATCAGCGCGCAGAGTCGGAACGGCCTGACGTTGCATGTTCGCACCCATCAATGCACGGTTGGCGTCATCGTGTTCCAAGAACGGGATCAGAGAAGCACCGACGGAAACCACCTGCTGGGTGGAAACGTCCATGTAGTCAACCTGATCGCGGCTGAACAAGCTTGATTCGCCTTTGCTACGGCAAGTAACCAGATCTTCAATGAAGCGGCCTTCGTCGTCCAAGTTGGAGTTCGCCTGAGCGATGACGTAGTTGCCTTCTTCAATAGCAGACAGGTAATGAATTTCATCAGTTACAATTCCATCACGAACGCGGCGGTATGGGGTTTCCAAGAAGCCATATTCGTTAGTCTGTGCATAAACAGACAGGGAGTTGATCAGACCGATGTTTGGACCTTCAGGCGTTTCGATTGGACATACACGACCGTAGTGAGTCGGATGAACGTCTCGAACTTCAAAGCCTGCGCGCTCACGGGTCAAACCACCTGGGCCCAACGCGGAGATACGACGCTTATGCGTAATTTCTGACAGTGGGTTGTTCTGGTCCATAAACTGAGACAGCTGGCTGGAACCAAAGAACTCTTTCACTGCGGCAGAAATTGGCTTGGCGTTGATCATGTCCTGAGGCATCAGCATATCGAGGTCGCCCAGAGACAGACGCTCTTTAACTGCACGCTCAACACGTACCAGACCTACACGGAACTGGTTCTCAGCCATTTCGCCCACGGAACGGATACGACGGTTACCCAAGTGGTCGATATCGTCCACTTCGCCTTTACCGTTACGGATATCGATGAGTTTACGCATCACTTCAATGATGTCGTCTTTGCTCAGGATACCGGAGCCTTCAATCTCTTCACGCAACAGAGAACGGTTGAACTTCATACGACCAACCGCAGACAGATCATAGCGGTCTTCAGAGAAGAACAGGTTCTCAAACAGGTTTTCAGCTGCTTCGCGTGTTGGTGGCTCACCAGGACGCATCATGCGATAGATTTCAACCAGCGCACTCAAGCGGTCGCTAGTTGGATCGACGCGAATGGTCTCAGAAATATAAGCACCGTGATCCAAGTCGTTGGTGAACAGCGTTTCGATACGCTTGTAACCCGCTTGGCTCAGCTTAGCCAGCAGATCCAGTGACAGCTCCATGTTGGCTGCACAGATCAGCTCACCGGTATTTTCGTCGATATAATCTTTAGCGACGACTTTACCAGCAATGTACTCAACCGGAACTTCGATCAGCGTAATGCCGTCTTTTTCCAATTGGCGAATGTGGCGTGCGGTAATACGGCGGCCTTTTTCAACATAGACCTTACCGTCAGCTTCGATATCGAAGGACGCAGTTTCGCCACGCAGACGTTCTGGAACAAGCTCCATCTGCAGTTTATTATCACGAATCTCGAAGACAACTTTGTCGAAGAACAGCTCAAGGATCTGTTCAGTCGTAAAGTTTAATGCGCGCAGAATAATGGTCGCAGGTAATTTACGGCGACGGTCAATACGCACAAACAGGTTGTCTTTCGGATCGAATTCGAAGTCTAACCATGAACCACGGTAAGGGATGATACGTGCGTTATACAGCACTTTACCCGATGAATGGGTTTTACCCTTATCGCTGTCAAAGAACACGCCTGGGCTACGGTGCAACTGAGATACGATTACGCGCTCAGTACCGTTGATAACGAAAGTCCCGTTATCAGTCATGAGTGGAATTTCACCCATGTAGACTTCTTGTTCTTTGATGTCTTTAACGGTGCCTTCCGGCGCCTCACGCTCGTAAATAACCAAACGCAGTTTAACGCGCAGCGGAGCGGAGTAAGTTACGCCACGGATCTGGCATTCTTTAACATCGAATACCGGCTCACCGAGACGATAGCTGACATACTGCAGCTCGGAATTACCACTGTAACTCTGGATTGGGAATACGGAACGGAATGCTGCTTCCAGGCCGTGTTGCCCTTCCGGATCTTGCTCGATAAATTTCTGGAACGAGTCAAGCTGGATAGAAAGGAGATAAGGTATGTCCAAAACTTGTGGACGCTTACCAAAATCCTTACGAATACGTTTTTTCTCGGTATAGGAGTAAACCATAGGGTTCCTCAGCTCGCTGATCAGTGACCCACTCTGTCCGTCCTAGTAGGACAGTTCATGCAACACCATTTTGTGACCGAAAGGCAGAAACACCTCTCGCAATACTTGTTTCTATCACTCTTAAACCATTTCGTTGCGCTTTACTCCGGAACTCCCGAAGTGGAAAACGGCAATATATTAAGTCGAAGATAGAAACAAGTATTGAGGGAATACTAGTGGTCAAACAGTGTGAAATACCACTAACATCCTTTACAGCGCAAAAAGGCTGGTGACCAAAAAGTCACCAGCCATCAGCCTAATTGCTTAGGCTGCTACCAAAAGAGTTGGCTTATTTAACTTCAACTTCAGCGCCAGCTTCTTCCAGAGATTTTTTCAGTGCTTCAGCGTCATCTTTGCTAACGCCTTCTTTCAGTGCAGCTGGTGCAGATTCAACCAGATCTTTAGCTTCTTTCAAGCCCAGACCAGTTGCGCCACGTACTGCTTTGATTACAGCAACTTTGTTAGCACCAGCAGCTTTCAGAATAACGTCGAATTCAGTTTTTTCTTCAGCAGCTTCAGCTGGACCTGCAGCAACAGCTACAGCTGCAGCAGCAGAAACACCGAACTTCTCTTCCATCATGGAGATCAGTTCAACAACGTCCATTACAGACATTTCGGAAACTGCATTCAAGATATCGTCTTTAGAGATAGACATAAAAATTGTTCCTAAAATTCAGAAATAGATTATACGTAAGCAAACACGTTAGAAAAGAAAGGCTGATTAAGCAGCTTCTTTCTGATCGCGCAGAGCAGCCAGAGTGCGAACCAATTTGCCTGCAGAGGCTTCTTTCATGGTTGCCATCAGGCGTGCGATTGCTTCTTCGTAAGTTGGCAGAGTTGCCAGGCGGTCGATCTGAGCCGCTGGAATCAACTCACCTTCAAAGGCTGCAGCTTTAACCTCAAATTTTGCATTCGCTTTCGCGAAATCTTTGAACAGACGAGCAGCAGCGCCCGGGTGTTCCATAGAAAATGCAACTAAGGTTGGACCAACAAACGTGTCTTTCAGGCATTCGAAAGGAGTGCCTTCAACGATGCGACGCATCAAGGTGTTGCGAACAACACGCATGTAAACGCCAGCTTCACGACCTGCTTTACGCAGTTCAGTCATTTTATCTACGGTTACGCCACGAGAGTCAGCGATAACAGCAGAGTGCGCGCCTTTGGCTACTTCGATGACTTCAGCAACAATCGCTTGTTTGTCTTGAAGATTTAATGCCATTAGCTTTAGCTCCTGGATTTTGGCCGGGGAGGATTCCCCGGAACTCACATCACCTAATACCGAAAACGGTTTAGGCGTTAAATACGGTGAGCAGAATCCAGTAATCAAAAAGATTTTTTAGGTTCTGTCACCGTCTACGCAGGACGATTAAGCGTCTTTCAACGCACCTGCGGTCTTGGACGGAGGTCTGGATAAGGCCAGACTCCAACCGAAAATTCGTTCGCTATATTCGCTAAAGAGCATTCGATAGAGAATATGCGGGCGTCAGATTTTATACAAATCTAGCGCCCGCGTAAAGCGAAAACGCAATTAGCTATTCTCTAAGAGAATTAGTTAGCTACTGCGGTCAGGCTACCCTGTTCGATCGCTACGCCAGCACCCATGGTGGTGGACAGGCTGATTTTCTTGATGAAAACGCCTTTAGCAGTCGCAGGTTTAGCTTTCTTCAGAGCAACCAGCAGAGCTTCCAAGTTTTCTTTCAACTGGTTAGAGTCGAAGTCAACTTTGCCGATGGTGCTGTGAATGATGCCGTTTTTGTCGTTACGATAACGAACCTGACCCGCTTTAGCGTTCTTAACCGCTTCAGCAACGTTAGGAGTTACAGTACCAACTTTAGGGTTTGGCATCAGGCCACGTGGACCCAGAACCTGACCCAACTGGCCAACAACGCGCATTGCATCTGGAGATGCGATAACTACGTCGAAGTTCATTTCGCCTTTTTTGATCTGTTCTGCCAGATCTTCCATACCTACCAGTTCAGCGCCTGCAGCTTTAGCAGCTTCAGCATTTGCACCCTGAGTAAATACAGCAACGCGTACTGAACGACCGGTGCCGTGTGGCAGAACGGTAGCGCCACGTACGTTTTGGTCAGATTTACGAGCATCGATGCCAAGGTTGACAGCAACGTCAACACTTTCAACGAATTTAGCAGTGGCCAGCTCTTTTAACAGAGCAACGGCTTCGGTGATGTCATATTGTTTAGTAACATCAACTTTGTCACGGATCACGCGCATGCGCTTGGTCAGCTTAGCCATTTCTTAGTCCTCCACTACCAGGCCCATGGAACGAGCAGTACCTTCGATGGAGCGAATCATCGCTTCAACGTCAGAACCAGTCATGTCCGCAGCTTTGGTTTCTGCGATTTCACGAACCTGAGCACTCGTTACTTTACCTACTTTGTCTTTGTTCGGCTTGCCAGAACCAGACTTGATACCAGCTGCTTTCTTCAGCAGTACTGCTGCTGGAGGAGTTTTGGTAACGAAGGTGAAAGAACGGTCAGAATAAACGGTAATAACAACCGGAATTGGCAGACCTTTTTCAATGCTGTCAGTCTTAGCATTGAATGCCTTACAGAATTCCATGATGTTAACGCCTTGCTGACCCAGAGCTGGACCAACTGGCGGACTTGGGTTTGCCATACCAGCTGCAACTTGCAGCTTAACGTAGGCTTGTACTTTCTTGGCCATGGTAAATATCCTCGATTGGGTAATATCGCCTCAAAGAGGCTCCCCGTTATTTGCAAAACGTTTACACGCGACACATTCGAAAATGGGGTGCGTATAAAAACAAAAGGCGCGAAATTGTAGTTTAATTTCGCGCCTCTGGCAATCAGCAATCGCTATGGTTGCTTAATTTTTTATCAGCCTTTTTCAACCTGACTAAAGTCCAGCTCTACCGGGGTCGCTCGACCAAAGATAGAAACCGAAACTTTCAAGCGGCTTTTTTCGTAGTCAACTTCTTCAACCACACCGTTAAAGTCGGCAAATGGACCATCGCTGACGCGAACCATTTCGCCTGGCTCGAACATCGTTTTCGGACGAGGCTTATCACCAACCTGCTGCAAACGGTTCATGATGGCATCAACTTCTTTGTCACTGATTGGAGCTGGACGATCAGAAGTACCACCGATAAAGCCCATCACACGCGGCACGCTACGCACTAAGTGCCAGCTGGCATCTTCCATCACCATCTGAACTAATACGTAACCAGGGAAAAATTTACGCTCGCTTTTGCGACGTTGACCGCCACGGATTTCAACGACTTCTTCAGTCGGAACCATGACTTCACCGAACAACTCTTCCATGTTGTGCAGTTTAATGTGCTCACGCAGCGATTGAGCTACGCGGCCTTCAAAACCGGAAAACGCCTGAACGACGTACCAACGCTTTTTAGGGGCTTCAGACATCTTAGAACCTCAGGCCAGTAATAAACGAAACCAGACGGACTAGAATACCATCCAGTCCCCACAGAATCAGTGACATGACAGCGGTGACCGCAGCCACAATCAATGTTGTGTGCAACGTTTCCTGACGCGTTGGCCAGATGACCTTGCGCATTTCGGTACGCGCTTCACGGGCAAACGCCACGGTAGCCTTACCTTGAGTTGTCAATAATGCTACGGCACCAGCAATCGCAATAATCAGGACTACAGCCATCGCGCGCAGTGGCAGACTCACATCACGGTAAAGGAAGTTACCTACGATGGCCACGATCAGCAGCACGGCGACAACCAGCCATTTCAGCGCTTGTAGGCCGCGCCCGCTCCCTTGAGCATCGGTATTCGCACTCATAAACCAACCTGTCACTAGATTGTGAAAAACAACTTCGCCCCGCTACGCGAGGCAAACCAAACCGAATGGGTATCTTACAAGAAACAAACGCGATTAGCGCGGTTACCTCTTCAAAGAAAGAGCGAAATCAGACAAATGATCCGCTATTCGGCACGATACGCCGTACTATCAGAGCCCATCTCACCTGTAATTATGACGCTAAAACTACTGATGAGATAGGTTCTAGTATCACTAGCGTAGAAAAAGGGCATCAAATGATGCCCTTTTATCGCGTGTCGCGTCAAATCTTATTCGATGACTTTAGCAACAACACCTGCACCAACGGTACGACCACCTTCACGGATTGCGAAGCGCAGACCATCGTCCATTGCGATTGGGTGGATCAGGCTAACAATCATTTGAATGTTGTCGCCTGGCATTACCATTTCCACGCCTTCTGGCAGTTCGATAGTACCGGTCACGTCAGTAGTACGGAAGTAGAACTGTGGACGATAACCTTTGAAGAACGGAGTATGACGGCCGCCTTCGTCTTTGCTCAGAATATAAACTTCTGATTCGAACTTGGTGTGTGGCTTGATGGTGCCTGGCTTAGCCAGAACCTGACCACGTTCGATGTCTTCACGCTTGATACCACGCAGCAGAACACCAACGTTCTCGCCTGCACGACCTTCGTCCAGCAGCTTACGGAACATTTCAACGCCAGTACAAGTTGATTTAACGGTATCTTTGATACCAACAATCTCAACTTCTTCACCCACTTTGATGATACCGCGT
>NZ_LXET01000061.1 GCF_001655005.1 Hafnia paralvei ATCC 29927
AAGATGTGCTCACGAGTCTGAGGCATAGGGCCGTCAGTCGCAGCAACAACCAGGATAGCGCCGTCCATCTGAGCAGCACCGGTGATCATGTTTTTAACGTAGTCGGCGTGCCCTGGGCAGTCAACGTGCGCGTAGTGGCGAGTCGGGGTGTCATACTCAACGTGAGAAGTGTTGATGGTGATACCACGAGCTTTTTCTTCTGGCGCATTATCGATCTGGTCGAATGCACGAGCAGAACCACCGTATGTTTTAGCCAGTACGGTAGTAATCGCAGCGGTCAGCGTTGTTTTACCATGGTCAACGTGGCCGATAGTACCGACGTTAACGTGCGGTTTTGTACGTTCAAACTTTTCTTTAGACATCGATTGTCCCTCTAAGACACGGATAAATCGGTGATATCACCACATCAACCAAGCAAATGATTTGTATTCACTAGCTGAATATTTTACAGAATGAAATCAGAGGAGGAGAAAAGAAGTGGTGCTGATACCCAGAGTCGAACTGGGGACCTCACCCTTACCAAGGGTGCGCTCTACCAACTGAGCCATATCAGCACATACTTGGAGCGGGCAGCGGGAATCGAACCCGCATCATCAGCTTGGAAGGCTGAGGTAATAGCCATTATACGATGCCCGCATCCTAGAACTCGGCTACCTGATTGTTCTGTAGAGTTTTACATCAACGAAGTGAGATCCTCACTGATGTATTTTGAGATGTAGGACTAAGCTACATCCCATGCCCTATCTCTAAGGCGAATAAATGGTGGTGGGGGAAGGATTCGAACCTTCGAAGTCTGAGACGGCAGATTTACAGTCTGCTCCCTTTGGCCGCTCGGGAACCCCACCACTTGGTGTTGCTTTACTTGATGGTGCCGGCTACCGGAATCGAACTGGTGACCTACTGATTACAAGTCAGTTGCTCTACCAACTGAGCTAAGCCGGCATCAAGTGGGTCGCATTCTAGGTAGTGATCGTGCTCTATGCAACAAAAAAATTCATTTTTGCGCACCTTCGGTTAGAAAACAGTCAAAAACGCCCGTTTACTTGCTTTCTAGCTCATAAAATAACAGAAATTTGGCGTGAAATCGTCCTGTAATACCTTTGTCGATATTGCGCTTACCGCAATTGAATACCGAACGGAAAAATGAATATTCAGAGCAAGGTCACATTTCTAAACGCACCCATTTTGCACGCTCTGCACCATAACCAAGCAAAAGCTACACTTATTTGTGCTGTCTCCCCACGTAAAGTGCGGTTCTCCATACTTGGCCTGCTCTTTGCTTCTCTGGTGTTATTACCCCCCTTTTGGAGGAATCACCGATGAAAATTGTTCTGATTAACGATGCTACCCTACCGGTCTACCGAAAAGAGCTCGCGTTGCTGCTCACAGATGCCGTGGCTAATGGAGCCTCCTTGGGATATGACACGCAAATCGATCATTACGACGCGGAGTGTTATTTTCACAGTCTACGTCCACTGGTTGCTAAAGGTGAACTCTTATTGTGGATTGCACGTGATGAGCATCGGGTAGTGGGTACCGTGCAGCTAGCACTTTGTCAAAAACCAAATGGGCGCAATCGCGCCGAAGTACAAAAATTGATAGTGCACAGCAGCGCACGTAGGTTAGGCGTCGGTCATCAGCTCATGACGGTGCTTGAAAAAGCAGCCTTGCAGGCTAACCGTGGACTCCTTTATCTAGATACTCAGGCTGGCTCAGCGGCAGAAGCCTTCTATCGGGCTGAGGGCTATCGTTGCATGGGGGAAATTCCTGATTACGCCTGCACCCCTGATGGTCAATATCATCCCACCGCGATTTATTACAAACGACTATTTGCCGTTACTCAGTCGGCAAAAGCGAGCTAAGTTCTCCTAGCGGTAGCACTTTCTTTTTTAGCTACCGCTTTTTTACGACCTGTTCATGCTTCTACTTTCTTGATTGCATTCCCCCCATCACGTAGATTGAGTCAAAGTTTTTGAAAAAAACTCTGCGACAAAGACGAAGCTGATTATAATGTGCAGCTCGTTATCCATCTGGAGTTGGCGTCAGGCGCCGTTCCCGACCCGCGCTAACAGGCAGAATTGGGCATATGAAGAAAGATCAATCATTGGCGACACCGTATCTACAGTTTAATCGCCAACAATGGGCTGCATTGCGTAACTCCGTGCCGTTAACCTTAACGGAAGAGCAGATTGCTAATCTCAAGGGTATTAACGAAGATCTTTCGTTAGAAGAAGTTGCTCAGATATATTTGCCACTTTCTCGTTTACTCAATTTCTATTTTAGCTCTAACGTTCGCCGTCAAGCTGTGCTTGAACAATTTCTAGGCACCAATGGCCCTAGGATCCCTTATATTATTGGGATCGCTGGTAGTGTCGCCGTGGGTAAAAGTACAACGGCTCGCGTGCTACAAGCGTTATTAAGCCGTTGGCCTGAACACCGTAAGGTAGAATTGCTAACCACAGACGGCTTTTTGCATCCTAACAAGGTGTTGCAAGAACGTGGGCTAATGAAAAAGAAAGGTTTCCCACAGTCCTACGATATTCAGAACCTCGTTCGCTTCGTATCCGAGATCAAATCCGGTGCCCCTAGGGTTACTGCTCCGCAATACTCTCATTTGATCTATGACATCGTGCCTGATAGCTGTAAAGTTATTGAGCAACCGGATATTCTTATTCTAGAAGGATTGAATGTTCTGCAGAGTGGGATGGATTATCCTCATGATCCACACCGCGTTTTTGTGTCTGATTTTGTCGATTTCTCTATTTATGTGGATGCACCGGAAGAGCTATTACAGGGTTGGTATATCAATCGATTCCTGAAATTCCGCCAAGGGGCATTCTCCAATCCAGACTCTTATTTCCATCACTACTCTCAGCTCCCAGAATCAGAAGCCGTCGAGATTGCGACCGGTCTATGGAAAGAAATTAACGGGTTGAATCTAAAGCAGAATATTTTGCCAACCCGTGAACGAGCCAGTTTGATTATGACCAAAGGCGGCAATCATGCCGTTGAAAGCGTTCGTTTACGTAAATAGTGACAATTCGCCGTCTTCATTAATAAAAAGGGCATCCGATGGATGCCCTTTTTATTGTGTACATTCTTATTAAACGTCTAACTATTCATGCACCGCGAAGTGAAATTTCACCACCAATAAATGGCTGAATCTCGCCGTCTCTATCAAGCAATAGTGCGCCTTGAGCATCGATACCTCGCGCAATACCATAAATTTTCTGCTCTCCAATCAGCAGATTAACGGGGCGGTCGATAAAGTTATCTAGTTCACGCCAGCGCTCGACGAAAGGGGATAACCCGCGTGTTTCAAAATCAACCAACGTATCGCGTAAACGCTTTAACAGGCGAGCCACTAATTCATTTCGGTTGATCTGAACACCCGCTTCCTGCAGGTTAATCCACTGCTGATTAACAATTGAAGTATCGGGAGAGCGCATAGATAGGTTAATACCAGCACCGATCACAATGTTTGCAGCATCGCCGGTTTTCCCAGTAAGTTCGACGAGAATACCAGCGAGTTTCTTATCATTCAGATAAAGGTCATTTGGCCATTTTACTTTAACGTCGGGAGCACCCAGTTCGCGCAATACCTCCGCCATAACAATACCAATGACTAGGCTTAACCCCATTGCGGCCGCTGGCCCCTGCTCCAAGCGCCAAAACATAGAGAGGTAAAGATTTGCACCAAAGGGAGAAAACCAGTGGCGCCCACGGCGCCCACGGCCGGCTTGTTGATACTCAGCTACGCAGGCATCTCCGGAGCGAAGATCATGAATTCGATCGAGTAAATACTGGTTGGTAGAGTCTACGACAGGGAGCACCGTAACTCGTCCATCCTGCAGCTGCTCGGTGATCTCGTCCTCATCCAATAGCTGCATAGGTGCTGGCAGGCTATATCCTTTGCCAGGTACGGTAAAAACATCGATTCCCCAATCGCGAATCGTCTGTATGTGTTTGTTAATGCCCGCTCTACTCATGCCGAGTACTTCGCCAAGATGCTCGCCGGAGTGAAACTCTCCATCTGAGAGAATATTAACTAGGCGCAGGGGAACGCTGATATCTTTCATGATAAAACCTCTACAGCGTTAACTTCACCAACCGCGGATATAAAACGAACCTCAGGCTCTAAGCATACGCCAAACTTCTGTGCGACGCGATTACGTACGGCTCTGGCTAGCTCAACGACATCCCCACTTGTTGCACAATCTAAATTGATGAGTACCAACGCCTGATGTTGATGTACCGCTGCACCGCCTACTTGGAAACCTTTCAGCTCACACCGGTCGATTAACCAACCCGCAGCTAACTTCATCTCACCAGAGGCTTGTGGGTACATAGGTGCTTCAGGAAACTCGGACTTAATCTGCGCGGCAACCGCTGCACTCACTACAGGATTTTTAAAGAAGCTTCCTGCATTCCCTGTTTTTTTAGGGTCTGGTAGCTTAGTCATTCGCATATGACAAACAGAGTCAAACACTTGTTTAGGCGTCACAGTTTCAGGTGAAAGCTTAGCTAAATCACCGTAGTTCAAAACAGGGTGCCACTGTTTCTCTAACCGTAGCCCTACGGCAACAATCGCATAGCCGTCTCGATAACTATGTTTAAAAACGCTTTCTCGGTAGCCAAACTGGCACTCATCCGCTGTTAAACGAAACGACTCATTTGTACGTAAATTCAACACATCAACGTATTCACAAACTTTTTGGAACTCGATACCATACGCGCCAATATTTTGGATCGGTGCCGATCCTGCGCATCCAGGGATCAGGGCAAGGTTTTCAAGCCCTGACATTCCCTGTTCAAGCGAATAGCTTACTAGCTCATGCCAATTCTCACCTGCACCAACATGCAGCCGCCAGCTATGCTCATCGTCAGCCACACTGATTCCTTTGATTCGGTTAAGCAGTATGGTTCCGATAAAGTCTTCTAAGAATAAAACGTTACTACCGTCGCCTAAGATCAGCACCGGCTCTTGGCGCTCGACAGCACCGCGCCATGCTTCCGCCAAAGCGTCAGGGGAAGTGGCAGTGATGATATTTTTTGCTTGGGCATTAATACCGAATGTTGTGAATTCAGCAAGTGATGTATGGCTATTAGACATGAAACAAGGATCTCATCCTGACTAAACTGTGCCTAGTCTAACCGATCCTTTGCCTGATTTTTGGATAAATAAAGATAAAACCGAGATTGCAAAATAATGTGTTTCATTGGCGGTATATAGCTATACCGCCGTAGCATGAAACTAAAGTGCGTTTGCCACTTCTGTCATCTGTGCAGCCGTACTCTCTAGCCCACCGCCAGACAAGTACCAAAGATCAGGCGTGAGATATACTACTTTTCCATTTTTAAATGCCGCCGTTGAACGTAACTCTGCATCTTCAAATTGCATTTTGTTTAGCGGAGTAGCTCCAATGGCTGCACTACGATCAACAATAAAAATCACATCTGGATTTGCTTGGGCAATTTCATGCGTCGTGAGCGGGACTCGTTTTTTCTTATCCGCACGCTCTTTCTGTATTCCCTTCGCTGGCTTCATGCCTAAAACGTCAAAAATGATAGGCTGATGAATTACAGCAAACCTACCATCATTATGAATTAGCGTTAATGCAGACAGCTGTGAAGGCTCTTTTTCTGTCTTGATAGACGTTAATTGTTGGGATAATAAATTGATTTGGTTCTTCGCTTCTTCTTTTTTACCAAAAATAGCGCCCAGCAACTCTGCATTTTTATTAATCGACATTAAATAGTCTTTAGGGCTTGTTGTCAGACTGATAGTTGGCGCAATGGCCGATAGTGCATCATATGAACCCCCTTGACGTCCCGTGATAATAATCAAATCAGGCTGAAGTAGTTCAATTGCTTTCAGATCTGGCTCTTTCATCCCACCAACGACAGAGACGGCAGGAGACACCTTATCTTTTATATAGCTAGGAATCGATTTTGGTAACCCTACAACGCGATTGGTTAAGCCCAACTTATCTAGCGAATCGTAGGTACCAAAATCAAAAATAACTACACGCTGAGGGTTCTTATGAACTTTAGTGACACCAGCTGCATGCGTAATACTCAGTGTATTTGCAGTAGCTGAAGTAACATGAGCAATCACTGATTTTTCTGGCTCTTTGGCTACTGCTGAATAACTGCTCAAAGAAAGAATAGAGGTAAGAATAACAACTGAAATGTTTTTCATAATGCGCATCCAAGCGTAAATAAGAGATTCGCATTCTAAATTGGAGGAGAAATATGTCAATGCAATTGATAATTGATATCATTAATATGTTAAGAGCAAATAGAACCGTTCGTAAAACAATCAAAATTATTTAAAACTCCAATAGCAAAATCCGTTCTCGACGGATTCGACAAACAACAGATAAA
>NZ_LXET01000062.1 GCF_001655005.1 Hafnia paralvei ATCC 29927
CGCTTTTCTCTTTCTCACCGAGCGACGTTTGCGTCGTTGTTCCCGGTCAGTGGTGGCGCATTATAGGGACTTCTGAACGGCTGACAAGTGTTTATTTGAAATAAATTACCAACCGCGCAAATTATCAACAAAAGTTGAGTTTTGTGATGATTATCGCGCCGCACTGCTGCTTAAACGCACAAAGTCTTTCGCAAAACGCGTTACATCCTGCCAATCGGTATATTCCACTTCTTTGCTGGTATCCGTTTCACCGCCGGTCATTTTCATAATTAATTTGATCATTGCCTTGTCTAACCAGCCATAGCGTGGATAACGGAGCGCTCCGGCGAAAACAGCACACTGCTTTGGCTGCCACGGAGTAGCAAGCAGGAATTTGCGGGTATAGGCATTTGTTTGCGGCGTTCTCTTTTCAGGCTTACGCGCCGTAAGGTTAACGGCGAAGAATGCACTCGGCATAGTATTTAACTGCGCCACATTCTGCTTGGTGAATTTATAGAGAGAACGCTGGAAATGCCCATAGCGAACAGAAGCGCCGATCACGACTGACTGATAGTTTGCCAGATTGATATCCATTGATAGGGCCAGATCCATCACATCACACTCAAGCGTCTCAGACAGCGTCGATGCTATAGAAGAGGCAATAGCTTTGGTCTGTCCATCATGGCTGGAGTAAAGCACTAAAGTTTTCATGACTTGCGGCCTCTACACTTTTCCATAATTAATTGTGAATGCCTTAGTTACGCCAAAAGGTTGGCGTAAACAGTACTAACAAAGTAAAGACTTCCAGTCGGCCAAACAACATAGTAACGACTAGCACCCATTTAGCCGCATCATTCATCGAAGTGAAATTATCGGCAACGACACCCAGCCCCGGACCAAGGTTATTCAATGTGGCGACTACCGCAGCAAACGCAGAGAAATCATCTACCCCAGTCGCGATAATCGCCAGCATGCTGATAATGAACACCAATGCGTAGGCAGAAAAGAATCCCCACACCGCTTCAAGAATACGCTCGGGCAGAGCACGGTTGCCCAACTTAATGGTATAAACCGCATTCGGATGCACTAGACGTTTTAGCTCGCGGGAGCCTTGTAAGAAAAGAAGCAGAATACGAATAACCTTCAATCCGCCACCGGTTGACCCCGCACAGCCACCGATAAATGCAGAACACAGTAGAAGCACAGGTAGGAACAGCGGCCAATGGGCGATGCTATCCGTGGTGAATCCCGCCGTCGTTGCCATAGAAACAACTTGGAAAAATGCCTGATTCACCGTTTGTAATCCGGTTTGATATACGTTGTGCCACCACAACACTAAGGTACACACCGCGACTAACGTCAGCTGGACAAAAATAAACATGCGAAACTCAGGGTCACGCCAATAAACTTTCAAACTACGTCCGCTAAGGAGTGCAAAGTGCAAACTAAAATTACAACCAGAGATCAGCAGAAACACCGCAATAATAGTGTTGATGGTGGGACTATTAAAATAACCGATACTGGCATCGTGGGTTGAAAATCCACCAATGGCGATGGTTGAAAAGCTATGCGAGATGGCGTCGAACACATCCATCCCTGCCCCCCATAGGGCTACCGCACAGGCCACCGTCAGCAGCACATAGATGAACCATAATGTTTTCGCTGTTTCGGCAATTCTCGGCCGCATTTTATTATCTTTGAGCGGCCCGGGCATTTCAGCGCGATAGAGCTGTAGTCCACCCACACCTAAGATTGGTAAAATAGCCACGGCCAGCACGATGATCCCCATACCACCAAGCCATTGCAGCATCTGACGGTAGAATAAAATTGCCTTCGGTAAGTTATCCAATCCCACCAGCGTGGTTGCCCCCGTGGTAGTTAAACCCGAGAACGACTCAAAAAACGCATCCGTTACGCTGAGATTTGGGCGCTCAGAGAACAGGAAAGGCAATGCCCCCACGCTGCCCAGCACCGTCCAAAACAAAACGACGATGAGAAAACCTTCACGCGGTTTTAATTCATGCTTTTGTTTACGCTGTGGCCACCACAATAATGTGCCAATCGTCAGCGCAACGAAGAAAGTCTGAGTGAACGCCCGGCCTGCACCGTCACGATAAATCAAGGCAACTAGCCCAGGGATGATCATAGTTCCTGAGAACAGTATGACGAGTAAACCGACGATGCGGATAATGGCACGAAAATGCATTCGGGCACGTTCCTTGCTCAATAGAGTAATAAGTACAACAAAAAAGTAATGCGGGGGATTATTACGAAGTCTGATGTAATTGCAACGAACCACGGCTCATGTTGCGTAATTTTTCAGCGACGTCATCGACAACCAGCACTGGCAAACTCACTGTTAGTGATACCTCAACAGCATAGTCACTCTGCAATATCTCGCCCCCAGCCTGCGCAATAACGGTCTCGACTTGGGTCAGTAATCCATAGTCACACTGCAAAGTATACTCAGCCTGCGGCACTTTACGCTCGACGGGCAAAAGTTTTAATGCTTGCTGAACGCCACCGCCATATGCCTTAACTAATCCGCCAGTGCCCAGCCGAATACCGCCGTAATAGCGCACCACCACTGCCGTGACTTCGCCAATATGGCTTCCCATCAACTGGGCAAGCATTGGCTTACCCGCAGTGCCAGACGGCTCGCCGTCATCAGAAAAACCTAACAGCTGTGAATTATCCGGTGCACCGGCCACAAATGCCCAACAGTGATGGCGTGCATCTGGATGTTCAGATTTTACCTGCGCAATAAATGCTTTTGCCGCCTCACTACCCTGCGTATGTGCCAGCAGAGTAATAAAGCGGCTTTTTTTGATTTCCTCGCTGAAGCTCAATGCCTCAGCGGGAATAAGATAAGGCTGACTCATTAGTCCAAATGCAGATCGCGCGTCATATTCTCCACCGATTTCTCGTGGAAAATCACGTTATCTTCAATGCGGATCCCGCCATATGGGCGGAAAGAATCAATACGAGCCCAATCAAAATGTTTACTGAACTGCCCTTCTTTCCACGGAGCCAACAGCGAATCAATGAAATACAAGCCAGGCTCAATGGTCATCACCATGCCAGGCTCCATAATGCGCGTACAGCGTAGGAAAGGATACATTTCTGGTGCAGCCAGATGGGTACCCTTTTCATCCTGCATGAAACCCGCCACGTCATGTACCTGTAACCCCAGCGGATGGCCCAAGCCGTGTGGTAAGAATGGGCAGGTCAGCCCTTGCTCAACGGCAGCTTCTTCGCTGATATCTTTCAGGATATGGTGTTTCTTCAGTAATTTAGCCAAACGTTGATGCATTTGCACATGGTAATCGGTATAGCGCACACCGCATTTCAATGTAGCAATAAGCGCCTGCTGCTCTTTGTTCATATCACTGACTAACGCGGCAAAATCACTATCGCTTTTCGCGGCATAAGTTCGCGTCAGGTCTGCTGCGTAGCCATTATATTCAGCCCCCGCATCTAATAAGAAACTACGCACTTCAGAAGGAAGCTTATGCTGCAACGTCGTGTAATGTAGAACAGCGGCATGCTCATTCAAGGCCACGATATTATCGTAAGGCACATCGGTGTCACGGTGTCCGGTGGCAGTCAAATAAGCCTGATTGATATCAAACTCACTCATGCCTGACTGAAATGCTTCCAACGCGGCCTGATGCCCAACTACAGCAGTTTTTTGCGCTTCACGCATGCAGGCTTGCTCATAGCCAGTTTTATACGCACGATGGTAATGAAGGTAATCAAGCACTGGCTGCGGATTGATATTTTCAGCTTTGATGCCCAGAGTCTGTGCTCGTTGCGGAACATACCCAATATAAGCAACACGTTCGCGTGCCGTTGGTAATAAGTTCGCAATATCATCAGCTTTACGCAGCGCAGTCATCTCAACATGCGCAGTCCAAAAGGCCTCAGGCAAGGGCTCTACGCTGTACCAGTAATCGACAGGCGAGTAGAACCACAGTTTCGGTTTATTTACGCCATCGACCCATAACCAGCAGTTAGGCACCTGAGTCACAGGGATCCACGCCTTAAACTGAGGGTTAACTTTAAACGGGTAATCACGATCGTCTAAAAACAGCGACAGCAACTCACCGGAGTGAATCAACAGTCCATCCAACTGATGACGAGCTAAAACCTCACGGGTACGCTGCTGCAGCGTTTCCATGTGTTCAGAATACAGCGAAGCTAATGTTTCCATGTATATGACCCTTTGCCCACAACGAATTTCCTCATCTTATCACAGCGCTCCATAAAAACAGGACGTTGCCAAAAATCCCATTCGGCCCTCTGTGATCGCGTTTGCAAATATTCAATGTTTTGTTTGCAAATTTTTAACATTAAAACCACACTTCACAACATCTGGTCATACCAGATCAACTGCGCTGATTTAGGAGATCACGATGCTCTACCAAGGCGAAAACCTACATGTAAACTGGCTCGAAAATGGCATTGCCGAGCTGGTATTTGATGCCCCAGCCGCGATTAACAAGCTGGATACTAAAACTGTTGCCAGCTTGGGGGCGGCACTCGACGTGCTTGAAAAACAGCCGCAGCTGCGTGGCCTATTAGTGCGCTCCACCAAAGCCGCCTTTATCGTAGGCGCAGATATTACTGAATTCTTATCACTCTTTGCTGCACCAACAGAAAAGCTGACAGAGTGGCTCAACTTTGCCAACAGCGTATTCAATCGCCTAGAAGATCTGCCCGTGCCTACGATTACGGCCGTTAACGGCTACGCACTAGGCGGCGGCTGTGAATGTGTGCTAGCTACTGATTTCCGTATTGCCACACCGGATATCCGCATCGGTTTACCGGAAACTAAACTCGGCATTATGCCGGGCTTTGGCGGTTCTGTTCGCCTGCCTCGTTTGCTCGGCGCCGATAGTGCGTTGGAAATTATCGCTGCGGGCAAAGATATCGGAGCAGAACAAGCGCTAAAAGTCGGTCTGGTTGATGCAGTTGTTCCACAAGATAAACTGATTAGCGGCGCACTCAATATGCTGCGTCAGGCAATTGATGGCCAACTTGATTGGCAAGCATACCGCCAGCCGAAATTGGAACCATTGAAGCTCAGTCCAATTGAGTCACTGATGAGCTTTACCACCGCCAAAGGCATGGTTATGCAGACCGCGGGTAAACATTACCCCGCCCCCATTACCGCGGTGAAAACCATCGAAGCCGCTGCGGGTTTGAAACGTACTGAAGCCCTCAAGCTTGAAACAGCCAGTTTTGTACCATTAACTCGCACAACGCAAGCGCGTGCTTTAGTCGGGATTTTCCTGAACGACCAGTTTGTGAAAGGTAAAGCGAAAAAACTCGCTCAGTCAGGACAAGTACCTACACATGCCGTAGTACTTGGCGCCGGTATTATGGGAGGTGGCATTGCCTACCAATCAGCGCTGAAAGGCGTTCCTGTATTGATGAAAGACATCAGTGAAAAATCGCTACAGCTTGGTATGAATGAAGCAGGAAAATTGCTGAACAAACAGCTAGAGCGAGGAAAAATCAACGGCCTGAAAATGGCACAGATTATTTCTACGATTCAGCCAACCCTGAACTACGCAGGGATCGAGCAGGCGCAGATAGTGGTAGAAGCTGTCGTTGAAAATCCTAAGATCAAAGCGGCCGTGTTGGCTGAAGCCGAATCATTGATAAAACCCGATGCGGTGTTGGCTTCAAATACCTCAACGATTCCAATCGATCAGCTAGCTGCATCGCTACAACGCCCTGAAAATTTCTGCGGCATGCACTTCTTTAATCCGGTGCACCGAATGCCATTAGTCGAAATTATTCGTGGTGCAAAAACGTCAGAACAAACCATTGGAACCGTCGTCGCCTATGCAACAAAAATGGGCAAGACACCGATCGTAGTCAATGACTGCCCAGGATTCTTTGTTAACCGCGTACTGTTCCCTTACTTTGCAGGCTTCAGTTTGCTACTGCGCGACGGGGCTGATTTCCGTCAGGTCGATAAAGTGATGGAGAAGCAGTTTGGCTGGCCGATGGGACCTGCCTATCTGCTCGACGTCGTAGGTATCGATACAGCACATCACGCTCAGGCGGTAATGGCACAAGGTTTCCCGCAACGAATGAGTAAAAACTACCGTGACGCAGTAGATGTGATGTTTGATGCACAGCGTTTTGGTCAGAAAAATGGTGTCGGTTTCTATCGTTACGATCAGGACAGTAAAGGCAAGCCACGTAAGGTTCAGGACGAACAGACTCCCTTGCTGCTAGCCGAAGTTGCTCCATCGAACGAAAACTTCAGCGATGAAGAGATTATCGCTCGCATGATGATCCCAATGATCAACGAAGTGGTGCGGTGCTTCGAAGAGAAAATCGTGGCAAGCCCAGCAGAAGCCGATATGGCGTTAGTGTATGGCATTGGATTCCCTCCATTCCACGGCGGTGCATTCCGTTATTTGGATACCATTGGAACCACGCAATATGTCGAAATGGCGCAGCGTTATCAGCATTTAGGCGAACTATATCAGGTGCCAGCCGGCCTCCGAGCCAAAGCAGAAACCAACGCGACCTATTATCCGGCCGCGGCTCCAATTGAGACCGATACCGCCATTGGCACCAACGCCGCTCAACAGGCTTGAGGAAGGAAACATGGAAAACCGTTCAATTGAAAACGTCGTGGTGATCGATGCCGTCCGTACGCCGATGGGCCGCTCCAAAGGTGGCGCTTATCGTCAGGTAAGAGCTGAAGATCTGTCCGCTCATCTGATGCGAGCCCTGCTTAGCCGTAACCCTAATGTAGATGCAAAAGAGATCGATGACATCTATTGGGGCTGCGTGCAGCAAACGTTGGAGCAAGGATTCAATATTGCGCGTAACGCCGCATTATTAGCTGAACTGCCACACACCGTACCCGCAAACACCGTTAACCGTCTCTGTGGCTCGTCCATGCAGGCGATCCATGATGCAGCTCGCGCAATTATGGTCGGCGATGCCCAAATAAGTATGATTGGCGGCGTGGAGCACATGGGGCATGTTCCTATGAGCCACGGCGTTGATTTCCATCCTGGCTTAAGCCGAACCGTTGCTAAAGCAGCGGGTATGATGGGACTGACCGCCGAAATGCTGGCGAAAATGCACAAAATCAGCCGTGAAATGCAGGATGAATTTGCTGCTCGTTCGCACCAGCGCGCCTATGCAGCAACCACATCCGGTGCATTTAAAAACGAAATCGTTCCGACTGCGGGTCATGATGCCGACGGCGTGCTGAAAATGTTGTTTAACGATGAAGTGATTCGCCCAGAAACCACCGCCGCCAGCCTATCAGCGCTTAAACCAGCCTTTGATCCGGTCAATGGCACCGTCACGGCGGGATCGTCTTCTGCATTATCCGATGGAGCCTCAGCGATGCTGTTGATGAGTGAATCACGCGCTAAATCACTCGGTTTAACGCCGCGTGCACGTATTCGCTCAATGGCTGTTGTAGGCTGCGATCCCTCTATTATGGGATACGGTCCAGTACCTGCCACGCAACTGGCATTAAAGCGAGCGGGGTTAAGTATTTCGGATATTGGGCAATTTGAACTGAATGAAGCCTTCGCAGCTCAGACCTTACCGTGCCTAAAAGATCTCGGGTTGCTCGATGTATTAGATGAGAAAGTGAATCTCAACGGTGGGGCTATCGCGTTGGGCCATCCGCTGGGTTGCTCTGGCTCGCGAATTTCAACGACTCTGCTGAATCTAATGGAACGCCGTGACGTCCAGTTTGGTCTGGCCACCATGTGTATTGGTTTAGGTCAGGGAATTGCGACCGTGTTCGAGCGAGTTTAAGCCAGTTAGTACGTTGTCAGAGGTTTAGTTGCCGTTCTTCCCGCCTGTCAGGGGCGGGTTTTTTCTTTCTGTCAGCAGTCTTCTACCGGCAGGTCATTCAACCTGCCAGTTGGCGCGTAATATCAAATAAACGCAAAGGCATCACCAAACATGTGATCCGCTTTAGCTTCTCGTTCAGCACAAAAACGTTCGCGCGCGATTTTGGCCATCTCAAAGCGACCCGCGATGTAAATGTCGTAATCCGCCAAGGAACCATAATCTTGTAAAACCGCACTCAACACCGTTCCAGTTCGACCACTCCAGCCTTCTTCCGGTTGTTCTACAACAGGAATAACTTTCAACTGTGGATGCTGCTCTTGAAGCGCCTCCAACTCGGATAAATCGTACAGGTATTTTGATTCGCGCCCGCCCCAATAGATGGCAATTTCACGCTCTGGTTTCTGCGCTAGCGCCATCATCAGAATCGAGCGAGTGTAAGAGAATCCAGTACCGCCAGCAATCAGCACTAATGGACGATCGCCCTCTTCACGTAGCCACGCTTCGCCGTGTGGAATATCAACGTTAACGACGCGATCTTTCAAGATTCGATCCATCACGGCCATTGCGTAAAGATTGATTTCTGAAGCGCCGATATGCAGTTCGATAAAGTCTTTTTCCAATGGCGTAGATGCCATAGAGAAAGGACGTTTATCGCGCTCATCCATTTCAACCATCAAATACTGGCCCGCGCGAAACGAAACCGGAGCTTCCGGCACCAACCGAACGCGATATACCGTATCGGTGATAGCTTCAACGGAAGTGACTTTACAGCTCAACGTTGTCATGTAGTTACTCTATCGGATAATGGGTTTTGCATAACCAGACAGCCACCTCTAATCAGGCTTACGGCTTTTCATAGCGTCAGTGTGGTTATCTTCCAGAATTGCCAGCTCGTCCCAGATGGCATCGATCCGCGTGCGGACTTTTTCATCCATAACAATGGGGCGTCCCCATTCGCGTTGTGTTTCACCCGGCCATTTGTTCGTAGCATCCAGTCCCATTTTGGAACCCAATCCAGACACTGGCGAAGCAAAATCAAGGTAATCTATCGGCGTATTTTCAATCATTACCGTATCACGAGCAGGATCCATTCGAGTAGTGATCGCCCAAATAACATCGTTCCAATCTCGCGCATTGATATCGTCATCACAAACAATAACAAATTTGGTGTACATAAACTGGCGTAAGAATGACCACACTCCCATCATCACGCGTTTCGCATGACCTGGATATTGTTTTTTCATGGTCACAACCGCCATGCGGTATGAGCACCCTTCCGGCGGCAAATAGAAATCAACAATCTCAGGAAATTGCTTTTGTAGAATAGGCACAAACACTTCATTCAGCGCCAGTCCCATCACCGCAGGTTCATCCGGCGGACGCCCAGTATAAGTAGAATGATAAATCGGGTTGCGACGCTGCGTGATATGGGTGACGGTAAAAACAGGGAAGTTATCAATTTCATTATAGTAGCCGGTATGATCGCCATACGGCCCTTCCGGTGCCATTTCACCCGGTTCAATATAACCTTCCAACACAATTTCTGCGCTGGCAGGTACTTCTAAATCATTAGAAATACACTTTACTACTTCCGTTTTATTACCGCGCAGCAAGCCAGCGAACGCATACTCTGAAAGAGTATCTGGCACGGGCGTTACTGCGCCTAAAATCGTGGCTGGATCGGCACCCAATGCTACCGAAACAGGGAAACGCTCACCAGGATGTGCTTGGCACCACTCTTGAAAATCAAGCGCCCCGCCGCGATGCGACAGCCAACGCATGATCACTTTATTCTTACCTAACACCTGCTGGCGATAGATACCTAAATTTTGGCGCTCTTTATGCGGGCCACGCGTAATTGTCAGCCCCCAAGATATCAACGGAGCCGCATCTTCAGGCCAGCAGTGCATCACCGGTATACGCCCAAGGTCGACATCATCGCCCTGCCACACTAACTCTTGGCAAGGCGCTGAATTCAGCCGCTTAGTCGGCATATTCAACACCTGCTTAAACTGCGGTAGCTTATCGAACAGATCGCGGAAGCCTTTTGGCGGCTCCGGCTCTTTCAAAAACGCCAGCAGCTTACCGACTTCACGCAGCGCACTTACATCCTCCTGCCCCATGCCCAAGGCAACACGTTTTGCCGTACCAAACAAGTTACATAAAACGGGGATGTCGTAACCTTTCGGGTTTTCGAACAGCAAAGCGGGTCCACCGGCACGCAGGGTGCGGTCCGCAATTTCTGTCATTTCCAGATAAGGATCGATTGGCTGGCTGATGCGTTTTAGCTCACCTCTCTGTTCCAGCAAAGAGAGGAATTCGCGCAAGTCACGGTATTTCATAGCTTTCTTATTGGGCTGGTGAAGAACCCATTATAAGCGTTCTTCACTTTAGTTGCTGCACTTTTGTTACAAACAGATAACTAATTGCTTTAGTAAGCATTATCGTTAACCCGAGGTCGGCAACACAGCTTGCTCATACGAGTCAGGGGCAGTTAACGACAGCGGAAAGGCACCATCTCGGCTAAAGCCTGAGTATCGAAATACTCCTGAGTTTCCTGATTGTGGCGGAACACTTTAAACCCCTGTGCTTTCACGCTGTAGTATTCCAATTCATCCCCAGCCACATGCAGCAAGCTACCTTCACGCAACGCGATCACATATTCGCTTGGATTTATCGCACAGAATTCAGCGATACGCTCATCACGAGTTTCTCCCATATGCCCACTCAGGTGTGCATCGATGTAATGGGGATTAATTTGCACAGGGAACAACCCCAGAGCCGGAAGCACAACGCTGTTGCGTACTGGCATATCATTTGTGGTGCGGATGCTTGGCGTAGCCACATTACAACCCGCACTCCAACCGATATACGGGATCTCACGCTCACGAACAGCCCGTTGGATTGGTACAACCAGCCCTTTTTCGTGCAGCATTTGGTTTAACAACCAAGTATTGCCACCGCTAACCAGAATACACTCAGCTTCTTCAATCGTTTTAACCGGATCGCTTGAATGGTGCAGGCTCGTTACCTTAATGCCTAACGAATTCTCTAGCTCCGCGGCGCGCGCATCGTAGTCACCACGGATCACCGCATAAGGCACCAGCACAGCCGAACGAATCTTCTTGCTTAGCAGCATGGACTGAATCGGTCCCTTAGCGTAGCCCAGCAACTCAGACTCACCAGAAACCTTGCCGTTACTCAGTAAAAACAACTCCATGAAAATATCTCCTGACATTGAGGACGATCTTATTGCGCTTTGCCGCGCCGAAAACCAACTCTATTACAGCTAGTCTATGGGGCGACATTTATAACTAATAATTATGGGTCTAGCTGTGATCTTCTGCCTGAAGTGGCAAAAAATGTTAAATCATCGCGCACCTAACGGGAAAAACGCACGCTCCCACCTCGAAACTGTCTATCGAATCGACCTTTTGTTATGCTTTGAGTAAGTCATTTAATCGTGGGTTGTTATGGAATCGTGGTATCTGCTGTATTGCAAAAGAGGTCAACTGGAGCGTGCGAAAGAACATTTATCACGCCAAGAGATCCCTTGCTTCACCCCAATGATTACGTTGGAGAAAATCGTCCGCGGTAAACGTACGCAGGTTAAGGAACCGATGTTCCCTAACTATATGTTTATCGAGCTTGATCCTGAAAGAGTCCATACCACTACCGTGCAATCAACACGCGGAGTGAGCCACTTTGTACGATTTGGCGCACTTCCAGTCACTATACCGTTTAAAGTTATCAAGCAATTGATGATGGCGCCCCCAACGGAGTGTGTCGATCCTGATACGCCGGCCCCAGGTGATACCGTCGTGATTACCAGCGGCGCCTTTGAAGGATTCGAGGCTATCTATACCGAAGCTGACGGAGAAAAACGTGCCATTCTGCTGCTGAACTTATTGAATAAACCCGTACAGCAAAGTGTAGAAAACACCGATTTTGAAAAGCTATAGAGCTTGAAGCTATAAATAAAAAACCGCCGATGGAGCCCCATGGCGGTTTTGTCTATCTCTATGCTTCTACTGCGTAGAATTAACGATTCATTTCTGCATCATGCAGCCACTGAGCTACGCGCTTAGCGAAATAGGTCAGTACTCCGTCTGCTCCTGCGCGTTTGAAGCAAATCAGTGACTCCATAATCGCAGGTTTTTCTTGTAACCAGCCGTTCTGAATCGCGGCCATATGCATCGCGTATTCACCAGAAACCTGATAAGCGAAGGTTGGCACGCCAAAGGTATCTTTCACACGACGCACCATATCCAGATATGGCATACCAGGCTTCACCATCACCATATCAGCGCCTTCCTGTAGATCCTGAGCGACTTCTTGCAAAGCTTCATCGCTGTTTGCGGGATCCATCTGATAGGTTTTCTTATTGCCGCCTTTCAGGTTACCAGAAGAGCCCAACGCGTCACGGAATGGACCATAGTAGCAGGACGCATACTTGGCTGAGTACGCCATGATTTGAGTATTTACCATCTGCTGTGCTTCAAGCTGATCGCGAATCGCACCGATACGGCCATCCATCATATCGCTTGGCGCAACAATTTCAGCACCGGCTTCTGCATGTGACAACGCCTGACGAACCAGAATTTCTTTGGTGATGTCGTTAATCACATAGCCATCTGCATCAATAATACCGTCCTGACCATGGGTGGTGTAGGGATCCAACGCCACGTCAGTCAGCAAACCTAGATCTGGTACGGCATCTTTCAACGCACGAACAGCCCGCTGTACCAAACCATCTGGATTGTATGCCTCTTCTGCATGCAGAGATTTTTTATCCGCGCCAATGACGGGGAACAACGACAATACCGGCACGCCCAATTTAGCGATGGCTTCAGCTTCTTTGACCAACAAATCGATGGTCATACGATGCACGCCGGGCATTGAGGAAACTTCTTCCTGATGATTTTTGCCTTCCATAACAAACACGGGGTAAATCAGATCGTCTACTGTCAGGACGTTTTCAGCAACTAAACGACGACTGAAATCATGGCGACGAACACGGCGTAGACGACGGCCTGGGAAGGCACCTGGAAATGCATAGCTCACGTTATTCTCCTTACTTATGCCAGCCGGAAAAGTTGACGGGCATTATTTTCAGTAACCTGCTTCAACCACTCCACATCCTGCTGACGCCAGCCAGCCACTTGTGAAACGATGTGTGGTAAGTAACAGGGTTCATTACGTCGCGATTTAGGTTTGGTTTCTAAATCACGCGGCAGTAAATAAGGTGCGTCAGTTTCTAGCAACAGACGCTCAGTTGGGATCTCTGGAAGCATTGCGCGCAGCTCAAGGCCACGTCGCTCATCGCAAACCCATCCGGTAATGCCAATGTAAAGTCCGAGATCTAAACATTCATGTAGTTCTTCACGGCTGCCCGTAAAGCAATGTACAACGGCACCCGGCACTTTTGCGAGCCACGGACGCAAAAGCGCGATAAATCGGTCATGCGCAGAACGGCAATGCAAAAACAGCGGCTTATTCAAATCTGCAGCTAATGCAAGCTGCGCGCTAAAAGCTCGCTCCTGCTCCGCTGGAGTAGAAAAGTTGCGGTCGAAATCAAGCCCACACTCCCCCACAGCAACCACTTCTGGCATAGCTGCCAAGGCCGATATCTGTGTCGCCGTCTGGCTATTCCATGAACTAGCGTTATGCGGATGCACGCCGGTTGTCGCCCAGCAATAGCCCGAATATTCGCGCGCCAACGCTATAGACCGTTGGCTCTCTTGCACGTCAGTACCCGTGACCATCAAAGCATTCACGCTAGCCTTACGCGCACGTTCAATCACTTGGTCGACATCTTTGGCAAACTGACCACTTGTTAGATTAACGCCAATATCCAGCATGGAATAACTCCAAAATCAAAGTAAAGAGGCCGCCCTTTCGGCGGCCTCTGGCACTCAGTGTGTCAGCCTTGTTTTGGCTGTTCGTCAGTATCTTCTTCGCTTCCTTCATCCTCATCATCATCACGAGGACGGCGTTTTCCCACATAGAAACGAGCAAAGAACACGCCAATTTCAAACAGGATGCACATTGGAATTGCCAACAACGTTTGTGAAAACACGTCTGGCGGTGTGAGCAGCATGCCCACAACAAAGGCTCCGACGATGACGTACGGACGTTTCTTTTTCAACTCTTCTGGGGTAGTGACACCACTCCAGCACAGCAGAATAATCGCAACCGGAACTTCAAACGACACGCCAAACGCCATAAACAACGCCATGACAAAGTCGAGATAGTTGTTAATATCCGTCGCAATGGTAACGCCTGCCGGCGCCGTCTTGGCAAAAAAGCCAAACGCCAAGGGGAACACGATAAAGTACGCAAACGCCATGCCTAAATAGAACAGCAGAGAGCTTGAGAACAATAGCGGCATTAGCAAACGGCGTTCATGCTTATAAAGCGCAGGCGCAACGAAAGCCCAAATTTGGTACAAAATCATCGGCGCAGAGATGAATACTGATACCATCATTGTCAGCTTGATCGGCGTGAAGAACGGCGATGCGACATCGGTGGCAATCATGCTCGCGCCTTGAGGCAGTTGCTTAATGAGCGGCGATGCAATCAGGTGGTAAATGTCGTTGGAAAAATAAACCAGCGCCAGAAATACCACCAGAATACAAATAATCGAATTTAAGAGTCGCTTACGTAGCTCGATTAAATGGCTAATCAACGGCTGGGTATCATCAACGGCCATGCTTTAACGATCGCTTGTTGTAGAGTGAGAGGGAACAGGCTGCTCTGGTGCTTTCACTGTTTGTTGCTCAGTGCTTACCAAAACGTCCTCTGTGGCTACCGGCTCAACCGAAGCTGCATTTGTCGCATCCACTTTAACGGCTTCCGCACGCTTGCGTTCATCTTCTCTTAAGTCCGCATCGACTTCATCATGGAACGCTTCAGGATCCGACACATCCGGTTTATGGATGGTTTCAGCCGCTTTTGCTACAGGCTCAGTCACCTGAGTCTGATAGCTACGCTTCATCGACTCTGCGGCTTCTTTTAGCTCATCCATTGAGGCTTTTAGCTCAGGCGTAAGATTTTGAAGACCTGCGCTTTCCGCTTTCTTCAGACTATCCTGCAACTCCTGCAGCTTTAATTCCTGCGACAGTTCATTCTGAACAGAGGCCGCAAGAGATCTTAGCGCCCTAATCCATCCTGCCACTGTACGCACTGCAACAGGTAACCGCTCAGGCCCTAGAACAACCAGGCCTATCACCATTACCAGCAACAGCTCACTAAACCCGATGTCAAACACGGTTTACACCTGCTCTTTGTTCTGGCTCTTAGATTCTTCTTTCTTCACTTCTGGCTGCTGCTCAGAAAGAGACTTAAAGTCTGCATCCTGTGGTGCGGCACTGTTGTTTGCGTTAGTCGATGGAGGCGTTTTATCTTCGTCACCAATCGCCTTTTTAAAACCTTTGATAGATGCCCCGAGATCGGAGCCCAGAGTACGCAGCTTGTTAGTACCGAACAACAGCACCACGATCACTGCAATAATCAATAACTGCCAAATACTGATACCACCCATTTTAATCACCTCTATTGATAGGGGTTATTCGTGCGCCGCATTATACGGTAGTCACGCAGAAATATTGAACTACTAACCAATAACTATTAATTAAAACTATGCGCTGAGAACGATATAACACTCGTAAGAGGTATCTACTGACGGGTGTAACGCCATCCAACAATCCAAGCAACACAGCCGCCAGCAATAATCCAAGCTGGCCAAACAGGTATCTTCGCAGCGACCAAGATCGTACCACTCAGTAATAGTGTAGCGCCAATCCCAAACAAGTATCGTGAACGCCCATGGCGATTACGTTGCTTATCTAGCTGAGCGAATACCCGATCAACGCTCTGCTGCAATACTTTGTGCTGTTGCAAACTATCATAAAACAGCTCAGGGAGCTCAGGGAGCTTCTCAGCCCAAAACGGCGCTTTCTCTTTTAACGCACGAATAATAGCGGGTATACCCACCTGATCGCGTAGCCATGTTTCTAGGAAGGGCTTCGCCGTGGTCCACAGGTCTAACTGTGGATAGAGCTGACGCCCTAAACCTTCGACATACAGCAACGTTTTTTGCAGCAGAACCAGCTGCGGCTGCACTTCCATATTGAAGCGGCGCGCAGTGTTAAAAAGGTTCAGCAGAACATGTCCAAAAGAAATCTCAGCCAGCGGCTTTTCGAAAATCGGCTCACAAACGGTGCGAATTGCAAATTCAAAATCTTCGATATTGGTATCACGAGGAACCCAACCAGAGTCAACATGCAGCTCAGCAACCTTGCGATAATCACGGTTGAAAAATGCGATAAAGTTTTCAGCCAGATAACGTTTATCGTCTTTATTCAAGCTCCCCACGATCCCACAATCAATACCGATATACTGTGGGTTCTCAGGGTGCTCAAAACTGACAAAAATATTGCCGGGATGCATATCTGCATGGAAGAAACTATCGCGGAACACCTGCGTAAAGAACACCTGCACGCCTCGTTCGGCCAACAGTTTCATATTGGTATTCTGCGCATGCAAAGCAGGTAAATCAGAAACTGGAATACCGTAGATCCGCTCCATAACCAGCACGTTTTCACGGCAATAGTCGGAGTAAATTTCTGGCACATACAGCATTGGGCTGCCTTCGAAATTACGACGCAGCTGAATCGCATTTGCCGCTTCTCGTAATAAATTAAGCTCATCCAGCAGCGTCTTTTCATATTCACGCACCACTTCGCGCGGGCGTAAACGACGGCCATCAGGCATGAGCTTAGGCACCCAGCCAGCAAGTCGATACATCAGGCGAACATCGGCTTTGATGATCGGTAGAATGTCAGGCCGAATGACCTTCAGAACGATCTCCTGACCATTCTCTTTCAGCTTAGCGGTATGTACCTGTGCAATCGACGCCGATGCTAACGCGTTTTGGTCGAAATCATCAAACCACTGCTCAAGCGGGCCACCCATTGAGTCTTCAATTTGCTTACGAGCTAAAGCACCATCGAATGGTGCAACGCGATCCTGTAGCAATGCAAGCTGATCGGCAATCATCGGAGGGAAAAGATCGCGACGGGTGGACATCATCTGGCCAAACTTAATCCAGACAGGCCCTAGCTCTTGTAATGCTAAGCGCAAACGCTCGCCCAAAGGCTTGTCTTTATGCTTGTTACGCATCCAGAACAGCAGATGACGCCCCATTCGTAACGGAAGCGTGATGCGCATTTTCGGGATCAGTTCATCTAGTCCATAAGCAAGGAAAACCCGAACAATCAAATAAAATCGGCACAGTTCCGATGGCGTCATATTTTATCCTCAAGCAGAGAAAGTCGCGTTTCCAGACTTTCGAGCTGATGGCTGACGGCATCAACTTCTTCAGAAAACCAAGCCGCTTCCAAAACCCCTGGAGCTAAACGCCACTCTTCAGTCACAGCTTGACCGATGTATTGTCGCTGACGCTGGCTGCCAGTCACCACAAAATGGGCACCTTTGCGTATAAACATACTCATGCCCTGAGCAACGACATCCCCCGTATAGGGAGCTAACAACTCTGCGGGATCCCATTCAGCTAAATCCATTAAACCGATAAATTGCTGCACAACCTGAATATCCCCCTCTACGACTAAATCGCCAGAGCGGATAAGCGCGGTAAGCTGTTGACGGTCACGCAGTTCCGGTAACACGGATAGTCGCGTTTTAACGCAACACTCAGTGTCGCCTTCCCACGCGCCCAAAACATCCAGACGGTTATCGCTAAAAACCAGATAGAGTGGTGAGTTTATCTCATTGACGAAAACGCCCAGCACCTTGCCCGTCAGGCGCTGGCGCGCATTGTTGAGCGCACGGTCACGATACAACATTCGATTAAGTGCCGTTTCAATCGCACCGGTAAATAATGGGTTTAGCAATGGGGTCAGCATAACGATCCTTCAGTTAAAACTTATAGCCACGATGTAAAGCAACAATCCCACCAGTCAGGTTGAAATACGTCGTGTTTTCGAAACCGGCATCATCCATCATGGACTTCAGCGTTTCTTGATCGGGATGCATACGGATCGATTCGGCTAAGTAGCGATAGCTTTCAGAATCATGCGCCACTAATTCGCCAATTTTCGGCAGGATATGGAATGAGTAAGCATCATAGGCTTTGTTGAGCGGCTCGAGTAATGGCTTGGAAAACTCAAGAACCAGCAAACGTCCACCTGGCTTTAACACACGATACATGGAGCGTAACGCTTTATCTTTATCGGTGACGTTGCGTAGACCAAAAGCAATGGTGATACAGTCAAAATGGTTGTCGGGGAAAGGCAGAGCTTCTGCGTTGGCCTGTACGTAGTTAATATTGCCGATAACGCCAAGATTACGCAATTTCTCGCGCCCAATCTTAAGCATTGAGTCGTTGATATCTGCCAGAACCACTTCACCCTGCTCGCCAACAATGCGAGAGAATTTTGCTGCAAGATCGCCTGTACCACCAGCAAGATCAAGTACCTTTTGCCCACGGCGCACGCCGCTGCAATCAATGGTAAAACGCTTCCAGACACGATGAATACCAAATGACATGAGATCATTCATCAAGTCGTATTTTGCCGCTACGGAATGGAATACTTGAGCAACTTTGCCCGCTTTTTCAGCTGTGGCGACGGTTTTGAAACCAAAATGAGTGGTTTCTGGCGTTTGATCTACCATTTTTCTAAGCCTGCTTTTAATCTAATTGATTGTGAATCTACGCGATTAAGCGCTGCCCGTTGGTGCGAACAGTGCTCGGCCTTATCGAAGCAAGGAGCAGTGTTTAATCATCGAGTCCGTTGGCGACTCTTATGGTAGGTTGCTGTATCGCCTGCTCGGCAGGATCAGCAAACTCCTCATCTTCGGGTTCATTTTCCAGTCGGGCTTCATCAGCAAGCGAAGGACTTATCGGCCTTTTCACTTCCACCCCTAAAGTGCGGAAACTCTCGACTTGTCCTATCAGATTACCACGGCCTTGTGCCAGTTTGTTCATTGCCTGACGATAACTTGCCTGCGATTTATCCAGACTCTGCCCAAGAGATTCCATATCATCAACGAACAAACGCATCTTATCGTATAATTTCGACGCACGTTCGGCGATTTTCTGTGCATTCTGACTTTGATGTTCATAGCGCCATAAATTACTAATAGTACGCAACGCCACTAACAACGTTGTTGGGCTCACCAGCATAATGTTATGTCTTAGGGCTTCGCTAATCAGTTCGGGCTCGCGGTCGATGGCGGCTAAAAAAGCAGGCTCAACTGGGATAAACATCAGGACATAGTCCAAAGAGCGCAGTCCCGGAAGCTGCTGATAATCTTTACGCCCAAGCTGACGAATATGCCCTTTCACCGAAGCCACATGTTCCTGCAGAGCCAGTTCACGCACCATGTCATCTTCGGCGTTGAAATACCGCTCATAGGCCACCAATGACATTTTCGCGTCGACCACCACATCTTTACCCTGTGGCAGACGCACAACAACATCGGGCTGCATACGGCTATTAGTACCAACCTGAACACTCACCTGTGTCTGATATTCATATCCCTCACGCAGGCCAGAGGCTTCCAAGACACGACTGAGGACTACCTCCCCCCAGTTACCCTGTGTTTTGTTATCCCCTTTCAAAGCCTTAGTCAGGTTTACCGCCTCACGCGCCATTTGTGCATTTAGCTGCTGAAGATTACGGATTTCGTGCGCCAGCGTATGCCTTTCACGCGCTTCTTGCCCAAAGCTATCCTGCACCTGACGGCGAAACCCATCTAACTGTTCGCGTAACGGGCTCAATAAGCTATTCAAACTTTGGCGATTCTGCTCCTCAACCCGTTTTCCACTATGTTCAAAAATACGATTAGCTAAATTTTCAAACTGAGCACTAAGGCGCTGCTCACTGTTGACCAGCAAGCGCTGTTTTTCTTCTGCTCCCAGTCGTGTCTCTTCCAGACGAATAGTCACTTCTCGTAATTCAGCCTCTTGCGCGCTGTTGACCTCACGCAGCGCACGCAGCTCCTGATTTAGCTGCTCACATTCGTTACGCCACACGGATTGCTGATTCAGCTTCTCCTGAGTTGCGGCAAGCTGACTGTGCAGCATACGCAATTCTTGATCTTTCTCGCGCTGCTGTAGCTCTTGCTGTTGGCGTTGCTGTATCAGCGTCTGCTGCTCTTGCTGATACTGTGCAATCTCTTGCTGGTGCAGACGCAAATCACCTTCCAGTGTTAGCCGCTGCTGTTGTATTCGTAAACTCGCGATCAACCACCCCACCAGCATGCCAACGACGGCACCTGCTACACCATAAAATATGCTGGAATCCACCCTGCCTCCGCCTTATAACGCTTTCTGATCGTCACGGTAATAATATACTGTATGGATGTCCAGAGCGAATACGCAAAGGCTGCGAAACAGTACGCAAAATTGTATGAAATAGAATGAGAACTTAGTCCAGCCAGCCATTGAGCCACTGAATGCCAAATGCGCCGGGTGCTAACATGGCAAATCCCCACAGAATCGCCGACAGCAAATTGGCTAGCTGAAAATAGCGCTGCGGCATGCCACATATCCCCGCAACCAAAGGGACGACCGCACGCAATGGACCAAAAAAACGGCCAATAAACACGCCCCACGTTCCCCAACGTTCAAAGAAGGTATGACCCCGAGCCATCATCTGTGGATGGCGGGATAGCGGCCACATATGCTCAACCTGATGCTGGTAGCGGTCACCAACCCAGTATGAAACCCAATCGCCAAGAAACGCACCTGTGCTAGCGGCGATCCATAGCGGCCAAAAAGCAATTCCACTCTCGCCGATGAGGGCACCCAACCCCAACAAAATTACCGTAGCGGGGAGTAACAGAGACAGAAATGCCAGCGACTCGCCAAAAGCCAAAATGAAAACGATTGGGATGGCCCAATGCTCATGGTTGCGGACAAACTCAACCACTATCTGGATGATGCTATCTAACGTCACGATGCAGCTCTCTCGATTGAGGTTAAACAGGCAGGATACGGCATAACGTGGCGTTGTAGATTAACCAAAAATAAACGGCCGATAAATCGGCCGTTTTAAACAATGATGAAACGCTAACGATTAAGCCGTTGCAGTTGTCTGTTCAGCACGAAGCTCCTTGCCACGTACAGACCACAGCTCACGCCATTTACGTAGGGCAGAGATAAGGATAATCACGCCCAGAACCATCATGATAATCGAAATAGTTCCGTTGAAAATATTGTAGCCTTTCGCCGCCGAGTTGAAGTACACGTTCTTAATCATCCAATAACCGGCATAGTTTACGGTGACAAACAGGTACGCCAACGGAATAACACAGGTCAGCATATAAGCTCGTTTAGTCGCTAAACGCAGGATGATCGTGGCACCAATAATGAGGCCAACAGAAGCCATCAGCTGGTTAGAGACACCGAACAGCGCCCATACCGAGTTAATGTCACCAGAGTTCAGCAGGTAGCCCCACAGCGCGCAGGCGATGACAGAACAGAAGATGGACCCAGGCAGCCAGTCAGTACGCTTCAGCGGAGCCCACAGGTCGCCTAGGAAGTCTTGCAGCAGGTAACGTGCTACACGAGTACCGGAGTCAACGGCGGTCAGGATAAACACCGCTTCGAACATAATGACAAATTGGAAGAAATAAGACGCCAAACTGCTAAACCATGGCACACGGATGAAGATATCGGTCATACCCACAGCCAGCGTAACGGCACCACCGGTACGGCCATAAAGATCCAGACCAATTTCTTCGCTTAGCTTAGGCAGGTTAACCACATCCATGCCTAATCCCGCCCACGCTTCCGCACTTGAGTTAATCGCAAAGTAGTCAGCAGGATGCAGAGACGTTGCCGCAATCAGCGCCATCACACCCACCACACACTCCGCCAACATTGCACCAAAACCTACCGGCAGAATATCGCTCCATTTGTCGATCTGTTTTGGCGTGGTGCCAGAACCGATAAACGCATGGAAACCGGAGATTGCGCCACAGGCAATGGTAATCGAGATGAATGGCCAAACTGGGCCAGCAAGAACCGGGCCGCCGCCGTGAATGAACTGAGTCACCGCAGGGAACTGAATTTCTGGGTTAATGAAGATAACACCGATAACCAACGCGCCGAACACGCCGATTTTCATAAAGCTAGAAAGGTAACCACGCGGCGTCAGCAACATCCATACAGGTAACGCGGTAGCAAAGAATGCATACGCTGGCAGCAACAGGCTTACCGTCGTCGCTTTAAACGTCAGCCACTCACCAAAAGTGGTGTTCTGGATATGAGGACCGAAGAATACGCAGGCCATGATCGCGGCGATACCCACGTAAGTCGCGCCTTTCATGCTGCCAGTAACGCGTTCCCACAACCCCACACCAATAGCGATAGGAATGGTCATAAACACGGCGAAAGTCCCCCAAGGGTTACGTTCCAGCGCGTGCACTACCACCATCGACAAACCGGCCATGGTAATCGTGATAATGAACAGCATTGCTAAACCCGTACACCAGCCTGCAATCGGCCCTAGCTCGGATTTAGCCACTTCAGATAAGGATTTACCTTGATGTTTCATGGACGCGAACAGCACCACGGTATCATGTACCGCACCGCCGACCACACAGCCAATCAACAACCAAAGGAAGCCCGGCAGGTAGCCGAACTGCGCAGCCAGAACCGGTCCAACCAAAGGCCCTGCAGCAGCGATTGCTGCAAAGTGGCTACCAAAGTTAACCCACTTTTTGGTAGGTACGTAATCTTTCCCGTCTTCAAAGGTATGTGATGGAGTCACTTCGTTATCATCAGCACGCAGTACCTTTTTTACGAAAAAGATACCGTACAAACGGTAGCAGATCGTAAGGATACACAGCGTAGCAATAACGAATGTAATTGCATGTTGCATAGTTATTATCTCCTGAGGATTTCTCAGGCGTTAACATACTTGAGGGCTATTTGGGGAAGGGGTTGAATTTGATTAAGCGGTGTTTTGGCTCAGTAAGCGGTATGAAAAGTGGATTGAGTGGAGCCCATCGACTCCACTTTCATGAAATATCGGGGAGTTACGGCTCTAGGAACTGTTGCTGAAGTTGTGATCTCACCTGCATATTTAGGCCATATTCCTGCTCTAGCCAACTATCGATTGTGCTGTATCTGGCTTTGATCGCATCCAACGCAGTGACCAAAAACTCTTCGCGAGCAGACAGGACATACGAAAACTGCCCCAGCGCCTTTTCATTCAGTTTAACAGACAGGTAATCCAGCATTTGGCTACGGAATGGCGCTAGCGTGGTTTCAGTTAAAAGATAATCTTCCATCACCGTTGCTTCGTCGGCGCCTAAGGCAAACAGTACCAGTGCTGAACCAACGCCGGTTCTATCCTTACCGACTGCGCAATGCTGCACGATGGCGCCTTCTTCACCGCTCTGTAACAGGGTGCTTAACAGTTGGTAAGCGTGATTGCTAAAAGGTAGGCGACGGTAGAGCTCCAACATAAAAGCATTGGCGTCGAAAGACTCTAGCGCTTCGCTAGTGAGTTTCTCCAGATTAGCGTTAACTTCGGTACTCAGTGGATTAGCAGGCAAATTGATATAGCGTACCGCATCCCAAAGCACATCTGGCTTGGTAGACACCTCGTCGGCATCGCGATAGTCGAGGATATTTTTGATAGGTACATCTTGCAGGTAGCTTAAATCCTTATCCGTTAGGCGATCTAACGCCCCTGATCGGAACAATCTACCACGCTTAACTCGACGGCCATCGGCAGCGAGATAACCGCCCATATCGCGAAAGTTAACGCCACCTTCCAAGGGGGCAAGGGAGGGATGCAAAAAAATAGTGGCTGTCATCATGACCTCTTATTATTTTAGGTTATCGCTCCCACCTTATCAGATTCAGTGAAAAGCGGTAAAACCGCATCGCACCGAATCCTTATGAGCATGCAATCGCACCAACAAAATGAGTCACGGTTAGACGTTATTCCACCTTATTTCCACCATAGGTGGCAAACCACGCTAGCATACGCTGCCAACCATCTTTGGCTGCTTCAGCGTTATAACTCGCGCGATAATCCGCATTAAATGCATGCCCAGCCTCTGGATAGACGATAATTTCTGCGATTGCATTGGCTGCTCGCAAAGACTGTCGCATCGTCTCTACCGTTTCTTGCGGAATGCTGTCATCCAGGCCACCGTACAAGCCTAACATCGGCGCACTAAGCTCAGCGGCAACATCAACGGGATGCTTTGGCGATGTTAACGTTTTATCGCCCACCATGCGACCATACCATGCAACCCCCGCTTTAAGTTGAGGATTGTGCGCAGCATAAAGCCAAGTAATACGTCCACCCCAGCAAAAGCCGGTGATAAACAAGCGGCTCGCATCACCACCGTGGCGAGTGGCCCAGTGAGCTGCATGATCTAAGTCCCCCAAAACCTGTTTATCAGGTACTTTGCTGACCAGATGTTGAAACAACGAGGGAATATCAGTGTAGTCACTGGCTTCCCCTTGGCGGAAATAAAGCTCTGGGGCAATCGCCAAATAGCCCTGTTTTGCCAGACGACGGCAAATATCTTGAATATGCTCATGCACACCAAAGATCTCCTGCACCACCAATACGATGGGCAATGGCCCTTCTGCGTGCAAAGGCTTGGCTAAATATGCTGGGAGATCGTCTCCCTGAGATGGGATTGTGGTGAATCCTGCATGCAAACCTTCACTATCGGTATGGATCGAGGTAGAAGCGATAGTGCCAGCGGCGGGGGAGAACGATGACGGTGAGGTTATCAACGTAATAAGATCTTCGGTCTTCATGTAAAACTCCCTGTCTGAATATATTGCAAGAATGTTAAGTATAAATAGCAATAATTTGTTTGCATGAGAATCAAACAATCACTCGGAAGCACTAAACAACACGTTATCACCCACAAGCGTGCTCCCAACTAGCGAAGATAAAGTGTACATGTCACACTGTGAGCGGTGAAAAAAACCGCTAACTCGCCATATTGTGTGATTTTAATCACAATTATTTGTCGTTCTTGTTATTGTTTCTTCATATCTAGTGATTTGAGTCACGCATTTCACTGATGAATTTCAGTAGAGTGCGTTTTTGTTCCTCCTTAACAACTTATAGCAATGACAGAGGAGTCCGTATGTCTAATTCTGATGTTTTCCACCTCGGCCTAGTAAAAAGCGATCTGAAAGGCGCAACCTTGGCTATCGTCCCTGGTGACCCTGAGCGTGTAGAAAAAATTGCTAATTTGATGGATAACCCAGTCAAATTGGCCTCACATCGTGAATTCACTTCTTGGCGCGCAGAGCTAGACGGTAAATCTGTCATCGTTTGCTCAACCGGTATCGGTGGTCCATCAACCTCTATCGCCGTTGAAGAACTGGCGCAGCTAGGCATTCGTACCTTCCTGCGTGTCGGCACCACTGGTGCAATTCAGCCGCACATCAACGTGGGTGATGTATTGGTCACTACGGGTTCTGTACGTTTAGACGGTGCTAGTCTGCACTTCGCACCAATGGAATTCCCTGCCGTTGCCGACTTTACCTGTACGACCGCACTGGTTGATGCTGCTAAAGCGGTTGGCGCAACGACTCACATTGGCGTAACCGCATCTTCTGACACCTTCTACCCAGGTCAAGAACGTTATGACACCTTCTCTGGCCGCGTAGTTAGCCGTTTCAAAGGCTCTATGAAAGAGTGGCAGGAAATGGGCGTGATGAACTTCGAGATGGAGTCAGCGACTCTGCTTACCATGTGTGCAAGCCAAGGTCTGCGCGCAGGTATGGTTGCAGGCGTTATTGTTAACCGCACGCAGCAAGAAATTCCAAACGCAGAAACTATGAAGAAAACCGAATCTCACGCGGTGAAAATCGTGGTAGAAGCAGCACGTCGTCTGCTGTAATCGTTCGATTCAGACAACGCTCAATATCAAAAGGGAGGCTTATGCCTCCCTTTTCCATGGTAGTTCTCAAGACAGCTATAAACAGAGAGAACCAAACGCCCCCTGCCAATCCTGCTCAAATTTAACAACCGCCGCATCCACGGCTGGTGACGCCAAGAATTGCTGAGCAACATCCAACGGCAACGTTATCGCTTCACAGCCCACCAGCAGACAATCTAATGCCTGACGCGGCGTTTTAAAGCTAGCTGCCAGCACCTTCGCGTGTGGAGCATGCATTTCCAGCAATGACTGAAGTTCTTGCACTGTTTTAATCCCATCACCACCTTGGGCATCAATGCGATTCACATAAGGTGCAACATAGTCTGCCCCCGCGAGTGCAGCCAATAACCCTTGTGCCGCACTGTAAACAGCGGTGCCTAACGTTGGGATACCTAACGCTTTTAACTGTTTGATCGCCGCTAATCCTTCGGGCGTTACCGGAATTTTCACCACCAGCCCAGATACCCGCTCCGTCAGCTGTTTAGCCTCTGTAACCATCTGTTCAGCATTACGTCCCATGACCTGTGCAAACAAAATTCCGCTGCCGCCAAGCGCATCACGCAGCTGTGGTAAGACATCCCAAACGGGCTGCCCACCTTTTGCGATAATACTGGGGTTAGTTGTTACCCCTTGCAGAGGAAAAATACGGGCTAAGCGTGCTACTTCCGCGATATCTGACGTGTCTAAATAGAGTTCCATAACCTGTTTCCTTAAATTAAATGTCTAGCTCACGAGCCAGTAAGTTAGCCACATCGCTGGCATCACTAGCGCCAACCAGCGCGGAACGAAACTCCTCATGCATGATGCGACGCGCCAAGCGAGAGAAGATGCGCATATGCTGATCCCCAGCGGCATGTTTGTTTAGGGTTAACATAATGATGTATTGAGCCTCTTCATCTCCCCAGATGACTGGCTGCGGCAATCGCGCAACGCTGATCGTAGATTGCTCAATGTGTTCAGATTTAGTGTGGGGAATCGCAAAACCAAAACCGAGCCCGGTGGAAAATACGGCCTCTCTCGCCCATAAGTCAGCCTCAAGCTTACGCGGGTAGCGACAGCGCCCTGCGAGCAGAAGATTATCGGTCATTCCTTTAATGACCTCTTCTTTACTGCGCCAATCATTATTGAGTGAAATACAGTTAGCGCTAATCAGCGGAGCATCCTGCTGCGTCATGCGGAATTGAGCCAGTAAGTGCTCCACTTCTAAAGAAGTCCGGCAAGCCATAGCACGATTTAATAACAAGCGGCATTCGCGGCTGTCCAACTGTGCAAGCCGCGCTTTTGTCGCTGGAATAGAAGGAGCACTCATGCTGATTTCATCCAGCCCCAGCCCAAGTAACAACGGCAGCACCGAGCCTTTGGCACCTAACTCTCCGCACAGCCCAATCCATTTCCCCTGCCGATGTACTTCGCGCACCGCGTGATCTAACGCTCGTAAGAACGCAGGATTGAGGCTGTTGTAATGCTTGGTGACCTTGGCGTTATCACGGTCAACGGCGAGCAGATATTGCGTCAGGTCATTGCTGCCGATGCTAAAGAAATCAATCTCTTCACAGCATTGGTCGATGATAAACATCACCGATGGTACTTCCAGCATGATGCCCAACGGGATCTTTTCATCGAAAGGGATCTGTTCGGTACGGAGCTTTTGCTTCACTTCGGCAAGTTGATCTTTAACCCACAAGATCTCCTCCATCGAAGAGATCATCGGAATCATGATCTTCAGAGAGCCATGCGCCGACGCACGTAATATTGAGCGTAGCTGGGTATGAAAAAGAGAGATAAATTCCTGATAGATCCGTACCGCGCGATATCCGAGAAAAGGATTATTTTCTGCGGGGATTTTGAGATACTCAACGGGCTTATCCCCGCCAATATCCATGGTACGCACAATAATGCTACGCCCCTCGGCGCCCTCAAGTGCCTGACAATAAATATTATAAAGTTCGTTTTCTGATGGTGCATGAGCGCGATCCATATACAGCATTTCAGTGCGGAATAGCCCTACCGACTCAGCCCCGTTACTAAATGCCGGTACGGCTTCTATGGAGTGGGCAATATTTGCGGCAACTTCCAAACGGACCCCATCTGCGCTGCGCCCCTGCGTGGAGAGATATGCCCTCTGCTGCTCACGGATGCGCTGCTGAACCTGAGCCTCAAGCTGATAATAACGCTGCACTTCAGGCGACATATCGACAGCAACCAGTCCCAAATCCCCATCAATTTGCACCTCCTGACCAACATACGCAGCAAGAGCCTCTGCATCCACGCCCACCAGCGTCGGAATATTGAATGAACGCGCCAAAATCACCGTATGTGAAGTGCTGCCACCGTTGCTCAGCAGCAATCCTTTCAGCAGTGATTTATCCAGTTCTAAAAACTGACTTGGCGTTAACTCATCAGCCATACAGATTGAGCTTTGTTGCAACGCGGTCTGAGAAGGGAATCGCTGACTACCATAAATTTGCTGTAATAGCTGAAAACAGACATCACGAACGTCGAGTGCCCGTTCGCGTAGATACTCACTCGCCGATGAGGAAAACTGCTGGCAGAAATGCTCTTCAGCCGCGACGATAGCCTGCGCACAGCTAGCGCCTTTTACTATCTGCTCTAAAATCTGAGCGCGTAATGAGTGATCGCTGAGCAAAGAGCGATGCGCTTCCAACACCGCGCTCGTCGTACCGTTATCATCCAACAGTTGCAGATCCAAAGACTTCAGCAAACGGCTTAAACCCAAATCCAACGCCCCCTGCTCTTCTTCCACGCCGCGCGACGCGGGCAGTTCACCAAGATGCTTCAAATTCATGGTGGATAGGCGCAATAAAATCCCCTGAGCAATTCCACCGCACACCGAGCGAGCACGAATAACGTTAGGGTTTAGATGAGTCAGTGACTGCGGCAATGCTTCTTCTTGGCTTTCCGAACTCTGTGGCAAAGGGGCATCACAATGAGGAAATTCATCTTTGATAAAGGTAGAAATACGTAAAAAAGCCTGTTCGGCATCAACACCCTCAATACTGATATGGCATTCATCGCCCTGCAGTGTATCCGTACCAATTAAAGATAAGGCGCTTTTAGCATCCCCTTGCCTACCTGTACGCAAGTTGAACCACTCAATACGCGCAGTGAATTGGTTGCATAAGGTTTCAATATGACTGGCGGGACGGGCATGGACACCGTTCGGTAAATCACAGGTAAATTTCAGCACTTGCGGCATGACGCGTTCTCCTGAACCAAAACTGGATGATGGCTAACAGGATAAAAGCGGTCTCCCCTATGCGGCTATGGGACAAAAATGCCAAACACTGGACAAATGTAATCATAAGCCAAAAGTGCGATGATGCTCACATCCCAAATTATGATGGGAAATATGTATCTATCATCGACAAGTTTGCGCCCGATCGCATTTTTCCACATATCGTACAAATATCCAGTAAATGTCAATTTTCTCCACTGTCTGCCTTACGCCAGATTGCCTATTGTGGAAACCTATTTCCTGTCATGCCCCTACCGCGGCAAACAAAGTCCATGCACTGGAGAACGCTATGAAAGAGTTGGTTCAGATACTCAAAAATACCCGCCAGCACTTGATGACTGGCGTATCACATATGATTCCTTTCGTGGTAGCCGGCGGTATATTGCTTGCCGTTTCCGTCATGCTGTACGGTCAAGGTGCGGTACCGAATGCAGCAACCGATCCCAATCTGAAAAAGCTGTTTGATATCGGCGTTGCCGGCTTAACGCTGATGGTGCCTTTTCTTGCAGCCTATATCGGTTATTCAATTGCCGATCGCTCTGCGTTAGCGCCCTGTGCAATTGGCGCTTGGGTAGGCAACTCATTTGGCGCAGGTTTTTTTGGAGCAATCATCGCCGGCATTATCGGCGGCATCATTGTTTTCTATCTCAAGAAGATACCTGTTCCCAAGATCCTGCGTTCCGTCATGCCTATTTTTGTTATCCCAATCATCGGCACGCTGCTGACCGCGGGGATCATGATGTGGGGATTAGGTGAACCAGTAGGCGCACTCACTTCTAGCCTCACGCATTGGCTGCAAGGCATGCAGCAAGGGAGCATTGTGGTGTTGGCGATCATCATGGGGTTAATGCTGGCCTTTGATATGGGCGGCCCCGTCAACAAAGTTGCCTATGCATTTATGCTCATCTGCGTCGCTCAAGGGGTGTATAGCGTGGTAGCCATTGCCGCCGTAGCGATTGCTGTGCCACCTCTTGGGCTAGGTTTCGCCACTCTGATTGGTCGCAAATATTACAACGCCGAAGAGAAAGAAGCGGGCAAAGCGGCATTGCTAATGGGCTGCGTAGGGGTTACAGAAGGTGCGATACCTTTTGCCGCCGCTGACCCTCTGCGCGTAATTCCGTCCATTATGCTCGGCTCTGCCTGTGGCGCGGTAACCGCTGCACTATTAGGTGCTCAATGCTATGCAGGCTGGGGGGGACTTATCGTTCTGCCCGTCGTGGAAGGCAAGCTCGGTTATATCGTGGCATTAGCCGTAGGCATGGTCGTCACAGCCCTTTGCGTCAACGTGTTAAAAAGCCTGGCCGCTAAAAAGCAGGCTAAGAAAACAGAAACCAAAGAAGACGATTTAGACCTAGATTTTGAAATCAATTAATTCTGCTTTGAGGACATCATTATGACCAAAATTATTGCTGTGACCGCTTGCCCATCCGGTGTTGCCCATACTTACATGGCCGCTGAAGCCTTAGAACGTGCAGCGCTTGCCAAAGGCTGGGAATGCAAAGTAGAGACTCAAGGTTCAATCGGACTAGAAAACGAATTAACAGCTGAAGACGTGGCATCTGCGGATATGGTGATCTTAACCAAAGACATCGGCATCAAATTTGAGGAAAGATTCCAAGGCAAAACCATCGTACGCGTCAACATCAGCGATGCGGTAAAACGCGCTGATGTCATTATGGGAAAAATTGAGTCGCATCTTTCACAAACTGCCTGATTGCCCAACGAGAGTGGCATCACCGCTGCTCTCGATTACTGCGCTGAATTCTCGAATCGGAGTCCATTATGACCGCTCGTATCGAACGCCTTAAAGCCGCGATGTTTGCAAATCCAAGAGAAATTTCTCTGGAACGCGCCCTGCTCTATACCGTCAGCCACCAGCAGACCGAAGGTGAGCCAACCATTTTACGCCGCGCTAAAGCGACCGCTCACATACTCGATCACGTCGAGATTTCGATTCGAGCTGATGAACTTATCGCAGGCAATCGCACCGTTAAGCCACGAGCGGGGATCGTTTCTCCTGAGATGGATCCTTATTGGCTGCTAAAGGAGTTGGAGCAGTTCCCGACGCGTCCACAAGATCGCTTTGAGATCTCCAACGAGGATAAGCAGATATATCGTGAGCAGCTATTCCCATATTGGGAAAAGCGCTCCATGAAAGATTTCATCAATGAACAGATGACCGATGAAGTCAAAACGGCCGTTAAAACGCAGATTTTCAGCATCAACCAGACCGACAAAGGTCAGGGGCATATCATCATTGATTACCCACGTCTGCTTAAAAATGGTCTTGGTCAGTTAGTGGGTGAGATGCGATCGCTTACCACTCAGCATCCAGATAATGCGTTCTATCAGGCAGCCCTTTTACTGCTCGAGGCCTCACAGCGCCATATTCTGCGCTATAGCGCGTTGGCGCAGGAGATGAGCTTCGCCTGCTCAGATGCACTGCGTAGGGAAGAGTTGGCAAACATTGCAGAGATATCTCGAACTATTGCCACTGAACGACCACGAGGCTTCTATCAAGCCTGCCAGTTGTTTTGGTACATGAACATCATTCTTCAGTATGAATCGAACGCCAGCTCGCTCTCGCTAGGACGTTTCGATCAATACATGTTGCCGTTTTATCAGACATCGCTACAGCAAGGAGAGGAGCCGCAGTTTTTACAAGAGCTTTTAGAGTCGCTATGGATCAAGTGCAACGATATCGTCTTACTTCGTTCAACCTCCAGTGCACGCTACTTCGCCGGATTCCCTACGGGTTACACTATCTTGTTAGGGGGGCTTACCGAAACCGGCCGCAGCGCCGTTAACCCGCTGTCGTTTTTATGTTTGGACGCTTACCAAAATACCCAACTACCGCAACCAAATCTCGGCGTACGCGTTAATGAATTGATCGACCGGCCTTTCCTCTTAAAAACGGCTGAAACTATCCGCATTGGTACGGGGATCCCACAGATATTCAATGATGAAGTCGTCGTACCGGCATTTTTGAACCGCGGAGTTTCTCTGGAAGATGCGCGCGACTATTCTGTGGTTGGCTGCGTAGAACTGTCTATCCCCGGCAAAACCTACGGTTTACATGACATCGCCATGTTTAACCTACTTAAGGTGATGGAGATCGTTCTACTTGAGAATGAAGGTAACGCCAATCTTAGCTATGACGATCTGCTAGAACAAATCCGCCATAAGATTTGTCATTACGTGAAGCTAATGGCACAGGGTAGCAACATCTGTGATATTGGCCACCGCGATTGGGCTCCTGTTCCTTTACTTTCCTCTTTTATCAGTGACTGCCTCCATAACGGCAAAGACATTACTGAAGGCGGCGCACGCTACAACTTCTCTGGCGTACAAGGAATTGGCATCGCTAACCTCAGCGACTCACTGCATGCGTTGAAAGGGATCGTTTTTGATCAACAAAGGCTCAGTTTTGATGAACTTATCGCAACGCTAAAGGCCAACTTCGCCACCCCTGAAGGTGAGCAAATTCGCGCTCGCCTTATCAACCGTTTTGAAAAATACGGCAATGACATCGACGTCGTAGATAACATTAGCGCCGACCTGCTGCGCTTTTATTGCAAGGAAGTAGAAACCTATCACAACCCACGCGGAGGCCAGTTCACACCGGGGTCTTATACGGTTTCAGCACATGTCCCACTGGGTGCCGTAGTGGGCGCGACGCCCGACGGACGCTACGCAGGGGAACAACTGGCCGACGGCGGATTATCCCCCATGCTTGGTCAAGATGCTCAAGGACCGACGGCAGTACTTAAATCGGTCAGCAAGCTGGATAACTACCTACTTTCTAACGGTACACTGCTGAACGTCAAATTCACGCCGTCTACGCTTGAAGGGCAATCCGGCCTCAACAAGCTGGCTGATTTTCTTGGCGCCTTTACCAAACTCAAGCTTCAGCATATCCAATTTAACGTTGTAAATGCTGAAACATTGCGAGCAGCTCAGGCGAAGCCACAAGACTATGCTGGGCTTGTCGTTCGTGTTGCTGGCTACAGTGCTTTCTTTGTCGAGCTTTCAAAGGAAATTCAGGATGACATCATTCGCCGTACGGCACATCAGCTCTAGTAAGCCGATATCTGCTGGGCGCTTGTCAGACAACATGGCGCGGATTTTTAATATACAGCGCTATTCGCTCAACGACGGCGGCGGGATCCGCACCGTCGTCTTTTTCAAGGGATGTCCGCATACCTGTCCGTGGTGTGCGAACCCCGAATCAATGTCGAGCCGCATTCACACAGTGCGCCGAGAAGCAAAATGCTTGCACTGCCAGCCTTGCCTTAACAATGCGGATGAATGTCCGGCCACGGCAATGGAGCGTATTGGCCGAGATATTTCATTAGAAAATCTGCTTAAGGAAGTGCTCAAAGACGACGTTTTTTTCCGCACATCTGGGGGAGGAGTCACACTGTCGGGCGGCGAGGTACTTATGCAGGCTCCCTTTGCACTACAGTTTCTTACCCGCCTTAAAGAGCTTGGAATAAATACCGCGATAGAAACCGCTGGCGACGCCAACGAAGAAATGCTGCTCAAAGTGGCTCAACGATGTGATTTAGTGCTTTTCGATCTCAAAATAATGGATACGGAACAGGCAAAAAATGTGCTGAATATGCATCAGCCACGGGTTTTAAAAAACTTCGCTCGCCTTATTGCAGCAGGAATACCAGTGATACCGCGTGTACCACTCATTCCCGGTTACACGCTGGAGCACAACAATTTTCATGCAATTCTCGACTTCTTGGCTCCGTTCAATCTGCCGGAAATACATTTATTGCCTTTCCATCAGTTTGGCGAGTCTAAGTATCAGCTCTTAAATCGACCTTATGCGATGAAAAATGTTGCAACACCGAGCGAACGGGATGTTGAACTCATACGACAACTGGCTATAAATGCAGGCTATCATGTTATAACTGGCGGATAAGTCATATGCGGACAAGGAGACAGAGATGACAATAAAACTGGTGGCAGTGACAGGCTGCATTAGCGGTGTTGCTCATACCTATATGGCCGCAGAGAGATTAGAGAAAATCTGCCAGCACGAAAAATGGCAAGTGAAAATCGAAACTCAAGGCGCACTCGGCATCGAAAACGCACTGACAGAACATGATATTCGCTCGGCTGACGTTGTGTTACTCATTGCCGATATTGAGCTAGAAGGCGCGGAGCGTTTTGCTCACTGCCGCTGTGTGCACAGCAGCATCAGCACATTCCTACGTCTTCCAGAGAAAACGCTCTCTGCTGTGAAAAAAATCATCACATCCCCGCAGGATACTCACATTGACATCAGCTAAAACTGTCGATTAGCTACTTATCTAGCAGTTGGCTTCGATACTGGCGACGATATTCAGAAGGCGATCGTTCGGTGGTTTTGCGAAACAGTCTACAAAAATAGTTACTATCAACAAAACCACAGGCGTGTGCGACCTCTTTTACCTTCATGTCATAACGTTTAAGCAAGTGTTTTGCCTGTTCCAGCCGCGTGTAGTTCAGGTATTCATTAAAACCGATCCCTCCTGCTTTCTGAAACAGATGAGAAAGGTAATTCGGTGATATATAAAACGCCTGCGCCACAGATTCACGCGTCAGTGGTTCACGGTAAAACTCATCAAGATGTTCACGTACCGCATCAAACAGAGCCTGACTGCGGGAAGCCGTCTGCACCTGACTCCCGAGTAAATCCAGGCAATGGCTGATCAGGCTTTTCACGATAAAACATGCTGTGCTCTGGTCACGCTGATTCCATGTCAGTTCATTTAGCGCCTGAAGCAAAAATGACCCCACCCGCGGGCCACGACGCGCTACATTTTGTTTGCCAAGATCTTGGTATTGCTCGCCATCCCAGCTCAACAGACTGAACCCTAACTGCTGCTTACCAAATAAAATACTAAGTGTGGTCACCGGCATCTTCCATGCGGGGCTATTCCAACCACCCGCTGGAACAAACAAAGCATCACCGGCATGAAGAATATGCTCAGCAGCGCCTTCCTGCACATCTTCCCATTTCATTTTCTGCTGGCCTTCCAGCACTAGCTCCAAACGAGGGAAATTCACCTGATATGCAAGTTCAGGCGCGGGTTGCTGATTCCCTGCAAAATACACCTGCCCTTGCCGATCCGGCTGCTGTAGCCATAACGTTAACGCATGTGTAATTTCTCTCATGAGATCCAAACCCTTTGGTGATATACCCCAATAATTGCCATTGCAACACAAGAAGGATTTAGCCTTTTGAACAGCGCTTGCGCTGGCCCCAGCGGGGCGAGGCAAAGCCGAGTCACGCGGCAAGCATCGTGGGCATAAATGTCGAGCTAACGGCTTAAAAGAATATCACAGACTATTTCTCTCACCGCTGACCTTTCCTTTAAATACACAAAACGGCTACTGGAAATCCAGTAGCCGTTGGTTTATAGCCAAGAAACGTATTGATTACGCTTCTAGTTCACGCAGTCGCTGCGCTGCTTTCACCATATTCGCCAGTGACTGACGAGTTTCAGGCCATGCGCGTGTTTTCAAACCGCAGTCAGGGTTAACCCACAGACGCTCCGCAGGAATGTTTTGCGCAGCTTTACGCAGCAAGTCCTCAATCCATTCTACGCTTGGTACGTTTGGCGAGTGAATATCATAGACGCCTGGGCCAATTTCATTGGGATATTCGAACTCTTTAAATGCTTCCAACAGATCCATATCCGAACGAGAGGTCTCGATAGTGATTACATCCGCATCCAGTGCCGCAATAGAATCCATAATGTCATTGAACTCGCAATAACACATATGAGTATGGATTTGAGTGTCATCTTGAGCTACAGCGGCATTTAAGCGGAATGCATCAACCGCCCATTCCAAATATGCCTGCCAATCCGAGCGACGCAGCGGTAAGCCCTCACGTAAGGCAGGTTCATCAATCTGAATGATGCCAATACCGGCTTTTTCCAAATCTTCCACCTCATCGCGTAGCGCTAAGGCGATCTGCTTAGCGATGATTTCACGTGTCACGTCTTCACGAGGGAATGACCAACACAGAATAGTGACAGGCCCTGTCAGCATGCCTTTTACCGGTTTGTCTGTCAGTGACTGAGCATATTTAGCCCATTCGACGGTGATCGCCTCTGGGCGACTGATATCACCAATAATGACCGGTGGTTTTACACAGCGAGAACCATAGCTCTGTACCCAACCGTTTTGGGTAAATACAAAGCCATCGAGGTGTTCACCAAAGTATTCCACCATATCATTACGCTCTGCTTCACCGTGGACCAACACATCTAGGCCAAGACGCTCCTGTTCAGAGATAGCCTGTTTAATGTGCTCGCTGATCCCTGTGCGATAGTTATTACCATCCACACGACCCTGTTTGAAGTCGAGACGAAGCCCACGAATTTCGGTCGTCTGTGGGAATGAGCCGATGGTTGTCGTTGGCCATGCTGGCAGATTAAAGCGCGCGCGCTGAGCTTTCGCTCGTTCTTCATAAGGTTGATTACGCGCACTGTCACGAGCGGTGATTGCCGCCAGACGCTTCTCTACCTGCGCATTGTGTACACGGGTTGAACTACGACGAGCGCGAATCGGCGCGCTGTAATCGGTCAGCAACTGTAGATTTTCTGCTGTCGGATCGTTGACCGCTTTCGTCAACAGTGCCAACTCTGCGCATTTTTGTAATGCGAAAGCAAACCAGCTTTTTACCTCTGCATCCAAGCGAGTTTCAACATTCAGGTCGATTGGGCTATGCAGCAGTGAACAAGAAGAACCGATCCAGATTTGGCGTTGGGACACCAACGGCTGAATGCGATCGAACCACTGGCCGACATCAGCACGCCATACATTACGACCGTTAATCGCACCGATGGACAGTACCCACTCTTGCGGTAGCGCGTTGTGCAATACCGATAAATCATCGTTGCCATGTACCGCATCTACGTGCAGCCCTTGAACCGGCAACGCACGGATTATGTCTAGGTTATGGCTGATACCTTCAAAATAGGTCGTCAGCAGCAGTTTTACCTGCCCAGCCAACGCCTGATAAGCGGGTTGATACGCATCCAGCCACTCCTGAGGAAGTTCCAGAACCAGCGCAGGCTCATCGATTTGTACCCACTCAATGCCGCGCTCGGCCAACGCTTTTAGCACCTGTTGATAAACCGGCAGAATATCCTTCAGGAGTTCCAGTCGATCAAACTGGGCACCTTTCACTTTGCCGAGCCAGAGATAGGTTACGGGGCCAAGCAGTACAGGTTTTACGTTATGACCCAGCGCCAACGCCTCATCAACTTCTTCCAGCAACTGTTGCCAGCCCAGAGAGAAACTCTGACCCTGCGTGAACTCAGGCACCATGTAGTGGTAGTTAGTGTTAAACCATTTGGTCATTTCGGCAGCGGCGGCCGGCTCACCGGTTGGTGCACGACCACGGCCGATACGGAATAACGTATCTAAATCAATCGAGCCGTCAGCATTTTGATGACGTGCTGGCACATTCCCCAGCAGCAGGCTGGTTGTCAGTACATGGTCGTACCACGCGAAATCACCCACCGGTAATAAATCAACGCCCGCGTCTTGCTGTTGCTGCCAATGACGTGCACGCAGCTCTTTACCTACGGCCAATAATTCGTTTTGAGAGATATTGCCCGCCCAATAGCTTTCTTGTGCTTTTTTCAGTTCGCGACGCAGGCCGACACGCGGGAAACCTAAAGTGTGATTGATTACGCTCATTATTGTTACCTCATTATGACCCGATCTAACCGCGCTCGGCGTCTGAATTATTATGGTTATACTCTAGATAATCTGGGTTGAAGAAAGGTGACACGTGAGCGGCTCCCTAAGTGGATAGACAGTGATGTCATTAGGGTGAACAAACAGGGTCAACACATCAGCAACTTTAATTATGAAGGATATAGCCATCTAGATGTTTACACATCCATAATCCACAGGTACTGTGTATCGAACAAGCGCAAATTATTCACACTCAAGGTGAAAGACTCTCATGATCGAACTGAAACACTTAAGGACGCTGCAAGCACTGAGGAATACAGGCTCTTTAGCTGCAGCCGCAGCACAGCTGCATCAAACACAGTCAGCCCTTTCTCATCAGTTCAGTGATTTAGAGGAACGTCTGGGCTATCGCTTATTTGTGAGAAAAAGCCAGCCGCTACGTTTTACCGTGCAGGGTGAGATCATGTTGAGATTAGCGGAGCAGGTGCTACCACAGATCCAGCAAGCCTTAAAAGCCTGTAACGAACCCCATCAAAGCGCTCTGCGTATAGCGATCGAATGTCATAGCTGTATCCAATGGCTCACACCAGCGCTAGATAAATTTCGCGAACATTGGCCAGACGTATCCGTCGATTTTCACTCCGGCGTGACCTTCGATCCTCAGCCCGCATTGCAACAGGGCGAATTGGATTTAGTGATGACGTCCGATATTTTGCCGCGCAGTCATTTGCACTACACGCCGATGTTTGATTATGAAGTACGTCTAGTACTCGCACCGGATCACCCTCTGGCGAATAAAGCTGAAATCACGCCGCAAGATCTGGCAGAGGAAACCTTGTTGATTTATCCGGTACAGCGTCAGCGCCTAGACGTATGGAGACATTTTCTGCAACCGGCTGGCATTACCCCAGCGCTGAAAAGCGTGGATAACACCTTGCTGCTGATTCAGATGGTTGCCGCACACATGGGTATTGCTGCATTACCGCATTGGGTCGTGGAAAATGTGGAGCGTCAGGGCTTAGTAGTCACTAAGCCGCTAGGGGAAGGGCTATGGAGTCGTTTGTACTCTGCGGTTCGCGATGGGGAACAAAACCAGCCCGTGACAGAAGCCTTTATCCATTCGGCGCGCCGCCATGCCTGCGAACATCTGCCCTTCGTACGCGACGCGGAAATCTATCACAGTAAAATTGCTAACGGGCTGTCTCCTCACGACGAACAATCCAGCGCCGATGCACCCATAGCGAAAGCGCGATCACCGCGCCACCAGCAATCAGCCTGATCCAGTCAGGGTGCTGCTGCCAAATCGCCAGATTAACCAGCAGCCCTGCCGGAATGAGCACATTGTTCATGATGGCTAAGGTTCCAGCATCCACCTGAGTGGCACCATAGTTCCACATGAAATAACCCATGCCTGAAGCGCCAATGCCAAGCCAAATCAGGATCCCCCACTGCAAACTGGTTGTTGGCATCATTTGATGATGCCCAAATATCAGCCATGCCGGCAGGGCAATGCATAGCGCGCCCAAGTAAAACCATGAAAATGCATTACGCTGTGGCATCGGGCTGATTTCCATCAAGCGTTTGTAGCCAACCTGCCCAATTGCAAAGCAAATATTTGCTCCCTGAATCAGACCAAACCCCAGTAAAAACTGCGGGCTCAAAGGGTTATAGCGGATAATCAAAGCTCCTAAAACAGCGAGCAACGCGCTAAATAAGTATCCCCAGCGCAGACGATTTCCTTGCATAAGATCGTAAATCAGCGTGACATAAATCGGCGTCATGATGGTGAACAGCAGAACTTCTGGCACCGACAGGTACAGGAAAGACTGATAATAAAACAGGTACATCACGCCTAACTGACAGGCTCCGAGCGCCATATACAGCAGCGCCTGTTTAGCCTGCACGCCGCGAAAACGTAGGAAAGGTAAGAATACCAACGCAGCTAACGCGACACGCACCAATACCGCGAACCACCCATCAACCTGACCGGCAAGGTAAACACCAATCAAGCTGAATGAAAATGCCCACAACACCGTGGTGAGAAGTAATAGAATCACGAAGTTTTTCGTCCATTGCCGATTTAGAGGGCAATTCTACTGAAGGATGACGAGCAATGCTGGACGAAGTCGGTTTACAAGTGACGTATAATCAACCAAACAATTTGAAGTGGCTGGGGTAAATGAGTGCAGCACTCTCCACAATTTGAAGTATGGCAGGTAGATATCCCTTACTTCATTTCTGCCAATTGCCCTGCATCCTCGGCTCTCGCATGCAATGCAAGCGCGGGAAAATCGCGGAACGTGTAATATTCGTCAGGCTTAGGGAGTTGCTTCATTGAGCGGCCTGACAAGAGACGTAATTCACCGAGATCTTTCATCTGAAAGCCTGCCCATTCGGCAGGAAGCCGTAAACGTAGCGATGCGGTGGATTCACTCGGTATCGGCGTCGGGATGCGATCGTCGTCAGTCAGATAGTTGCGCTTTAATACCAAAAACTTCTCCGGCACAGCACGGTGGCTATCCCACCAGTTGCCATCCAGCATGTCGAATTGAAAACGCGTATCTTTGGCCGATACTGCCCCTAACTGATGCAATGCTGCGGGCAAAATGGCCTGCATAGACAGATTAAATTGCTCAACCGAACTCGAATGTCCCTGCAAAATGAGCGACGCGGCCAAACGTGCCCCTAACAAATTGGAGTAGAGATCTTCTGGCGAAAATGCCGAAATTCCTTCTGAAAATCCGGGAACAGACTCGAAACCATACCATTGAGCAATTTCATGCCACGCGGCAACCTGAAATGCCAAATAGCTTGAAAGATAGGCCGCCAGCGTAAATCGCTCGGCTTCATTTTGCGGTGGAGTGAATGCAAACAACTGGATATGGCGCTGTGCGAGTTCTTCGCTTAGCACGATCGTTTGCTCTTGCCCCAACCGTGGCCAAATCTGGCTGAACAGAAAGAGCGTCATATCTGCCGTATCACGCACATGTGCGATATCGATAAACCCACCATGAGCGGTATAGAGCAAACCGTCTTGCTCGCTGCTGATACCCATTAGATTAGCGACGGCACCCAATAAGCTATCGTTATAATGATGCTCACCCAATCCATCAGCTTCAACCACATTATTTAGCTGGTAAAGCGGTACAGGAATACCTAATGCCTGCGCCTTTAGGTTATAGCCAAACGCACAACATGGCCGCAAACCATCCGGAGCAGAAAGCATTTCAACCGTCGGCCATGCGCGCGTTGCCTGCTGAAGCGGAGAGGTGGATAAATCTGGCACAATAGGCAGCTTAATTTGAGAGAAGCAGGAAGATGACAGCAAGATGCCGGTAATGAGTCCATATTTTACAACGTTCAAAATGCTTCCCCTACCTGAAAATAAAATCCGGTACTTCCCTTACCAACACCCAGATCAAGCCGTACATTCATGCGTGGTTTGAATTCAAAACGATAGCCTACGCCCACTGAAGGCAGCCAGCGACTTTGCCCTAAATCGCTGGCTCTTGGCCCCATGGTACCCGTACCCAGCCAGCCGACAACACCATTGCGCCAGTCGAGCTTACGTCGATATTCAACTTGAGTACTCACCACGTTTCTATCGCGATAGCGCCCTTCATAATAGCCACGCATACGATTATTACTTCCCAAAAGCGGCAACATATTCCACGGCACATCACCTTGCGTAAAGCGGCCATCGACTTCCCACGCCAGAACATTATCTTCATCCAGTGCATGGTATAGGGCATAACGACTATCCAGCTCATCAAAACGGGTATCACTGCCCAGCTCTGGCGCGTAATGAGTGTAGGTGATATTCACCAACTGTCCGTGCCGTGGATTAGCGACAAAATCACGGGTGTCGTAAGTAAACGTCGCGCTAGCGCCTGAACTGAGCACCGAAGTTCCCGCTTTTTCGCGTTCCAAAGTGCCTTTGTCTTTATCCTGAATTGAAGCCGCATGTACCGAAGAGAAAGACCAGCCAACACCTAAATAGGTATTCGCCGCAATGCGATACAAAAGATCGGGTTTAGCACTGAACTCCTGAGAAGTATATTTCTGTTTGTCGCTGTCATTGCGGCCAGCACTGAATCCTGAGCCCCAATAGTAGGTAGGCATATCATTGAGAGCACCGCTCAAGTAGAAGCGCCAAGCATCGTCGGCAAAAAAACTATAATTATCCAGACCTATGCCAAAGGCACCCGTAGAGCTGGCAAAGCCGCTAAGCGAAAGCGTGGAGTTTTGGCTAACGTGATCGGTTTCGTCAGGTCGGTACATCCCAACAACGGCTACACCAACGCCAAGGCCTAACTCTGGTGTATAGAAGGGCCCCGGCATGACGCCCCAGTCGATACCTTTACTAGAATCGAACTGGTTATCTGCGCCTAACCCCACCAACCAGCCATCAACTTGTTGGCGCGAAGGCAGGAGATCCCCCGCCTGAACCAAGGTCGATATACTGAGGCAGCTCACCAGACAAAGCCCTGCTATACCTCGCATTAAAAGCGATACTCACCGGAAACAAAGAAACTGTTACGTTCGGCAAAGCCAAACTCAGTGATCAGATTGAAATTACGAGTAATCTCATACTGCGCCCCGAGCAAAACATTCCACGGCGATTGCAGATGCTGTTTGACGTCAAAGCGGCCTTTACCATCTTCGTTGGCCATCGCCATAAGCTTTTGCAACTCTGCAGGCATATTTAAATCGTTTAGATTGCCTTTAAACTCTTGCTGAACATCCTGATACATCGACCCCACCCAAACGTTGAGCTTACTGGGACCCATGTGCAACGCATCAATTGCAGGAATAGAGAAACGGTAACCTACACGCGGTGAAAGAGTGAATGCATCTATACTGCCATCAAGAATATCAAAACGTGTTTGGGTATAGTTGATGTCCACCATGCTAAACCAGTCACCATATCCCCCCACCAGCGTAGTACCAGCACCATAAGTGGTGCCTTTAAAATCCAGTTTAAAATCAATATCTTTTAGTGTTCCATTCTGATTCATTCCATGAATAACGTTTGAAATTATTCTATTTAATGTATTACTTAACCCTTTGAAATTAGAAGGATCGGAATCAACAGAAACATTTGATATTGAACTACCCTTGGTATGACCAATAATTCCATAGACGTTCATGAAAGGGAGCACCCATGCATCCAATTTCATTGTCTCAGTTTCACTCTTCTGGCGAGTCTTACCCACTTTGATATCAAACAGATTGGACGGTAAAGCGATGAAGTTACTTCCTGAACCTAAGCCCAACCCATTAAATGCAATACTATCAACGTTAATATTCTGTCGGATATTCATGTAGCTAACGCTAACACCAAAAGGCTCCGGCAATTCGTAACCCAGAGCTCTAGCCTCATCGCCCCAGAAAGGCAAATAGGATGAGGACGCTGACGAAATAGCTTTTTTCTTGCCCTGTTTTGTTGCTGTTGCAGAGACAGTACTTTCTCCACTCACATTCTGTTGCGGCAAGAGAAACTTAGGTGTGGCAGCCTGATCGATCATGGCTTGAGTGGCATCATCAGACTCTGGCAAATCAGCAAAGGCAAAAGAGGACATCATCGCCACTGGGATCAGCGCGAGCAGAGTTGAATTCTTCATTTTAGGTTTAGCTTTTATTTGAAATATGAATTGAAAACTCGAATATGTGTGTAAAACGAATAATTACGAGCAGAAACCGCGCGAGTATACCAGCAAACTATGGGTATTTAGCGCGTCATAAAATGCGAATCGCGACTAAGATGCCTCTTAGTCGCGATTAATTTTTACTATTTTACATGTGGTTATGTAACTACTTCGTCTTTCTTAATAATCTTAAAGCATTAGCAGTTACCAATGCGGTAGCACCAGAATCAGCCAGAACCGCTAACCACAAACCGGTAAGTCCTAATAGACTCGTCACCATAAAGATGGCCTTCAGCCCCAGCGCAATAGTGATATTTTGCCGGATATTGGCATGAGTCGCACGCGACAGAGCAATAATCTCAGGCAATCCCGTTAGGCGGTTATGCGTCAACGCCGCATCGGCGGTTTCTAAGGCGACATCCGAGCCACTGCCCATGGCTATCCCAATGCTGGCCGCTTTCATCGCTGGCGCATCATTAATGCCGTCTCCCACCATTGCCGTGTCTGCTTTTCGGCTTAATGCGGTAACGGCTTCGACTTTATCAGCAGGCAGTAAGCTTGCACGAAAATCAATACCGAGCTGGCTGGCAATCGCCGCCGCGGCGCGTGGGTTATCGCCTGTAAGCATAACGCCACTGATCCCCATGCGTTTAAGCTGCGCAATAGCCTCTACCGCATCAGCACGTAGCGTATCGCTTAATGCGATCAGGCCAACCGGCAACTGAGCTTGAACCACTACGACTACCGTTTTCCCTGCACTTTCCAACTCATGCACCTGCGCTAACGCCGCTTCTGATAACGCATTTTGCGCCAGCTTTGAAGGTGCCATCACCTGAATCAATTCACCGTTGATATACCCTTCGACGCCAATACCCGCCTTAGCTTGGCGTTCATCAGCCGTCAGTTGTCCTAACTTCTGTTCAGTCACTTTGCGCACGATGGCCTGCGCCAACGGATGATGAGAACCCACCTCCACCGCGGCAGCAAGCGTGAGAACTCGCGCCGAATCCACGTCGCCCAGAGCCACCACGTCAGTGACCTGCGGAGTCCCCTGCGTCAGCGTTCCGGTTTTATCGAACGCAATCGTAGTGACTCGCCCTAGCTGTTCCAGCGCTGCGCCACCTTTAATCAAGGCTCCACGGCGTGTTGCGGCAGCTAAACCAGAGGTGATCGCTGCCGGAGTAGAAATAACTAACGCACAAGGGCAACCTATCAACAGCATAGTTAAACCACGATAGATCCACGTATCCCAAGGCTGGGCAAAAAAGAGCGGTGGAACCACAATCACCAGTAGCGAGAACAGCATGATCGCTGGCGTGTAATAGCGGCTAAAGCGATCCAGAAAACGCTCAATAGGCGCACGCCGTTCATCAGCTTCTTCGATCAATTGTAAAATACGGTCAATCGCATTATTGCCCGGCTCCGACACCACACGTAGCTGGCAAACACGATCGACCACCAGAGAACCCGCCGCAACTTTCTCACCGCTTTGGCGCTCCACGGGGACGGATTCACCGGTTAACGCACTTTCGTCAAAGCTCACTCCATCAGCCAGTAACTCTGCGTCCGCTGGCATACGCGCGCCCGGCGCAACTTCAATTATCTGTCCTGGCAATAGCGAAGAGACAGCGACCGTTTTACGCTGGCCGTTTTCAATCACGATGGCTTCTTCGGGCACCAGAGCCATTAACGCACTCACGCCCTTGCGTGCACGGTTAGCTGCATAAGACTCTAATAGCTCACCGATCATAAACAGCAGCAATACCATGGCTGCTTCTTCGGTCGCGCCAATAAATAGAGCACCAACAGCGGCAATACTCATGAGCGTTTCGATCGCAAATGGCGTGCCGCTACGAGTGAGTTTCCACGCTTGGCGTACCACTGGCGCTAAACCCACTAAAGTCGTCGCAATAAAGGCAATACGCCCTAATGCTGGACTAAACTGTTCAATGCCATAGCTGACAATCATCAAAACAACCAAAGAGATCAGCAGGCCGTATTCTTTCCAAAAGCTATTTTCTGGCGGTGACGTCGTTCCATTCACGCCAAGGAGAACGAAGCCCGCGTTTTCAACCGCAGTCTGCACTTTTTTACTGACGTCATGACCCGCATCGACCACCAGTTTTTCTGTGGCAAATAACACGGCGGCATGATTAACGCCGGGGATCCCGCTCACCGCGGTTTCTATTTTCTTAGCGCAGCTTGGGCAGTCCATCCCACGAACTTTCCAGCTAAAACGTTGGCTGCCAGCAGGAGGTGGAGTTAGAGAGGAACCTGAGGGGTGTTCATCTTCATCATCATTGTCATGGCAATGACCGCTGCTACAGCAACTGTCCCCACCCGATTTGGATCCTGCCGAATCGGTTTGTATATCCTGATGCTCATGAGCTGTGGAGCAACAGCCGTGCTGCGTTTTGCTATGGCTATGGCTGCAGCCACATGAAGAGTGTCCGTGAGCATGATTCGGCTCATGGGAGTGATGAATGTGTTCAGACATGCTGACCTCCGTGGTGTTATCCGATAACGGATGAAGATGGATTTCTAAGATTTTAGGGAAGTCTACACCTTGGAGTCGACTCCAGAGTCAAGGGTTTAAATGAGATAAATTCTTGTTTTGCATATTCCGGAAATGAAACAACTTTCATGATAAATCCAGATCTTGTTCTGATTTTTTGAACAGAGGGATGAGTTTTTTACGCTTTCTTATTATCGGCTTAGGTCTAAACTAGATTTCAACGACAAGAGCCTGATTGGCTGGCTCATAGGAGATTTTGATTATGATTTATATCCGTAAAGCAAATGACCGTGGTCACGCAAATCATGGTTGGCTCGATAGCTGGCACTCTTTCTCTTTCGCTGATTACTACGATCCCGATTTTATGGGATTCTCAGCGTTACGCGTGATTAACGACGATAGAATCGCTGCAGGTGAAGGTTTCCCAACGCATCCGCATAAAGACATGGAAATCCTGACCTATGTAATGGAAGGCGCCGTTGCTCACCAAGACAGCATGGGCAATAAAGAGCAGGTTAACGCCGGTGAGTTCCAGATCATGAGCGCCGGTACCGGTATTCGCCATTCTGAATTCAATGCTTATCAGGATCGCGACTTACATCTGTATCAGATTTGGATCATTCCCGATCAGAAAAACCTGACACCTCGCTACGAGCAAAAAGCGTTCGACGTGCCACAAGGGCGCCAATTGGTACTCTCTCCTGATGCTCGCGACGGGTCATTGAAAGTGTTCCAAGACATGACACTCACCCGTTGGGCGCTGCTGAAAGACGAGCAGAGCGTTTATCAGATGCAGGCAGATCGCCGCGTTTGGATTCAGGTTGTCAAAGGCAACGTTTCCATCAACGGCCAACACGTTAGCACCGCCGATGGTGTTGCCATCTGGGATGAAGCGGCAATTTCTATCCATGCTGATGATAAAGCGGAAATCCTGCTGTTCGACCTGCCAGCCGTATGAACCATTAGATAACGTGTTCAATGCCAGCCTAAGTGCTGGCATTTTTTATGCCTGAAATTCTTTGTTAGCCTATTTTTTCCACAGTATCTATTTAACTTGTGACCGTTTTCACAGCTTTTATCTGAGTAAATTTTCATTCCTGAATACCGCTCTCACTTTAGTTTTTTTGTATTGGAAACCGGTTTCCAAAATGTATCCAATGAGTTTTAGAAAATGAACCGTTTAACTCAGAGAGAACATAAAAATGAAAAAAATCATGCTGTGCTGTGCTGCGGGTATGTCCACCAGTTTATTGGTGAAAAAGATGCTGACATCCGCGCAGGAGCGCGGGTTAGACGTTGAAATCAAAGCTTTTGGCGCAGGCGAATTTGACGATCAGTTTGAGCATTATCAGGTCATATTGCTGGGGCCTCAGGTGAAATATATGCTCAGCGGCCTGGCGCAAAAAGCAGAGCCGAAAGGCATTCCGGTGGCGGCTATCGACATGATGGATTACGGAATGCAGCGTGGCGATAAAGTATTAGATTTTGCCCTGTCGTTAATCGATTAGCGCGAGGGGATCGCCAATGAGCTTATATCAATCAATGGTTAGCGTGATTGAACAAAAGATCGCGCCTCTAGCCGGTTCTATCGGGCAGCAAAAATATGTGATTGCCATCCGTGATGGTTTTCTCGCCGCCCTGCCCTTCATGATTATTGGCTCGTTCATGCTGGTATTTATCTTTCCGCCTTTCGACGCAGATACGCAATGGGGATTTGCCCGCGGCTGGCTGAATTTTTCACTTAAATACCGTGCCGAACTGATGTTGCCGTTTAACCTTAGCATGGGCGTAATGACATTTTTTATCTCCGTTGGTATCGGCGCCAGCATGGGTAAACACTATAAGCTCGATCCCATCATGACTGGCCTACTGGCATTCATGGCCTTTTTAATCGTCGCTGCGCCTTATAAAGATGATCACATCTCGACTCAGTACTTCTCAGGACAAGGGATCTTCACGGCAATTATCACTGCTATCTATGCCAGCGAAATGTACGCCCTCCTAAAGCGTAAAAACATCACCATCCGGCTGCCCAAAGAAGTCCCTACAGGGGTCGCCCGTTCGTTTGAAATCTTAATTCCTGTGGTGATCATCGTCGCAACGCTGCATCCGTTAAACCTTTTAGTTGAATCCATGACGGGGATGATTATCCCTGAAGCCATCATGCATTTATTGGCTCCGCTGGTTTCAGCCTCTGATTCCCTGCCAGCCATTTTGTTATCGGTGTTACTGTGCCAAATCCTGTGGTTTGCCGGAATTCACGGTGCGCTGATCGTTACTGGCATTATGAATCCGTTCTGGATGACCAATCTGGCACTCAATCAAACTGCATTAGCAACTGGCGCACCGCTACCGCACATCTATTTGCAGGGGTTTTGGGATCACTACCTGCTGATTGGCGGCGTGGGTTCTACGTTACCTTTGGCATTCCTACTGTTACGTAGTAAAGCCATTCACCTACGAACCATCGGAAAAATGGGCGTTGTACCGAGTTTCTTTAATATCAACGAACCAATTCTGTTCGGTGCCCCCATCATCATGAACCCCGTGTTTTTCCTGCCCTTTATTTTAGTACCCATGATCAATGCCACTTTTGCATGGACCGCCACCAAACTTGGCTGGGTTGCACAAGTGGTTTCAATGACGCCATGGACAACGCCTGCGCCAATCGGAGCCTCATGGGCTGCAAACTGGGCACTCAGCCCCGTCATTATGTGTCTGATCTGCATGGTGTTGTCCGCTGCAATGTACTACCCATTCCTGAAAGCCTACGAACGTACCTTGCTTAAACAGGAAGAAGATAAACAGGCCAATGAACTGGCGTTGAACTCATAACGGAGCACCTATGACACACTCGTTTCCAACTGGATTTTGGTGGGGCAGCGCCAGCTCGGCACCGCAAACCGAAGGCAATAGTCTTGGCAGCGGCAAAAGCGCCACGGTATGGGATCACTGGTTCTCCCAACAGCCAAATCGTTTTCATCAACAGGTGGGGCCACAAGATACATCGACCTTTTATCAGCATTGGCGAGATGATATTGCACTGCTAAAGCAGGTTGGACATAACAGCTTTCGCACTTCGATATCATGGGCGCGCTTAATTCCTAACGGCCGTGGAGCGGTTAATCCTGATGCGGTGTCATTTTATAATCAGATCATCGATGAAATGCTGGCTCAGGGCATTACGCCTTTTATCAATCTCTTCCATTTCGATATGCCGATGGTGATGCAACAGCAAGGTGGCTGGGAAAATCGTGAAGTCGTTGATGCTTACGCGGAATACGCCGCGACCTGTTTTCATCTGTTTGGCGATCGCGTCAAACACTGGTTTACCTTTAATGAGCCTGTGGTTCCGGTCGAAGGTGGCTATCTGTACGACTTCCATTATCCCAACGTGGTGGATTTTAAACGCGCCGCGACCGTGGCTTATCACACCATGCTCGCCCATGCACAGGCGGTGCAACGCTATCGCCAGTTGGATCAAGGTGGAGACATTGGCATTATCCTCAACCTGACGCCTTCTTATCCCCGTTCTGAGAATCCGGCCGATGTAAAAGCGGCAAATATCGCCGACCTAATGTTTAACCGTAGTTTTCTCGATCCCGCTCTGTTAGGTAAATATCCCGATGAGTTAGTCGATTTGCTCAAAATGCATCACCAACTGCCAGAATGCCGTGACGGCGATCGCGAGCTATTGGCTCAGGGCGTGGTCTCACTACTTGGAATCAATTACTATCAACCAAGACGCATCAAATCCCGTGATAGCATGGTGAATCCCGAGAGCCCGTTTATGCCTGAATGGTTCTTCGATAACTATGAAATGCCAGGGCGTAAAATGAATCCTTATCGCGGCTGGGAAATCTATGAAAAAGGCGTTTATGACATTTTGGCGAACCTACGCACTCAATACGGAAATCCGCGTTGTTTTATTTCAGAAAATGGCATTGGCGTAGAAAACGAGCAGCAATTTGTTGAACATGGGCAGGTACAAGACGACTACCGCATTGAATTCATTCGCGAACATCTGCAATGGGTGCATAAAGCGATTCAGGAAGGCAGTCGGTGCTTGGGTTATCATATGTGGACATTTATCGATAACTGGTCGTGGTGCAATGCCTACAAAAACCGCTATGGCTTTGTGCAACTCGATTTAGCGACGCAAACGCGGAAAATAAAAAAAAGTGGCCAATGGTTTGCCAAAGTCTCACAAGAGAACGGTTTTTAACACATTAGGCATTGTTTTGCTCGGAGATGCAGGGTTCTACTTTTTTAACCTGTATCTCCTGCACTAGAACGAATGATTTCACTCCAACTGGCAAAAGAATATGGCGACTATCAACGATGTATCACGACTCGCTCAGGTGTCCAAAGCCACAGTATCACGGGTACTCAGCGGCAGCCGTGGCGTGAAGGAGGAAAGCCGTCTGGCGGTACTAAAAGCCGCAGAAGCCCTGAACTATGCGCCGAATTTGATTGCTCAGTCGCTGAGTACACAAACGACCGGTTGCATTGGTGTCGTGTGCGCCATGGAAACTATCCAGCAGGCAGCGCATTACCTTCAGGCGTTAGAAAAACAGATGCGTCTGCATAAAAAACACCTTCTGCTACGCTTCGCCACCGATGCTGCCAGCGTACAACATGCGTTAAGCGAGTTGGGGCGCGGACTGTGTGATGCCATGATTATCATCGGAGCGCGTTTTACACTACCTCCGCTTGACGACACCATTGTGCTGATTGACTGTTTAGACGCCGAAGGCGGCAGCCGGATTGAGTTCGATCATGAGTTTGCTGCACACACCGCTTCTCAATATCTGGTCAGTCAGGGGCGACGCCAGTTGGCATTGCTAAATTATGACCAGAGCGATGCCGCTGACCAAACACTACAGGGTTATCGCAGCGCATTAGAATTTAACCTTATTCCTTACAACAGACAGCTTGTGACCCAATGTTCTCCCTCTATGAAGGTCGCCCTCCAGTCGTTGCTTAACAGCGGTGTTGCCTTTAATGGGCTTCTGCTACGCGATAACAACGATGCTCAGCAGGCAAAAGAACTGTTGCAAGCATTCAATCGTGATGTTCCTAGGCAGGTCATGATTTTTAGTCTCGATGGTTCCATGAGTCTTCCAGGGCAGCCCGCCATTGAATATCCATTAGAATCGTTGGCACAAAGAGCACTTGAGCTTATCGTCGGGTCACGTGATGCAGGGCACTCCTACGTGGTTCGCGGCGCATTAGTGGCGTGATATCCCAGAGCGCGATGTTTCGCATGATATGCGTAACATTTGTTTTATACGTGACATTGTTTTTTTGCTAAACTGTCTGCATTCGTCCGAACATTAGTTATTTCATTGAAAATGAAGAAAAAACGCCCTGTACTTCAAGATGTCGCAGACAAAGTTGGTGTGACAAAAATGACGGTAAGCCGTTATTTGCGTAACCCTGAGCAAGTTTCTGCTGCACTTCAAACAAAAATTGCAGTGGCGTTGGACGAATTGGGATACATCCCTAATCGCGCACCGGATATTCTCTCCAATTCAACGAGCCGCGCGATTGGCGTGCTTCTTCCTTCTCTGACCAACCAAGTTTTCGCCGATGTTATTCGTGGCATAGAAAGCGTCACCGACGCGCATGGCTATCAAACTATGCTAGCGCACTATGGCTATCGCCAAGAAAAAGAAGAAGAGCGTTTATTGTCTCTGCTCTCCTACAACGTCGATGGGTTGATCCTGTCTGAACGCAGTCACACCGCACGCACACGTAAGATGATCGAAGTGTCAGGCGTCCCCGTCGTGGAAATGATGGACTGCGTGACGCCGTGTATTGATATCGCGGTTGGGTTTGATAACTTCGAAGCCGCTCGTCAAATGACTCAGGCCATCATCGATCGCGGTCATCGCAAAGTGGTTTATTTTGGCGCTCGCCAAGATGAGCGTACGGTCATCAAACAGCATGGCTATGAAGCGGCAATGAATCATGCCGGCTTAGAGCCTCGTAGTGTCATGATCCCACGCGGTTCCTCTTACTCCGTCGGCAGTGAGCTACTGCGTGAAGCGCTAGAACGCTATCCTGACATGGACAGTATCTTCTGCACCAACGATGACTTAGCCGCAGGTGCTGCCTTTGAATGCCAGCGTTTGGGTCTGCGCATTCCTCAAGATATGGCGATCGCCGGTTTCCACGGCCACGATATTGGTCAGGTCATGACCCCGAAACTCGCCAGCGTATTAACACCTCGCCAGCGCATGGGGCAAATTGCCGCAGAGCGCATGCTAGCACGCCTACGCGGTGAAACCATTTCACCCCAGATGGTTGACGTTGGTTTCACACTTCTCTATGGCGGCAGCATCTAAAACCCCGTAAGCAACTACTCACTTATAGTTAATTACCGTTACTAACTGAGAGTAACCTCACAGTTATTGAAGCTACTTTGTCACGGTTCTTGCTAATTGTTATCTCTGCTCAGACAATGTTACCCATAACAAGTTACCAGTAACATTACGTTTAGCGGATGGTCTTCCGTCCCCTCTCTGGAGTAGAAATGAGCGAGCAAAAACCACAACACCACGTTTTTATCCTGATGGGCGTATCTGGCAGCGGTAAATCTGCTGTTGCAACTTCCGTAGCCCAACAGCTTGGCGCAGGTTTCCTAGATGGAGACTTCTTGCACCCCCGCGCTAATATCAAAAAAATGTCCGAAGGACATGCGCTGAATGATGAAGACCGCACGCCTTGGCTGAAAGCGGTTAACGACGCCATTTTTGCCATGCAACGTACCAACGACGTATCTCTGATCGTTTGTTCTGCACTGAAAAAGCGTTATCGCGACATGCTGCGCGACGGCAATAAAAACGTTTCTTTTATCTATCTAAAAGGCGATTTCGATTTGATCGAAAGCCGTCTGTTAGCGCGTAAAGGTCATTTCTTTAAACCGCAGATGCTAGTTTCACAATTTGAAGCGTTAGAAGAACCTACCAGCGATGAACATGACGTTCATGCTGTCGACATCAGCCTCCCACTGGACGGTGTTGTTGAAAATACAATTACAACCATTAAATCTGTGATTTCTCAGGGGTCATAATGAGCACCTTCACTCTCGTCTTTACCGCAGTCGGCTCCGTCCTACTGTTGCTGTTTCTGGTAATGAAAGCACGTATGCACGCTTTTGTTGCTCTGATGTTGGTATCTATCGGCGCAGGTATCTTCTCCGGAATGCCGCTGGATATGATTGCCAAGACCATGGAAAAAGGCATGGGAGGCACTTTAGGCTTCCTCGCTATCGTCGTCGCCTTAGGTGCCATGTTCGGTAAAATCCTGCATGAAACCGGCGCACTGGATCAGATTGCTGCCAAACTGCTCTCTAGCTTTGGAGAGAAGCGGGCACATTATGCACTAGGTATTGCAGGTCTGGTCTGTGCACTGCCGCTGTTCTTCGATGTTGCCATCGTTCTGCTGATTGGTGTGGTATTCGCCGTTGCTCGTCGTACCAACGGTAACGTGGTTAAACTGGCGATCCCTCTGTTTGCTGGGGTTGCGGGTGCCGCAGCGTTCCTGTTACCAGGTCCAACGCCTATGCTGCTGGCCTCTCAGATGGGAGCAGACTATGGTTGGATGATTCTGATCGGCCTGTGTGCTGCTATTCCAGGCATGATTTTAGCGGGTCCTCTGTTTGGTAACTTCATCAGCAAGTATGTCACTCTGGATCTGCCTGCTGATATCCAAGAGCCAAGCTTAGATAAGAGCAAACTGCCTTCATTCGGCTTCAGCTTAGCGTTAGTTTTATTCCCACTGGTTCTGGTTGGAATGAAAACCATCGGCGCGCGCTTTGTGGAAACCGGTACTGAACTGCATAAGTGGTTGGAATTTATCGGTCATCCGTTTACCGCAATTCTGCTGGCTTGTCTGGTTGCCATTTATGGTCTGGCTATTCGTCGGGGCATGAGCAAAGAGAAAGTCATGGAAGTATGTTCTGCGGCGATCCAGCCAGCGGGTATCATCCTTCTGGTTACCGGTGCGGGCGGCGTCTTCAAACAAATCTTGGTTGATTCCGGCGTAGGTCCAGCTCTGGGTAACTCTTTGATTGGTGCGGGTCTGCCAATTGCTGTGGCTTGCTTCGTACTCGCCGCTGCGGTTCGTGTGATTCAGGGTTCCGCTACCGTTGCGTGTTTAACGACAGTAGGCTTGGTTCTTCCGGTTATCGGCGAACTGGGTTACAACGGCGCACAGATGGCTGCACTGTCTATCTGTATCGCGGGTGGTTCCATCGTACTGAGCCACGTAAACGACTCCGGCTTCTGGCTGTTTGGTAAATTCACCGGTGCGACCGAAGCTCAAACGCTGAAAACCTGGTCAATAATGGAAACCATTTTGGGTACCACGGGCGCAGTCGTTGGTATGATCTTCTTCGCTGCGATGTAATTTGTCTCAGCGCTAACCCATCCTTTCTAGCCTGAAAACGCCTGATGTTCTCATCAGGCGTTTTGTTTTTTGGTGGCAAGCGTAAACCCGACTCTTTAAAAATCCCTAAACCCTTTATTCATCCTTGATGCCAAGCTTGTACTGGATCAGTATTCATAGACACGATCTCACATAATGTGACCGAACCAAGTTATTTAGGCGGTGGGGATGAAGCAGACGGACATGAAACGGACATGGATTGTAATCGGTATGGTGGCACTTTTTTGCAGCATACTTTTTAGTCTTTATCGAAATCCCTCATCAGGAACATCGGGAGAAAATCTCACACCATGGGATCAGCAAACCTATATTTGGCAAAGAGTCTGGACTCCACAGCACCAAGACGCACTTTTGCAAAGCCATGAACTATTTTCTAGCCTACGGGTGTTGGGACTACAGCTCAATCGCGATGAAGGCTTACGCAAAATCGCCGTAGATACCCAAATGCTGCGGCAAGATGGACGCCCCGTCTGGTTAGTGGTCCGCCTTGATGGGCAACTACAGCATATTGATTCGTCGTTGGTGTTTGAAAATCTACTTAATCAGCTACACCAATGGCAGCAGAGTGGTCTAAGCGTCACGGGCGTTGAAATTGACTATGATTCCCCCAGTTCAAAACTGGTGGTTTATCAACAATTTCTTAAGCTACTGCGAACGAGATTGCCACAGGATCTGCAACTCAGCCTAACGCTGTTACCTACATGGTTAGACTCTCCTTATTTGCCTGCGTTAATTCAGCAGGCGGATCAATCCGTGTTACAGGTGCATGCCGTCCTTTCGCCAGAGAAAGGGTTATTCGATGCTGAATTAGCGGCTAGCTGGATCAAACGCTATAGCAACGTGACACAAAAACCATTTTATGTCGCATTACCGGCCTATGGCATAGGGCTAGCGGGTTTTCAGAATCAACAGCCCGTGGTAGAGAGTGAAAGCTCCCTCTACATTGCAGGCCAAATGCAAGAGATCTCGGTTCAGCCTCAGACTATAGCTGATTTTTTATCTCAGCTTAGGTTACAGCATATCCCCCATTTAAAAGGGCTAATCTGGTTTCGCTTACCTCTCGAGGGCGACCGCAGAGCTTGGTCCATGCCAACGCTGAAAGCGGTGATCCTGCAACAAGCGTTGACCGTTCAATGGATTGTTGATGCGCAGGCCCAGCCAGCGGAGTCTGGCCAGACCGATGCTTTATATAATTTGGTACTGCGTAACAAGGGGCAAATAGATAGCGTTATGCCCAAAGAGATTACCATTTCCAGCGATCGTTGCCAGATAGCAGACGCCGTCGGAAATTATCGTTTAGACAGCGGCGATCAGCCGCTACGTTTTATTCGTATTCAGTCTCAGCAACTGCGGGCAAGCCGGAGCCAGGCTATCGGATGGGCTCGTTGTACTCAATTGGCTCCAGGAGATATTCATGTTACGCCTTAGCTTATTTGCTTGGAAAAGGCGTTGTAAAACCCTACTGTCCTTAAGTCTGGCACTAGCAACCACGCTAATGCCTTTCGCCCCTGCGAATGCCTGATGCCTGCAGCCCACCTTTTTATATGTATTAGCCAGTATAATTATGAACGCGAGAAAATTAGATGCAGACCGAAGCCGATAAACAGAACGCCCGCAACGCCGTCGATCCACTTAGCTAAACGCTGATAGCCACGACGCATTACCGGCAGGGCAAACACGGAGGCAACGATGCTGAACCATACGAAGGTTTCTGCCACAATCATCACAAATAACCCCACGCGCTCAGGCGTGCTAACGTTGTCACCCACAAACAGGGAAAACACCGAGCCAAAATAAATAACCGCTTTTGGGTTAGATAAGTTGGTTAGGAAGCCACGTAAAAAGGTTTTACCACGCGCTGGTAGAGTGACGTTAACCTCATCTCTGTTGTCCAACTGTCCTTTGGCTCGCGCAGATTTTAAGAGCTGATAGCCCATCCATGTCAGGTACAAGCCCCCGCCAACGGTAATAATGCTGTGCAGCCACGCCATTTTCATGAGCAGCAAATGCAGCCCCATCAGCGCCACCGCAGCCCAAATAACAATACCCAGTGTAATCCCTACAACACCCTGCATGGCTTCAGCGCGAGAGCGGCTAACCGCCGTTTGAGAAACAAAAAAGAAGTCAGGACCTGGAGCCATCAAGGCCACCAGATGAACCAATGCCACCGTCAAAAACAACATCATCGGAGTGAACTCTTATAATTAGAAGGGAAATTCATGCTACCACCAAGTGTGATAATAATTAAGGGAGCAATTCACACTGGCAGCATTAAACGAAAACAAGCGCCCTGCTCATTCTCATTGACCAACATGATGTCCCCGTCATGCAGTTGCAGCATGCGTTTGACAATCATTAGCCCAAGCCCTCCAGCCGACTGGCGACGCACGCCTGAAAGCAACGATGGACGCTCAAATAATCCCGCTTTTAGCTCTTCAGGAATACCTGTACCACTGTCGGTCAGTTGAACCCACATCTGCCCGTCTTGATGCCAAAGTTTCACCGCAATATACCCGCCTGAAGGCGTATGGCGGATTGCGTTATCCAAAAGATTGGTCAACACGCGCTCCATCATGTAGATATCAGCGTTGACCAGAGGTAAACCTTTAGGAACATCCGCACTAAGCCTAATCTGACGGGTTTCAGCCGTAAGCTCAAACTTTTGGAAAATATCCTGCAACAGCTCACTAAACGACATACGCTCTTTTTGCGGCTTCACTACGCCATATTCTAAGCGCGCCAGCTCAAACAGCTCTTGTGCCAAACGGCCTACTTTCAGGCTCTGCGCGAGTGCAATATCTAAATAACGTTTACGTTCAGCGTCACTCAAGCTGGATGACTTGACCGACAGCGTTTCTAAATACCCATGTAAAGACGTCAGCGGCGTTCGCAAATCATGTGAAATATTGGCAATAAATTCACGGCGTTGTTGATCCTGCTCCGCCAAGGTTTTCCACTGCTCGGCAATACGCTTGGCCATCAAAACAAATGCACGTCTGAGCTGAGTAACCTCATTACTTTTTACGTCAGCGTCTGGCACGCTCAGCGCCATGACCCGCGCATAATCCAACCCTTCCTGTTCCAGTTTGATCACCTGACGGGTGAGTTGACGCACCGGCTTAGTCACCCAGCGGAAAGCCAGCCAACCAGCCAGAGAACCAAACAGCATAATCAACCCCATCGACCAAAACGCCGTTAGCGCCGCCGATCCCATTCGGGCATCATCGGCTAGTCGAGCATAGTCTTCACCAAGCAGCACAACATATAAGTATCCTTCGGTTTTACCATCGACTTGCAGTGGCGCGACGCTAAAGACTTTTTGCCCATCAATGCTGCGCGGATCATCACCCAAAACGGGCATGCTTTGCCCCTGCATCAGCGCATTGATAGGTTTTAGATTCACATCGCGGCGTTTAATCCGCCCTTCCGGCGCGGCATCTCCGATGATGTGTCCTTGCTTATCTAACAAATAAACCTCGACGCTCGGATTCACTGACATAAGCTGATCAAATAGCTTTTTTACCGACGCAGGATTCAGCCCTTGTGACCCCAAAAGTTTATTATTTTCAGTGATGTGCTGAGCAAGATTGACCGATAAACGCTGGATCACCTGCTGGCTGTATTGGGTATTGCTGCGAACCTGAAGCCAGCCAGATACCGCGCAGCAAACCACCAGCAACAGCGCAAAAACGAGCGTTAAACGCTGAGAGAGACTCAATCGATTCATTTAGTTACCCGCACCCGACGCCGTAAATTTATAGCCAGAACCCCAAACAGTCAGAATATATTGCGGCTCTGAGGGATCCGCTTCGATCTTGATTCGTAGGCGGTTGATGTGGGTGTTCACCGTATGTTCGTAACCATCATGTTGATAACCCCAGACCTGATCAAGCAATTGCAAACGCGAAAACACCTTGTCTGGATTCTTGGCGAAAAAATACAAGAGATCAAACTCACGCGGAGTAAGATCGATAGGCTGCTGATTCATCCACACCGCACGCGCAATAGGGTCGATTGTCAGACCCGCCATATCCAAACGTCCTGCATCCATCTGGAGATTACGGCTCATCGCCTCCTGACGGCGAAATAGCGCTTTTACTCGCGCAGCCAGCTCAACCATGGAGAAAGGCTTAGCCACATAGTCATCAGCACCCAGCTCTAGTCCCAAAACGCGATGAACTTCGCTAGAACGAGCGCTGATCATAATAATCGGTGTATAGCGCGTCATGCTGCGGGCTCGGCGACAAATATCGAGCCCATCAATTCCCGGCAGCATCAAGTCCAGAATCAGCGCATCCCAGCCGCCTTGCTCTAACATGGACATCCCCGCAATACCATCGGCGGCGTGTTCTATCTGATAGCCTTCATCGCGTAGATGCAAAGCCAGTAGATCGGCAATATGTGAGTCATCTTCTACAATTAGAATTCGCTTCATTCCTTCCATCGCGTTCTCACTCCAAGCTGGATGGTTTATACCCAAGTACCTGCATCTTGAAGGACTACGGGAATATATTCAGTCTACACAGGGTTTGTGTCCTGAGTTATCACAAATAATTTATAACTCGGTGAGGATTTAATGAACACGTGAAGGCAATACTGGCTTCGCCCCCATAACTGGATAAGGATCTGACCATGAAAAAACTCATTACCACCGTGATGTGTAGCGCTTTACTGATGGGTACTGGATTTGCTTTCGCCGCGGATTCAACCAGTACGTCAGATAAAAGCATGCATAACGATCCGCATAAAATGGATCACACCAGCAAAAAACCGCAGGAAATGAAAAAGCAACATCTGGACGCCATGCAAAAAGGCGAAGCACCAAAACAAGATGAAATGAGCAAAGACCAGATGGATAAACAACCGATGAAATCGGGAGATACGATGAAAAAAACGAGTTCAGGGTACTAAAACTTAAATGACCTAGCCCCGATTAAGGGGCTAGGCAGAGGGATTCTCGCCAGATTCACTTTAGCGGCGTATAGATATCAAAGCGATGATTCTTGGTTGTGGTCGCCGCATGCGCAGGAACATCTGCCAGCGGAGGGGCATAATCAGGACGCTTCACCACAATGCGTTTCGTGGCCAGAGCTCGCGCTGGCGCCAACAATGCGTCAGCATCCAAATCCGCCCCGACCAATGATTGAAACACTCGCATCTCTTTCTTCACTAACGCACTTTTCTGTTTGTGCGGATACATCGGATCGAGATAAACCACTTCCGGAGCGGGCGTGAGATCTTTCAACGCATCAATACTGGACGCATGCAGCAGCGTTAAACGCTCTTGTAGCCACCCCCCAATTTCTGGATCGGCATAGCCACGCTGCAAGCCGTCGTCGAGCAAAGCCGCCACCACGGGATGGCGCTCTAGCATTCGTACATGGCAACCCACGGAAGCTAACACGTAGGCATCACGGCCTAACCCTGCGGTAGCATCCACAACGCTTGGCACATAGCTACCTTTGATGCCTACCGCTTTAGCGACGGCTTCACCACGACCACCGCCAAACTTGCGACGATGAGCCATGGCTCCCGCAACAAAATCGACGAAAATCGCGCCTAGCTTAGGTTCATCCAGTTTACGCAGTTCCAAATGTTCCTGCGTTAATACCAGCGCCATCAGCGCTTCAGGATCGTGAACCAGTCCCCAACGTTCGGCTAAATGCGATAAGGCGCCGCTATCGGCGCCCTCTTCCAACAATAACTGAATACTCAACGAATTAGCCCTTGATGCCATAATGACGCAGCATCGCATCGATTTTAGGCTCACGGCCACGGAAGTTTTTGAAGAGATTCATTGGCTCATCTGAACCACCCTGCGACAGGATATTGTCGAGGAACGCACGACCGGTATCGACGTTGAAAATCCCTTCTTCTTCAAAACGAGAGAAAGCATCAGCCGATAACAATTCTGCCCACAGATAGCTGTAATACCCAGCAGCATAACCACCAGCGAAAATATGGCTGAAGGCATGTGGGAAACGTCCCCAGCTCGGCGATGGCATCACTGCAACCAACGCTTTTACCTCTTTCAACGTCTCAAGAATACGAGCGCCCTGCGCAGGATCAAACTCGGTATGCAGACGGAAGTCGAACATCCCGAACTCGAGCTGACGCAGGATAAACAGCGCCGCCTGATAGTTCTTCGCTGCCAGCATTTTATCTAACATTTCCTGAGGCAACGGTTCATTGGTCTGATAGTGACCTGAGATGAACGCCAACGCCTCTGGCTCCCAGCACCAGTTTTCCATGAACTGGCTTGGCAGCTCGACGGCATCCCACGGCACCCCGTTAATGCCAGAAACACCCGCGGTTTCAATGGTGGTTAGCATGTGGTGCAAACCGTGGCCAAACTCATGGAACAGCGTTGTCACTTCATTGTGAGTGAACAGCGCAGGTTTATCGCCGATTGGGCGATTAAAGTTACAGGTTAGATAAGCGACCGGTTTTTGTAAGCTGCCGTCGGCACGACGCAGACGCCCAACGCAATCATCCATCCATGCCCCGCCGCGCTTGTGTTCGCGCGCGTAGAGGTCAAGATAGAAGCTACCGCGCAGTTCGCCCGTTTCATCATACAGCTCAAAGAAACGTACCTCAGAATTCCACACATCGACATCATGGCGTTCTTTAGCGGTAATACCATAAATGCGTTTTACTACTTCGAACAAACCACTTAATACACGCTGCTCAGGGAAGTAAGGACGCAGTTGCTCATCGCTGATGGAGTAAAGGTGCTGTTTCTGTTTTTCGCTGTAGTAGGTGATATCCCACGCTTCCAACTCCGTCACATCATAGTGCTTGCGGGTAAACTCACGCAGCTCAGCTAATTCCTGAGCACCCTGTGGGCGAGCACGTTCAGCTAAATCATTGAGGAATGCCAGAACCTGCTGTGGGTTCTCTGCCATTTTGGTCGCCAATGATTTATCGGCATAGGATTTAAAGCCCAGCAGCTGTGCAAGTTCGTGACGCAACTGCAGCGTTTCAGCCATGATTTCGCTATTGTCCCACTGACCTGCATTTGGTCCTTGATCGGATGCCCGCGTGGTAAACGCCTGATACATCTCATGACGTAGTTCACGGTTATCGGCATAGGTCATAACCGGCAAATAACTCGGAATATCCAGAGTGAGTAACCAGCCTTCTTTTTCTTTGGATTCTGCTAACGCTTTCGCCGCAGCCATCGCACTTTCAGGTAGGCCCGACAGCTCTTTTTCGTCGGTAATCAGCTTGCTCCAGCCCATAGTGGCATCTAACACATTGTTGCTAAATGCTGAACCCAGCTCAGACAAACGCGCCATGATTTCACCATAACGCTGCTGTTTCTCTTTCGGTAAACCGATGCCTGACAGTTCAAAATCGCGCAGTGAATTTTCTACCGCTTTCTTCTGCGGCTTGGTGAGTACCGCAAAACCGGCACCCTCTTTCAGACTACGATAGGCTTGATATAGCCCCTCATGTTGTCCAACCCACGTGCCATACTCAGACAGCAAAGGTAGACACTGTTCGTAAGCTTCGCGCAGCTCTGGACTATTTTGTACGGAATTCAAATGACTGACCGGAGAAAAGATACGGCTCAAACGGTCATCAACTTCAGCCAGTGGCTGACACAGGTTGTCCCATGTAAATGGCGCATCTTGTGCGACCACGCGCTCAACCTCAGCACGACAATCTGCCAGTGCAGCTTTCACCGCAGGAACGATGTCTTCAGGTTTGATTTTAGAAAAGGGTGGCAGTTCGAACGGCGTCAGTAACGGATTGGTCATAAGGAAGCGTCCTGTATAGTTTTGCCATTAACAACGAAGGTTAACGGTCTTAGCCGCAGCAACGCGGCATATGAATAGATTCAACCAGCCGCCCAACTCTGCGAGCAACCGGTATAAAATTCGTGTTTAGATCTAAGATGAGGTTAAGTGTAGCGAAAATCAATGGCTGGTAGGTTCAATCGCTTTGATAGGAGGCACAACAAGCCCAAATACATCTAAGAGCAAGAAATCTGCTCCATAACATGATTATCGTAAGTAATGGCAAAAAACGCAGGATAAGGGCTTTGTTGCTGCGTTTTAAACGCTAATTGCTGGTGAGAGGACAATTGCCAAGACAGGTATTTTTCACTGATGAAATACCCGTCACCATTGCCTAATAAATCAACTAACTGTGACGTGCTTTTTGTACATAAATCGCGATCAACAGCCAGACGCCACACCATATCAAGCCGGTGCTTAGAAAGCTTCCAGCGTTGCTGATCAAATGGACTTGAGCCATAGCGTTTAAGCTGTTCTAAGCTAGAAGAGTCCTTACAGCTACACAACGTTAGTACGAGGGCTATGATACTAAAAATGTACAAGTCTCCCTCCTTGCGCAGCTTTTAAGCACATTTCTGCAAGCTCATTATTGGGTCTTTGTGTTTGTCCAATATCCGCACCAACATAGTTATTAGCCATGTCCATACGCCTTTCTTCTCTCGGGTTATTAGGAAAGCGCTCATGCGCGTTGAGGTAATCCAGTGCGTCGTAATACCCCAAATCCCTCGATAATAAAGCCGCGAAATAGCAATGCCTAAATGCATCAGACATATCATTATGGCCATTGTGACCAAATATCTGGATAGTTTTTTGCGTCGCCTCATCTGCCGAGAAGCGTATTACCGGGGCGCTGTAAGGACAACTCGCCACAAATAATTTTTCCGACTCACTCAACATATCAAATTGCTGCAATAACCCCATTGTAAATCCCTTTTGCATGGCATTCCTTGTCACACAATTATCTGCTTTCAAGATTCGACCATTCTTTATCTGTATCACAAAACCAATATGCGATAATCCATAAAGTCTTTCATCGCCATACCGTTTATACTTAACCGTCACCTGCTGACATGCCGCGACGCCCGCAGCCCAAAAGAGCAGACTCGCTGTGCCTTGTCACGGTCCTAATTTACCTATCCTAATGATTTTGTTTTAGTTATTAGAATATACGAAAGTTTAAATTCACTATGCTCAGTTATCGCCACAGTTTTCACGCCGGCAATCATGCCGATGTCCTCAAACATACCGTTCAGAGCTTGATCATTGAATCGCTGAAAGAAAAGGATAAGCCTTTCCTTTATCTGGACACGCATTCCGGCGCGGGGCGTTATCAGCTCAGTGGTGAGCATGCTGAAAAAACGGGTGAATACCTAGAAGGTATCGCTCGTATCTGGCAGCGTGACGATATTCCCGCCGAGCTGGAAGCCTATCTTAGCGCGGTTAAACACTTTAACCGCGGGGAGCAACTGCGTTACTACCCAGGTTCGCCGTTGATTGCTCGTCAGTTATTACGCGATTTTGACAAAATTCATCTGACCGAACTGCATCCGACCGATTTCCCTCTCCTGCGTAATGAATTCGCTAAAGACGAGCGCGCAAAAGTGATGAAAGCTGACGGTTACCAACAGTTGAAATCACAGCTGCCACCCCTGTCGCGCCGTGGTTTCGTGCTAATCGATCCGCCGTACGAGATGAAAACCGATTATCAGGACGTGGTGAAAGGTATTCAGGAAGGCTATAAGCGCTTCGCTACTGGCGTATATGCGTTGTGGTATCCCGTTGTCCTGCGTCAGCAGATCAAACGAATGACGCGCGATTTACAAGACACCGGTATCCGTCGCATTCTGCAAATTGAGCTCGCGGTCCGCCCAGACAGCGATCAGCGCGGCATGACCGCTTCCGGCATGATTGTCATTAACCCGCCGTGGAAGCTGGAACAGCAAATGCGCGACGTGCTGCCTTGGCTACACAAGGTATTGGTACCTGAAGGTACTGGCCACGCGAAAGTGGAATGGATTGTGCCTGAGTAAGAAAAAGTAAGACGTAAGAAATAACGGAAGTCTCCCTCGGAAGAACTGGGGGAGACGAAATTCCCCCTAAAGACTACTCATCATCACCGTCGACGTGCTCTCGTATCAGCGTCATAAACGGTGCACCGAAACGATCGAGTTTACGCTGCCCCACACCGTTAATACTCAGCAATTCGCTGGCACGAATCGGCATCTGCTCGGCCATTTCTAACAATGTTGCATCGTTGAAAACCACGTATGGCGGAATGTTTTCCTCATCGGCAATGGCTTTGCGTAGCTTACGCAATTTGGCAAACAGCTTGCGATCATAGTTTCCGCCGTAATTTTTACTGGCATGGCTACTGCTGCTGCGTGATTTGAGATTTATCACGCGCGGAACAGCAAGCTGCAAAGGTACTTCACCGCGCAGCACGGGACGAGCAGACTCCGTTAGCTGTAGCGCGGAATGCATAGCAATATTTTGTGTCACTAATCCTAAATGAATGAGCTGACGCAATACGCTAACCCAGTGCTCAGTAGTGTGATCGCGCCCTAGCCCATAAACCTTGAGTTTGTCATGCCCGAACTCGCGAATACGGGTATTGTTTGCGCCGCGCAAAATTTCCACCACGTAACCAATACCAAATCGCTGTCCAACGCGAGCAATCGCCGACAGCGCTTTTTGCGCATCTTCCAAACCATCGTAACGCTTGGGTGGGTCGAGACAAATATCGCAGTTGCCACACGATTCCTGTCGCCCTTCCCCAAAGTAATTCAGCAGAACTAAACGACGACAGGTCTGTGCTTCGGCAAACGCATTCATCGCATTGAGTTTATGGCGCTCAATCTCTTTTTGCTGCCCTTCAGGTTTCTCTTCTAAACAGCGACGCAACCACGCCATATCGGCAGGATCGTAAAGCAACACGGCTTCAGCAGGTAAACCATCGCGCCCAGCACGACCGGTTTCCTGATAGTAAGCTTCGATATTACGTGGAATATCAAAGTGAACCACGAAGCGCACGTTAGGCTTGTTGATCCCCATGCCAAACGCCACTGTCGCCACCACAATCTGCAAATCATCACGCTGAAAAGCGTCTTGCACCGAAGAGCGATGCTCGTGATCGAGCCCTGCATGATAGGCTCCGACGCTGAAACCACGGCTTTGCAGACGGGCGGTAGTGTCTTCCACTTTCGCACGGCTGTTACAGTAGATAATGCCGGATTTTCCACGCTGTTCTTGAACAAAACGGATCAGCTGATCGAGCGGTTTGAATTTTTCAATCAGGGTGTAACGAATATTTGGGCGATCAAAGCTGCTGACCTGCACCAGAGGATCGTTGAGCGACAGCAAACGCTCAATATCATTCCGCGTTGCATCGTCGGCGGTCGCGGTTAACGCGATAACCGGAATATCTGGGAAACGCTGTTTTATTAGACCTAACGCGCTATATTCAGGGCGGAAATCATGTCCCCACTGCGAAATACAATGCGCTTCATCGACCGCAAGCAACGAGGGGTTCCAGTGGGGAAGTTGATCGAGGAAGTTATCCATCATCAACCGCTCTGGCGCGATATACAGCAGCTTTATCGCTCCGCTGCGACACCCAGCGTAAACTTCCTGTTGCTGTTCACGGTTTTGCGTGGAGTTAAGACACGCAGCGCTCACACCGTTGGCCTGTAGCTGATCGACCTGATCTTTCATCAGGGAAATCAACGGTGAAACCACCAGCGTTAAGCCATCCATAACTAACGCAGGGATCTGATAACACAGAGACTTGCCGCCCCCGGTTGGCATCACAACCAGACAATCCCGGCCAGCGATCGCAGCATTGATAATCGTTTGCTGCCCAGGACGGAATTGCTGATACCCGAACGTATCGCGCAAAACCTGTTCTGCCAGCATTTCTGCGTTGATAACTGCTGCCGTTGCCACGCTGCTCCTCAACCAAAGGGGGTGATAGTAAATACCGGCGCTATTTTAGGCGTATGCACCGGTTTTGTCGTTAGCGGATGTGCGCTGATTACAAATTACATAAAATCGTTGAGCATAATACCGACGCCGAAGCGAGTTTGATTGAAGTTATAGTCAATCATCGACTCACCATAGCCGCTAAATAGCTGAGTATAAAAACGAACACTCTTGGTCAACGGGTAGCTCCAGCCCAACTCACCACCACCATAGCCGGTATTCCAGTTATAGTGCCCCTTCGCCGTCAAGATGCTTTCCCCCCATTGATAACCGATCTGGGCTTCGTAATAGCCCATATACTTGGTGATATCTGGATTATCATCTTTGCTACTGCTTTCGGGGATGCGATACCACGGTTTAATCTGCGCCTGGAAGTTACCATTTTGCGCCATCAGGCGCGCATAAACGCGGTTCCAACTGCGCGAGGTGGGATCGGAGCGCCCGTTAGACTGATGATTAAAACCCGTTTCAATATCACGCAGAGTCCAGTCACCGAGCTGGTAGTCCGTCGACCAGCCAACAAACAGCTGTGGCTCGTAGTTTGTCTCGCGGAAGGGAGAAGAAGCACTGCGGTTGAAGGCCTGCCACCACGAGCGCTGAGTATAGGACATCCCTAACACCGAATTATCGCCCGCGATACCCCGAATGAGAGGGAAGGCCAAACTCAACTGAAATTTAACTTCATCTTTACGTGCGTCATCTGCCCAATCATACGACTGAATAGCTTCTTTATTCACGTCGCTCGTTTCAGTGTAGAGCAGGTAGTTCGTATCATAAGGGTAAAGCGTGAATGGGTTATCGTGTTCAAGTAACATGTTCGCAATAATGCTACCTTTCACCAATGGCTTATCGTGAACCTGCTTTACCGTAGCCTCTTCCGCCTGAACCGCCGCAGGAACTGCTAGCAGTCCCGCTAACATCATCCATCCCATCCGCATTATTGATACCCCTTCGAGGAAAATAGTTACGCCATAAATGATTCAAAGGCGACATTCTACACGGAAGGGGCGCTGCGTGAACGTTCATCATTCTTATTGGCGCTGGAAACAAACAATCATTAAGCATAATATCAACATAAAATTAACAATAACGTTTGTATGTCATCTGCGAAAGAAAGGAACGTTCCATGTCTCCCACTTTTTTAACCCGTGAAAAAGCTAGCGCCCTGATTAGTGAAATCTTCGTTTACCACATGCCGTTTAACCGCTCTCTGGGTTTAGAACTTCAGCGCTTCGAAGCAGACTATGCCGAGCTGGTTTTCGATTCCAAAGAGATGTTAGTGGGCAATGCGCATCAGAAGATTTTACACGGCGGCGTTATCGCATCGGTGCTAGACGTATGCGCTGGGCTGGTTTGCGTGGGTTCCGCGCTGCTGCGCCACGATGAAATAACACAAGAGGAGTTGTTGGCTCGGCTATCGAAAATGGGCACCATCGATATGCGGGTAGACTATCTGCGCCCTGGACGCGGTGAGCGTTTCACCGCCAGCGGCAGCCTATTACGTGCCGGTAATAAAGTCGCCGTAGCGCGTGTAGAACTCCACAACGAACAAAACCTCCATATCGCTTCAGCGACCGCCACGTATATGGTCGGTTAGGCAGCATTTTTTACCGGTTTCTCACGAAATCTTGGGATAAGTTAGGGTTAATAGGATCATCTTCGTTACCACTATGAAACATTCCGAGAAAATACAGTAGACTCAGCGCCTATTCATTTTTTCGGAAGTGTTTCATGGATTCGCAACAAACTCGTCATGGCATTCTGTTTGCTCTGGCTGCCTATTTTATCTGGGGCATAGCACCTGCTTATTTCAAGCTGATTCAGCAGGTCCCCCCCACTGAAATCCTGACCCACCGCGTAATCTGGTCATTCTTCTTCATGCTGGTCTTGCTTTCATTGAGCAAAAACTGGTCTAAGGTTCGCGCACTGGCCAAAACGCCTGCCAAGATCGGCTTGCTGGCACTTAGCGCCTGTTTAATCGGCGGCAACTGGTTGCTGTTTATCTGGGCGGTAAACAATAATCATATGCTAGAGGCCAGCCTCGGATACTTTATTAATCCGCTGGTAAACGTTTTGCTCGGGGTGGTTTTCCTCGGTGAGCGCTTCCGCCGGATGCAGTGGATTGCGTTAGCTCTCGCCGTTTGTGGTGTGCTCATTCAGCTGTGGAAATTTGGCTCAGTGCCAGTTATTTCACTTGGGCTAGCCTTCAGCTTTGCATTTTATGGTTTGATTCGTAAGAAAATCGCGGTCGATGCTCAAACCGGTATGCTGATTGAAACTCTGTGGTTACTGCCCGTTGCCGCTATCTATCTATTTGGCATCGCTGACAGTGCGACCAGCCACCTGAGCGCAAACCCAATCTCGCTTAACCTACTGCTGATCGCAGCAGGTATTGTCACAACGATTCCACTGCTGTTCTTCACCGCTGCCGCGACGCGCCTGCGGTTGTCCACACTAGGTTTCTTCCAGTACCTTGGCCCAACGCTGATGTTTATTCTGGCCATTACGTTCTACAACGAGCAGATGACGCAGGATAAATTAGTTGCCTTCGGCTTTATCTGGGCGGCGCTGTTGCTGTTTATTCTGGATGCACTGTATACGCAGAGAAAGTTGCGGAGCTAACGCGGATATCCCTCCCCATCAAGGGGAGGGATGAGAGGAAATACTGCGGGTTACAGCCAGTTTTTACGTTTGAAATATAAATATGGCGCAAGTCCTGCCAGCAACATCAAGCCAATCGCCCCCGGATAACCGAACGACCATTTCAGCTCCGGCATGAACTCAAAGTTCATACCATAGCTGGATGCCACCAGCGTCGGTGGCAGGAACACCACGGAAACCACCGAGAAGATCTTGATGATGCGGTTCTGCTCAATGTTGATAAAGCCCATTGCCGCCTGCATCAAGAAGTTGACTTTCTGGAACAGGGATTCGTTGTGTGGCAGCAGGGATTCGATATCTCGCAGCACTTCGCGCGCCTGTTCTAACTGGCTAGCGGGCAAACGTGCTTTACGAACTAAGAAGTTAAGTGCTCGCTGGGTATCCATCAAACACAAACGCACTTTCCAACCGATATCTTCCAGTTCTGCCAGCGTCGAAAGTGCCTCATCGTACTCATCACCCTGATGGCCTTCCATGATGACGCGGCTTAGCTTTTCCAAATCGCTGTAGATGTTTTCGATTTCATCCGCTAACTGCTCAATTTTAGTTTCGAACAGATCGAGCAACAGCTCATAGGCATTGCCATCGGCCAGCATCTGGTTTCGCGCCCGCATGCGATACAAGCGAAATGCCGGAAGCTCGCGCTCGCGTAGCGTATACAAGCGACCATCGCGGATGGTAAATGCCACGGTGGAGTTACCCGCGTGATCTTCCGCATCTTCATAATAGAAGAATGAGTGAATATGCAGGCCGTCTTCATCTTCAAAGAAACGTGCAGATGCTTCGATATCATCCAACTCTGGGCGAGTTGCCAGACTTTGCCCTAGCTCATCTTGAACTCGTTGACGCTCATCTTCTTCCGGCTCGACCAAATCGACCCACAAAGATGATGTCAGATCTTCCGTGTCATCCAGCTCCAGACGGGATAAGCGGCTGTTGTCTAATCTAAATGCACTTAGCATGCTTTTAAACTCCGTTGCGGTGACATTAAGGATCACGCATGGAGCACAGGAAACAAACGAGGGATAGCGTCACCTAGCTGTTTCAGACCATATCAGATCTGACTCATAGCGACATAAAGAGGTCGCTGACAACCACGAAGGCTATCAGCATAAGTGGATAGCCTTAGAAGTTGTACCCGCAAACGGGTTCATTGAGCCAGTATCTACTGGGTGTGTCCAAGGCGTATGTCCTCACAGATAATAGTGCGCGCATGTTACGCCGATACGAAAAAGCCTGTCAACTGGCGTTGTGAGTAATTACAGAACATTATTCGCTCAGGATGTTTCATACCAAAATATTTATGAGTCTCGCCCTCACCACCGCATTTGCATAAAGGCTGTCACATAAAAATTATATCGTTAAATACGCCCTTCTATTACCTTATACCAAAGCATCCATCATATGGACTCTACAAGTCCTAAAATCAGGTAAACCCAATGAAACAAATCACTTTTGATGACCTAAAACAGCAAAGCGCCACGGCAGCAGCGGCTCCTCGATTACGTGCCCATCGCAATTTCCATCCCGAACTGAGCGATCCTGTGCAACGACTCGCGATTGCCATGGAGCCTGGCACCTACATTCGGCCACACCGCCATCCGCATACCTTTGAACTCCTGCTACCACTGAGTGGGCGCTTTCTCGTACTAAACTTTGATGAGAACGGCACCGTGACTCGTCGCGTGGTATTAGGCGAAGAGTGTGTCGCATTAGAAATGGATGCAGGCACATGGCATTCAGTGCTGTCTCTGGATAACGGTGGCGTGATTTTTGAGGTTAAACACGGTGGCTATGTGCCAGTCAGTGAGCAAGATTCTGCACCTTGGGCTCCAGCCGAAGGAGAGACAGGGACTCAGGAACTCATGACGTGGTACGCACAAGCGCAAATTGGGGATAAATACTGCGGCTGATTAGCTGATTCATCCTAGCTCCATACACAGTAAAAAGAGCTAGGATGACAGAAAATGATTACATCGCCTCTAGCTTGGCATAGGCGGCAACCAGCCACTTGATGCCTTCGCCCTGAAACGCAATCTGTAGACGGCTATGTTCTCCGCTGCCTTCCAAATTGATTACTGTACCTTCACCAAAGGTGGCATGTTTAACGCGCTGCCCCAGCTTGAATCCGCTGTCGTTAGCACTAATTGGCGTCCCCATACTGGCATGTTTTACCGGACGTGTAACGCTGGCTCGCAGACGAACCTCCTCCACGCACTCTTCCGGCAATTCACCAATGAAACGAGAAGGGCGGTGGTAAACCTCTTTGCCATACAGCCGGCGAGTTTCCGCATAGGTTATCGTTAGCTTGCGCATCGCTCGCGTTACGCCAACGTAGGCCAAACGGCGCTCCTCTTCCAAACGTCCACCTTCGTCCAGCGACATTTGGCTTGGGAACATCCCCTCTTCCATTCCCACGATAAATACCTGAGGAAACTCTAAACCTTTCGCCGAGTGCAACGTCATCAGTTGAACGGCGTCCTGATAGGCGTCTGCCTGCCCTTCACCGGCCTCAAGCGCTGCATGTGATAGGAATGCCTGCAATGGCAGCAAGTCTTCGTCTTCATCCTCGTAGCTGTACTGACGCGTTGCGGTCACCAGCTCTTCCAAGTTCTCAATACGCGTCTGGCCTTTTTCGCCCTTTTCCTGCTCATACATCTGGCGCAAACCAGAATCACGTACCACCCGATCCGTTTGTACATGCAGCGGCATATCCGCCGTATCACTTGCCAGAGCATCAATCAGCTCGATGAAGCGCTGTAGTGCCCCCGATGCGCGGCCTGCAAATACTTTCTCTTGGATGAGCTCATGGGTCGCCTGCCATAACGTCAGTTGGCGATCTCGCGCTGCCTGACGAATCACGTCGAGAGTGCGATCGCCAATCCCACGCGTTGGCGTATTTACCACACGCTCATAGGCTGCATCGTCATTACGGTTAGAAATTAGGCGTAAATAAGCCAACGCATCCTTGATTTCCTGACGTTCAAAGAACCGCTGCCCACCATAAATACGGTATGGCATCGCCACCTGTAGCAGTGCTTCTTCCAATACGCGTGATTGGGCGTTGCTGCGATACAGAATTGCGCAGTCATTCAGGGAACCGCCGTTGTCCTGCCACGCTTTGATGCGATTGACCACAAAACGTGATTCATCTAATTCGTTAAATGCACAGTAGAGCGAAATCTTTTCGCCGTCGCCGTCTTCCGTCCACAGTTTTTTCCCCAAACGCCCGTCGTTGTTTTCAATCAGGGCATTGGCTGCTTTCAAAATATTGCTGGTTGAACGGTAGTTCTGTTCCAAGCGAATGGTTTCTGCACCGGGAAAATCATCCAGAAAACGTTGGATGTTTTCTACCTGCGCACCGCGCCAGCCGTAGATTGACTGGTCATCATCGCCCACGATCATCACTTTACCCGTATTACCGGCCAGCATTTGGATCCAAGCGTATTGAATGCGGTTAGTATCTTGAAATTCGTCCACCAAAATATTGGTGAAGCGTTCGCGGTAATGATTGAGAATTTGCGGTTTGTTGAGCCACAGCTCATGAGCGCGAAGCAGCAGCTCGGCGAAATCGACTAAACCTGCGCGGTCGCAAGCCTCTTGATATGCCTGATAGACACGCAACCAGGTTTGTTCTACCGGATTGCCATAGCTTTCGATATGTTGCGGGCGTAGGCCATCATCTTTTTTATTGTTGATGTACCACATGCCCTGACGCGGCGGCCACTGTTTCTCGTCAAGATTAAGCGCTTTAACAATCCGCTTGAGCAAACGCAGTTGGTCGTCGCTGTCGAGAATTTGGAAATCCTGCGGCAAATTAGCATCCAAATGATGCGCGCGCAGTAAGCGGTGTGCTAAACCGTGGAAAGTACCAATCCACATCCCGCCTTGGCTCGTACCAATCAGGTGCTCGATACGGTGGCGCATTTCTGCAGCCGCTTTGTTGGTGAACGTTACCGCCATAATTGAGTATGGCGAACAGTTTTCTACCGACAACAACCACGCGATGCGATGTACCAGCACGCGAGTTTTGCCGCTTCCGGCTCCAGCCAGCACCAGAAGATTGCTGCGCGGTGCAGCAACGGCTTCGCGTTGTTTATCATTAAGGCTGTTGAGCAGATCGGAAACGTCCATAGGCACCGTTTTAAAATGGGGAAATAGGCGCTTCGTTAAACGAAATACGTCTTTTTCACTGGGAATTTATACAGATTATTGGAGATTATATCAGCGCGGTGAGCGAATCCAACCGTGAAATCTCAACGTGAGGTAACAAACGGCTATCTGAGGCCGTGGTTAAGCTACGTTCACGGTCGTTGATCCAGCAAGCCTGCATGCCGCTGCGTATCGCGCCAGCCACGTCCGTAGTGAGATCGTCGCCGACATGCAGAATATGAGTCATTGGAACATTCAAACGTTGCTGGGCCGTACGGTACATGTCGTCATGAGGCTTTGAGCGACCGTCTGGACCTGAACGCAGAATAAACGCAAAGTAATCAGCGAGGCCAAACAATGTCGGATCGGCGTTACCGTTAGTAATGGCTGCCAAAGGAACCTTTTCTGCCAACGCTCGCAGCGTGGTATGCGTAGATTCCGGTACCGTAATCTGGCTGCGCCAGTGAGCAAAATTTTCCATTGTAGAATCAGCACCCGCGCTAGCCTGCGCTTCACTAAAGCCGCCGCGTGTTAGCGCTAAATACACCGCTTGCCAGCGCCATGCGGTCACATCGTGACAAATTTCTGGGTCTTTGGCGCGGAGTTCTGCGCGTAAACGCTGCCAGTCTGCACTTTGCCACTCGCGTAACGGTTCAAAATTTTGCTGTAAAAATGCCAATGATTCCCGCTCGGTACGCATGATGACCGGATGGTTATCATACAGCGTATCATCAAGATCAAAGGTGAAAGCCGCAATCGCTTTGAGCGGGCGATAAAAATGGAGATTCGAATACATCAGGATTTTCCTCGTTTAGCGCGTGGATGCGCCGCATCGTACACCTTCGCCAAATGTTGGAAATCGAGGTGGGTATAGATTTGGGTCGTCGTCAGATTGGCGTGACCAAGAAGCTCTTGCACCGCACGCAGGTCGCCGCTGGACTCTAGCATGTGCGTTGCAAACGAGTGGCGTAGTTTATGCGGGTTGATATGGCTGGTGACGCCCTGTTTAACGCCCCATTCGGCGAACCGCTTCTGTACGCTGCGCACAGAAATTCGCTTTCCCAATTTGGATACAAAAACCGCATCATCAACCGGATCGTAAATTTCACGCAATGGTAGCCACTGCTCTAACCAATGGATCGCGGTGCGACCAATGGGTAGTTTACGCTCTTTACTCCCTTTCCCCAGCACCCAGACTTCGCCCGAAGCCATATTCATGTGACGACAGTCGAGCCCTACCAGCTCGGATAGACGGAGGCCTGCACCGTACATCACCTCAAGCATGGTGCGATCGCGAACGGCAAGAGGATCGCTGGAATTAATCTCCAGCAGTCGGTTGACGTCATCAACGTCGAGATTTTTAGGTAAATGACGCGCTTGTTTGGGGGCGCTAATCCCCTTGGCTGGATTTACAGACATGACACCTTGGCTGACTTGCCAATCGAGAAAGCTGCGCAACGAGGAGAGGCGAAGCGCAATACTGGCAGCCTCCAGCCCCATGCGTTTGCTACGCGCAGTAATCATGCGTACCTGATTGGAATCAAGCTGCCGCCAGTCACGTAGACCCGAGGCCGAAATAATCTCAATAATCGCCATCAACTGATGATGATAGCTTTCAATCGTATGTGGGCTAAGCTGGCGCTCGACGCGCAAAAAACGCAGAAACGCCTCAACGGGCAACGCTAACGTCTGAGTTTCTACGCTCATTGGCGTTCAATCCATCGGCTTATTAGCCCCGGCATCAGCAAAGCAAGCTGATCGAGCAACACAGTGCCCTGACCTTGCTGATAATGATGGCTGTCACGGCTACTAAAGATAATTAGCCCTAAATCACCAAATTCGCCCATCAGAGATAGCGCCACCGAGCCCACCATTTTGGCCTGCGGTAATACTAGCAGCAGTTCAGGACCGTTCAACGTCCCGAGATAGTGGTTCTGATTGCCGAGCCGTTGGATCCGCATCATCTCAAAGTCATTGCGTGAAAGAGCTAAATGAGCAAAATCAGATGGCGCATTCAGATACCATTTGTCGCTAAACAAACGGATATTCGCGCCTGCCAGCCCGAGAGAACGTGCCCAGCGATTAAAGCGCTGGAGGAAATCAGAGAGGCTGTCAGCCCCTGCCAAATGGCCTTGTAACTCTAACAAACGATTAAATAAAACTTCATTGGCACTGGCCTGTTCCATCAGCAACGTGATCTCTTCTTCCAGATTGAAGATATGCTGACGTTGTCGATTCAACTGCCATTCAACTAATGAAACAGCACCGCGCACCGGGTGGGGAACCTGCATCTGTTCCACATTGCGCGCATTACGAATGAAGAAGTCAGGGTTCTGTAGCAGATACTCCATCACCTGTGCATCATTTAGCGCCAGATTGTCCAATACCCGATCTTCGATGTCGCTCATAGTTGTCTATCGCTCACTCATAAACGGATGAATTATAGGTGTATGAAGCCGTCATAAACATGCGTGGCTGGCCCTGTCATAAACAACGGATTATCCGGCCCCTTCCAGCGAATTTGCAGGCGGCCGCCTGGCAAATCAACCTGTACATTCTCATCTAACAGGCCTTGCTGAATACCCACGGCAACCGCAGCACAAGCACCACTGCCGCAGGCTTGTGTTTCGCCTGCACCGCGTTCATACACTCTCAATTTGATCTGATTACGGTTAATTACCTGCATAAAACCAACGTTTACCCGCTCAGGGAAGCGCTCATGGCTTTCCAGAACCGGACCAATGGTTTCAACTAACGCAGTTTCAACGTCATCGACCTGTAACACACAGTGCGGATTTCCCATGGATACCGCGCCGCATAGAATGGTGTGTTCAGCCGCGCGCATGATATAGGTTTTTTCTGCTTTCACCGCTTTGAACGGGATCTTGGATGGCTCAAAAATCGGTTCACCCATATTCACCGTAACCAACTCATCGTCGCTGACCTTCAACACCATGCGGCCATTCTGCGTGCTCACGCGAATTTCACGTTTATTGGTCAATCCTTTCAACCGGACAAAACGGGCAAAACAGCGCGCGCCATTGCCACACTGTCCTACCTCACTGCCATCGGAATTAAAGATTCGATAGTGAAAATCTAAATCAGGATCATAGGGTGGTTCAACTATCAGCATCTGGTCGAAGCCCACACCATTGTGTCGATCGGACAGACGGCGGATAAGCTCCGGCGAGAAGTAAACGTTTTGTGTTACAGCATCAACGACCATGAAATCGTTGCCTAAACCGTGCATTTTAGAGAACTGCATACCTACCTCTCAACCCTACGTCTTAACTTCCGTCGTCACCTAAATAACATCCTGACAGTTCTCGCTATCTTGGATTATTGGCCTTGCTCTACACCGGCAATATTGGAGGGTGTATTCGCACCCTGATTAGCGGCAGGTGCATTAGTCTGTGTGTCTGGCTGGCTCTGTTTTGCTGCTGGCGCATCAGCCGGCGGGAAGTACAAAGGCCCTTTCAAGCCGCAACCAGCAAGACCGAATAGGGAAAAAGCCACCAAGGCCAGACGAAATTGTTTTTTCATGGTCATTACCATTTATTGTATTAATGCGTGTGGATCCAACTTATAAGCTCTCTATAATCGCAGTTGGACCCTGAAAAGCAATAGGAAATGAATATGAACGATACCGAGTTTCACCAGTTAGCAGATAAGCTGATGTTAAACATCGAAGAGGCCATTGACGCTTATGAAGGTGATGCCGACATCGATTACGAAACCAATGGCGGAGTGATGACGCTGACTTTTGAGAATGGCAGCAAAATCGTGATCAACCGTCAAGAGCCGTTGCATCAGATATGGCTGGCAACCAAAGCGGGCGGCTATCACTTCAACTTCCGCGATACCGGATGGATCTGCGACCGTAGTGGCGAAGAGTTTTACGCCCTGCTGTCAACGGCGTGCAGCGCACAGTCTGGTGAAGAAATTAAGATCTCTTGATAGGGAATACGTTGGACGAAGCCAACAGCATCAGCGATTGATGTGAGAAAAAAACGCCTTGTCATGAGATATTCATGACAAGGAAGTATTTATACCGCCGATACTTTACGTTGCATAATGCTAAAGGGTAGATTCCTTATTGTTTGCAATGCAAACTATATACGATATATATCATCAAAATAAATAAAGGATGACACTCAACATATAAAGAAATGATACATTCCATCAATAGACGAACAACTCATAGATGGTAGCATTAGGTATTAGAATGTATATGCCATCCCAACACGGAAACGAGTTTGACGATCTTCTGAGGAAGAAGAAACAGAAACATTGCCGACCTCTACATAAGGAGTCACGTTATCTATTTTATAAGAAGTGCGGAAATTATATTCATAATCATCCTTATCATTATTATAAATGACTAAGTCTGATTTCTTATACAACGCATTAATCTCAAAGCCAAGGTTACCCACATTATATCCAAGCCAAACGTCGCCACGATTCATATGGCCATCATCTTTATCCACCTCTGAACCACTATCGGTATTACGACTATATTCATAGCGGTAACGACCTGCCACCCACCACTGCTCATTAATATTATATTGAACTCGAAGATATGGCTTATAAATAGCCGTTGATGAGGCCGTTTCCAATACAAAGCCCGGCTGTATAACAAAATCAGACGCTGAGAATTGATAGCTTAGCGTATATTCATCGCCGTTATCACCGAACTCACTGAATGGTCTCTCTTGGTCATCCCCGCCTGAGCGGGTTTTGGCCTCTACGGCGAAACCGAAACCATTGTCAAAGCGATGTGAAATGTAAACGCGATCGTAGTTTGCCTTTGAGTCGTCAAGATACTCATGACGCAAATCGACCATGACTGCGCTAGCTGTGCTGGATAATAGAGGTAATAATAGAAACGCGATTTTCTTCATCATTAACATTCCATATTAAAAGAGGGGCCCTGATACTGGATAAAAAATAGTCTTACCATAATTAAAATCATATGCTCTCTGGTTACAATTCGGATTGTTTTAGAGACACATATAATATTGCCAATATAAATTGGCAGAACGAACGTATTCTGACGAAGACTGTACATTTAAATATTTAAGTTCACCTTTGTATTTCTGCCAAGTAATAGCTTTTTATGGCATAGAATCAAAGCTCACAAGAATATAAATCACAACTTTAATAAAGGTAAAACTTCATTCTAAAAACTCACGACCTCTAATATGAAACTAACTATCAGACAAAGGCTCATGATTATAAGTGAATTATTATGATACCAAATGAGTCTACTGGCTTTACGATATAGACAGATACATTTATGGACATTATATTTCAAGTATTTCGTATCATTTAAATTGGCTCAATTTCGCCAAAGCAAATAGAATTAATTGTGGCATATGGAATTTAAATAAAATAACGACACAGGTTAGTTTTAATAACACTGTGTCGTTATGTTTTTAATGCAGTTGGAACTGCTGTTTCAGCGGCGTGCCGTCGTTATCGTCGTTCACATTACACTGTGGCAAGGTGTTTGCACGAAACGGCATCACCTGTGAGCGACCATCAACGTTCACGATTTGATAGAATTGCGGCAGGTTAAAGTTGATAAAACTTGAACCATAGGTGAATCGATCGTGCGATGAAGAGTAGAAACGGCTAACATCACGCACCAGTTCTTCCTTACTGCCTTCGCAATGGTGATACACTTCTACGCGATTAGTTTCATCCAGAATATAGATGTTAAATCCTTCGTTATCACCATCTTCGAAGAAGAATTGAATAATCCCTTCGCTTGCGTAGCCATCAACCACCGCTGGCAAATGTACCTGTTCAGTTTCGACCTGAATGGATAAGCCATGCAGTTTGTTATTCGAAATCGCCCCGTAGAACTCAACGGCGTTCTCGAGTTTCTGCACCGAAACGCTTAAGCGCTCAAAGAACAGTCCCCAGGTTTGTCCCGCCACACGCACGGCTTTGAAACGACCTGGCTCGAGGCGAGTACTCGATAAGCGCAAATCAATACATTCAGATACCAACTGCTGCAACCGCGTACGGATCAAACCACGCAGATGCTGGCTATAACACAGAACTTCAACCGACTCCGGTGGCGCCGCGTCCTGATGCATTTTGCCTAAAATCGTTTTCAGCGCTTCCAACACCGCCTGCTCACCGCTGAAGTGCAAGGTACGCACTTCATTCCATGAGTTACGGTACAGCAGGTCGATACTACCGACTAAACATTGCTGTTGCTGCCCAAAACTGAATACGTCCAACTTGCGGAAGTCGAAATGTACCACCTGATTGCGAAACGCCGCCGTTGGATCATTTTCCAAGTTGACGATAATCGCCAGATGACGGATTTCACACGGGCTATACAACGCTTTCGGCGATGGGGCAGGCAAACGTATAGGGAAATGCTGAGACACATCATGAACCAGCTCCTGTAGCTTATTAATATCGCACAGGTTGTTATTGCTCTTGATGTGTAGCTTGGTATCCGCAGTCAGTAATCCATTGAAATACGCCCACGCCACAAGTTTGTTCAGATAGCGGTTATATTCCAGTGGCTGATGGCTGATGATCGTGTCGATAGTCGGCGCTTGATTGTACAAGTACCAACCGGTACGGTTGGCTCGGCCAATCGGTACGTGAATAAAGGTCAGGTTTTTTTCTGATAAATCAGGAGAAATCTGCGGGTTCACCAGTGTGACTTTACCCGGCAATGCCTCAAACGCCGCATAGAGTTTACGGGTGAGCACCCCGATATCCTGCGGGCTGGCGCTTACACTAAGGTTATTTCGACGCGCAAAGCGGATCAGATTGCGGTAACTCTGCATCATGGCATCTAGCAGCTCATTATGCGCTTCGCGAACCCGTTCAATTTTCCAATTAGCGCGATCGTCGAGCACTTCAATACGCTCTTGATCCCAGCCCCAAGATTCGACCAGTTGGCTCAGAATTTCGCGTCGCCAGCCTACACAGGCGCGGCTACGTGATAATTTTTCACACACTTTCAGGTAGAAGCAGCGGCGAGCTAAATCGAGACGCGCAGTATCGTTAATCTGCTCCAGATAATGCGTGACACGCTCTAGCATCATGCAGTAAGGGTCAAGCCCGAAAGAGACTATCTCCCCCTTGTGCAGACGCTGTTTAATCGTGATCGCGAGCAGTTCAGCATTCGGGTATTCCCACGAATAAGCTTCGAGCAACAAGGTTTTCAGCACTGCCTTGTAAGGAGAATCGATGCTTTTATACAGCTGCCACAGACTCGCACCAAAGTACTCTTCAGCGGAAAGTGAGCTGAGACCGCCAAGGTCTAGCCATTCGTTTGGCGTTAACGCGCCCTGAGAGTACAGCGACATGACGTATTCGTCATAGTGTGCTTCTTCTTCGCTTGGCACCATATTCCACAGAATACGCTTGCCCGCTAGACGTACCGCAGTGCGATAGAACTCATCAAGCAAGAGAATATGCTGAGTGGAGCCACAATCTTCCCCGCCTAAACTGCCGCTTTCATTATGGCGGAAACGGTTTTCATCGATTAGGAAGAAGCTGACCTCCACGCCAAGCGATGCAGCCCATTTTTCCAACCGTGTACATTTTTGCTGTAACCGATTGCGCTCATCGCCATCCAACCAAGATTGGTGGCATACCCAAATATCCAAATCCGAACTACAGCTTTGACCGATGGATGAAGTGCTTCCCATTGAGTAAACGCCAGTAATCGGCAGTTGGCCTGGATTATCCGCAGCAATAAAGCCGGGAGAGCGGAGATCGATTTCATGTAAATAGGTTTGCTGATTTTCATCAGGCGTGTAGAAGCAGATGCCATGGGGAACGTTACCATCAAGGTAACCTGGCATCAGAGGGTGGTGGTAATGCAATAAGGTTGGCAGCAGACTGTAAACCTGTTGAAAGGCCGGCCCCATAGCCGCTAAAGCGCGATCAACCCGAAGTTGATTTATCGCATCCAGTCTCTGTTTCAGTGTCTCGATGTAGAGGTACAAGACGTTTCGCCTGATTATTCCAGTGTCTGAGAGAACCCTGTTTCCGTATCTCACCGTTTTTTAGTAAGAAATGTTTTAATAAGAAATTGCTGGAAACGTGATCAATCTAACACCTTGCTGGTTGACCGTAAAGTATGTAAAGCCACACACTTATTGTAGCGCCTTTCTTGTCGTTGATCTTACCGACTATTTCATCCTTTCCCCTTCCCAATTATTTTCCCACTAAACAGCCATCAGGTTCCAGCGCTGCAGGTTTGCTAACAAAATGATAGGATGAAGCATAGGATAAAAATGGATATTCATATGCAAGAAAATACGTCTCAGCCAAACCAGACCCTACGCATTGCCACCAGACAGAGCCCACTGGCACTGTGGCAGGCATATTATGTCCGCGATCATCTGCAAGCACATTGGCCAGATTTGACCGTGGAGTTGGTGCCTATGGTGACTCGCGGCGACGTTCTGCTGGATACTCCGTTGGCAAAAGTAGGCGGCAAAGGCCTGTTTGTGAAAGAACTGGAGCTAGCGTTACTGGATGGGCGTGCCGATATTGCCGTGCATTCAATGAAAGATGTTCCGGTCGCCTTCCCCGAAGGTTTAGGACTCGTCACCATCTGCGAACGCGAAGATCCGCGCGATGCTTTTGTCTCGCCTAAATATGCGCGTTTGGAGGATTTGCCTGAAGGAAGCATCGTTGGCACCTCTAGTCTGCGTCGTCAGTGTCAGCTAAGAGAGATTCGCCCAGACCTCATCGTGCGCGATCTGCGTGGCAACGTGGGAACTCGCTTGGCAAAACTGGATAACGGTGACTATGACGCTATTATTCTGGCCGCTGCGGGTTTAAAACGTTTGGAGCTTGAAGAACGTATCCGCTATGCGCTACCGCCAGAACAATCTCTGCCAGCTGTCGGCCAAGGCGCCGTGGGTATAGAGTGCCGCTTGAATGACACTCGAACCCAAGCGCTACTCGCTCCGCTTAATGATATTGATACAGCCACTCGCGTCAGTGCTGAGCGCGCGATGAATACGCGTTTGGAAGGAGGTTGTCAGGTTCCTATCGGCAGCTATTCTGAACTAAATGGCGATGAAATATGGCTGCGTGCTTTAGTGGGGAAACCCGACGGTACCCTCATTATTCGCGGTGAACGCCGTGGCCCGCGCGCTAAAGCCGCGGAGTTGGGTGTTTCTCTGGCGGAAGAATTACTTGAACGCGGTGCACGGGAAATTCTGGAAGACGTTTATCAAGGGCAAACGCCGCGATGAGTATTTTGGTCACTCGCCCATCACCTGCTGGTGAAGCCCTAGTCAGTAGACTGCGAACGCTGGGGCGAGCGGCCTATCATGTTCCGCTTATCGACTTTACGCCTGGTTCAGGGTTAACAACGTTACCCACCCAACTTCAACGGCTTGCTTCGGGCGATCTGGTTTTCGCCTTATCACAACATGCGGTACGCTATGCCCATCCCTATCTGCAAAGAAACGGAATGACATGGCCCCGTGAGCTCAACTATTTTGCCATTGGACGCCCAACGGCGCTACGCCTGCACACCGCCAGTGGCCTGCCCGTCGGTTATCCACGGCCGCCAGAAACTTCTGAGTCCTTACTACTTCTCCCTGAATTAAGAGACATAGCAGGAAAGCGGGCACTAATATTACGTGGCAACGGTGGTCGAGAGTTATTAGCCGAAACATTGACCCAACGCGGCGTGAACGTAACACTGTGTGAATGTTATCAACGTTGTGCTATCCACTATAATGGTGCTGAACAAAGCGCTCACTGGCAACGGCAAGGGATTTCAACACTCGTCGTGACCAGTGGCGAAATGCTACAACAACTGTATGATTTAGTTCCTGATTACGATCGGATAATGTGGCTATTACATTGCCGTTTGATTGTGGTTAGCGAACGGTTAGCTACCCTCGCTCAGGCATTGGGCTGGAAAGACATTCAGGTAGCTGAAAGTGCTGATAATGACGCGCTGATCCGCGCGCTACAATAACTGACTATGGGAAGTGCCAAGATGACGGAACCGACAACCCCATCCGAAAAGGTTGAGGAAAAGAACACCGCGACTGAACACGAGATCCAGCCAGCATCTAATCTCAACAATAATATCTCCAGTGAGCAGGTCGCTAAAACTGTGAAAAAAGAATCCGCTAAAGGGCCTGTGCTGGGCGCCATTGCCATTGTTTTGGTGATCGCACTCGGTGCTGGTTTATATTATCACGGCCATCAACAGGCCTTGGCGCAACAGGCTGAGAATAATGAACTCAGCGATCAACTGACTGCGCTGCATAACGAGCAGGCACAAGAAAAACTGCGTATCAACGCACTGATCAACCAGCAAAATAAAGCGCTTAGCGTTGCCGATCAATTGCAAACATCTCAATCACAGCAGTTGAAAGAGCTAGAAGCCAAAGTTGCCGCGATTTCAGGTAGTGATGCAAAAAACTGGTTACTCGCTCAGGCTGATTTTCTGGTTAAGCTGGCCGGTCGCAAGTTATGGAGCGATCAGGACGTCACAACCGCCGGTGCGCTGTTGAAAAGCGCCGATGAGAGTTTGGCTGAAATGAACGATCCAAGCCTGATCGATGTACGCCGTGCGCTGACTGAAGATATCTCATCATTAGCGAGCGTCAGCCAAATTGATTTTGATGGCATTATTCTCAAACTGAATCAGCTATCTAACCAAGTTGACGATTTGCGTCTCGCTGACAATAACAGCGATGAGGCCCCGATGGACGAAGATGACGGTGAAGTGTCTAGTTCATTAAACGAATGGCGACAAAATTTGGTGAAAAGCTGGCATAACTTTATGTCTGAGTTTATCACTGTACGTCGCCGCGACAGTAGCGCTGAGCCGCTGCTGGCACCAAACCAAGATGTGTACCTGCGTGAAAACATTCGCTCGCGCTTGCTGGTCGCCGCCCAAGCGGTACCACGCCATCAAAATGAAGTTTATCAGCAGTCCCTTGAAACCGTCTCAACGTGGGTGCGTGCTTACTTCGATGTGAATGACCCCACGACAAAAGCCTTCCTGAGCCAGTTAGATGAGCTTAGTCAGCAGTCTATTAATATGGATGTCCCAACAGAGCTAAAGAGCCAACCACTGTTGGAAAAACTGATGCAAACCCGCGTGCGTAATCTGATGGCGACACCTTCTGTGCCAGCCGCCGCGCCCACAGCACAGGGAGAATAAGCATGCTTAAGGTCTTATTGCTCTTTATAATCCTAATCGCAGGGATTGTATTGGGGCCCATGTTTGCCGGCCATCAGGGCTACGTTTTGATTCAGACGGATACCTACAACATCGAAACTAGCGTTACTGCGCTGGTGATCATGTTGATCCTATTGATTGTTGTGTTATTCGCGATTGAGTGGATACTCCGCCGCGTCTTTCGCACTGGAGCTCGTACACGCGGCTGGTTCGTTGGGCGCAAGCGTACACGTGCGCGTAAGCAAACTCGCGAAGGCTTAATGAAGCTTGCTGAAGGCGACTACACCCAAGTGGAAAAACTGCTTTCCCGCAATGCCGATCACGCAGAACAACCTGTGGTCAACTATTTACTGGCGGCTGAAGCGGCACAGCAGCGCGGTGACGAGCTACGCGTTAATCAGTACTTAGAACGAGCTTCCGAAGTTGCTGACAGCAACCAGCTTCCTGTCGATATCACTCGAGTGCGCATTCAATTGGCTCGTGGTGAAAATCATGCAGCACGCCACGGCGTTGACGCTCTGCTAAATGTTGCACCGCGTCACCCTGAAGTACTTCGTTTGGCAGAGCAGGCGTATGTCAGAACGCAGGCATATCAGTCACTACTTGAGATTTTACCCAGCCTTGCCAAAGCTAATGTTTATAACGATGACGAGATCCAGCAACTACAGCTAAAAGCTTACATCGGCCTGATGAACGAGCGCATGGCTAACGGTGGCAGTCTTGGCCTAAAAAGTTGGTGGAATGACCAGAGTCGCAAAACGCGCCATGAGACCGCTTTGCAAGTCGCAATGATAGAGCATCTCATCGAATGTAACGATCACGATACAGCCCAACAGATTTTAGTTGATGGGCTGAAACGTAAATTCGACGAACGCTTGGTGCTCTTGATGCCAAAACTCAAATCAGGTAACCCTGAACAGTTAGAGAAGCTGTTAAATCAGCAAATTAAGCAACATGGCGCTAGCGCATTGCTCAACAGCACCTTAGGCCAACTATTAATGCGTCACGGCGAGTGGCAGCAGGCCAGCGAAGCCTTCCGTGCTGCGCTTAAACAGCGCCCAGACGCTTACGACTACGCTTGGTTAGCCGATGTGTTAGATAAACTCCATCGTCCTGAAGAGGCCGCTCAGATGCGACGTGATGGCCTATTACTGACGCTAAAGCAAGATCAGCCCGCTAATCCAGCCTAAGCACTACTCGCTCTTCTTCTAAGCCCGCATGATGCGGGCTTTTTTATGCGATTTTTAGGCAAAAAAAAACACCTGCCATAGGGCAAGTGTCTAAAAGGACAATCAGATCTTAGGACAACTGATTGGTGTCTCACTCAACGTTACGCCCGTGGGCTGATGAAGGGTCAAGACCACTATCATCAGGATCGGACAATAGACACCGTAAATTGGCTCTGCATCATTCGGAGGTTTATGAAGCTTTCGCAAACATAAGAAGGTGAATGAGCATCTACGTAGATAATAATGCACTTAGCGTGCCAACTTTTAAAACTAAGCCCTATCCAGCGATATTTTTATACTCAGTGCGCTACAGCAAGCTTGCGCTAGGCAACTTATAAAAGCAGCAGGCGAATCACTCGTCGTCTCGTAGAGACACAGAACCCGTTTACCCATCAATGTGTCGCCCACCAACGACACCTTTCTTCGCAAGAGAAATTCATATTTAAAATCAATTAATTATGAGTCTCAATTAAGAGACATAGCCAATAAGCTATGTCGTTAAAAACCAACATAGTGAAAATTGTTTTATTGACCAAAAGAGTAACAAGGCTGGAATAAGAAGCAGACAGTACTAAAAGTCGAAGCCAAAAGGAAAATATCAGAGGGTTGTTTGAGGAATTTTAAACGAAAAAAAACCCCGCATTGCGGGGTCTTTCTCAAGAGTGGTCGGCGAGAGAGGATTCGAACCTCCGACCCACTGGTCCCAAACCAGTTGCGCTACCAAGCTGCGCTACTCGCCGATGCAATTCTTTTCACCCATAATGCTTAAGTTGCATTAGAGCTTTCTAACTGTCTGAACACGATTTTATTCTACAAATCACATTCAATTAATTGGTCGGCGAGAGAGGATTCGAACCTCCGACCCACTGGTCCCAAACCAGTTGCGCTACCAAGCTGCGCTACTCGCCGATAACTCTGACTTACGCCTAAGAGTTCGTACTACTGAATGACCTCGGTCATTTTACTACTCACAGATTACCAATTCTAGATTGGTTGTGGTGCGAAGAGAGGGACTTGAACCCTCACGTCCGTAAGGACACTAACACCTGAAGCTAGCGCGTCTACCAATTCCGCCACCTTCGCAATGCCACTTAAATCTGGGGTGGCTAATGGGACTCGAACCCACGACAACTGGAATCACAATCCAGGGCTCTACCAACTGAGCTATAGCCACCATCAATTCTTATAACGCGGTATCGTATTTTGTACTGCATACCACCGCAGCTCTTGCACACAAAGCTTCGTAAAGCTCTTTAAAAAACTGGTGCGCCCGACAGGATTCGAACCTGAGACCTCTGCCTCCGGAGGGCAGCGCTCTATCCAGCTGAGCTACGGGCGCTTAGCGCCGTTGCGGGAACGGATATTACGGACTTGGTGCCATGCTGTCTAGTGCTTTTTGTCATAAATATTGCGTTTGATTAGACTTTGCGCATTCTGACGCAAATGTCGACGCTTTACCCTACGACTTCTATCAAATCATCACTGTTTATCAGCTATCGATGATTTATTTCCCCAACGCGTTAACAAATAAACATACTGAAGATAGCGAATAGAGATAAGGCATTAAGGGGCAAAAAGCCCCTTTGGTCTACACGCTATAAACGCCCGCCGTAGTAATACCCTAAAAACTTAAGCAACTTGAACTGACGACGCCAACGCGTTGGCTGAGCTAATAAACGGTATAGCCACTCCAGCCCAAGATTCTGCCATACCTTAGGCGCACGTTTGACATGCCCAGTGAAAACATCGTAAGTACCGCCAACCCCCATATACAGCGCACCAGGATAGACGTTACGACAGTCACGCATCAAGATTTCCTGTTTTGGCGATCCCATTGCTACCGTCACTATTTTTGCACCACTTGCGCGGATACGTTCAAACAAGGCAGTACGTTCTTCCGGTTTAAAGTAACCATCTTGGCTACCTACAATATTAACATTCCACTGCTGACGTAGCTTGGCTTCGGTTTCAGCCAAAATTTCAGGTTTGCCGCCGATAAGGAAAACAGGCGTTCCCTTCTCTCCCGCGCGCTGCATTAACGCTTCCCAGAGATCAGCCCCTGCAACGCGACTAAGTTGAGCTCCTGGGTATTTGCGGCGAATAGCACGAACCATGCTGATGCCATCGCAATACTTATATTCGGCTGCATCGATCAAATCGCGAAGAGGCTTATCGACCTCAGCGGTCATCACTTTCTCAGCGTTAATTGCCACCAAAGTACCGGTTTTCAGTTCGCCGTCATCAAACAGGTGCTCAAGAAACTGTGGCATATCACGGAAGCCCCAAAGCTCGATGCCTCTAATGTCATATTTAGGGATGGGGTTCGTCGTCTGCATGTTCATTATCCTTGTAAAACTTTTCTTGCGGGAGACGTCACTCGAGGCATACGGCTCCGGCGAACTCGCTGCCGAATCAAACCAGCGCTATCAAACAGCCAATAAAGTAGTTTTGCGATCAACAGACACAATCCAAATATCAGGCAGAAAAACACCACGCGTGATACGAAAGAGTCCATTCCCTCTCGGGCTAGTACGATAATGTTGAACACAGCGCCGAAACAGAATGCCTGCATTATCGCTGCCTTATAACGGTTGGCCTCACGCTTGCCTTTTTCATATAGCCAATCAAACCATTTGATAATCAGACCTACAGCTATCGCTCCCAACGGGATAAAAGCGACTCCGCCCATCACAACCAGAGAACCAATCAGCGTTGGAGAAATAGCTAAACCAGAATGGTTGTTAAGTACTTCCCAGGTGAAATAATTGGCGGTGTTGAATACTTGGTCGGGACGTCCCGGCCACATCCAGCTTGGAATGAAGACGTAGAAGTCGCGGATAATCGGCGCTAGGCCTTGGAAATCAATCTTGTCGTAGTTTTGCAGCAACAACCCGAGATTCTCCCACGGGGAGAAAGTATCTCGCGTCAGATATAGGAAGGTATAAAACGCTTCATCGCCGCTCACGTTCATGCCATAGCGTTTTAGCGCCAGCCAGAACATACCAACAATACCTAGTACACCAGCAGCAGCCAGCATCCACAACGTTATCCAGCCACGTACAATGCCAATGAACAAGAACAGAGCAAAGGCAATGATGATGTTGGCACGAGTTCCGCCGACAATCACATAGGTTAAAATACCAAACGCCACGGTGCTAACGAGGAAAAACAACCAAGCTCGCTGATCCTGCTTAAGGAAATAGACCACTAGCATGGCCGGAATAAAGAAGTAGAAGAAACGCTTAAGCGCCACGCCCGAGACATCACTAGAGAAAATTTGGCTGTATGAATGCAGCTTAAATAATAAGAAGCCGTTATTCATAAAGAACACGCCGACGGTGCCAATAGCGATCAACGCTAACAGGATCCACGTCAGGTGCGCTTCAACCCGATTAATGCTAAACATCGAACGCTCGGTTTGAACCTTTTGAACCGGCCTTAGACGTGTTTTATAGGTTACATAATAGATGGCATAAAACGCCGTGGCCGAAAGCTGAGCATAAAGCAGATACTCAACGGGCACGACCGTGACATCAAAGCGGAAAACCAGCATACATGTCAGCGGGAAGCCAAAATAAAACGTGAGTAAAAACAATAGGGAAAAGAACACGTTGAAGTTAAAGCGAACGCGGCGAAATTCCTTGTATGTCAGGAATAAAACAAACACTACCGAGAAGAAATAGACTAACGATAAGCCGCCTAACTGCGCCAGAGTCATACATGTTCCCCTGCGGCAATTTCCAAGGCCTGCTGCCAACCATCAATGTAGTTTGGATTAAAAAATGCGATCTGGCTTTTATCAACGACATTCATCTGGCGCTGTGCTTCACGTGCAACATTTGCGTCGAGAGAATCGCCGTAGAACAGTACCGGCAGATGCTGCTCAGCTAAATCCTGCCAGAATGGGTTTTTGCGGCTCAACACAAACGGCACGCCAAACTGGATCAGCAAACATAACGTGCCAATTCCCTGCTGACGATTAAAGATGAAATAGCCCAAATCACAGCGACGCAGGATATCCAGATAGTCAGCAAAAGCCACCTGCTGTGTCAAAAGCTGCACATTCTCTGCAGGGAATAACTGCTCTGCCGCCTGTTTAACCTGAGCGATATACTCGGCGTTATTGGCGGGATACCCCATTGGGATAATGATGCGGTTGTCTGTACCAAATTGCTCTTTGATCGCTTCCAGCGCTTCTCTGTGGCGATTGGTCCGATCACCCGAATTCCCAACCAGAATAGTCAGTGGGCCATTCACCGATTTTTGGGGGTTCTCCAGCGTAAGCGCGGGATCCATACGCGTCGGAAAATAGAGCAATGAGGCCGGTACTCGAGGGTGGCGTTGCTGATAATGAATCAGATCGCCGCGAGTAGCGAATACGTGCCCCACTCGTCCCTGTGCCACACGGCGCAATTGGTAGAATAAGCGAAATTTCCAACTGGTGGCGTCCTCATACAGATCCGCCCCCCACGCATGCCATGCAACCTGTGAAGATTTAATCTTCCCAGTAAGCAAAGCAATCCAGAGCGTGGGATTAAATTGCCCATGCATAAAGAAGCGCACTGAACGATCGGCTTTGGCTCGTGCGATAACCGCCTCAGCCAAGGTTTTTTTATCCGGCCAAACGGTAATATCAAGCTGCTCGAATGCGCTAAACGCCGAAGCATCACGCGCTGCAACCATAAAGTGCCGAGCTTGTTCTTTTGGCACGCGTTCACTCAACACATCGTTAAAGAAGCGCAGTACGGTCAGGTTATGGTGTGGGATATCCGATCCCAGAACGTGAATCAGTGTCGTCATGCCCGTCTACGATAAATCAAGAATACAGATGTACAGAGCAGGAAATAGACGATGTAAGTCGCCATATATGCCTGCGCTGCTCCAAGAGCGCCATGCTGCGGAATGAGCCAATGAGAGAAACCGGTGAGCAAGATAAACTGGCTCACCTCAGTCATGACATAAAAGCGCAGCGATGCTTTGGCGATCACGAGATAGCCAAAGACATAGGAACCCACTTTCAATACATCGCCAACCAACTGCCATGCGAACAAATCGCGCATCGCAATAAACTTATTGGAGAATAACAGCCAAATAGCAAAGTCCCGCAGCAACCAAACGGTAAAACTGGCCGCTGCCACCGCAGGCAAAACAAACAGGAGCGAGCGGCTGATTTCGCGGCTAATGTCATGTTTACTCACCAATCGCGACAATGTTGGCAACAGATATACGCTGAATGAAGCGGTAATAAACTGCAGATAGGCATCAGAAATGCTGCTGACCCCTTGCCAAATTCCCACTTCATCCCAGCTATAGTACCGTGCCAGCAAGTTTCGCATCATCACGTAAGCAACCGGCAGCGTTACCGATGTGATCAACGCCATAATGGTGAACTTGCCGAGATTGCTGGCAATCGCCTTGTCCCAACCCAAGCGAAAATAGCTCAGCGGTATATGTCGACGCTTAAACAGCATGAAGCTCGCAGGGATCACTACAATAGCTGGAACCAACGCTAAACCCGCCAACGCGCCAGGATAACCGCCAAACGCATAACAGAAATAATACGCGATGACACCCAGTAAACTACCGCCGATGATGGAGAGCGCGTTACCACGCGCATCACGAAAGCCTTTCAATACCGCCATAAAGAAGTTGGCGTAGGCAATGCCCATCTGGATAAAAGCGACTGCGCGCACAATCGGTTGATAGTCCGCATGGCCAAACAAACCAACGCTTATTGGTTCAGCCGCGAGCAGGAATACCACCGCCAACAAGGTGGAGAAGCCCAGAATCATACTGGACGAAGTCCCCACCACCGCCTTTAAGCGCTCAGGTTGTTGATGATACTCAGCCACATACTTGGTGATGCCGTTAAAAATACCCGCACCTGAGAGAACACCGAGCACGGTAACCATCTGACGAAAATTTCCCGCCTGCCCAACACCGCTAGGGCCAAAAGAGACCGCCAGCAGCTTAACGACCAGCAGCCCTACCCCAATTTTGATCAGGGTAGAGCCGGCCGTCCATAAAGATGCTTTTGCTAATGACATCAGCCAAAGAAACTCTGAATAGTGCTAATCACCGTACGTTGGTTAACGTCAGACATATTATAGAACAGCGGTAAACGTGCTAAACGCTCGCTTTCTTTGGTGGTATATACGTCTTTACCTTCAAAACGGCCAAAACGCTCACCTGCAGGGCACTCATGCAGAGGGATGTAATGGAATACCGACATGATTTCAGCTTCTTTAAGATAGTTAATGAAGTCTGAACGCTGATCGATATCACGCAGTTTCAGATAGAACATATGCGCGTTTTGCTGGCAATCATTCGGTACCGATGGCAGCTCAACTTTGCCTTTTTGGGCTAATGGCAGGAACGCATCATAATAATTCTGCCATAGCTGCAAACGACGTTGGTTGATCTTCTCTGCGGCTTCTAACTGCGCCCACAGGTAAGCAGCCTGTAGGTCAGACATCAAATAGCTGGAACCAATATCACGCCAGGTATACTTGTCCACTAAGCCACGGAAGAACTGGCTACGGTTAGTTCCTTTTTCGCGAATAATCTCCGCACGCTCAATCAATGCAGGATCGTTAATCAGCGTCGCGCCACCTTCACCACCCGCGGTGTAATTCTTGGTTTCATGGAAGCTAAAACAACCGATGTGGCCAATTGAGCCCAGCGCTTTGCCTTTGTAAGTTGACATCACGCCTTGAGCGGCATCTTCAACCACAAACAAATTATATTTCTTCGCCAACGCCATAATAGTGTCCATTTCACAGGCTACGCCCGCGTAGTGAACCGGCACAATAGCGCGAGTTTTATCGGTAATAGCGGCTTCAATTTTGGTTTCATCAATATTCATCGTATCTGGACGCAAATCGACAAACACCACTTTCGCACCGCGCAACACAAAGGCATTGGCTGTAGAAACAAAGGTAAAGCTTGGCATAATGACTTCATCGTCAGGCTGAATATCCAGCAGCAAAGCAGCCATTTCTAACGAAGCAGTACAAGAAGGCGTTAACAGCACCTTGGCGCTGCCAAAACGTTGCTCCATCCACTGCTGGCAACGGCGAGTAAAACCACCGTCCCCGCACAGCTTGCCGCTGCTCATAGCGGCCTGCATATACTCAAGTTCTGTCCCTACAACGGGAGGCGCGTTAAATGGAATCATGTGTTCACCTGTATAGCCAGTAGGCCGAGCTTTCAATCACGGCACCGCTGCGAATATAAAGCCGTAAAGCCGGAATGTTTCCCGTTTGTGTTGCAACATGCAGACACGAAAGGTTGTTATCCCGACACCAATTCTGTGCCAGCTGCATAAGCTGTTTTCCAATCCCTAAGCCTGCCGCTTCTGGAGCAACGGCAAGTAGACCGATTCTGGCCTCTCCATTAGCAAGAGCGCGTAGCGTAACGAATCCAGCAGGCTTCATTTGCGTATTGAGCACCAACAAGCATTGATGGTCAAAGGTTCCTAGGACCGCTTTTTCCACCCACTCGGCATAAAAACGAGCGCTGTCGCCAGCTTGATACCAAGGGGCTCGAAAACGGCTAAGCGCAAAAGCCTGCGCAGCCTGTGCTCTGAGCCAAGGGATATCCTCAGGCATGGCAATACGACTGCCAAAAATAGTCGTCCCTGCGCTATTTGCATTTCTTGTGCCAATCTGTTCAAGTCCGGTGGAAAGCGATAAATCTATTTCCCCCTCAACCAACCTGAAACCGAGGTTCGCTAAGTCATCCGCCAATACCAATTGATTGGCAGGAATTTTAGCCTGCACAATATCAAACGGCTGAAGATCAGCCGTTGTTAGTTGTGGAGCCGTCGATGAAAAAGCCAATTTTGCGCTACGGAGCTGAAAATATTCACTCTCCCACGCTAAGGGCTCAATATTGGCGCGGACGCACATGTAATAGATCCATTAGGTATTTGCCATAGCCAGTTTTAGCCAGCTTTTGTGCCGCGTATTTAACACCGTCATCATCAAGCCAACCATTGCGCCACGCAATTTCCTCTAAACACGCGATCTTGAAGCCTTGACGCTTCTCGACCGTTTGAACGAAAGTACTGGCTTCAATGAGGCTGTCGTGTGTACCAGTGTCTAACCACGCAAACCCTCGGCCCAGCAACTCGACATTGAGTTCGCCACGTTCCAGATACATTTGGTTGATACTGGTAATTTCCAACTCACCACGCGAGGAAGGTTTAACTTGCTTTGCAATATCAACAACTTGGTCATCGTAGAAGTAAAGTCCCGTCACAGCCCAATTAGACTTGGGTTTCTCCGGTTTTTCTTCAATAGACAAAGCGCGGAATTCATCATCGAACTCAACCACACCAAAACGTTCAGGATCCATGACCTGATAACCAAATACCGTTGCGCCATGTTGGCGCTTAGCCACATTGCGTAATTTTGGACTGAAACCCTGACCAAAATAGATATTATCTCCAAGCACTAAACAGGAAGTATCACCACCGATAAATTCTTCGCCGATCAAGAATGCCTGAGCTAATCCATCTGGGTTTGGTTGTTCCGCGTAGCTCAGGCTAATACCAAACTCTTCACCGCTGCCCAGCAAACGTCGAAATGAAGGCAAGTCTTCTGGGGTTGATATAATCAGAATATCTCGGATCCCTGCCAGCATCAGTACTGACAGTGGATAATAAATCATTGGCTTATCATAAATTGGCAACAGCTGCTTAGATACACCACGAGTAATTGGGTGTAAACGGGTACCCGACCCACCAGCAAGGACTATTCCTTTCATAAAATCATGCCTTTCATGATATCTCCTTAGTGAAACAGCCGATAAAAAACTGTTTGCCACCAGTGGTGGAGAAAAGTTACTGCAATCCTAAACGCTCACCAGCATAAGAGCCATCTTGCACGCGTTTCCACCAAGACTCATTGGCTAGGTACCACTCAACCGTTTTGCGGATACCGCTTTCAAAGGTTTCCTGTGGTCGCCATCCCAGTTCGCGTTCAATCTTGGCGGCATCAATCGCGTAACGCATGTCATGTCCAGGGCGGTCCGTTACGTAGGTAATCAGATCGGTATAATGCCCAACGCCATCTGGTTTGCTCGGAACCAGCTCCTCGAGAAGCGTGCAAACAGTTTTCACTACGTCAATATTCTTACGCTCGTTATGACCACCGATGTTATAGGTTTCACCGATAACACCTTCAGTCACCACCAGATACAGTGCTCGAGCATGATCTTCAACGTATAGCCAATCACGGATCTGCGCGCCATTGCCATACACCGGCAACGGCTTCCCTGCTAATGCGTTGAGAATAATCAACGGGATCAGCTTTTCTGGGAAATGGTATGGGCCATAGTTGTTGGAGCAATTAGTCACAATGGTTGGGAAACCATAGGTACGCAGCCAAGCGCGTACCAAGTGATCGCTGGATGCCTTAGAGGCAGAGTATGGGCTGCTTGGGGCATATGGCGTCGTTTCAGTGAAGAAATCGTCAGTGCCATGCAAATCGCCATATACTTCATCGGTGGAAATATGATGGAAACGGAAAGCGCTTTTACGCTGCTCGTCCAGTCCATTCCAGTATTGGCGAGCTGCTTCCAAGATCGTATAGGTGCCTACGATGTTAGTTTCAATAAAAGCGGCAGGACCATCAATAGAGCGATCAACGTGGCTTTCCGCAGCCAAGTGCATCACGTAGTCTGGCTGATATTGGGCAAATACCCGATCGAGTTCGGTACGATTGCAAATATCTACTTGCTCAAATGCATAGCGATCGCTATCAGAAACCGGAGTCAACGACTCTAGATTGCCGGCATAGGTCAGCTTATCCACGACCACAACGCTGTTGTTAGTATCAGCAATAATATGGCGCACCACGGCGGAACCAATAAAACCAGCACCGCCGGTTACAAGAATACGCTTCACTGCCATACCCCTTTAGTATCGACAATATAGGACTGAGTCACTTGCGCGGCTGGAATCGCTTTAAACTGCTTGTGATCGACCAGCATGACAATCACATCCGCCTGACGTAGTGCGTCTGCGGTAGTGACCAAATCAGCGTGACCAATTAACTTTTTCGGCAACTGCTCAATATTCGGCTCAACAACCAACGTTTGTCCCGCATGCCATTCAGCAATCATATGAGCGATTTCCATCGCTGGGCTTTCGCGCAGATCGTCAATATCGGGCTTAAAGGCTAAACCGAAACAGGCAATTTTAATCTCAGCGGCTCGCTTACCAGACTGGGACAAGCAATCGGCAACCGCGGCTTTAACGCAGTCAACCACCCAAATAGGTTTGCCATCATTCACCAGACGTGCGGTATGGATCAAACGTGCTTGCTGTGGATTCTGAGATACGATAAACCATGGGTCGACGGCGATACAGTGGCCACCGACGCCTGGACCGGGCTGTAAAATATTGACTCGAGGATGGCGATTCGCCAACGCGATCAGCTCCCATACATTAATGCCTTGAGTATCGCAAATCAGCGAAAGCTCGTTAGCAAATGCAATGTTGACATCACGGAAGCTGTTTTCCGTCAATTTACACATCTCGGCAGTGCGGGAATTGGTCACCACACATTCGCCTTCGAGGAAAATCTTGTAAAGCTCACTAGCTCGGGCTGAACATTTTGGCGTCATCCCGCCGATCACGCGATCATTTTGAATCAGTTCAACCATCACTTTTCCCGGCAAGACACGCTCTGGGCAATAAGCAATATTCACATCGGCAGATTCACCGGCCTGATGCGGAAAACTCAAATCTGGGCGAGATTCTGCCAGCCATGCCACCATTTGTTCTGTAGCACCCACGGGGGATGTAGACTCTAGGATGACCAGATCGCCTTTTTTCAGCACGGGGGCTATCGATTTGGCTGCAGACTCGACATAAACCATATCCGGTTCATGATCGCCTTTAAACGGGGTTGGGACTGCGATCAAAAATGCATCTGCGGCTTCAGGCGTTGTCACTGCACGCAGGAAACCGCCGTCAACGGCCTGTTTAACCACTTTATCAAGATCAGGCTCAACAATATGGATTGCACCGCGATTAATCGTATCTACAGCATGTTGGTTCACATCCACGCCAATCACTTTTTTCTGGCGCGAGGAGAATGCAGCCGCAGTTGGCAGACCGATATAACCCAGACCAATAACAGAGATAGTTTCAAAACTCATAACGTCACCTGATGATTTTTTAATGCTTCAAGGATTCGTTGGCAGGCATGTCCGTCGCCATACGGGTTATGTGCTCGGCTCATCGCATGATATTCCTCATCATCCGTTAGCAACCGACTGACCTGTTCCAATATCTTTTTAGTATCTGTTCCAACTAAACGTACTGTCCCTGCCGTAACAGCTTCAGGACGTTCAGTGGTATCTCGCATAACCAATACAGGTTTTCCGAGAGAAGGCGCTTCTTCCTGAATACCACCGGAGTCCGTTAGGATCATATAGGCGTGATTCATGAGATAGACAAACGGCAGATAGTCTTGAGGCTCAATGAGAATAACGTTATCGATGCCGCGTAAAATACGGTTAACAGGTTCGCTGACGTTCGGGTTCAGATGCACAGGATATACAACCTGTACATCAGGATGAGAACGGGCGATTTCAGCTAAGGCGCTACAGATACGCTCAAAACCACCTCCAAAACTTTCTCGACGATGTCCCGTAACCAAAATCAGCTTTTTCGTTTTATCTAGGAACGGATAGCGAAGGTCTAGACTTTTTTTCAGTTCTTCATTGCCCAACACACGATCGCGAACCCAAATCAACGCATCAATGACGGTATTACCTGTGATAAAAATATTTGTATCTGAGATGGCTTCTCTGATGAGGTTCTGCTTTGAAGTTTCCGTCGGGGCAAAATGGAACATAGCCATATGACCGGTCAATGTTCGGTTCGCCTCTTCCGGCCATGGAGAATACAGATTCCCGGTTCTCAGCCCCGCTTCAACGTGACCGACGGGAATACGCTGATAAAAGGCAGCCAAGCTGGCGGCCATGGTCGTCGTCGTATCACCGTGAACTAATACTACGTCAGGTTTGAAATCCTCCAATACCGGCTTCAAACCTTCCAGAATGCGACAAGTTATTTCACTGAGTCCCTGGCCAGGTCTCATAATATTCAGGTCATAATCAGGCGTAATTTCAAATAAGTTTAGTACCTGATCCAACATCTCACGATGCTGAGCTGTTACGCAGACTTTCGCCTCAAAGGCACTATCCTTTGCCAAAGCATGAACCAGCGGAGCCATTTTAATGGCCTCAGGACGGGTTCCAAATACAGTCAATACTTTCACTGTAGATCTCTTTTTATCAGTAAATTACGGCCATCAGCCGTAGTTTGGGCACCTTCCGGTGCCCAATAGGATGAATTCAGATAACTTACGGGCGAGTTCGTCTCACTAACGCCACCCCAGCGCCGACTAAAGCGCCGATAGCTCCCCACATCACGAGCATAAAGCCTCGGCGTGGACTATCGCGTTTAACCGGTTCTTCCGGTGTGCGAAGATAACGATAGGTCTGGAATTTGCTATCCAATGTTGGTCCAACATTGAGCGTATTGAGCATCGCGCGATTTTGATCATAATCCAGATCGTAGCTTGGTCCTGATGCCTGAAGTGCTTCTAAACGAGCCTGCAGCATAGGGCGGCCTAACATAAACAAATCCGCTGCAGGCAGTTGCTCTGCTGGAGTATCAGTGCGAGAACTGCTAATACCCTGCTGCTGTGCGATCTTTAATCCTTGCTCAAGCCCCTTAACCTCTCGCTGATAAATGGCGGAGGCCACTTCTTCTTGGCGTTTCACCTGCGCTTTGAGAGAAATAGTACGAGCAGCCCACGCGCCCTGAATCTCTTCATTCAAATGGCTAGCTGCTTGCTGACTGGCAAAATCAACATATTGTCGTAGCAACGTATTCGCATCTGCTGCCGTCTCTGCGATTAATTTGACGCTATCATTGGTTTTTTTCGCATCGTCGCGGGGAATGAACACAATGTTATTCACCATCTCATCCAGCAAGGCTGCATCAGCTTTAACATCGCCCTCTTTGCGTTCTTGGTAATATTTGCTCTTTAGCCAGAAATCGCGACGAGTATCATACGCCGCTAATTGCATAATGAACTCATTATAGGCTTCATCAGCAATACTGGGCTCAAGTGTCTGGTTACCGCCAATTCGTTGATCAAGATTGCGTAAAAACTGCTGCTGAGAATAATAACCGCCCAACAGATTTACCGTCGGCTTATCAGTGATAGCGGTAGCACTCCACTCCTGCTTCATCAGAAAAGAAACAAGTATCGCAACGATAGCAAAAGCGGCAGCTACACCAATTATCCAAGCCTTGCCCTGCCAAAGGGTGCGGCACAAACCGCGAATATCCAACTCGTTTTCAACGGGCATTTCGTTCTGGTTCGACATTGTCTCAATTTCCATCACTACATCAGGTTAAGCTTTTTTGCGCTGCGCCGCGTTACGGAGTCGCCGCTTCATACGCTTAATATAACGGGCTACACGCCACGCGCGTTTTATACAATATCCGTACATGAAAAATGCAAGCAAGAATAATGCCAACATTACCCATTCAGGCATAAATTGTAACCTTTCGCCTAATACGCCAATTGCCGCCAACAGTGCCGCAGCGACAGTGATAAGAACGAAAGCCTGACGGGAGGTAAAGCCGGCACGCATAATCAAATGATGAATATGCTGGCGATCTGGTGAGAAAGGGCTCATTCCTTTGCGCAATCTGCGATACATGATGGCAATCATATCCATCAGTGGGATCGCTATCATCCAAAGCGCCGTCACCGGATTCATCGGATGTGATTTTCCCTGAGTGCTCTGCAACAGGATCCAAATCACCGTGAAACCGATCAGGGTACTACCCGCATCGCCCATAAAGACTTTATAACGGCGCCCCAAAATCCCAAGGTTTAGCACGATGTAAGGTAAGATTGCCGCAATAATAGCGAAACACCATAGCGCTAAATCTCCTTGGTGATCCTGAAAAAGCAGAATCCCCATGGCGGCAAAGGTCACACAAGATAACCCGCCCAGCAGGCCATCGATCCCATCCACCATATTGAACGCATTGATGGCGGCCCAAACGGCAAACAGAGTGACGACATAGCCAAATGGCCCAAGATTTAGCTCCCACGGGCCTAACACATGCCCCAAGGTCATGAGATATAAGCCGCCGTAAACCATCATGGCAATGGCGATCAATGCCTGTACCGTTGCTCGGAATTTCACACTGATATCAAATCGGTCATCCAATGCACCGACCAGCACTAAGATGCCTGCACAAATCAGGTAAAGCTTCGCATGGGGTATATACGGCTGGAAGAAGAGGAAAGTAAAACAAATACCCGCGTAAACAGAAATACCGCCGACCAAAGGTATCAACCCTTGATGGCGTTTACGATAGTTCGGCTTATCTACTAGCCCTATTTTTTTTGCAACTTTCCGAGCAAAAAACAAGAACGCAAATGAGAATAGGAAGATAAGGAGAAGACTCATACTCATATCGAGTAAATTCACGGTTAACTGCTCTCTGTTCTTATTGCCAACAAAAGAATTAGTTTGCTAAACAACGCTATAACAACCTATATCCCATGGATAGTACACCGCACTAAAAGCTAAATACATCCCAAATAGACTCAATTGTTAACCTCGCACTTAAAATGTCTGTGCTAAAACAATAGTCCTCATTTAGAAAAGTATGCGATGCGCGCTCCTATATTTTAATCAACAATCGTATCCGTTAAATGAGAAAAACGCCATGTTATCTCTAACATGGCGTTTCCCCGAGTTTTCTGGCTATTACGAACGTTTCATCATATCGAAGAAATCATCGTTCGTTTTTGTCATCGCAAGCTTATTGATGAGGAACTCCATGGCATCAATCTCACCCATAGGATGAATAATCTTACGCAGAATCCACATTTTCTGCAGCTCTTCAGACGTGGTCAAAAGCTCTTCTTTACGAGTACCAGAACGGTTGTAATCAATCGCAGGGAACACGCGTTTTTCCGCAATTTTACGGGAAAGATGCAGTTCCATGTTGCCGGTACCTTTAAATTCTTCATAGATGACTTCATCCATTTTAGAACCGGTATCAACTAATGCGGTGGCAATGATTGTCAGGCTACCGCCCTCTTCCACGTTACGTGCAGCACCGAAGAAGCGCTTTGGACGATGCAGGGCGTTAGCATCTACACCACCGGTCAACACTTTACCTGACGCTGGAACAACGGTGTTGTAGGCACGAGCCAAACGGGTGATAGAGTCCAGAAGAATAATAACGTCTTTCTTATGTTCAACCAGACGCTTGGCTTTTTCGATAACCATTTCAGCAACCTGAACGTGGCGAGATGCTGGTTCGTCAAAGGTAGAAGCAATAACTTCACCTTTCACCAATCGCTGCATCTCGGTAACTTCTTCTGGACGTTCGTCGATAAGAAGAACCATCAAAGTACAGTCAGGGTGGTTATAAGCGATGCTCTGTGCAATGTTTTGCAGCAGCATCGTTTTACCCGCTTTCGGTGGCGCCACGATCAGACCACGTTGACCACGACCGATCGGAGATGCCAAATCCAAGACACGAGCCGTCAAATCTTCAGTGGAACCATTGCCGCGTTCCATACGAAGACGAGAGTTTGCATGTAAAGGAGTAAGGTTTTCGAACAGAATTTTACTGCGGGCGTTTTCTGGTTTGTCGTAGTTAACTTCGTTAACTTTTAACAGGGCAAAATAACGTTCACCTTCTTTAGGAGGACGGATTTTACCGGAAATAGTATCGCCAGTGCGAAGGTTGAAACGGCGGATTTGGCTTGGAGAAACATAGATATCATCAGGGCCTGCTAGGTAGGAACTATCGCCTGAACGGAGGAAACCAAATCCGTCCTGCAATATTTCTAGCACCCCATCACCGAAGATATCTTCGCCGCTTTTTGCATGTTGTTTCAGGATTGCAAAAATAATGTCCTGTTTGCGCATACGAGCCAGATTCTCTAGGCCCATGTTTTCGCCGAGAGTAATTAGCTCAGAGACCGGCGTATTCTTTAATTCGGTAAGATTCATAATGGTGGGTTCTTTAAACTCGGGGTATATCTCGAACGTATTGTGAATGGTATGACAGGGGTCATCCATGCCTGTTTGTGGACTTTCATAGCACCCAGTATGGATTACAGCGCGGATAAATCGCACCCATGCCAAAAGATTGCAGATCCAATTCGCGTGTACTCATTGATGATATGAAGGTGCCTTACGGTTTAAAACCTATGTTTTAGCTTGCTGGCCCCAACCGTGATGACCGCAGTAGTTCTCGAAGGTCACACTAGGGTTTAAAACACAGAGGTCTCAAAACAGAATAAAACTTAGATTCTAACTTTATGATTCAAACTACAGGTAAGTACTGTATTGCAGTGAGGTTAAACTTAACACGCTTATTCGCGGACGTCTAGCGGTCAGTCGCAAGAAAACGACTAACCACCAGACAACATCATAAATATGATGGTTACAGATTCGCGTCCAAGAACTCTTTCAATTGAGTTTTGGACAAAGCACCGACCTTAGTCGCAGCCACTGCGCCGTTTTTAAACAGCAGCAGGGTTGGAATACCGCGAATGCCAAACTTCGGCGCAGTCGCCGGGTTTTCATCGATATTCAGTTTAGCAATGGTCAACTTGCCTTCGTATTCAGTCGCGATTTCATCCAAAATCGGAGCAATCATCTTGCATGGACCACACCATTCTGCCCAGAAATCAACCAGAATCGGGCCTTCAGCTTTTAATACATCGGTATCGAAGCTGTTGTCACTCAGGTGAACAATTTTATCGCTCATGTTCTACTCCACAGGATTAAGTCTGCCTTTATTGGTATAATCTTAACCTACTAGACCGATCATCTTCCAATAAAGGGTTGACTTTATTTCAACGGATACGCGTTCGTAAAGCAATACTTTCGTGAACGTCTTTCGTGAACATAGCGTTAACTGTTATTCTACGACACTATGAGCAAAACACACTTAACTGAACAGAAGTTCGCCGACTTCGCCCTGCACCCAACGGTGGTCAAAGCCCTTGAATCTAAAGGCTTTCATAACTGCACGCCTATTCAGGCACTCGCATTACCCCTGACAGTGAATGGGCGTGATGTAGCAGGTCAGGCACAAACAGGCACCGGCAAGACGCTGGCTTTTTTAGCGTCAACTTTCCATTATTTACTCACTCATCCTGTCGCAGAGAACCGTAAAACCAATCAGCCAAGAGCGCTGATTATGGCTCCGACACGTGAATTAGCCGTTCAAATTCACTCTGATGCCGAGGCACTTGCGCACGAAACAGGTCTGAAACTTGGTTTGGCATACGGTGGCGATGGCTACGATAAACAGCTGAAAGTGCTCGAAAGTGGTGTTGATATTCTGATTGGCACTACGGGTCGCTTGATCGACTATGCTAAACAAGGCCATATTGACCTCGGCTGTATTCAGGTTGTGGTTCTTGATGAAGCCGACCGCATGTTCGACTTAGGCTTTATTAAAGATATCCGCTGGCTATTCCGTCGGATGCCTGCGACCAATCAGCGCCTAAATATGATGTTCTCCGCTACATTATCTTATCGTGTACGCGAACTGGCCTTCGAACATATGAACAACGCTGAATATATTGAAGTGGAACCAGAACAAAAAACGGGTCATCGCATTAAAGAAGAGCTGTTCTACCCTTCTAACGAAGAAAAAATGCGTTTATTACAGACGCTGATCGAAGAAGAGTGGCCAGATCGCTGCATTATTTTTGCCAATACCAAGCACCGCTGCGAAGATATCTGGGGCCATTTAGCCGCAGACGGACATCGTGTAGGCCTGCTGACAGGCGATGTGGCTCAGAAAAAACGTCTGCGTATTCTGGATGACTTCACCAAAGGCAATCTGGATATCTTAGTGGCAACCGACGTGGCTGCCCGTGGATTACATATCCCACTGGTGACTCACGTATTCAACTACGACTTACCTGACGATTGTGAAGACTACGTTCACCGTATCGGCCGAACTGGGCGTGCAGGTGAAAGTGGCTATTCCATCACACTAGCTTGTGAAGAATATGTACTCAATCTGCCGGCAATTGAGGCCTATATCGAGCACTCAATCCCCGTAAGTAAGTACAATAGCGAAGCGCTGCTGACTGATTTACCTGCACCGAAGCGATTAACTCGCCCTCGGAGTAACAACGGCCAACGCCGTAGTTCAGGTCCGCGCCGTAATAACGGTTCGATGCGTCAAAGTCGTAAACGTACGAGTTAATTATTTATGCGCAGCTCCGCCTCATTGTATGCCGCTATTGATCTTGGTTCTAACAGCTTTCATATGCTGGTTGTGCGTGAGGTGGCGGGAAGTATTCAGGTACTGGCCCGTATTAAGCGCAAAGTACGTTTAGCTGCGGGTTTAGATAGCGAGAATCAACTATCTGACGAAGCCATGCAACGCGGTTGGCAATGCCTGCGCTTATTCTCTGAGCGCTTACAGGATATTCCGCGCGAACAAATCCGCGTGGTGGCAACCGCGACGTTGCGCATTGCTAAAAATGCGCAGCAGTTTATTACTCAAGCTGAAGAAATCCTCGGCCGCCCAGTCCAAGTTATCAGTGGTGAAGAGGAAGCTCGCCTGATTTATCAAGGCGTAGCACATACCACAGGTGGCTCGGCGCAACGTTTAGTGGTGGATATCGGTGGCGGTAGCACCGAATTAGCGGCTGGGACAGGCGCGACGGCAGATGTCCTACACAGCCTTCAAATGGGATGTGTGACATGGCTTGAACGCTATTTTAACGATCGTAATCTCACCCAAGAAAACTTCGATCGTGCAGGTCTGGCTGCGCGCGAGATGCTGTTGCCCGTGGTCGACAGCTTAAAACAGCATGGCTGGCAGATCTGCGTCGGGGCGTCAGGCACGGTTCAAGCGTTGCAGGAAATAATGGTTGCTCAGGGGATGGATGAACGCATCACGCTGAACAAACTACTGCAAATGCGCCAACGCGCGATTCAGTGTGGCAAACTCGAAGAGCTGGAAATTGAAGGGCTCACTCTTGAGCGAGCGCTGGTGTTTCCGAGCGGCTTATCGATCCTGATTGCGATTTTCGAAACCTTAGAGATCGAAAGCATGACATTATCCGGCGGCGCTCTGCGCGAAGGTCTGGTGTATGGCATGCTAGATCTTCCCGTGGAGCAGGATATTCGCTCGCGGACAATTCGTAATATTCAGCGCCGCTATCAGCTCGATATCGAGCAAGCTGAGCGTGTCAGCCTGCTGGCCGAAAGTTTTGTTCTGCAATTATCTAAAAGTTGGCAAATCGATAGCCGCAGTGCTGAGCTACTGCACTGGGCCTGTTTGCTGCATGAAGTTGGCCTAAGCGTAGACTTCAAACAGTCAACGCAGCATGCCGCCTATCTGATTAGAAACATAGATCTGCCAGGGTTTACCCCGGCACAAAAGAAGCTACTGGCTGCTTTGCTGCAAAATCAAAACGGCATGCTAGATATGACTGCTTTAAGTCAACAAAATGCGGTTCCACAAGAAATAGCACATCGCTTGTGCCGCATTCTACGGTTGGCGATTATCTTTGCTAGCCGCCGCCGTGATGACACCATGCCACTCCTGAATCTAAAAGCTGAAGGCGACAAATTACATGTTGTCCTACCCGCGGGTTGGCTACAGGCACACCCGCTACGCGCGGAAAACCTACATCAGGAAAGCCTGTGGGAAAGCTATGTACACTGGACCCTGTTGGTAGAAGAAATCGAATAAGCCCGATTTAATGATATGAAAAAGGCATCCTAACAGATGCCTTTTCTCATTATGAACGATGAAATACGCGCAATAACAATTAGCTTCCGCCCTTTGCCTTCGCCAACATCGCACGAATATTCGCGACGTTTGCTTGACCCTTTTGCATTCTCTCTTGTGGGCTGACCACTTTACGCTCCGTCTCCCAATTCAGATCGTCTTGTGGTAACTCTAATAGAAACCGACTTGGCTCAGGACGCACTAATTCTCCGTATTGGCGGCGCTCGCGGCATAGGGTAAACACGAGCTCTTTTTGTGCTCGGGTTATTCCCACATAGGCCAATCGCCGCTCTTCGTCGACGTTATCTTCGTCAATACTGCTCTGATGTGGCAGTAAACCTTCTTCCATGCCGACAAGATAAACATACGGAAACTCTAGCCCTTTAGAAGCATGTAGCGTCATTAACTGTACCTGATCGGCCTCATCTTCACTTTCGCCTCGCTCCATCATATCGCGCAGAGTAAAACGTGTGACGACCTGAGTCAGCGTCATTGGCTCATCAATATCACTGCCTTCTAGCATTTCTGTCATCCAGCTAAACAGCTGATTGACGTTTTTCATGCGCATTTCGGCTGCTTTTGGGCTAGGCGAGGTTTCAAACAGCCAGCTCTCGTAGTCAACGCCATGAATAAGATCTCGCACCGCCGCTATTGGCTCACGCTCTGACAGCGCAGAAACTTCCTGCATCCAGTGCGTAAAACGCTGCAGAGATTCTAACCCCCGTCCGGTCAGCGTTTGGCTAAGACCAAAATCAAAGCTGGCACGGAACAAGCTAATGCCTCGATGATTGGCCCATTCACCCAATTTTTGCAGCGTCGCAGGGCCGATCTCACGCCGCGGCGTATTAACAATGCGCAGAAAAGCGCTGTCGTCGTCTGGGTTGGTCAGAACACGCAGATAGGCCAATAAATCTTTAATTTCTGGGCGCGAGAAGAATGAAGTCCCCCCGGATATACGATACGGAATGCGGTTTTGCATTAGCATTTTTTCAAATACGCGAGACTGATGGTTCCCGCGATACAAAATCGCATAGTCACTATAGGAGGTTTTATTGATAAAGTGATGAGCGATGAGCTCCCCCACGACGCGTTCCGCTTCGTGATCTTCATTATTTGCCGTAATGATTTTTAGCTCTTCACCATACCCTAATTCAGAGAACAGTCGTTTTTCAAATACGTGCGGATTGTTGGCAATGAGAATGTTAGCTGACTTCAGAATGCGCTGCGAAGAGCGATAATTCTGCTCCAGTTTAATCACCTGCAAAGCAGGGAAGTCCTCTTTCAGCAATACCAGATTCTGCGGACGCGCACCACGCCACGAATAAATCGACTGATCGTCATCGCCCACGACGGTAAATCGTGCTCGATTGCCTACCAACAGTTTTACCAATTCATACTGACTCGTGTTGGTATCTTGATATTCATCCACCAGCAAATAGCGAATGCGCTGCTGCCAACGTTCACGCACCTCTTCATTGCTACGCAGCAACAACGTTGGCAACAGGATTAGGTCATCGAAATCAAGCACGTTGCAGGCTTTTAGCTGAGCATCATACAGCTGATAACAATGCACAAATATCTTGTCGCGCTCAGAAAATGCATGCGTCGCCGCCTGCTGGGGATCGATAAGATCGTTCTTCCAGTTTGAGATCGTCGAAATCAGTTGCTTGAGCAGATCCTTATCTTTCTCTAGCCATTGTTCAGTCAGATCCGTTAGCAATGCCAGCTGATCCTGATCGTCAAACAATGAGAAATTCGCCTTCATTCCCAACGCTTTATATTCTCGTTTGATGATCTCTAATCCCAAGGTATGGAAGGTGGAAATCATCAGGCCACGCGCTTCTTTTCGGCCCAGAGTCTGCGCTACGCGCTCTTTCATTTCACGGGCAGCTTTATTAGTAAAAGTCACCGCGGCAATATGGCGAGCCTGATAGCCACATTCACGGATCAGATGCGCAATTTTGTTTGTAATAACACGGGTTTTGCCTGAGCCGGCCCCAGCCAGAACTAAACAAGGACCAGTAACAAATTCAACAGCCTGCTGCTGACCGGGATTTAAACGCATGAATGACTTAACCTGAATATGATTGCGACAAAAGAACAAGACGGAGGCGAATTGTAGCAGAAACCAAGCAGCGAAAATAAACTCAGCGCGTGGGTTCTACCTTCAATGCGTTATATACCGAAGCACGTGAAATCCCCAGTTCATCCGCGACAATTTTTGCCGCCCCACGCAGTTGCAACAAACCGGAGGTTGCCAGATGACGGATCAATACTTTTCGTTGTGGAGCCGATAGCGCACGCGGCTGACTCGACATTGCCGCAGCATAATCTTCAATCGCGCGTTTCACATCCTTAGACCCGAAACTACTGCGTAAACTTTCCTGAGTAGGAGCATGCTCGCTATCCACAGAGGTAAGCTGAGAAAGCACACGCTGAACGGAATCCAGCAAAGAAACATCCATATTCAGGCATAGCGCGGCAACAAACTCGCCCTGACTGTTACGCAAGCCGATCGAGGTACTTTTTGCTGGGCGCCCATCAGGAAATCGATTGGCGTAATTTTGCACCACATCAGGATAGTGTGGATCTCGAATGCGAGCCAATCCCATCTCGGTTGAGGGGTCGCCAATCTTTCGACCAGACAATGGCTGCTCTATCGCCACGATAGAATGCATCGGGTTGGTCAGATCGTGCAGTACCACTTCACAGGTAGGCGCAAACATTTCTCCCAACGCTTTAGCAATTTTAGCGCCTTCACGCAGCAATAGCTGGTTTTCGCTCAACACTTCTGCAGTGGAGCTTTCATTATTTTTCATATAGCGCTTTCCTTTTTGTTTTACTGATCGTATAAAATTATACAAAATGACAAAGAAAATTGCACCCCGAGGAGAAAATCATGCCCCTGTTAACGATGGCAGTTAGTGCAGATGATGTAAGAGAAGCGGCAAAAAACCTTCAAGGTGCGGCACACCGCACCCCAGTTCTCACCTCCACCCAAGCGAACGCTATCACTGGCGCAAATCTGTTTTTCAAATGTGAAAACTACCAGCGAGTTGGAGCATTTAAGTTTCGCGGGGCTTATAACGCAATAAGCCATTTAACACAGGAACAAAAGAAGCGTGGGGTCGTCGCTTTCTCTTCCGGCAATCATGCGCAGGCGATGGCGCTAGCGGCACGAGAATTAGAAGTGCCGGTGACTATAGTGATGCCACACAATGCTCCTGCGGCCAAACTAGCAGCAACACGCGGTTATGGGGCCGAGGTCATTATTTACAATCGCCAAAAAGAAGATCGAGAAGCGATCGCTGCCGATCTGGCGGCTAAACGCGGCTTAAGCATCATACCTCCGTACAACCATCCACACGTGATTGCAGGCCAAGGCACCTCAGCTCTCGAGTTATTCGAAGAGGTTGGTGAGCTTGATTTCTTATTTGTCTGTACTGGCGGCGGTGGATTACTTTCTGGTTGCACCATCGCGGCTAACCACTTAGCTCCAGACTGTCGTGTATTTGGCGTTGAGCCAGAAGCCGGTAACGACGTTCAGCAATCTTTGCGCAGCGGGGAGCGCGTTAGCATCCCTGTTCCCGATACTATCGCCGATGGCGCACAAACCCAATGCGTTGGTGAACTAACCTTCCCAATTATTCGGAACTTTGTCGAAGATATTCTTACCGTCAGCGATCAGCAACTCTGCAATCAGATGCGTTTCTTCATGGAACGAATGAAAATGGTGGTTGAACCCACTGGGTGCTTAGCCGCTGCAGCAGCGATGAGTGGAAACATTGATATCCGCGGAGCACGTGTGGGAATCATCGTTAGCGGCGGCAACGTAGACGCAGAGTCCTATGGTGACTTTATTAAACGCGGCCAGAGTCTATCATGAAAATAATCCATTCAGATAAGTTACCAGCCCCCGGAGGGCACTATTCCCCCGCGGTGCTTTCGGGCAACCATCTCTATATTTCTGGTCAGTTACCAATTTCGCTCGACAACCCGCAACCGCGAGGCGATTTAGCCGAGCAGGCGCATGTCGTTTTTAGCAATATTGACGCCTTGCTAGCTACTGAAAATATTGATAAGTGCCATTTGATCAATGTGCAGATCTATCTTTGTGATGTCGCCCTATGGCCAGAACTCAATCGGCTGTATGCCGAGTGGATGGGAGATCATCGACCTGCCCGTACCGTGGTACCTTGCTCAGCCCTACATTATGGAGCACTGCTCGAAGTCAGTGCCATTGCAGAAATAACCCTTAGCTGAGTACACTAGAGAAAATCTCTCTAATGCCTTCATCTGGAGTATCCTCGATGGCAAAAAACGCGGCAGCATTGCATATCCTTGTAAAGGAAGAAAAACAGGCGCTGGATCTTCTCGAACAGCTAAAAAATGGCGGTGATTTTGAGAAGCTGGCCAAGAAACACTCTATCTGCCCATCTGGCCGTAAAGGTGGTCACTTAGGTGAATTCAAGCAAGGCGCAATGGTACCTGCTTTCGATAAAGTCGTGTTCTCTTGCCCACTGCTGGAACCTTATGGTCCGCTGCATACACAGTTCGGTTATCACATTATCAAAGTGCTTTATCGCAACTAGTAAAAATTGAAGCAGTAAAAAAGGCGCCTCGGCGCCTTTTTCATGTTTTCGCGAATTAACCCGCCACGGCGATACGCTTCATATCTTTCATATAGCCACGCAGCTTATGACCAACGGCTTCAATTGGATGATTGCGAATCGCTTCGTTCACGTCACGCAACTGAGCGTTATCAACCGCCGTCGCTGTGCTAGCGGCTTTGCCTAAATCGCCAGTTTGCAGTGAAGACATAAACTTCTCTTTCAGCAATGGCACTGCCGCATTCGCAAACAGATAGTTACCGTATTCTGCGGTATCAGAGATAACCACGTTCATTTCATACAGACGTTTACGGGCAATGGTGTTCGCAATCAGCGGCAGCTCATGCAGAGATTCGTAATATGCTGACTCTTCAATGATGCCAGAGGCTACCATCGTTTCGAATGCCAGTTCGACGCCCGCTTTAACCATAGCAATCATCAGAACGCCTTGGTCGAAGTAATCCTGCTCCGCAATTTTGCCTTCGAACTGTGGCGCAGTTTCAAATGCTGTTTTGCCGGTCTCTTCGCGCCAAGTCAGCAATTTGATATCATCTTCAGCCCAGTCAGCCATCATTCCGCTTGAGAATGCGCCAGAAATGATGTCATCCATATGCTTTTGGAACAGCGGAGCCATAATGCCTTTCAACTGTTCAGATAATGCATAAGCACGCAGTTTGGCTGGGTTCGACAAACGATCCATCATCAGGGTAATTCCCCCCTGCTTCAGCGCTTCAGTGATGGTTTCCCAACCAAACTGCACCAATTTTTCTGCATAAGCAGGATCGGTACCGTCCGCCACCAGCTTGTCAAAGCACAGCAAAGAACCTGCTTGCAGCATGCCACACAGAATAGTTTGTTCACCCATCAGGTCAGATTTAACTTCTGCAACGAAAGAAGACTCCAGAACCCCCGCACGATGCCCCCCAGTGGCTGCGGCCCAGGCTTTAGCAATCGCCATACCTTCACCCTTAGGATCGTTTTCAGGATGAACCGCAATCAGCGTCGGTACACCAAAGCCACGCTTATACTCTTCACGTACTTCAGTACCCGGACACTTCGGCGCAACCATTACTACGGTAATGTCCTTACGAATTTGCTCACCCACTTCAACAATGTTGAAACCGTGCGAGTAACCCAGCGCTGCGCCATCTTTCATCAGCGGCTGTACGGCTTTTACCACCGCCGAATGCTGTTTGTCTGGAGTCAAGTTAACCACCAGATCTGCCTGTGGGATCAGATCTTCGTAGGTACCGACTTTAAAACCGTTTTCGGTCGCTTTACGCCATGAGGCGCGCTTCTCGGCAATCGCCTCTGCACGCAACGCGTAGGACACATCCAAACCGGAGTCGCGCATATTCAGGCCTTGGTTCAGCCCTTGCGCACCACAGCCAACGATCACCACTTTTTTACCTTTCAGGTAACCCGCTTCATCTGCAAATTCTTCGCGCCCCATAAAGCGACACTTACCCAGTTGCGCCAACTGCTGACGCAGGTTCAATGTGTTGAAATAGTTAGCCATCGTGTGCTCCATTGTTTTGTTGTTGGACGTTGTGTTTTCGCTCTAAAGGCGACGTCTGCAAGTTAATTATTTTTCACTTCCCCGCCTGTCTGTCGGGGAGGTTCTCGTCAAGGAGAATGAACCCATCATATGACAGGATTTGTATTGCTTAAATTGATATATTACGAAGATGTCATTGCAGTTTTTGCAATGTAATGAGCGGAAATCACCCATGGATCTTCGAGATTTAAAATTATTTATCCACCTAGCCGAATCGCGCCACTTTGGCCGCACCGCGCATGCCGTGCACGTTAGCCCATCAACGCTCTCACGACAGATCCAACGGCTCGAAGAAGAACTCGGCCAGCCGCTGTTCTTGCGTGATAACCGAGATGTTCGGCTAACCAGCGCCGGTGAACAGTTCAAAATCTTTGCTCAACAAACGCTGCTGCAATACCAACAGTTGCGCAATGCACTCGGACAGACTGGGCCAGCACTCACTGGAGAACTACGTCTGTTCTGCTCGGTGACTGCCGCCTACAGCCACCTGCCGTCAGTGCTTGATCGCTTTCGTGCTCTGCATCCGTTGGTCGAGATCAAGCTCACCACCGGTGACGCCGCCGATGCCGTCAGCAAGATTCAGTCGGACGAAGCCGACCTCGGCATCGCTGGTCGCCCAGAAACACTGCCCACCAGCATTGAATTCACCAAGATTGGTGAGATCCCGCTGCGTCTGATTGCCCCTGCGCTACCGTGCCACATTCGCTCTTTAGCGCTTGCAGAGCAGCCTGACTGGTCACAGATTCCCTTTATCCTGCCGCAGCATGGGCCTTCGCGTCAGCGAATCGATCTGTGGTTCCGTCGGCAAAAAATCAGTAACCCGCAAATCTACGCCACTGTCTCCGGCCATGAAGCGATTGTGTCGATGGTCGCGCTCGGCTGCGGCATCGCCCTGTTACCCGATGTGGTGCTGAATAACAGCCCTGAGTCAATTCGTGCTCGTATCACCGAACTTGAACATGTCTCGATGGTTGCTCCTTTCGAATTGGGCGTTTGCGTGCAGAAAAAACGGTTGGAAGAGCCGTTGATTCATGCATTCTGGCAGCTGTTATAGCCACCAGCACCCTCTTCAAATCAGCCCTTCAAGAAGAAACGGAAAGCCGGATTATCCGTTTCATCATGACACTCATAGCCAAGTTCATGCAGTCGCGATTCAAAGTTTGGATCGCTATCTGCACGTTCAAACGCAGCTAGAACGCGGCCAAAATCGGTGCCATGACTGCGATAATGGAATAACGATATATTCCAATGGGTGCCCAGCGTACTTAAAAACTTCAGCAACGCACCTGGCGACTCAGGGAACTCAAAGCTGTAAAGTCGCTCCTGCAGTGGTTTAGATGGACGTCCCCCGACCATATAACGCACATGCAGCTTCGCCATTTCATCGTCAGAAAGATCGACTACCTGATAACCGCCATTCTGCAACAGTGCTAAAATCTCTTGTCGCTCCGCCACTCCGCGCGTTAGACGTACACCAACGAAAATGCAGGCACTATCAGCATCGGCATAGCGATAGTTAAACTCAGTGACCGAACGGCCACCTAACAATTGGCAAAATTTGAGGAAGCTGCCCTGCTGCTCTGGGATCGTCACGGCTAATAGCGCTTCGCGTTGTTCGCCAAGCTCACAGCGCTCAGAAACATAGCGCAAGCCATGGAAATTAAGGTTGGCTCCCGAAAGTACATGCGCCAATCGCTCTCCCTGTATCTGATGCTGCTGAACGTATTTCTTCAAACCCGCTAGCGCCAATGCACCAGAAGGTTCTGCCACAGCTCGCACATCTTCGAACAGATCTTTCACTGCCGCACAGATCGCATCGCTATCGACGGTGATCACATCGTCTAGGTATTCGCGGCAAAGGCGGAAGGTTTCATCACCGATGCGTTTCACCGCCACACCTTCAGCAAATAAGCCAACACGGGCTAAATCTACCGGATGCCCCGCATCCAACGCCGCGCGTAAACAGGCCGAGTCCTCGGCTTCAACGCCGATCACCTTAATCTGCGGCATCAGCTGTTTGATCAACACCGCGACACCAGCGGCTAAGCCACCGCCACCAACGGGAACAAACACGCGATCCAGATGAGCATCCTGTTGTAACAACTCCATAGCCAAAGTGCCTTGGCCCGCGATAACCGCCGGGTGATCGAAAGGAGGAACAAACGTCAGATTTTTGCTCTTGGCTAATTCAATCGCGTAGGCTTTGGCTTCATCAAAATTTGCACCGTACAGCACGGCTTCACCGCCAAAGCCACGCACCGCATCTACTTTAATATCAGCGGTAGATACCGGCATCACAATGGTGGATTTAATGCCTAAACGTGAGGCGGAAAGCGCGACTCCCTGAGCATGGTTGCCTGCGGAGGCCGTTACCACACCGTGAGATTTTTGCTCTTCGTTAAGACCGGCGATCATCGCGTAGGCCCCACGCAATTTGAAGCTGTGCACTGGCTGACGATCTTCTCGTTTGACTAAAACCGTATTGCCAATTCGTTCGGATAGCTTAGTCATGGTCTGCAGCGGGGTTACCTGAGCAACCTCATACACTGGAGCTCGTAACACCGCACGCAGATATTCAGCTCCACAGGGCTGCTCTGGAAGCACTTCTTTTTGCGCCTTAGCAGAGGAAGTCATGGTTAGCCTCCCAGCTTCGATTTATCGCGTACCGCACCACGGTCTGCGCTAGTTGCCAGCATGGCATAAGCACGCAAAGCAAAGGATACCTGACGCTCACGCGCTTTAGGTGTCCATGCCGCATCACCTCTCGCCAGCTCTTCTTCCCGGCGATTGGCCAGTTCACTTTCCGAAATGTCTAACTTGATGCCACGCTGTGGAATATTGATATCAATCATGTCGCCGTCTTGTACTAGGGCAATGATGCCGCCGCTCGCCGCTTCAGGAGAAACATGCCCAATTGACAGACCAGATGTACCACCAGAGAAGCGACCATCGGTAATCAACGCACAGCTTTTACCTAACCCCATCGATTTCAGATAGGTCGTCGGATACAGCATTTCTTGCATGCCAGGGCCGCCTTTTGGCCCCTCGTACCGGATAACAACAACGTCACCCGCGACAACTTTCCCCCCCAGAATAGCGTCTACTGCCGCATCTTGGCTTTCATACACTTTCGCTGGGCCACGGAAAATCAGGCTCTCTTTTTCCACACCGGCGGTTTTCACAATACAGCCATCTTCAGCGATATTGCCATACAGCACGGCCAAACCACCGTCTTGGCTATAGGCAAACTCGCGGGTTCGGATACAGCCTTCTTGGCGGTCAGTATCCAGAGAATCCCAGCGGCACTCTTGCGAGAATGCTTTTGTTGTACGGATACCCGCTGGGCCAGCGGTATACATCTTTTTGACACTTTCATCTTCTGTGACCATCACGTCGTAGGTTGCTAACGTTTCAGGTAAGGTCATGCCCAGAACGTTATTCACTTCCCGATTTAGCAGCCCAGCACGATCCAGTTCACCCAAGATCCCCATCACGCCGCCTGCGCGATGTACGTCTTCCATATGGTATTTCTGGGTGCTTGGCGCGACTTTACACAGATGAGGAACCTTACGTGACAGACGATCGATGTCCGTCATGGTGAAATCAACTTCGCCTTCCTGTGCCGAAGCCAACAGATGCAGAACGGTATTAGTTGAGCCGCCCATGGCGATATCCAACGTCATCGCGTTTTCAAACGCCGCTTTGTTAGCGATATTGCGTGGCAACACGCGTTCATCGTCCTGCTCGTAATAGCGTTTAGTCAGTTCGACAATGCGTTTGCCCGCATTCAGGAACAGATCTTTACGGTCAACGTGGGTGGCCAGCAATGAACCATTTCCTGGTTGAGATAAACCCAGCGCTTCAGTTAAACAGTTCATGGAGTTAGCGGTGAACATACCGGAACATGAGCCGCAGGTAGGGCACGCTGAGCGCTCAATTTGTTCACTATCCGCATCCGATACGTTTGGATTGGCGCCCTGAATCATCGCATCAACCAGATCCAGCTTGATGATTTGATCGGATAGCTTGGTTTTACCCGCTTCCATCGGCCCGCCCGACACAAAGATCACTGGAATATTCAAGCGCAGTGACGCCATCAACATCCCTGGGGTGATTTTGTCGCAGTTGGAAATACATACCATGGCATCAGCGCAATGTGCGTTAACCATGTATTCCACAGAGTCGGCAATCAACTCGCGGGAAGGGAGGGAATACAGCATACCGCCATGCCCCATAGCGATACCGTCATCAACCGCAATCGTATTAAACTCTTTGGCTACGCCACCTGAGGCCTCGATCTGCTCTGCAACCAGTTTACCCAGATCGCGCAGATGGACATGACCAGGCACGAACTGGGTAAATGAGTTAACCACAGCAATAATCGGCTTACCAAAATCTGCGTCGGTCATTCCTGTTGCTCGCCATAATGCACGAGCGCCCGCCATATTACGGCCATGTGTGGTTGTTGCAGAACGATACTTTGGCATGCTTAATTCACTCCAGCGTAAGCCTGTGCTCAGGCTTTTATCTATTTATGCGGGCGGGAACGAACCGCCCGTCTTATCCCTTTCATACTTCACGCTGCACGTGCATTGGTTGCCTGCAACCCGATGTATTTCGGGGTTATATTTTGATGAATAACCTGTCTGTCACTTCAATTACTTAGCGTTAACTAAATCCAACCAGCCCCACTGATCTTCGGTCTTGCCGGTAAACAGGCCAAAGAAGGCTTCCTGAATCTGTTTCGTCACTGGACCGCAGCGACCAATACCCACCTGAATGCCGTCTACGCTGCGCACTGGGGTAATTTCTGCTGCTGTGCCTGACATAAAGACTTCGTCTGCCAGATACAGTGATTCACGCGACATAACCTGCTCACGAATTTCAAAACCAGCATTTTTTGCCAGTTTGATAATGGCATCACGCGTGATCCCCGGCAGCGCCGCAGAGGTGAACGGCGGGGTGAAAATAATGCCATCTTTCACCATAAACAGGTTTTCGCCCGCGCCTTCTGATACATAGCCATGCACATCCAGTGCGATACCTTCCTGATAGCCATGACGTCGAGCCTCAGAACCAACCAGTAAAGAGGAAAGGTAGTTACCACCGGCTTTTGCCGCGGTTGGAATGGTGTTTGGTGCTGCACGATTCCAAGAAGAAACCTGAGCATCAATCCCCTGATCCAGTGCGTCTGCGCCCAGATATGCTCCCCAAGGGAATGCGGCAATGATGACATCTGTTTTGTAACCTTCAGGCGGGTTAACGCCCATGCCAACATCGCCGACAAATACCAATGGACGGATGTAAGCACTGGTCAGATTATTTTTGCGCAGAGTTTCACGGCAGGCCTCCATCAGTTCATCAACGCTGTAGGAAACTGGCATGCGATAGATCTTGGCGGAGTCGCGCAGGCGCTGCATATGCTCACGGTGACGGAAAACTGCAGGGCCATTGTTGGTATCGTAACAGCGCACCCCTTCAAATACGGAAGTGCCATAGTGCAGCGCATGAGACATTACGTGTACTTTAGCTTCTGCCCATGGAACCATCTCGCCATTGAACCAAATATAATCAGCTTTCTTAGTGGTCATTCTTCTTTTCCTTGTCGCGTCTCATGCGCGTAATTAATGTTATTAATCTTGTAACAAACGTAATCGGTTAACAAACAGCCTGTTTACGTGCGGTCTGAGGCTGGATCTCAACGCTGGCAACATCCATCAATTTATTCAGCTGCGATGACAGCAGGTTGATTGGCCGTTGGCTCGACACCGTCAGTTCGATGCTCACACTGTCTGAATCCAGCGTCTGAGCCATATTCATAGCACAAACCTGAAAGCCACGGTGACGAATAACGCGCAGCACACGCTCTAAAACTTCTGGGCGGAATCGTGCCTGAATAGCCAATTGATGTTGCGAAGATGTTAACTGCATCATGATATTTTCTCCATCATAGATTCATTGCCTGCGCCCGGCGGAACTAAAGGCCAGACATTATCTAATTCGTCGATGGAGACATGGAGCAGGTAAGGTCCCTCGCTGTTTAACAGCGTATCCAGTGCCGCGTCGACTTGATCTTTACGGGTGATAGTCTGACCAGAAATTCCAAACGCGCTGGCCAACATGATGAAATCGGGGTTATCTGACAGATTGGTTTCGCTGTAGCGACCATCAAAAAAGAGTTGCTGCCATTGGCGAACCATGCCCAAACGTTGGTTATCCAACAAAATGATTTTCACTGGCAGATTTTTACGTTTGATAGTGCCCAGCTCCTGCACATTCATCATGAATGAGCCGTCGCCGGATACACAAATCACCATATCATCAGGACGAGCCATCTGTGCGCCAACCGCAGCAGGAATACCAAAGCCCATCGTGCCTAAGCCGCTTGAGGTAATAAAATTTTCTGGGCGAGCAAACTGCATATGTTGCGCAGTCCACATTTGATGCTGACCAACGTCGGTTGTCACCACCGCTTCAGCGGGCTTGCGGTCAGATAACTGTTTCAAAAACAACGGTGCATAAATTGCCTGTCCCGGATGATCGTAACGCCACGGATGCTCAGCTTTCAGGCTGATAACGTCATATTGCCATTCACCAATACTCAATGGCTGACTCAGCGCTGGCAACATTTGGTTTAAATCACCGCACAATTCCACGTGAGCCTGACGTAGCTTACTCATTTCGGCAGGGTCGATATCCATATGAATCACTTTAGCGTGGGGAGCAAACGCATTCAGTTTCCCAGTAACGCGATCGTCAAAACGTGCACCAACGGCAATCAGTAAATCACATTGCTGTACTGCAAGATTAGCCGCCTTCGTGCCGTGCATCCCTAACATGCCTAAATAACATGGATGGTTAGCGTCTGGAGCCCCTAAACCTTTCAGCGTCACTACTGCTGGAACGCCGGTTGCATTAACAAAATCTCGTAAAGCGGGAACGGCCTGAGCCATCCCCACACCACCTCCAACGTACAGCATTGGCTTTCTCGCCTTAGCCAACAGCTCACGCGCCTGTTGTAATTCCTCTTGGCAAGGCGCCATCACTTCTGACACCGCAGACAGATGCGCAGCCAATTCACCTTCAGCCAACTGAATATCTTTTGGAATATCAATTAACACCGGTCCAGGGCGGCCACTGGTTGCTACTGCAAAGGCCTCAGCCATAATACTTGGCAGCGCTTCCAGCGATTCCACCAGAAAACTGTGTTTGGTACAGGCCAGAGACAATCCCAGAACATCGATCTCTTGAAATGCATCGGTGCCAATCAGAGCTGAACCTACCTGCCCAGTGATCGCAACGATGGGAACTGAATCCAACATGGCATCAGCCAGCCCAGTGATCAAATTCGTTGCGCCTGGGCCGGAAGTCGCAATACATACGCCAGGTTTTCCCGTTGAACGGGCATAGCCAATAGCTGCAATGACAGCGCCTTGCTCGTGCCGACACAGTAGGTGTTCCACACCACCGTCATACAATGCATCGTATACCGGCATAATTGCGCCACCTGGATAGCCGAAAACTTTATCAACACCCTGTGCTCGCAACGCTTGTACTACCCACTGTGCGCCATTCATAGTTTAATTCCCCGCCCTTTTACTGGGACAACAGGATTTTATTCTGTCAGTCATTTTCTGTTCCCCGCCACTTTCTCATTGCGAAAAAAAACCCCCGGACCTTTCGGTGCGGGGGTTCTCGTTTGATTCAGACTTGATTTTTAAGCCTTTCTTCGTCCAAGTGCTGCCCCGCACGGTGGGATAATAATCACCACCACACTAATCACGACGAGGCTGAGTACTTGGACGAGAGTTTTCATAAATAGTTTTTTCTGTTGCCTTCTGAGCTAATGCTTAAAGAGTTATCACAGTTCTTTGCTGTCTGACAATAATTTTTTTGCGTAACCATTAAACAAAAACGGCTCAAATCACACCCAATAATATGATTTAACATCATTTTATTGTGGTTTCCTCTGAGGAAATTTTTCTTCCCAACGATGCGCCTTGTGTATCTCGGCCAAAGGAAATTAGCACAATAATGACCACCGCAACGCTACCGGCAATAATGGCCATCGCCAAGCCGTAGTTTTGACCGTGACTTTCAGCAATGGTGGCTTGAAGCGTTGCGTTTACCGAAGCAATCAGATTCCCCAACTGATACACGAAACCAGGTAATACAGCACGCGTATTCGCGGGAACCAGCTCATTCAGATAGGTTGGGATAACGCCCCAAGCCCCCTGAACCATGAATTGCATTAGGAAAGCGCCAATACCAAGCATGAGCGAACCACCGGAGAATGCCCACAGAGGAATCACAGGTAAAGCCAGCGCTGCTGCAATAATAATGGCCTTTTTACGCCCGATTTTTTCTGATAGAACGCCAAAGAATACACCGCCGATAATTGACGCAATATTGTAGCTAATAGCAATGATACTGACGGTTTTAGGATCGAAACCATGCTGAATTTTCAAAAATGCAGGATACATATCCTGCGTGCCATGACTGAAGAAATTGAACGCCGCCATCAGCAAAACAAGATAGATACAAAGCTTCCAGTGGCTCTTCAAAACAGGTAATAACGCAGTGCTTTCTTTGCGCTCACGCGCTGCCAACCAAACGGGAGACTCGGGGACTTTGAAATAAATAAACGGTAATAACACTATCGGTATCGCGCCAATGACAAACATGCCTCTCCAACCGACAAGCTCAAACAACGAGCCATATACCACCGCTGCCAGCAAATAGCCAAACGGATAACCGGCCTGAAATATGCCTGACATTAGACCGCGTGAACGGTCTGGAATAGTTTCCATAGCCAGAGATGATGCAACCCCCCAGATACCACCCATCGCAACGCCATAGAGCACTCTGAGTACTAGGAAAGTGGTGAGAGAGGGAGCAGTGGCGGAAAGCAGCTCAAAGATTGAAAAAAACAGGATATTTACCATCAATATTGGCCGGCGGCCATACTTCTCCGCCGCGCGCCCAAACAGCAAGGCACCAATAGGACGTACTGCGAGCGTCAATAAAATCGCTAGCGTTACCTGTTCCATACCGACATGAAAAGCCGCTGCAATATCGCTAAGTAAGAATACGAGGATAAAAAAATCAAATGCGTCGAGCGTCCAGCTTAGAAAGCTCGCAATAGCAACGTTACGTTGCTGGCTTGACCAACCAAACATAGTGAATTCCCTACCGTAGAGTATGAGGCGCTTTTTAGCGTTTTTATAGGAGACAACTGCACAGCCTGTTAATTGTGGTTTGTTATGCAGAATGTCTTTTTGTATTACTAATGTTAAATATAACCCTCTTAGCTACAGGGCCAAAACAATTAGCACGCTATCTTTGTTAAATATTGTATGTTAAATGTTAAGTTTTGTTGCCACCACAGAGTCTGGCCCGCAGATTCAAATGGAAAGCTTGGCATATGCATCAAAAGGGTGGAATCAAGTACTCAAAACACATAGCTCAGACTGGCGGTTTAAATCTTTAGTCGCATGATGTCGCTAAACAAGGAGGTGGCTATGCTCGAAGGTGACTATGTCAGTAGCGATGATTAATACCCGTGCGGCAATCGGTGTCCAAGCTCCAGCCGTCAGCGTTGAAGCACATATCAGCACAGGATTGCCTGGTTTTACGCTGGTAGGCCTACCCGAAGCCACCGTGAAAGAAGCCAAAGACCGTGTTAGAAGCGCCATCATCAACTGCGGTTTTACTTTTCCGGCCAAACGTATAACGGTCAATCTGGCTCCAGCTGACTTGCCCAAAGAAGGAGGACGCTACGATCTGCCCATTGCTATTGCGATTTTAATTGCCTCTGAGCAGCTGAGCGCGACGTCAGTGGAAGGATTGGAGCTGTTAGGTGAATTAGGCCTCTCAGGCGCCCTACGACGCATTCAGGGCGCAATTCCTGCAGCTATGGCTGCTCAACGAGATCAACGGAAGTTAATTGGCCCTGCTGAGAATGAGGAAGAGTTAGGCCTTCTTGGAGAACAACAACCACACCTCATTGCTGATAATCTGCTCCAAGTATGTGATTTCCTGAGTGGCGATTTAAAACTCCTCACGCCAAGAGGAACGCAACTATCCGCGATCCCCTCAAACAACAAAGACATGCGAGATATCATTGGGCAGGAGCAAGCCCGTAGAGCGTTAGAAATTGCCGCAACCGGAGGACATAACCTGCTGTTGTTAGGGCCTCCGGGGACGGGGAAAACCATGCTAGCCAGTCGGCTGAATAGCATATTGCCTCCACTCACGAAAGAAGAGGCACTTGAGAGCGCTGCAGTGGCTAGCTTGGTGCATCAATCGACTACTGGGCAATCTTGCTATCAGCGGCCATTCAGAACCCCGCATCACAGCGCCTCAATGGCTGCGCTCATCGGCGGTGGCTCTTTGCCTAGGCCAGGAGAGATATCTCTCGCACATAATGGTGTTTTATTCTTAGATGAACTGCCTGAGTTTGAACGTCGTGTTCTTGATGCGCTACGTGAACCACTAGAATCAGGGGAAGCTTGCATTTCAAGGGCTTTAGCTAAAGTTACGTTTCCAGCAAGGGTGCAATTAGTTGCAGCAATGAACCCTAGTCCCACTGGGCACTACAAAGGCATTCATGCTCGAACACCGCCACAACAAATATTGAAATATTTATCTCGTCTATCGGGGCCTTTTTTAGATCGGTTTGACCTCTCTATTGAGGTTCCATTACTACCTGCAGGAGTACTAAGCATTCAAAAAACTACAGGGGAAAGCAGCGAGATGGTCAGACAGCGGGTATGTCTAGCACGTGAGGTTCAATATAAACGTTCTGGGAAACTTAATGCCCACCTAGCAGGAAAGGAAATGGACAGGGTTTGTGGCCTATCCCAGCCAGACGCCGCATTTTTAGAACAGGCGCTAGAGAAGATGGGACTATCGGTAAGAGCTTGGCATCGCATACTTAAAGTTGCTCGCTCTATTGCCGATCTCGCACAATGTGAAAACATAAACCGCTCGCATATTGCAGAAGCACTGAGCTATCGCTCGATGGATCGACTAATTCAACATTTACATCAAGCGCTACAATAAAAAACGGGGCCTTAAGCCCCGAGTTTTTAGTCATCACTATCGGTATATTCTTCAACCGTATCCATCTGTGGTTTCCCACCAGATAGAGTATGGAAACGCTTAGGACGACGGATTCGTGCTATGTACTTAGACCAGATCTTCTCAGCCTCTGTTGCAGGCTGGCGCTCGCCACGGCATACCGCAACGAACAGTTCTTCTTCTTCCGTTTGCGGTTCGCGAGTTCCTAAATCCAACTCGTTAAATGCATAACCGAAACGCTCAAGAACCTGAGCTTCTTTAATTGTGAAGTCACCGTGGCGTGAAAAACCACGTGGATAATGTTTATTGTCAAAAAAACGATGATTTGTGCTGAAGCTTTCCGCCATCTGACACGCTCCTAAATTTTCTTATTGCTGTACTACTTATGGCGCGGAGTATTAGTTAGGCTTGACAACGTGTAAAACAAAACATTTAAATCATCATGATTAATATTTTTGTGGGAGAGACAGTGGATAGCGAATTATTAAAAACCTTCTTGGAAGTCAGCAGAACGAGGCACTTTGGCAAAGCCGCAGAATCGCTTTATCTAACACAATCAGCGGTTAGCTTTCGTATACGGCAATTAGAAACACAGGTTGGTGCCGATCTGTTTACTCGTCATCGCAACAATATCCAACTCACTGAGGCTGGTGAACGATTAGTACCCTACGCAGAAAAGCTGATGGAAACATGGTTACTGGCAAAAAAAGACGTTCTCAAAAGTCGCCAACATAAAGAACTTTCTATCGGTGCACCAGCAATGATGTGGGAGGCATTATTGATCTCATGGCTAACTGGGGTTTATTGCCAGAAACCAGAGATTTTACTTGAGACTCGCATAGGGCAACGACACACACACGTCCGACAATTGCATGAACGCCATCTAGATCTATTGATCACAACAGAAATCCCCAAAATGGAGGAGCTGTCGACAGAAAAAGTCGGTGAGTTTTCATTACAACTACTTGCCACTGCTGAAGGCAGCGAAGCGAAAAACCTGCCTTATATTCGCTTGGAATGGGGAGCTGACTTCTCACGTTTTGATGAGCAACTTGTTAGCAGCAATAAACCACCTATTTTGACAACGAGCTCAATCTCAATTGCTAGCCAAATAATGAGTCAGACCGGAGGGAGAGCATTTTTCCCTGTCAACTGGGGGCAAAGTGGCTTTTACATTGATAAGTCACAGGAGGCTCTTATGCGACCAATTTATGCCGTTTGGCTACATAACAGCGATAGAAAGGAAGAGATAAAGTTCCTAACACAATCGTTGGCGGCGTTCTACCAAAAGTCTTAATGCTTATAATCGAATGTTATTAGGTCTATTGTTGGGCGTAAATGTACAGAGATGTATAAGAAGCGTCCAACAGTTCAGGAACAGAGACTCTATTCCACGAAAATCGGACAAAAACGTCTAAAAAGTAGGGTGATATATGTTGCCAGATTTCAAAAGCAAAAAAGCCTTCCGCAAGCGGAAGGCTAATTATATGGCAGGGGCGGAGAGACTCGAACTCGCGACACCCGGTTTTGGAGACCGGTGCTCTACCAACTGAGCTACGCCCCTAAAGAACGCTAACTATTATCCCGCTATGCGATGATAATTTAAA
>NZ_LXET01000063.1 GCF_001655005.1 Hafnia paralvei ATCC 29927
TGCTTTTCTCTTCCTCACCGAGCGACGTTTGCGTCGTTGTTCCCGGTCAGTGGTGGCGCATTATAGGGACTTCTGAACGGCTGACAACCCCTAATTACAAAAAACTTTTCAACCGCGCAAGTTTTCATCAGAAACCGTAAATTTGGAGACTAAATACTCAATTCTCGTAGCTCTGAGAAGCCCATACGGTGCAATACGGGCAAAAGTGCCTCAGTATCGCTATTCGTTTTCGTGGCATATGCCACATCATCTTCTGTACTCAATGTATTTTCTTGGTTTGCAACCAGCCAAGCAACTCGGCGAGCAATAGCGGCACCAGAATCGACCAACCGTGTTCCATCGGGCAGTACCGCAGCCAACTCCTCGCGCAGTAAAGGAAAATGTGTGCATCCTAAAACTACAGTGTCTGGCGGCTCTGCCATTGACAGCCATGGGCGTAGAATTTTCTTCAATACGGCATGATCAATCACTTCACCATGTAACTTCGCTTCAGCGAGTACCACCAGCTCAGAAGAGCCAAGCATTTTGATATCACAGTCTGTCGCAAAACGGGCAATGAGATCGTGAGTGTATGAACGCTGCACCGTCGCCTTGGTTGCCAAGAGTCCGACAACGCCATTACGTGTTAACTTCGCTGCGGGTTTAATCGCTGGCACCACACCCACAATCGGAAAGCTAAAACGCTCACGCAATGCGGGAAGCGTAATAGTACTCGCCGTGTTGCACGCGATGATGACAATAGAGAGAGGATGGCGCTTTTGCACTTCGGCAACGGTTTTGACGACACGCTCGATAATGAACGCCTCATCTTTTTCCCCATAGGGGAATCCCTGATTGTCGAATGCATAGATGTAATGGAGATCCGGCAGCAAACTGCGGATCTCCTGATATACAGATAACCCACCCACGCCGGAATCGAAAACTAGCGCAGTAGGTTTGGCAGTCGCTACATCATTAGAAGGTGTAACTACCGGTGAGATAATATTCTCTACCTGCGGTTTGGTAGCCATAAGCCGTTTCATAATCTTTATCTAACAGGTTGGCGATTCTACCACGAACTGTGAGATGAGACGTAACCGGATAGGAAGCAGAAATATCAACTGTGCTGTAACTTGGCAACACCTGCTGTGTGGTGTTGTACTTCGAAGTGTTATTGTCATAACGGCGCCCATAATATTGGTATGAAACGTCCATATCAACGTTAAACATCGTCCAATCGAGCTGATATTTTGCCTGTCGCTTCGCGCGACGCGCTAATACCTCATCCGTTTTGTCATTGCGTGGATCCATGTACTGCAAGGTTACCTGATGGGTAAAAATGCCGGTATCGATACTTCCTGTCCACTCCACACCTTTAATGGTTGCAGAATCGATATTGTCATAGCTGCCTGCATTGGCATTAGGCGCACTATAGTAAGTAATCAGATTCTCTATTTTGTAATGATACGCCGATAACCGCCAGTCAAGCGGCCCCGTTAACCCTTCGAGCCCAGCTTCCCATTGCTTGGAGGCTTCTGGTTTCAGATTTGGATTGGAATCAATGTTAAAACGTGTTGATCCAAACTGCTGCCCAAGGGATGGAGCCAAGAATCCGGTGCCATAAGATAGGGTAGTTCTATAACCTGGCGTGAACTCCCAACCGGCCGCGGTTTGCCATGTACCATGCCAGCCAAACTGTTCATCTTTATCTTCACGCCCAGAGGCTTCCACCGTGACGTCCCCTAGCTTTTGCTGACCACTAAGGTATAGCCCCGTGTTGTCGCGTTTGTAGATATCAGACTTACTCGTGTCAGAAGACGTTAGACGCTGCTGCTGCCAATCCACGCCAGCACTGATTTGCCCGTGTTCGAGACTATAGGTATTACCCCACTGGATATTACGCTGATCCATATCGTCAAGGGTGGAACCATCATGGTAGCGACCATATTCACTGCTGTAATTGTAATCTTTAACCTTCTGATAACTACCTGTCAGTTGAGAAGAATATGCACCCGACAAAAAGCGTAGTCCGGCATCATAGGTATGGTTGTAGGTTTGGCCTTCATTAGCACTATAGGCTGGCGTGAATGGCGGGCTACCTAAGTCATAATCACTGTTATTGGTGTACCCGTAACCACGGGCAAAACCAGAAAGCTCGTTGCTAAATTGGTGGTCTACGCCGCCCCAGAAGGTTTTGTTACGGTAGCCGTCATCGTCACGATCTGGCGCATAGGTTGAGCCCGGCTGCACATTAAAACCCTTGGTGCTTTCATAAGAACCAGCCAAAGTGACTTTAGTATTATCACTCACTTTCTGACGAACACTGCCGTCGTACTGCTGGAACCCTTTGGACCCCACACCAGCATTGATCTGCGCGCCTTCTTTGTCTGTTTGTGTAATCACGTTGATTACGCCACCCATAGCACCAGAACCATACACCGCCGAGCGAGGCCCTCTTATATACTCAACTCGTTGAACCAAAGAAATTGGGATTTGGTTGAAATCAGCAGTATTTGAAATCCCTGGGCGCGCAACAGGAATACCATCCACCAGCACTAAGACCTGACTCGCACTGGTGCCACGGATATACATTGTTGAACTCTGCCCCATCCCGCCATTCTGCACGATATCCACACCGGGTAAGCGGCGCATAACATCGTTTAGTGTTTTAGCCTGCCAACGGTCGATATCGTCTCGGGTGACAATATCCGTCGGTGCCAACACGGTTGATACCGGTTGAGCAAAGCGTGAGGCGGTTACGACTACATCATCATTACTATTTGCAGATGAATCAGAACGTGTGTCAGAAGTATCTTGCGCCCAACCGGAGAAAGCGGTGACAGACAAAGCTGCCATCAGCGCATTTTTTTTTATAGTCATGCAAAAGCATCCAAACTTAATTGGCAGGATGCCGCGAGCCGTGGCGTTAATTCGCGAAAACCACGTGAAGCGACGTATTCCGGCAGGTCTTCGGGCTTAGGATTTGCGTATCTTCCAATACGCACCGGGCGATGACTTCCCATCTGCAATGACAGTGTCAAAATATCGCCGTGACTTCCCCATACCGCTGCGCGTCAGCTCCGGATTCAAACCGGATTCCCTTTTCACTCTCCACTGGAGACCGGGCCGCCATGCTAAGTGAAAACCTATTCAGATGTCTAGACTTCTATGATGACGAGATAGAATAAGTCACAGAGCTGGACATCATTATTCCATCGCCTACAATCGCCCCTCTATTATTACGCTAGTGAGAAATGCCATGACCCCAAATACGCTGCCAACCGATCAATATGATGCCCAACTCACGGAGAAGATCACCCGACTGGCCAACATGATGACCCCGTTTGCGGCGCCTGAGATCGAGGCATTTCGCTCACCGGCCAGCCATTACCGTATGCGCGCCGAGTTTCGCGTATGGCATGATGAGTCCGATCTTTACCACATCATGTTCGATCAGCAGACGAAGCAGCGAATTCGTGTTGATCAGTTCCCAGCAGCAAGTGAACTGATCAACCGTTTGATGACCGTCATGATGGATGAACTGCGTCCCAATCAGGTTTTGCGCTTTAAACTGTTCCAGATCGACTATCTGTCGACGATGAACAATAAAGTCGTGGTTTCTCTTCTTTATCACCGCAAGCTGGATGAGGAATGGAAAGCACAGGCCGAAGCGCTACGCGATCGCCTGCGGACTCAAGGTTTTGACATACAGCTGATTGGCCGAGCGACCAAAACCAAAATCTGTTTAGATCAGGATTATGTCGATGAGTGCCTGCCGGTTGCCGGTCGCGACATGGTCTATCGTCAGGTAGAAAATAGCTTTACTCAGCCTAATGCCGCGGTGAACATCAAAATGCTCGAATGGGCACTAGACGTCACGAAGGATTCTAAGGGCGATCTGCTGGAACTGTACTGTGGTAACGGCAACTTCTCTCTTGCACTGGCGCGTAATTTTAACCGCGTATTAGCCACCGAAATTGCTAAGCCTTCTGTCGCGGCTGCACAGTTTAATATTTCCGCCAACCACATTGATAACGTACAGATCATTCGCATGGCGGCTGAAGACTTTACTCAGGCAATGAACGGCGTGCGCGAATTTAAACGCTTGGAGGGCATTGACCTAAAAAGCTACCAGTGTGAAACCATTTTTGTTGATCCACCGCGCAGCGGCTTAGATGACGATACATTACGTATGGTGCAGGCCTATCCGCGCATTCTGTATATCTCCTGCAACCCTGAAACGCTGAGTGCCAATTTGGAAACGCTGCACGAAACCCATCAGGTAAAACGCTTAGCGTTGTTCGATCAGTTCCCATACACCCATCATATGGAATGTGGCGTATTGCTGGAAAAGCGTCGTTAATTTCAGGCTCATCATTGAATGCAAAAAGGCAGCCAAACGGCTGCCTTTCTTATATAAGTCATCTATAAATCATCTGCGGTTATTACGCGGACGTCACTCAGGATCGTGGAAGTCTTTGTCACTATCCGGCTCGGCATTTTTCTTGAATGCCTTGATGCGATAGGCAATCCAAAAGACCAAAACAATACACAGGATAGTTGGCATAAAGTTGGAGCCGATTTCTGGATACTCTACACGCACAATGGCGCTATACATCAGTAGGCCAAGCAAAAAACATGAAGAAGAGAGAACCGGCATGCCTTCAGGCATTGAGCAGTTCAGATAGCGCTGATGCAGGCAATAAACAGATAAAACCAGCGCTAACAGCGGAAACACCGAAAACGGCACGACAGAGCTAAATAATGCGGCAAAGGAACCGCTGATAGAAAGCCCAGCAACCAAAGACAGAACTAATGTTCCCACATCCAAACGACTTTTGATCATGACCAACCCTATGCTTTAAATTTATTCCTGAGGCTGAGCCTGCTGCCCGACATTTTCATGTAAATGCGCTATATGTGCTTTTTCTTGCTCACGGCGGTACCAATAATAAGCGCCCTTGGAAATCATCCGCAATTGCAACACTAAACGTTCTTCCAACAAACGACGGTGTTCCATATCAATATCTAACGCTTCGGCACCCGCACTAAATACGATGGTCACCATTGCCTCGGCCTGAGCTTCGGTAAAGCTACGCGGCATGTGATTTTCGATTTCAAGATAGTCTGCAAGTTCCGCAATAAAATGCTGAACTTCACGCTGAACTGCAGCACGAAACGCAGCCGAGGTGCCGGAACGTTCCCGCAATAACAGCCGAAAAGCATTCGGGTTATTGCCGATGAATTCCATAAAAGTCGCCACCGAAGTGCGGATAACGCTGCCCCCTTTGGCGATACGCTGACGAGCCTGACGCATTAGCTGACGCAGCATCAACCCGCTTTCATCCACCATCGTTAATCCTAACTCATCCACATCGCGAAAATGGCGATAGAAGGAAGTAGGCGCAATACCGGCCTCCCGAGATACTTCACGCAGGCTCAAACTCGCAAAGCTCCGCTCAGCGCTAAGCTGATTAAAAGCGGCCTCTATCAGTGAACGACGAGTTCGTTCTTTTTGTTGCGCTCTGACGCCCATATTAATATCCGGTTAAATGTAAGTTTCTTCTTCCACCGTAGGTTTTTTAAGATTTTGATACGGTGGTTAAACGCCACTATATCAAACTTTACCCCAACCATACCTCTATGACCTTGTGAACTGTATAGCTAGGATGACAAAAATAGGAGGGGAATTGCCACGAAAAGCATAGGGGTGATTGGGGATACCTTGTTATTATGTTAAGGTAACGTTATATTTTTGTATAAGAAAGGCCTACCCTACATGCAACAGCACTATTCTTTTGATGCCATAGTCATTGGCTCAGGTCCCGGTGGTGAAGGCGCCGCCATGGGGCTGGTAAAACAAGGCGCGCGGGTTGCCGTAATAGAACGGCATTTTAGCGTCGGCGGCGGATGTACCCACTGGGGCACTATCCCATCAAAAGCACTTCGCCACGCCGTTAGCCGCATTATCGAATTTAACCAGAATCCTCTTTACAGCGACAACTCCCGAATTCTTAAATCCACTTTCCCCGATATTTTGCGCCATGCCGATAGCGTGATTAATCAGCAAACTCGGATGCGTCAGGGTTTTTACGAGCGCAACCATTGCCAGTTGTTTTCTGGTGACGCTGAGTTTATTGACGCCAATACCATCAGCGTCAGCTATCCCGATGGAACTCGTGACACCCTAAGTGCAAAAAATATCATCATTGCCTGTGGTTCACGTCCGTATCATCCATCAGGTGTCGATTTCAAACATCCACGAATTTACGATAGCGATTCCATTCTGCAACTTAACCATGAACCACAGCACATCATTATTTACGGAGCTGGGGTAATTGGCTGCGAATATGCCTCGATCTTCCGTGGTTTGAGCGTAAAAGTCGATCTCGTCAACACACGCGACCGTTTACTGGCATTCCTCGATCAAGAAATGTCAGACGCACTCTCTTACCATTTCTGGAACAATGGCGTCGTTATTCGCCACAACGAAGAATTTGAGCAAATTGAGGGCGTAGAGGACGGCGTCATCATGCATCTCAAGTCCGGTAAAAAAGTCAAAGCGGATTGCCTGCTGTATGCCAACGGGCGTACCGGGAACACCGACGCATTGAAGCTGGAAAATGTGGGGCTTGAGGCGGATGGGCGCGGCCTTCTGAAGGTCAACAGCATGTACCAAACGGCAATCTCGCATATCTATGCCGTCGGCGATGTTATTGGCTACCCAAGTTTAGCTTCTGCGGCATACGATCAGGGACGTATCGCGGCCCAGGCCATTATGCAAGGCGAAGCCAACGTACATCTGGTAGAAGATATCCCAACAGGGATTTATACCATTCCTGAAATCAGCTCAGTGGGCAAAACTGAACAGGAACTCACAGCAATGAAAGTGCCGTATGAGGTTGGCCGTGCGCAGTTTAAGCATCTGGCTCGCGCGCAAATTGCCGGCATGAGCGTGGGAAGTCTAAAAATCTTGTTCCACCGAGAAACTAAACAGATCTTGGGGATCCACTGTTTTGGCGAGCGTGCCGCCGAGATCATCCATATCGGTCAGGCAATCATGGAACAAAAAGGAGAAGGTAATACCATTGAGTATTTCGTGAATACTACCTTCAACTATCCAACCATGGCTGAAGCCTATCGCGTCGCGGCACTTAATGGGTTAAACCGCCTGTTCTAGAACACTGCACTGCTGTTTCATCACGCCTTGCATATGCTCGCGGATCACTTCCGCGAGCTGCTCGTAACGCGCTCGCAGCGGAGACCCCGGACGATAAACTAGCGCAATAGTACGTTTTGGCTCTGGTTTGTAACATTGCAGATAGCAAATACCATCACGTTCACGCTCTGGCGGAACCGCCAATGCTGGCAGCAAAGTAATACCGCTTCCTGCCGCCACCATATTGCGTAAAGTCTCCAGACTGGTTGCACGGAAATGCGTATCTTCATCCGCCCCAGCTTGGAAACAAAAACCCATCGCCTGATCGCGTAAGCAGTGCCCATCTTCCAGCATCAACAGATGTTCACCAGACAGTTCGGACATAGCAATTTTGTCTTTGCTTGCCAGAGGATGTCCGTTATACACCGCGAGTTTCATTGGCTCATCGAACAATGGGACTTCGATAAAAGCTTCTGTCTCTTTCACTAATGCCAAAATTGCACAGTCCAGTTTACCGCTGTCCAGTTGCGCCAGCAGTTGCTGGGTCTGCGCTTCATGCAGATACATCTCCAGCTTCGGGAAGGTTTGGTGCAGTGTGGGAATAATCTGTGGCAGCAAATACGGTGCGACGGTCGGGATCAAGCCAATATGCAGAGGGCCGGACATCGCTTCTCCCTGCTGGCTAGCCATTTCTTTAAGAACTTTCACTTCCCGCAGCACCGTACGCGCTTGATCAACCAGCAATAAACCTGCCTGAGTGAACAACACTTTACGGCTTGTTCGCTCCAGAAGCATCACGCCCAGTTCATCTTCCAGCTTACGAATCTGACCACTCAACGTGGGCTGGCTGACATGGCATGAATCCGCCGCACGGCGAAAATGGCGGTGTTCAGACAGCGCCACTAAGTATTCCAAATCTCGAATATTCATTTTTATCCTCCGAGCCATGATAGCTCATGGCGATAAATAAGATAGCAATGAACGATTAGAACTATCAAGCCTAAGAGTGAATAATGTCCATCAACGAACGGCGATATGCCAACACCAGTGATTTTTAATCTAATAATTAAAGGGTTAATCCATGTTTACTAGCCAAGAAGGTAAGAAAATTCCGCAGGTAACTTTCCACACCCGTCAGGGCGACCAGTGGATTGACGTCACTACCGATGACCTGTTCAAAGACAAAACCGTTATCGTATTTTCTCTGCCGGGCGCATTCACTCCGACCTGCTCATCTAGCCACCTACCACGCTATAACGAGCTGGCTCCGATTTTCCATGAAAAAGGCGTCGACAGCATTCTGTGTGTTTCTGTGAACGATACCTTCGTAATGAATGCTTGGAAGGCCGATCAAAAAGCTGAGCACATTACTTTCGTTCCAGACGGTAATGGCGAATTCACCAAGGGCATGAACATGTTGGTTGAAAAAGCTGACCTTGGTTTCGGCCCACGCTCATGGCGTTACTCCATGCTAGTTCGCAACGGCGTGGTAGAAAAAATGTTTGTTGAACCAAACAAACCAGGCGACCCATTTGAAGTTTCTGATGCCGATACCATGCTGAAGTATCTGGCTCCCGATTTCAAAGTACAGGCATCTGTTTCCCTGTTCACTAAACCAGGTTGCCCATACTGCGCTAAAGCGAAGCAAATGCTGCAAGACCGCGGTATTCAATACGAAGAAATCGTGCTGGGTAAAGATGCAACGACCGTTAGCCTGCGCGCTGTAACGGGTCGCGCTACTGTTCCACAAGTTTACATTGGTGGGCAACATATCGGCGGCAGTGATGACTTAGAGGTCTACCTGCAACAAGCCTAATAACCTGCAGTAGTCGTTATTATAAAAAAAGAAAGCCAACACTTTGGCGGGCTCGTCCCGCCTTTTTTCCGGTTTCAGGAGATAGCTTGATGAAAGAACTCAATGTTGACGTAGCCGTTATCGGCGGCGGAACTGCTGGCTTAGGTGCCTATCGCGCAGCCAAACTCTCAACGCCAAGCGTAGTTATGATCGAAGGTGGCCCATTCGGTACAACCTGTGCGCGCGTGGGTTGTATGCCTTCAAAATTATTGATCGCTGCAGCCGAAGCCGTGCATCAAATTGAACGGGCTCCTGGCTTTGGGGTTCATCCGCAAGGCGAAATCAAGATTGATGGCCGCGAAGTGATGGCCCGCGTTAAGCGTGAACGCGACCGCTTCGTGGGTTTTGTGATGGAAGGCGTCATCAGTATTCCTGACAGCGACAAAATTCTCGGCTATGCCCGTTTTATTGATGACAATACTTTGCAGGTTAACGATCACACACGCATCGTCGCAAAACGCATCGTGATAGCAACAGGTTCCCGCCCAACATGGCCGGCGCCGTGGAATGAGCTAGGCGATCGGCTCATCATTAACGATGACGTCTTTAACTGGAATGACCTGCCTAAATCCGTAGCCGTATTTGGCCCCGGCGTTATCGGTTTGGAGTTGGGACAAGCGCTCCATCGTTTAGGCGTGCAAGTAAAAGTATTTGGCGTTGGCGGCGCAGTAGGGCCGTTAACCGATAGTGACGTACGTGACTACGCCCGTCGTGCCCTGGGCGAAGAGTTCTATCTTGATCCTGATGTGAAAGTAGAAATCATGCAGCGCGAAGGCGATCGCGTATTTATCCGCTATCAGGATTTAGACGGCAAACCGCAGGAAATCATGGTCGACTACGTACTAGCCGCGACCGGGCGCCGTCCAAACGTAGATAATCTGGCGATTGAAAACACCTCTCTGGAGCTAGACGCTCGCGGTGTTCCGGTGGCCGATAGATTAACAATGCAAACCAGCGTGCCGCATATCTTTATCGCCGGTGATGCCAGTAACCAGCTACCACTGTTGCATGAAGCCAGCGATCAGGCTCGTATTGCTGGGGATAACGCAGGAAGCTATCCAGAAATCAAGCCCGGCTTACGCCGGAGCTCCATTTCTGTCGTTTTCTCTGATCCGCAGATTGCGATGGTAGGTTCAACCTACCGCGAGCTAAGCCAAAAATATGGCGCCTGCGGCTGCTTCGAAGTGGGAGAGGTGTCCTTTGAAAATCAGGGGCGTTCTCGCGTAATGCTACGCAACAAAGGTCTATTGCACGTTTATGGCGAACAAGGCACTGGCAAGTTCCTCGGCGCTGAAATGATGGGACCTGAAGTTGAGCACATTGCACATCTGCTGGCATGGGCGCATCAGCAAGGTATGACCATTGATCAAATGTTGGATATGCCGTTCTACCATCCCGTGATTGAAGAAGGGCTGCGTACCGCTCTGCGTGATTTACAAAGTAAGTTGCGTATCGGGGATACCGAAACAGAGCGTTGCATGCGCTGTCCGGGCGAATAACCTCGCTGCATTTGTATTAAAACCGGGCATTGCCCGGTTTTTTTCTATGGTGCTAAAGGCGTTATAGCAAACGCTGTTTTGCGTCGGCAATGGCCTGAGCCACCTGATGTGGAGATACGCCTCCTTTGGCACTTCGCTTATCTAAGCAAGATTGCAGCGACAGAATAGGATAAACGTCGTCACCAATCACACTGCTGAATTTTTGCAGCTCGCTAAGGCTTAATGCCTCCAAAGCTTTGCCCTGTTTGATAGCACCGACTACCGCTTCGCCCACAATATGATGAGCCTCGCGGAAAGGAACACCTTTCGCCACGAGATAATCCGCCAGTTCGGTGGCGTTTGCATAGCCTTGCTCAGCCGCTTCCTGACAACGAGGGCGTTTAACCTGAATCCCGTCCAAGACTAAAGCCGCCATATGCAGACAGTCCATCCACGTATCCAGAGCATCAAACAGACCTTCTTTGTCTTCTTGCATATCTTTGTTGTAAGCCAAGGGCAGGCCTTTCAACGTCATCATCATACCGGTCAACGCGCCCTGCACGCGGCCACATTTGCCACGGATAAGCTCCAGCGCATCGGGGTTTTTCTTCTGTGGCATGAGAGACGAACCTGACGTCACGCGATCTGACAATTCAACAAAATTGGCTTCACCGCTGTTAAAGAAGATCAAATCTTCTGCAAATCGTGACAGATGAACCATGCCGATAGACGCGTCAGAGAGCAATTCCAACACATGATCGCGATCGGAAACGCTATCTAAACTGTTGCGCGTGGCGCTTGAAAAACCTAACCACCCGGCCAGTTGCTCGCGATCGATAGGATAAGCGGTACCCGCCAAAGCCCCACACCCTAACGGGCTAACATCCAAACGTTTCAGCGTATCGTGCAAACGGCTTTCATCACGCGCCAGCATTTCGGCATAGGCTAAACACCAGTGAGCAAAGGTCACCGGTTGTGCACGTTGAAGATGGGTGTAACCCGGCATCACTGCGTCCTGATTGGCTTCCGCCGTGACTATCAGCGCCTGCTGCAATTGCTGCACAGCCTGTAATAACTCACCAATTTCATTTTTACACCACAGCTTCAAGTCCGTCGCGACCTGATCGTTACGGCTGCGGCCAGTGTGCAATTTTTTACCTAAATCGCCCACTTTATTGATCAGTTGGGTTTCGACCCAGCTATGAATATCTTCGGCGTCGCTGGCTAAAATGGCTTCTGGATCCGCTTGAACTTCCTCAAGTAAAATCCCTAATGCATCTTCCAACTTCTGCTGTTCTTCCACCGTTAATACATTGACGGTGACCAGAGCCTTTGACCATGCCACTGAGCCGGTAATATCCTGCTCAGCCAATCGGTAATCAAACCGCAGTGAGTCATTGAATTGCTTAAACCGCTGGTCTGCCGCCTGACTGAACCGCCCGCCCCATAGTGCCATGTGATGCTCCGTTATGATTAATAACCTTGCGGAAGTTTAATTCCCGCAAAAAATTTAAGCGTCCAAAATAAAAGTATTACTGTAAATAGGCGTTATTGTCGCAGCCTTGTTGGGTAAGGAAGCCCGACCCAACATGGCGCAAGTAAGATAGCCTACTTATTTTTTCTCGTTCAGCGCACGGATACGTGAGGACAACGAGAATAAACGAATGAAGCCGCCAGCGTGGCTGTGGTCATACACATCATCTTCGCCAAAGGTCGCGAACTCTTCGTTATACAAGCTGTTGCCCGATTTTTTCTGAATCGCCGTCGCTTGCCCTTTATACAACTTAATCACCACTTCGCCATTCACATCTTTAGCGATAGAATCAGCGGCTGCCTGAATTGACTCACGCAACGGTGCAAACCAACGACCATCGTAAACCACGTAGGACATCTCTTGCCCCAATTGTTCACGCCATTTAAAGCTGTCGCGATCCAGAACTAGCTGTTCTACGCCGCGTAGAGCCGCCATCATGATCGTGCCCCCCGGAGTTTCATAGCAGCCACGAGATTTAATCCCGACCAGACGGTTCTCTACAATATCGATACGGCCAACACCATGCTTCGCACCGAGAACATTAAGCGCCTCTAAACAGGCAAACGGACTCATCTTCTTACCATTAACGGAAACAACTTCGCCTTTTTCTACGCCAACCGTCACTAATTCAGACTCATTTGGCGCATCTTCTGGTGAATTTGTCCATACCCAGCAATCTTGGTTGGCGGCATTCCACGGGCTTTCCAACACACCACCTTCAGTAGAAATATGCCACGCGTTAGCGTCACGACTGTAGATTTTCTCCAGCGATGCAGTCGTTGGAATATCACGCACTTTTAAATAATCGAGCAGAGCTTCGCGAGAACGTAGATCCCACTCACGCCAAGGAGCAACCACTTTAAGCTGCGGTGCTAATGCGGTGTAGGTCGTTTCGAAACGCACCTGATCGTTACCTTTACCCGTCGCGCCGTGACACAGCGCATCTGCACCCAGTTTGAGAGCCAGCTCTACCTGAGCCTTGGCAATCAGTGGACGCGCCATTGATGTACCCAATAGGTAAGTGCCTTCATACAACGCACCGGTTTTCAGCACTGGGTAAACATAATCTTTGATGAATTCTTCACGCAAATCAGCGATGTAGCAGGATGAAGCGCCAGAGCGCAGGGCTTTCTCTTCAACGCCAACCAAATCTTCACGCTCTTGGCCAATGTCAGCCACGAATGCGATAACTTCACAGTCACCGTAGTTTTCTTTCAGCCAAGGAATGATTGCCGAAGTATCTAAGCCGCCAGAGTAAGCCAGAACGATTTTACTGATGCCTTGCGTTGCCATAGTCTTTTCCTTTATCTCAATAACTTAAAATTTTTCAGTTAAATTAGGTCTTTTGAAGTATGACGAGTAATCAATTCGCGAGAATTCTGGTGCCTACCGGCACACCGTTAAACAATGCTGGAAGCTTCTCAGCATGTCGCCAGCTTGCAATATCGACGGGTCTTCCCAAAGACCGAGCGGCATCAAGCGCAGCGTTTACTTTTACAACCATTCCATCAGTGATAATGCCTTGAGCGATCAGCTGTTCGGCTTTAGCTGCCGTCATTTCTTCAATGCGCTGCCCTTTGCCATCCAGAATTCCGCTAACGTCCGACAGTAAAATCAGATCGGCCCCCAGCGTTGCAGCCAACGCCGTTGCCGCTTGGTCTGCATTAACATTCATTAACTCACCTTCAGCCGTGATACCCACCGAACTGATGATAGGTAAATAGCCCGTCGCCAACAGCGTTGTCACCAATGCAGGAGAACCTGCTTTTGCCTTGCCGACATGACCGAGTTCTTCCGACAGTTGGCTAACTTCCACCATATCGCCGTCACCCAGAGATAAACCCACCGCTGAAATATGGTGTTTTTTGGCACAGGCCAGCAGAGTTTTATTCGCCGTCCCCGCCAACGCCCCCGTGATGATGCCTATCTGATCGGCTGGCGTTACGCGCAGGCCATTTTTCTTCACTACCGGCAAATGGAGCTGTTTCATCAGGTCATCAACTAGGCATCCACCGCCATGAACAATCACCAGCGGTCGCTGATGGCTTTGGCGATAAGCAACCAAAGCCTGAAACAGGCGTTGCATCGCCTCTTCGCTATCCAGCAAAACCCCACCTAACTTGATGATTAATGGATTGTTCATAGCAGTCTCTTTTTAAAGTTTAAGTTTCATCGTTACAGCAATGATTGTGTTTCATTAAAACCAAAGCGGATATTCATACACTGCACAGCCTGAGCTGCCGCCCCCTTCAGTAAATTATCTTCTGCGGAAACGATAATCAGGTGCTCGCCCTGTAGAGCAAAACCAATATCGCAGAACGGCGTCCCCGCTACGTTTTTAATGGCCGGAACACCTTGGTCATATACCCGAACCAATGGTTTTTCAGCATAGGCCTGCTGATAGGCAGCTTTTACCTGCTCGACCGTCACGCCTACACTCAATTTGCAGGTGATGGTCGCCAAAATTCCGCGCGGGAAATTGCCCAAGTGAGGTGTAAAAATCACCGGCGTTCCCAAGTGAGTCGCAATTTCTGGCTGATGGCGATGAGTAAATATGCCGTAGGGCTGCAAGCTCACTTCGCAAAAACTCGTGGTCATGCTGGCTTTCCGCCCCGCTCCGCTGACACCGCTGACGGCGTTAATCACTGGCCATTGATTTAAATCGAGCAGGTTCGCATCAATCAGCGGCTTTAAGGCCAGCTGCGATGCCGTTGGATAACAGCCAGGAACGGCCACCAGCTGCGCCTGTTTGATATATTCAGCCCGCCACTCCGCCAGACCATAAACAGCTTTGTCTAGCCAGTCGGCGTGCTGATGTGTAAATCCATAATAGTCTTGATAAAAACTCGCCTGATTCACCCGATATGCACCGGAAAGATCAAACACCACACAGCCAGCCTGCAAAAACTGCGGGGCTAAATCATGGCTAACTTCGTGCGCCGTCGCGAGAAACACGACATCAACACCTTTTGCCATCTGAGCTACGTCGCCCATAGGCTGCAATGGCAGATCAACGATGCCTTTCAGCTGCGGATGCAAATCAGAAAGTAACTTTCCTGCATCTGAGCTTTGCGCTGAAACCGTTAAACCAGTTATGTTCATAGCAGGGTGACGCTGCAGATAGACGGCAAGTTCCGCGCCGGTATAGCCGCTGGCCCCTACAATTAACCCGTTTAACTGAGACTGTGCGTTAGGCATCTGTCGTTTCCACCTTCTTGGTTAATCATCGATCGTAAATATTACATTTAGCGCTGCACATCATAACTTTTACAGTTTCATTCGGCGAGCGCTTATTGTATTTTTATTCATAAATAATGCATGAATATTGATACTATCCTAACTAAAGGCTGTCAACAGTGAATATGAAATTACCACCATTTATTGAGCTGTACCGCGCCTTGATCGCCACGCCGTCCATCAGTGCAACCGACAGCGCGCTCGATCAAAGTAATGAAGCATTAATCAACTTGCTAGCGGGGTGGTTTGGCGATCTCGGCTTTCGCGTTGAGGTTCAACCTGTGCCACATACGCGTAACAAATTCAATTTACTGGCCAGTATTGGCCAAGGTACTGGTGGCTTAATGTTGGCGGGGCATACGGATACCGTGCCGTTTGATGATGGTCGCTGGACACGCGATCCCTTCACCCTTACCGAACACGACAATAAGCTCTACGGGCTCGGCACCGCAGATATGAAAGGCTTTTTTGCCTTTATTCTGGATGCGCTTCGCGACATCGATGCTAGCAAACTCAGCAAGCCGCTCTATATTTTGGCGACTGCAGATGAGGAAACCACGATGGCTGGCGCACGCTATTTCGCGGCGACCACGCATTTACGCCCTGACTGCGCCATCATTGGTGAACCTACATCTCTCAAGCCTGTACGGGCGCATAAAGGGCACTTATCGGAAGCCATTAGGATTACAGGGCAATCGGGCCATTCAAGCGATCCCGCGCGTGGCGTTAACGCCATCGAATTAATGCATGACTCTATCGGGCATCTGTTAACTCTGCGCAATACGCTCAAAGACCGTTATCACCACGATGCTTTTAACATTCCTTATCCCACAATGAACCTCGGACACATCCACGGCGGTGACGCGCCCAATCGTATTTGCGCCTGCTGTGAGCTGCATATGGATATTCGCCCTCTGCCGGGTATGACGCTCAACGATATCGATGAGTTACTCAATCAAGCGTTGGCACCGGTAAGCGAGAAGTGGCCGGGACGTTTAACTATCGAGCATCTGCACGTACCGATTCCTGGCTATGAATGTCCAGTACACGCACCGCTTATTCAGGTGATTGAAGGGTTACTAGGCGAACGTGCAGAAGTCGTGAACTATTGCACCGAAGCACCATTTATTCAGGAAGTTTGCCCTACACTAGTATTAGGGCCGGGCTCTATCGATCAGGCTCATCAACCCGATGAATTCCTTGCGACGTCATTTATCCAACCTACGCGTGAATTGATCGGTCAGGTGGTTAATCATTTTTGTCGATAAATGATTAACCGCTAATTGACGCTTTAATGAAATTTTAACAGTGAAAACGGCGGCGATGTCACCCTATTGCAGCCGTTTGCAACGTAACTGTTATTAGAAACGTTAATTCCCGTCACCGTGTAATTAAATTTCAGTTAAATCACCAAATTCATGTCGTTTAGCAATAAATTGTGACAATTGACGTAGACAATGGAACGTGGCTTTATAAAAGAGGCGGTCTACGCCTTTCGGGTGAAAGAAATTTACATATTGGAGGGGTCAGGGGTCTTATGAACGAACAATATTCGGCAATGCGAAGTAACGTCAGTATGCTAGGAAAGCTGCTCGGCGACACCATAAAGGAAGCGCTGGGCGAAAATATCCTAGACCGTGTCGAGACTATCCGTAAATTATCCAAATCCTCACGTTCGGGTAACGATGCGAGCCGTCAGGAACTGCTGACTACGCTACAGAATCTGTCGAATGATGAGCTGTTGCCGGTTGCCCGCGCATTCAGCCAATTCCTGAGTCTGACAAACACCGCAGAACAGTATCATAGCATTTCACCCCACGGTGAAGCGGCAAGCAATCCTGAAGTCATGGCCCAGCTTTTCACCCGTTTGAAAAGTAACAATCTCAGCGACGAGCAGATTAAGAAAGCCGTTGATGAGCTCTCCATTGAATTGGTTCTCACTGCACACCCAACCGAAATCACCCGCCGTACCCTGATCCATAAATTGGTTGAGGTGAATAATTGCCTGAGCCAGCTCGATCATAGCGATCTGGCTGACTACGAACGTAATCAAATCATGCGCCGTCTGCGCCAGTTGGTTGCTCAGTCATGGCATACCGATGAAATTCGTAAAAATCGCCCTTCGCCGATCGACGAAGCTAAATGGGGCTATGCCGTCGTTGAAAACAGCCTGTGGGAAGGCGTTCCTGCATTTCTACGTGAATTCAACGAGCAGTTAGAGAATTCTCTCGGCTATCAGCTCCCTGTCGAAGCTGTACCGGTTCGCTTTACCGCTTGGATGGGCGGCGACCGCGACGGCAACCCAAACGTGACCGCGGAGGTCACTCGCCATGCATTGCTGCTAAGCCGCTGGAAAGCAACCGACCTGTTCCTGCGCGATATTGCGGTGCTGGTGTCTGAGCTTTCGATGACTGAATGCACGCCAGAGTTACGTGCACTGGCCGGTGGTGACGACGTTCAAGAACCATACCGTGAGTTGATGAAGAAGCTACGTACTCAGTTGACCGAAACTCAAGCTTATCTAGCGGCGAAAATTAAAGGTGAACGTGTGACGCGTCCCGATAATCTGCTGGTAAAAAATGAGCAACTGTGGGAACCGCTTTATGCTTGTTATCAATCATTGAAAGCCTGTGGCATGGGTATCATTGCCAATGGTCAACTGTTAGATACTCTGCGCCGCGTTCATTGCTTTGGCGTGCCACTGGTGCGTATCGATGTGCGCCAAGAGAGCACACGCCACTCGGAAGCGCTGGCAGAACTGACTCGCTATCTGGGGCTCGGTGATTACGAAAGCTGGTCGGAAGCGGATAAGCAAGCCTTCCTGATCCGTGAACTGAACTCCAAGCGTCCGCTAGTTCCTCGTCAATGGGAGCCAAGCGCTGAAACTAAAGAAGTCTTTGATACCTGCAGCGTCATTGCCGAAGCGCCGCAGGGCTCAATTGCAGCCTATGTAATTTCTATGGCCCGCACGCCATCGGATGTTTTAGCCGTACACCTATTACTTAAAGAAGCTGGCTGCCCTTACCTGCTGCCAGTTGCACCCTTGTTCGAAACCCTTGATGACCTCAATAACGCCGAAGATGTGATGACTCAGTTACTGAACATCGACTGGTATCGCGGCTTTATTCAAGGCAAACAGATGGTGATGATCGGCTATTCCGACTCCGCGAAAGATGCAGGCGTGATGGCCGCTTCTTGGGCACAGTATCGCGCACAAGAAGCCTTGGTTAACGTCTGTGAGAAAGCAGGAGTCGCCTTAACGCTTTTCCACGGACGCGGTGGTTCAATTGGTCGCGGTGGCGCACCAGCACACGCAGCTCTCCTATCACAACCGCCGGGAAGCCTGAAAGGGGGTCTACGCGTTACCGAACAAGGTGAGATGATCCGCTTTAAACTCGGTTTGCCACAGGTCACTATCAGTAGCCTATCGCTGTATACCAATGCGATTCTTGAAGCCAACCTGCTACCCCCACCTGCACCAAAACAGGAATGGCGCGATCTGATGGATGAAATGTCAGATGTATCCTGCGATATGTATCGTGGCTACGTGCGTGAAAATAAAGACTTCGTTCCTTATTTCCGCTCAGCGACACCTGAACTCGAGCTGGGTAAATTGCCTTTAGGTTCACGTCCAGCCAAACGTAAGCCAAATGGCGGCGTAGAAAGCCTGCGAGCCATTCCGTGGATCTTTGCTTGGACACAAAACCGACTGATGCTCCCCGCATGGCTGGGAGCCGGTGCCGCACTTCAGGCCGCGGTAGACGGAGGAAAACAGTCAACGCTGGAGACTATGTGTCGCGATTGGCCATTCTTCTCAACCCGCATTGGGATGTTAGAAATGGTATTTGCCAAGTCAGATCTCTGGTTAGCAGAATACTACGATCAGCGTCTGGTGGATGAAGCACTGTGGCCTTTGGGTAAACAACTGCGTGATCAGTTAAGCAAAGATATTAAAGTCGTTCTCACTATCTCCAACGACGACCATCTGATGGCCGATCTGCCATGGATCGCCGAATCAATAGCGTTGCGTAACGTGTATACCGATCCATTAAACGTGTTGCAGGCAGAATTACTACACCGCTCGCGTTCAATGTCAGAACCGGATGCTAACGTTGAACAAGCACTGATGGTCACCATCGCCGGCGTTGCCGCTGGGATGCGTAATACCGGCTAGTCAGTCGATCCAAACGCGCTATCGCTCAGGTAGCGCGTTTTCTTCCTATCTCGATCAGCGGCATTATTCCCGCATAACCCCCCTGACAATGGGCTATTGCTGTAATCAATAGTTTCCTGTTATAAAAAAAAACAATTCATCACGAACTTTTATTAAATTGTAGCATCTATTGTTACGAAAAAATAAGATTGCTAAGATTGCTCGGTTTTGCGCAGTGCTCACTATTTGCTCGCAATGCCGATAGATAAATTTAAAACATAGGTTTATTGCGGGTACATTATTCCGCTAATAAAAACTAAGGTTCCTTTAAGGTTAGATGATTAACATCCCTGCGGTGATATTCTCTGATAGGCTGAAATAATATGACTTCATCTCCAAATGCAGATAAGGCATTTAGCTGGAAGGCTTTGTTCTGGGTTCTGCTGTTCTTTTGGTTTTTCTCTACTGTTTTACAGGCCGTCATTCTTGTCACTGGCTACAGTGGCTCCAACGGCATTCGTGACTCTTTGCTGTATAGTTCACTTTGGTTAATTCCTGTATTTTTATTCCCGAACAAAACCCGCATTATTTCAGCGGTTATTGGCATTATTTTGTGGGCAGCCTCTATCTGTTCACTAGCCTATTATATTATTTACGGACAAGAGTTCTCTCAGAGCGTTCTGTTCGTCATGTTCGAGTCCAACACCAGCGAAGCTGGCGAATACTTCAGTCAATATTTCAGCCTGCATCTGGCGCTTATTCTTCTGGCTTATACCGCTGTCTGCGTCTTCCTGTGGACACGCCTTCGCCCTGTCTATATCCCCTCTTTCTGGAGATATGTTATTCCAGCGGCAATCTTCTATGGCCTTATCGTTAACCCGATGGTCTATAACATGCTGATTCAGAAGCGTTCATTTGAAGATTCCCTGCCACGCTTAACGTCTCGCATGGAGCCAGCCGCTCCGTGGCAAATGATCACTGGTTATTTCGAATATCGTAGCCAGCTCGCCAGTCTGCAAGCGTTACTGAAAGAAAACAGTTCACTACCGCCATTGGCAAATCTGACCGATGCAAGTGGCAATGCGCCGCGCACGCTGGTTTTAGTGATCGGTGAATCGACCCAACGTGGCCACATGAGCCTGTATGGTTATCCGCGTGAAACGACGCCTCAGTTAGATGAACTGCACAAGACAGACAAGAATCTGACCGTATTCAACGATGTGGTCACTTCTCGTCCTTACACGATCGAAATCTTGCAGCAAGCTCTGACGTTCGCTAACGAGAAGAATCCTGATCTGTATCTGACCCAGCCTTCATTGATGAATATGATGAAGCAAGCGGGATATAAAACGTTTTGGATCACTAACCAGCAAACGATGACCAAGCGTAATACCATGCTGACGCTGTTCTCCCAGCAAACAGACAAGCAGTATTATCTGAACCAACAGCGTACACAGAGTGCCCGACAGTATGACGGCGACGTGTTGCAGCCGTTTAAAGAAGTGATGGCCGATCCTGCACCGAAGAAATTTATCGTGGTGCATTTGCTAGGCACGCACATTAACTACAAATTCCGCTATCCAGAAGGATTTGATAAATTTAATGGCACCGAGGATGTTCCTCCTGGCTTAAGTCAGGATCAGATTGATTCCTATAATCAGTACGACAACGCAAATCTGTATAACGACTATGTGGTGTCTAGCCTGATTAAAGATTACTCAGCAACAAATCCAAACGGTTTCTTACTGTACTTCTCTGACCACGGTGAGGAAGTGTATGACACTCCGCCGCACAATATTCAGGGACGTAACGAAGCGTCACCAACGCGTCACATGTATAGCATTCCGTTCATCCTATGGACGTCACCAAGCTGGCAGCAATCGCATCCTCGTGATTTTGCCTCAATGACCGATCGTAAATACAGCAGCTCTGAGTTGATTCATACTTGGTCTGATTTGGCTGGTTTGAAATATGATCTGTTCAACCCTGAGAGAAGCTTAGTGAATCCGAACTTTGTTGAAACCACACGTTGGATCGGCAATCCCTATGAGAAAAAAGGTTTGCATGATTACGACAAACTGCCGTTTGGCGACCAAGTCGGAAATCAGTAACTAACAAGAGCCCTAAGCCTAATGCTGATCGTTTAAGAGATCGAGATACACGGGGCTAGCACACCGCGGGGCGCTCCGGCAGCTAAAGCTGCTACGACCCCATCGGTGTTCTTCCCCTAAAATCACGCTTAAGTGACCGGCATTAGCCCTAAGCCCCTTTTCGAAGGGGCTTTTTTTATGATTCATTCGAATCAACCATTGAATTTTAAGCAATAAAAAAGGCACCCTTAGGTGCCTTCTTCTTGAGCAAAAAGAATTACTTCTTAGTGCCTGGTACGCTGAAACGCTTGTTGAAGCGGTCAACACGACCACCGGTAGCAACATCACGCTGCTTGCCAGTATAGAACGGGTGGCAGTTGCTGCACACGTCCAGGTTCAGGTCGCGACCTGCGGTAGAATGAGTTTTGATCACGTTGCCGCAAGAGCAAGTTGCAGTAATTGCAACGTAGTTCGGGTGGATACCTTGTTTCATGGGATAACCTCAGTTAAGGCCGCGTCGCTATCCAGCCCTATTCCGCCAGACACCACGCGTGGTTGATAAATTTGGTTTGATAAAAAGCCTATCAAAGGCGGCGAATTATACAGGGATCAAACATACACCGCAATCGAATTGCAATTGACTTTATTTATATCCACCTCTCCCTTTAAACGCCGTTATGCAAATTAAACTGGTTCAAACCTTCCCCCCGACATGTAAACTAAGCGTACATTTGGAAGCAGGATTAAACATGCCGGTCGTTCACGTAGCCTTACCCGTTCCATTATCCCGTACCTTTGATTATCTTCTGCCAACGGGGATAACCCCCATCGCAGGAGCACGGGTCAGTGTGCCTTTCGGACAGCGCAAAATGATCGGTATTATCACTGGATTTGGTGAGCACAGCGAACTTCCGCTTGAGAACTTAAAATCTGTTCACCAAGTGCTAGATAATGAATCACTTTTCTCTTCCCGTATGTGGCACATGCTGCGCTGGGCTGCGGATTATTATCATTACCCAATTGGCGAAGTGCTGTTTCATGCGTTGCCGGTGATGCTGCGCCAAGGCAAACCAGCACAACATGGGCAACTGTGGCAATGGGTCATCACTGAACAAGGGAAGGCTACGCCGCCAGAAACACTAAAACGAGCACCTAAACAACAGCGAGCTCTGGCGACGCTGTTACAGCGGCCTTTGTATCGCCATCAGGTGACCGAATGTGACTTAAACGAAGCAGCGCTGCAAAGCATCAAAACCAAAGGGCTTGCGGAGCTCCGTGCCGAATCACCAGAATTACACGACTGGCGCGCCAATTATGCCGTTAACGGTGAGCGACTAAAGCTCAATACCGAGCAAGCCACCGCCGTAGGCGCGATTCGCAGTGAGGACAATCAGTTCAGCGCCTGGCTGCTTGCTGGCGTAACGGGTTCAGGCAAGACTGAAGTCTATCTCAGCGTAATCGAAAATATTTTGGCTCAAGGCCGTCAGGCGCTGGTCTTAGTGCCTGAGATTGGCCTTACGCCACAAACTATCGCTCGTTTTAGAGAACGCTTTAATGCACCGGTTGACGTTCTCCACTCAGGCTTAAACGATAGCGAACGCCTAGCGGCATGGCTACGTGCCCGTAATGGCGAAAGCGCAATCGTCATAGGAACCCGTTCGGCGCTGTTCACGCCTTTTGCTCGTTTAGGCGTCATCATCATTGATGAAGAACATGATGGTTCCTATAAACAGCAGGAAGGATGGCGCTATCACGCGCGAGATTTAGCCGTATTCCGCGCACATCAGGAGAATATCCCTATTGTGCTTGGCTCAGCCACTCCCGCCTTGGAAACGCTGCACAATGTTGAACTGGGGAAATACCGTCGCCTGCGACTGACCCAGCGAGCAGGTAATGCCAAACCCGCAGCCCAACACCTGCTAGATTTAAAAGGTCTACCGCTCAAAGCTGGGCTTGCCCAGCCGCTATTACAGCGGATGAAACAACACGTTGATGCCGGAAATCAGGTTATCCTGTTCCTGAATCGACGAGGCTTTGCCCCTGCGCTGCTGTGCCACGAGTGTGGCTGGATTGCCGAATGCCAACGCTGTGACCATTACTACACGTTACATCAGCAACAGCATCATCTGCGCTGTCATCATTGTGATAGCCAAAAACCGATTCCGCGCCAGTGCCCACAGTGTGGCAGCACTAATCTGCTGCCCGTCGGACTCGGCACCGAACAACTTGAAGCCGAGCTTACCACGCTGTTTCCTGATACACCGATTACGCGCATCGATCGCGACACAACCAGCCGCAAAGGCGCATTGGAACAGCAATTGGCCGAAGTACATCGAGGGGGGGCTCGTATATTAATCGGCACCCAAATGTTGGCGAAAGGCCACCATTTTCCCAACGTCACGCTAGTGGCTTTGCTTGATGTTGATGGCGCACTCTTTTCTGCTGATTTCCATTCTGCTGAGCGTTTTGCCCAGCTATATACACAGGTTTCCGGTCGAGCAGGACGCGCAGGCAAACAGGGAGAGGTGATATTACAGACCCATCACCCAGAACATCCTCTTCTATTAACCTTGTTGAATCAGGGCTACGACGCCTTTGCTGAGCAAGCGCTTAAAGAGCGTAAAAGCGTATTCTTACCCCCCTATACTAGCCATATCATGGTGCGTGCTGACGATCATGATAACCAGAATGCGCCACAATTTTTGCAGCAGCTAAGAAACCTGTTGGAAGCCAGTCCGTTGCGGGATGAGTCGTTTTGGATACTCGGGCCCGTTCCAGCGTTACAACCTAAACGCGGTGGACGATTCCGTTGGCAGCTGTTACTACAGCACCCTTCGCGCGCACGGTTACAGAAAATCGTTAAAGGTACACTGCCGCTAATAAGCACCTTACCAGCCGTGAAAAGAGTGAAATGGACGCTCGATGTTGATCCAACGGACAACTGATCGTCCAAGTGAGAAAGGCCATAAGACAGATGGATAAAAACAGCGATTTGCGATCCTGATCTAAAAAATCTATCTCGGTCACATTTCTCATGCAAATTAGGTAACAACAGCAGGGTGCATTCTGTTTAAAATGTGATCCATATGGTAATTCATGAACTGGTATGAGCATTCCGAGCAACAAAACTGGGATGACGCAAGGAAGCTGGTTTTCATTCAGTAAAACAGGAAGAGTAACACCGCCCGCGTCAACGTTTCGCTAGACGCAAGGAGAACAGCGTTGGAAGAGAAGCAAAGCATGTCTGCTGCCACCATGAAAGACGTGGCTGAACACGCCGGTGTCTCAACAGCCACCGTTTCAAGAGCATTGATGAACCCCGAGAAAGTCTCTGCCGCTACCCGCCAAAAAGTTGAGCAGGCCGTATTAGCCGTTGGTTATTCTCCACACGCACTGGCGCGTAGTTCAAAACGCAATGAGTCGCGAACCATTCTGGTGATAGTTCCCGATATCTGTGACCCATTCTTTGCCGAAGTCATTCAGGGTGTTGAACGTACCGCTGCAGAGCATGGCTATTTAGTATTGCTTGGTGATTGCGCGCAACAGCAGCAGCAAGAAAAAACTTTCGTAAACCTCATCATTACTAAACAAATAGACGGCATGTTGCTGCTAGGCTCGAACGTACCTTTCGACGCCAGCAAAGAAGAACAGAAAAACTTGCCACCGATGGTCATGGCGAATGAGTTTGCACCTGAACTTGAACTGCCTACTGTGCATATCGATAACCTCACAGCCGCTTTCGAAGCCGTGTTGTATCTACATGAATTAGGTCATCACCGCATTGCTTGCATTGCAGGGCCAGAAAGCATGCCGCTGAGCAAATATCGTCTACGTGGCTATATTCAGGCACTGCGTCGTTGTGGCATTGCAGAGGAAAAGAGCTTTATTGAACGCGGTGACTTTACCTATGAAGCCGGCGCACAGGCGATGCTGGCACTGATGTCGCTGCCACAACCCCCAACGGCGATCTTCTGCCATAGCGACGTTATGGCCATCGGCGCGCTGTCACAGGCAAAACGCATGGGATTGCGCGTACCAGATGATGTTTCACTGGTTGGTTTTGATGATATAAAACTGGCTCAGTACTGCGATCCTCCGCTGACTACCGTGTCTCAGCCTCGCTATCAAATTGGGCGTGAAGCCATGTTACTGCTATTAGAGCAGCTTCACAGTCGCTCCGTAGTTAGCGGTTCGAGACTGTTAGACAGCGAATTTATCGTTAGAGGAAGTACATCTGCGCCGAAACGCTAGTTAAATTGGGATGAGTTCAGTAACATGGCGCTCTTAATTCAAAATAAATACCCAACATAATTGGAGCTGCGGCCTTGCTAACGCGGGTGCAGCAATAGAATGATGGGTGTTACGATGTAGCGAAAAGACAGTGGCACAACGAGATTATGTGAGCCGGGGCCGCTCATCAGGAGCGAAGCGCAAAACCAATACCCGGAAAAAGAAGAAGTCATCTCCTGGTATTTCTAAAACCATGGTGGTTCTTGCTATGGGGGTTTTAGTGACCTTCGCTGCCGGCCTTTATTTTTTGACTCACCATAAACCAGACAGCGATGAACTGTTACCGACGCAGGCAAAACATGCCGGTAATGGCCTTCCGCCAAAACCGGAAGAACGCTGGCGTTACATCAAAGAGCTTGAGAATCGTCAGGTAGGCGTAGCTACGCCTACACAGCCAAGCAGTAGTGCTTCGGCGACACAAAATCAGCAGCCACAGCTCACCGCGGAACAGCGTCAACTGTTAGATCAGATGCAGTCTGATATGCGTCAGCAGCCAACTCAGCTGTCAGAAGTGCCGTACAACGATCAAATGCAGACTGCGCGCCGTACGCCACAAAACAGCCGCATGCCGGATCAAACCTACACTCAGCAACAACCGGTAACGGCGACTCAACCACGTAATCCGTTCTCACAGCAGAATACGACGACCACTCAACCAACCCAACCGCGCCAAACACAAACAGAGCCAACACGCCCTGCGCGTACTACACCGCCGGCGCAAACCGCTCAGCAGCCCGTTCAGCAACCGCATAAAGAAAAGCCAGCTCCGGTAACAAGCGTAGCGGAACAACCAACCGCGGCGAAAGAAGCTAAGCAAGAAAAAGCGCCTGAAAAAGAAAACAGCCAAAAATGGCTGGTACAGTGCGGTTCATTCCGCAGCACCGATCAGGCGGAATCCGTTCGTGCGCAATTGGCATTCGGCGGCGTCGAAAGCCGAATTACCGCTGGTGGTGGATGGAATCGCGTCTTGTTAGGCCCATACAGCAGTCGTGCCGCAGCAGATAAAATGCTGCAACGATTGAAGGGCGAAGGAATGTCTGGATGTATTGCCCTCTCAGCCGGGGGTTGAAAAGCAAAATATCCCCCCCATCTATCTGACAATGCCCCCACACAAAGGTGTGGGGTTCTTATTTCGTCAGCTACGGGGGTCTGCTCGTGACAACAATAGTAAGCGTACGCCGCAACGGTAAAGTGGTAATCGGTGGTGATGGCCAAGCGACCATGGGCAATACCGTCATGAAAGGTAATGTTCGCAAAGTTCGCCGTCTGTATAACGACCGCGTGATTGCCGGATTTGCCGGTGGCACCGCAGATGCCTTCACCCTGTTTGAACTCTTCGAACGCAAGCTGGAACTGCATCAGGGACATTTGGTTAAAGCGGCCGTTGAGCTTGCCAAAGATTGGCGTACCGATCGTATGCTGCGCAAACTCGAAGCGCTGCTGGCGGTCGCGGATGAAAACGCCTCCCTCATCATCACCGGTAATGGTGACGTCATTCAGCCAGAAAATGATTTAATCGCGATAGGCTCCGGCGGCCCTTATGCTCAGGCAGCCTCTCGCGCATTGCTCGAAAACACAGAACTGAGTGCCCGCGAAATTGTTGATAAAGCGCTGGGTATTGCTGGTGATATTTGTATCTACACCAATCAGTTCCACACCATTGAAGAATTAGACTCCAAAGCGTAAGGACTCCAAACATGTCTGAGATGACCCCACGCGAAATTGTCAGCGAACTCGATAGCTACATCATCGGCCAGCACTCTGCAAAGCGCGCCGTGGCTATTGCCCTGCGTAACCGCTGGCGCCGCATGCAGTTGAATGAAGAACTGCGTCATGAAGTAACACCCAAAAATATTCTGATGATTGGCCCAACCGGCGTCGGTAAAACCGAAATTGCACGTCGTCTGGCTAAACTGGCTAATGCGCCATTCATCAAAGTTGAAGCGACTAAGTTCACTGAAGTCGGCTATGTAGGTAAAGAAGTCGACTCAATCATTCGCGATCTGACAGATTCCGCGATGAAAATGGTGCGCATGCAGTCCATCGAAAAGAATCGCTATCGTGCCGAAGAAATGGCTGAAGAGCGCATTCTGGATGTTCTGATCCCACCCGCTAAAAACAACTGGGGCCAGCCAGAACAAAGCGCTGAGCCTTCTGCCGCGCGCCAGAGTTTCCGCAAGAAGCTGCGTGAAGGCCAGTTGGATGATAAAGAAATCGAATTAGAATTAGCCGCTTCTCCGGTTGGTGTTGAAATTATGGCTCCTCCAGGAATGGAAGAGATGACCAACCAACTGCAGTCCATGTTCCAGAATCTGGGTGGGCAAAAGCAAAAAGCGCGCAAAATTAAAATCAAAGAAGCCTTCAAACTGCTGATTGAAGAAGAAGCGGCGAAACTGGTTAACCCTGAAGAGCTGAAAGAGCAGGCGATTAATGCCGTTGAACAAAACGGTATCGTATTTATCGATGAGATCGACAAAATCTGTAAACGCGGTGAATCTTCTGGTCCAGACGTTTCTCGTGAAGGTGTTCAGCGCGATCTGTTGCCTCTCATTGAAGGCTGCACGGTTTCAACCAAACACGGCATGGTGAAAACTGACCACATCCTGTTCATTGCTTCAGGTGCATTCCAAGTTTCGAGCCCATCGGACCTGATCCCTGAGCTGCAGGGTCGCTTGCCAATTCGTGTTGAGCTGCAGGCGCTGACCACTGAAGACTTCGAGCGCATCCTGACCGAGCCGAGTGCATCGCTGACTGAACAGTATCAGGCACTCATGGCAACTGAAGGCCTCACCATCAACTTCACCGCCGACGGTGTACGTCACATCGCTGAAGCTGCATGGCGCGTTAACGAAAGCGCTGAAAACATCGGCGCACGTCGTTTACACACGATTCTGGAGCGTTTAGTCGAAGAGATCTCCTTCGAAGCTAGCGATATGAGCGGTCAGACTGTAACAATCGATGCTGAATATGTACGCAATCACCTTGATGAACTCGTTGCAGATGAAGATCTGAGCCGGTTTATCCTATAATACGTTTCAAGAACCGTCCCTATCGGTTGTCATAAAAGGGAGGCTTTGGCCTCCCTTTTGTATGTCTACAATATCCAATTGATAAAATATGGTAGATTACCGACCCTAACTGGAACCCATCACCCGAATTTTTCACCGTGGGATCCCCTGAGCGACTGAAGCGAATAATGAGTTCATCAACAACAATTAGCAGGCCTCGCGCCTGGTTGGAAAGTCTGCGCTTGCGTACCCTGCCGCTGGCCTTGGCATCCATCGTCACCGGCTCTGCGATTGCCGCATGGCAAAACACCTTTAAGGTGGAGATTGCCCTGCTCGCGCTGCTGACAGCCGCTATGCTGCAAATACTCTCCAATCTGGCCAACGACTATGGCGATGCCGTCAAGGGCAGCGATACCGAAGAGCGCATCGGGCCACTACGTGGTATGCAAAAAGGCGTCATTACTCAGGCACAGATGAAGCGTGCACTGGGAATTACCGTTGTACTAACCGTTCTGTCGGGGATCGCGCTGATTGCCGTCGCTTGCCAAAAGCCACAGGACATCATTGGATTCCTGATCTTAGGATTAATGGCGATTGTCGCTGCGATCACCTATACCGTGGGTACTCGCCCCTATGGGTATATGGGACTCGGTGATATTTCTGTGCTGGTCTTCTTTGGATGGCTCAGCGTTGCTGGAACCTACTATTTGCAGGCAGGCACTTTCGACAGCGTCGTCATGCTGCCCGCTACCGCCTGCGGTTTCTTAGCGACTGCCGTGTTGAATATCAATAATCTGCGCGATATCGAAAACGATGCAATCAACGGCAAAAACACGCTTGCTGTACGCCTTGGTCCCATAAAAGCACGCTACTACCATGTTGGTTTACTGGTAGGCTCGGTGGTATGTCTCGCATTGTTTGCGCTGCTTTATCTAAAAAGCGCGTTTGGCTGGTTATTCGTGTTAGCCATTCCTATGCTGTACAAACATGGTCATTACGTCTTCACCCATCGAACGCCTGAGGCTATGCGCCCTATGCTGGAAAGCATGGTGAAAAGTGCCCTGCTCACCAATGTGTTATTTGCCATCGGCACCGTTCTAAGTTAATCCTCGCTTTTGCTGGCACACAAAACGTGCGCCAGCGCCGCTAATCGCCACATTTAACAATTGGTGTTTTTGCAAACAACATGGATAAGGGGATATACTAAACATCCCTGCGGCAAACAGACGTTAATCCTATGAAATACGATACTTCCGAACTATGCGACATTTACCATGAAGATGTGAATGTAGTAGAACCGCTGTTCTCCAACTTTGGTGGGCGTACTTCGTTTGGCGGGCAGATCACCACAGTGAAATGCTTTGAGGATAACGGCCTACTCTATGAACTGTTGGAAGAGAATGGGCGTGGACGTGTGATGGTCATTGACGGCGGTGGTTCTGTGCGTCGTGCGCTGATCAACGCAGAATTAGCTCGTTTGGCTACACAGAATGAGTGGGAAGGCATTGTCGTTTACGGTGCCGTTCGTCAGGTCGACGATCTCGAAGAGTTGGATATTGGTATTCAAGCGATGGCGGCTATCCCTGCAGGAGCAGACGGTGAAGGCATCGGCGAGAGCGATATCCGCGTAAACTTCGGCGGCGTGACCTTCTTCTCCGGCGATCATCTGTATGCTGACAACACAGGTATTATTCTCTCTGAAGAGCCATTGGATCTCGAGTAGTCCATAGCCCAGTCTGAATGAAAAAAGGCGCTCAATGAGCGCCTTTTGCTTGCCTGCATGAAAACAAAGTCAATTAATTCACTTCATCCATGCGGCCTAACAAAGAGCGCAGGCGCTCCTGCCATGCAGTTTGTTCTTCTTTCAGCTGTTCGTTTTCACGCACCAGAGCTTCACGAGAGCCAGCAGCTTGCTGAACTTCCTGATTCAGTTGAGTGTTCTGTTCTTTCAGCTCTTCGATTTCCATCTGCAACAGCGTAATGGTATCAATCGCCTGTTGAACTTTTGCTTCCAATTTTTCAAATACTTCAAATGACATTCTTCTGTCCCCTTATCATAGCCAGGCGTACATCTGCTGTAGTGAGTGCGTTTATTTGTCACCCACTGCGAAAATATAGTTGCGCCCATAAACACAACGACTGACTGCCACCCACGGTGCGCGAGTCATTGCGCAATAAATTCTTTTTCAACTCCGATTGTATGTACCCCATTCTCTACTGTCTAGCGCGATACTGGGGCAAAGTGCAGTCTGTAACAAAATCGCACCTTATGACTATCAGTTAATCCCTAAAAATCGTATTCATCAGCTTCGTTATAAATTTACAATTAAGTTACAAAATCGTGTCACCATGATCTGTGTCAGTGGTCAGATCACAAAAAAATTTGGCAAAAAGAGCACTGAATACGCGGATTCACTCATTTTTATGACGAAGTACACACATTTTGATTTCGCTATTTCTCGTTTTTGCTCGTTAACGATAAATTTACAACAAGCCCAGAAAAAATATATGAGGGCTTGCTTCACACCCCCTACAATAATTCGTCGTTAGGACACCAAGTCATGAGCCAAACAGCTAGTTCAACGTTAAAAGGGCAGTGCATCGCTGAATTCCTTGGCACCGCATTGCTGATATTTTTTGGATGTGGCTGCGTAGCCGCACTTAAGCTGGCAGGTGCAAGTTTTGGTCAGTGGGAAATTAGTATTATTTGGGGTCTGGGTGTTGCCATGGCAATTTACCTGACGGCCGCTATCTCTGGTGCTCATCTGAATCCCGCCGTCACTATCGCCTTATGGCTTTTTGCCTGTTTCGATAAGCGCAAAGTTATTCCCTACATCATTGCTCAGGTTGCGGGGGCTTTTTGCGCCGCGGCACTGGTCTACGGTTTGTACCAAAACCTGTTCGTCGACTTTGAGCAAGCCCACCAGATCGTCCGAGGCAGCGTAGCCAGCCTAGATCAGGCCGGTGTGTTCTCCACCTATCCGAACCCACATATTTCTGTAGGGCAGGCATTCTTGGTTGAAACCGTTATTACCGCCATCCTGATGTGCCTAATTCTGGCACTGACCGATGACGGCAACGGCATTCAACGTGGCCCATTAGCGCCACTGCTGATCGGTATTCTCATCGCCGTTATCGGGGCATCTATGGGGCCGTTGACCGGATTTGCGCTTAACCCAGCTCGTGACTTTGGTCCTAAAGCTTTTGCCTATCTGGCTGGCTGGGGCGAAGTTGCCTTTACCGGCGCTCGAGATATTCCATACTTCTTAGTACCTATCTTTGGCCCAATCGTCGGCGCATGCATCGGCGCCTTTGGTTACCGTTCACTGATTGGTCGTCACTTGCCATGTGATGTATGCAAGCTCGAAGATGAGCCTGCAACCAAAACAGAACAGCGTAAGGCCTAGTATTCATCGGTGGACTTCGCTCCACCGGTTTTCATTTTTTTGAGACACCATGTCGTATTCAGTTCATCAACGCAGGATTAATGTTATGACGACCGAAAAAAAATACATCGTCGCGCTCGACCAAGGAACCACCAGCTCACGAGCAGTGGTACTGGATCATGACGCTAATATCATCAGCGTCTCTCAGCGTGAATTTGAGCAAATCTATCCAAAAGCGGGTTGGGTTGAACACGACCCAATGGAGATTTGGGCGACGCAAAGTTCTACTCTGGTCGAAGTCCTAGCGAAAGCGGATATCAGTTCTGATCAAATCGCGGGTATTGGTATCACCAACCAGCGTGAAACCACCATCGTTTGGGAGAAAGAGACAGGCAAACCCATTTATAACGCTATTGTGTGGCAATGCCGCCGTACTGCTGACATCTGTGAGAAACTGAAAAAAGCAGGCATGGAAGAGTACATTCGCCATAATACGGGCTTAGTGGTTGACCCCTATTTCTCTGGCACCAAAGTAAAATGGATTCTTGATCACGTTGAAGGATCTCGTGAGCGCGCAAAACGCGGCGAGCTGCTGTTCGGTACCGTAGATACTTGGCTGGTTTGGAAAATGACACAGGGGCGTGTTCACGTCACCGACTACACCAACGCCTCTCGTACCATGATGTTCAACATCCATACGCTGGAGTGGGATGAGCGCATGCTAGAGGTCTTGGACATTCCACGCGAAATGCTGCCAACCGTACATCCATCATCTGAAATCTACGGCCAAACCAACATCGGTGGTAAAGGCGGTACTCGTATTCCAATCGCAGGGATCGCGGGTGACCAGCAGGCTGCGCTTTATGGTCAACTGTGCGTGCAAGAAGGTATGGCGAAGAACACTTACGGTACCGGTTGCTTCCTATTGATGAACACCGGAAAAGAAGCCGTTCCTTCCAAGCATGGTCTACTGACGACTATCGCCTGCGGCCCACGCGGTGAAGTGAACTATGCGTTGGAAGGCGCCGTATTTATCGGCGGCGCATCAATTCAATGGCTACGCGATGAGATGAAGTTGATTAACGACGCGGCGGACTCCGAATACTTCGCAACCAAAGTAAAAGACAGCAACGGCGTGTACGTGGTACCTGCCTTTACTGGTCTGGGCGCCCCTTACTGGGATCCGTATGCACGTGGAGCTATCTTCGGCCTGACCCGTGGCGTAAACAGCAACCACATTATTCGTGCAACGCTGGAATCTATCGCTTACCAAACGCGCGACGTTCTAGATGCAATGCAAGCGGACTCCGGTACTCGTCTAAAAGCGCTGCGCGTAGACGGTGGTGCTGTTGCCAATAACTTCCTGATGCAGTTCCAGTCTGACATTCTGGGAACGCGTGTTGAGCGTCCTGCAGTACTGGAGGTTACGGCGTTGGGTGCAGCATATCTAGCCGGTCTAGCAGTAGGGTTCTGGAGCGATCTGGAGGAACTGCGTAGCAAGGCCACTATCGAGCGTGAATTCCGTCCAAGCATTGAAACCGTGGAGCGTAACTATCGTTACAGCGGCTGGAAGAAAGCTGTATCGCGTGCTCAGGCGTGGGAAGAGCACGATTGATATTGGGCTCACCAGTTATGTTATGTATATAACTAAGGTGTAAAGTTTCGTTCGCCTATCAGCAACGGCATTTGCCTATAAACTGAGTTGAAGGCGACCGATGAGGGGCGCCAGCGCGCGCCCCTTCAATCCTCGCGCTTTTATCCGAGACGCCATTTCCGCATCGGGTCGGCATGCGCCATCCTTGGCGCCTCCTCCCCTCGTAGAAACATCCTGTTTCTACTGCTCTATCTACCAAAACTTAAACTCAAAAAAGACAAAACAATCAAAACAATATTGCTTTGTCTTCTCGTGTTGAATGAAATGCATGATAGAACCGCCATCAGGGATGATGGCGGTAGGTCGAAGGCGCACAGGGATGTGCGCTCTGAGACCGGTCGGTCAAACAACTCGATAAAAAGCGCGAGAGTGAAGAGGTTGCGCGCTGGCAACCTCTTCTCGGACGCCTCGCTAGCGGTTTCATGGAAACAAATTTGCTAACTGGCGGACGAAACCCTTCACCGTTCTATCATAGAGATAGAAAACCGCTGCCAATACGGACGCCTGCACAGTCCAAATGTGAATAGAAGACAGCAGCAATGAAGCCTATACAATCGTTTTCCAATCCCCCCCTCTCACCTTGTGCTAAAATCCCCTCCCGTCTTTATCCCTCAATCTTTCAGTAACCAATACGGATCTATAATGAAACGTGAATTAGCCATCGAATTCTCCCGCGTCACCGAAGCCGCAGCTCTGGCTGGATACAAGTGGTTAGGCCGTGGTGATAAAAATGCCGCTGACGGCGCTGCTGTTAATGCCATGCGCATCATGCTTAACCAAGTCGATATCGACGGTGAAATCGTGATCGGTGAGGGTGAGATCGATGAAGCTCCAATGTTGTATATCGGTGAGCGTGTTGGTACTGGTAACGGCGATCAGGTTGATATCGCCGTCGATCCCATTGAAGGCACCCGTATGACCGCCATGGGTCAATCTAATGCGCTAGCCGTTATGGCCGTTGGCGATAAAGGTACTTTTTTGCGCGCACCGGATATGTATATGGAGAAACTGGTTGTCGGCCCGCAAGCTAAAGGCGTTATCGATTTAAATCGACCATTGGCCGAAAACCTGCGTCTGGTTGCCGAAAAGCTAGAAAAACCGCTGCATGAGCTAACCGTCATTACGCTGGCAAAACCACGCCATGACGCTGTAATTGCTGAAATGCAGACACTTGGCGTTAAAGTATTTGCGATTCCTGACGGCGACGTAGCGGCCTCAATTCTGACCTGTATGCCTGAAAGCGAAGTTGATGTCATGTACGGCATCGGCGGCGCACCAGAAGGCGTTGTCTCAGCCGCAGTGATTCGTGCGCTAGATGGTGATATGCATGGCCGCCTGATCGCTCGATACAATGTGAAGGGCGATACCCCAGAAAACCGCGCGCTTGGCGAACAAGAGCTCAAGCGTTGCGCTGAAATGGGAATCGAAGCAGGTAAAGTGCTGCGCTTAGACGAAATGGCACGCAACGATAACGTCGTATTCTCCGCGACGGGAATAACCAAAGGTGATTTGCTGGAAGGTATTTATCGTAAAGGGAATATGGCTACCACTGAAACCCTGCTGGTGCGCGGTAAATCACGCACTATTCGCCGTATTCGTTCGACACATTATCTCGATCGCAAAGATCCAAAGATTTGTGAATTAATCATCTAGCTTCGATATCTCTCAGCCTCGTATTCACAGGCGAGGCTGAGGTTTTAAAACACAACTTACACCATATGCCCTTGCTGCTGCATTTTATGCGCAAGCGGTAGCCAACAGAGCAAAATCATCACGGCCATTGCCGTCATTAACATCCCTAAGCTGAACTGCCCCGTCTGTGGTAATAACGCAGAGAACCAAGCCATCGCGCCAGAACCCATGTTTTGTAGACCGCCCACCAGCGCACCCGCAGCCCCAGCCAAGAACGGAAATGGCTCCATAGCCCCTGTCGTTGCCAGTGGGAATAGCATTCCAGCGCCAAAGAAGAACAGTGCTGCAGGCACCACCAGCGTCCAAATATTCATAATGCCAAACCAGCCTGGGATCCACATCATAACGCCAGCGAGCAAGCAGCTGATTACCGAATGCCACATCAAGGTGGAGAAGCTTTTCCCCTGACGCCCTGCGTACCACGCACCAAAGAAGGCGGCTGGGATAGGTAAGATAAACAGAATACTCACGACGATGCCGCTGAGCCCCAAAACGCCGCCCATCAGCACACCGGAACAAGCCTCGAATACCGCAACACCGGCAAGTCCACCCACGAGCATAATCAAATAGCAGCCAAAAGAGCCGTTGGTCAGCAGCATTTTGTAGCTCGCAAACATATTCTTACGCGGTGCATTTGCCGGACGCGTTTCTGGAAGCCAGCGGTACATTGAAAACGCAACGCACACACAAAGCAGCAGTAAAAAACCATAGCAAGCACGCCAGCCGAGCACAGAATCCAGCATACCGCCAATCACCGGTGCCAACAGCGGACTAACGAGAATACCCATGTTCAATAGGCTGTTGGCATAGCGTAGAGAAGGCCCCTCATAGAGGTCGCGCGGCATAGTACGAGCCATCACACCAGCTACGCCGGTTCCCATGCCTTGTAACGCGCTTGCCATAACCAACATATCTAAATTGGTCGATAGCAACGCCCACAGCGCACCAATGATGAAAATCCCCATACCCGCCAAAATGACCGGGCGACGTCCCACACGATCGGAAATGGGGCCGTAGATCAACTGCGATCCACCGTAGGTTAGCAAATAAGCAGCCATGACCCCTTGCACAGCACCACTACGCACGCCCAGATCACGCGCCATATCTGCAATAGAAGGCACATAGATAGTCTGTGCCATCTGGCCAACTGCGACGAGCAGAATCAACATCACTAACAGGTGAAAATTCTCGAGCTTTCTCATTATTTTACGCTTGCCAACGCATCAAATTAGTATCATTAACTATTCATGACATAAATGTCAGGAAGTTAAAGCCATAGATCGGCGCATAATCTAACAGATTAGATTAAATAAACGAGCGAGTAAGGTTCTTTATTCTGGCTGATTTTGGCATACAAAAGTACCTAGCTCGTAAAGAAAAAGTTACAGCGAGGCATTCATTCTGCGACGGGATTAAAAATAGAGGATATTAATCATTTAATAGAGATATATAAGTTATTAAACTATATACCCAAAATAATTCGAGTTGCATTGAGAAGGCAAGTAAGTGAATCCCGATGAGTTTGCTCTAGTAAGAGATTCGGATGAGTGAACACAGCCAACAAAATGCAAGTTGAAGTATGACGGGTATACCCACTTTCCAAAAGGATTTGAGTCATGAAGACACCAGAATTGATCATGCTGCAGTTGAAAAGCCTTGGTCCTCAGTCAGCCAAGATGCTGGCTGATAGAATATCGATCACCACAATGGGCATTCGTCAGCATTTACAACAGCTCGAACAACGTGAACTTGTCTGTTATGAAGAGGCCAGAACCAAAGTGGGCCGCCCAACTCGTTACTGGTCGCTAACGACCAAGGGACACAGTCAGTTCCCCGATCGCCATCAAGACCTGTCGCGCGTGATCCTCGGTGCCGCACAGCAACTCTTCGGCGATGAAGGTGTTGAAAAACTCATTAATGTCCGCGAAGACTCTCTGTTTCAGCGCTATGCAACGGAACTGGAGAAATATCCCGAAGGCGAAGAACGCTTTCAGGCACTGGCTCGCTTGCGCCAAAACGACGGCTACATGGCCGAACTTGAGGTTGAAGATGATGCCGTGGTGCTGATTGAAAACCACTGTCCGATTGGCGTGGCAGCCCATAACTGCGGTAACTTATGTAACTCTGAGTTGAGTTTATTGCATCGCCTGTTGGGTCCAAACTACCAAATTGACCGCGTCGAGCATATTATTTCCAACTCACGTCGCTGCGCATATCGCATTACACCTCGGGAGTTGTAACCATGGCAGAATGGGTAACGGGCACTATTACTCAAGTTCAACATTGGACAGAGAATCTGTTCAGCATCACGCTGCAAGCACCGGTCCATAACTTTACTGCCGGACAGTTTGCCAAGCTGGGCTTAGATATTGACGGAGAGCGTGTACAGCGCGCTTATTCGTATGTAAATGCGCCAAGCGATAATAACTTAGAGTTTTATCTGGTAACCGTACCCGATGGTAAGCTCAGTCCGCGTCTGCATAGCCTTCAGGCAGGTGATACTTTACAGGTCACTGAAGAAGCCGCTGGTTTCTTTGTTCTGGATGAAGTTCCAGACTGTAAAACGCTTTGGATGCTGGCAACCGGTACTGCATTGGGGCCATATTTATCAATTTTGCAAGAAGGTAAAGATCTCGAGCGCTTTGAGAATATTGTCTTAGTTCATGCCACTCGTTTAGCGCAGGACTTAAGCTATCTGCCATTGATGCAACAGTTGGAACAACGCTACAACGGCAAATTACGGATTCAAACCGTAGTCAGCCGTGAGAATGCCGCAGGTTCACTTCAGGGGCGCGTTCCTGCGCTCATCGAAGATGGTTCTTTGGAAGCTGCGGTAGGTTTAAAAATCGACGCAGAAGAGAGCCACGTGATGTTGTGTGGCAATCCGCAAATGGTGCGAGATACCCAACAAGTGTTGAAGGATTCACGTGGAATGCGCAAGCATCTGCGCCGTAAACCGGGGCACATCACCAGTGAGCATTACTGGTAAATTTCAGCGATGATAAAACATGTGCCGGTTTGACCACCGGCATTTTTTTGGCTTAACGGCCTGCGTTCTTAAAATCGACCGGCGTTGGTTCTGGACCAAAACGATTATCCCCTTCGGTACCTATAAACGAACCACAGTCGATCAGCATCATCACCCCGATCAGCGTTGGAATAAAACGCCCAACCCCCCACTGCCAGATCTCGGCTAGCATACTCCAGTTTCCTGCTGCCAGCATCCAAGCAACAACGACCAAAAGAGCCCACCAGCCCGACTTATTGCGATCGTGCAAGCGCTTTACCAACACCGCTGCCGTTGGCCACAATGAAAAAACTAAACCAAAGGCCGCCGTTTGTAACGAAATCCAGCCACTTCCTGCAATCGAAAAAATAATCACTAAAAGAAGCGCCCACAATCCCATCCATATCCAGAAATCGCGCCGCCCAATTCGTCCGTTAAAAGAGAAACACCACTTTTGAATGGTCATAATCTGAAGTTGCCTACGTTATTACACCCTAAATAATTCGAGTTACAGGAAGGCGGCAAGTGAGTCAATCCCGATGAGCTTACTCTAGTAAGTGATGGGGGTGAACGAGCGCAGCCAACGCACATGCAGCTTGAAGTATGATGGGTAGAGAGCTAATAGCGGCAAAGTTTACCTTATCTCTCTCGGCCTCGGGAAATTTTGCACACAATTTTGACAATCACCCTTCGAAAACGCTTTAATCAGGTATAGGCGTGTGTATTACCAACATTCAGAATGGCAGATTGGAACATCAGACCAACAATGAAAAAAACGAGTTGCTACACATCCAAGGCTTTCTTCGCAATACTGATTCTATGGTATGCAGGCAGCAGTTTTTCTGTCAGTGCCGCGCAGGAAGAAGGCCGTATACTTTCTGACGAGCTCCCCGCCGCCCCTTACCTATTACCCAACGCTCCGACGTTCGACCTGACACTGGTTCAATTTCGCGCCAAGTACAACATTGAAAACCCGACGCTTATCATCAACGAATATCGGGCTATTAGCGTAAAAAACGAAGAGACGGCTATCACGCGCGCCGCCAGTAAAATCAATGACTATCTCTACTCTTCGGTTGTACTGGAAAAGGGCACAGGAAAAATCAAGAGCTTACAGATTACCTACATTCCGCCCGTGTCGATAAAAAACGATAAAGAAAATGGAAAAGACGGCAAGAAGCTCGATAAATCAGACGATAAAGTCTCACGCGAGTCGCGCGAACTCGCCATCAACTATATGGCCGCTATCATGCGGCACTTTTCGCCTACACTAACCTTTGATCAATGCACGGCTAAAGTATCGTCGCTGTTGAATAAAGGCAAAGGCCAGCTCTATTTCGCCCAAAATGATGGAGCGATGCGTTATGTCGTATCGGATAGCGCAGAAAAAGGTATTACTTTCGCAGTTGAACCGATTAAGCTGTCGCTATCAGATAATGCGGCTTAATCGCATCCTTTCGTATTTCATGATGGAAAACAAAACTTCTTAGTCGCGAGCTTTCTATACTGATTTACAGACAATGCCGGTAAGGCAGACTTTTACGATTATGTGTTCCGAATTGGAGAAATGAAAATGCGTCAACCATTAGTCATGGGCAACTGGAAACTCAACGGCAGCCACCACATGGTCAACGAACTGATCCTTGCGCTGCGCAACGAACTGAGCGCCGTAGCCAACTGTGACGTTGCTATCGCTCCACCAACCATCTATCTGGACCAGGCTGCACATACTCTGGCAGGTTCTCGTATCGCACTGGGTGCACAAGACGTTGGTATCAACGCTTCTGGTGCATTCACCGGTGAAACTTCGGCTCAAATGCTGAAAGATGTCGGTGCTAAATACATCATTATCGGTCACTCAGAGCGTCGTACTTACCACAAAGAAAGCGACGAGTTCATTGCAGAGAAATTTGCAGCCGTTAAAGAAGCTGGCCTGATCCCTGTGCTGTGCATCGGTGAAACCGACGCAGAAAATGAAGCGGGTAAAACTCAGGAAGTTTGCGCTCGTCAATTGGATGCCGTGCTGAAAACCATGGGTGCTCAAGTCTTCAAAGGTGCAGTTATCGCATACGAACCAGTATGGGCAATCGGTACTGGCAAATCAGCAACCCCTGCTCAGGCTCAAGCCGTTCACAAATTCATCCGCGACCACATTGCTAAACACAATGCCGAAGCAGCTGAAGAAGTTATTATCCAATACGGTGGTTCTGTTAACGCAGCAAACGCCGCTGAACTGTTCACTCAGCCAGATATCGATGGCGCGCTGGTTGGCGGTGCATCTCTGAAAGCTGACGCTTTTGCCGTTATCGTTAAAGCTGCGGCTGAAGCAAAAACTGCATAATTGCGTTTCTGCTTTCTTGCATGCAAAAAAACCCCGGAGAACCGGGGTTTTTTTATGACTGGAAAATGCTATCTCTGGGAAATCTGATCGAATTCCCCACCGGTTGCAAAATGTTCTTTCTGAGCCTTCTGCCAGCCACCAAAGAGCTGATCAACGGTAAATAACTTCAGTTGCGGAAATTGCTGGCTGTATTGCTTGGCGATTGCCTCATCACGTGGGCGGTAGTAATTTTTGGCGGCGATGGTCTGCCCTTCAGGTGAATACAGATATTTCAGGTACTCATCCGCAACCTGACGCGTTCCGCGCTTATCGACCACTTTATCCACCACGGATACCGTCGGTTCAGCCAAAATAGAAACACTCGGCGTCACAATTTCAAACTGGTCTTTACCCAATTCGTGCTGTGCCAGTAGCGCTTCGTTCTCCCACGCAATCAACACATCGCCGATGCCACGTTCAACGAAAGTATTCGTTGCGCCGCGTGCGCCAGAATCAAGCACCTCTACGTTCTTATACAGCGCTTTGACGAACTCTTTAGCCTTAGCCTGATCGTTATTGTTATTTTCCAGCGCATAACCCCATGCACCTAAATAGTTCCAGCGAGCGCCACCGGAGGTTTTAGGGTTAGGCGTAATAACTGAAACGCCCGGTTTAATTAAGTCATTCCAATCGTGAATTTGCTTTGGGTTACCTTTACGAACTAAGAAAACAATGGTTGAAGTGTAGGGTGCCGAATTATCTGGCAGACGTTTAATCCATGCTTTATCTATTCGTCCACGCTCCGCGATTGCATCAACGTCATAGGCTAGCGCCAGCGTCACTACGTCGGCTTCGATACCGTTAATCACCGATGTCGCCTGCTTGCCCGAGCCACCATGAGATTGCCTGATCGTGACGTTATCGCCTGTCTCCTGTTTGTAGTGCTTGCTGAACGCTTCGTTATATTGCTGATAAAGCTCTCGTGTTGGATCATAAGAAACGTTTAGCAACTGAATATCTTTTGCCAGCGCGCCCGTAGCCACCAGCAGTAACGACAGACCAATCCCAAGTTTACGCATCACCGCTCTCCAAACTTTTACCAAAGTAGTTAAAAGAGAGCCTGCCAGAAAGCAGGAAAATGATTAAAGAATAAAAAAGATACAGTTATGCTTTCGAGGAATAATAACGAAAGGTTGATCTGCCAATCACAGTAGCAAAAAAGCCCCAAGGAGGGGCTTTTGAAATGGTTAACACCTAAATTGCTTAGGCCTCTGGCTTAAACAATTAGTACAGCATTTTCGCTGTTTCCAGCCAATCACCTTTAAATGGACGCTTCATATTTTCTACCGCGTCGATGATATCGTGGTGAACCAGCTTTTCGTTCTGAATACCGACACAGCGTCCACCGTAGCCCTGTAACAGCAGTTCAATAGAGTATGCGCCCATGCGGGAAGCTAAAATGCGGTCATAGGCGACTGGAGCCCCACCACGCTGGATGTGACCCAGAACGGTTGCACGAGTCTCACGGCCGGTTTCTTGCTCAATATGTTTAGCTAACTCATCGATGTCACAGATGTGCTCAGTGATTGCCACGATAGCGTGTTTTTTGCCTTTGATAATGCCGGCTTTGATTTCGTTAACCAGATCTTCACGCTTGAACTCAACTTCTGGCAGAACGATAAACTCACAGCCCCCAGCGATGGCCGCCGCCAACGTCAGGTCACCACAGTAGCGGCCCATGACTTCAACGATAGAAATACGCTGGTGAGAAGAAGAGGTATCACGCAGGCGGTCGATCGCTTCAACGACAGTTTCCAGTGCAGTGAAATAACCGATAGTGTAGTCCGTACCCGCAACGTCGTTATCGATCGTGCCCGGCAAGCCGATGCAAGGGAAGCCCATCTCCGTGATACGCTTCGCCCCCATGTATGAACCATCACCACCGATAACCACTAACGCATCCAGTCCAACTTTGCGCATGTTATCAACGGCTTTCTCACGCACTTTATCATCGCGGAACTCAGGGAAACGCGCAGAACCCAAGAAAGTACCGCCACGGTTAATCATGTCTGACACACTTGAGCGATCAAGCTGCTTCATACGACCTTCATACAAGCCGAGGTAGCCGTCCTCGATACCGTAGACTTCTAACCCTTTGGCTAATGCCGCACGTACAACACCACGGATCGCAGCGTTCATACCTGGAGCGTCACCGCCACTCGTCAATACACCGATTTTCTTGATCATGACTACCTCTGAGCTTGTAGATGCTATTCTTAAGAATTGTTTTCGCCATCGCGCTAAACGTTATTGTATGTGGTACAGGACACGGGTATAGAAAATGAACGTTTATTGCTGCTACTGCTGAATATTATATCAAAGTTATCCAGCTGAATTGATTCAGGTCAGTCTAGTTTGTGGTAAAAAATTTCCCAAGCACTAAAGGAATAAATTTAGAAACCCACCACACCCATCACACTATTACTTACATTCTCTAATGATTTGGGTTGTGAAAGCCGTGATAAACGGGATAACACTCGCAACCACCGACTTGAACTATAACTTTATAGCTTAGTCGCGATTAGACCTCCCAGTGCCCTTTTCGAGTATCAGGCACCACGGAACACGGGTCCTGATGGATTATCACATCAGAACCGGGAAACCGCTGCAAAATAGCCTGCTCAACTTGTTCGGCGATTTCATGAGCGTGAATTAAAGGGAGGTTATCGTCCATCTCGATATGTAACTGAATAAAACGTGTCGGCCCTGACTGGCGGGTTCTTAAATCATGTACTCCGCTAACGCCCGGCCAAGCATGGACGATATCGACAATAGCCTGACGCTCATCATCATCTAATGCACGATCTAGCAAAGACTGAACGGCCTCATAGCCCATACGTAGTGCGCTATACAGGATATAAACGCCGATTCCGAGCGCAAACAGAGAGTCCGCACGCGTGAAACCGTACCAACTCAATCCCAGTGAGATCAAAATTGCACCGTTCATCATGACGTCAGACTGGTAATGAAGCATATCCGCGCGTACTGCTTGACTACGGGTTTTTCGCACCACCCAGCGTTGGAAGGTCACTAATACCATCGTACAGGCTAAAGCGATAATTGTTACCCCAATACCAAGGCCTGGGTCAGTCATCGGCTCAGGGTTGATAAGGTGTTGGAAACCGGTCAGGAACAGGAACAATGCGGAGCCGGAAATAAACATGCTTTGCGCCAGTGCGGCCAGGGATTCCGCTTTGCCATGCCCAAAGGTGTGTTCTTCATCAGCAGGTTGCAATGAGTAACGTACCACCAGCAAATTCGTCAAAGATGCAGCGATATCTACAATGGAGTCCACCAGTGATGCCAAAAGACTGACAGAACCAGTGTGCCACCAGGCAAGCGTTTTAATAATAAGGAGTACGGTGGCGGTGACCGTGGCTCCCAGCGCAGCGGTTTTAACTAACCGTGCATATTGCTGCTCCATGAAAATATCCTTTAATCACTTAGGGCTGTTCAGTATAGCGAATTAATGACAAAAAAAGCCGCAGGGAACATGGCTTGTCTTAGCTCAGATTAGCACAATGCTCTGTTACGTTTGGAAAGATATATAATATCGAGGACGACTTGATCCTCCCTCTCACTTCGCTCATCTTAATTTACCGTATCAGTCTTTTATCGCTCTTACGGCTGTACCCGTAAATTGGCGGTCAACAATATTTTGACCATATTTTAATCGCATCGATTTACACGCCATTGAATGACGCAGCGACATTATGTGCGTGTCTATAAAATGAAATCGCCTGAGGCATCGATCATCATGGGGCAATCACGCTCACCCGTATCAAGCCAACAATCTAACAGCTCAACGTTAAACCGTTTTAAACAAAATCCTAAGACCTGTTTATACTGCCTACTTTTAGTCATCGTCGCTGTCGTCATCCTTGCGGGTAATACGCCCTCGGCGGGCTATCCCCTTATCACCGCATTGAGTGCGTTTGTTTTCATCGTGGGTATGTTCTATCTACTTTCAGGGAGAAGCATATTTGCCTTGTCGATTACTAGCCTTTTGGTGATCGTCCTACAGTTTATCAACCAGCTTAAAGTCCATTATTACAAAGACCATTTGATGTTTCCCGACATCTATTTGGCTACTGATCCCTCCAATACCGCTACGCTTTTTCATTACCCTTTAGCAGGTCTAGCGCTTCTCGGTCTAGTGATATGGCTAATCATCACGCTGGTTGTTACATGGCGAGCGACTGCACGCAATGTCTCTCACAGGGTCTGGTGGCGCAGTATTGGGATGATGATCCTTGCCAGTGCGCTCGTAGCCCTTTGCGTCACCCGCTACCAACACGTCTGGGCAACCACCCTACCAGGTGGAACTGGCGTGGTTTCAAACCTCGTCATGTCAGCGAGCGAAGTGGAATATGAGCCACCTTCCTTTAATAGCGAATCCAGTGCCTATTTTAAACAGCAGGCCGCAGCGCTAAATCTGCCCCTAGCGAACCATAGTCAGCATCCAGACATCATCGTGCTGCTACAAGAATCTACGGTCGATCCTCGGCTTTATTCGTTACCAGACCCCAAATTGCTCCCCCGATTCACGATGTTTGAACAAGGAGGTAACGTGAAAGCACATACGCCGATGCGCGTACAAACTTTTGGTGGCGGCACATGGTTATCCGAATTCGCGCTATTAACCGGTTTACGCAGCGATGATTTTGGAGCTATGAAGAATTCTGTGTTCTATTCCGCGGTCGATCACGTCAACGACAGCTTGTTTAAACAGATGAAAAACAATGGCTACTACACGATTGTGCTTACGCCATTTAATAAATCAGCCTATAACGCCGGTCATGCCTATCATGAGATGGGAATCGACCAGATCCTTCAGCCGCAGGAGTTAGGCTATCCCGGCAAGCTTGAAGATAACCTTTGGCACATCACCACTGCGGATATGTTGAAATACGTTAAGCAGATCATGGCGAAAAAAACGGATAAGCCATTGTTTATCTATGCCTTAACCATGTACGAACATGGTCCCTATGATGAAAAACATAGCGACGATTATCATCTGACCCACTATGTGAAAAAAAGTGGTTCTGCTGGCGAGTTCAGCCACTATGTGGAGAAAATTAAGACTTCGGACACTGCGTTAGCTGATTTCTTCCAATTTGTTGATACTCGCAATAAACCGACCATTTTTATGCATTTTGGCGATCACCAACCCGCCATTGATTGGTCCAATGGCTACACCACGACGATGTCAGACCCGATGCATTTCACCCAGTTTAGCCTGCGTGATAACACAGGAGCACCCGCCGTCAGTGACTTAGGGCGAATGACGGATATTGCATTCTTAGGCGGGATGGTATTGGAACACGCCAATTTAAGCGTTTCACCGTTCTATCGTGCCAATATTGAAATGCGCCATCTCTGCAAAGGCGAACTCAACGATTGCACAAACACTAAACTGGTCGAAAGTTATAAGCATTATATCTACAGCGAACTGCATGCCGCATCAGGTGACAGTAACCCATAATTTACAAGCTACAGGCAAAAAAAACCCCACCGTAAGGTGGGGAAGACAGGGATGGTGTCTATGGCAAGGAAAAACAGGGTGCTACTCTTTCGTACCTAACTTCAGGGCTGAAGTATTCTGCATGGTCGCTATCTGCTGCTGCCAATTGGCAATCCGCTGCTGGTAACGCTCATTTAACTGGGCCTTTTGCTCTGGAGTAAGCAGGTTGTACATCTGGTTGCGAATTTTCGCCATTTCAACCTGACGGTTTATACTCTCCTGAGCCATTTTCTCGGCTAACTGCCGCACTGCGGCTTCATCGAACTTTTCTGCCGTTACCAGATTGTGCATGGTTTCAGCCTCCGCGATATCCACGCGGGGTAAATCGTGTCGCGCAAGCTGCATCAAATCTCGCATTTGCTGGCGCTGATGTTCACTAAGATTCACACCATCAAACATGCGGTTATGATCCATACTTTGATACAACATACCGTTATGTTGAGAGCCTTCGGCAAATGCTGCGGTTGAGGCCATCGCAAGCATAAACGTCATGGCTAACGAGGTTACTTTACGCATCATCTACTCCTTTGCATTGGCTGGCTCATGTGAATCGACGAGAATCAGTGTAGCTCTGGGCCTGAAAACTAGCGTCAGTGCATGTAAAACTAAGTAAAGTCATGGAATAGCGGCACTTGTTGTCGTATTTTGCGTCAGGAGGTAAATACCTATGAATAAAATTTTACTGGTTGATGACGATCGCGAACTGACGTCACTACTGCAAGAACTGCTGGATTTAGAAGGTTTTAGCGTCGTGGTTGCTCACGATGGCGAACAGGCTCTGGAGCTTTTGGATTCCAGTATCGATTTATTATTGTTAGACGTCATGATGCCGAAGAAAAACGGTATCGATACATTGAAAGAAGTTCGCCAACATCACCAAACGCCGGTCATTATGCTCACTGCGCGCGGTAGTGAATTGGATCGCGTGCTGGGTCTGGAACTCGGCGCAGATGATTATTTACCTAAGCCGTTCAACGATCGCGAGCTAGTTGCACGTATCCGTGCAATTTTGCGCCGTTCGAATTGGAATGAGCAGCAACAAAGCAACGAAAGCAACGCGCCAACGCTGGAAGTTGATCACCTGTTACTGAATCCGGGGCGTCAAGAAGCCAGTTTTGATGGACAAACATTAGAACTGACAGGAACTGAGTTCACCCTGCTTTATCTGCTGGCTCAGCATTTAGGACAGGTTGTTTCACGTGAACACCTGAGTCAGGAAGTCTTGGGTAAACGTCTGACACCGTTTGATCGTGCTATCGATATGCATATTTCTAACCTGCGCCGTAAGCTGCCTGAACGTAAAGACGGTCAGCCTTGGTTTAAAACACTACGCGGTCGCGGCTATCTGATGGTGTCTGTTTCATGATTAACAGCCTTACGGCACGTATCTTTGCCATTTTCTGGTTAACGCTGGCGTTAGTGCTGATGGTGGTGTTGATGCTGCCAAAACTTGATTCACGTCAGCTAACCTCATTACTGGACAGTGAACGCCGTCAAGGCATTATGCTGGAACAGCACGTGGAAGCGGAATTAGCTGTTGACCCGGCGAATGACCTGATGTGGTGGCGTCGCTTGTTCCGCGCCATTGATAAATGGTCTCCTCCAGGTCAGCGACTTCTGTTAGTGACAAGCGAAGGGCGCGTGATTGGCGCTCAACGCAATGAAATGCAGATCGTGCGTAACTTTATCGGCCAGTCTGATAACGCAGACCAGCCGAAAAAGAAAAAATATGGCCGACTCGAAATGTTGGGGCCCTTCCCTATTCGTGATGGCGAAGATAATTACCAACTCTATCTGGTTCGTCCAGCAAGCAGCCCACAGTCCGACTTCATCAACCTGATGTTTGACCGCCCGCTGTTACTGTTACTGGTTACGATGCTCATTAGTTCACCTCTGTTACTCTGGTTAGCATGGAGCCTCGCGAGCCCTGCCCGTAAGCTTAAAAATGCTGCCGATGATGTTGCCAGTGGCAATCTCAAACAGCATCCTGAATTGGAGGCGGGTCCGCAGGAGTTCTTAGCCACCGGAGCAAGTTTTAACCAAATGGTGAGCGCTCTCGAGCGCATGGTTAACGCACAGCAACGGCTTATCTCTGATATCTCGCATGAGCTAAGAACACCGCTGACACGCCTGCAGCTTGCTACCGCGCTGATGCGGCGACGCCATGGTGAATATAACGAACTGTCGCGTATAGAGATGGAGGCTCATCGTCTCGATAGCATGATCAATGACTTGCTAGCGCTGTCTCGCAATCAGCATAAAACCGAGCTGGAGCGCGAGCACCTTAAAGCCGATGAGCTTTGGGATGACGTGTTGGAAAATGCCAAGTTTGAGGCTGAGCAAGTCGGCAAAACGCTAGAGATTATCAGCCCACCGGGGCCTTGGCCGCTATTTGGCAGCCATGCAGCACTCGATAGTGCGTTTGAAAATATCGTGCGTAACGCTCTTCGCTATTCTCATCACAAAATTGCGGTGACGTTTAGCTGTGACAATCAGGGGATCACCATTCACGTCGACGATGACGGCCCTGGTGTCGCACCAGAAGACCGTGAGCAGATCTTCCGTCCATTCTATCGCACTGATGAGGCGCGCGACCGCGAGTCAGGAGGTACAGGCCTAGGCTTAGCAATCGTCGAAACCGTGGTAGAACAGCATAACGGCTGGGTCAAGGCCGAAGACAGCCCTCTGGGTGGTCTGCGCCTAACACTTTGGCTACCGCTTTATACGCGATAAGTTTGGAGTATAATGCGCCCCCTGACCTTGGGGGCGTACCACATGTTAAATATCGTTTTATTTGAACCAGAAATCCCACCGAATACCGGTAATATCATCCGTCTCTGCGCCAACACGGGCTTTAAATTACACCTTATCGAACCGTTAGGTTTTACTTGGGACGATAAGCGTCTGCGCCGCGCAGGTTTGGACTATCACGAGTTCGCCACGCTAAAAAAACATCATGACTATCAAGCCTTTCTCGACAGCGAACAACCTGAACGCCTCTTTGCTTTGACGACAAAAGGTACGCCGGCACACAGCGCGGTAAGTTATCAAGCAGGTGATTATCTGGTGTTTGGCCCAGAAACGCGCGGATTACCAGCCTACATTCTGGATGCTCTCCCTGCTCAGCAAAAAATTCGTATACCAATGCTCGCCAGCAGTCGCAGCATGAATCTGTCAAATGCGGTTTCTGTTGTGGTTTACGAAGCTTGGCGCCAACTTGGCTACGAAGGTGCGCTACTGAAAGAGTAAGTTATTAGTAGAAATAGGATGCGAGGCAGGCGAATGTCTGCCCCGTGAAATGAAGACAAGTTGTATTTAGATACCGTCGCCGAACTCAAAACCGTCATGTGCGCCGTTAAACAACTGATCCATATCCATAGATGGCTTTTCGCTTTCAGGGCGTCCGACAATGCGAGCTGGCACACCGGCAGCGGTTGTATGCGCTGGAATTGGATGTAATACAACTGAGCCAGCCCCAATCTTAGCACCACGGCCAACCTCAATATTGCCGAGAATTTTAGCGCCAGCTCCGATCATTACACCTTCGCGGATTTTTGGGTGACGGTCGCCGCCCTCTTTCCCCGTACCGCCCAGCGTCACCGATTGCAGAATAGAAACATCATTTTCTACAACGGCAGTTTCGCCGATCACAATTCCGGTTGCGTGATCGAGCATGATCCCGCAGCCAATGCGCGCAGCAGGGTGAATATCCACCCCAAAAACAACGGAAATCTGGTTTTGCAGATAAATAGCCAACGCTTTACGGTCTTGTGACCATAACCAATGGCCGATGCGATACGCTTGAAGCGCATGGAAACCTTTGAGGTACAACAGCGGCGTAGAGTATTTATCAACTGCGGGGTCACGCTGACGCACAGCAAGAATATCGCGCGCCGCATAGTCCGTCATATTGGTGTCTGCACGGTAGGCTTCTTCCACCACCTCGCGGATCGCAATAGCGGGCATAATGGCGTTCGCCAGCTTATTCGCCAAAATGTAACTCAGTGCACTACCCAGATTTTCATGCTTCAGCAAGGTGGCATGATAGAAGCTAGCCAGCATCGGCTCACACTCGGCCAAACCACGCGCCTCGGTTTTGATGCATTGCCAGATTTGTTCTAACTCTTCTATCGACATACAACGCTCCCTTACTTCACCTAAATTACTGCTATTTAATTGCTGCCACGATCATATTCGAGCCAGCTGTACCCAACATAATTGGCGTTGCATGACAAAAGCCTTAAGACTTTTTGTCATGCAGTTTCAAGTATGACGGGGATATAATTTAGACAACAATTAACCAGACCGACTATCATGCGGTCAAGCAGTTATACCAAGAATTTGGCACCTAGCGGCTGGTCTTTTCGTCTTTGCGTGCACGACCTAACAGCGTCAGCGCAGCTTCTCGAGCATCTTTATGGCAGTAGAGCACCTGATAAATTTGCTCAGTGATCGGCATTTCAACACCATAGCGATGAGCTAACGCCATCACTTCTTTGGTGTTGCGATAACCTTCCACCACTTGACCAATCTTATCCTGAGCTTCCTGCACGCCAATGCCTTGCCCCAACATAATCCCGAAGCGTCGGTTACGAGACTGGTTATCGGTACAAGTCAGCACCAAATCGCCTAATCCCGACATCCCCATAAAGGTGGTTGGATCGGCACCTAGCGCAACGCCAAGACGGCTCATCTCAGTCAAACCACGGGTGATCAGCGCTGTTCTGGCATTTGCCCCAAAACCAATGCCATCGGACATTCCCGCCCCAATCGCAATCACGTTTTTCACCGCGCCGCCCAGCTGTACACCGATAAAATCGGGATTGCTGTAAACACGGAAACTTTTGCCACAGTGTAATAGCTGCTGCAAATCTTCAGTGAACTGTGCGTCAGTTGATGATAATGCGATTGCCGTAGGAAGACCCGCTGCCAACTCTTTCGCAAACGTAGGGCCCGATAGCGTCGCTAAAGGAATATCAGGACCGAGAGCCTCACGGGCGACGTCTTGCAACAGACGGCCTGTTTCCGCTTCCAATCCCTTAGTTGCCCAAACGATACGTGAATCAGCACGCAAATAAGGCTTCAGTTGACGCAGCACCTCACCAAACACATGGCTAGGTACAACGACCAGCACATCACGGCTTGCAGCCATTGCCTTCGCAAGATCGGTTTCCAGCTTGAGCGTATCAGGGAAAGGGACATCAGGCAGGAAGGCCTGATTACAGCGCGCAGCATCCAGTGAATTGATATGCTTGGGATCGTGTCCCCACAACACAACCTGATGCCCATTGCGCGCCAGCGTAATTGCCAGAGCGGTGCCGTACGAGCCGGCACCGATGACGGTCATTGAAGCCGTTGGGTTATTCATTAGGCATCCAGAGGCTGCTGTTCAGCACCTTCTGCGCCTTCAGCTTGCTGCAGATAGTTCATGAACAGTGCATCAAAGTTAACGGGAGCTAAGTTCAACTGTGGGAAAGTACCACGAGAAACCAAGCTGGTGATGCATTCACGCGCATACGGGAACAGGATGTTCGGGCAGTAAGCACCAAGGCAATGCGCCATCTGAGTGCCTTCAATGCCAGAAATTGTGAAAATACCTGCCTGCTGAACTTCACACAGGAATGCAGTTTCTTCGCCCAGAGATGCAGTTACCGTCACGCGCAGCACAACTTCAAACACGCCGTCAGCCAGTTGAGTTGATGCCGTATCCAGATCCAGTTTGACTTCTGGCTGCCATTCTTTCTGGAATACTGCTGGTGCGTTTGGTGCTTCAAAAGAGATATCTTTGGTGTATACACGCTGGATCTGGAAAGACATCTCTGAGTTATTTTGTTCTGACATAGTGTTAATACCTTTTAAGTTAATATCCATAAATAGGATTTATGGGGCGAATACCGTACTGATTACAAAAGCGGCTCAAGGCCACCCTTCGCATCCAGCGCGTGTAAATCGTCACAGCCACCAATGTGCTGCCCATTAATAAAAATTTGTGGCACGGTTGTACGCCCGCTGCGCTCAATCATTTCTTCACGCTTTTTCGGGTCGTTATCAATAGCAATTTCATGAAACTGAGCACCTTTTGACTGCAACAGTGCTTTTGCACGATGACAGAAAGGACAGGTCGCTTTGGTATAGATATCAATGTTTGCCATGATGAATTCCTTGTAGCTTATTTACCGCGTGCTAAAGGCAGGTTCTCACCGCTCCAGCCTGCGATACCATCTTTCAACGTGTAAACGCGTTCAAAGCCCGCTTTCACTAAATGCTCACCGGATTCACGAGAGCTCATGCCGTTGGCACAAACCACGATGACTGGCTGAGTTTTATGTTTATCCAGTTCACCAAAGCTACCGTTTTTCAGGTCGCTAGGCGTCAGATTCAGAGAGTTTGCCAGATGCCCTTTGCGGAAATCTTCGCGAGAACGAGTATCAACGACTACGGCATCTTCTTTGTTAATGAGAAGAGTTGCTTCACCACGAGTAATTTCTTTTACTTTGGAGAAACGGCTTTTAAAGGTGGTGACCAGTACTGCTACAAACAGAACAATCCACGCTACGCTAAGTATGGGATGGGCACTCACAAATTGCATAATCTCTTGCATTTGCATGGGGTGTAACGACTCCCGTCAGTTAAGGGATAAAATCAAAGTGTCAGAGTATACCTGCGCAGTGCGTCAATTACAGCCAGAAGACCTGTTACTAAAAACGAATCTGCGGCATAACCCGAAATTTTTCATTATTCAGACAGGGTTTACCTGCCCAAAATGCGGAACAGAAACGATCATTTGATCTTTCTGCACTCAATTCACCACAGACTGTAGTAAAATTACACTACTTTGAGTGCAAATAGCCGTGTATGTTATTCGGCCTTTGCTTAGGCACCGCTCTGCGGGCGTACTAGTGATCCGTTTTAGCATGAACGGCTATTCACACTTGAACGTATTTTGAACTCAAACTTTGAACTTATAAAGAAACGAGGTTGTTGCAATGTCGAGCGCCAAAAAACCTATGGTACTGGTGATTCTAGACGGTTACGGTTACCGCGAAGAAACCCAAGATAACGCGATTCTTAACGCTAAACGTCCTGTGATGGATCGTTTGTGGAAAGAGTATCCGCACACCCTGATTTCTGCTTCCGGCTTAGACGTGGGTCTACCTGACGGTCAAATGGGTAACTCAGAAGTGGGTCACGTAAACTTAGGCGCAGGCCGCATCGTATACCAAGACCTGACTCGTCTGGATAAAGAAATCAAAGATGGCGATTTCTTCGCTAACGAAGTGTTGGTTGGCGCTGTTGATAAAGCCGTATCTCTGGGCAAAGCAGTCCACATCATGGGCTTGATGTCTCCAGGCGGCGTTCACAGTCACGAAGAACATATTCTCGCTATGGTTGAACTGGCCGCTAAGCGCGGTGCAGAAAAAATCTACCTGCATGCATTCCTAGACGGACGTGACACTCCGCCGCGCAGTGCTGAAAATACACTGAAACGATTCACCGAGAAATTTGCCGAATTGGGTAAAGGCCGTATTGCTTCTCTGATTGGCCGCTACTATGCCATGGATCGCGATAACCGTTGGGATCGCGTGCAGTTAGCCTACGACCTGTTGACCGAAGCTAAAGGCGAATTCACCGCTGAAAACGCTGTGGCTGGCCTTGAAGCCGCTTACGCTCGCGATGAAAATGACGAGTTTGTTAAACCAACCGTGATTAAAGCCGCTGGTGAACCAGATGCCATCATGGAAGACGGCGATGCGCTGATCTTCATGAACTTCCGCGCTGACCGTGCTCGCCAAATCACTCGCACCTTTGTTAACGCCGACTTTGACGGTTTCAAACGCAACAAAGTAGTTAACTTCAGCAACTTCGTGATGCTGACTGAGTACGCTGCTGACATCAAAGCTGCATGTGCTTACCCACCATCATCACTGGAAAACACTTTCGGCGAATGGCTGATGAAGCATGACAAAACCCAGCTGCGTATTTCCGAAACTGAAAAATATGCTCACGTAACGTTCTTCTATAACGGTGGCGTTGAAGAACCGTTTAAAGGCGAAGACCGCATCCTGATCAACTCACCAAAAGTTGCCACCTACGACCTACAGCCGGAGATGAGCTCTGCTGAGTTGACCGAAAAACTGGTCGCTGCAATCAACAGCGGTAAATACGATGCGATCATCTGTAACTACCCTAACGGTGACATGGTTGGCCACACGGGTATTTATGATGCAGCCGTTAAAGCCGTTGAGACACTGGATCATTGCGTCGGTCAGGTTGTGGAAGCCGTACAAAACGTAGGTGGTCAGTTGCTAATCACCGCAGACCACGGTAACGCCGAGCTGATGCGCGATCAGGTTACTGGTGCAGCTTATACCGCTCATACCAACCTGCCAGTACCACTTATCTATGTTGGAAAACCGGCTAAAGCCGTTGAAGGCGGTAAATTGTCTGACATCGCAGCAACCATGTTAACGATGATGGACATGGAAGTGCCTAAAGAGATGACTGGTAAGCCGCTGTTCATCGTGGAATAATCGATCCCCATGAGGGGAAAAGACCAATTTCACGAATCAAAGGTAGCCTTAGCGCTCAAAACGGGTAAAAACATCGGTGATAAGCAAACGTGTTTGTCACCGTTACCCACAGCGCTTCGCATGCTGCCAATACTATGTGCCAGTTTCATTTACGCTGGCGCATGGTTTTCTTCGTTCCCCGCGATTGCCGCTGACGATAATAAACAGCAGCTAAAATCTATTCAGCAAGACATTGCTGAAAAAGAAAAAGCCGTAAAACAACAGCAGCAACAACGCAGTTCACTGCAAGATCAACTCAAAGCCCAAGAAAAAATCATCGCTCAGGCGAGTCGATCCCTGCGAGAAACACAGTCTGAACTGGCGGCGTTAAGTGCCAATGTCACCAAACTAACCGCATCAATTAAAAAGCTTCAGTCGCAAGAGAATAAGCATCTACAACTGCTTGAGCATCAACTCGATATGGCTTTCCGCCTAGGGAAACATACCGGCATTCAAGTATTGCTGAGTGGTGAAGAAAGCCAGCGCAGTGAGCGTATCTTGGCTTACTTTGGCTATCTCAATGAAGCACGCCAGAAGAACATTGATAAGCTAAACCAAACTCGCACAGAGTTAGCCAGTGAAAAGAAAGCGCTAGAAGCAGCACAGAACCAGCAAAAAGCGATTCTCATCACTCAGCAGCAAGCTCAACAACAGCTTGAATCTGCCCGCATTCAGCGACAAAAAACACTGTCATCGTTGGAAAGCGCTCTGGCGAAAGACCAGCAACAGCTCTCTGAAATGAAAGCGAACGAATCGCGCCTGCGCGATCAGATTGCAAAAGCCGAACGTGAGGCTAAGGCTCGAGCCGAGCGAGAGGCTCGTGAAGCCGCCAAACTTCAGGCTCAAATGAAGGCTAAAGAAGAACAGGCGAAGAAAAAAGGCACCACCTATAAATACAAACCAACGGAAAGTGAGCGTTCGTTAATCGCCCGTACCGGGGGTTTAGGCCGTGGCAACGGTCAGGCTCTGTGGCCAGTTCGCGGTCGTACTATTCACAGTTTCGGCGAAACACTGCAAGGTGAGCTGCGCTGGAAAGGGATGGTTATTGCTGCATCCGAGGGTAGCGAAGTCAAAGCTATCGCAGATGGTCGCGTACTGCTGGCCGATTGGCTACAAGGTTATGGCCTAGTCGTCGTCGTTGAGCACGGTAAAGGCGATATGAGCCTGTATGGCTATAACCAAAGCGCGCTGGTTAACGTAGGTGCTCAAGTGCGCGCTGGTCAGCCAATTGCATTGGTTGGTAACAGCGGTGGCCAAGGCCAACCTGCTCTTTATTTCGAAATTCGCCGTCAAGGACAAGCCGTTAACCCACTACCATGGCTTGGACGTTAGACCCGCGATTCGCCATTCACCCCGCAGTTACCGCTCCTGCATTAACAAGGGAAAACACATTGCGATTTTTCAATGCTGTCACCTCCGCACTTTTCATTTTCATCTGTAGCGCGGCCTCTGCCTACGCGGGAAAACTGGCGATTGTCATCGATGACTTTGGCTATCGACCGCAAGAAGAAAACAAAATTCTGCAAATGCCTTTAGCGATCTCGGTGGCGGTATTACCCACCGCGCCACATGCGCGTGAAATGGCCACCAAAGCACATGCGCAAGGGCGGGAAATTTTAATCCATCTGCCAATGGCACCTATCAGTAAGCAACCATTAGAAAAAGACACATTGCAACCCTCAATGAGCGAAGCTGAAATCCAGCGCATTATTCATCAGGCCGTAAATTCTGTGCCGTATGCCGTCGGGATGAACAATCATATGGGCAGCTTGATGACCTCGAATCTACAGGGCATGCAGAAAGTGATGCGCACCCTTGAGCAGTATCACTTTCTCTATTTTCTCGACAGCATGACTATCGGCAATAGCCAAGTCACGAACGCATCGGCGGGAACCGGCATCAAAGTGATTAAACGTAGAGTCTTTCTAGATGATTCTCAGAATGAGGCATCCATTCGCCAGCAGTTTAATCGCGCAATTCAAATCGCCCGTAAAAACGGCTCAGCCATAGCGATCGGTCATCCACATCCATCAACGGTGCGGGTATTGCAACAAATGCTGCCGTCGCTACCTGCAGATATCGTATTAGTTCGCCCAAGTTCTCTGTTAAACGGCGCTTCTGTACCGGACAAGAACCCAACGCCAACGCAGCAAAAACCGCGTAATCCGTTCCGTGGCGTGAAACAGTGCATAACCAAAAAAGCACCTGAAAAAGTGTATGCTACCGCGATGTTTGATGCGATTAGTTCCAGCTTGGCAAATTCAGCGCCGATAAAATTTATACAGGATCGCTGGCAATACTGGCACTAACGGCGTCAGTACCAAATTAATTCATAATCCGGCATACTATGAGATTGCGGATTATGAATTAATTGCTAAACCAAAATGAATATAAAGAAATCTTATTTACTCTTTGGGAAAGAGTATTTATTGCTAATTATTAGCGTAATAATCTTCAGCGTAATTAATATACTCATGGCGCCAAATATTCACATGTCTTACCGCATTGTGACTTTTACGCTGTCGTTATTATTTTTAAAAGCCATCCGTTCGTCCCCACTGCGTTTGATACTGGCCATACCATTTTTATTTCTGTGCTCTGCAGATATTAGCCTTAGTCTCTACTCGTGGTTTACATTCAAAACGCCATTTAATGACGGTTTTGCAGTCAGTACGTTAGAAAGCAACCCAAGTGAAATGATCGCCATGCTGGGCGTGTATCTGCGGTTTGTGATTGTGTGTTTGGCATTGCTCGTTCTCTTTATCTTTGCAGTCAGACCCATTCCTGGAAAAATACCGTCCAAGAAAATAACAGGGACGCTTATTCTCATTATTTGCCTGATCGCGTTAGTTTCCTCACTAAAATTCGTTAAAAAGCGTCCCGTCAATGAAGGAGCGATCTCAGAGCTTAAAGTCGCCGCCCGATTCACAACTTATATGCCATTCTTTAATATCAGCTATTTCCTTACCGCAATGCAGGAGAGCCAGATTTTAAAGAATATTAGCGGCGCCACACCTCATTACACTCTGACCGTAAAAGATACCGGCATAGATACCTATGTTTTGATCATTGGTGAATCAGAACGAGCCAGAAACATGAGTATCTATGGCTATAAAAAACCGACTACCCCACAGCTCGAATCACAGAAACCCTATTTAAAACTGTTTACTCAAGCAATTAGCGGAGTGCCTTTTACATCGGTTGCTGTACCGATGGCGCTTAGCGCAGACAATATCCATAACCATGACCTGAAGAATTATGCCGACAACGTCATTAATCTAGCCAATCAGGCGGGTTTTCACACCACTTGGTTAAGTGCACAGACAGCCTTCGGCAACTATGGCTCCTCTGTGGCTGGTATCGCCATGAATGCTAAAGATAAATTGTATATCAAAGGCTATGACAAAGAGCTGATACCACATCTAAAAACAGCATTAGCTAAGCCGGGCCACGATAAAAAACTCATTATTCTGCATCTCTATGGTAGCCATGAACCAGCATGTGCTAGATATCCGTCGGATGAAGCGATTTTTGATAAAAACGGCGATATAGATGCTTGCTACGACAATTCCGTTCGATATACCGATAGCTTATTTGGTGAAATATTTAGCTTATTAAAGCGGAAAAACGCTTCCGTATTCTATTTCTCAGACCACGCTTTAGAGAGAGATCCTAAGCAAAGCGCCCCTTACTTCCACGGCGGTATAACTCCCAGCCAAGAGGCCTATCATGTTCCTATGTTTATCTGGTATAGCCCAGTATTGGAGCCACGTTACCAGCAGGAGATTGGACAGGTAGATTCCGTATATTCGACCAGTTATAACGATGCCGCAATCGCAACTTGGCTAGGTATTACCGATGCTAGCAGGGGAATATTTTCAAACGTTAACGATGTCGTTAACAAGTTTAAAAATGATTCAACCGTGCTCGATAACCTTTACCAAAAACTGGATTATCACTCTCTGCGCAAAACTGCGCAGGAGCCGCTGCCTGAGTCGTCCAGATAGTAAAAAAGCCCCGACTGAGGGGCTTTCTATTGATTGTCGCTACCCACAAGAGTGGCGTTGTCATGCCGGAAATTAATCCCAGCTTAAAACAACCTTACCTGACTGCCCCGAACGCATGGCGTCAAAGCCTTTTTGGAAATCATCAATCCCAAAACGATGAGTGATAATTGGGCTGAGATCCAAGCCTGATTGCAGCAATGCAGCCATCTTGTACCACGTTTCAAACATCTCACGACCATAGATGCCTTTGATAAACAAACCCTTAAAAATCACCTGATTCCAGTCAATTGCCATATCGGAAGGAGGGATCCCCAGCATGGCAATTTTACCACCGTGATTCATGGTGCTCAGCATCGCGCGGAATGCCGGTGGAGCACCGGACATTTCCAAACCAACGTCGAAACCTTCGGTCATGCCAAGCTCACTCATCACATCAGTCAAATTTTCTTTGCTGACATTCACCGCGCGGGTAACGCCCATTTTACGTGCCAGCTCCAAGCGGTATTCATTCACGTCGGTAATCACGACGTTACGCGCGCCAACGTGTTTGCAGACCGCCGCCGCCATAATACCGATCGGGCCAGCGCCTGAAACCAGCACATCTTCGCCAACCAAATCAAAAGAAAGCGCGGTATGAACAGCATTGCCAAACGGGTCAAAAATCGCCGCTAACTCATCAGAAATATTGTCTGGGATCTTGAACGCGTTAAATGCAGGAATAACGAGGTATTCGGCAAATGCGCCGGTGCGGTTAACACCTACACCCGTGGTGTTACGGCATAGATGCGTTCGCCCACCGCGACAGTTACGGCAATGTCCACAGGTAATATGGCCTTCACCAGAAACTCGTTCACCGATCTTGTAGCCTTTCACTTCCTGTCCAATGGCAACAATTTCACCGACGTATTCATGCCCAACAACCATGGGAACTGGGATCGTTTTTTGCGACCACTCATCCCAATTGTAGATATGAACATCCGTGCCACAAATCGCCGTTTTACGGATTTTAATCATGATGTCGTTGTGCCCAAGCTCTGGCTTAGGTACGTCGGTCATCCAAATACCTTCTTCGGCCTTCAGTTTTGACAATGCTTTCATGATGATGAATTCCTTACGCAATCACACCCAGTTGCTTGCCAATACGAATAAAGGCAGCCACAGCGCGCTCAATTTGTTCTGGAGTATGATCGGCAGACATTTGGGTACGAATGCGTGCCTGACCTTTCGGAACCACAGGGAAGAAGAATCCAGTCACATAGATCCCTTCTTTTAACAGCTCATTGGCAAACTCTTGCGCCAACTTTGCGTCACCCAGCATAACTGGGATAATCGCGTGATCCGCACCAGCCAGAGTGAAACCAGCAGCGCTCATTTTTTCACGGAATAAACGAGCGTTACTCCACAGGCGATTACGCAGCTCATCACCATCAGCCAGTAACTCAAGCACCTTGATTGAGGCTGCTACAATCGCTGGAGCCAAAGAGTTTGAGAACAGATAAGGGCGCGAACGCTGGCGCAACCATTCAATAACCTCTTTACGACCGGCGGTATAGCCACCAGACGCGCCACCGAGAGCTTTACCTAAAGTCCCAGTGATAATGTCAACGCGACCCATTACTTCGCAATATTCATGAGTGCCACGACCATTTTCACCTACAAAGCCGACGGCATGGGAATCATCAACCATAACCAACGCGCCGTATTCATCAGCTAAATCACACACTGACTTCAAGTCCGCGATAACGCCATCCATGGAGAACACACCATCGGTAGCGATCAGGATATGACGTGCTCCATCGGCCTTAGCCATCTCCAACTGCGCCCGCAGTTCGGTCATATCATTATTGGCATAACGATAACGTTTAGCTTTGCATAAGCGGACACCATCAATGATAGACGCATGATTTAGCGCATCCGAAATAATCGCATCTTCTGAGCCCAACAGCGTTTCGAATAAACCACCGTTAGCATCGAAACAAGAAGAATATAAAATCGAGTCTTCCATACCAAGAAACTCAGCTAAACGCTGTTCTAGCTGTTTATGGCTGTCTTGAGTTCCACAAATAAAGCGCACCGATGCCATGCCAAACCCATGGGAATCCATGCCTTTTTTCGCAGCTTCAATAAGTGCAGGGTGATTTGCCAAGCCTAAGTAATTGTTTGCACAGAAATTGATGACATGACGACCATCGGCTACCGCAATATCAGCCTGCTGAGCTGAAGTGATAATACGTTCATTTTTGTACAGACCTTCGGCACGGGTCGTTTCTAATTGCTGAGTCAGCTGCTGGTAAAAATCCGCAGACATGGTGTTATCTCCTGGATGGGCTAGTTCGTGAAACATATTACTGTTTTGTTGCAAATGAAACGAGTTTGTAACTCACAGAATGTGAAAAATGCAGCATATATCACGCTGCTGTAAGATACCGGGAAATAATTAGTTTCAGATATCAATTTAGTCGTCATACGCCCAGCATGAGAGTATTAGTCTTAATACTGAGGTTTTTGATTCAGATTCATACCCTATACGCTGAATGCTTAGGCATGAAATGCTATTATGACGTTATATAACGTGGGGCGTTGTGCGCCACTGTTCCGTTTATTTAAAGGTAAATCTCATGATTATTGTAACCGGCGGCGCTGGAATGATTGGCAGCAACATCGTTAAGGCACTGAATAATATCGGCTATAGCGATATTCTCGTGGTTGATAACCTTAAAGATGGCACCAAATTCGTTAATCTGGTCGATTTGGAAATCACCGACTACATGGATAAAGAAGATTTTATCGCAAGCGTTGTCGCTGGCGATGATTTCGGCGATATCGATGCGGTTTTCCATGAAGGCGCATGCTCATCCACAACAGAATGGGATGGCAAGTACATGATGGATAACAACTATCAGTACTCTAAAGAGCTTTTACATTTCTGTCTGGAACGCCAAATTCCATTCCTGTATGCCTCTTCTGCAGCCACCTACGGTTTAACCGAGCAATTCACTGAAGAACGTGAATTTGAAGGCCCGTTAAACGTCTATGGTTACTCTAAATTCCTGTTTGATCAGTATGTACGTCAGATTCTTCCGCAGGCAGAATCACAAATTTGTGGCTTCCGTTACTTCAACGTTTATGGCCCACGCGAAGGCCATAAAGGCAGCATGGCAAGCGTTGCTTTCCACCTGAATAATCAAATCAACAACGGCGAAGATCCAAAACTATTTGAAGGCAGCGATGGTTTTAAACGTGACTTCATCTACGTAGGCGACGTTGCCGATGTCAACCTATGGTTCTGGCAGAAAGGTATCTCCGGTATCTTCAACTGCGGTACTGGCCGTGCCGAATCCTTCCAAGCCGTTGCCGATGCCGTCGTTGCATATCATCAGAAAGGCAGCATTAGCTACATTCCTTTCCCAGATAAACTGAAAGGTCGCTATCAGGGCTTCACCAAAGCCGACACGACTAAACTGCGCGCTGCTGGCTACGATAAGCCATTCAAAACCGTCGCAGAAGGCGTGAGTGAATATCTTGCATGGCTGAATAAAAAAGCCTAAATACGCGACTTAACAGTAAGGAATGAAGCACGGTATGAAAATACTGGTTATCGGACCTTCATGGGTAGGCGACATGATGATGTCGCAGAGCTTATATCGAACCCTGAAGGCCGAGCATCCTGATGCTAAAATCGACGTGATGGCACCCAACTGGTGCCGTCCATTATTAGCGCGTATGCCTGAAGTTAATGAAGCTATTGCCATGCCTCTAGGACACGGAGCTTTAGCTCTGGGCGAGCGCTATCGTTTGGGGAAAAGCCTACGCGATAGCAACTATGATCGCGCCTATGTGCTGCCAAATTCATTTAAGTCGGCTCTGGTTCCCTTCTTTGCCCGCATTCCCGTCAGAACGGGATGGAAAGGCGAAATGCGCTATGGATTGCTGACTGATGTACGTCAGCTAGACAAAGCCGCATTCCCGCTGATGGTTGAGCGCTACGTTGCGTTAGCCTACCCATCACAGCAGATAAAATCAGCCAAAGATTTGCCTCAGCCTTTGTTGTGGCCTGCGCTCAGCGTAGCCGACGAAGAGATTGCTGAAACCGCTGCGGCATTTAATCTGACAGACCATCGCCCAATCATTGGATTTTGTCCTGGAGCCGAGTTTGGCCCAGCCAAACGTTGGCCGCATTACCACTATGCCGCGTTGGCTCAAAAGCTTATCGACCAGGGATATCAGATCGCGCTCTTTGGCTCAGCCAAAGATCATGAGGCCGGTGAAGAAATTTGCCACGCTCTAACAGAAGACGCTCGTGAATACTGCTTGAATGTTGCAGGGCAAACTAATTTAGATCAGGCAGTTATCTTAATCGCAGCGTGCCAAGCTATCGTTACCAATGATTCTGGTCTAATGCACGTCGCGGCTGCGCTTAACAAACCACTGGTTGCGCTTTATGGTCCAAGCAGCCCAGACTTCACACCGCCGCTATCTGATAAAGCCAAAGTGATCCGCTTGATTACAGGCTATCTAAAAATCCGCAAAGGTGATGCAAATCAGGGATATCACCAGAGTCTAATCGATATTCAGCCTGATGCTGTTATGCAAGCATTGAACGAGTTATTGCCAAAGGATACCCAGCTGTAATGCATGTCTTGATCGTCAAAACCTCATCAATGGGCGATGTTCTTCACACGCTACCAGCACTGACAGATGCCATGCATGCCATTCCAGATATCAAATTTGATTGGGTGGTCGAAGAAGGATTTGCACAAATACCAAGCTGGCATCCAGCCGTTGATCGCGTCATTCCTGTCGCGATTCGCCGTTGGAGGAAAAACTGGTTTGGTGCCGCAACCCGCCAAGAGCGCTGTGATTTCAAAAGAGAAGTTCAACGCCGTACCTACGATGCCGTTATTGACGCTCAAGGCCTGATTAAAAGCGCAGCGCTAATTACACGTATCGCGAAAGGCCCGCGTCACGGACAAGATTGCCAAAGTGCCAGAGAACCTTTTGCTAGCTGGTTTTTTAATCATCGCTACAATATCAGCAAAAAAATGCACGCGGTTGAACGAACCCGCGAGCTGTTTGCCGTCAGTCTAGGTTATACAAAACCACAAAGCAGAGGGAATTACGCTATTGCCCAACGTTTTCTTGAGCATCTGCCAGCAGATCATGGCAGTTATCTGGTTTTCTTACATGCAACCACACGTGACGATAAACACTGGCCAGAAGAGCACTGGCGTGAGCTGATTGCTTTAGTCGAGCCTACAGGCATCAAGATCAAACTTCCTTGGGGAGCAGAACACGAGCACCAACGAGCCCTGCGTCTCGCAGAAGGTTTTGGACATGTGGAAGTTTTACCACGGCTATCGCTTGAACAGGTGGCTGAGGTACTCGCGGGGGCAAAAGCAGTGGTATCGGTAGATACAGGTTTGAGCCATTTAGCCGCCGCGCTTGATCGACCAAATATAACGCTATACGGCCCAACCGATCCTGGGCTTATTGGTGGGTATGGTGAAAATCAGGTGGCGTGTTGTTCGCAGGACAAATCGCTGGCTAATCTAGCAGCTAGTACCGTATTTAGCTCTTTGGCTAAAAATTTATAAGAACAATTTTGTTGTTGGAGCACATATGAGTTTAGCGCTACCACTCCAGAGACGCGATCTCGATTGGCAGTCTATTTGGAATAGAACAATTGTATTTTTGTTTATCACTACATATTTTTTTGATGGCATAAGCCGATACAAACATATGATCAGTGCCGCCATATATATCACGGGGCTGGTTTATATTATCCAACAACGCAAAAAAATATTTAGCATTCTGAAGAACAATCTTTTTCTGTCATTAGCTATTTTTACTGTAGCGATGATATATGCCATAACAATATCCGTTGAGCCATCGCTAAGCTTAAAACGTGCGTCTAATAGTATTTTCGAAAAGCTATTTTTAGTCTCCATTATGATCGCAATGGTTCTCCACCGAGAAGATAACAAAAAAATAGCGCATATGCTGGTGCTCGCTCTTGCTACAACGCTAGTCATTTTGACAGGCACAGAGCTGCATCAGTATATTGAAGAGTATAAAGTAGGGATCATTCCATTCACGAGTTTCGAACATCGTCGAATCTCAGATACATTAATTTTTATATTCCCCGCAATACTCACCCTATGGACAATTCCAGGGGCAAAATATAAAACGATCTTCTTCGTGCTAGCAGCTATCTTCGCCATTCTGATGCTGGGCACTCTGCAACGAGGAACTTGGCTTTCATTACTCGTTCCAGCGCTCATCTGGGCCATAGCAAAACGCGAATGGAAGCTACCTTTACTTGCAGCTCTGGTTATTGGTGTAGGGCTATTTACTGTCCACCAAAAAGATCCACAGCAGGTGAAAACCCTATTCCATAAGCTACAGCAAACCGACAGCAGTGGTCGCTACGAAAACGGTACACAAGGTGCAGCGCTTGATCTCATCCTTGAAAACACGATAAAAGGTTATGGATTTGGTAACGATCTTTACCATCACGTCTACAACAAGCGCTCCCCAAGCTATCCTGACTGGCGCTTTAAAGAGTCTATTGGGCCACATAACCTAACGCTCTCTATTTGGTTTGCTGGCGGCGTTATCGGAGTCGCGGCACTTTATTACTTATTAGTATCAGCACTCGTTTCGAGCATAAAAGGATACCGTGAAAATAACGGTCCAGCACAAGATGCGTTTCTCATCCTGACACTTATATTGATTGGGGACTTTATCGTTAGAGGCGCTTTCGAAACGGTAAGAATTGAGAATATTGCCGTTATCATCGGCATTCTTCTCGCCTTACACGCAAAAAAATACTACGTAGAGAATTAATATAAAAAATGGCCCTGTAGGGCCATTTTTTAATTCCGCATTGAGAGCATGTTCTCTATAGCGCACTTTATTTTATCATCCGGAATGTCTTCAACATTACGTGTATCTGACAATATTTGGATTGCATACTCACTATTCGGCCCCCATGTCGAGGGCTGTGAGTTTATCTGAGTCTTCGACATCGGATAAAAAGCAACGATTGGCTTATTAAAGGCTGTTGCCGCATGCACTATAGATGTATCAACGGAAACTATGTAATCGACTTGCTTTACCAAAGATGTGGCGTGTATATAACGAGTAAAAGGCGTTTTTTCAACACCATCTATCTCTATATGCTTAATCTCAGATTCAAGACCCGAGATTATGATTACAGGGTTTTCGATTTTCTGCTTAATGATATCTACAATTGCATTAATTTTCGCAGTGCTAAACTTTCGGGTTTTGAGAGCACCAAATGGATTTAGCAACACCGTTGTTCTTCCACTAAAGCGCTCTAGATACTGCCTTACAATCGCATCGGCATCTTTTGGAATAGGTAAGTCATATGACATATCCACCTCATCGAGATCAATATTCGGCTTTAGCAACCTCAGTATTGATTTAGTCCTTTCAGAAGTATGGCGATTTAATGATAGATCCTCAGGCAGACTGATATCATATGTCTTATACTTACCCGCTTTATTAAAACCTAATATGTGCTTGGGATTGATAACCTGCATCATCATAATGCTACGATAGCTATGTACTTCGTTGAGAGGATCTATAACTAAATCATACTTCTTCTTTCTCAACTTAAGAGCTAGAGAAAACATATTAAAGAATTTCTCTTTACATACGAAGATGTGCTTAATATTTTTATTTTCTTTTATTAATTCAGCACATACTGCACCTGTAACAACTGAAACCTCAAGCCCTAACCGATGACACTCACGAAAAAGTGGAGTGAAAATGATCATATCTCCAAGCTTATTATTATCTCTCATGATTAATATATTTTTTATTTCACTCGTTTCAAAATTACGTTTTTTAAAACGAAAAAATAAAACCATCATCATGAAGATTTTAAAGTCTTTAATAAAAGCTTTCTTTCTTCTGTGAAAGGAACCTAATTTCACTGATGATACTCCGATAAAATTTCTTGATAAAACAGCTAAAGCTGATTAATTATTCACGTCTAAATACGGTATAATTTTGTAATCAATGGCCGTATTGTTTGATAAATTATATATGTTGATATCTTTAACGTTATCTTTCATAAAAATAAAGAATGGGATAATTTTACCTAGATCTCTGCTAAGCTCTGACGGCATAGACGGCTCACCATTCTTATCATAAAAGCGAGAACACGAATCAACCAAGTCCAAGCCAGAACAAATGATCTTAGTGTAACGCAAACTATAGGCAATCTGGATGGCTGCATAGGCCACGGTATGACAAGAGCAATATCCATCGCTAATGTCTAAGCTGAATCCAACCAATCTTCTTCTTTTAGATACTGGTACGTCAATTAAAATATTTTTATTTCTCATTGACAAAATTTTAAATCGTATCTTTTTTAAGAAACCGCCTTTCTCTCTTTTATAAAGCATCTTCATGATGAAGCAATTTTCTTGTAAAAATCGCTTATCTTCCAAGCTAGCTTTTTCAAATACATCACAATTGACTATAGTATATTGGCTGTTCTTAACGAAAAACTTGAAGTCATCATTTTTTTGGATTAAGAATCGGTCATCTGTTAAAACATAAATAAATGGTTTAATATCATTCTCAATCAAATAACGAGCTGATCCATTCACCGAAATAACATCTGATTCTTTTAACAATGAAATTGGTGTATTAACCGAGGTCGGCCCTGAAAGAAAAATAACAGTACTATCATGTTTCCTCTCATTAATAAGAGAGTCTACATCCTGTCTTGTAATATATTTGAAATCACTCATAGGGTTAACTCAGACTTTACGTTTTTTTAAACCCAGAAACATTTTCACCTTGGCTTTTATAGCTTTTATTTTTTGGCGTAAATTATTTCTATAAACAACAGAGAAATAGGCAAAATCATTAACCGTATTGCGGATATTAAGATGCCTTTCCATATCAATTCTGTCTTTTGCTTTTCGCTTTGCATTGCATGCTTTCCCAGACAGGTCAATAATTCTAACGCCATCTTGAGATAAGATAAAATTCCCTTTGTGAGGATCGCCTGAGACCATATTATGCTGATGCAGTTCGATCATCTTAGACTGAATTTCAGTACGGATATTCTCATCAAAATCCTGAACATCAGAAAGCTCAACGCCATCGACAAACTCAATTAACATGATAAATACGCTAGCATAATTAAATATTTTCTTCTCTGCTAGCAGATAAAAATCATTAGGGAATGTCACCCCCTCATTTCTTACTCTATCCGTTTGAAGTAATAGATTAAGATAATAGTCGCCCTTCACAAAAGATTTAAAAAAACGCTCAGTTTTTTTTTCTTTTGGTGCAAAGACTTTAAATACAAATTTACCGTGAGGGGTATTAATCAGTGATACCTTTGTATCTTCAATACTGCGGAATACTTTGATGACATCAAGATTGTTATTGAGAAAATCTCTGAAAATATTTTCATAAATTTCATTGTTGTCTTTAATGTAGACTTTGAAATTTTTAATGTTTTTACTAACTATCATGAAAAAATCCGAATGTTAATATTATTCTTTATCCAAGCATTTTCTTTATGAAATACATAAAGTAAAAGTAGATGCCCTCAAAGGATTTATGCTGGTTAAACTTATGTTTTGCGCAATAGCGAAATTGACTGCTACTCTTCGGCTTCATCAGCGGCACGGTATCCCACGGGGAGCGTTTCTTAGCTTGATAAAAAGGGGTTGCACTGGGGTATTGAGCCCACTCGTGCCAAGGCTTTGTCGGGCCAATGTAATGGATAAATACTGTGCTTTCCGTTATTGGATTTTCACAGTTCTTTTTAAGCTCATAATTTAAGCTGAACTGTGTGTTATATATCTTATCTAAAAACAATACACGGCCAGCCAAAACCATATTGAGAACATCCTGATCATAATAGGTTAGCTTACTTCTAATATTCTGATCGTTGAGTGATTTCATTGCTAACGTGCTGACATCCAGCCTTTTCCATTCAGGTACATTAATCACTAATACGCCTGTGTTGAAGTACCCATTAGCAATCTGACGGTCCCCTAATGTTTCAGCACGCTGGCGCCACCAACTCTCGTCACGCTCAGTCACCCCTGCAGCAACGACCCCGTCCAGAGAAAGAGTGCTAAGATCACGTATTGAGCCATTACACACGACATCAGAATCAACATAGACAATGCGTTCTAGTTTATCGCTAAAGTAATCTGCAATAATAAATCTGAAATAGATGGCATATGTCCAAAGTTTGTTCTCAGGCAATGACTTGAGATTCGCTGCATTGACTAAGTAAATTGAGATGTTCGTTTTATATTGTTCTGATAAAGCTTTAAATTTCGTCCGATCGTCCTCAGTAAATGAGTCCGTAAAAACATGAAAACTAAAATCTAAATCTTTATTTTCTATTAGTATGGACGTGATTGATACTGCACAACCGAATAGAAAATTCTTATCTGTTCCATATGCAATATTTAGGCTATGACTGTTATCACATCCATTGTTTCCCGAGTACGTTATGACTTCTTTTATGTACTGTTCTTCATTGAAAAACATGGTTTCTCACCTATCCTATCAATACACTAAAAGTGTTGATCATAGCGACTTTCGTATGGTTCGTTCTTTTATTCTCTCAGATTTAACTATCGCCTTTTCTAACAACGCTTTCTCTTGTACCAAGATTGTACGTAAAGGCGCATCAAAATAGATTTTTAGAAAATAAAGAATATCTTTTTTGCTTAGACCAATATTAGAAGATGAAAAATACAGTCCAATCAGATCCTTATCTCTCCAGCGTTTTGGAACGTGTGAACGGATCTGAGAACGATGTAAATCGATAACCGACAGCTTTAGCTGGCTCTCTTCACCGTTGAACGGCAAATGAAGTAAGAAATGGCAAATATAGCAATCCCGATGATTCACGCCACCACGATGCATTTTTCTAACCATCGTCGCAAGTCGTTTTATCAACATACGCTTGATACCGAAATCAGGCGGGTTTAGTGCCCAATCGGCACAATAGTCTTCCAAACTGATTGTTGGAGCCAAATCCTCAGTAATGATGAAAGATTTGCGCGTCAGTGGATTGATCCCTGTTTGACCAAACCCAACCCCAGTCATGGTATCAACATCTAACTGGTATAAACGGTGAATCGCTTTCCATTCACGATCGGCACCTAATACGGGAATGCGGAAGGAGATTAAATTTTTTAAGACTTCTTTTAGCGTTGTGCCATAGTGGATCTTAATAAAATATGATTTATCTGCTAGAGAGAAACGCAATGTACGACGAGTCTCTAAAGCCCGAAATACCTCCCCCTGAAGCTTTTCGACTTCAACAAAAGGATCTTTCCCTTTCCACAAGGTGGTTAAGGGCTCTTTTAACTCAATCATTTTTGCCACCTAAAATGAGATCGGCAGCCCTTTCTGGCAGACTGTACAGATCTTCACTATCTGCATATTTTTTAGCGTGTTCAGACCATGTTGCTCTAAGTTGCTTATTGCCTAATCCACGAGCTAAGGCTCCATTTAAAGCATTTTGTTCAAACGGTTCAGAAATAACGACTCCGCATTCAGCGCTTGCAACATGATGTGCATAACCACAGGTTTCTGTGGTTATTACTGGGAGCCCAGCCGCAATCGCTTCAATTAAAACAATGCCTGCCGACTCCTGATACGCTGGATGCATGAGTATATCTGCCGCAGCCATTAGCTCGGGAATATCATCGCGGCCAGAATAGAATGCCACCTGAGATGCGATACCCAGTTTCTCTGCCAACGCCTGATAGCGTTTCGGCTTATCTTGTCCAACAACGATAAGCTTGGTCTTTGCTTTAATTTCCGCTGGCAAGGCTGAAACGGCACGTAACGTTCTATCAACCCCTTTACGTTTGAAATCAGACCCAACTTGCAAAATCAAAAGCTCATCTTGCTCTGTATGATTTCTCTGCCGAAAATCTTCGCGAGCATTAGCTGGCCGATAATCGTATTTTCTATCTAAAGAAATCCCAGGGGGCACAATGTGAAAACGCTCAGGTTTCGTCTGATAGTGTTTTTTAAAATCAGCGATTTGTTTACCCGTTAACATCAACAATTCAGCGCGACTATCATTGGAAAATACCGCACGCTCAAACTCTGCATAATGCTTGTAACGCGACGTAAGGCGATATAAAAAGCCTTTTTCCTGCTCTACTTTTTCTGCATAGCACACGTCAGCTGCATAGTAATAATCTAGGCCAGGCATCTTATTGAAGCCCACGATGACATCAGCAGGATTACGCTGAAGCTCTTGGCTTACCCAGTCACTGTATTCTTTATTACGCCCATGATTCGTGTGTGCGCTGGTTGGCACCTGTATATACTCAAACTGCTCAGGCCGTTCCCCTTCCCATGACATCGCATAAACACGGATATGATGCCCACGAGCCTGACAGGCCAAAGCAATACGTAAAAAATCACGCTGCAATCCGCCATAGGGAAAATATTTATATAAACAAAACGCAATATTCATAATGAGCCATTCCTAGACATGGATTCATTGGAGCTACTTTTCAGTAGTTTTTCTGTAGCCTCAATGACTTCACTTGCTGGAATACACGATAAGTATTTATGGTGACGATCGAGATCTTCACGTTTAGGCATAGGCTGATAATCGCCAGCCCAAAACATAATAAAGTTATCGCTCCATGGCCGCCAAAATCGATGATCGGTTGCACCAAATAAGCAAATGATCGGCGTTTTTAGCGCTGCAGAAATATGCATCGGCGCAGAATCAACACCGATGAATAATGCCGCATGATCGATCAAAGCCGCGAGCTCAGGAAACGAAGTTTTGCCCGCCAATTCAGTGACTGGCTTATTCTGGCAGTGATTTTTAATTTTACTAACGCAAGTTATATCTCCAGCGCTAGGCCCAGAAGTCAGCACAACTCGATACCCGCGTGCCTCTAATGAGTCAATCACCGCAGAAAATTTCTCTTCATCCCAACATTTAAACACCTGACGTGCGGTTGGTTGAATGACCACATACCGATGGCTATCGACGCCAAGCTCAGAAAGTTTATTTTGGATATTATTCCAATGCTCTGGTTGATAGCCCATCGTGGTTTCGGTCACCACTTTTTTCAAACCGAGGGGAGCGAGCGTGGAAAGATTACGCTCAACAATATGTGACCCCTGCGGAGGAACAGACTCGCGAAAACAGCTTGTCCATAAAACAGAACGACGATGTTGAAACTGGAGGGAAATTTTATTTTTTGTCTGTAAGCATCGCACCAAAAAGGCAACAGGCCATTGATCAGTGAGATTAACGACTAAATCATAGTGATTTTTTCTTAATACGCCTATCGTAGTAAAAACGTTCTTCAATCTTTCGAGCGTCGGCGTCTTTCTGTTTTTGATTCCGTAAAGCGCGTTAATTTCAGGATTCTCTGAAAGAATTGGCATAGTGTCTTCATATAATAAGACATCAATCTGGGCATCTGGATAGTTTTGCTTCAGGGTGCTAATGACAGGTGTCGTCAACAGCATATCGCCGTGAAACCTGAGTTTGATGACTAGTATTCTTTTATATTGTTTATCCACTTGCCGCTCTTACCTATCCGGTTATAAGACACTGTATACGCAATTTTGGGTTTAGGGCTACTCGATCAGACATGCTACCGCCCTTGGCTCTACAGCAACCAATTCACTGATAAAATATTCTGCGTTTATAATTTTCTATTATACCACTAGTTACCGTAGTAGCCGAATCCATTATTTCAGATGTGATTTAAATTACCTCATAAAATCATAAAGATAGGTGAAACTTAAATCGTAAAGAAAAACAGACTCCTCTGAAATTTTATCGATTGCGTTGAAACTCTCAATTAATAATATAACGTTCTAAAAAACCACATTATTAACAATGAGTTGAAGTGGATTTATCAGTTTTTCAGGTAGTTGCAGTCCAAAAATGATGGCTTTGCCCTACTTAAATACTTAGAATCCCAACCAAGTTTCCCTACCATGCAAACCTCTTATGCTTCAAACGCTTTACACCATACTGCTTTACCTAATCCAGCCACTCATTTGGATCAGATTATGGATGCGTGGTCGTAAGGCTCCAGCCTATAGAAAACGTTGGGCGGAGCGCTATGGCTTCTGCTCAAACAAAATGCTCTCAGGCGGGATCATGTTGCATTCGGTCTCGGTCGGAGAAACACTCGCCGCGATCCCTTTAGTTCGAGCATTGCGTCATCGTTACCCAACTCTGCCGATCACGGTCACAACCATGACCCCTACAGGCTCAGAGCGTGTACAGTCGGCGTTTGGTAAAGATGTGCAGCATGTTTACCTACCCTACGACCTACCCGGCTCCATCAATCGTTTTCTGGATCGCGTCAATCCTAAACTCGTTTTGATTATGGAAACCGAGCTATGGCCGAACCTTATTACAGCACTCAACAAGCGCCAAATCCCGCTGGTTATTGCTAATGCACGTTTATCAGCACGTTCAGCCAAAGGCTATGCCAAACTGGGCGGTTTTATACGCGACATCCTGCGCCGTATTACCTTAATCGCCGCTCAGAATCAGGAAGACGGTGAGCGTTTTATCTCTTTAGGTTTGAAACCCTCGCAGTTAGCGGTTACGGGAAGTTTAAAGTTTGATATCTCAGTGACCCCACAACTGGCCGCCAAAGCAGTCACACTACGCCGCCAGTGGGCACCGCATCGCCAGGTATGGATCGCAACTAGCACGCATGAAGGCGAGGAAGATATTTTAATTGAGGCTCATAAACAGCTTTTAAAGCATTTCCCAGAGCTATTACTCATTCTGGTTCCTCGCCATCCTGAACGTTTTAACGATGCGATAGAACTCACCCAACAGGCCGGCCTATCCTATATAACGCGCTCATCGGGTGAAATTCCGTCGACAAAAACACAGGTCGTGATCGGGGATACTATGGGCGAATTGATGTTACTTTACGGGATCGCCGATCTCGCTTTTGTTGGCGGAAGCCTTGTGGAACGCGGTGGTCATAATCCTCTGGAACCTGCTGCGCATGCTATTCCCGTGCTAATGGGGCCGCACACCATCAACTTTAAAGATATATGTGCAAGACTAGAACAAGCCGATGGTTTAATTACCGTGACAGATGCCGCGTCTTTAGTAAAAGAAGTGACCACGCTGCTCACCGATGAAGATTATCGTAATTACTATGGTCGCCACGCCGTTGAGGTGCTTTATCAAAACCAAGGCGCATTGCAGAAGCTGTTACACTTGCTTGAACCCTATCTTCCCGTCAAGACACATTGAGAAGCAAAACCATGGAAAAGCGCGCCATCTACCCCGGCACTTTCGATCCCATGACCAATGGCCACCTGGATTTAGTCACTCGTGCAGCCAGCATGTTTGATCATGTTATCTTAGCGATCGCAGCCAGCCCGAGCAAAAAGCCTATGTTTACTCTGGAAGAGCGAGTGGCCTTAGCAACACAAGTAACGGCTCATCTTCCTAACGTTGAAGTCTTAGGTTTTAGTGAGCTGATGGCACATTTCGCTCAGCACCAGAATGCCCATATTCTGGTACGTGGTTTAAGAGCAGTATCTGATTTCGAATATGAGATGCAGCTCGCAAACATGAACCGCCACTTGATGCCTACGCTTGAAAGCGTCTTTTTGATGCCATCAAAAGAATGGTCGTTTATCTCATCATCGCTTGTCAAAGAAGTCGCTCGTCATGGCGGAGATATCGCGCCATTTGTGCCCGAGCAGATTGCTCAGGCATTAGGTGAAAAACTCGCATAACGGTTATTTCTGGCAGCGAGGGCAAAAGAACGTCGTACGCTGCCCATGTTTTCCACTCAATATTTTCTCGCCACATACCCTGCAGGCTTCTCCAGCGCGGCCATAAACTTGTAGTTCCTGCGCAAAATACCCAGGTTTTCCATCTGACTGCAAAAAGTCTTTTAGCGTTGTACCACCCTGCTCAATAGAACGCAGCAGCACCGCCTTGATCGTCGCGACTAATACTTCGGCATCTGCTTGAGTCAAATCGCCGGCGGGTCTATCGGGGCTGATACGCGCAGTAAATAATGATTCACTGGCGTAGATGTTCCCTACGCCGACAACCACTTTATTATCCATTAGCCACGCCTTCACGGCGGTTTTCTTACTACGCGACTTACGGAACAGATAATCACCGTTAAACTCATCGCTGAGCGGCTCAGGGCCGAGATGGGCAAGGACATTGGATGAATCTAAATCCTTGCACCAAAGCCATGCGCCAAAACGGCGTGGGTCGGTATAGCGCAGCATCATACCGCTCGATAGAATCATATCGACGTGGTCATGCTTTTGGGGAGGCTCATCTGCGGGCAGGATACGTACGCTACCAGACATACCGAGATGAACAATAATCCATCCATCGGCTAGTTCAATCAGCAAATACTTAGCACGACGCTGCACGCTAAGCACAGGCTTATCACTTAATCGAAGTAACTCATCAGAAACCGGCCAACGAAGCTTAGGTTGGCGCACCACAAGATGTTCAATTGAATTACCGACTAAATAGGGCTCAATCCCTCGACGGCTAGTTTCGACTTCTGGTAGTTCTGGCATTTCATTCCCCAGCGTTAAAGACAGTTTGCCATCTTACAATGGCGACTATCACCATGTGGGGGTGTTTTAGAATAAAAAAAACCCAGCCGAAGCTGGGTTTTCTTAAATCCACTAAAATTATTTAATTTTAGCTTCTTTGTAGATCACATGCTGACGTACAACCGGATCAAACTTTTTCAGTTCAAGTTTTTCTGGTTTGGTACGTTTGTTCTTGGTAGTGGTGTAGAAGTGACCAGTACCAGCAGACGAAACCAGCTTGATCTTCTCGCGAATACCTTTAGCCATGATTCAGTTCCTTAATACTTCTCACCGCGGGCGCGAATTTCGGCCAAGACCGTTTCGATACCCTTTTTATCAATAACACGCATACCTTTAGCAGATACACGCAGAGTTACAAAGCGCTTCTCGCCTTCAACCCAAAAGCGGTGTGAATGCAGGTTAGGCAGAAAACGGCGTTTGGTTGCGTTCATCGCGTGGGAACGGTTATTACCGGCCACCGGACGCTTGCCAGTAACTTGGCAGACTCGGGACATGTCTATTCTCCAAAAATCAAATCAGCTCGAGCTTCGTATAGGAAGTAGCCGCCTCGTCAGGCTTTAGAGCCCATCTCAGCAAACTTCACCGAGGAGACTCTGAGTCAGGTCGAAACCTGCTGAGATAGGCTCTTAACGCTACAACCAAGATTCTCAAAGGTGGCGTAGTATACGCTCTGAAGCGTAAGTGCTCAAGACCCGAACAGCAAAGATCCCAAAAGGATCGTGAAAAAAATGACTAAAGCCACCCTCTTTCGGCAAAAGACACGCTTTGGCCATGACCGATCACCATATGATCAAGCACACGGATGTCCAATAACGCGCAAGCTTTCACCACCCTTTCCGTGAGCACACGATCGGCTGCACTAGGCTCTGCTATTCCGGACGGATGATTATGTGCGAGGATTAACGCTACGGCATTAACCTTTAGCGCGCCACGCACAATTTCACGTGGATATACATCCACACAGTTTATAGTACCCGAAAACATCTCCTCAGAGCGAATTACGCGATGCTGGTTGTCCAAAAATAATACAAAGAAGGCCTCGCGTTCGTATCCAGAGAACACATTTTGCAAATATAGCGCCGTTAACTCTGGCCGAGTGATTACACTTTGTTCAGTTAGCTGTCGATGTAAAAAGCGTTTCGACAACTCCATCACGGCCTGAAGCTGGGCATATCTCGATATTCCCAAGCCGGGTTTTGTACAAAAAATGTCATAATCGGCCTGCATCAACGCATAAATTGAACCAAACTCTCGTATAAGTTGTGATGAAAGCGCCATCACATTGGTTCCTTTAATGCCTGTACGTAAAAATATCGCCAGCAACTCCTGATCCGATAGTGATTCTTTCCCTAACGATAATAATTTCTCTCTCGGTGCCAACGCTGAGGGCCAATAAGGCATTTCTACGACTTCATCCATCAACAAAAAATTCCTGTAACCCGCCTTGCCTCATCTTCGCAAATTCAAAAATAGCGTCGAGTACACGTTCTCATTGCTGCGAAACAGTGCGCAAAAAACGATCGCAACGACTGCAACACATGTCATCTTCTCCGCTTATGGTAAAATCACGTCAATTTCTGCCTCGACTGGGACAACAACCATGACTGCACTGACAGGCAAACGTATCGTATTAGGTATCAGCGGGGGCATCGCTGCGTATAAATGCCCAGAAATCGTGCGTCGACTTCGTGAGCGAGGTGCAGAAGTGCGCGTCGTGATGACCAAAGGCGCGGAGGCCTTCATCACGCCGCTGACCCTACAAGCGGTTTCAGGTTATCCCGTTTCGGATGATTTACTGGATCCTGCGGCAGAGGCTTCTATGGGGCATATCGAGCTTGGCAAGTGGGCCGACCTCGTCGTTCTTGCCCCCGCAACGGCTGATCTCATCGCTCGTATTGCCGCAGGCATGGCTAACGACCTTCTAAGCACCGTCTGCTTAGCCACTGCGGCCCCTATTGCGGTGGCTCCCGCGATGAACCAGCAGATGTATCGTGCAGCTGCCACCCAAGAGAACCTAAACACGTTAGAGCGACGAGGGCTTCTTTTATGGGGGCCAGACAGCGGTAGCCAAGCCTGTGGCGATGTTGGCCCGGGTCGGATGCTCGACCCTATGGTTCTTGTTGGGATGATTCAGGAACATTTTGCACAACAACAAGATCTTACCCAATACAGCTTCCTGATTAGCGCTGGGCCAACGCGGGAAGCCTTAGATCCCGTTCGCTTCATCACCAACCATAGTTCAGGAAAAATGGGGTTCTCCATTGCAGCAGCGGCGGCAAAACGTGGAGCAAAAGTGACCCTAGTCAGCGGTCCTGTTAATCAGAAAACACCTGCCGGCGTTGCTCGGATCGACGTAGAAAGTGCGTTAGAGATGAAAAATGCCGTGCTAACACAGGTTCCTGCACATCAGATTTTCATTTCCTGCGCTGCGGTGGCAGACTATCGCGCCGAACAAATTTGCGACGAGAAAATAAAAAAACAGGGCGACGAAATCACACTTAAGCTGGTGAAAAATCCAGATATTGTCGCTAGTGTTGCAGCACTAAAAGAGCATCGCCCCTATGTAGTAGGATTTGCTGCCGAAACCCAGAATGTGGAAGAATACGCGAAGCAAAAGCTTGCACGTAAGAATCTGGATATGATTTGTGCAAACGATGTTTCCCAAGCAGGGCAAGGGTTTAACACCGATACCAATGCCTTACACCTATTTTGGCCACAGGGCGATAAGCCGTTGCCACTCAGCAATAAGTCCTTGTTGGGCCACTATTTAATTGACGAGATTGTCAGCCATTATGAAGAAAAAAATAGACGTTAAAATTTTAGATCCGCGCATCGGTGAACAATTCCCACTCCCGACGTATGCAACGCCGGGTTCGGCGGGTCTAGATCTACGCGCTTGTTTGGATGAAGCCGTCATTTTGGCTCCAGGCGAAACGACTCTGCTGCCAACGGGCCTAGCCATTCACATCGAAGACCCGAGCTTGGCCGCTATCATCCTGCCTCGCTCTGGTCTAGGCCATAAGCACGGGATTGTATTGGGTAATCTGGTCGGCTTGATAGATTCTGATTATCAAGGTCAGTTGATGGTTTCTGTTTGGAACCGTGGCCAAACTACCTTTACTATTGAGCCGGGTGAGCGTGTTGCCCAAATGGTTCTAGTGCCGGTTGTACAGGCAGACTTCAATCTGGTGGAATCTTTCGAAGATAGTGAGCGCGGTGCCGGTGGTTTTGGCCATTCAGGTCGCCAATAAGCCGCTCACAACGCTATAAAAAAACCAAAAAGCCACCGTCTCATGGTGGCTAACTGTTTGGTGTGTCCGTTATCACCGCTTAGCAAGGATCTTGTCTGGCATGGCAGAAAAAGAAAATACGAAAAGGAACCGTCGCGAGGAAATTTTGCAGGCTCTGGCGCAAATGTTGGAGTCCAGCGATGGTAGCCAACGCATTACCACAGCAAAGCTTGCCGCGAACGTGGGTGTTTCAGAAGCTGCACTTTATCGCCATTTTCCAAGTAAAACGCGGATGTTCGATAGTCTTATCGAGTTTATCGAAGATAGCTTAATCACCCGCATTAATCTTATCCTGCAGGATGAAAAGGAAACCTTTAATAGGCTTCGTCTTATTCTGCTTTTGATTCTAGGATTTGCGGAGAGAAATCCAGGGCTAACACGTATCATGACCGGCCACGCGCTGATGTTTGAACAAGATCGCCTTCAGGGGCGCATCAATCAGTTATTTGAACGCATTGAAGCGCAAATCCGACAAGTCTTGAAAGAGAGAAAGATACGCGAAGGTCAAGGCTTTGCTCACGATGAAACGCTGCTAGCAGGACAACTTCTGGCGTTCTGCGAAGGTATGCTGTCGCGTTTTGTACGCTCAGAATTCCGCTATCGTCCAACTCAGGAGTTTGATCTACGTTGGCCATTGCTTGCGAGCCAGCTTCAGTAACAAAGGCACATTAAACAAACGGCCACACTAAGTGGCCGTTTTTATTTGGTACATCATTTGCCTGTTAAACGCCGTATTCTTCGCGATAGGCCTTCACCGATGCCAACGATTTAGCCATATCAGGCTGCTCTTCCAAATAACTGATTAAATCTTTCAGCGTGATAATAGAAATCACCTTACAGCCATAGTCACGCTCAACTTCTTGAATGGCCGAAATTTCCGCACGGCCGCGCTCTTGACGATCGAGAGAAATCAATACGCCTGCCAGTTGAGCATTATGGGCCTGAATAATCTCCATAGATTCGCGAATCGCCGTACCCGCCGTAATAACATCATCGACTAGCATCACTTTGCCAACTAGCGGACTACCGACAAGTGTCCCGCCCTCACCGTGAGATTTCGCTTCTTTACGGTTAAAGCAGTAGGGCAAATCACGATCGTGATGCTCTGCAAGCGCAACCGCCGTAGTTGTCGCAATAGGGATACCTTTGTAAGCAGGGCCAAACAGTAAATCGAATTCAATTCCGCTATCGACTAAGGCTTCCGCATAAAAACGCCCCAACAAGGCCAGATCGCGACCGGTATTAAACAGACCAGCGTTAAAAAAATATGGACTGGTACGGCCTGATTTCAGCGTAAACTCGCCAAACTTCAATACCTGTTTGCTTAACGCGAACTCAATAAACTGGCGCTGATAGGCTTTCATGCATGCATCTCCTACATTGTCGGTAATTAAATGATTCACTTAGTGGTACTGGTTTTTTTCATGCCGAACTGCGGGCAAAAAAAAGGCGACTAACAAGTCGCCTAAAACAATTAATTTTCTAGCGCCGCTTTCTGCGCCTGAATAATTTTATCTATCCCACCTCTGGCTAAAGCCAGAAGCTGTAAAAGCTCTTCATGACTAAATGGTTCGCCTTCTGCGGTCCCCTGCACTTCAATCATGCGACCATCTTCCAGCATCACAACGTTCATGTCTGTTTCTGCTGCAGAGTCTTCAACATATTCCAGATCGCATACGGCTTGACCATCAACGATGCCTACGGATACCGCTGCCACCATACCTTTCATTGGGTTGGCTTTCAGTTTACCCGCAGCAACTAAAGCGTTCAGCGCATCAGCCAACGCAACGCAAGCACCGGTAATGGATGCGGTACGAGTGCCTCCATCAGCCTGAATCACGTCGCAGTCTAGCGTAATCGTGAATTCACCCAGTTTTTTCAAATCAACAGCGGCACGCAGAGAACGCGCAATCAGACGCTGGATCTCCATTGTACGTCCGCCCTGCTTGCCCTTAGCCGCCTCGCGAGCCATACGGCTATGGGTGGAACGTGGCAACATGCCATATTCTGCCGTGACCCAGCCCTGTCCCTGACCTTTTAGAAAGCGCGGAACTCCTTCCTCAACGGTGGCGTTACATAGCACTTTTGTTTCACCAAACTCGACCAGAACAGACCCTTCAGCATGTTTAGTGTAATGACGGGTCAGTTTTAATGGACGGATTTGTTCGGCAGTTCGGCCTTCTGGACGCATACGCTTGTCTCCGGCTAGCAATCAGATTTATTTCAATGTGGCTGCGCATTATACCCAAATTAATCCGAGTTGCAGCAAGCCTACCACCGAAAGGGGTCCGTTAACTCATCGTTGACCAATGTAGACGTTCGTGAGCTTATGCCTATCATGGCAGACGGTGCGGGGCTATAATCCTGACATCATTCATTTTTACAGGTACGCAAAATGATCCGTAGCATGACCGCTTACGCCCGCCGTGAAATTAAAGGCAACTGGGGCAGCGCAGCTTGGGAGCTTCGCTCCGTTAACCAGCGCTATCTTGAGACCTATATTCGCCTGCCGGAGCAGTTCCGCAGCCTTGAGCCGGTGGTGCGTGAAAGACTGCGTACGCGTTTAACTCGCGGGAAAATCGAATGTAACTTACGCTTTGAACTTGACCCAAGCGCACAGAGTTCCATGATCTTGAACGAAAAACTAGCAAAACAGCTGGTTGAAGCCGCAAACTGGGTCAAAATGCAAAGCGATGAAGGTGAGATTAATCCACTAGAAGTATTACGTTGGCCTGGTGTGATGTCTGCCGCAGAGCAAGATTTAGACGTTATCAGCACCGAACTGATGGCTGCTTTAGAACTGGCTATCGATGATTTTATCGACGCGCGCGAACGTGAAGGTAACGCACTAAAAGCAATGATCGAGCAACGCTTAGAAGGTGTTTCTGCCGAAGTTGCCAAAGTTCGCCAGCAGATGCCTGAAATTCTGCAATGGCAGCGTGAGCGTCTGGTCAGCAAGCTGGAAGAAGCTCAAGTTCAGTTGGAAAACAACCGTCTGGAACAAGAACTGGTTCTGATGGCACAACGCGTCGACGTTGCTGAAGAGCTTGATCGTCTGGAAGCACACGTCAAAGAAACCTATGTGATTCTGAAGAAGAAAGAAGCCGTCGGTCGTCGCCTCGACTTTATGATGCAGGAATTCAACCGCGAATCTAACACCTTAGCGTCTAAGTCTATCAACGCAGACGTAACCGCATCCGCTATCGAGCTCAAAGTGCTGATCGAACAGATGCGCGAACAAATCCAGAACATCGAATAATGAACTGCCGATGTTAAACACCCAAAGCCCAGCTTATCTGCTGGGCTTTGGGTTATGGACAAAAACGTCTATGGGCGAAATCCATCAGACCACAGACTGTTCTTCCTCACGATTACTGCGATAAATCAGCACCAGCGCCAGAGCTAAACAGATTAAGGCAGCCATTCGGCTCATAGAAAACCCGATTGCCTGATTACCAAACCATCCAAAGGTATCGATCATCATCCCCATGGAAAGTTGCCCGCAAATCACAGCCACCGTCGCGGTTGCTACTCCAACCTTAGGCACTGATGCAACCATCACCAGCATATAAAACATCCCGAAAAGGGCACCCGCCAATTGCCATTTCGGCACTGTTAGCAATGTTTGCGTATGGGCGGGCTCAAAAAAGAAAATCAACAACCCACTCAGTACGGCACCCACGATGAAAGTTAGCTGGCTGCTACGTATTACACCCACACTTTCCCCTAGGCGCCCATTGATTGCTGCCTGCATACTTAAAACCGCGCCAGCAATGACCACCAGCGCAAGCATCACAATATGGCTAAACATAAATTACGCCCCCTCTGCGATTAAAACTAAAGCAGCAACTATCAACGCTAACGCGAACAGGCGCTGTATGCCGACTCTTTTACGCGGGATGCCAAACCAACCAAAATGGTCAATCAACAAGCTTTTAGCTACCTGTCCAGAAAGAATCGCAATCATCGTCATCGCAACGCCAATGATCGGTGTGGCTAGCGTTAGCATAATGACGTAGACCGGCCCAAGCAGTCCGCCGATCAATTGCCAACGAGGTAATGTACTGAATGGTCGATGCTCGCTTGGTTCCCCAGTTAATAACGATAGGAGGAATAGCAGAGCGGCACCAACACCGAAGATGCTCAATGTTGCCCATAAATGCCCCACTTCCTCTCCCAACGGCCCGAGCAATCCCGCCTCAGCGGAAAGCCCCATTCCAGCCATAATGACCAATGGAATATAGCCCGCACGTTTAATAGAGCCTGGTTCACATAGTCCCGACGCAGTCATCTCTCACCTCTCACCTCATATCACTAAAACGTTCAGCGCAAAACGCTGTTTCTGATAGCGAGCATTATCAATAGTTACCTTCTTTCGAAAAACAGCATGAGTTGCTAAACAGTTTTGCGTATTACGCATAGCATGAAGTCGCTTGGCTCCATTCCTGCCAAGCTCTAGGGTGATAAGACAAATAAAGTAAACCTGCCACCAGATCGGAAGACAATAATCAGGAGTTATCAATGAAAATCGCTTTTCTTGGATTAGGTTCAATGGGGCAACCCATGGTACAAAACCTGCTAAAAGCTGGATATGAAGTCAAAGTGTGGAACCGCAGCGCTGCTGCAGTAGAACCTCTTGTTGCGAACGGGGCATCATCGTGTAAAAACCCTGCAGATATCGCCGAATGCGAAATGGTGATATCCATGTTGGCCGATGACCACATTACCCATGATGTGATGGTGGCTCAGGGGGCACTGAGCGCCCTTGATAAAAATGCGGTGTACATCAATATGGCTACGGTATCTAACGATCTAACGCGCGAAATGACAGCCTACTGTGCTGAGCGAGGGCTTCACTATATTGCTGCCCCCGTGCTAGGACGCGTAGATGTTGCCGCTGCAGGCAATCTCAATATCTTGGCTGCCGGTGAACCAGAGCAGCTAGCGCGAGCGCAACCGCTGTTTGACGTGTTAGGCCAAAAAACATGGCACTTTGGCGATAACCCCGAACAGGCAAGCACAGTGAAACTTGCCGCAAACTTTATGTTAGCCACCGTCATTGAATCGGTGGGCGAATCCGCAGCGCTAGTTAAAGCTCATGGTATTGAGCCTAAAAACTTTATTGATATGCTCACCAGCACGCTATTTTCAGCCCCGGTATACAAAAATTATGGCGGAATGATCGCAGAAGAACGCTATACCCCCGCAGGCTTCAAACTCACTCTTGGTTTAAAAGATGTTCGCTTAGCGCAACAGGCTGCTGAGGAGAAAAACGTACCTATGCCTTTTGCTAGCGTATTGCGCGACAACTTTATTGATGCCATTGCACAAGGTGATGGAAACCTTGACTGGTCCGCGCTAGCTAATGTGTCCGCACGTCGCAGCGGTTTAAAATAACCATCCTCGACGCCCCTCTTCCAAGTGAAGAGGGGAAAGCACCACCGGTGAGCAACTAGAATAATTGAAGACCAAAACGCGCCATAGATAAAATCCTTTACGGAATAAGCAAGTATGCAAGCGTTCAACGAATTAAGTATCAAATCGCTGCGGCTTTTTGTCGCAGTCATCGACTACGGCAGTTTTTCTGCTGTTGCACGTAATGAAGGCATTGCACCATCTTCTATTTCGCGCCAAATGCAGCAGATGGAACAGGCACTTAACCAGCAATTGCTCTATCGTCATACCCGTGCAGTAACCGTAACAGAAAGTGGCCGGCTGCTGGCAACATACGCACGTCGCGTGCTTGAACAACTGGAAGAAGCTGAACAGGCATTACAAGAAAAGAAGCTTGAACCCGCGGGACTAGTTCGTATCAACGCGCCAGTGGTGTTTGGCCGATTACATATTGCGCCATATATTCCTGAACTCTGTCATAAACATCCAAAACTTTGCGTCGAACTTGTGCAAACGGATAATTTTATCGATCCCATGCAGGATGCGTCCGATCTCCTGTTTCGCATTGGGATTTTGTCGGACTCCAATCTGCAAGGCAGAGTTCTCGCTCAGCAAAACTATCGCATCGCGGCAAGCCCTGAATATCTTCGTCGCTTTGGTGTCCCCTCTTCGCCAGAAGAGCTAGAACACCACAACTGTCTGGTATTTAAAGGCTTCGCTGGCGCACAGAGATGGTTTTTCCAATGTAAAAACCAATGGGTTCCATACAACCTACACGGTTCTCTGACTGGAAATAATGCCGATTCGCTGTTAGATGCCGCCATCCAAGGGCTCGGGATTGTCGTGTTCCCAACATGGCTGCTAGGTGACGCCCTGAAGGATGGCCGCCTTGTCAGCCTGATGGAGAAATATCCCGTATCTACCCGACTAGAGCCACAACAGCTAGCGGCGCTTTATCCCCAAAGCCGACGTCTGCCCCTCAAAGTACGCGTTGTCATTGATTTCTTTGTGCAGAAGTTTGGCACACCTGCATATTGGGATAACATTTAGCTTTCAGGTTATAAATTCTAATCAATCATTAAATATGAAAATGAAATAATACTTACTTATTCAGCAATAAATACATTTTTTAGAATACTTAAATTAATCCGAAACCACATCCTTTAGAAAAACTCAGTCGAGATAGTTACATAAAGTCACTAACCTTCCTCCACTGCTATCTCTTTTCAGTTCTCAAAGGTTGTTGTGCCATGTTACTGAGTATTCTGTATATCGTTGGAATCACCGCCGAAGCCATGACTGGGGCATTAGCCGCAGGCCGCCGCCAAATGGATATGTTTGGCGTCATTATCATTGCCTCGGCAACCGCCATTGGCGGCGGTTCAGTACGTGACATGCTATTAGGCCACTACCCGTTAAGCTGGGTTAAACACCCTGAAAATATTGTCATTGTTGCCGTAGCCGCCATCGTCACAACATGGGCTGCACCATTAATGACCCACCTACGTAAGCTCTTTTTAGTCTTGGATGCCGTCGGCTTGGTCGTATTTTCTATTATTGGTGCACAGGTTGCCTTAGAAATGGGTCATGGGCCAATCATTGCCTCTATCGCCGCCGTTGTAACGGGCGTTTTTGGTGGTGTGCTACGTGATTTGTTCTGCAATCGCATCCCATTAGTGTTCCAAAAAGAGCTTTATGCTGGGATCTCGTTTGCTGCTGCGTGGCTATATATGGGACTCCTGTATATTGCTATCCCACAAGACCTGACGGTAATGATTACCTTATTTGCTGGTTTTACCGCTCGTCTACTGGCACTGCGCTTCCGTTTGGGACTACCGGTATTTGACTATCAGCAGCCAGATCACTAACGGAAAATGGGTTAAAGGCAGCGACGCCTTGCAGCCTTAACCTCTTCATTAATCCTAACCATTCTTTGTCCTGCCATATTTGGCGATATTGTTTGTTTTGCGTCACTGATAGTTTGCAACCGGTATATTCCCATCCGCAGTCAGCAAGTGTTGAGGGCATTCCCAATGCCCTCAACCATGCAGCGCTAGGCACAAGTTTTATCCTTTCAATGGCTGCACTAAGCCTTTGCGCTCGATTTATCCCCATTCCCCGACTCACCAAACGGTGTTCCGTGAGAGCCAAGACATCATCTAAATCAGACAACTCCCCGCTCTGTGCCAACTCACGCCAAAAAGCCTCACCGACGCCGGTAATGTCCAAACTTTGAGCCATCCAAACGACACGAGCAATAAACTGCTGTTCACAGCCTGGCGCATAGTGCCAACAGCTCAGAGAATGGTATTTCCCCCGATCTGGTGCATTCACAATGACCCGCTCAGGGCTACGCCAGATAACTTTTTCTAAATGGGGTGTACCCTGTCCAGCAAGCACCACCGAAACCTGATCGTGGGGTTGTACATCCCACTGCTGCCATCGCATAACCGAACCCAAACTCACGCGACTGACCCGCTTATCATCCACGGTTACGGGCTCAAGCAATAAAACCGCGTTAATACGTCCGCTACGACCAATGCTGAATTGCACATCTTTTACCTCTGTCACGGAGGATTTTAAGGGATATTTCCAAGCCGCAGCCCATCCAGGAGGCGAAGGTCGCCATAACACTGATGCTGGCTGCTGCGCCATATGTAGCACTATGCCGTCTGTCACAAATGGCAAAGGTTGCTGATACCAATATTCGCGCCATTTCTCAACATCAACAACATCGGTTACAGCATGAGTGTATTGTTCAGCTAACGGGAATCCCAAACGAGCAAGTTTATTCAGCCTTTGCGGCATTTCGGCGGGGCCATCAGGATAGCCCCAGATAAAAATCTCCAACTGATTCGCCGTTTCAGACGATAAAAATTTTAATCTCATTGCTCCTGCAACTTTTGAACGCGCATTAATGCCGCCGTCTCTTTTTTGTTGATGATCGGTCACTTTCAGAAAGAGCTCTCCCTGAAGCACCGTATATGCCTCATCGTCAGGGATCCTTTTAGGAATGGCACTAATAGAGGCCGATGCTTTAGTCCAATCTTGCCCGATTAAACCGTCGCCACGACTAATCATGCTTTTTAGGCGGCCATGCTGGTAATGAAGCGTAACAGCAACACCATCAATTTTGGGCTGAATCCACACGCTCTCCTTGCCTTTAAGCCAGTCTCTTACAGCCGCTTCATTCTCTAGTTTATTCAGTCCAGTATGCGCCACCGGATGACTTAACGTGTTGCGTGGGCTTGTCGGCTCAAGGGCAGAGTTCGAAGACGAGCTATTGGTTAAAAAACACTGCTTCCATGATTTTAATCGTTGTGCCATTTGATCATATATCTCATCTGGAACAGGTGAAGACCCCTGCAAAAAATAGGCCTCATCCCATTTAGCCATCTGCTGCTGTAGTGCGCTAATTTCATGGGTTGCACGTTCGGCAGCCCAATCAGGACACGGTGGTTGAGCCCAACTCCTACACAGACTTGAAATCAGCCACGCCACAAGCACCATCAATATATTCCATGCCATTTTTCACCTCCTGTTGCGCCAGTAATAGCGCAATGAAAACGGCATTCCATAGGGTGTGCAGATTTCTGCGAAATACATTCAGGAGAGTTTTAACGGTAGACAATGGTTCTTATATTCTTTGCAAAGACGATCGCAATGATGGGACGAGGAGAATAAATTCGCACTTTAGACTGAAAGTGGGCGCTGCATCACGACGAGTAGCCGTGTATACTACGCGGAGTTGTATCTTTCTTTTGTTCTTTTAACACGAACGACATCAATAAGACCCACTATGGTTCAAGGCACGCTTTATATTGTTTCCGCACCGAGCGGAGCAGGAAAATCCAGCCTGATTCAGGCATTGCTGAAAACTCAGCCGCTGTACGATACGCAGGTTTCGATTTCGCACACCACTCGTGCCAAACGTCCCGGTGAAAATCACGCTGAGCATTACTACTTCGTCTCTCATGACGAATTCCGCCAGATGATTGAGGAAGATGCCTTCCTCGAATATGCGGAAGTGTTTGGCAACTATTACGGCACATCGCGTAAAGCGATTGAGCAAATTTTGTCGACCGGCGTGGATGTCTTTCTTGATATCGACTGGCAGGGCGCACAACAGATTCGCAAAAAAATGCCGCAGTCACGCAGCATTTTTATTCTGCCACCATCGAAAGATGAATTAGATCGCCGTTTGCGCGGTCGTGGTCAGGACAGCGATGAAGTCATTGCAAAGCGAATGGCGCAAGCCGTTGCCGAGATGACGCACTATGCCGAATATGATTACCTCATCGTGAATGATGATTTTGATTTAGCGTTATCCGATCTCAAAACCATTATCCGCGCTGAACGCCTGCGTTTAGGTCGCCAGAAAATGCGACATGACGCGTTAATAACCAAATTGTTGGCAGACTGAAGACTCTTTCAGTATCATGCCCAGTCATTTCTTCACCTGTGGAGTAGCACATTTATGGCACGCGTAACTGTTCAAGACGCTGTAGAGAAAATTGGTAACCGTTTTGACCTGGTGTTGGTCGCTGCTCGTCGGGCGCGCCAAATGCAGTCTGGCGGCAAAGATCCGTTAGTACCAGAAGAAAACGATAAGTACACCGTTATCGCTCTGCGCGAAATCGAAGAAGGTTTGATCAATAACCAGATCCTCGATGTCCGTGAGCGCCAAGAGCAGCAAGAGCAGGAAGCCGCAGAGATCCAAGCGGTTACCGCGATTGCTGAAGGCCGTCGTTAATTAACACGAAGAGCTGCCTTTGTATCTGTTTGAAAGCCTGAATCTGCTGATTCAAAAATACCTGCCAGAAGAGCAGATCAAGCGCCTTAAACAGGCATACCTCGTCGCGCGCGATGCGCACGAGGGACAGACACGCTCCAGCGGTGAGCCTTACATTACTCACCCGGTCGCGGTAGCCTGCATTCTTGCAGAAATGCGCCTCGACTATGAAACCTTAATGGCGGCGTTACTGCACGACGTCATTGAGGACACTCCCGCAACCTACCAAGATATGGAACAGTTGTTTGGCAAAAGCGTTGCCGAACTGGTTGAGGGTGTGTCAAAGCTGGATAAGCTGAAATTCCGTGACAAGAAAGAAGCTCAGGCAGAAAACTTCCGTAAGATGATCATGGCGATGGTGCAGGACATCCGCGTGATCTTGATTAAACTCGCCGACCGCACTCATAACATGCGCACGCTGGGTTCTTTGCGCCCAGATAAACGTCGCCGCATTGCTCGTGAAACTCTCGAAATCTATAGCCCTCTGGCGCATCGTTTAGGTATCCATCACCTAAAAACTGAGTTGGAAGAACTGGGTTTTGAAGCTCTTTATCCAAACCGCTATCGCGTTATCAAAGAGGTGGTCAAAGCCGCTCGTGGTAACCGTAAAGAGATGATTCAGAAGATCCTTTCCGAGATTGAAGGTCGTCTTACCGAAGCGGGAATCGAGTGTCACGTTAACGGTCGAGAAAAACATCTGTACTCGATCTACCGCAAAATGCATCTGAAAGAGCAGCGTTTTCACTCCATCATGGACATTTATGCTTTCCGCGTCATCGTCAAGGATGTCGATACCTGCTACCGCGTTTTAGGTCAGGCGCACAGCTTGTATAAGCCGCGTCCAGGTCGCGTTAAAGACTATATCGCCATCCCTAAAGCCAACGGATACCAATCGCTACATACCTCGCTGATTGGCCCGCACGGTGTTCCCGTTGAAGTGCAGATCCGCACAGAAGACATGGACCAGATGGCAGAGATGGGGGTCGCCGCTCACTGGGCGTATAAAGAAGGCGAATCTAGCACCACCGCGCAAATTCGCGCCCAACGCTGGATGCAAAGCCTACTTGAGCTACAGCAAAGCGCTGGGAGTTCATTCGAATTTATCGAGAGCGTTAAATCCGATCTGTTCCCAGACGAAATCTATGTGTTCACGCCGGAAGGTCGCATCGTCGAACTGCCGGCGGGGGCTACACCGGTCGATTTTGCCTACGCAGTCCACACCGATATTGGACATGCCTGTGTGGGTGCTCGTGTTGATAGACAGCCATATCCGCTGTCTCAGGCGTTGCACAGTGGGCAAAATGTCGAGATCATCACCGCTCCGGGGGCTCGCCCAAATGCGGCATGGCTGAATTTTGTCGTTAGCTCAAAAGCACGCGCTAAAATTCGCCAGATGTTGAAAAACCTCAAGCGCGATGACTCTGTTAGCCTTGGTCGTCGTCTGCTTAATCATGCTCTTGGCAACGGACGCAAATTGTCTGATCTGCCACCAGAAAATATCCAGCGTGAACTGGATCGCATGAAACTACACTCGATGGATGACCTACTAGCCGAAGTTGGCTTAGGAAATGCCATGAGTGTGGTCGTGGCGAAAAACCTGCTTGGCGATCCGCAGCAAACCGGTACCAGCACAGGTCGTAAGCTGCCAATAAAAGGCGCCGACGGTGTATTGCTGACCTTCGCCAAATGCTGCCGCCCTATCCCAGGAGATCCGATTATTGCTCACGTGAGCCCAGGCAAAGGCTTGGTCATTCATCACGAATCCTGTCGCAACATTCGCGGTTACCAGAAAGAGCCTGAGAAGTTTATGGCCGTTGAATGGGATAAGGATATTGAGCAAGAGTTCATTGCTGAAATTAAAGTGGATATGTTTAACCATCAGGGCGCGCTAGCGAATCTGACGGCTGCAATCAATGCCACTGCATCAAATATTCAAAGCATGAATACCGAAGAGAAAGATGGCCGGGTTTACAGCGCTTTCATCCGCCTGACCACCCGCGATCGCGTCCATCTGGCGAATATCATGCGTAAAATTCGTATCATGCCGGATGTGATTAAAGTTAACCGCAACCGAAACTAATTCTATGACTCCTCAACGCTATGCGCGGATTTGTCAGATGCTTGCCACTCGACAGCCGGACCTGACCGTATGCATGGAGCAAGTGCACAAACCGCATAACGTTTCTGCCGTAATCCGCACCGCTGACGCCGTGGGTGTTCATCAGGTTCATGCCGTGTGGCCGGGTAAAACCATGCGCACTATGGTATCTACCGCTGCAGGCAGCAACAGCTGGGTATCAGTCAAAACGCATCCAGATATCTCTTCTGCCGTATCAACGCTCAAAGCGGAAGGGATGCAGATTCTGGCAACCAATCTCTCAAGCACCGCCGTTGATTTTCGCGAAATAGACTACACTCGCCCAACCTGCATTCTGATGGGACAGGAAAAATACGGCATTACGGCTGAAGCGCTCGCTTTGGCAGATCAGGACATCATCATTCCAATGATCGGGATGGTGCAATCACTGAATGTTTCCGTCGCTTCGGCGTTAATCCTGTATGAAGCTCAGCGTCAACGCCAAAACGCGGGCATGTACCAACGTGAGCACAGCCCTTTAAGCGACGAAGATCAACAACGTTTGCTGTGGGAGGGGGGCTACCCTGTATTGGCGAACGTTGCCAAGCGTAAAAAACTGCCGCGTCCGCGTATCGATGACGAAGGGCAAATAGATGCTCCTCAAGCATGGTGGGACGCCATGCAAGCAACCAAAGGCTAACGATGAAAGGCCGCTTGCTGGATGCGATTGCGTTAACCTCTTTAGCCGGCGTTGGTGCCAGCCAAGCAGGTAAACTCGCCAAAATCGGTCTCGAGAATATCCAAGATCTTCTGCTTCATTTGCCTTTACGCTATGAAGATCGTACTCGCCTGTATGCCATTAACGACCTTCTGCCTGGCCTCTTTGCTACGGTAGAAGGGGAAGTACTCCGCACCGATATCAGCTTTGGCCGTCGCCGGATGATGACCAGCCAGATTAGCGACGGTACCGGAATGCTGACCATGCGCTTCTTCAACTTTAATGCGGCAATGAAGAATAGCCTGTCACCAGGCAAACATGTCTTGGCCTACGGTGAAATAAAACGCGGAAATCTGGGTGCGGAAATCATACACCCCGAATACAAAATTCAAGGTGAAACAGAAAACGTTGAGTTGCAAGAAGCACTTACGCCTGTTTATCCCACCACTGAAGGTATCCGCCAAGCCACGCTGCGCAAGCTTACCGATCAGGCATTATCCTTACTTGACACCGTTCCTATTGCCGAACTCTTGCCAGATGAGCTACGCCGCGGGCTAATGAGCCTACCAGACGCACTGCGAATGCTGCATCGCCCACCTCCAGATATGCAACTGGCCGATCTCGAGCATGGTAAACATCCGGCACAGCGTCGCTTAATTTTAGAAGAACTACTGGCTCACAACCTCAGCATGCTGGCCGTGCGGGCTGGAGCACAAAGCCATAAAGCGCTATCGCTCTCAGCGGATGACCGCCTCAAAAAACTGATGCTCGCATCCTTGCCGTTCAAACCAACCGCAGCACAAGAACGTGTGGTGGCTGATATCGAAGCGGATATGGCAAAACCAGTACCGATGATGCGTTTAGTTCAGGGCGATGTTGGCTCAGGTAAAACCTTAGTGGCTGCACTCGCTGCGCTGCGTACGATTGCTCATGGGAAACAGGTTGCGCTCATGGCGCCTACCGAACTGCTTGCCGAACAACATGCCAATAACTTCCGCCAGTGGTTCGAGCCTTTGGGGCTAAAAGTGGGTTGGCTCGCGGGCAAGCAAAAAGGCAAAGCACGTCAAACTCAGATGGAGGCGATCGCCAGCGGCGAAGTCGATATGATCGTCGGTACCCATGCAATTTTTCAAGATCAGGTTCAGTTCTCTGGTCTTGCATTGGTTATCATTGACGAACAGCATCGATTTGGCGTGCATCAGCGCCTTGCTCTGTGGGAGAAAGGCGAGGAGCAAGGGTTCCATCCACATCAATTGATTATGACCGCCACGCCCATTCCACGAACGTTGGCGATGACTGCCTATGCCGATCTTGATACGTCTGTCATTGATGAACTTCCACCGGGAAGAACGCCGGTAACTACCGTGGCTATTCCAGACTCACGTCGCACTGACATCATTGAGCGCGTCAAAAATGCCTGCCTTAAAGAAGGGCGACAGGCATATTGGGTATGCACTCTGATTGAAGAGTCAGAGATGTTAGAAGCTCAAGCGGCAGAAGCCACAGCAGAAGAACTCAAACTGCTACTGCCCGAAATCAAAGTCGCGCTGGTTCATGGCCGCATGAAGGCAGCAGAAAAACAAGAAGTGATGCGTGCATTCAAGGCTGGCGAAACTCAGCTTCTTGTTGCCACTACGGTTATAGAAGTCGGCGTGGACGTGCCTAACGCGAGCCTAATGATCATCGAAAACCCTGAGCGCTTAGGCTTGGCTCAGTTGCATCAGTTGCGCGGTCGTGTAGGCCGTGGTGCGGTAGCCTCTCACTGCGTACTCCTATATAAAACACCGCTTAGCCAAACGGCACAAAAGCGTTTACAGGTACTGCGCGATAGCAACGATGGTTTTGTGATTGCTCAGAGAGATTTGGAAATACGCGGGCCTGGTGAACTACTCGGTACTAAGCAGACTGGTAGCGCGGAATTCAAAGTCGCAGATTTGCTACGCGACCAAGCATTGATCCCAGAAGTACAGCGTATCGCACGCCATATACATCAAAACTATCCCAAACATGCGCAGGCGCTGATTGAGCGCTGGTTGCCAGAGCGTAGCCGCTACACCAACGCTTAAAGAGGCATCCCTCTATTTCTCCGCCATGAGAGAAGATAGAGGGATAAACCTAAATTACCCCATCACCGCAGGAAACACCGGCAGCATTAGGTATAGCTTAATCACTATCGCGTTAACGATATCGATAAAGAATGCTCCCACCATCGGTACCACCAAGAAGGCCAAATGCGAGGGACCAAAGCGATCGGTAATTGCCTGCATATTGGCAATAGCAGTTGGTGTTGCACCTAATCCAAAACCACAATGCCCTGCAGCCAATACCGCCGCATCGTAATTTTTGCCCATAACGCGGTAAGTGACAAAAATCGCGTACAGCGCCATAACCAGCGTCTGCGCTAGCAAAATTGCCAGCATAGGCAACGCCAGTGAGGCCAGTTCCCATAGCTTCAAACTCATCAGCGCCATCGCCAAGAACAGAGATAGACTCACGTTCCCCAACACCGATACCGCACGTTCAAACACGCGATAGAAACCAATCGCATGCATGGTGTTGCTCAACACCACCCCGACAAACAGCACACATACAAACGTTGGGAGCTCAAACGAGGTGCCTCGCAGGAAGTCGGCAATAAAATGACCAGCGGTTAAGCAAATGGCGATCATTGCCAGCGTTTCAATTAATACCAACGAAGTGATCATGCGGCCACTGTATGGCTTCTCAAACGCTGTTGGAACCTCAGTATCATCAGGCGTGCCGTTCGGCGTTGAAGAGTGTTTAACCAAATAGCGGGCCACTGGACCGCCAATTAATCCCCCCAGAACCAATCCGAAAGTCGCACAGGCCATCGCTACTTCTGTCGCATTTTCAAATCCATAGCGCTCACTGAAGACCTTACTCCATGCCGCACCGGTACCATGACCGCCGGATAGCGTGATTGAGCCAGCTAAGAGTCCCATCAACGGGTCGAGCCCCAACATTTTAGCCATACCGATACCAATCGCATTTTGTACCAGTAGCAATCCCACAACGACAAAAATGAAAATACTAAGCGCCTTGCCACCTTTTCTGAGACTCGCCAGATTAGCGTTAAGACCAATCGTGGCAAAGAATGCCAGCATTAAAGGGTCTTTAAGCGACATGTCAAAACTGACCTCAAAGCCCATGGTCTGTTTTAACAAGAGAAACCCCAGAGCGACCAGCAAACCACCGGCAACAGGTTCTGGGATAGTATATTTCGTTAAGAAGGGGATTTTCTGTACCATTTGGCGCCCAAGAAGTAGCACCAGGGTCGCCGCGACAAGCGTACCGTAAACGTCCAGATGAATCATTTGATCACTCCATGTAATAATTATTTTAATTTCAAATAGTTATAGTTTTCTCACCGTTATAAAAAAATGATAAGCGATTAATTAGAAAGCAAAACCTAACGTTAGGGCAAGTTTCTTTAGCAAAAAATGCGATGTAAAAGTGTCCCTATTTTTAGGTAATTTTACACGCAACCGATTGCTTTTGTGACCGCTATCATTAAAATGCGTGCATTGTTGCTTCCGGAATATGGATTATGACCACGCCATCCACTGAGTTCGACCAAGTTCACTCTTCAACGGCGAAGCCTGCTACCACCACAGCGCCTGTCAAAAGTGAGCTAATTTATCGTCTCGAAGATCGTCCACCTCTTCCACAAACCCTTTTTGCTGCGTGCCAACATCTGCTGGCAATGTTTGTCGCCGTTATTACTCCCGCCTTACTGATTTGTCAGGCTTTAGGATTACCAGCACAAGATACTCAGCACATTATCAGCATGTCTCTGTTTGCATCAGGTTTAGCATCCATTCTGCAAATTAAAACCTGGGGACCTGTTGGTTCAGGTCTACTATCGATTCAGGGCACCAGCTTTAACTTTGTTAGCCCGTTGATTATGGGAGGCATGGCTTTAAAAAATGGTGGTGCCGATATTCCAACCATGATGGCAACGCTGTTTGGTACGCTAATGTTAGCGTCCTGCACCGAAATCATTCTGTCTCGCTTCCTGCATTTGGCACGCCGCATCATCACGCCGCTGGTTTCCGGTGTGGTCGTGATGATCATTGGTCTATCGTTAATTCAGGTAGGGCTAGTTTCCATCGGTGGTGGATACGGGGCGATGAACGATCACACCTTCGGGGCGCCGAGTAACTTGATGCTGGCAGGTTCCGTACTGGTTGTCATTATTTTGCTTAACCGCCAACGAAATCCTTATCTGCGCGTTTCTTCGCTGGTGATTGCAATGGCCGTGGGCTACGCACTGGCGTGGGCGACAGGTATGCTGCCAGACACTGGCAATATGGAAAAAACCACTTCGCTGCTGATGGTGCCAACACCGCTGTATTATGGATTGGGCATTGATTGGAATCTGTTGATTCCTCTGATGTTGGTCTTTATGGTTACCTCACTGGAAACCATTGGTGATATCACTGCCACCTCAGATGTGTCCGAGCAACCCGTATCTGGCCCACTGTATATGAAACGTCTCAAAGGCGGTGTATTAGCTAACGGCCTGAACTCGATGCTATCTGCGGTATTTAACACCTTTCCAAACTCGTGCTTTGGTCAAAACAACGGCGTCATTCAACTCACCGGCGTCGCCAGCCGCTATGTTGGTTTTGTGGTTGCACTGATGCTCATTGTGCTAGGCCTATTCCCTGCAGTAGCTGGTTTCGTTCAGCATATCCCTGAGCCTGTACTGGGCGGAGCAACCATTGTCATGTTCGGTACTATTGCGGCTTCAGGGGTGCGTATCGTCTCACGTGAGCCGCTTAACCGTCGCGCTATCATGATTATGGCGCTATCGCTGGCCGTTGGTCTTGGCGTTTCCCAGCAGCCGCTGATCTTACAATTTGCGCCTGATTGGATGAAAACCCTGCTGTCCTCTGGAATTGCTGCCGGCGGCATCACCGCGATCGTCCTAAACCTCGTTTTCCCGCACGAAGACTAGCGACGCCATAGCAGTGAAGGAAAGGTCGGATGTATCTGCATTCGGCCTTTTTTATTGCTGTTTACATTTCATCCCTTGAGCCATCCGGTTTAATACGGCATAAACTAAAGTACCTTTGGCCTGAAGGACTAATGCCGTGAAATTTATTGGAAAAATACTATTAACCCTGCTCGCTATCATCATAGCGTTGGTTATTGTGGCTTATGTCATAGCCCAAACGACATGGGGAGCGCGCCAGATCAGCGCTTGGGTAAACGAAAACACCCAATACCGTCTATCGTTGGGAAAAATACATCACGATATCCGCGAACCATCGGAGGTGATATTAAATAACGTCACATTAGCCACCGAAGGTCAGCCACCATTCTTGCGTGCAGAGAAAGTCAGTTTGTCGCTAGGCATACGCCAGTTCACTGCCCCCAAACATTTCGACAGCGTAACGCTGGAAAATGGTTCTCTGTCTCTCTCTGCGCCACCAAAAGCCTTACTGCCGATTCAGGCTGAAAGCCTTCGCCTAGCTAACATGCAGTTACAGCAAAATGATTCCCAGCAGAAACTGAATGCCTCACAGGTGAATGGCTATATCTCACCTTGGCAACCAACGGCAGGACAGATTCTGGGCAATAATAATCAGTTCCAGTTCAGTGCGGGTAAGGTATTGATTAATGACGTCCCAGCGCAAAATGTACTGCTACAGGGCAGCTTCAAACAAGGTTTACTGACAATCAATAGAGCGGGTGCTGATATCGCACAGGGGCAGATGACTAGCGACGGCGTGCGCAAAGCCGATGGCAGTTGGCAGATCAATAACCTGCGCCTAGGTAATATTCACTGGCAGACCAATAAATCCATAGACGCATTCTTTGCACCACTCGAGCAACTGCCGACCGTGACCTTCGGCAAAGTTAGCGTCACCGATGCCAAACTAGAAGGGGCTGGCTGGGCACTCAGCGATCTAGACGCCGAACTGGACGGTATTACATGGAGCAAAGGAGATTGGCAGAGTGAAAAAGGCACTATAGCCTTTAATGCTAACGACATTGTGGTGGGCAATGTGCATTTTGTTGAGCCTATCTTCAGTGCCGACCTCTCAAACGCAGGCGTTGCAATTCGTCAGTTAAGCACCCGTTGGGAAGGTAGCCTGCTGCGCGCAAGCGGTAATTGGCATTGCAATGACAAACGCTTAACCATCGATGATATGACCATTGTGGGCTTGGAATACACTCTGCCTCAAAATTGGCGGGAGATTTGGCAGACACCACTGCCAGCATGGTTGAACGATGTCATAGTGACCAAATTTTCTGGTAGCCGAAACCTGCTTGTTGATATCAATCCAGACTTCCCTTTCCAAATCACCGCACTTGATGGATTTGGCAGCAATATTCGCTTAGTACACAATCGCCTTTTAGGCCTGTGGGATGGACAGGCAACGTTCAACGCCAGCGGAGCAACCTTCAACAAAGTTGATCTCCAACGCCTTTCTATAACGCTAAATGCCAACGATCAGCAGATCGCCGTGAGCGAACTCAGCGCGCTGTCACAAAAGGGAATACTGGAGGCTACCGCGTCGCTCAATCAGACTGGACGTCAGCTAACGCTGGATATGAAGGGGCAAGCGGTTCCAGCTAATCAATTGGTTGAATGGGGTTGGCCTGCTCTCCCGTTAAGCGGGGACGTCAATATGCAGTTAGAGCTGCAAGGCGTACTCACCGGTGAAGCACCGCTGAAACCAAGCGTGAACGCAACGTTGAATGTGCAAAGCGCAAGTGGACAACAGCTCACACAGAAAATGGTGAATGGCGTAGTCAATTAATATGCTAGCCCTCCCTACATAAGGGAGGGCTTCATAACTATTTATTCTTTTATCTTCAAGGTGTTAACTACACCTTTAGCGATACTTGCTGCTTCTTGCTGATTTTCGCCTGGCAGGGCGACCTGCATGGTCATTAGTTGATCGCCTGCTTTGGCCAGTACGATGCTGGAATAGGAGACTTGGCCTTTCGCCGTTTGCACACTATTCACTTCTTGGGCTGGCTGCCCGCTGACTTCAATACTCTTATCAGAAAGCACATTCAGGCTGGGATCGCGCGCTTTCTGTTGCTCTACCAAGCGCCCACTCAGCGTACTCAGGCTGTCAGAAGGTAGCGGAGCCATAATTACAATTACTGCCTGCTGCCCACTCTTATTCGCATAAACGTGCATACTGTTTGACTGAGAGCCTAATTTACCGCTCTGATCGGTCAACCCTGCTGGCAGAGTAAAAGTCACTTTCCCGTCAAGTAGGCTAATATTTTCTCCCGCGGGTACGCTAGCTTCTGCCGAGGTAGAGCCTTTAGCTGCAGAGTTGGCGCTGTCGGTTGATTGACCGTCACAGGCAGCAAGCCCTGCTACTAACAATCCTACTCCCACAAACTTCACTAAATTACGCATGGTAATTCCTTATATTGTCCTAACGTCTCGATTGACCAATAAACGTATCGCACCTTATCAGTGCATTAAATGCAAGTAACATATTGTAGCTTCGCTACTTATTATTGGTTCCGTGCGTTAAGCATTTCACCAGTCGTACTCGGTTGTCGGCTAGATTCTCAGCCTGCTCCAAAGCAGTTAACTGATAGCCATTTTTTATTAGCATAATCAGCATAGCGGGAAAACAGTTTCTCGTTTTCACTTCGATATACTGATACCCATGATTTAAAGCCCAATTTTCCTGTGTATGCAATAGGACTTGGGCTATTCCGTCACGACGATAGTCAGGCAACACGCCGCCTAACCAACTATAGAAAGTGGTGTCATTCAGAGCATAACCCAACTTAAAACCGACAGGTTTTTCCTCTTTATAAGCAACAAGAGCACAAGTTTCTTTATTATTCAGTCGGTTAATTAGGTCTTGTCGGTTATGCAGTGCGGAAAATTCTGGCAACAAACTATAGAGGAAATGAATCTCTTCAATGTTGGAGTGCTTGACGGTAATTGCGGGCATGACATCCTCCGGGGCAGGGATATCAGAGTATACGATACCGAGCAAAAGTACTCGGCATCGTAAGAAGGTATTAATTTAACTGTGGTTGCGGTTCAGAACGATGCGTAGACAAATATTTCAGTACCACGTTGAGCATCACACCGTACATTGGCAAGAAGAAAACTAAACTGATCAGCAGTTTAAATGTGTAATCCACCAATGCAATTTCTACCCAATTGGCCGCCATGAACGGATCGGTACTGTGATAAAAAGCAATAAAGAAGAACGCCAGCGTGTCACTAATATTGCCAAATAGCGTCGATGCCGTTGGTGCAACCCACCATGCACTGCGCTGACGTAGACGGTTAAATACGTGCACATCAAGAATTTGCCCCAGCACATAGGCCATAAAGCTAGCAACAGCGATACGCGCAACCATCACATTAAATGAGCTCAGCGCAGCAAAACCTTGCCACTCTCCTTGGAAAAATAGTGCCGATATGCAGTAAGAAATCAGCAATGCAGGAGCCATCACCGCCAGAATAATTCGGCGAGCCAAAGGCGCACCAAATACACGGACGGTTAAGTCAGTCGCAAGGAAAATAAACGGGAATGTGAATGCGCCCCACGTGGTGTGGAAGCCGAAAATTGAGATCGGCAGTTGCACCAGATAGTTACTGGAAGTAATGATCAGAACATGAAACACCGAAAGCCAACAAAGGGCTTTCATCCGCTGTTGCGGAGTAAAATCAAACATATTTTAGCCTTTTTGGAGATTGGGGTGAGGGAACCCAAGAAAAATAAGTGCATACGAGATGCGGCAGGCATGATACCGCGATAATTTTCATGCGCAATGGTTAATTTTAACGCAAACGTTCACGTCTATTGCAGACTATTTCGCAACAGGTAAACTAGGGCTGTTTTAAACTTCACGACGCCGCAGCCCTTTATTAATACGATTGCGCATCTTTAACATTGAGTAGCGCTCATCGTTTAACAACGCGGCCTTTAGAGAACGACCATGACCGATCTTTTCGCTAATCCGGATAAAACGCTGGATGCTCTTGGGCTTCGTTGCCCTGAGCCTGTAATGATGGTGCGTAAAACTGTGCGCCATATGGATGATGGTCAAACGCTGCTGATTATCGCAGATGACCCAGCAACCACCCGTGATATTCCGGGATTTTGCCGCTTTATGGATCACCAATTGATTGCGCAAGAAACTGAGCAAACGCCCTATCGCTATCTGGTGCGTAAAGGTTCCGCTTCCTGATTAGCGTGATGTTGAACCACGTACAATCAGTTCACCCGGATACTTTTGCTCCACGGTAGGCTGACCATCACCTTGAATACGCTTCACCAAAAGTTCTAACGCAGCATAGCCGATCTGATAGGTCGGCTGCTTAAGCGTTGTTATCCCAACGCCAGCCAACTCTGCCCATTCCAACTCATCAAAGCCAAGTAATCCGATATCACTTCCCCAGTTCAGACCTAGACGCCGTAGGGAACGGGCAACCTGTAAAGTAAGCGCTCCGTTCGCAGACATGATGGCCTTGCGCATACCGCGGTGCTGGTGACAAAACTGAGTTAACGTTTGATCCAGCAACTCGCCTTTATTGAGCACGACTTCGGCATGACAAGCCGTCAATTCTGGATGTTCCTGCATTGCCTTTTGAAAAGCGTGTAAACGCTCAAGACGCGTATTCACTAGGCCAAGGGGCTCGCTTAAGAACATAACGGCTTCAAACCCTTGCTCTAGCAAATGCTGTGTGGCTTCTGTGGCTGCACGGTGGTTATCTAATCCCACCATATCGCAAGAGAAATCCGGAATTTTGCGGTCGATAAGCACCATTGGCAATAAAGATTGTTGCAGTTTAGACAGCGCTTCCTCACGCATACCTACTGCATTCACCACAAGACCTTCAACGCGATAACTGCTTAAAAGCTCAAGATAATGCTGTTCCTGATTAATTTCGTTGTTGGTATTACACACCAGAAGCGTGAAACCTTGCACGCGGCAGGCCTCTTCAACACCGCGCAAAACGTCTACGGAGTAAGGATTGGTGATATCAGCAATGATCATGCCGATGAGCCTTGTTTGCCCACCTTTCAGACTGCGCGCCATTTGACTAGGACGATAATTAAGCCGTTGAATAGCTTGCTCGATTCGCTTTTTGAGATCGTCTGATAGCAGGTGCTGTTCACCATTAAGGTAGCGTGAAACGCTGGTTTTACCGGTTTTAGCGGCCTTGGCGACATCACTAATGGTGGCTCGGGATCCCTGACTGCTCACGATATGCTCCTCACATATTCAACGAATACGCAAATTTAGCATAACCACAGGGGAACTGATGAGATAAGGTTTGCGAAATAGCCTCCCCTATAAACGGGGGAGGCTTAAAGAAAGGGAATTACATCGGGCTCAGCGTAATCTCTACGCGACGGTTCTGAGCTTTGCCTTCCGCCGTGCTGTTGGAGGCAATTGGATTTGCAGGCCCCATGCCCTGAGTACGAACACGGCTAGCTTCGACGCCCTGAACAATCAGCGCGCTTGCAACGCTATCTGCGCGCTGCTGAGACAAACGCATATTCAGATCCTGACTGCCGGTGCTATCGGTGTAACCCACCACGTTAACCGCCGTCTTAGGATATTCCTTAAGTACCATGGCCACGCCGGTCAGCGTATTCGCGCCCGCAGGTTTCAAAGTACTGCTGCTTGAGTCGAACGTCACATTATTTGGCATGTTCAGAATAATATTGTCGCCTTGGCGCGTCACGCTTACGCCCGTACCACGCATTTTGTCACGCAGTTTAGACTCCTGAACATCCATGTAGTAACCCGCACCACCCCCTAATGCAGCACCAGCGGCAGCACCGATCAACGCACCTTTACCACGATCGTGCTTAGAAGAGGACAGTACGCCAACGCCCGCACCAACTAACGCACCTAACCCAGCACCAACGCCAGCCTTACCCGCTTCAGACTCGCCGGTATATGGGTTCGTTGTACAACCAGACAGCAACAACGCTGCACATACTGCGCCAGCAATGCATAAACGGCTTTTACTCATTATGGAACCTCATCTTGCACAGAGCCTAATCGCTCAAATCATTTGCTGTAAAAAGGCTGGTAATACGCCAACCCAAAATCAAGACTTAAAAATCACGGACGACAAAGATCCGCGGGGAAGGCATTTCAGCAAATTATCGTTAAAAAATAATGGCTACAATTCCGAAAAATTGGCCGAAACGCATTAATAACCTAAATTTTGCTTAATCTTCCAACCAAGCACCTGGCCTTTTCTCCCACAACATAATCGCGGTCATATGCTGGGTATCTTCATTCAATTGGGTATCTTGTATCTCAAAACCTTCGTGACGATAAAAACGTAGCGCACGCTGGTTCTCGGTATACACCTCTAGCATTAGCTGCGGGAAAATCATTTTCACATGCTGCATTAGCAGTGGGCCAATCCCCTTACCGTGAAAACGTTTATCCACAAACAGAGCGCCAATAAATTGCATCTCAAGTACGCTGATAAAACCAACGATTTCACCATCGTTCTCAGCCACCCACGTCAAAGCATGAGGTAAATAGGTATCGCGCACTACGGCTTCACTTTCGCGCCAATAGTGGGAAGAAATAAACGGATGCGCTTCGGTCGTGCTCACCAGCCACAACGCCATTATGGCGTCCATATCTTGTTGTATTGCTGGGCGGATCATGACTTAACATTTCCCACAGAAGCAGGTTTTCACATGATCGTTCACCATGCCGCTTGCCTGCATAAAGGCGTAGCAAATCGTTGATCCTATGAATTTAAATCCCTTTTTCTTCAACGCTTTCGACATCAAATCTGAGACTTCGGTTTTTGCCGGAACATTCGCTAACGTATCAGGGCGATTCAGCACGGGCTTTCCATCGGTAAACGACCATAGGAACTGAGAGAAGCTCTCTCCTTCCTGCAGCATTTTCATATAGACACGTGCGTTAACGACAATGGCGTCTAGCTTCAAACGGTGACGGATAAGTCCTGCATCCTGCATCAACGCGTCTATATCGGCATCCGTCATGGCCGCAACTTTACGTGGATCAAAATAATGAAATGCTCGACGATAGTTTTCACGCTTCTTCAACACGGTTATCCACGATAACCCTGCCTGTTGCCCTTCTAAGCACAATAACTCAAAAAGATGCGCATCTTCGTATACTGGCTGCCCCCACTCCTCGTCGTGATAGCTGATGTATAAAGGGTCTGCAGAAACCCAACCACAGCGAATTTTTTGATCTTCAAACGTCTGGCTCATAATCTTAATCCTTACGTGAAAAAACAGGCTAATTGTCAGGCTTCATCCTTATGCCAACAGATTAAAACGCTGATGATATCGGGTATTACTATCATGCTTTTTACAGCATAAAGTTTTTATTTCAACCGACCTTGACGCCACGACAACCACGTCAAATAGTTAAGAGTGCAGCAACCTAAAAATAACAATGAAAACGCCTCCCTTTTGATGGAGTGGCATCAATGATTAAACCTCTGGTTATCGTATTTTTGATGGGCAGCATTTTGCTCTCGTCACCAGCTTTATCTTATGATTTAAAAGATATCTTTTTTAATCACGACGATGAAATCGTGGGTGATATTGTGCCCATCGATCGCGCATCAACCTCGATAGAACCGGGATTCTCAACGCATTGGGTGGGAAGCAATTCATTAGCCTCAGCGGCGTTGAACCCGACCACACAACAACAGGTTGGCACACTGGGTTGGCGGTTGGATTCAAACCTCGAATTATTCACCCCATACGCTGAAATCAGCTACCAGCGTTTATCCAGCAATGAATCCTACAAGCCGGCAGGCGAATTTAGCGCACCACAGAGTTTATTCAGCCGCGATATCCCTAATCAGGAAGCCCACTGGATCGATGTGACCGTTGGAGCCAATATTCCTTTGAGTGGAAATATGGCGGCATTTGCCGAGCTATCGCAAACCAATAGACTTAACAACAATGAACAATTTATGTACAACATCGGCGTCAGCGCAAACTTTTAGCCAGCCTTTTACGCCGAATGTTCCCGAGTTTTACCCAGCTTTATGGCAAAATAGACACAAAATCCCTCGCTTTGAGACGGGATTCGGGCTGTATATCTTACGTTCAGGCGGTATACTGCAACATTCTATATAAATCCACTTGTATCGCGCGAACTCATCCAATATGCAAAAGTTTGATACCAAGACCTTTCAGGGGCTGATCCTGACTCTGCAGGACTATTGGGCGCGCCAAGGCTGCACCATTGTTCAACCACTGGACATGGAAGTTGGCGCTGGCACCTCACACCCAATGACCTGCCTGCGCGCACTCGGCCCAGAGCCGATGGCAACTGCCTATGTGCAACCTTCACGCCGTCCAACCGATGGACGCTATGGCGAAAACCCTAACCGCTTACAGCATTACTACCAGTTCCAAGTCGTGATTAAGCCATCGCCAGAAAATATTCAGGAGCTCTATCTGGGTTCACTGAAAGAACTCGGCTTGGATCCATTGGTGAATGATATTCGCTTCGTTGAAGATAACTGGGAAAACCCAACGCTGGGCGCATGGGGTTTGGGCTGGGAAGTGTGGCTCAACGGGATGGAAGTGACCCAGTTTACTTACTTCCAGCAGGTTGGCGGCCTAGAGTGTAAGCCAGTTACCGGTGAAATCACCTATGGTCTGGAGCGCTTAGCGATGTACATTCAGGGCGTAGACAGCGTCTACGACTTGGTCTGGAGCGACGGCCCACTGGGCAAAACCACCTACGGCGACGTGTTCCATCAAAACGAAGTGGAACAATCCACTTATAACTTTGAATACGCCGATGTCGATTTCCTGTTCTCCTGCTTCGAGCAGTATGAGAAAGAAGCAAAAATGTTGTTGGAGTTGGAAAAACCTCTGCCTCTGCCAGCGTATGAACGCATTCTGAAGGCCGCACACAGCTTTAACTTGCTGGACGCCCGCAAGGCGATTTCCGTCACCGAGCGTCAGCGCTACATTCTGCGAATCCGTACCCTGACCAAAGCGGTCGCTGAAGCCTACTATGCCTCTCGTGAGGCGCTAGGCTTCCCAATGTGTAAAAAAAGCGACGATTCTAAATTAGAGAATATTTGAGGCAGCCATGACCCAACAAACTTTTCTGGTGGAAATCGGCACCGAAGAGCTGCCACCGAAAGCGCTACGCTCTCTGGCAGAATCTTTTGCAGCTAATTTTACCGCTGAACTTGATAACGCAGACCTCGCTCATGGCGAAGTCACTTGGTACGCGGCCCCACGCCGTCTAGCGCTGAAAGTTGCTGCGCTACATGAATCTCAGCCCGATCGCGAAATTGAAAAGCGCGGCCCGGCTATTGCGCAGGCATTTGATGCCGAAGGCAAACCGACTAAAGCCGCAGAAGGTTGGGCTCGTGGTTGCGGCATCACTGTCGATCAGGCCGAACGTCTGACATCTGACAAAGGTGAGTGGCTGCTGTTCCGAGCTCATCAAAAAGGCCAGAGCGCGCAGCAACTGCTGCCTACGCTGGTCACTAATGCGTTAGGCAAACTGCCAATTCCAAAACTGATGCGCTGGGGTAATAACGACACTCAGTTCGTGCGTCCGGTTCATACCGTCACGCTGCTGCTGGGCAGTGAAGTTATCCCTGCTACTATTCTTGGTATACCGTCAGATCGCGTGATCCGTGGTCATCGTTTCATGGGTGAACCGCAGTTCACCATCGACAACGCCGATCAATACCCGCAAATCCTGATGGAACGCGGAAAAGTCATTGCTGATTACGAAACCCGTAAAGCAATTATCAAACGTGATTCAGAACAGGCTGCACAGAAAATCGGCGGCATCGCTGATATGAGCGAAAGCCTGTTGGAAGAAGTGACCTCTCTGGTTGAATGGCCAGTGGTGTTGACGGCTAAGTTTGAAGAGAAATTCCTTGCGGTACCTGCCGAAGCGCTGGTTTACACCATGAAAGGTGACCAAAAGTACTTCCCAGTGTATGACGCCGCAGGCAAATTGCTGCCAAACTTTATCTTCGTCACTAACATCGAATCTAAAGATCCACAGCAGATAATCTCTGGTAATGAGAAAGTTGTGCGCCCACGTTTAGCCGATGCTGAGTTCTTCTTTAAGACTGACCGTAAGCAACGTCTGGAAGATAATCTACCCCGTCTAGAAACCGTATTGTTCCAGCAACAACTGGGAACGCTTCGCGATAAAACTAATCGTATTGAAGCGTTGTCTGGTTGGATTGCAGAGCAAATCGGTGCCGATGTGAATCTGGCAACCCGCGCAGGCCTGCTATCCAAGTGTGATTTGATGACTAACATGGTCTTCGAGTTCACAGATACTCAGGGTGTCATGGGTATGCACTACGCCCGCCACGACGGTGAAAACGAAGAGGTTGCCGTTGCGCTAAACGAACAGTATCAACCACGCTTTGCGGGTGATGCACTACCAGAATCTCTGGTGGCATGTTCTGTCGCGATCGCTGACAAAATGGATACTCTTGCTGGTATTTTCGGCATTGGCCAACATCCAAAGGGTGATAAAGACCCATTTGCTCTGCGTCGTGCGGCACTGGGCGTTCTGCGTATTATCGTTGAGAAGAAGCTACCGCTGGATTTGGTCACGCTGACCGAAGAAGCTGCTCGCCTCTATGGTCAGAAGCTGACCAACGCTAACGTCGTTGATGACGTGGTTGATTTCATGCTGGGACGTTTCCGTGCGTGGTATCAGGAAGAAGGTCATAGCGTAGATACTATTCAGGCTGTCTTGGCTCGTCGTCCAACCAAGCCCGCTGACTTTGATGCTCGCATGAAGGCAGTTTCTCACTTCCGTACATTACCTGAAGCCGCGGCATTAGCTGCTGCCAACAAACGTGTTTCCAACATTCTGGCGAAATCGACCGAAGTGCTGGCCGATCGCGTTCATGCATCTGTATTAAAAGAAGCAGCAGAAATCAAACTGGCAACGCATCTGGTTGTTCTACGTGACAAATTAGAGCCACTGTTTGCCGAAGGGCGTTATCAAGAAGCACTGTCTGAACTGGCTGCTTTGCGCGAACCTGTTGATGATTTCTTCGAGCAGGTTATGGTGATGGCTGAAGATGAGCAAGTGCGTATCAACCGCCTGACATTGCTGAGCAAGCTACGTGATTTGTTCCTACAGGTTGCTGATATCTCTGTTCTGCAGTAAACCTGAACGTAAAATAAAGCCCGCCTTTCGGCGGGTTTTTTACATTCTGGCTGTTATCCCTAAATTATCAGGTTAAACTAACTTGATGAGTAGAATTTCAACCGAATGATATTGACCCATTTTTCGCGTGGTTACAGGAGTAATTACATGTCACTTGCAGTAACTAAACAGGCACAGCGTTGGTTGATGCCAATTTTCGCCGTCATTATGGCGTTCCAACTGGCTGGCTGTGGCGACAACGATAAAGAACAACGTAAAGCTTTCATCGACTATCTGCAAAATACCGTCATGCGCGGTAGCATTACTGTGCCGACGCTGAGCGAAGACCAAAAGCAGAAACTCGGCAATTATGTCAGCGATTACGCGATTTTGGTGACCTTTTCACAGAATTTCAGTCGTTCGATGGATAGCAGCCTTAATCCGCTGTTTACCACTATCGATCAGATACGTGTTCCTCAGGACTATCTGCTAAAACGTGACGATCTACGACAGGAGTCCGGGGCTCTAAATCTGCTCGGTCAGCAGATTCAAAGTGCGAAATCAACCGCAGACACTGCGCGTGCTGCACTCAAACAGCCTGATGATGTAAAAGCGATTTATGACCAAGCCTTTGCGAAAGTCGTTACCGACCCAGCGAATGCCGTTATGCCTATTATCCCAATGGCCGCTAGCCTGTCACAAGACTTGATTCAAGTGGGTGATTTCCTGCAAAGCATTGGGACTCAGGCTCGCTTTGATAACCAAAGCATCCAGTTGCAAACCCAACAGCAGGTCGATCAGTACAATCAGCTCATGACCTCAATTGCAGCCAAACATCAAGAACTGTTAAATGCGAAAAACCGCAACGCGGCTATTTTTCAAAACTAATAGAGTCTAACGTTATACCCGCCCTGCCAGGGAAACCTTGCGGGGCTTTTTTACGCCTAAACATTCACGGATGTAATTTTATGACGCAAAGAGCGGAGGTGAATAAATAAATGAGGTTAGACGGGGGAGATGTAAAAGTATCTTGTGAAGAGAGTCACAATTTAAAAACAAAGATGCTAACAATAAAGGTGATTTTCATCACATAAATGAGGCCAGCGAGGACATTATTTTAACTTTGTAGGAGACTTTCAGCCTATTTATGTGATCTGAATCACTCAAAACACCCCTTAAGAGGGGGATGGAATGAGATCAGGATCACAAATACCCCACGGGGTACGCGAGATGAAAACGGCGTGATAGAGTCGATTTTGCATACAGAACGACAGGACGGTTTTTGGCGAAACCACCACAACTATTACGACGCGCAACATCTTAGCGCGCACCACGAGGGGTGTTTTATGTTATCACCAGATATCAAGGTCAAGGTACAGAATTTTGGCCGCTTCCTCAGCAATATGGTAATGCCCAACATTGGCGCATTCATCGCATGGGGTTTGATTACCGCACTATTTATTCCCACGGGCTGGTTACCCAATGAAACGCTAGCCAAATTGGTTGGCCCAATGATCACCTATCTGCTACCACTGTTAATCGGTTATACCGGTGGTCGCCTCATCGGTGGTGAGCGCGGCGGCGTAGTGGGAGCTATCACCACGATGGGCGTGATCGTCGGTGCAGATATGCCAATGTTCATGGGAGCCATGATTGCAGGTCCACTAGGCGGCTGGGCAATCAAGCATTTTGACCGTTGGGTCGACGGTAAAATCAAAAGCGGTTTCGAAATGCTGGTGAATAACTTCTCCGCAGGCATTATCGGTATGCTGCTTGCCATATTGGCATTTATGGCCATTGGGCCACTGGTTGAGTCGCTGTCTAAGATATTGGCGGCGGGCGTTAACATTATGGTGCAAAATAACTTGCTACCGTTAACCTCAATCTTTGTCGAACCCGCCAAAATACTGTTCTTGAATAATGCGATTAACCACGGCATCTTCTCACCGTTGGGCATTCAGCAAGCAACAGAAACTGGCAAATCCATCTTCTTCCTAATCGAAGCGAACCCAGGTCCGGGTCTGGGCGTCCTGCTAGCCTATATGTTCTTCGGTAAAGGCAGTGCGAAACAGTCTGCCGGTGGTGCCGCGATAATCCATTTCTTCGGCGGCATTCACGAAATTTATTTCCCATATGTATTGATGAACCCACGCCTCATTTTGGCCGTCATTTTGGGCGGTATGACCGGCGTCTTCACCCTGACCCTGTTTAATGCTGGCTTGGTATCTCCCGCTTCTCCAGGGTCTATCTTTGCCGTATTGCTAATGACACCAAAGTCTTCACTGGTTGGCGTTATATTGTCGATTCTAGCCTCCACTCTGGTGTCATTCCTTACTTCTGCCATGCTGCTTAAACGTGCTCGCGTAGGCGATGAAGAGAGCAATGGCTTGGCTGAAGCTACTCGTCGTATGCAGGGCATGAAACAGCAGTCTAAATCAGGTGGCAAGATTTCTGGTACCCAGCCTCAGCCCGTAATGCAGGCCGTAACGCTAGACTTATCTAAAGATCTGCATCATGTGCGTAAAATCATCGTTGCCTGTGATGCTGGTATGGGGTCTAGCGCGATGGGTGCAGGCGTTCTGCGCAAAAAGGTGAAAGATGCTGGCCTGAATCATATTTCGGTCGCTAACTGTGCGATCAATAGCCTGCCAGACGATGTGGATCTGGTGATCACCCATCAGGATTTAACCGAACGAGCAATGCGTCATGCTCCGCAGGCTATGCACATTTCACTGAGCAATTTCCTGGATAGCGGATTGTATACTGATTTAACCACCCGTTTGTTGGCCGCAAAGCTACCGCATGCAGCCAATGATAATCGCCTTATTAACCAAACAATTATTGCAGCCAACGATGATTCTTTCGAGTCAATCGAGCGCGAAGAAAACCTGTTCAAGCTTAGCGCAGATAACATCTTCCTTAACTTAACCGCAGAGAATAAAGAACAAGCTATTCGTTTTGCGGGTGAAATGCTGGTATCCGGTGGCTATGTCGAACCTGATTACATTGACGCCATGCTGGCACGAGAAGCGCTAACCACAACCTATCTAGGAGAATCTATTGCCGTCCCACACGGCACCGTAGAAGCCAAAGACCGCGTGCTCCGCACCGGGATTGTCATTTGCCAATACCCACAGGGCGTACGATTCGGTGATGAGCCGGATGACGTGGCTCGGCTGGTCATCGGCATTGCCGCCCGCAACAACGAGCATATTCAGGTTATAGCCCGCTTAACCAACGCACTGGACGACGAAGGCGTCATAGAAAAACTGGCGCAAACCACCAGCGTACAGGAAATCCTAGATCTCCTATCTGGAGAGCAAGCGGCTTAAGGCGATGACACGACACCGTTCACCGCAGCCAGCGGCCTAAAGTGCCTTCGCTGTCGGTGTCGTTCTTGGGGCCTCCCCCGGCCCCCTTTTTACGGATAGATTCTCTCGAGGTTAACATCATGAAAGCGATTCATTTTGGTGCAGGTAATATTGGTCGTGGCTTTATCGGTAAACTTTTAGCCGATGCTCAGGCAGAGTTAACATTTGCCGACGTCAACCAGCCTTTGGTCGATCAGCTTGCGCATCAACAAAGTTATCAGGTCAATGTCGTCGGCGAAAATGCGCGCGTTGAGCAAGTAAACCGCGTCAGCGCCATTCATAGTAATAGCCCAGATGCCATTCAGCAGATTGCTCAAGCAGACATTATCACCACTGCGGTTGGCCCACAGGTGCTCAGCAAAATCGCCAATACGCTAGCTCAAGGCTTGATTGTCCGTTACAACAGCGGTAACCATCAGCCAATGAATATTATCGCCTGCGAAAATATGGTGCGTGGTACCAGCCAGCTTAAACAGCACGTCTTACTGGCAATCCCTGCTGAACTCCATGCTTGGGTAGAAGAACACATCGGCTTTGTGGATTCTGCCGTAGATCGCATTGTTCCCCCTAGCGCCGCAGCTAACGACGATCCATTGGAAGTAACCGTTGAAACCTTCAGCGAATGGATTGTCGATAGCACCCAATTCAAAGGGCAGCTACCGCAAATTGCAGGAATGGAGTCCACAGCGAATCTTATGGCCTATGTTGAGCGTAAACTTTTCACACTCAACACGGGCCATGCTATCACCGCCTATCTCGGCCAACTGGCTGGCTATCAAACCATTCGTGAAGCCATTTTGGATCCGGCTATTCGCGATGTTGTTAAAGGGGCAATGGAAGAAAGTGGTGCGGTACTTATTAAACGCTACAGCTTTGACCCAGAACAGCATTCCGCTTATATCGAAAAGATTTTAGGGCGCTTTGAGAACCCTTATCTACATGACGATGTGGAACGCGTGGGACGTCAGCCATTGCGTAAACTGAGTGAAAACGACCGTTTAATCAAACCACTGCGAGGAACGCTGGAGTATGGTTTGCCAAACAACAATCTGCTTATGGGCATTGCGGCGGCATTAAGCTATCGCAGCCACCAAGACCCACAGGCTCAAGAAATGGCATATTTGCTTAATGAGAAAGGCATCACTCACACCGTGAAGCAGGTTTGTGGCCTAGAAGATCAGCCAGAGCTTGTCGCGCAGATCGCGAATGTGTATAACGCCATGCAACGTCAAGCATGATGTAACCCATAGGATTGGAGTTGCAGCGAAGCGGCAGCTCCAAATGAGAAGGGTATAATGAAATTGAATCGAATGCGCACTACTGCGCAACCAGAAATAAAAGAGCACCTTCCAAAAACCGAGGCACCAGAAAACCCGCGGTTATCGGAACGTGAAGCATCGATTATGGCAACAATAGAAGAAGCTGACCTTTATAAAAATCAGGCTTTTGAGAATCGAATTCTAGAAAGGCTCAATGCTCGTCAAACGGTCTCAGGGTTCATTCAGGCTACGGTCGGATTACTGGCTGAGGCGGTTGACCTGCTGATTATCCAAGCCTTTCGGAAAGATGATTACGCAGTGAAATATGCGGTGGAACCATTGTTGGAAGGAAGCGGTCCGCTGGCGGATTTACCGGTACGACTAAAACTCATCTATGCCTTGGGCGTGATTAGCCGCGATGAATATGAAGACGTTGAGCTTTTATTAGCGCTAAATAATGAATTAAAGCATGAGAATAAGATCTACAGCTTTACCGATGACGAGATCCTTGGCCCGATAAATATGCTGCACTGCATGACTACATTGCCACCACAACCCACGCTGCATCTGCCAGAAGAGGTTGTTGATGACTCATTAGCCAACATGCAGGAACAGCGCTATCAGCAGATGGTCCGTTCTACGCTAGTCCTTAGCATCACCGACTTAGTGACTCGTTTGTGCCATAAAAAAGCCTTTTAAGCTCCCAGTTTGCAAGACTGGGAGCGTCTTCTTTTCAGCCAATCCCCACATTAATGCCTACAACTGTTAAACTATCTCCTAATCCCCAAAAGTATTGATGACCGGAAGATACGTCATGAAAGAAAAAGCAGAAATTAAACGCCTTAGCGACAAGCTGGATGCCCTGCGTCGTAAAGAAGCAGGCCTGTTGTTACAAGAGATTGACACTGTAACCACGCATGCTCTGGATGAAAATCGCAGCGAGCAGGAAAAGCTGGCCGCTGAGATCGAGCGTCTGCGCGCAGTTCAAGCCAGCCATTTCAGTGCCAAAGCACAGCAGCTTTTAAAGATGCCATTCAGCCGCGAAATCACCAAAAAAGAACAAGCCGACATGGGGTCTTTGAAAAAGGCGGTACGTGGTATTGAAGTTGTACACCCAATGACGGCGTTAGGCCGTGAAATGGGCCTAAAAGTCGTTACTGGTTACGCTAAAAAAGAGTTCTAAATTATCAGACTCTGGCTAAAAAAAGCCCCGCAATTGCGGGGCTTTTTTTATTGATACAGATTAACTAACGCTTTCCAACATAACGTTTCTTCTTCCCCGCGTCTTCTCGGTGCGCACGCTCAACCTCTTCAGCCAAGATCTGTACGCCCTTCTCGATTTGGTCAAGTTCAGGCACATAGTTCATACGCATACACTGATGCGTGTGCGGCCATTCGTGTTCTAGTCCTGGGAAGAAATAGTGACCCGGAACCATCAGAACCCCGCGTTGTTTAAGGCGCTGATATAAAATCTCGGTACTTATCGGGAGATCAACGAACCACAACCATAGGAATATCGCTCCCTCCGGCTTATGAATTAAACAACGCTCTTCCGGCAAGTAACGGCGCAAGACCTCAATAGTTTGTTCTACTCGTTGGCGATAAAACGGTTTTATCACCTCATTCGATAAACGAAGTAAGTCACCACGCTCTATCATTTCGAGCGCAACGGCTGGACCGAGACTGCCAGGTGATAGGCTAATAATGCCGTTCATGTTACTGATGGCACTAATTATTTTTTCATCAGCAATAACAATTCCACAGCGCGATCCCGGCAGACCAAGTTTGGACAAGCTCATGCATAGAATAATGTTTGGATTCCACAGCGGATTGACGTCAGAAAATATAATGCCAGGGAAAGGCAACCCATAGGCGTTATCAATCAATAATGGAATATTGCGCTGCTGCGCCATGGCATCAAGACGAATGAGCTCTTCGTCTGTTAAAACGTTTCCTGTCGGGTTCGTTGGACGCGAAACACAAATCAGCCCCACATCGTCGCTAATGTTAAGGTGCTCAAAATCGACGTGATATTTAAACTGACCTTCAGGCAGCAGTTCGATGGTCGGCTTAGCAGAAACAAACAGATCTTCGTCTAATCCTGCGTCTGCATAGCCAATGTATTCGGGAGCCAGTGGAAATAGCACACGTCGACGTGAGCCATCAGCAAATCGTCCAGCATATAAATTAAATAAGTAGAAAAATGCACTCTGACTACCATTTGTTAGCGCAATATTTTGTGCTTCTATTTGCCAACCAAACTCATCGCGCAGCATTTTTGCCAACGCTTGCAGAAGCGCATCTTTACCCTGTGGGCCATCGTAATTACATAATGCGTCGGTTAACTTACCTTCGCGCAGCATATCCGCACAAAGTTGAGTGAAATAATCCGTCATCTGAGGGATTTTGGCCGGGTTGCCGCCACCAAGCATAATGGCGCCTGGTGTACGCAGGCCATCATTCAGATCGTCCATCAGACGGGTAATCCCCGCGTAGCGGGTAAATTTGTCGCCAAATACAGAAAAAGTCATGATAACAATCGCAGGTCATTATTATGGGAGCCAACCGACACCATACCTGCTACGCCTTAGGTGAACAACCCACGGGAAATTACCCTGTTTTTAGATAACTCTGGGAAAAATGAAAACTACGGAATAAAAAAAGGCGCAGTTTCCTGCGCCAAAAAGATAGAGAGGGGTACATCAATCGGTATTATTGGTTGCTGGTTTCTACATCGCTAGCCTGACTTTGCTCCAGCGCTGGAGGCGTTGTATGCCCACCTATCGCGATGCGCTGAGGCTGCAAGGCTTCAGGTACGTTACGCACCAGATCAATATTCAGCAGCCCATTTTCAAATTTGGCACCATCCACAGTCAGATGTTCTGCCAAGGTGAATGTCAGATCGAAGGCTTTGCACACCAGCCCCTGATGTAAATATTCAACCGGTTTCTCTGACTGAGCTGGGTTGCCACGCACGGTTAAGCGCGGGCCTTCAACTTCAATATCCAGCTCACTCTGCTTAAATCCAGCTAAGGCCAGAGAGATGCGATAGTGGTTGTCGTCACTTTTCTCAATGTTGTAGGGCGGAAACCCTTGGGGTTCTAAGCTGCTCTGCATCGCATTTGCTAACTTATCGAAACCAATCCACTGACGAAGTAATGGAGAAAGATCGTGATTACGCATAGATATATACTCCTTCTAAGAAGCGAGATAATATTTTCGGCTGCTTCATTTGATGATAACAGCCGACCTTCAGCCCCCCGCAGGCAGGCAAAATTATTTGTTCTTTACATATAACGGACTACACTAAATTACTTAATCTCAATTTTACGCGGCTGCAGTGTTTCTGGAACAATGCGCTCTAAATCGATATATAACAGCCCATTTTCCAAGTTGGCACCTTTAATTTGAATATGTTCGGCCAGTTGGAATTTGCGCTCAAAATTACGCTCAGCGATCCCCTGATATAAGTAGGTGCGTTCTTTGTCTGATGGCTGATGAGAACCTTTTACAATCAGAGTATTAGATTGCGCGGTGATATCCAGTTCATGCTCTGCAAATCCGGCCACGGCAATAGAAATACGATAGTGATTGTCGTCAACGAGCTCAACGTTGTATGGAGGATATCCACCGTTAGACTGGTTCTGACCAGACTCAATTAAATTAAACAGGCGATCGAAACCGATAGCAGAACGGTAAAGTGGTGCGAGATCGAAATTGCGCATAAAAAATATGCCTCCTAATAAAATCAGCGAGGAAAAATAGCCTTCCATCATGGACAGACTATATTTAAATCACGGCCGAAATACCCTTACGGCATATTTCTCATTGGCCTGCTAATAAGATGGTGTCAGTCAATAATTTTTCAAGACGCGAAATTTAAATTTTTTCAGAACGCACGATTCCCTAAAGCAGAGGTCATAAACTGGCAAGGCATAACTGGAATATTGTTACATTTTTGTATGAAATGAGAGAGCAACCACAGAGCGAATAGGTGGGTTTGTCGATTTTCCGACATAGATGCTATAACACAACAACTTTGGCTTTCGTATACACGGCCACTATTGGGATGGATTTATGAAACAACGGATTAGATGCTTGACGATATCTCTGCTTACCAGCTCCGCGCTGATGGCTGGAGGCTGTTCCAGCGTCATGACCCGTGTTGGACCGAATCAGGGATACTATTCGGGTGCAAAAAACGACGTCAAAATGCTCAAACATGAGGACACTGGCTGGGCTATGACGCCACTTCTCGCACTAGACCTACCATTATCTGCCGTAGTTGATACGCTATTGTTGCCTTACGATTATTATCGGTCGGATTCTAACCCCGAAGATGAGTCGCCACGCGCACGTGTTTTACGCAATGAGCAGGCATCCGGAGTCAATAACATTGCACCATCACATTGATTAGAGCGGTGTCTAAGCCGAATGCTCAGGCACGCTATTATCAGAGATTCACCACAAATAGCTGTGGCCAACCGTCTATCTCACGCATATAGGCAACTTTTTTTCCATCCGGTGAGACAACCACAGATTCAGCACATGGCGGTTGTTCAGAACGCAACGTCAAACGGGTAATCTCTCCAGATTTTGCACTACAGCGCACAATGCTGTTATCCATCGCGAAGAACAACGACTCGCCATTAGGATGCCAGCTTAGCGCAGACTGCACTGAATGTTTCCCATGTGTAATCTGACGAGGGTTGCCCCCGTTAGGGGATATTGTCCATAGCTGTACAATCCCCGCATCATCATGCATTAAAAAGGCAATTTCATCCCCGTTGGGAGAAGATCGCAGCCAATGGCGTGGTGTCGTGGCCAACCCTGGATACTTACGCTGATGGGTAAAAGTGATTCGTCTCTGCTGAACACTGGCTGGCGGAGCAGGTAATCTGTCAGCCGTGCCCTGAAGTGGATATTCTCCGGCCTCGGCGTAAGCCGAATCCTCCGCAGGTAAATCGACTACAAATATTTCAGGGATTTTTTGACCATCTTGAGCCACAGTGTCACCGATAAAAGCCAATGCCCAACGCTGACGGGTTCCGTCTGGCTTTAAATAGCCTTCGTCGCCAATCCAACCCTCTTCATAGGCTCGAGAAATTTGATCGCTTCCCACCTGTGGGTGAGGGGTTGTCTGGCTAACCAAAACACAGAAATGACTCCCATCATATTCACGGGGATGCTGTTTCGGCACGTTAACCGCATGCAGTGGTAAAGCAATACCAACATTACGCTGATCGAGCGCCACATCTTTTTCATGCATAACATGATCGTTGTAGGTAAAACTAAGGCGGGTCGCATCAGGGCTGAAAACATGCACATGTGTCCCACCACGTAAGGCACCTGCGGTATAAGGCTCGGTAATATCCATCGCGTCTAGCGTTTCAGCCAGTTCTCTATCGGGTTCACTGACAATCACTCCGCGACGATGGTGAAAATCGTAATGCCAGTGAGAATCTGGATGCTCTGGTCCGTGAATAAAAACGTAACGCGTTGGTTGTTGTGGGCTAACCGTCACCACGCCGACATGAGCCCCATGCTGAGCACGATACACCACGTCCACCTGACCATCAGCCACCCTGACCCGCTCAATACACAAGCCTGTAAAAGAGGAGCCGCTAGGGCGAACGTCGTAAGCTAACCATTCACTGTCAGGTGTCCAGACATTAATATTGGTGAGCTGATGCCCTCGCGGATCGAACGTGAGCTGTTTTTCAGCATAGCGAGACATGGTGGATTCCTTCAGCAAAATAAACGCATTATCTCACTAGCATAAACCAAGCGAAGACCTCAATCACAGAAGCTTACCGATGTATTTCTCATTCAGGCAGAAAATACCGACGAGAGGTCTTGTCGGGGATAGGCATTGACCAGAAACGACCTGCTCCCACAGAGATAATCCAAGGGAGCATTGGGTTTAATCAATACGTTTCACATCTCCGACTAACAATATGTAGGAAAGCGCCCCCATTAACGCCACCACCGCAATATAAGTTAATGATGGAGCAAAACCATAGTATTGGGCTAAATAACCAACAACTAATGGAACCGTTATTCCTCCTAAACCACCAATAAAATTAAATACGCCACCGGTGAGTCCGATCAAACGCATAGGTGCTAAAGAAGAAATGAGCGACCACGTAATAGATGCAAATCCGTTACCAAAAAACGCTAATGCCATCAGTATCATGATCCACACAGGGTCATTAGTATAATTGGCCCCCATAATGCAGGTTGATAACAATAGACCACAAATAATCGGCGTCTTACGCGCAAAACCAATCGACTTACCACTCTTTAGTAGTTTATCCGCCACAACTCCTGAAAGAATAACGCCCACAAAAGCGGCCATAAACGGTACGGTTGTCATAAATCCTGCGGTCAAAGCAGTGATATGCTTTTCTTGCGTGAGGTAATTAGGGAACCACGTCAGGAAGAACCACAACGTCGAGGCGATGGCGAACTGACCAATATAAACCCCGACCAGTTTACGATGAAATACCAATTTCCAGTCTGATATGGTTAACGGCGCAGCCATTTTTTTACCTGCCGCAACATCACCATCAATCATACCGCCACCGTTAGCAATATGGTCAAGCTCTGCCTGATTAGCATATTTACTTTTACGCGGAGGCTGATAGACAAAACGCCATAAAGCCGCCCAGAGAATACCTACCGCACCAGTAACAATAAATACCCAATGCCAACTGGTCATTTCCTGCAACCAAATCAGTAACGGTGTCAGAAATGCGAGCCCAACAAACTGGCCAGAAGTATAAAAACCGACCGCGGATGCTCTCTCTTGCTCAGGAAACCAACTGGTTACGATACGATTATTGGTAGGAAATGCGGGAGCCTCAAACATTCCAGTCACCGCTCGCAGTGTGATAAGCGAGACTAAACCATTCGCAAATCCCTGAAATAAAGTCCCTATAGACCATCCCATAATGGCAACAAAATAGGTTGTTTTTGCACCTACACGATCGAGAAAACGGCCACCAGGTATTTGGCACAGAGTATATGTCCATGCAAAAGCAGAAAAGAGATATCCCATTTCTGATTTACTAATACCAAATTCGGCCTGAATATGTGCCGAAGCCACGGCTAAATTAGCACGGTCAACATAGCAAATTACTACAGTCACAAAAATCATCAGTAGCGTTAAATAACGCCTTTTAGTTGGTGCGGAAGATAGTGTTATATCACTCATGTTCTTCTCACTTATCGGATTAATTATATTTTTATTAGCCTGTTAGCTCAGGCGATTTTTAGGCGCACGAATCCCCGGCGGAGAAAATACGCCATCGACTATTTGTTATTGTTATTCGTATTTTTAACTTCTATGGTTAACTAAAAAATTAGATTTGTATCACGGCGGCAAGCAAATGATTCGGGTGACCGAAAGTAGCTAACGCAGATACAAGTTCAATGACGAAAGTTAATTACCATTCAGCAACGGCACCATCAGAGTATCGCCAAACCGGGTTATGCCAGTCTGGTGGATTCTTACTGCATGCGATCACCTTCTCTTCATTAATTTCAACGCCAAGGCCTGGTTTCATGAGCGGTGAAAAATACCCATCAACCATGTTGAAGTCTTCTTTATTGACCACGTAGTCGAGGAGCTCTGCGCCTTGGTTGTAGTGAATCCCCATGCTTTGCTCTTGCAACACCGCATTGCGTGCAACAAAATCCAAATGCAAACATGACGCTAATGCAATTGGCCCTAGCGGGCAGTGCGGTGCTAAAGCAACGTCATAAGCTTCTGCCATCGCCGCTATTTTAAAGCATTCGGTAATTCCCCCTGCATGGGAAAGATCGGGCTGTACAATGGCTAAACCACCATCCGCTAGCACTCGCTTGAAATCAAACCGAGAATACATGCGCTCCCCCGCCGCTATAGGCAGATGCGTCTGGGCAGCAAGGCGTGGATAGTATTCTGCTTGTTCAGCAAGCACCGGTTCTTCGATAAAGAGCGGACGATAAGGCTCAAGTTCTTTGATTAAGATTTTGGCCATCGGCGCATCAACGCGGCCATGAAAATCGAGACCAAACTCAATCGTATTGCCAAACTTAGCTCGGATCTCAGCCACAACCGCTATAGCCGCATCAACTTTGCGAGCATTATCAATAATACCCATCTCTTCACAGCCATTGAGCTTGAAAGTATCAAACCCACCCGCCATCAGCTTCTTAATACCATCAATAACGTCGGCAGGACGATCCCCCCCCACCCAACTGTAAGCCTTAATTTTATCGCGTACCAAACCACCAAGCAGTTGATAGACAGGAACCCCTAACGCCTTTCCTTTGATATCCCACAACGCCTGATCGATTCCTGAGATTGCGCTCATCAGAATAGGGCCACCGCGGTAGAAACTTCCTCGATAGAGTGTCTGCCAAATATCATTAATTCGCGCTGGATCCTGACCAATAATATATTCGCCAAGCTCATGAACAGCAGCCTCAACGCTTTTGGCCTTACCTTCAATAACCGGTTCTCCCCACCCCACAATGCCTTCATCAGTTTCAATTTTCAGAAACATCCACCTTGGGGGTAAACGATAGGTAGTTAATTTAGTAATTTTCATTTCACCGCATCCTTATAGGCCTTCACATAAGCCTGTGCCTGTTGAGCCGTACGTTGCACATCCTGCCCAACACGATATAAATCGCTGCCTAATCCTGCTCCGACACAACCAGCATTAAGATATTCATGCAGGTTTTCCGGTGTGACGCCCCCCACCGCGAACACGGGTACCGTTTCAGGAAGAACCGCCTTAAGTGCTTTTACATAGTCAGAGCCAAATGCCGCCGATGGGAAAATTTTCAGCGCCTGAGCTCCAGCCTCTATTGCTTGAAATGCTTCTGTCGCCGTTGCACAACCACAACAGACCTGCATCTGATATCCAACAGCTCGGCGGATAACGTCGGGGGAAGTATTCGGTGTGACAATGAGCTTACTGTTGATGGAATGCAGCAGATCTACCTGCTCACCTTTCAGGACAGTACCAGCCCCAATTAAAGCGCGATGGCCAAAGAGCTTCACAGCTAGGGAAATACTTTTTTCCCATTCAGGTGAATTCAAAGGAATTTCTATAGCATCAAAACCAGCCGTCAATAATGCAGTAATATGTTCTTCAACTTCTTGTGGTTTAATCCCACGTAAGATCGCGATCAGCGGTAACTTAGTAACCCAAGGCATTGGCAATGCTCCTTATTCCAGTTTGAAACGCGATATCACCGTCAATCGTTTGATAGGCAATACCGGCGAAATTCAGAGCCGTGGCGTAACGTTCATTGAGTTTTGGGCTACCAATGAGCGTTACGCTGTCGCTGGCGTGTAATGCGTAAGTCTGTTGCATCTGTGCAATCTCATTACCAATCAACACCCCAGACAGCCAATCGCTCACCGTACCTTTACTTCTCTTTCCAAGGAGATGCGCCGCACGAACTTCAAACAGATTTCGTATCACGCCAGCATCATTAAATCCGATGTCCAACCCTTGCTGGAATGCATCCTGTGAGACATGTTGCTCACCGATACCTATGCCAATAAGTCCATGTTGAAGCAGCAAATAATGCAATTCGCCCGTGATTACCGTGCGAAAATCATCAACATAATCACCAGACATCTGCACCCATTTGCTATGTGTGCCAGGCATTAAATAACGTGAGGATTTGTGTAATTGGTGAGCGCCTATAATCTGAGTTTCCTCGCCACGCATCACATTGGAATTATCGGGACGATTAATGCATAACCCAGGAATAATATGGATCACTGAAGAATTTGGTGATCGGATTGTTGTCAGGTGTTGAGTGACCTCACCTAATGCAACTGGGCAGGACAGGTAAGGTACAACCTGCCATCCGGCATTGCTGCCAACCATTCCCGCCATAATAGCCGGAAGATCACCATAATCTTGGAACCACGGCTGCATCAGGTGACTAAAAACCTGTTGTGGCGTCTGCCCTTGTAAACGAGTGACACCGGATTCTGAGCTTAGAAAATCAACGCACAACCCTTGGACATAAAGCCATGCTCGTAAATTTGTCGAGCCCCAATCAATCGCTATAAAATTTTCACTCATGTCTCATCCTTTAAACGCCTTGTCGAGCTGGCGATCATGGCTAATGCTGCTTTCTCTGCTGCATCAGCATTCTGATGACGGATTGCGTCATACAGAGTTTGGTGCTCACGTAATGTTCTCGGCATGTTGTCTTCATCTGGCATATAAGTACGTTCAAATACAGCCCGTTGCAGAGAACTAATCGCAACGCTTAACTGCTGTAACACTGGGTTATGTACCGACGACAATACGGCTTCATGGAAACGAATATCTGCCTCGTTAAATGCATCAAAATCTTGGTGGTTCATTGTCATGTCATTTAATGCGGCCTCAATGACCGCCAACTCGCTAGACGTTGCTCTTTCAGCAGCCCAACGAGCAATTGACGGCTCGACCAGATTACGTACCTCACTCAATGCGCTAATCAGACGAGGGTCATAATCATTTGCAAGTACCCATTGCAGAACATCAGTATCCAAGTAGTTCCACTGGTTACGAGGCGCAACAAAAGCCCCTCGATATCGCTTCACTTCAACCAATCGCTTAGCGGTAAGCGCACGAAATACTTCGCGGATAATATTGCGCGATGTTTGAAACTCTTCGCATAACTCCGCCTCCGCAGGTAGCGCCGCTCCAGGGACATACTTCCCACTGATAATTTGTCGTCCCATTTCAACGATGATGCGGTCGGTTTTGCTCAATTCAGTCTTGTTCATTGTATTTTTCCGTTTGGATAGAGATGGGCTAATCGCTCAATACTTTACCGCCAAACGAATAAAATAACCGCATCAGTGAAGTACAAAACGAAAACCAATCACACTCACCAATGCACACATTGTATTGTTAAAATATAATTTAGTACTACAATTTGGATCACAAAATAGACAATTATTGACAGTTTACTGCTCTTAATCATCTGGGGTTTATTTGTCGGGCTAATTAGTTCAATTTGTAGGCGTTGATTTACTGATCTGTTTAGTATTGAAAAACAAGGAAACACGATGCCTACCCTATTCGAAAACATCATGCAGGCTCATCAGGCCTTGCGCCCGAAGGTACGAGTTACACCGTTTTGCTTTCTTCTCGTACGGGATGTGAGGTGTATTTGAAGTGTGAGCACCTTCAGCCGAGTAAATCATGCAGGTTAGGATTCGCCTACAGGGATGTAGGCGAAAGAACGGAGGAGCCAGGATGGCGATTGCCGTTCGTTCCGTTAAGACCGAAATGATGAAACGAGGGCACCCGCGCAGCGGGCTGGTAGGGGGTGCCAAGCCGGGATGCAAGGCGGCGGCGATTGAGCCGCCTTGCTCGGACGCAGACACGATGCTAAGGAGATACTCGGTGTTATAGGCGTACGAAACCTTTCACAGAACTGACGGTAACTGAAAGGTCAAAACCAGCACCCTGTTGCGAAATTATAAAAAACTCAATGACCTTCTACTTCTCAAATACAAATTTGTTGATTGCTACAGCCACGCCATCTTCCTGATTGGTCGTGGTAACAAACTGAGCGGCTTCTTTAATGGAGGGCTCGGCATTTCCCATCGCTACACCAACGCCAGCATATTTCACCATTGCCAAATCGTTGCCGTGATCGCCAATACACATCACATTTTCACGTGGAATATTTAGGTATTCCGCCATTTGAGCAACCCCTTTTCCTTTATCGGCATCTTTGTTTAAGATTTCGAGGAAGTTTGGGCTGCTTCTCACTATGGTATAGCGTTCATATGCTTCTGGAGGAATTCGTGCGATGGCTTTCTCCAACACCTCAGGATCATCGATCATCATCACTTTAGGGAAGCACGTATTTTTATCCATTTCATCAACAGGACAGAAATAAAGAGGTATTCCAGTGATGAATGATTCCTGCACCGTGTGCTTACTAATGTCGCGGTTTGCGGTATACAACTTGTGATGATCGAGTGCGTGAAAATGTGAGCCAATTTGGTGCGACAACGATTCGAGGTATAAATAGTCGTTAAAATCGAGCAGCGTTTCGAACAGCGGTTCCCCATTTTCGGCATGAACAATTAGACCGCCGTTATTGCAGAGGCAGTAGCATCCCGTTTTATCCAACTCCAACTCTCGTAAATATTGCTGTGCGCCGATAAACGGACGTCCCGTCGCCAGCAATACGTGTACGCCCTGAGCTTTAGCCGCCAAAATAGCCTGTTTCACCGCAGGGGCAACCGCCCGATCGTTATTAAGTAAGGTTCCATCCAGATCTATAGCAATCAGTTTAATCGACATCACATTTTCCCTTCGGATCAGAATAATAGTGTAACGGTAATCAATCTAGGCCAGGTTGTCATTGCTTATGCGAGGTAAAAATGAGGATCAAATACATAAAAAAAGGGACGATAAATCGTCCCTTCTCGCTAACTTCTTTAGGATTAGAAGTCTAGGTTTGCTGCACGCAGCGCATTCTCTTCAATAAATGCACGACGAGGTTCAACCGCATCGCCCATCAATGTGGTGAATAGCTGGTCAGCGGCCACAGCATCTTTCACAGTAACACGCAGCATACGACGGCTCTGCGGATCCATGGTGGTTTCCCACAGCTGCTCAGGGTTCATTTCACCCAGACCTTTATAACGCTGGATAGCCAGACCGCGGCGAGACTCTTTCACTAACCACTCCAATGCCTGCTCGAAGCTGGTAATCGGCTGGCGGCGTTCACCACGCATCACAAACGCACCGTCTTCGATCATATCACGCAACGTACCGCCCAAGTTGCAGATGCGACGGTATTCCGCGCCGTGAATAAAATCGAAGTCCAATGGGTAATCAGTATCAACCCCATGAGTACGAATACGCAGCGACGGTTCAAACATCTGACGCTCGCGGTTTTCAGTCACAATCGCAGAGTACGTACTACCGTGAACTTCTTTCTCGTTCAGGATATTCACTAGAGACTCAATCCACTGCTGAACTTTAGCCTGATCGCCAAGATCGGCTTCCACCAACGTTGGATGGTAGATCAACTGGTTCAACAGCGCCTTAGGATAACGACGCTCCATACGACCAATCAGTTTTTGAACCTGATAGTGCTCGGTCACCAACTTCTCTAAATGCTCGTTAGACATCGCTGGCGCATCCGCATTAATATGCAACTCAGCACCATCCAAGGCGATAGAAAGCTGGTACTGATCCATCGCATCGTCATCTTTAATGTACTGTTCCTGCTTACCTTTTTTCACTTTATAAAGTGGAGGCTGAGCAATAAACACATGACCACGTTCGATGATTTCAGGCATCTGGCGATAGAAGAAGGTCAACAGCAGCGTACGAATGTGCGAACCGTCGACGTCGGCATCGGTCATGATGATGATGCTGTGATAACGCAGCTTGTCAGGGTTATATTCGTCGCGCCCGATACCACAGCCCAGTGCGGTAATCAGCGTGGCAACTTCCTGAGAAGAAAGCATTTTATCGAAACGCGCTTTCTCAACGTTCAGGATTTTACCTTTCAGCGGCAGGATCGCCTGATTCTTACGGTTACGCCCCTGTTTTGCAGAGCCGCCCGCAGAGTCCCCTTCCACTAAGTACAGTTCAGAGTGGGCTGGGTCGCGTTCCTGACAGTCAGCCAGTTTGCCCGGCAGACCGGCTAAATCCAATGCGCCTTTACGACGTGTCATTTCACGCGCTTTACGCGCCGCTTCACGAGCACGAGCTGCATCAATGATTTTGCCAACGACAATTTTTGCATCGCCCGGATTTTCTTGCAGATATTCGGCCAGCAGTTCGTTCATCTGGGTTTCAACCGCAGTTTTCACCTCAGATGAAACCAGCTTATCTTTAGTCTGAGAAGAGAACTTAGGATCTGGAACCTTAACAGAAACGACCGCAATCAAACCTTCACGCGCATCGTCACCGGTGGCGCTAACTTTGGCTTTTTTGCTGTAGCCTTCTTTTTCCATGTAGCTATTCAGGGTACGTGTCATCGCGGCACGGAAACCGGCCAAGTGAGTACCACCGTCGCGCTGTGGAATGTTGTTGGTAAAGCAGTAGATGTTTTCCTGGAAACCATCGTTCCACTGCAACGCAACTTCAACGCCGATATCATCTTTCACGGTAGAGAAATAGAACACGTTTGGATGGATCGGAGTTTTATTCTTGTTCAGATACTCTACGAACGCTTTGATACCGCCTTCATAGTGGAAATGATCTTCACGGTTGTCGCGTTTATCACGCAGGCGGATAGACACGCCGGAGTTCAAGAAAGAGAGCTCACGCAAGCGCTTAGCCAAAATGTCATACTGGAATTCAGTATGATTGGAGAACGTCTCCATACTTGGCCAGAAACGCACGGTTGTACCGGTCGTTTCAGTGTCACCAACCACTTTCAGAGGGAATTGAGGTACGCCATGCGCGTAGGTCTGCTCGTGAACTTTACCTTCACGGCGGATAACCAATTCCAGTTTCTCAGACAAGGCGTTAACCACGGAAACACCCACGCCGTGCAAACCGCCAGAAACTTTGTAGGAGTTATCATCAAACTTACCACCGGCATGCAGCACGGTCATGATAACTTCAGCGGCAGAAACACCTTCTTCTTCATGCAGGCCAGTAGGAATACCACGGCCATCATCCTGCACCGACACCGAGTTGTCGCTATGGATGGTAACGATAATGTCTTTACAGTAGCCAGCGAGCGCCTCGTCAATCGCGTTGTCCACCACCTCGAATACCATATGGTGCAGACCGGTTCCGTCATCGGTATCACCGATGTACATGCCCGGGCGTTTACGCACGGCGTCCAGCCCTTTTAATACCTTGATACTTGAGGAGTCATAAGTATTTGACATCAGCCTTTCTCGCTCATTAAAAAACTGTGATTAAACCGCTATTTTACCTTGTTCCACGCGGAACATCTTGCCCTTTTCATCAACCATATCGGAGACCTGTTCTGCACTTACTGCGCTCACAAAAACCTGCGCGCCAGTTGCCTTCAAACGGTCGGCCAATAAACGTCGGCGACCGGTATCCAGCTCAGAAGCAAAATCATCGATAAGGTACAGGCAACGGCGACCGCTGTGGCGGGTAAGATATTCACCCTGTGCCAAACGCAGCGCGCACATCAGTAATTTCAGTTGTCCACGGGAAAGTAAATCCTCAACCGGTGTACCTTCTGCCCGGATGCGGAAATCAGCCTTGTGTGGACCCACTGCGGTATAGGTCAGAGCTCTGTCGCGTTCAAATTGACGCTCCAGCAACTCTCCGTAGTCGCTTTCTTTATCCCAACCACGCTGGAATGAAAACGTTAGCGCAAACTCAGGCAGAAACTGCGCGCAGGTAGCGCTAATATCTTCCGCTATCGCCGCGCTGTACTGCGCGCGTAATGCACTAATACGTTCAGCCAGCGGAATCAATTCCTGATCCCAAGGACGTAGTTGAGAGTAACGCGTAACCTGTCTAAGCGCCGCGTTACGCTGCTTGAGTAACCGCTTAAGATTGCTCCAAGCAACAAAAAAACCAGGGTCGCTGTGAAAACATCCCCAGTCGAGAAAAGCGCGCCGAAACTTTGGCCCGCCATTCAATAAAGTAAAACCTTCCGGCGTGATAAGCTGCATCGGCAACATTTGCGCGAGCTCAGCCACCTTATGCCCATCACTACCGTCAATACGCACTTTACTATCGCCCGCCCGACTTTTGCTCAGTCCGACCGAAAGCTCACGCTCGGCTCCGGTATCAATGCGGCCATGCAGCACAAATTCATTCTGATCGTGACGAATCACTCGCCCTGCTTGCAAGCTACGAAAAGCCCGCCCGTGCCCCAGCGTATAGATAGCTTCGAGCACGCTGGTTTTTCCGCTGCCGTTAGCACCGACCAGAAAGTTGAATCCCTCAGCGGGAGCGAGATCCGCAGACTCAATATTGCGAAAATCGCGGATCGTCAGACGCGTTAAAGCCATCAAAAGCTATTCCGAGCAAAGCCAACATTCATATACCCTAAATAATTCGGGCTGCAAGAAGGTGGTCACTGAGCGAATCCCCAGCATCTTACGTCAGTAAGTGACTGGGTGAACGAAGGCAGCCAACGCACGTGCAGTTCGAAGTATGATGGGTATGGTTACAAGCGCATTGGCATGACTACATAGGCCGCCGACTGGCTGGCCGCGTCTTCAATCTGTACGCTGGATACTGAGTCAGTCAGCAGCATATGCACGTCTTCGCATTTGAGAGCGTTGAGCACATCCAAAACGTAGCTCACGTTAAAACCGATTTCTAAATCGGTTCCTTCGTAGTTGACGTCTAGAATTTCTTCCGCTTCTTCCTGCTCAGGGTTATTCGCCGTAATTTTCAGCTGGTTATGGCTGACATACAGACGCACGCCACGGAATTTTTCATTGGATAAAATGGCAGCACGTGCAAATGCTTGCTTGAGCTCATCACAACCTGCTTTTAACGTTTTGTCCGGATTTTTCGGCAATACGCGGCGATAGTCAGGGAAACGACCGTCGACCAGCTTAGAAGTAAAGATGAAACCACCTACATGAGCACGAATATTGTTGCTACCAATTTGCAGGCGCAGCGGCGTTTCACCACCATCCAGCAAACGGGACAACTCCATAACACCTTTACGCGGCACAATGACGGAATGGCTCGGCACACTCTGACCAATAGGCATTGAACATACCGCAAGGCGGTGACCATCGGTCGCCACGGTGCGCAACTCTTCACCTTCGGTTTCAAACAGCATACCGTTCAGGTAATAGCGCACATCCTGATGAGCCATAGAGAATTGAGTTGCCTCAATCAGCTTTTTCAGCGTCGCCTGTGGCAGCGTGAATTCCACTTCGCTCTGCCAGTCATCCAAATTAGGGAAATCAGCAGCAGGCAGCGTAGACAGAGAAAAGCGGCTACGCCCAGAACGTACCAGCATGCGATCGCCGTCTAAAACAACGGTGATTTCCGCACCGTCTGGCAGACCACGGCAGATATCGAAAAACTTACGCGCAGGTACCGTTGTTGCCCCTGTCTCATGCTCTTGAGCAAGAGGAACTCGGGCGATCATTTCCATTTCAAGGTCTGTGCCTGTCAGCAATAGATGGCCGTCTTCAACCTGCAACAGCAGATTACCAAGAATAGGCAACGTTGGTCGGCCACCCAGCGGGCTGCTCACCTGTTGCAACGGCTTTAGCAGATGTTCACGTTCAACAATAAATTTCATATCGCTACGATGACTGTTATTTGATTAGGATGACAACGTTCTGATTAAATTAGAAAAATCTTCTTTGATGTCGTGGCTTTCTTCACGCAGCTGTTCAATCTTACGACAGGCATGCAAGACCGTTGTATGGTCACGACCACCAAAAGCATCACCGATTTCTGGCAAGCTGTGGTTAGTCAGCTCCTTTGCTAACGCCATCGCCATTTGACGCGGGCGGGCAACGGAGCGGGAACGGCGTTTAGACAGTAAGTCTGCCACCTTGATTTTATAATACTCAGCCACCGTCTTCTGGATATTATCGATGGTGACGAGTTTTTCCTGCAAGGCAAGCAGATCACGTAGCGCTTCACGCACAAAATCGATGGTAATAGCGCGGCCGGTAAAGTTGGCATTCGCAATCACTCGGTTCAGTGCGCCCTCAAGCTCACGTACATTAGAGCGTAGACGTTTTGCGATGAAAAAGGCGACTTCGCCCGGCAGACGAATGTCATTTTCATCAGCTTTTTTCATCAGAATCGCAACGCGTGTCTCTAACTCTGGTGGCTCAATGGCTACGGTCAGCCCCCAACCAAAACGCGATTTCAGACGATCTTCTACGCCATTAATCTCTTTTGGATAGCGGTCTGACGTCAGAATAATTTGCTGATTACCTTCAAGCAAAGCGTTAAAGGTATGGAAGAACTCTTCCTGCGAACGCTCTTTGTTGGCAAAAAACTGGATATCATCGATAAGCAGAGCATCAACGGAACGATAGTAACGTTTGAACTCTTCGATTGCGTTATTTTGCAGGGCTTTGACCATATCCTGAACAAAACGCTCAGAGTGCATGTAAACCACTTTAGCATTGGCTTTGCGAGCCATAATGCCATTACCTACCGCATGCAGAAGGTGAGTTTTACCTAAGCCCGTACCACCGTATAAGAACAGCGGATTATAAGCACCCCCAGGATTATCAGCCACCTGACGCGCCGCCGCGCGGGCCAGTTGGTTAGACTTACCCTCAACAAAGTTATCAAACGTATGCTTAGGATTCACATTCGAGCGATAAGACAATTCAGGCTGCGCGGGAGAGTTATCCCAACTAGGACGCATAGGCGCTACGTTGCGAGCCGCAGTCTGAATGACCGGCGCTGAAACACTGGCCATCACCGGACTTTGAACGGGTATAGCAGCCGTCGCAGGTTTGGTTCCAACTTCAAAACGGAGAACAGGTGCGTCGCTACCACAAAAATCGTTCAACAATCCGTTGATGTTGTTGAGATATTTGTCACGAACCCAATCCAATACGAAACGGTTAGGAGCATACAGCGCCAGGGTATTGTCACTCAGTTCCGCCTGTAAAGGACGGATCCACATACTAAATTCTGTGGCAGGTAACTCATCCTGCAATCGGGCAAGACACTGCTGCCAAAGCGAAAGTGACACGGCGGACTCCACTCGAACAAGATCAAAAAGAAATGAATAGGATACTTAGACTGACTTTTTTTGACGCATATGATCGTTTGAACCTCGTCAAGGCTCTGTTTCGCACAAAAGATGCTGGGATCTTAATAAATGGAAAGATCATAAACAGGTTACCCACAAGTAAACCATCACATACGAATCGCTTTTTAAACGCGATGTATAAAATTTCGTTATCTCCAACGCACCAAAGATCTGGATCGCAATCGGAATGGCGGATCATAGCGTAAATCACACAGAAGATCCTCCCCTTCTGCACAGATTAGATCGATTTTATCCACAGGCAAGATTCAAATGAAGAGTTTATACTTTTATGTCGTTTGTCCAGCGTTAAACCGTCCACAGATCCCATATTTTCAGATTTCGCTGGTGAATAATGCATCACGGATCGCCACATTATCTAGAAGGATCTTGGTTAGATCCTTGCGCTTTGATAGGGAGTCCGTATAATTTCCCACCCACGCGTTGCGCCTGAGTTCTGTTTGGTGGTTTTTTTCATCACTTTTACAGGCCTCAAACCTATGTATCTCTTAGGGACTATTTAGGGATGCGACGGTGATTGAGGCTCACGTTAGTGAAATTCGGTTGAGCTATCTTGCGATGAGAATTGACTCAGGACTGTACAATTATTACAATCCCGCCTCTTTATATATGCGATTGAGGCGTCGGTCGTTCTCACGCCGAGTAGCCAAACGCGTTTACTGATCAGTAATTATTTAAGTTTAGGTAGAAATCGCTATGAAACGCACTTTCCAACCGTCCGTATTGAAACGTAACCGTTCACACGGTTTCCGTGCTCGTATGGCAACCAAAAATGGTCGTCAGGTTCTGGCCCGCCGTCGTGCGAAAGGCCGTACTCGTCTGACCGTTTCTAAGTAATAAAGCTAACCCTCTGTGGTTAAGCTAGCATTTCCTAGGGAGTTACGTTTGTTAACTCCCAATCATTTCAATTTCGTCTTCCAGCAACCGCAACGAGCCGGCACTCCTCAAATTACCATACTCGGCCGTATGAACACGCTGGGGCATCCCCGCATCGGTCTTACAGTCGCTAAAAAATATGTCAAGCGTGCGCATGAGCGTAACCGGATTAAGCGTTTAACGCGCGAAAGCTTCCGTTTAAGCCAACATTCGCTGCCTGCCATGGATTTTGTGGTAATTGCTAAAAAAGGGGTTCAGGAGCTCGATAATCGGGCGCTGACAGAGATTTTGGAAAAGTTATGGCGTCGTCATTGTCGGCAAGCTCGCGTATCCTAATAAAGCTGATACGCGGGTATCAGCTTTTCATTAGTCCGCTGCTCGGACCACATTGTCGTTTCAGACCAACCTGCTCACAGTACGGAATTGAGGCATTGAGCAGGTTTGGAATGATAAAAGGCAGTTGGTTGACACTGAAACGCGTATTAAAATGCCACCCTTTGAACCCAGGTGGTGATGATCCCGTGCCGCCGAAAACTGACGATAACAGAGAACATTAAGATGGATTCGCAACGCAATCTACTCCTCATCGCTCTGCTGTTCGTGTCTTTCATGATCTGGCAAGCATGGCAAACGGATAACAATCCGCAGCCTACCGCTCAGACCGCAGGACAGACCGCGAACACCACGACAGCCGATGCATCTAGTCAGGCTGTGCCAGAAAGTGGCCAGGGTAAACTGATTACGGTTAAGACTGATGTTCTGTCTTTAACCATTAACACCCGTGGTGGTGATATCGAACAGGCCAACCTGTTAGCGTATCCAGCTACTTTAGGTTCTGATAAGCCATTTGAGCTGTTAGAAACCACCCCAGATTTCATCTATCAGGCTCAAAGCGGTCTGACAGGTAAAAATGGTCCAGATAATCCAGCTAACGGTGACCGTCCACTGTACACCGCTGATCAAACCAATTTTGAATTGGTTAACGGTCAGGACGAGCTGCGCATTCCTTTGACATACACAGCGAAAGACGGCGTGGTCTATACCAAGACCTTCGTTCTCAAACGTGGTGACTATGCTATCGGCGTGGACTATAAAGTTAAGAACAGCAGCGCACAGCCGCTGGATCTAACTCTGTTCGGTCAGTTGAAGCAGTCTATTGATTTGCCTAAACACCGCGACACAGGCAGCAGCAACTTTGCACTGCACACCTTCCGTGGTGCGGCGTACTCTTCAAGCGATGATAAGTATCAGAAGTATGCGTTTGATAAAGACCCGCTGAATATCACGACCAAAGGTGGCTGGGTTGCGATGTTGCAACAGTACTTTGCTACTGCATGGATCCCGCAAACCAACAGCACCAACCAGTTCTATACCGCAAATCTGGGTAATGGACTGTCAGCGATTGGCTTTAAAGCAGAGCCGGTTGTTGTTGCACCAGGCACTGAGAAAAACCTGAACGCAACGCTGTGGGTCGGTCCTGAAATCCAGAGTGATATGGCTGCCGTGGCGCCGCATTTGGATCTGACCGTAGACTACGGCTGGTTATGGTTCATCTCTCAGCCGCTGTTTAAACTGCTAAAATTCATTCACAGCTTTATCGGTAACTGGGGCTTCTCGATTATCGTCATTACCTTCATCGTTCGTGGCATCATGTACCCGCTGACTAAAGCGCAGTACACCTCCATGGCGAAAATGCGTATGCTGCAGCCAAAACTGGCGGCAATGCGTGAACGCATTGGTGATGACAAACAGCGCATGAGCCAAGAAATGATGGCGCTGTACAAGTCAGAGAAAGTTAACCCACTGGGTGGATGTCTACCGCTCGTCATCCAGATGCCAATCTTCTTGGCACTGTATTACATGCTGATGGGCTCAGTAGAACTGCGCCAGGCTCCATTTGCGCTGTGGATCCATGACTTGGCTGCACAAGACCCGTACTACATCTTGCCAATTCTGATGGGTATCACGATGTTCTTCATTCAGAAGATGTCGCCAACCACAGTTACTGACCCGATGCAGCAGAAGATTATGACGTTTATGCCTGTCATCTTCACGGTGTTCTTCCTGTGGTTCCCATCAGGTCTGGTGCTGTACTATATCGTCAGCAACCTGGTGACCATCCTCCAGCAACAGCTGATCTACCGTGGTCTTGAGAAACGTGGCCTACACAGCCGCGACAAGAAAAAATCATAATCCACGCGATGATTTGAGTTGAGTAAGGCGGTCAATTGACCGCCTTTTTTTATGGTACGCATTTAATTTTGTAACAAGAGAGTATGACTATGAGCCAATCCGACACCATCGTTGCTCAGGCAACCCCCCCTGGACGCGGCGGCGTAGGCATTCTGCGTATATCAGGCCGTCAGGCAGAAGAAGTCGCTATGGCGTTACTCGGTAAATTACCTAAGCCACGCTACGCAGATTACCTGCCGTTTAAAGACGCTGACGGCAGCGTATTGGATCAAGGAATTGCCTTGTATTTCCCTGGCCCAAACTCATTTACCGGTGAAGACGTGCTGGAGTTGCAAGGGCATGGCGGGCCCGTCATTCTCGATCTGCTACTGAAACGCATTCTTCTGATGCCCAATGTACGAATCGCTCGCCCCGGAGAGTTCTCTGAGCGCGCATTCCTCAACGATAAACTGGATTTAGCACAAGCCGAAGCGATTGCCGATCTGATCGATGCCAGCTCAGAACAAGCAGCTCGCTCTGCGGTAAACTCACTGCAAGGCGCCTTCTCTAATCGTGTTAATCAGCTGGTTGAAGCATTAACGCATCTGCGTATCTTCGTTGAAGCCGCTATCGATTTTCCTGATGAAGAAATCGACTTTCTCTCCGATGGAAAAATTGAGGCTCAGCTTAACGGTGTTATGGGGGAACTTCAGGCGGTACGCGCCGAAGCACGCCAGGGCAGTTTATTACGCGAAGGGATGAAGGTGGTGATTGCTGGTCGTCCTAACGCAGGTAAGTCCAGTCTGTTGAACGCACTCGCAGGTCGCGAAGCGGCTATCGTGACTGATATTGCCGGAACGACCCGCGACGTCTTACGTGAACATATTCATATCGATGGCATGCCATTGCATATTATTGATACCGCAGGATTACGCGAAGCAAGCGACGAAGTTGAACGCATTGGTATCGAACGTGCTTGGAACGAGATCGAACAGGCTGACCGCGTCCTGTTTATGGTTGATGGTACCACCACCGATGCCATTGAACCTGCGACTATCTGGCCAGAATTTATGGCTCGACTTCCTAAAACGCTGCCGATTACCGTCGTGCGCAACAAAGCAGATGTGACGGGAGAAACGCTGGGACTAAGCGAAGTAAATGGTTACTCACTAATCAGATTATCCGCTCGTACCGGTGAAGGCATTGATGTGCTGCGCGATCATCTAAAACAAAGCATGGGCTTCACCAGCAATATGGAAGGAGGGTTCTTGGCCCGCCGTCGTCACTTACAGGCACTGGAAACCGCGGCTATGCACCTTGAACAAGGCAAGGAGCAGTTATTGAGCGCCTATGCAGGTGAATTACTGGCTGAAGAGCTACGGCTCGCCCAGCAGGCTCTGAGTGAGATTACCGGTGAATTCACGTCTGATGATTTGCTAGGAAGAATTTTCTCTAGCTTCTGTATTGGTAAGTGATCACTTCCGCTTAAAAACCCGCCATCGGCGGGTTTTACTATTTGGCGAATCGTTTACTGAAAACTCTGCGCGTTATTTGTGTTAAAACAAACAGAACCACTCCGCAAAGAACCAACTTCATCGTTACTTCTAGAGTCACGCCATTTTCAGCTAACTCGCTCGCCATCAAAGTAAAAATAAACGTTCCTGGCAGAATGGTTAGACACGAAATCATACAGTAACGCCAAAAAGGAATTCCCGTTAAGCCGTAGGCATAATTTTGAATATTGTATGGAAATAGCGGAATTAAGCGGGTAAAAATCAAGAAATCAACACCATAATGCTGAATACCTTGCTCTATCTGCTCGAATTTTTTATTTCCACTAAAACGCTGTAACAACCATGAGCGGCCAAGATATCTCGCCAGCAAAAAGGAGAGAGAGGAGGACAAAGTTGCAGCAAACAATGAGATGATCGTTCCATAAAACGTACCAAAAACAATGCCCCCAGCGATCACTAACACGCTACCGGGGAACAAAAACAGTGAGGCAATAACAAACAACAATACATAAGCGATAATTCCTATCCACCCATGTACACTTATCCATTGCTGTAACATCTCGATATGTGAGAACCACTCACCTAGCGGGCTGTTGTGTAGAAGAATGGCGAGTACTAATAAAATTAGCCAAGCGACTCCCCGCTTAATCCTTCTTTTGCATCATAACTCCTCATTCCCATTTCATTTTCCGCTGACCAATATGCCATTGGGCTTACGTAGCGCTAACGATGAATTTGTTAGTTTAATCAGTGCGCTGCCGCACAGTTCACATAAAATCGAGTGACTAAATACTCTGCTTAGATAAATAATCCAGAGACCAGAAACGCTTACGCTATAGTTATTAGGTAGCATTCTTACACCAATTCATCCGTAAATCAGGGAGCGACTATGGAGAATCATTTTGCTTGGTGGTATCTATCCAACCGCCCCTTAGACGTTTATCGTCTTACCGAAGATCTGATTGCCACATCACTACACTATTCACCCAAACGTCGTGAACGATTTCTGCATGGCCGCGCGCTACTTGCAGAACTCATGTTTCAACTTTACGGTTACGAAAAGCTACCACGCTTAGCCATTGCTCCTAGTGGTAGGCCCTGTTTTGTTGATCCTACGCTGCCAGATTTTAGCCTCGGATATGCCGGTGGTGTCGTTGCGGTCATGCTCGGCTCCAATGGTAAAGTCGGCATGGACGTTGAAGTTATTCGCGCACGTCAGGGTGGTTTTATTCACCTTCAACAGCAGCATCTTACCAGCAGCGAAAAAATTTGGATCGATGGACAGGCCGACCGTTTAGAGGCCACAACGCAGCTTTGGGCTATTCGCGAATCAGTGCTTAAGATATCGGGGCTAGGAACAAGCGGCTTACAAACCCTGCGTCTTCAACCTAACGCAGGAAAATTACGTTCAACAGCAACGCCGCAGGTCGAGACCATTAGTGCGATACAGGGTGAAATTGCTTGGGCATGCAGTAAATCACCAACGCTTGGACAGCTTAATTACTGGTTAATGGATAAAAATAATCAGCTGATAAATATCACCGCAGAGAAAAATACAGAGCTAAAAGAGTCCACCACCTACTTACGCTTTACTAGTCATTCACCAATACAAACCCTGTGAATGATAAGTCTGATATCAACTTATCTACTCTATGATTGATTATTGATCTAAGATGACTTCAGTGAAGTTCGGTTATATTACATCAAGAAATGGAGAACTTATGTCAGATAAGCCACTGAAAATTGTTACTTTATTGGGTAGCCTACGTAAAGGTTCCTATAATGCGATTGTCGCAAACGCGCTCCCCGACCTTGCACCTAAACACGTAACTATCGAAGCGCTGCCTTCCATTCGCGATATTCCTCTCTACGATGCCGATCTTCAGCAAGATGAAGGTTTTCCTGCTCAAATTGAAGCTATCGCCGAAGAAATCCGTCAGGCAGACGGCGTGATTATCGTGACGCCAGAATATAACTACTCCGTTCCAGGCGGACTTAAAAACGCGATCGACTGGATTTCTCGCCTACCTAATCAGCCGCTGGCAGGTAAACCTGTCGCCATCCAGACCAGCTCTATGGGCCCCATTGGCGGCGCTCGGTGTCAGTATCACTTACGTCAGATTTTGGTGTTCTTGGACTGCCAAGTCATGAATAAACCAGAGTTTATGGGGGGAGTGATCCAGAGCAAAGTGGATGAGCAGAAGGGCATACTAACAGATACTTCAACCATCGAATTCTTAGGCAAACAGCTCTCAGCATTTGCAGATTATGTGCGTCGCGTGGGCTGATGCATTAAACCTCCCCTTGTAGGGGAGGTTTAGGCTAGCGAGTCATTAATGTGCGTCAACAAACACAATTTTCAGCACAAACAACAGCGCAACAATCACCACGCATGGGCTAATTTCACGCCAACGGCCTGTGCCTAATTTCATAATGCAGTAAGAAATAAAGCCAAGCGCGATACCTTCGGTGATAGAGAAGCTAAACGGCATCATCACCGCAGTGATAAATGCAGGCACCGCTTCGGTCAGGTCATCCCACTTCACGCGAGCCAAACTCGACGTCATCAATACGCCAACATAAATCAGCGCACCAGCCGCGGCATACGCAGGAACCATACCAGCCAGTGGCGAAAGGAAGATCACCAGTAGGAATAAAATCCCTACTACTACGGCCGTTAAGCCAGTACGACCACCGACAGAAACACCAGAGGTACTTTCGATATAGGCGGTAACGGATGAGGTTCCGAAGAAAGAACCGACGACAGAGCTGATACTGTCCACGTATAGCGCTTGTTTCATGCGCGGAAACTTGCCGTTTTTATCCGCCAATCCTGCTTTATCAGTCACACCAATCAATGTGCCTGATGAGTCGAACAGGTTTACCAGCATGAAGGAGAAAATCACACCCGCTAGACCAACATTCAGCGCTCCCGCCAAATCGACCTGACCCACGACGCTAGTTACGTTCGGCGGCATCGAGAACAACCCAGTATAATGTACGTCTCCTAAAGCCCAACCGATAAGCGTAGTGACAACAATGGAGACTAATACTGCGGCGTGAAAGTTGCGTGATGACAGGATCGCGATAATAAAGAATCCCAATGCACCGAGTAAAACGCTATGAGAAGTTAAACTCCCAACGGCAACCAGAGTGTCAGTATTCGATACGATGATACCGGCATTTTTCAGCCCCATCATGGCAATAAACAGGCCGATACCGCTGGTGATCCCTACACGCAGGCTCATTGGAATATTAGCAATCATCCAATAGCGAATACGGAAAATCGTTAGCAGCAATAAACCTACTGCCCCCCAGAAAATAGCCCCCATACCCACTTGCCACGTCAGCCCCATAGCACCGACGACGACAAAAGCAAAGAAGGCATTCAGCCCCATAGCAGGAGCTAAGGCAACAGGCAAATTAGCCAGCAACCCCATAAAAATACTACCGAAAGCGGCAATCAGACAGGTCGTAACAAACACGGCCTGAGTATCCATACCTGCAGCACCTAGAATCTGCGGGTTAACGAAAACGATATATACCATCGTCAAAAACGTCGTGATACCGGCGATCATTTCAGTTTTTGCAGTGGTACCATGCTCCTGCAACTTGAAGACACGCTCAAAAAGCCCCTGCCCTTGGGCAGAGTTTGAAGTTGAATTATTCATTCTATTAAATCCGGATGGATATTGGCTTTGGGAGAGTATCCTATACCAAAAGTGCCAAATAATGATCCCCATCACACATATTTCGAGATGTTTTTTTACTCACCAAATTAGTGAGCCATATCACGTAGACCTATTTACGGCGTCATATAATCAATCTAAATCAATAAAAATACTTTAATATCAAAATGATAATAACATTTTCAATAAGGGTGAATTCGCATGGAAAGCATTAATAATAAACATACGCAATCGCTTTCGCGCGAAGAAATGATCCGCCTTCTGGCGGTTTCACGCGGTGATGAGGCTGCCGACTGCATTATTGACAATGTTCGCATCCTTGACCTGATAAATGGCGGGGAAATATCCGGCCCAATCGTTATTTGTAATAACAGCATTGCTGGTGTTGGCTCAGCCTACGCAGGTGCCGTTGCCCACAAGCGAATTGATGCAAACAATGCGGTCGCAGTTCCCGGTTTTATTGATTCCCACCTGCACATCGAATCCAGCATGATGACGCCGGTGACGTTTGAGAGCGCCACTCTACCTCTTGGGGTAACCAGCATCGTCTGCGATCCCCATGAAATTGTGAATGTCATGGGTGAACAAGGATTGGAATGGTTTTTACGCTGTGCGGAACAGGCGCAACAAAACCAGTTTGTTCAGATCAGTTCATGCGTACCGGCTCTGTCGGGTAGCGACATCAATGGTGCTGAGTTCCCATTAAGTGAGATGCTTAAATATCGCGATCATTCTCATGTGCTAGGTTTGGCAGAAATGATGAATTTTCCCGGCGTGATTGCCGGTGATAGCGACATTATGGATAAGCTCGACGCTTTCCGTCATTTGACGTTAGATGGGCATAGCCCAATGCTAAGCGGCAAAAATCTCAATGGCTATCTCGCTGCGGGTATCGAAAACTGCCATGAAACCTTGGCGTTACAAGAAGGTCGCGAAAAACTGTCACTCGGTATGGCATTAATGATCCGCGAAGGTTCAGCGGCACGAAATCTGGATACGCTAGCACCGTTAATTTCTGAACTCAGCAGCCCGCAATGCATGCTGTGCACCGATGACCGTAACCCTTGGGAAATCGCGCATGAAGGACATATCAATGCACTGATTTATCGTCTGATTAATCAGCATAATATCCCTGCTCACGTGGCTTACCGCGTCGCAAGCTGGTCAGCGGCTCGTCATTTTGGTTTAAAACGTCTAGGTCTGATAGCACCGGGGAAAAGAGCCGATATCGTATTACTTTCCGATGTACAGCAGGTGGTAATCCAGCAAGTCATTGTGGGTGGCAAGGTCGTGGACGCGCAGCGATTGAAAGAAACCTGTGAACAGAAACACCAGCAAACCCAACCACCAGTGCAAAATACGATTCGCCGAAACCCTGTTAACGCAGCAGAACTCGCACTACCGCTGGAAGTCGGCGTTAGCTACCGCGCGATTCAGATTATCCCGAACGAACTCATCACCTGCACATTGCCGGTTACCTGGCTCGGAGAAAAATTTGATCACGACGACGTATGCCATATCGCCGTAATGGAACGTTACGGTCATCAAAAAACACCAGCACGGGGACTGCTGCAAAACTTCGGGTTACAACGCGGAGCAATGGCCGCAACGGTAAGCCACGACAGTCATAATATCGTGGTGATCGGTCACCATCCGCGTGATATGGCTGTGGCCGTAAATCAGCTAATCGCAAACGGAGGCGGACTCTGCGTCGCCGACGAGGGGGAAGTAAAAAGCCATCTTGCTTTGCCTATCGCAGGATTAATGAGCGATAAATCAGCCGCAGACATCGCCGATGATATTTCCTATTTGAAAACCGCCTGCCGCGCCTGCGGCGTTACGCTCAACGAACCTTTTATTCAGATGGCATTTTTATCGTTGCCTGTCATTCCATCACTGAAGCTAACAAGCTTAGGGTTATTTGACGTAGACCGCTTTGCATTTACAGAGACTCGCTTTTCTTCCCCAAGCGATTAAACTGGGCTCTGGTTTATCTCTGACGACGGCAACGCAAGCTTGCCGTCTGCCATGAAAACAAGGAAGCCCAATGACCCCCATCAGCTGTATTTTCTTCGACTGCGACGGCACGCTGGTAGATAGCGAATACCTGTGCAGCAAAGCCTACGTTCATATGTTCGCTCATTACGGTGTACATCTGTCATTGGATCGCGTTTTTAAGGAGTTTAAAGGCGTTAAGCTGTATGAGATCATCGAGCGAATCAAGCAGGAACATGAGTTCGAATCAGATCGTGACGAGATGGAACAGATTTACCGCGATGAAGTTGCTCGCCTGTTTAAAACCGAGCTAAAACCGATTCCCCATGCAGAATCTCTATTAGCGCAAATTACAGTACCGATGTGCACCACCTCCAACGGCCCCGTCAGCAAAATGCAGAACTCATTGGGCTCAACCGGCATGTTGGGCTATTTTGGTGACCGGTTGTATAGCGGCTACGATATTCAGAGTTGGAAACCAGACCCAGACCTTATGTTCCACGCGGCCAACGAAATGGGTGTAGATATTAAAGCGTGTATTCTAGTTGATGATTCCCCATCAGGCGTCCAATCAGGTATCGCGGCGGGTATTCCCGTATTTTATTATTGTGGTGATGCTCATAACCCAGTCATTGAACACCCGCTCGTTACCTCTTTTGACGATCTTCGCCAATTACCTGAGTTATGGCGCGCAAGAGGCTGGTCACTGACCAAGTAGCAAATGACGCATTAAGGGACTTAACTTGCAGGCAGCGCGGGTTTTAACTGCCACCAGCGGCGTTTTACCACCACATTTTGTGACGTAAAACGCCGGCTCAAGTGATTAGCGGCGAGATCCAAAGCCAGACACATCACAAAGTAAACGCCAGCCACAAACATAAAGACTTCCATTGGGTATACCATGCTGCGGTTGTTTACCTGCGTCGCCAAAAATGTCAGCTCACTCACGCCAACAATATAGGCCAGAGAAGTATCTTTAATTAGTGAAATCCACTGATTAATAAACGACGGCACCATCATTCTCAGCGCCTGAGGTAACACGACATTACCTAAAACCTGCCAGCGATTGAGCCCCAGAGAAAGGCCAGCCTGCCACTGTCCACGCCCTACAGCATGGATACCCGCCGCTACCGCATGAGCCAAATACGAAGAAGCAATCAACGCCAGCGCACAGACAACGGTAGTAATTTCAGGAATATCGACACCAAATACGATTGGCAGCAAAAAATAAGTCCAGAATATCAACATGATGACTGGGATTGCGCGGAAAAAGCCCAGCACAGTAGCCAATACCGCACCTAGCCAACCACGCGACATCGCTAAGGCCACCCCAAGCAAAGTGCCTAATATCGCAGAAGCTAGACCAGCAATAAGGCTCATCAACAGCGTTAATGCAGCCCCCCCTAAAGGGCCATCGGGAAATTGTCCCCATAGCAAATAGCTGAGGTTGTCATGAATAATGGTGAAATCCATTTTAATAACGCTCCTGCATCCGACGACGTTGCTGATACCACATTCCCCAACCTTCCATCAGAGCAATAATCAGCACGTATAACAACGTAGCGACACCAAAGGCCTGAAACGTTTTTAGCGTTTCGGTTTCAACCTGTCTTGAAGCATATGAAAGCTCAGCCACACCAATGGCCATCGTAAGGGATGAGTTTTTGATAATGTTCATGTATTGCCCTAACAGGGGCGGTAGAGCAATTTTCACCGCCTGTGGCAGCACCACATATCGCATACTTTGCCAAAGGCTAAGCCCTAAAGCCTGAGACGCCTGTTTTTGTCCACTTGCCACACCGCGAATTCCAGCGCGGATCTCTTCAGAAATAAACGCTGCGGAATACAGCGTCAGGCCAACTAAACCGGCCAAAAACTCAAACGATGGCCACGCGATCGTCCATCCATCAAACATCCACTCATGAGGCGTATTCAGCCACTGCATCACAACGGAAGGTAGGAGTTGACCTGCACCGAAGTACCAGAAAAAAAGCTGGACAAGCAGAGGGGTATTACGAAAAACAGAACTGTAGGCGATGACAGGCAAACTAAGCCAGCGGGATGAGCTATCTCGCAGCGCCGCTAAAATCAGTCCTAAAATTGTAGACAGCACAATAGTACAGGCTGAAATAACCAACGTGATGAGAAAACCTGACCATAGCCAGTGTAGATATTGCGGCGCGAGAATAAAATCGTAGAAAGATTGCCCGTTCATAATACTCACCAACCAAAAATAGAAATGCGACCACGCCTAGACACAGCAGCGCAGCCGCACTTATTCTTTAATTATGATTTACTGGTTTCTACTGGGCCGATTTTAAAATCGCCACGCGGCTGAGCAGATTTAGTTTCTGGTCCAAACCAGCGATCGTAAATCTTCTCGGCTTGCCCCTCTTTTTCCAAATTTTCCAGTGCAGTATTCACTTTATCCGTCAGGCGATCTTCGCCCTTCGGCAAGCCAATACCTTGATATTCTTTGGTTATGCTAAATGGTGATATTTCAAAATCAGCTTTAGCCGCATCGGGAACATTTGCCAGCAGCCCAACTAACTTAGCGTCATCTTGAGTAATTGCTTGCACGTTACCGTTACGCAGGGCAGCAAAAGCCAACGGGGTATCGTCGTATGAAATCACTTTTGCCGTAGGATATTTATCGCGCAGTGTAATTTCCTGCACAGTGCCTTTATCTGCGCCAATGCGCAGCTTAGCGATATCATCAGGCTGTTTCAGCACACCTTTGCGAGCAATAAACTTCTGCCCAGTACGGAAATAAGGCACGCTGAAATTCACTTCTTTGGCACGTTCCGGCGTGATAGTAAAGTTTGCAGCAATCAAGTCGACTTTCTTGGACGCTAACAATGGAATTCGGTTGGCAGGATTAGTCGCGCGTAGTTCAACTTTCACCCCTAAGGCTTTCCCGATAGCATCGGCAACATCGACGTCATAGCCCACCAGCTTCTTGGTTTGCGGGTCAACATAGCCAAACGGTGGATTGCTATCAAACACCGCGACACGAACCACACCTGCTTTTTGAATATCATCGAGTTTATCAGCATGAGCAAAACCAGAAACAGCGGGGAGGCTGGCCAGCAGGGAAAGTACGAGAACGCGTTGTTTCATGAAGAAGCTCCTAAAATATTTTGCCCAGAAGTATGTTTTTGCAGCTTTATTTTTTAGCGACAGGGTTAAATTACGCCCAATCAACATAGAACTGGAAATACTATTAGAGGATATAGATAGATGAATTTGTTGTAAGAAGATGAGCGGTATCAAGAAAGAACGGAGGAGTCAGGATGGCGATTGTCGTTCTATTAATACCGGAATGATGAAATAAGGTCACCCGCGCAGCAGGCAGTAGAGGTGATGCCAAGTCGAGGCGTCGGAGGGCGGCGATTGAGCCCCCCGACACGGACTCGGTCATTAAATATGAAAAACACTGCTTAAAAGTGGACGTAACCTGCCACCACAATCGGCATAGACTGACAAACGAAACCATATACAGGGTTTATATGTACGATTGGTACACTACCCCTTACATCAACTCGGCTTATTTCCATCCTTCGCCAACAGCTGATCCAATTCATCACCACCTAGGTGACGGAAATCCTGCCCTTTAACGAAGTAAAAAATGAACTCACAGATATTCTGGCAACGGTCACCAATACGCTCAATCGAACGGGCGCAGAACAGTGCGGTCAGCACGCTTGGGATGGTGCGCGTATCTTCCATCATGTACGTCATCAACTGGCGCACAATGCCTTCATATTCCTGATCGACCTTTTTATCTTCACGATAGATACGAACGGCTTCGTCCAAATCCATGCGCGCAAAGGCATCCAGCACATCATGAAGCATTTGTACGGTGTGCCGCCCTAATGACTCAAGGCTTACCAACAACGGTTGATGCTGGTGGGAAAATTTCTCCAACGCGGTACGACAGATTTTATCCGCAACGTCACCGATTCGCTCCAGCTCAGAGATAGTTTTGATGATAGCCATCACCAAGCGCAAATCACTGGCTGTGGGCTGGCGCTTCGCGATGATCTTCACACAGGCTTCGTCGATCGCCACTTCCATCATGTTAACTTTTTTATCACCTTCAATAACGCGCTTAGCTAGCTCACCATCTTGGTTATGCATCGCCGTAATCGCGTCTGAAAGCTGCTGTTCAACCATCCCCCCCATCGTCATAACCTGAGTGCGGATGTGCTCGAGCTCGGCGTTAAACTGACCGGAGATATGTTTATTTAAGTTTAAATTATCCATGATAAGTCCCGTAATCAGCCGTAGCGGCCAGTAATATAATCTTCGGTCTGCTTTTGCGCCGGAGCGGTAAATAGGGTGTCAGTATCACTAAACTCCACCAGCTCGCCCAGATACATAAAAGCGGTATGATCCGAACAGCGTGCTGCCTGCTGCATGTTATGCGTCACGATCACCACGGTGTAGTCTTCTTTCAACTCAGTGATCAGTTCTTCAATTTTGCTGGTGGAGATTGGATCCAGCGCCGAGCAGGGTTCATCGAGCAGCAGAACTTCTGGCCGAATGGCAATACCACGCGCAATACAGAGACGCTGTTGCTGCCCACCGGACAGGCTATAGCCGCTCTGGTGCAGTTTATCTTTTGACTCATTCCACAATGCCGCTTTCGTCAGCGCCCACTGCACTCGCTCATCCATTTCAGCGCGAGACAGCTTTTCAAACAAACGCACACCAAAGGCAATGTTGTCGTAGATAGACATCGGGAACGGAGTGGGCTTCTGAAACACCATACCGACTTTGGCACGTAGCAGCGCAATATCCGAGTTATCGGTCAAAATATTTTGCCCATCCAGCAAGATTTCGCCTTCTGCGCGTTGCTCTGGATACAGCTGGAACATTTTGTTAAAGGTACGCAGCAAAGTTGACTTACCGCAGCCTGATGGACCGATAAACGCGGTTACCTTGTTCTTTTCGATATCCAGCGAGATATTTTTCAGCGCGTGGAATTTACCGTAGTAGAAGTTAAGATCGCGAACCTGAATTTTGCTGTTGGTCGTGTCTGTAACAATACTCATCTCTTATCTCTCTTTTTCACGGCGCCGCATTTCCCTTTGGAACAGCCACGCCTGCAATGATTAGTGCTGTTGCTTAGCGCTTCTTCTGAGCAAAAACGACGCGCGCCAAAATATTCAGTAAAAGAACACAGAGGGTTATCAGTAATACCCCGGCCCAAGCCAGCTGTTGCCATTCGGCAAACGGACTCATGGCAAACTTAAATATGGTGACCGGGAGGTTCGCAATTGGCTGTGACATATCGGTACTCCAGAACTGGTTGGAGAGCGATGTAAACAACAGCGGCGCCGTCTCACCGGCAATACGTGCAATCGCCAGCAGTACTCCCGTGATAATACCGGAGACTGATGCTTTCAGCGTAATCGCTGAAATCATCTTCCACTTAGGTGTCCCTAGCGCATAAGCCGCTTCACGCAGGCTATCCGGCACCAGTTTAAGCATGTTCTCAGTGGTACGGATCACTATGGGGATCTGCAATAGAGCTAACGCAATCACACCGGCCCAGCCGGAGAAATGCTGCATTTTGGCAACCACAATGGTGTAGACGAACAACCCAACCACGATAGAAGGTGCAGACAGCAAGATGTCGTTAATAAAACGAATAAAGTTAGCCAGCCAGCCTTTGCGTCCATACTCAGCCAGATAGATACCCGCCATAATCCCCAGCGGAGTACCAATCACCGTTGCCCATAGGATCAGCAAACCGGATCCCGCGATAGCATTAGCCAAACCACCGCCTTCGCTATTGGGTGGCGGCGTCATTTCGGTGAAGAGCGCAATGGACATACCATCTACGCCTTTGGTTATGGTTGAGAAGAGGATCCACACCAACCAGAATAAGCCAAACACCATGGTTGCCATCGATAAAAACAGCGCGATGCGGTTTTTCTGGCGACGCCATGCCTGCATTTTGCGGCGTGAATTAGCCAGAGACTGTGCGTCATGCATATCAATCGTCGCCATATTAACGTCCCTCATTCTTATCAAGACGTAAAATCATCAGTTTAGACAGCGCCAGCACGATGAACGTAATGACAAACAGAATCAGCCCCAACTCCATAAGCGCAGCGGTATGCAAGCCAGATTCAGCCTCAGCAAATTCGTTTGCCAGCGCCGAAGTAATACTGTTCCCAGGCATGAACAATGAAGCACTGTCTAACTGGTAGGTATTACCGATCACAAAAGTTACCGCCATGGTTTCACCCAGCGCACGACCGAGCCCTAGCATGATGCCGCCAATCACTCCATTTTTGGTGAACGGAAGCACTATGCGACTCATCACTTCCCATGTCGTACAGCCGATACCATAAGCAGACTCTTTCATCATCACCGGTGTCTGCTCAAACACATCACGCATGACCGCAGCGATATAAGGAATGATCATAATGGCGAGGATCACACCCGCAGCCAGAATACCGATACCAAACGCAGGGCCAGCAAACAGCTCACCGACAATGGGAATACCCGACAAAACATCGCCTACTGGCGTTTGGAAATATTCGGCAAACAGAGGTGCAAATACGAACAGCCCCCACATGCCATATACAATACTCGGAATGGCTGCCAACAGCTCAATCGCCACGCCTAAAGGACGGCGCAACCAATTAGGAGCCAACTCCGTCAGAAACAGGGCGATACCAAAACTCACAGGAACCGCAATCACTAGAGCAATAATCGAGGTGACGATAGTGCCGTAAATCGGAACCAGCGCGCCAAATTGTTCGGCCGGAGCGTCCCACTCTTTGGACCACAGGAAGGAAAAACCAAACTTCTGAATACTCGGCAGCGACGCGATAAACAGCGAAACAATGATGCCGCCCAGCAGCAATAGGGTAATCAGTGCAGCTAGTTTAACTAGAGCACCAAAGATAACGTCACCGTTCTTGCTCGGTGGTTTTATTTTTGATTCTTTCTTGGGCAACGAAGGCTTAGATAACGGATGATCAGCCATGCGATTCTCTTCTTAAACTAGAGTTCCGCTTCCAGAACATCAGCACTGGAAGCGGATGAAACATTAGTACAATGCTTTACCAGAACTGTCTTTTACATTGGTTTTCCAAGCAGCACGGATCTGCTCAACAACGGAGCTCGGCAGCGGAGCGTAGTCGAGAGCGCTGGCTTCTTTGCCACCGTTTTTGTATGCCCAATCAAAGAACTTCAGTACTGCTTCGCCCTGCTCTGGCTTCTGTTGCTCTTTGTGCACCAGAATGAACGTTGTTGAGCTGATCGGCCATGCATTAGCACCTTTCTGGTTGGTTAGGTCTTGAGCAAAGGATTTACTCCAGTCAGCACCTTTAGCCGCATTGCTAAAGCTCTCTTCAGTTGGCAGTACTGCGTCGCCATCAGCCGAGATCAACTTGGTGTAAGCCAGTTTGCTTTGCTTAACGTAGGCATATTCCACATAACCAATAGAACCAGGCAGACGCTGAATGAACGCGGCCACGCCGTCGTTACCCTTACCGCCTAACCCTGTTGGCCAGTTAACCGTAGAACCCGCGCCAACTTTAGATTTCCAATCTGGATTTACTTTTGCCAGATAGTTGGTGAATACGTAAGAAGTACCTGAACCATCTGCACGGCGAACGACGGCAATATTGGTATCAGGCAGTTTCAGCCCCGGATTTAATTTCGTGATAGCTGGGTCATTCCACTTTTTGATGTTACCCAGATAGATATCGCCCAGCGTCTTACCATCCAGAGTCAGTTCACCTGATTTCAAACCAGGAATATTCACTGCCAGAACTACACCACCGATCACGGTAGGGAATTGGAATAGGCCATCTGCGGCTAATTTGTCATCGGTCAGGGGCGCATCGGAAGCACCAAAATCAACGGTTTTAGCAATGATTTGCTTAACACCGCCGGAAGAACCAATACCTTGATAGTTAACTTTATTACCAGTTTCTTTCTGGTAGGTATCAGCCCACTTGGCATAAACAGGTGCAGGGAAGGTGGCACCGGCACCGGTCAAGCTGGTAGCGGCAAATGCAGACATCGTAGTCAGAGAGCAGGTTGCAGCAACAATGGCAGCAACAGTCTTATTGGTAACCATCTTTTTAGTTACAACCAAGGAACGCATCGGCTTCATATTCCCTCCACAGGGAGTGTTATTCATCAGCTACTGTGTGAACAATCAAGTTTAAGTATGGTGCAGGAGGGAAAATAAGGCAGTTTGATGACACTAAAATGTATGGAATATGACAGTTTTGTGACAGGTGAAATATTTGTATCTGAACGCGAAAGAAAAAGCCCCGCGTACGGGGCTTGTGGAATGGTTACTCTACGGTCACAGACTTCGCCAAATTTCGAGGCTGATCGACGTCAGTCCCTTTAATCAGCGCAACATGGTAGGAAAGCAACTGTAGCGGCACGGTATAGAAGATTGGCGCTATCACCTCTTCCACATGCGGTAATGAAATGATTCGCATACCTTCACTATCGGTGAAACCGGCATCTTTATCAGCAAAGACATACAGTAAGCCACCGCGAGCACGAACCTCTTCAATGTTGGATTTTAATTTTTCCAACAGCTCGTTGTTCGGTGCAATCACTACCACTGGCATATCAGCATCAATTAACGCTAACGGCCCATGCTTCAACTCACCCGCAGCATAAGCTTCCGCGTGAATGTAAGAGATCTCTTTTAGCTTCAGAGCCCCTTCCATAGCGATGGGATATTGATCGCCACGCCCCAAGAACAGCGCGTGTTGCTTGTCCATAAAATCTTCGGCGAGATCTTCAATGCCTTGATCCATCGACAGCATCTGCTCAATACGTGCAGGCAGTGCTTGCAGCGCATGAACGATATCCTGTTCAACCTTTTCAGGCATCGTGTGCAAACGACCAATACGCGCCACCAGCATCAACAGTACGGTTAGCTGAGTGGTGAAGGCTTTGGTAGAAGCAACACCAATTTCAGTACCCGCTTTGGTCATGAGTGCTAAATCTGACTCACGAACCAGAGATGAGCTCGCCACGTTGCAGATAGCCAAAGAGCCTAAATAACCAATTTCTTTCGATAAGCGCAACGCCGCCAGTGTATCCGCGGTTTCTCCCGATTGGGACAGCGTAATAATGAGGCTATTTTTACGTACCGCAGATTTGCGATAGCGGAATTCAGAAGCTATCTCAACGTCACAAGGCACACCGGCCAAAGATTCAAACCAGTAACGCGCGACCATTCCTGAATGGTATGAAGTACCACATGCGATAATCTGGATGTGCTCTACTTGGGCCAACAGCGTGTCTGCTTTTTCGCCCAGTTCACTCAGATCAACTTTGCCATGGCTAAAACGGCCTTCCAACGTATTTTTAATTGCTAGAGGCTGTTCATAAATCTCTTTTTGCATGTAGTGGCGATATGCGCCTTTATCACCCGCGTCATATTGTACGTTGGATTCAATTTCGGCTCTCTCGACAGCATTACCGTCTTTATCGAAAATTTTCACCGTACGGCGAGTCACTTCAGCAATATCACCCTCTTCGAGGAAGATAAAGCGGCGAGTCACTGGCAGCAAAGCCAACTGATCGGAAGCAATAAAGTTTTCGCCCATACCGCAGCCGATGACCAGAGGGCTACCGGAACGTGCAGTTACAAGAACATCGGGATGACGACCATCCATTACCACAGTGCCATATGCACCGCGCAGTTGAGGGATCACGCGCTGAACCACTTCTAACAACGAACCACCTGACTGCTGTTGTTCCCAGTGCGTCAGATGAGCAATAACTTCGGTGTCAGTTTCAGAGGTGAAGTGATAGCCACGCTCAATCAATAGGGTACGCAGTGATTCGTAGTTTTCGATAATACCGTTATGTACCACGGCAATATGCTCAGAAACATGCGGGTGAGCATTTTGTTCCGTTGGTTCACCATGAGTTGCCCAACGAGTATGCGCAATGCCGGTGCCGCCGGTCATTGGGCTATCAACGACGGCATCACTTAATGCCTGAACCTTTCCGACACGGCGGATACGTTGCATATGCCCTTGATTATCCACCACCGCCAAACCCGCTGAGTCGTAACCCCGGTATTCTAAACGGCGCAGACCTTCTAACAGGATTTCTGCAATATCACGCTGCGCAACTGCGCCAACAATTCCACACATAGTGTTTGATTCCTATAACAAGAACAGCATTTCGTTTGCTGTTCTGTCGATGTCCGTACGATCTGATTTTGTGCCCCGAGCCTGTAGAGATTGGAGCGATTCCCCTTTGGGGATATTATTTTTTACTGCTGGTTTTGTTCTGTGCCCTGAGTGTTCAAGGCACAGTGCAAAACAGATTACTGAGGTAATCATCAACCGTGTCTAACGGGGATAACCTATCTTATTTGGCGATTATTTCTTTACTGGACGCTTCCAGCCTTGGATATGTGTTTGCTTCACACGGCTTAAGACCAGCTCTTTTTCCGCTACGTCTTTAGTCACTGTGGTACCCGCAGCAATGGTGACACCGTTACCGATAGTGACAGGAGCCACCAACTGAGTATCAGATCCAACGAACACATCGTCACCAATGATAGTCTTAAACTTATTTGCGCCATCGTAATTACAGGTAATGGTGCCTGCACCGATATTCACGTTATCGCCGATTTCAGCATCGCCCAGATAGGAAAGGTGCCCTGCTTTTGAGCCTTTGCCCAAGCGTGCTTTTTTCATTTCTACGAAGTTACCAACATGCGCTTTTTCAGCCAAATCAGCGCCTGGGCGCAGACGAGCAAAGGGTCCAACGGTACATTCAGCGGCCAGCGTGGCATTTTCGATGACGGTGTAAGGACTGATTTCGCAGTCATCACCAATAACGCAGTCTTTCAATACGCAACCCGTCGCAATGCGCACGCGATCGCCAAGCTTAACGTTACCTTCGATAATCACGTTGGTATCAATGGAAATATCACGCCCATGGATAAGCTCACCGCGCAGATCAAAACGAGCAGGGTCAAGCAGCATAACCCCCGCTAATAGCAGCTTCTGAGCTTGTTCGGACTGATATTCGCGCTCAAGTGCTGACAGTTGTAGACGGTTATTAACCCCCTCAACTTCGCTTAAGCGATCGGGATGGACAGCCTCGATTTTGTTTCCTTCCTGATGCGCTAAGGCAATAATATCTGTGATGTAGTATTCACCCTGCGCATTATTGTTATCCAGTTTACCCAACCAACGTTTCAGATCGCGTCCGCTGGCCACCAAAATTCCGGTGTTGATTTCATTGATTTTGTGCTGCTCAGCCGTGGCATCTTTATGTTCTACAATGCCAACAACATTGTCATTCTCACGCACGATGCGGCCATAGCCAGTAGGATCAACGAGCTTAACGGTAAGAAGACCAATTCCACCTTGCGGTTTAGCGGCTAACAAACGTTGCAGTGTTTCCTCAGAAATCAGAGGCACATCGCCATACAGCATCAAAACATCTTCGTCGTCAGAGAAGTGTGGAGCGGCTTGCTGCATCGCATGACCGGTACCCAACTGTTCTGCCTGTAACACCCAATTTAGCGGCTGGTCTGACAGTTTATCTTTGAGCAGATCTCCACCGTGACCGTAAACCAGATGCACGTTCTGTGCACCCAACTTTAGGGCCGTATCGATAACATGCTGAACCATTGGCTTTCCAGCCAACGGATGAAGCACTTTAGGAAGATCGGAATACATTCGAGTCCCCTTGCCAGCAGCAAGGATGACGACGCTTAAAGAACTGTTAGACATAAGCAACCTGATTCATTCAAATTGATGGGCAAAGTAAACCTGTTTGATAACAGAATTACTACATATTTCTCAGCACAAAACTTTCGCAAGCCGCGCTGGCCGCGGAATAGACACATAATAAATAACAGCACGCAGAATGGGAAAATATGTCTGCGAACAGAGACAAATAATAGGTTAATTGCACAACGTTTAGGCGGGTTTTGCTCTGGGGAAAGTCTTATTTTCAGAATAAAAAAAAGCGGCCTTTCAGCCGCTTTTCTATTTGGAGTCTGCTTACATCGCTTTCTTGGTCAATTCGATAACGCGAAGTTTCGCGATCGCTTTGGACAATTCCGCTGATGCCTGAGCATAGTCAACATCGCCGTGCGAGTTATTGATGTGTTCTTCCGCTTTACGCTTAGATTCCATCGCTCGCGCCTCGTCGAGGTCTTGACCACGAATGGCGGTATCAGCCAACACAGTTACCGAGCTCGGTTGTACCTCAAGGATACCGCCGGACAGGTAGATGAACTCTTCTTCACCGTGCTGTTTAACAATACGCACCATGCCAGGCTTAATGGCAGTAAGCAGCGGGGCGTGACCAGGGAAAACCCCTAGCTCACCTTCACTACCTGTCACCTGGATTTTTTGCACCAGCCCAGAGAACATTTTTTGCTCTGCGCTGACAACGTCCAGATGGTAAGTCATAGCCATATCAACCTCCTCTCAAGGCGTTACAGTTTCTTGGCTTTTTCCACTGCTTCTTCAATGGTGCCAACCATGTAGAACGCCTGTTCTGGCAGATGATCGTAATCACCATCCAGAATGCCTTTGAAACCACGGATGGTATCTTTCAGCGAGACGAACTTGCCCGGAGAACCGGTAAAGACTTCAGCAACGAAGAATGGCTGAGACAGGAAACGTTGGATTTTACGCGCACGAGCAACGACCAGTTTGTCGTCTTCGGACAGTTCGTCCATACCCAAAATCGCGATAATATCTTTCAATTCCTGATAGCGCTGCAGAATAGACTGCACGCCACGAGCCACGTCGTAGTGTTCCTGACCCACAACCAGTGGATCCAGCTGACGGCTGGTGGAATCCAGCGGGTCAACGGCTGGGTAGATACCCAGAGAAGCGATCTGACGGCTCAGTACCACGGTTGCGTCCAAGTGAGCAAAGGTGGTTGCTGGTGATGGGTCAGTCAAGTCATCCGCAGGTACGTAAACGGCCTGAACAGAAGTGATTGAACCGGTTTTCGTAGAGGTGATACGTTCTTGCAGAACGCCCATCTCTTCCGCCAGCGTTGGCTGATAACCTACCGCTGAAGGCATACGACCCAGCAGTGCTGATACTTCAGTACCGGCCAAGGTATAACGGTAAATGTTATCGATGAACAGCAGTACGTCGCGACCTTCGTCACGGAACTTCTCAGCCATAGTCAGGCCGGTCAGCGCAACGCGCAGACGGTTTCCTGGTGGCTCGTTCATCTGGCCATAAACCAGTGATACTTTATCCAATACGTTGGAGTCGGTCATTTCGTGGTAGAAGTCGTTACCCTCACGAGTACGTTCACCCACACCGGCAAATACAGAGTAACCTGAGTGCTCGATTGCGATGTTACGAATCAGCTCCATCATGTTTACTGTTTTACCAACACCCGCACCACCGAACAGACCAACTTTACCGCCCTTAGCGAACGGGCAAATCAGGTCCATTACTTTGATACCGGTTTCCAGCAGTTCTTGCGAGTTAGACAGTTCTTCGTAGCTTGGAGCTTCACGGTGAATAGCCCAGCGATCTTCTTCGCCGATATCACCCTTCATATCAATTGGCTCACCCAGTACGTTCATAATACGACCCAAGGTCGCCTTACCTACTGGGACTTCAATCGGGTGCTCCAGGTCAACAACGTCCAGTCCGCGACGCAGACCGTCAGAAGTACCCATAGCGATACAGCGTACAACGCCGCCGCCTAGCTGCTGCTGAACTTCCAGTACCAATTTGGCACCGCCTTTCACCTCAAGTGCGTTATACACTTTAGGCACGGCATCTTGCGGGAACTCGACGTCCACCACAGCGCCGATAACCTGGATAATCTTTCCAGTAGCCATCTTGAATCCTCTACGTAATTCGTAAAACCTAGCTTAAACCGCGGAGGCTCCACCGACGATCTCGGTGAGCTCTTGGGTAATGCTGGCCTGACGAGCTTTGTTGTATACCAACTGCAGCTCTTTGATCAGGCTACCGCCGTTATCTGTTGCGGCTTTCATCGCAACCATTCGAGCGGCCTGCTCACTGGCCAGGTTTTCCACGACGCCCTGATAAACCTGAGATTCCACATAACGACGCAGCAAGGTATCCAGCAGCGCCTTAGGATCGGGTTCGTACAGGTAATCCCATGATTTCTTCTTCAACTCGCCATCATCAGACGGTGGCAGAGGCAACAACTGAAGGATTTGAGGTTCCTGAGACATGGTATTGATGAACTTGTTGCTCACCACATACAATTTGTCCAGACGCCCTTCATCATAAGCCTGCAGCATCACTTTTACCGGCCCAATCAATTCAGACAGGGAAGGGTGATCACCCATACCGGTTACCTGTGCAACGATATTACCGCCCACAGAACCAAAGAAAGATGCCGCTTTGGAACCAATCAGCGCGAGATCAACTTCAACGCCTTTTTCGCTCCAGCTTTTCATATCCGTCAGCAGTTTTTTGAACAAGTTAATGTTCAAGCCACCACACAGACCACGGTCGGTAGAAACCACCAGATACCCAACGCGCTTAATGTCGCGCTCTTCCAGGTACGGGTGTTTATATTCCAGATTCCCAAGAGCAAGGTGACCAATCACTTTGCGCATGGTTTCTGCATAAGGACGGCTGGCCGCCATGCGATCCTGCGTTTTACGCATTTTGGAGGCGGCGACCATTTCCATCGCTTTAGTGATCTTTTGCGTATTTTGGACGCTTGCGATCTTACTACGTATCTCTTTTGCGCCGGCCATCTCTGCTTCTCCTCAAGACCTTACGGCCTGACAGCGTTTACCATCAGGCCGTAACGGTATTACCAGGACTGGGTTGCCTTGAAGGTATCGAGGATGCCTTTCAGCTTGCCCTCGATCTCATCATTGTAAGCACCAGTTTGGTTGATTTGTTGCATCAGGTCAGCGTGCTCGCGTTCAACATAAGCCATCAGGGCAGCTTCAAAGCTACCAATCTTAGCCAGTTCAACGTCTTCCAGATAACCACGTTCAGCTGCAAACAGAACCAGAGACTGTTCTGCAACCGACATCGGTGCATACTGTTTCTGCTTCAGTAACTCGGTCACTTTCTGACCGTGATTCAGCTGTTTACGGGTTGCATCATCCAAATCGGAAGCGAACTGAGAGAACGCAGCCAGTTCACGATACTGTGCCAGAGCAGTACGAATACCACCGGACAGTTTTTTCATGATCTTGGTCTGAGCAGCACCACCAACACGAGATACAGAGATACCCGGGTTAACCGCAGGACGAATACCGGCGTTAAACAGGTTAGATTCCAGGAAGATCTGACCGTCGGTAATGGAAATTACGTTGGTCGGAACGAACGCGGAAACGTCACCCGCCTGAGTTTCAATGATCGGCAGAGCCGTCAATGAACCGGTAGCGCCTTTCACTTCACCCTTGGTGTAAGCTTCTACGTACTCGGCGTTAACACGCGCAGCACGTTCCAGCAGACGGGAGTGGAGATAGAAGACGTCGCCTGGGAATGCTTCACGTCCTGGTGGACGACGGAGCAGCAGGGAAATCTGACGGTAAGCAACCGCTTGTTTAGACAGGTCATCATAAATGATGAGAGCGTCTTCACCACGGTCACGGAAGTATTCACCCATCGCACAACCAGCATATGGAGCCAGATATTGCAGCGCCGCAGACTCAGAAGCAGATGCAACAACAACAATGGTGTTTGCCAGTGCGCCGTGCTCTTCCAGTTTACGAACTACGTTTGCGATAGTTGAAGCTTTCTGACCGATAGCGACATAAATACATTTGATGCCGGAATCACGCTGGTTAATGATGGCGTCAACAGCCAGAGCCGTTTTACCGGTCTGACGGTCACCGATCACCAGTTCACGCTGACCACGACCGATTGGAATCATGGCATCAACGGACTTATAACCAGTCTGTACAGGCTGATCAACGGATTGACGTTCGATAACGCCAGGTGCAATAGCTTCAACGGCAGAGAAGCCGTCGTTGTCTACGGGACCTTTACCATCGATAGGTTCACCCAAGGTGTTAACCACGCGACCCAACAGGCCACGACCAACCGGAACTTCCAGAATACGGCCAGTACACTTAACTTTCATGCCTTCGGCTAAGTCAGCGTATGGACCCATAACTACCGCACCTACGGAGTCGCGCTCCAAGTTCAGTGCGATAGCGTAGCGGTTGCCTGGCAGTGCGATCATCTCACCCTGCATAACATCCGCTAGCCCATGAACACGGATAATACCGTCGCTCACGGACACAATAGTACCTTCATTGTGAGCTTCGCTCACCACATTGAACTGAGCAATGCGCTGCTTGATCAGTTCGCTGATTTCGGTGGAATTCAGTTGCATGCTCCAGTCCCCTTAAGACTGCAAGACGTCTGCCAAGCGTTCCAGACGACTGCGAATACTGCCGTCGATCACTAGGTCGCCAGCGCGAATAACCACGCCAGCCATGACAGACTTATCAATTTTGCAATTCAGCTTCACTTTACGTGACAGACGTTTTTCCATCGCGGCACTGATTTTATTCAGTTGTTCTTCGCTTAAAGTTGATGCTGAAGTGACTTCCACGTCAACCGTGGCCTCCAAGGCATCGCGCAGCGTATTGAATTGCTGCAGTACTTCAGGAAGAACTAATAAACGTCCGTTCTCAGCCATCACTTTAATAAAGTTCTGGCCGGATTCGTCGAGCTGATCACCACACAATTCAATGAACAAGTTTGATAATGTTTCTGGCGCTAAAGCCCCAGAAAGCATTTCAGCCACGTTCTCGTTGCGGGTCACCTCAGCGCAGAACGCCAGCATTTGCTGCCAACGCTCAACGTTCTGGTGCTCAACGGCAAAGTCAAAAGCTGCTTTGGCGTAGGGGCGAGCTACCGTGATAAATTCAGACATCAGCCCCTCCCTCCTTACAGTTCAGCGACCAGTTTATCAACGATGTCGCTGTTAGCAGCTTCATCCACGGAACGTTCGATAATTTTCTCGGCACCAGCAATAGCCAACGTAGCGACTTGCTTACGCAGCTCTTCACGAGCGCGTTTACGTTCTGCGTCGATTTCAGCCTGCGCCTGCGCCACAATTTTATTACGTTCCTGCTCAGCTTCTACTTTAGCTTCGTCGATGATTTGAGCTTTGCGTTTGTTCGCTTGTTCAATGATCACCTGAGCGTCGGCTTTAGCTTTTTTCAGCTGGTCGGTCGCATTGGCTTGAGCTAAGTCCAAATCTTTCTTCGCACGTTCTGCACTAGAGAGACCGTCAGCAATTTCTTTTTGACGTTTCTCGATGGCATCCATAATTGGAGGCCATACATACTTCATGCAGAACCATACGAACAAAATGAACGCGATGGCCTGGCCGAGGATTGTTGCGTTAAGATTCACAGCACAATGCCTCTTAAATAGTTAATTGGTATGTGTTTCTTTACGGTAGAAGAGCCGAGGCTCTTTTACGCGACAGCAAACATGACGTACAGACCCAGACCAACAGCGATCATTGGGATAGCATCCACCAGACCCATAACGATAAAGAACTGTGTACGCAGCAGAGGAATCAGGTCAGGTTGGCGTGCAGCGCCTTCCAGGAATTTACCACCCAGGATGCCGATACCGATCGCAGCACCGATTGCCGCTAAACCCATCATCACAGCGGCAGCCATGTACAGCAGATCCATACTCAGGTTTTCCATGACAGTCTCCAGTTTGTTTCAGTTTAAACGCAGTAGTGTTATTAAAAATATCAGTGCTCTTCAGACGCCATCGAGAGATAGACGATCGTCAGAACCATGAAGATAAAGGCTTGCAGCGTAATAATCAGGATGTGGAAGATAGCCCATGGAACATTGAGCACCCACTGTGACCACCACGGCAACAGACCGGCAATCAGGATGAAAATCAGCTCGCCGGCATACATGTTACCGAACAGTCGCAAACCCAGTGAAACTGGCTTAGACAACAGGCTGACGCCTTCCAGAATAAGGTTGATAGGAATAAATACAGGATGATTAAACGGCTGCATGGTCAGTTCTTTTACGAAACCGCCCACACCTTTCATCTTGATGCTGTAGAACAGAATCAGAATGAATACGCCCAGAGCCATAGACAACGTGATGTTTACGTCAGCAGTAGGAACGACGCGCAACGCTGGTAAACCAAGAACATGCTCACCGATATAAGGCAAGAAGTCGATTGGCAGCAGATCCATCAGGTTCATCAGGAAAACCCAGACAAACACCGTTAGAGCCAGAGGGGCAATAACCTTGCTTTTACCATGATACATGTCGCGCACGCTGCTATCGACAAAGCCGACAACCAGCTCAACCGCACACTGTAATTTACCCGGAACACCGCTAGTCGCGTTTTTAGCCACTTTGCGGAAGATAACCAAGAAGAGTAGGCCGAGGACAACGGAGAAAAACATTGAGTCAATGTTAATCGACCAAAATCCCGTCCCAATCTGAAGCTGTGTCAGATGGTGACCGATATACTCTTGTGGCGTAGAGATTTCTCCTGCAGACATGATGCCTCTTACCCTTTAAGTAGTTAAGTACGGTAACTGTTTTAATTAAGGCCGTTTATAACAGGTCAGTTGCTACGACCTATCATTGCTGGTGCCACGATTTGAACAACCAACACAGCGATATAAGTCAGGCCAAGCGGGAATAACGCCGCCTTAAACCACCCCAGTGACACGATCATGAGTACAATCGTGCTGACGACCTTTAACGCCTCACCAATAGCAAAAGACCATGCTACTCGGCCTCCTGCTGGAGTATGAGCTTGATGACGCAAAGCAAACAGCATGAAAACGACGCTTGGCAACCACGCTGACAATCCGCCGAGAACGGCTGAATAACCCCAGCTTATCTCTTTAGTTGCAAAGCCGATGCCGAACAGAACAAAAGTCAGTAACTGCAGAGCCAGTAATTTTCGCGCTGCCTTGCCGTTAAAAAGCGTTACAGACATGACGTTTGCTCTCTCCGTACCCCTTTAGGGTATGCTGATTGAGTGACGTAATAAAACTGCCTTTACGAGGCCGAGTCAAGCTAGAAAAACGTGCAAATTATACGGTTCACACCAGCAAATTCAATGGATAAGTAGCGAAAAAGTGAATAATAAATTAAATATTTTCACCTTTTAACTACGATCACTAAGAATCATCAGAATATCATATCTCATTCCTTTGTCCGACAATTCCACCATTACAATCCACGGGTGATCACAGATCACAAAAATAAAAACAGAGAAGTCTTATATACCATGTGGTCTCTCACCCCGTTTTAGCTAAATGAGCGCTTTAAACTATTTAAAATCATAACGTTAAATTTTGAATATTTGAGCTTCATTTATCAAACCGGAACGAAACATATTATTGACAAATCAGACAACTTTAATTGTTTATTCCTACCTCTAATCCACGTTGAATTAGTCGATGAAATTAATTAAATCACGTTAATGGAGAACCTGAATACCAATAATTTAATCGTTTAAAACGCTTATATGTGAAATAAAAGTAAAAAACAAAAAGCTACCACGCTAATGATTTAGTGTATTAATGGTTAGTTTTCATCGGTAACTTTCTTAACTTTTTTTGACAAAAGACAAAATTAGTTTGTTTTGAGAATGACCAAATGTCTTTCACCATCAAGCGTAGGCACATGCAAACGCTCAACGGAAACTAGCTCAACGCCATTTGGAAGCTGGGATAGCTCGTCATCAGGACGAACACCTTTCAACGCGTAAAAGCGGCCAGACTCAGCCTTTGGCAAATGATGACACCAAGAAAGCATGTCTTGCAGTGAAGCAAATGCACGACTGATAACACCGTCAAACGGTGGTTCCGGTAAGAACGCTTCCACACGACTTTGCACTGGCTCAATGTTGGTTAGCTTCAATTCATGCTGTACTTGGCGCAGAAAACGCACGCGTTTACCCAAACTATCTAGGAGGGTGAAATGGGATTCTGGACGAACAATCGCTAACGGGATCCCCGGTAGACCAGGACCTGTTCCGACATCAATAAAGCGGTTGCCTTGCAAGAAAGGGTTAACCACGATGCTGTCGAGGATATGACGCACTAACATCTCTTTAGGATCACGCACAGAAGTCAGGTTATAAGCCTTATTCCATTTATCCAACAAGCCTACATAACCTAGAAGCTGTTGTTTTTGCTGATCGGTTAGCGAAATCCCAGCCTGAGCCAGCAGCGTATCGAGTTGTTTTTGCACAGAAGAATCCTCAGTCAGACATCGACATCAGCCAATAAAAAGGCCTAATACGGTATGATGCAGCGAAAAGATGACATAGTGAAGCTTAGCTATAAAAAAACCGCACCGTTTGGTGCGGTTTTATGCAGATTTATGCACTCCGGCGCAATAAGCCCTGCTTTTTTAGCCAAATAAGCAAAATGGAAATAGCCGCAGGAGTGATCCCTGAAATTCGCGATGCTTGGCCAATAGAACTTGGCTTATGATCGTTAAGTTTCGCGATAACTTCGTTAGAAAGACCTGAAACCAGAGAGTAATCCAAATCCGCGGGCAGCAAGGTATTTTCATTGCGCAGATGTTTTTCAATCTCTTCCTGCTGACGCGCAATGTAGCCTTCGTATTTGACCTGAATTTCAACTTGCTCGGCTGCTTTCTCATCATCTAGCGCGGGAGCAAAAGGAGCTAACTGGGTTAACTTGGTATAATCAATTTCAGGGCGGCGCAGAAGATCTTCGCCGTTGGCCTCACGTGATAATGGGGCTTTCAACAACGTGTTCAGCTCAGCAACTTGCTCAGAATTAGGGTGTACCCAGATTTCACGTAGCCGTTGACGCTCACGTTCGATATTTTCCAGCTTCTGATTAAAGTGCGTCCAGCGAACGTCATCAACCAGACCAAGCTCTCGGCCAATAGCCGTTAAGCGCAAATCGGCGTTATCTTCACGTAGCATCAAACGATACTCAGCACGTGAAGTGAACATGCGGTAGGGTTCCTTGGTACCTAAGGTACACAGATCGTCCACCAATACACCTAAATAGGCCTGATCACGACGTGGTGACCAACCTTCATCTTCATTGGCAAAGCGACCCGCATTAAGACCCGCTAACAGTCCTTGGGCAGCCGCTTCTTCATATCCGGTAGTGCCGTTAATCTGTCCAGCAAAGAACAAACCCTGAATAAATTTGCTTTCAAGTGTCGGTTTCAAATCACGCGGATCGAAGAAATCGTATTCAATGGCATATCCAGGACGAACAATGCGCGCATTTTCCATACCTTCCATCGAACGTACAATTTGCATCTGAACATCAAATGGCAGACTCGTCGAAATACCGTTTGGATAAATTTCGTTGCTGGTCAATCCCTCTGGCTCAAGGAAGATCTGATGCGCATTGCGATCGGCAAAACGCATCACTTTATCTTCGATAGAAGGGCAATAACGAGGTCCGATCCCTTCGATGATCCCGGCATACATTGGGCTACGATCCAAATTATTTCGGATCACTTCATGGGTACGCTCATTGGTATGAGTGATGTAGCACGGCATTTGTTCAGGGTGCTGGGATGCGTTTCCCATAAACGAGAATACCGGAGATGGATTATCACCGTATTGCGGTGCTAATACCGAGAAATCAATCGTTCTTGCATCAATACGGGGTGGCGTACCGGTTTTCAAGCGGTTGACTCGCAGTGGCAATTCACGCAAACGGCGAGAAAGTGCAATTGCGGGAGGATCACCGGCACGACCCCCGCTGTAATTTTCCAAACCAATATGGATTTTGCCGTCGAGGAAAGTCCCTACGGTCAAGACAACCGCTTTAGCACGGAACTTTAGTCCCATCTGGGTTACAGCGCCGACGACACGATCGTTTTCAACAATCAGATCTTCAACAGCTTGCTGGAAGATCATTAAATTGGGTTGGTTTTCCAATGCAGTACGAACGGCCTGACGGTATAGCACGCGGTCAGCCTGAGCACGGGTTGCTCTTACAGCGGGTCCCTTGCTGCTGTTTAGTATCCTAAACTGAATACCGCCGTGGTCAATTGCGGTTGCCATTAGGCCACCTAACGCATCAACCTCTTTAACCAGATGTCCCTTTCCGATACCACCGATCGCAGGGTTACAGGACATTTGTCCAAGCGTATCAATGTTATGCGTTAATAATAGAGTTTGACGCCCCATGCGGGCTGATGCCATTGCAGCTTCTGTACCTGCATGGCCACCACCGATGATGATGACGTCAAAAATATCTGGATAGAACATGGTACTGCACCTCGCGAAAACCGGAAGGCTATGAACGATCGTTTTTGCCTTGGGGTGGGGATTCTACTCAAGTTTAGAGGAAGGTCAAACGGGTAGGAGAATCACTAAGTATTAAAAAGATCTTTTTATTTAAGGATCTTTTTATTAGATCTTACTACTAGGATCATGATCCTCTGTGGATAAGCCAAATTTCAATATTAAGATCAATCATCTAGTGTGGATCATTTACTGTGGATGATCGGTGATCCCAAACCGTATAAGCTGGGATCTAAATGGCATTTTATACACAGCCTGAAAAACGTACAAGGGTTGTTCTTGGGATAACTACCGGTTATTAGACCTATTTAAGCCTAGTTATCCACATACCGATCGCACAATTTGTACGCTTAATTGATAACTTTGACCCAATTCGTGAGCCAAATCTCAGCGGGATCTTCAGGAATCTCGTGTTTAGTCACATCGATCTCGAGTACTTCACCGATCCGTTGCGCTCCTGATGCGATCAAAACTCGATCCACTATTTTGATCCCACCACAGAAAGTGTCGTACTCGCTGCTTCCAATTCCGACTGCGCCAAAACGAACCCGAGTCAGATCGGGTTGTTGGGTTTCAATCTGTTCAAATAAAGGTTGAAGGTTATCTGGAAGCTCACCCGCCCCATGAGTCGAAGTGACCACCAGCCAAATACCTTGCAATGGAACTTCATCAAGTTCGGGTCCGTGAAGAGTTTCAGTTGAATAACCCTGCTCTTCTAGCTTTTCAGCTAGATGTTCAGCTACGTATTCGGCACTACCTAAAGTACTGCCACTGATCAGAGTAATATCAGCCATAACGATCCCAACCTTTATAAAGGCGGCTATTGTACGCCGGGAAAGGTCTGGGATCTACCTGTGGATAATGTGGGTATGAAAGAAAATAACTTAGGGGGTAATATCGCGCATAATCGGATTCTGTAAGGAGATCAGCGTTTCTGTTGATTGGATCTCATCAATGGTTTGGATCTTGTTGATAAGTACATGCTGTAGCGCGTCAATTGATCGTGTCATGACCTTAATAAAGATGCTGTAGTGCCCAGTGGTGTAGTAGGCCTCGACCACTTCTTCTAGACTTTCTAATCGTGCTAATGCTGAAGGATAGTCTTTAGCACTTTTTAAAATGATGCCGATAAAGCAGCAAACGTCGTAACCCAATTTTTTTGGGCTCACCTGTATGCAAGCGCCGGTAATGATCCCTGCCTGTTTCATTTTCTCTACGCGAACGTGGATAGTTCCAGGGCTTACGTTGAATACCTTGGCTAATTCAGCGTAAGGCGTGCGGGCATTTTCCATTAATGCGTTCAGGATGCCGCGATCGAGATTATCGATCTGGTAAATTTCTGCCAATTTATCACCTCTTTTTTAGCGATTTGTTATTTTTACCCTTTAGAAAATGATGGAATAAAACCTAAAAGGCAATATTTATTGTTGGATATTGAATCTTGATACCATTCTGTTGCTTAATCTGTTTTAACAAAGACAGGTTAATGTGAGAACGGCAATGAAAAAACAATTTATACAAAAACAACAACAAATCAGCTTCGTAAAATCTTCCTTCTCTCGTCAGTTGGAAAAACAGCTAGGTCTAATTGAAGTTCAAGCGCCAATTCTGAGCCGTTTGGGCGATGGCACACAGGACAACCTGTCTGGATGTGAAAAGGCAGTGCAGGTAAAAGTGAAAACGCTACCGAAAGATACGTTTGAAGTCGTGCATTCATTGGCTAAGTGGAAACGTAAGACACTCGGTATGCATGATTTCGGCCCAGGTGAAGGCTTATATACCCATATGAAAGCCTTACGTCCGGATGAAGATCGCTTGACTCCTATTCACTCGGTTTTCGTTGATCAGTGGGACTGGGAGCGAGTGATGGGCGACGGTCAGCGTACGCCTGAATTCTTGAAGGAAACCGTGCGTAAAATCTATGCTGCGATGAAGGCGACCGAAGCGGAAGTTGCCGCAGAGTTTGGTATCGAACCTTCCTTACCGGAAGAGATCCACTTTATTCACAGCGAAACGCTGCTACGTCGTTTCCCTGATCTGGATGCTAAAGGACGCGAGCGTGCCATTGCCAAAGAATTTGGTGCTGTATTCCTGATTGGGATCGGCGGCAAGCTGTCTCATGGTAAGCCACACGATGTTCGTGCTCCGGACTATGATGATTGGACCTCGGTTGGTGAAGAGGGCTTTGCCGGTTTAAACGGTGATATCGTGGTGTGGAACCCCGTATTAGAAGATGCGTTTGAGCTTTCTTCTATGGGGATCCGTGTTGATGCCGATACTCTGAAGCGCCAGCTGTCGCTAACTGATGATGAAGAGCGTATGAAGCTTGAGTGGCATCAATCGCTGGTTCGTGGCGAGATGCCGCAGACTATTGGCGGCGGCATCGGCCAGTCTCGTCTGGTTATGCTGATGCTGAAACAGAAGCATATTGGTCAGGTTCAGTGCGGTGTTTGGGCGCCAGAAGTTCGTGAACAAGTTGATGCGTTGCTGTAATCGCTAGCGTTTCCAACGGCGCAAAAGGCGCCCTTTGATCCCGGTGTTAAAACGCCAGATGTGATCAAAGATCTTCATAATGCCGGGTTTGCCGTGCTCAGACATAGCCACTGCGTGAAAACAGTGGCTATTATTTTGTTGTAGCTGGCGGATCTGCTTCACCATCTCTTCAGGTAATCGTTGGGCGATAAAGTCAGAGATAACGACTGCGTCAGCCTGTTTCCATGCCGATTGTTTCATCATAGCTACGGTATATGACAAACATTGGGCCAAATCCGTCCCTCCTCTAAATCGCTGAGAGAGAAAACGAATTGCCTGATCAATACCTGAATCTGCGGTTAGCTCATACTGCACGACGCTGCTGGAAAATAGCATGATGTAGCAGCGTCGGTTATCCGCAAGAGCTACGCGCAGTAGCGCCAAGCAAAATGCTTTTGCACATTGTTCGTTGAAGCCTCCCATGGAGCCGGAGGTATCCACGCAAACAATAAAAGGACCGCGTGGCTGTTGGTGTGTTTTCTGATAGGTGATCGGACGCTGAAACTCCTGTTCACGCCATACGTCACCCTGTAGACGATAGCTCAGCAGACGTTTTTCGAGTAATCGGCGATAGAATTCAAACTCCAGTTCATCCATGCCAAGCATAGAAAGCTCTGTGGGTAAAAGACGTAAAATATCGTCACTTTGATGAATACCGCTGACTTCCTCCGGCATGATGGCCGGTTCTCGCACCATGACTCGAGCGGTCTCCTGCTCGGTACTCTGCTTATCTTCGGCAGTAGACGCTCGGCTACGTCCCAGCTGTTCTGCCAGCTTTTTTAATTCTGGTTGCTGAGCAAGAAAATCACCATATTGCACCATCAGTTGATAGTCGCCGTGGTGCAGTTCTCCGCGGCTTAAGTCCCATAGCTTACCTGCAGCGTTTTCGTTATCCACCAGCACGGGCTCAAGTGCACCGCTGATTTGCATACGTTGCTGTAATTCGGCCTGTAATAGCTCGCGTTCTTCGTCTAACACCTGATGATGTAATGTCAGCGTTCTTGCTATCAAACTTAAGCGCCAGCGTTGTAAAAATAAGGTTTGGAAACTAATGCTACGGGGAGCGCTACCTTCGGGACATAGTGAGTCCGCCTCATAGATAAAAGGCGATTCTTGCTCGCGTAAGGTGGCCAAAGTGTTCGGGAGTTGTTGGAAGAAGTCCGAACTTTGTAAGCCGAGCTGGTGTTGATAAAGAGTGAATTCACGCGCTAGATCGTCCGGCACAGAAGTGTCTTTGATCCTTTGCTCTAAGCGTCGTCGCCAACTAGGGAGATCGCCTTCAAGGATCGTACGCAGACGCGGAAATTTTTCAAAAAAGACAGCCAGCTGCGGAGCCGCCATCAATCCAATTAAAAAATCCTGCATTAGCTCGTTTTCATTGACGACCAAAAAAGCTTCGACGGCTTCAAGACTCGGCATTTCACGCGCCCTTTAAGGTTGTTTTTAAAGTACGCAACTTTTCATCGATACCGGCCAGACTGGCTTCAATTTGCGCTAACCAATCACTACTTACAAATAAGCAAGGCTGGTGTGAAGCGAACAATCGGCGTTGTTCAGCTAGCGTATTTTCTATCTGCTGGATTTTTTCTTGAACGTCTGCGGGAACGTCACCGTTTCTTTTTCCCGGCAGTGAAAGCATAGTGCTTTGATAACTTACATCACGCACCTGTAATTGGTGCTTGTCGTCTAACGTGATGTCTACAGGCAGGGCAAATCCAATACCGTTGAGTTTGGCACGGAACTCCCCTCCTTTTTGTAACCAGCGGGATAGGTCGCCTGAATCCGTCACGATATGGGTTACTTGCATATCGTGAATTTTTAATGGCTTAAATAGCATTAACGTGACTTTGCCTACAGGGAAATCGTCTGGCAAAGAGTGCACCTGCTTACGGTTAAATAAGCCTGACTTTACTGGCAGAGTCATTGCTTGCTGTTGGCTTTGGTCACGTTGCGACTGTAACCAATTTGCCTCGGCCTGCTGTAGCTGCAATAACAGGTTTTGTTGTTGATAAGCCTGATCGGTCAGCATTTGTTGAATTTGCTGATTTAGCATCTGTCGTGATGCAAAGTCATGCCATAGGCAATCTTTGAGCAAAATAAGATCGAGTGGTGCCAGCTCCGAGCGGCCGCTGAAAAACGCACAGGCTTGTAGCAGGCGAAGCGCTTTTTTCCAGCGACGGTCAGAGATATATGGCGCATCATCTAGCGTATTGATTCTTTGACGAAGTTGGTAAATGAGCTCGAAGCAGTGAGTCGGTAATGTGACTTTGCCTATTTGCGGCTGCCAAGCATAAAACTCCTCATCTGAGATACTTAATGCTTCAGGAACAGGATTTGCGTTTTCATCCTGACTGCTGGTGATTAGCGCGCGGAAGTTTTGTTTTTCTTGCACCTTATCCAGCCAGAGTCGAATAAGCATACGGTCGTATAATGCTTCTAGGCTACTGTCTGCTTCAGGAAGTTCGTTAGATGCGGTAACCAACAAACGCATAGGAATGGGGTCTTCACTGTCCCCATTACGAAAGCGTCGCTCGTTAATCGCGGTAAGCAAGGTATTTAAAATGGCAGGCCCTGCTTTCCAAATTTCGTCCAAGAATACGATTTCGGCTTCTGGCAAATATCCGTGGGTTAAACGTAAGTAGCGACCTTCATCTTTGAGAGCCTGAATAGACAGTGGGCCGAAAACTTCTTCCGGAGTTGAAAAGCGAGTCATGAGATATTCAAATGCGCGAGCATGGCGAAACGCAAATTTTAAACGACGGGCGATCAGGCTTTTTGCAATTCCCGGCGGACCCAGTAAAAACACGCTTTCACCGCATAGAGCAGCGAGTAGACATAGGCGGATGGCCTCTTGTCGTTCGTAAAGTCCGTTTTCCAAAGCATGGCTGAGCCGTGAAATACGTTCGGCCAATTGGCTAGATTGCGTCATAATGGTCCCATTCATAACAAGGATTGTTTTGTTTTATCGACTTCTTGGCGCGTTGACCAGCTTTATTTTACTGCTTAGCTTGTTGATTTTTTTAAACCTTTCTAAGCTTGTTATAGGCCGGTTACCCTAGGCTCAGTCATATTTCCTTTATCCTAAATAGTAGGAAATTGTGCTGATTTATGCATACTGTGCGTTTCTTATAAGCGCTCGGTCTGTCAGTACACGCATCGCTTATAGATGTTACAGCAAAAGAAACAAGTTATGAGTTCAGAGCATAAACGTTCATTAACGACAGTCACACTGGCCGCAATCGGTGTAGTGTATGGCGATATAGGTACGAGTCCGTTATATACCTTACGCGAGTGTTTTTCTGGCCACTACGGTTTTAGTGTTGAGCCAGAAATAGTATTTGGTTTTCTTTCACTGATTTTCTGGATGCAGATCCTGATTGTATCCCTTAAATACTTAACTTTCGTTATGCGCGCAGATAATGCCGGCGAAGGGGGGATATTAACCCTAATGTCATTAGCGGGGCGGAATACTGCACCTAAAGTGACGGCAATATTAGTGATCTTGGGGTTAATTGGTGGCAGCTTCTTCTATGGGGAAGTGGTGATTACGCCAGCAATTTCGGTGATGTCAGCAATAGAAGGCCTTGAGATAGCAGCACCGTCTCTTGATCCCTATATTGTTCCGCTCTCCATTCTGGTTCTGACCATTCTGTTTTTCATTCAAAAACATGGAACGGGGAGTATCGGTAAACTCTTTGCGCCGGTCATGGTGCTATGGTTTCTCACGTTGGCCATCCTCGGCGCTCGCAGTATTATCGATAACCCGCAAGTGCTCACTGCGCTAAACCCTAAATGGGCTATTGGATTCTTCGTTGAACATCGTTCAATGGCATTCTTCGCATTGGGCGCAGTGGTGCTTTCTATCACTGGTGTTGAAGCTCTGTATGCCGATATGGGACATTTTGGGAAGAAGCCAATTCGTTTAGCGTGGTTTTTCTTTGTCATTCCGTCTCTTATCCTGAACTACTTTGGTCAAGGGGCGCTGCTACTGAAAAACCCAGAGGCGATTAAAAACCCGTTCTTCTTGCTTGCACCAGATTGGGCATTGATTCCACTTCTTATTCTGGCGACTTTTGCGACGGTTATCGCTTCACAGGCGGTTATTTCTGGCGTCTTCTCATTAACGCGGCAGGCTGTTCGTCTCGGCTATCTACCCCCGATGCGCATTATCCATACCTCTGATATGGAAGCGGGACAAATATACATACCAGCAATCAATTGGGCGCTGTATATCTCGGTGGTTATTGTTATCGCGAGCTTCGAACATTCCAGTAATCTGGCTGCGGCTTACGGTATTGCTGTGACAGGAACCATGGTATTAACCAGTATTCTCTGCTGTACCGTTGCAGTGAAAAACTGGCACTGGAACCGCTTTGTGGTCATGATTCTGCTCGCGGGTCTGTTATGTATGGATATTCCACTCTTTACAGCCAACGCGCTGAAATTCTTCTCTGGTGGTTGGTTGCCGCTTGCATTGGGGCTTGTGATGTTCATCATTATGACCACATGGAAAAGCGAGCGTTTCCGCCTGCTGCGTCGTTTACATGAACATGGTAACTCTTTGGAAGCAATGATTGCCTCATTAGAGAAATCCCCTCCGGTTCGTGTGCAAGGAACCGCGGTCTATATGTCGCGAGCGATGAACGTCATTCCTTTTGCGCTGTTACATAATCTCAAACATAACAAAGTGCTACATGAACGGGTGATCTTGCTTACGCTTCGCACGGAAGATGCTCCTTATGTACACAATGTTCGGCGTGTGACCATTGAGCAACTGTCGCCTACTTTCTGGCGAGTCGTAGCGAGCTACGGTTTTAAAGAAACGCCAAACGTAGAAGAAATCTTCCATCGCTGTGGTTTGGAAGGATTGCCGTGTCGGATGATGGAAACCTCGTTCTTCATGTCTCACGAATCTCTGATCTTGGGCAATCGTCCGTGGTATTTAAAAGCACGTGGCAAACTGTTTATGGCCTTAAGTCGAAATGCACTGCAGGCTGCCGATCAATTCGAGATCCCGCCAAACAGGGTGATCGAGCTTGGTACGCAGGTGGAAATTTAGGCATTGCATATACCTAGGTAGTTTTTCCGCAAGGTTTGGGATGTGCATCCAGCGCCCCCAAACCTTGTGAGACTCCTTTCCGTCGTTGGCTTTCTCTACCAATACTTAAACGCAGAAAATAATAAGTAGTTTCAGCTTAACGGCGCATATAAGCTGAAACGCTTCTGCTAGCGAAACGTTTCGATAGAGATCACATTTCTTCATATTATTTATTGTCTGTGTTTTATTAGCTCCTAAACTCCCTCTCAAGCGAAACGTTTCGCTGATGGAGCAAATAAATGAAAAAAGGCACTTTACTCAACTCTGAGATTTCCTATCTCATTTCTCGTTTAGGTCATACCGACGCCATTGTTGTGGGTGATGCGGGGCTTCCAATTCCTGATTCGACTCAGCGTATTGATTTAGCGCTGACTCATGGGGTTCCCGGTTTTTTGCAGGTTGTTGGTGTGATTACGCAGGAAATGCAGGTTGAGAAAGCGGTTATTGCGCAAGAGATGCCTAGTAATAACTCCGTGATTCATGAACAGTTACTTGATCACTTGAAACAACTCGAACAACACCAGGGAAATACCATCACGGTGGAGTATGTCAGCCATGAGCAATTTAAAGCGCTGAGCTCTGCCAGTAAGGCCGTCATTCGTAGCGGAGAGTGTTCTCCCTATGCCAATGTTCTGCTTTATTCTGGCGTAACCTTCTGAGGCCGCTATGCAACCTTTATTAGCCTTAAAAGGCATTGATAAAAGCTTTCCTGGGGTTAAAGCCCTGTCTGGTGCCGCGCTAAATGTTTATCCGGGACGCGTAATGGCGTTAGTCGGTGAAAATGGTGCGGGTAAGTCCACGATGATGAAAGTGTTAACCGGTATCTATCAAAAAGATGCCGGGACTCAGCACTTTTTGGGTAAAGAGGTCGTTTTTAATGGCCCTAAGTCTTCTCAGGAAGCGGGTATCGGTATTATTCACCAAGAATTAAACCTCATTCCACAACTCACGATTGCCGAGAACATTTTCTTGGGGCGTGAATTTGTTAACCGTTTGGGCTGTATTGACTGGAAAAAGATGTATGCCGAAGCGGATAAACTTCTGGCTCGTTTAAATATTCGCTACAGCAGCCATCGGCTGGTGGGCGATTTATCCATCGGCGATCAGCAAATGGTGGAGATCGCCAAGGTGCTGAGCTTTGAATCCAAAGTCATCATCATGGATGAGCCAACAGATGCTTTAACGGATACTGAAACTGAGTCACTGTTCAAGGTGATTAATGAGCTGAAGGCTGAAGGGCGCGGCATAGTTTACATTTCACACCGTTTAAAAGAGATCTTTGAGATCTGCGATGACGTCACTATTTTCCGTGACGGGCAGTTTATCGCTGAGCGCCCTGTCAGTGAGTTACAGGAAGACTCTCTCATTGAAATGATGGTTGGTCGTAAGCTGGAAGAGCAATACCCACGCTTAAACCAGCCGCGTGGTGAGCTCCGTCTGCAGGTGAAAGGCTTGTATGGCCCTGGGGTTGAAAACGTTAGCTTTGATCTCTATCGCGGAGAGATTTTAGGCGTATCTGGCTTGATGGGGGCTGGGCGTACTGAACTGATGAAGATTCTGTATGGCGCGTTACCGCGTAAGCAGGGATTTGTCATGCTCGACGGCCGAGAGGTCGTGACTCATTCACCCCAGGATGGTTTAGCGAACGGTATTGTTTACATCTCTGAAGACCGTAAGCGTGACGGTTTGGTTCTGGGGATGTCCGTTAAAGAAAATATGTCGCTTACCGCATTGCGCTACTTCAGCCGTGCCAATGGCTCACTCAAACACACCGAAGAGCAAGAGGCCGTTAGCGATTTTATGCGCTTATTCAACGTGAAAACGCCATCAATGGATCAGCCTATTGGACTACTTTCTGGTGGTAATCAGCAAAAAGTGGCCATTGCGCGTGGCCTCATGACGCGTCCAAAAGTTCTGATCCTTGATGAACCCACTCGCGGTGTAGACGTTGGCGCCAAAAAAGAGATTTACCAACTTATTAACCAGTTCAAACAAGAAGGTCTGAGCATCATTTTGGTGTCTTCAGAAATGCCCGAGGTGCTTGGCATGAGTGACCGTATTTTGGTTATGCATGATGGTCATCTGAGTGGGGAATTCCCTATTGAACAGGCAACCCAAGAAGTGCTGATGGCAGCCGCCGTTGGCAAGCAATACGGCGTGAAGCAGGAGTAATCGCAGATGAACACCGAGACAACCCAGAAACAAGGTGGGTTTAGTAAAGATCAGTTAAAAACGTTGTTGCTGGAACAAAAATCGCTGATCGCCCTGCTGGTGCTGATTGCGGTAGTGTCCTCAATGAGCCCTAACTTCTTTACGCTCAATAACCTATTCAACATTTTGCAGCAGACGTCGGTCAACGCCATTATGGCGGTGGGGATGACGCTGGTGATTCTAACTTCGGGCATTGATTTATCCGTTGGATCATTACTGGCCGTAACTGGCGCTGTCGCAGCCTCCATTGTTGGATTAGAAGTTAATGCATTTATTGCTGTATTTGCAGCTCTCGCTTTGGGCGCCGCCATTGGTGGCTGTACGGGTGTGATTGTTGCAAAAGGCAAAGTTCAGGCATTTATCGCGACGTTGGTCATGATGCTGCTATTACGCGGTGTCACGATGGTGTACACCAATGGTAGCCCGATCAATACCGGCTTCTCTGATGCAGCGGATCTCTTCGGTTGGTTTGGTATTGGCCGTCCTCTTGGCATACCTACACCTATCTGGCTGATGGTTATTGTGTTTGCGTTAGCATGGTACATGCTGCACCACACTCGTCTTGGTCGTTATATCTATGCACTAGGCGGTAATGAGTCAGCGACTCGCTTGTCTGGTATCAGCGTTGACCGCGTCAAAATTATTGTTTATTCGCTGTGTGGTTTACTCTCTGCCTTGGCGGGTGTGATTGAGGTCGCTCGTCTTTCCTCAGCGCAGCCAACGGCGGGTACAGGCTATGAGTTGGATGCTATCGCCGCCGTTGTACTGGGAGGAACCAGTTTGGCGGGAGGTAAAGGCCGTATTATGGGGACTTTGATCGGTGCATTGATTTTAGGCTTCCTCAATAATGGGCTGAACTTACTGGGTGTTTCGTCTTACTACCAAATGATCGTTAAAGCAGTGGTTATTTTGCTGGCGGTTCTGGTAGACAACAAAAGCAACAAATAATCTTCCCTACAGGAAACGACGATAATGAATATGAAAAAACTGGCAACTTTAATCTCCGCGGCCGCTTTAAGTGCAACCCTGAGCGCCAACGCAATGGCGCAAGATACCATTGCGCTGGTGGTATCAACGCTGAACAACCCGTTCTTTGTCTCCATGAAAGATGGTGCACAGAAAGAAGCGGATAAATTAGGCTATAAACTGGTCATTCTGGATTCTCAGAACAACCCAGCAAAAGAGTTGGCTAACGTACAGGATCTAACGGTACGTGGTACCAAATTGATGCTGATTAACCCAACTGATTCTGATGCCGTCGGTAATGCTATTCTGATGGCTAATCAGGCAAAAATTCCGGTAATCACCTTAGACCGTGCAGCGAACAAAGGTGAAGTTGTGAGTCATATCGCTTCTGATAACGTTGCAGGTGGTAAAGCAGCTGGAGAATTTATCGCGAAGAAGTTGGGTGACAATGCCAAAGTCATTCAGCTCGAAGGTATCGCCGGAACATCAGCAGCTCGTGAGCGCGGCGACGGTTTCAAAAAAGCGCAGGAAGAACACAAGTTTAATATGTTGGCTAGTCAGCCTGCAGATTTCGACCGTACCAAGGGTCTGAACGTGATGCAGAACCTGTTGACTGCGCATCCTCAGGTACAAGCCGTATTTGCACAGAATGATGAAATGGCGTTGGGTGCTTTACGTGCGTTGCAAACCGCTGGCAAAAGCGATGTATTGGTCGTTGGCTTTGACGGTACCGCTGATGGTGTAAAAGCGGTTCAGCGTGGCAAATTGGGTGCAACCGTTGCTCAACAGCCTGAGCAAATTGGCGTAATTGGCGTAGAAACAGCGGATAAAGTATTGAAAGGTGAGAAAGTGCCGGCCAATATCCCTGTTGAGCTAAAACTGGTTACCGAGTAATAAAAACGCCGCCGCAGACAGTTCTGCGGCGGTGTCCATTTAAGGGATTAGGTAAGATGCAAAAAGGCAAATTGGTGGTGTTGGGCAGTATTAATGCTGATCATATCTTAAATATTGAACACTTCCCTCGCCCAGGTGAAACGGTTCTAGGTCAGCAATATAAAGTGGCGTTTGGTGGTAAAGGCGCTAATCAAGCAGTCGCTGCTGGCCGTAGCGGTGCCGATATTTCCTTTATTGCATGCGTTGGACAGGACGATATTGGTGAACGCATTTGTCAGCAACTTTCTAGTGATAACATTGATACTCAAGCAATAGGTGCTATTGAGGGACAAACCACCGGTGTTGCTCTAATTTTTGTTAATCAAGACGGCGAAAATGTCATTGGTATCAGCGCTGGCGCTAATGCTGCGGTAACACCTGTTTATTTATCTCGTCATCAGAAACTGATAGAAAATGCCGATGCGCTGTTGATGCAGCTCGAATCACCGTTAGAAACCGTTATTGCCGCTGCTAAATTAGCTCGCGAGCACAATACGCAGGTGATTTTAAATCCGGCACCGGCTCGCGAACTGCCCGATGAACTGCTCTCTAATATTGATGTCATCACGCCAAATGAAACTGAAGCTGAAAAGCTGACGGGTATTGCTGTAAAAGATGATCTCGGTGCTCAGCGTGCGGCAGATATCCTGCATCAAAAAGGAATTAAAACCGTATTGATAACCTTGGGAAGCCGTGGCGTATGGCTCAGCCAAAATCAGCAGGGAAAAACCATTCCCGGATTTAAAGTGAAAGCCGTCGATACTATCGCTGCAGGCGATACGTTCAACGGTGCCTTAGTGACCGCCTTGTTGGAAGGCGTGGAAATTAATGCTGCAGTACGTTTTGCACATGCGGCCGCAGCGATCGCTGTTACGCGTGAAGGCGCACAGCCATCCGTTCCTTGGCGCAAAGAGATCGATTCTTTTCTCCAGTCACATTAAGAGTCGCGGTATTAGGAGTAGCTCTGCGTGACCACCATGAAAGACGTCGCCCGCTTAGCGGGCGTATCAACGTCCACCGTTTCCCATGTCATCAATAACAACCGCTTTGTGAGCGACTCTGTGCGCGACAAAGTGCTATCTGCGGTCAAAGAGCTTAACTATGCGCCTTCCGCATTGGCGAGGAGTCTAAAGCTCAATCAAACTCGAACTATCGGTATGCTCGTCACGACCAGTAACAACCCTTTTTTTGCTGAAGTGGTTCGTGGCGTTGAGCGCAGCTGCTATGAGCGTGGCTATAGCCTTATTCTATGTAATACCGAAGGGGATGTGTCTCGTATGAATCAGAGTCTAGAGACGCTGCTGCAAAAGCGCGTTGATGGCTTATTGATGATGTGCACGGAGAGCTATCGGCCGGCGCGTGAAATGCTGAGTCGCTATCCATCATTACCTACAGTGATGATGGACTGGGCCGTATTCGATGGTCCAAATGATGTAATCCAAGATAATTCATTTTTCGGTGGCCAAATTGCTACTCGGCATCTGTTAGAGCGTGGCTATACCAAAATTGCCTGTATCGCTGGGCCAAAAGATAAAACTCCAGCATGGGAGCGCTTGGAAGGTTTCCGTCATGAAATGCAGATGGCGGGGATTACCATTCCTGATGAGTATGTCATTTTTAGTGACTTTGAGTTTTCAGGTGGCGTTAATGCGATGAATCAGTTACTCGCACTGCCTGAACCACCCCATGCGGTATTCACAGGCAATGATGCGATGGCGGTTGGTGTCTATCAGGCTTTATATCGTGCAGGATTAAAAGTTGGCGAGGATGTCGCTGTTATAGGCTACGACGATATTGAGATGTCTCAGTATCTTTCGCCACCGTTAACCACCATTCACCAGCCCAAAGATGAGCTGGGGGAGTTAGCTGTAGACACACTCTTACATCGGCTCATGAATCTTAGCCTAGAACCACAAACTCTGGTTTTAACGCCAGAGCTCATGGTTAGGGATTCTGTTGGGCAGATTTAGTCTCTCGACTTTTTCTACGTAGCTGCGCTTTACGCCCTTTAATTAAGGCATCGCCATCGGTAGGGCGCAGCATTAAGAAGATCAGCGCTGACAGAATAGTCACTATACCCATAGTAATAAAGGTGTAGTGGAAGTGATCGACTAATGAGCCAAACGACAGTGAATCGTAGAATCGCAATACCGCTGCACTGACAGCGACCCCAAAACTAATTGATAGCTGCTGAGTCACTGCTAAAACACTATTCCCTGCGCTGGCATTTTTATCGGTTAAATCACCTAATGAAATGGTATTCATCGACGTAAATTGAGTCGACATCACCATGCCCAGTAAAAATAGCGGCAAAACCAACATCCATAGCGGCATATCAGGTGTTTGCAGAGAGAACTGGGCAATCATTACGCCGATAATCATCGTCACACACACCAGCGTCTTGCGATAACCAAATCGACGCAAAACGCCGGTCACGGTCGATTTTGCGATTATCGAGCCAATGGCTGTTGGTGCCATCATACAACCCGCAATGATGGCTGAATAACCGAAACCGACTTGCAGCATTAAAGGCATCAGGAAAGGGATACAGCCAGTGCCAAGGCGTGATGCTACGTTGCCAATGATGCCGATAGAGAAAGTACGTGTTTTAAAGAGTGGTAAGTCAATGAGTGGCTGCGGGTGAACGCGAGCATGAAGAACATAGATAAATAGAAGAGCTACCCCAGCAAACAATATCAGCCATGCATATACCATTGGCAGAACATTCTCGCCAAACAGCTCCATGCCGGTAGAAAGGCAAACTAAACTTAAACCAAAAACCAAAAAGCCCACATAGTCGAAACGTCTGGTCGGTGTCGTGAAATCTGGCATGTAACGGCGAGCGTAGAAAATACCGGCAACACCAATCGGAATATTGATTAGAAATATCCAGTGCCAGGTTGCAACGGTGACTAACCAACCACCCAGCATTGGCCCAACGACTGGACCAATCAAACCTGGCATGGTGACGAAGTTCAATACCGGTAATAGTTCGCTACGAGGGTAGGCTCGTAGCAATGCTAGACGTGCCACTGGCATCATCATCGCGCCGCCAATTCCCTGCAGCACGCGTGAACATACTAGCATCGCCAATGAGCCAGAAAGAGCACAGGATAACGACCCAAGAGAAAACAAAGATACGGCGAAAATAAATACTTTACGCGTACCGAATTTATCAGCAACCCATCCACTGACAGGAATGAGCATCGCGACCGTTAACGTATAGCTAATGATGGCTGATTGCATGGCGAGTGGGGAGCGATCCAAACTACGCGCAATGGACGGAATAGCCGTATTTAAAATGGTTGCGTCCAAAGCTTGCATGAAAAAAGCCATGGCTGCGATCCAAGGCAAGCCAGCCATACTACGGGCAGTTTTCGTCATATATGTACCGTTTATTCGTCTTTTTGTCCCAACAAAGCCTGACAGGATATAAATGCAGTCATACTGTTTCCCGTCAAAATAGCGTCAACAATATCTTGATGAAGACTTAGCTTAATGACTTCATCGCCGGTAATAGCCCGGAAGTAGCTCTGGTAAACAGAACTAAATAGGTTCGCGAAAGAGGTTAGGAACGGATTTGCGCTAGCTTTATAGATAAGCTGGTGGAATTGAACGTCAACCTTGATCCAACGCTCACGGTCAAATCGCGTGTTTAATTCCCGCATTTCTTCCATTAATGCACTGAGTTCTGCTTTTTGTTCATCAGAAGCATGAAGTGCCGCTAATAAACATGCCTGAGGCTCTAGAGCTGTACGTAGAACCAAAAAATGTTCTTTTACATGTTCAAAGTTTTCGCGAGTTAACCACCAAGTTAACAGTTCCTGATCCAGAAAGTTCCAGTTGCTGCTTGGCATGACTCGAGTACCAATACGTGGGCGTGGTAATACCATACCTTTAGCTGCCAACATTTTTACAGCCTCACGAACGGCGGTTCGGCTGACACCATAAATGTCACCAAGCTCAAGTTCTCCAGGCAGGATACTCCCTGCTTGATATTCTCCGGAGAGAATGCGCTGCCCAATCTTTTCCGCTAATAAATAGGAAAGATTACGCTGTGCGGCTTGTTGTTGTGCGTTGAGTTGCATGTCTTCAGATCCTATTTGGCATAATTACCAATGTTTCCTTCTTATTTTATCCTACAAAAGAGAAGAGCAATTGCTTTATTCGGTTAAAAGAGTCTCATATATTACGTTTTTTAAGCTTAATGCCGAAATATTATACGTTAAAAAAGTTTTATGAAATAAACACTTGTCACCGGCTCAGAAGTCCCTATAATGCGCCACCACTGACTGAGAACAACGATGCAAGCATCGCTTAGCCAGTAGATGATTTATAGAGTTATGCAGTTTGTTGAAAAATAAATGCTTGACTCTGCGGGCTAAAAGCGTAATATACGCAGCCCACGCCAATGAGAACTTACGTTCGATTGGCG
>NZ_LXET01000064.1 GCF_001655005.1 Hafnia paralvei ATCC 29927
ACGCAGCATGGTCTCCAGCGGATAGGGCCGTCGGCCATTGCCCGCCTTGGGATAAAACGGCTCGATGACAGCGGTCATATTCTGCCATGGCAGAATCTGCTCCATGCGGGAGAGGAAAATCTCTTTTCGGGTCTGACGGCGCTTAGTGCTGAATTCACTATCGGCGAAGGTGAGTTGATGGCTCATGATGTCCCTCTGGGATGCGCTCCGGATGAATATGATGATCTCATATCAGGAACTTGTTCGCACCTTCCTTAGCCAAACGGCGGGCCATTGCATCCGAGACTTTGAGGGGATTAGGCTGTGTTTTCACCGTAAACCATTTTTTCCCGCGTTTATTGAGGACATCGCGGGCAGCTTCAAAGAGGAGTATTCCCCGCTGCGTGGGGCTATAACTAATGTCACAACGGTTATCGAGATCCATCGCTACTTTCATCAGTCTCGCCAGAATCGGGTCCATGAGCGGCGGTATGGTGTGTGTTTCACTGCCGGCGACGATTTCATCCGTTCTTTGTAATACCATGCTGACTTCCATTTCAGAAGGCGGCAGTAGACGGCTCAGGTGCGGATTTTGCGCGATTAAGTCGGCTTCGGTCGGGCTTCCTATATCGATGAAACGATTGATCCTGAGCTCAAGCTTGGACGATAACTTCTCATCATCAGGGATATAGATGGCGCTGCTGGGTACCAATGCACTTTTAAACGAGATAAAGCCTTCGCCGGGATTCAGATCTTTTAGCTCATCGAGCGATATCCTATTTTTCTCACGGATATAGGTTGTGTTGGCCTCCTCATAGCTGCTGCTGACGGTGCCAGGTGTTCGTTTCATCTCACCCAGCTCGGCGTAGTAGTCTTTCCCTGCCGTGGCTTTCGCCAGTTCAAAGGTGTCCTTTTCATCCTGCAGCGCCATAAACCACTTCACAAGCATGTTGGCGTTGACGGTCTGATATTCCCCTTTAAATTGCGCGATAAATCGCTGGATATCCTGCGCGGAAATGACGAGCATCATGCCAAGACTACGCATCTGGGCGGCGAGGTCATCCATTCCGGGTGCAAAGTAACTCCCTAGCTCATCATGTATATCTGGATAGGGGAACGGGTTAACGAACTTTTTGGCGATGAGAACGTCTTTACGTTTCCCCTCCAACTGATAACCGAGGTCACGTGCAATCACCATGCGTTTAGCGGAAATATATAATTTCCCCAAGTTTGCGGATTCACTCTTGGATAATTCGAGGGCGGGGATAAGCACGACCAACGTGCGATCGTTATGCAAAACATCGCGGATATCGATGTCGCCAGCATCAGTTGCAAATATGTGGCCGTAGACATCGTTAAACATGGCTAACATGCGAGAGAATTGCTGAATAAGAAAGCCATGCTGGTCATAAACGCCTTGATCCCACTCAGAAGGTTTGCTCACTAGCTCCATGCGGAAACCGGCCAGATTGTTGAGGTAGGACTCCAGCGCGTTCAAGGCTTCGTCGTGCCAACCATTTTGCTTACCTTCGATGTAGAGTTCAGCCATTTTTTTCAATGGCAGGTGTTTTTGTATCATTGATTGAGACAGGCGAAGACTTTCCTTTTTGCACTTGTAATACAACGCATAGACCAGCCCATAAAGCATCGGTTTCGCTTTATCCTGCCAGCCGGCTTCACTGGCCCCGACTTGGGGGAGCAGTGACTCCATCAGCTGAATAATGAATGTGGCAGTAGCATCGCCAAAGAAATTTATCGAGTTTGATTGTGGACGCGTTCTGTCATTACCGAGTAGTTCATCGAAGCGATCACGGCCACCATTGAGGAAGTTAAGTACGTAGTAGTTATCTTCCTGCCCATAGCGTCGCATCAGTGACCAGATCGCGTAGGCAAGATTGGTTTCCGCTTTACCATCGGAGAACGTCATTCCCCGCCCCATGCAAATGCTGTTGAGCTGAATGGACAGTAGGGCTTCTGTCTTCCCCGATCCCGTGGTGGCCAGCAGTTGCATATGGCGAAGGCAGTCGTCTCTCGTTAGCCATAGCTCTCGGCCGAGAAAGCGTCGTCTGGCATGGCCCAGACACATAATACCGGCTGACTTATCCCACGACAGTCGTCGGCGCGTAAATCGAAAAAGGCCCATCGGGCCTTTAAATTCATATGCGTTTTCCCGCTCGGTTGTCATATCGAGGCCACCGATATCCTTGGGCATTCGCAACGGCATCCTGAACAGCTGACCGAAGAATGTCAGCAGCCATATGGCGGTTGCAAATACTCCCGGAATGAGCACCCAGGTACGTAAAAAAGTGAGGATCAAGATAACGACAAGTCCAGCCTGAACAGTAACCGGCGCAAGTAAATAATCATCTATCCATGTTGACTGTGTTGTTTGCCTAACTCTGACCTTATCAACGGGCTGAGTATTATCGGATGGCATTATCGGCCCCCTGTATCGGTGCATTCATGAAGTTGGCCAGCGCGTCATCGCTGGTAAGGGCGCTAAAAGGAATATCCCGGCCATCATCAGCGATTAACTGCGGCGTACCAGGAAGCTGGTAATAGTCAAAAGCGCGGTCATTAATGCTGATGGCGTGCTGACCATCAGTGCAGCTGTCGGGCGCGGTTTCTTTGCTGGCAGTCGGTGAGAGAGATACGTTACCGTCTGCTCTGAAGAGTGATTGCCACAGCGACGTGCGTTTATCGGGTGCGACACACAAAATAGGGGAAACAGCTGCGACCGTGTCCTGCTTGCCAACAAGTGTTACAGGGAAGATGACTACGTTGTAGTCACGGGTGAGTGCCTCGAGCGTAGGTTCGATTTCTTGGCAGTGAGGACAAAGAGGATCGGAGAAGACGTATATCGTCCGTGTACGACCGCTTGATAAATTAATGGTGTAACGGCCACTATCCGCTGCCTTTTTAAGACTCGCCGCGCGAATGGCCAACGCGTTATTGCTGCTTTCTTTGATTGCCGGCGCTAAAGGTGCCGCTGCGGGAGGAGGAACCGCGACGGGAAGCTCTATTTGTGGTGCTTCGGGAATAGTGGTGTTTCTACTGACCTCAGTCGGTGGTGACGGTGGAGTTTGTGGTTTTGGATATCTTATGAACGCAGAGAAAGCCATGTAAAGGCAGATGAGAATGATTGGTACACCCAAAAATCTTAGTAAGGCGATGGATATTTTTCCCATCCGGCGCTGTCGTTCTTCGTGGATTGCCTGCAGCAACAAAGCCGCATTTTCGTGCGTTGATGCACGATAAATCTCCTGTGGTGTTTGTGTTTTGCTGTCATGCATCAGCACGTTTCCTTGGATGAAAAAGCGACTTGATGGACCAGGCATGATGAGAAATAACGGCGCAGATGAATTTTCGGCGTAAGCCGCTAACATCCCGTTCTTATAGAGGACGGAGCATTTAGATTGCATTGTGTAATCCTTTTAAAAGAGATAATAAAAATCGTTTTTGGGGATAAATTCTGGATGCGAAAAGAAAATATAAATCAGGCCAAAAATAGAACGGCAACCTTCAATAGCTGTCTTCATTTTTAGGGACAAATAGTGGAGGGATGCGTTTTTTTACTGCTGAGTTTTGAGAAGGCTCTGGGGGTACTCGTTCATGAGGCTGGTCTGGAAGTGAGGCTTTTGGCTGAGTAGTATTTGATTGGTTTGAAACATTATGCAGGAAAACCAGATCATCAAATGTTGTGCTGTCTTCTTGGGCTTCGCTACTGGTGTCAGGTTCGTGGTCATCAATAACCATACCAATGCTGCGTAAATCGCTTTCTAAACCCTGTACAGCGTAAACGGTGAGGTTGTCAGGCGGTGGAATAACCACTCGCATCTTTTTCGATAGTTTCGATACGAGCGCTTCCCACTGTGCGGCAGCGACTGCGCCAGCACCTTCAACAAAGACTTTGCTGCGATCCGATGACGACAGGACATACCATAATGTTCTGTCTAGCCCCTTAAGCCAGCGAAACTGACCTGCAGGTAAACGCAAATCCTGAGCATGTAGGGCAGAGAGGGCCGTTCGCGTTGTGCTGTGGTGTTTAATCCACGCTTTAGCTTGAGGCGTGGCCATAACCAGCTGAAAAGCCTTTTCTGCAATGCTTAACTTTGGATAACCCCGCTTCTTTCCTTGCTCTTTCTGGCGTTTGCCGCATGAGCGATTCAAAGCGTCTCGCAGCTCGAGAGCGGCAGGTCTGTCATCACAAAATACCTGTAAGCCGATGATGGCCACTAATGCACGCTCATGCGCGCTAAAGCTTGATGCGTTGTGCAACGGCGTCCCGAGTTGAGCATCAAAAGCCCGCTTAGCGCGCTCATGGTCGAGACGTTGTCCGATCACCAGTTTATGCTCGATGGCAAATTCATCGGGGCGCTGGGCGCTTCGATGCTCAGGCGGATCGACATTGAGCAGCTGCGTTTTAGGGTCGCCATACTGCAATGCGGGAATAATGGCGGGGGAGAATTTGGACATGATTTTTGGCAGCGTATAGATATCAATTTTGCGGCGAGTCAGACTCAGTGGATGGTTTCGAGTCGTGATGAGGCCGTACACCGTGATGGGAAGCATAAAGACATATAAAATTCCTGCAGTCTGGTTCATGACCTCAAGAAACTGGCCAAGACTCAGTTCTTCCACCCGTTTACTTGCCCACGCGAGAAGATTCATTTTATCGGCAACGTAGGTATGTATCGATGCAAAGTCTGCCAGAGCCCACAGGTAATAAAGCAAGGCACAGCAGGCATAGTAGAAAATCGAATGAAAAATGACGATGGCAATCAGTATCAGCGCCAGCGCCATTAGCGTCATGGTCCCCTGATCATTATTTGAGGATGGAGTCGGGTGAGCGGCAGACATGACAAAGTCTCCAATTAAGGTTTCAGGTTGTGAAGTCGGGATGTGGTGAGTTCGGAAAGACGAGCTGGATATTGACGAAGGGAATATTTATTAAAGGGCGGGAAGCGGTAAACTCCCCACCCTTAACTACGTTTCAGCCGTCATCAGTCGATGAATTGGCGGATCAGTTCGAGAATGGCAATCAGCGCATTTGCAAGCGCTGCTACTGCTCTCAGAACGATGATTAACAGGTTAACCATCCGTTTCTCCAGATAAACTGGAAGAAATCACCGTTGTTTACTCTTACATTGCCTGTCACAACGGATCTCTCATTGTTAGATGAAAAGGGATTTCCTCCTGCCAGAGCACTAAACACAGCACCACCTGTTTGTTTAGTCAGGACTTTAAAATCGTTCATATCCAGCAAGCTGGAATAAATGGCAGGAGAATCACAGAACAGCGCTAACGTGCTGATTATACTTACTCGCAGGTATACATCCACTACAAAAGAATGCTGTTTGCAAAATGCGCTCTAGGGGATATAATTATCAGCGTTAGATGAAGAGGGATTTCCTCCGGTCAGAGTCACCAACTCAGTATCGGAACAGTTAAAAAGCCGACCTCACCAGTCGGTTTTTTTACGTCTGGATTTTGGCGTACAATAACAACGTCAGTTGTAGAGTGATTTCCTCCGGTCAGAGTCACCAACTCAGTGCTGGAACAGTAAAAAGCCGACCTCACCAGTCGGTTTTTTTACGTCTGGATTTTGGTGTACAATAAAAGAGTTAGATGTAGAGTGATTTCCTCCGGCCAGAGCTACCAACTCAGTGCTGGAACAGTAAAAAGCCGACCTCACCAGTCGGTTTTTTTACGCCTGAAGAAAACCAATCTCTGACTTTTCAAAGAAACAGAACCTTCTGGTTGTTTGCACCAGACAGAAAAAAGAGCACCTGAAAAGGTGCCCTTAGTGGAGTGGTGGGATGGTGTGAGTTATTTAGGCTGTTTGAAACCTATCTTTTACAAAGCTATCAAAATCTATATTAGATTCTTTTGTCGGGTGGTACTGTGCTGATAAAAGGACATCGAGTCGATGACAAAACTCCATACTTTCTTTTTCGCTACTAAAGCAAGCTTTGAAGAAAGGAAATGAAAGGTCATTGAACTTTAATGTGAGTTCTTTACCTCTACAATCGTATCCCAGAAGATTTTTACAATTACTACCCTTAGCAATATTCTGAAGTTTGGATATCATTAAAATATTACCATTGGTGGTGTCGATACCTAAATACTCACCAAAATATGGTCTATTTAATATGAGCTCGTTTTGAGGGTTGAAATCTGAACCTTGGAATTTGCTAATCAGTGCATTGTTGTTCTTTTTCCTAATGGCAATGGTTTTTCTAAGTAAGAATATTGTTACTATGCCAAAGGCTAAAAAGAAACACTGCCATAGCTCATGTCCAGGACTAATAAATAATAAAAGTGAAAACCCAATTGACCATATAGCTGCTACCCAAAAAACAACTCTTATAAGTGATATAAATATAAATTTCATTTTATTCCATCCTCTCCACCACCTGGTTTTTGGTTACTATTTGATTTTACACCTGGAGTTCGTTGTAGTCCATGAGAAAAACCAGCAAACATGCTTTTAGTTGACTCTGCCATTCCGCCTAAAATACTCGCTGCTTCTCGGCCACCTAACCATGATATTACATAATCTGGCATTGTGACTTGTAATGCGAATACACGAGTCACTGTAGTAGTACAAACTCTTGCGTAAACCATTAATAGGCCAACCATAGAAACAATTCCCGTTATTGAATTTGCTTGTACGTTTGCAATGACAGGGCCAAATAACATATTTAATAATGTACCAATAGCAACGATAACTAAGCTTGCAAAGGCAAAGCCTAAAACCATTAACATGGGGCGTATCTGAGCATCTATTAGAAATATATAACCGTATGCTGATCTACTCCCTTTTTCTTCCTCTGTACCTATGTGTGTTGCAGCCCATAATGAACCTCCTGTCGCACCAACTAATACACTTACAATCCAATTAGCTGCAGCGGATAACCAGAATATAAATGGAATCATAGGTAGATATATAGAAAGGCTAAATCCAACACCTAGAAGCATAAGCAAAATGAAATATACAAATGGAGATATGCTGTCGAGCACTGCTGCAATTGCTTCTAAAGTATTTCCTGATAGAAACGATAATACACTACCCCAAATGCCATTTGTTGTTGCTCGAGATAACACTTTAGCTGTAGTGAAAAGACCAAAACTAATTTCTGCGCCACCTAATGTCAGATCTCCTATTGCCTTCATTTTTAATAAAGGACTCATCTGGTTGCTATTGACCTGATCGCTACCTAGGTCATAAGTAGCAATTGCATTGGTGAATCTCTGCATAGGTGACCCCAATATACCTACAAAGACCGCACTTGCATCTGATGCGTCTTTGGCCTCTTGGGTATTCTTTGCTGTTTGGGTACCTAAAGGCGGTGTGTAGGGGGAGTTTTGAAGTTGTGCATGATAGGCTGTCATCACATTATTCAGCGTATCACTCACACCAATATCGCCAAGCGATGTCTGACCGCTGACCACGGGTTTGAGTGCCACTGCATCACTGACTTTTTGGTTAGCTGTTGCGAATGTCTGATACCACGCTCCCAGTGAAAGCCAACCACTCTTCTTGAGTTGTGCTGTCATGGCGGTCGCTAGCTCGTTGCCATTCCCCTGCGCGTTTACCACTTTATTGATGGTATCTTCATATGTGTGTGCCGCTTGCTGGATGGCCGTTTCTGCATCAGGGATAGCGCCACTTCCATTCTTTTGCTTATTCAGCAGGGCAGTGACGAACGCCGAGGCATTTTGACTTAATGTGTTCTGCATCTGATTCATGGCATTACGCTGCGCAGACTCGATAGCATCCGTGTTCACATTAGGTGAGAACAACCAGCCCGTCATGCTGTTCTTACTCGACGCCGGTAATCGCGCCGAACCACAGCTGGCACTGCCGTTGGTGATTTCAAATCCGTCCGTGACACTCTTGATGGCCATGAGCGGCGTATCGCTTTTCCCATATTGGCCATACATGCTGCTGAGTTCAGCGTTGGTCGCGTACATGCACAAATTCATTTCATAAATAGCGCGCGCAGAACTCACGGTTTGCGGCGCGACGGGTTGCATCACCAGTGAATAGCCGCTTTGCATCAGGTCAGCAATTTTGTCTGTCATCAGGTTAGCGCTGCCGATACCCATAACGGATACGGCCCACAGAAAGACCAGTTGTGCTAGTGACCAGCCTGATACCGTGGGTACCAGAAATAGAAAACCCGCGACCGTTGTGACGACCGCCATTGGCGTAGCACCACTGCCAAACACTTTCCCAGTGTGTCCCGCTTTGGTGATGTGCTTGAGGCTTATCATCAAGAACCAGATAACAGCGAGGGCAAAGACGATACCGTTAAAAATGAAGAAGAGTTGACCGACCATTGTCGCGTTAGTGGATAGCGGGTCTGTGACAACGTCACCGAATATCATCACCAAGAGTTGACGAGACAAGTCAGTTGAGCGTTTTGCCGCCGCTTCAATGCTGTCAAAACTCACCGCTGTATCAGCGCAGGCGTATGACGCCCAAAGCAAATTGACCAGTACACTGGCATAAAGGGTTCGTAACCATTTCATATTTTGACCTCGGCCTGAACGACCGTTGATGCAAGACAGGGAGGGAGGCGCTAACGCCAAGGAAATAAGGTCATGCGTATCCACGGAGTTTCATGACGAAAATCAGTGAAGGTGCCTTTTTCACCTGTATTTACCCGTTGCTCACGCAGCTGCCAGAGCCGCCACGTACAGACAATGGCCTGCAGAAAAGGAATACTGCTCAGTCCCAACAAGACCACCATAATCACACTCGCTCGCAACAGTAATGAGAAAGTCGATATTCCGCTGGCGAGTACGGCTAACAGTAAACCGAAGGCCAATAGGGCGGGGATAGCGCTCATCACCAGATAAAGCCGTTTACGTCGGATCTGCTGGCGTTCGATAGCCTCGATATCCATGCCGCTGGCTGTTACAGCTTCCTGCCAACTTAACTCGGGCTGCCGGCGACGCCGCGCAATAAGTTTTCTGGCCACACGCATGCGCTGCAGTTGCTTACCCAGTGAAGGAATAATACGGTTTTTGGTGTAGCGTGCTTCAGATAGCGGAACAAAGAGGTTGGCCAGAAAATACAGGCCGGTTTTTATCTTCATCGCGCAGCCCCCGCTTTAACTTGTTCCATCTTGCCAGCCAACTGCGGTCGGTAATGTTCTGTGGCCATCAGCGCCAGCTGCTGACCGACCAGAATGTTGCTCTTTTCCTGTTCGTGCTTGATGCCTAACGCCAGCCAGTTACCCAGGTTTTGCACGCGAATTTGCTCGCGAACAAGGTTGTCACCTTCCATCTGCTGCAGGTCAGCTAAGTAGGCAGTATTGGCATAGCGCCTTCCCACTTCGAATGATTCAAATTCACGCTGAGACATTTGACCGGATGATTGCGCCTGTTGCGATGCGGTGTCATTAAAGTAACTTTGTGCCGAAGGCACCTTCAGCGCGTCTTTCAAGGCATCTTTAGTGGCCGCATTCGGAGAACTTGCAGCAATCATGGCCATTTGCGGTTCGCGGGCCGCATCCATGATGCCCTCGTACTGTGTCATCAGTCCTGCATACTGCTTACCCGAAGCCGTTTTGACCTCGCCTTTACCTAATTGACGCCCCGCTGAAGGGGCGGTGGTATTGAGGGTGTAGGCGACGGCTGCGTCAATCTGAGTCTGCGTGAACGTCAAATCAGGCGTTTTGCCCACCTTTCCGGCACCGTCGAGTAAAGACGCTAACTGCTTATCACCGCCCGGATACTGCGATACGCTTGGACACAAATCGGTACCGCCGTAAGCCGCATAATCTGTGGCATCGCACCACTGCCCGTGTAGGGCTGCGCTCTGATATTGCACCTGTTCTGGTGCCGGTGTGGCTTCGGTTAAGGCCGTCTTCAACTGACTATTACTGACGCCGCCGCCACGCGAATAGCCGCTCTGCGTGGCACGGGCTTGACTATTGACGCGGGCCGCTGCTCCCGAGGTAGATTCTGTACAAATCGTTTCAGGAACGGCAAAGCTTCGTCGGGCTTGTTCAAGCCGTTCAGACTGGCGCGCGAAGCTATCCTGTGTTGCTCTTGATTGCTCAGCCTGCTCGATCATAGAAGATATTTTGTCGCCGTTGGCATTGATGGCCGCGCCCACCTGATGCTGCGTCGTCGATATCTCGGTTAATGTGCCATTAGCCGCGCGAAGTTGAGGCATAACATCGCGCGTAATAGGCACGCTACTGTTTACGTTAACCGTAGCGGCCCACGTTGGCGTGGTAACGAGTAATGAAATCAGGGATATCGTGAAAATAGCGGGGCGGGTATATCGGTGAGTTTTTTTGTCCATTTTACGCTCTCTGTTTGTCACCCTTGCAGGTAGCCGTAATCGCTGAGAAGTTGATTGGCAAGGAGATTGACCACGCTGGTGTCATCCTCATTACTTGCCTTATCTTTCATATGGTTAAGTTGCGCGCTGGCGCTACCGCGAGGAAATTTTGTGGCCAGCAGTTCACGGGCGACATGCGACCCTAGTTTTTCAGTGAGTCGTTTCCTCAAGGCACGGTCAGCGGGCGTTGAGTTCAGCGCCCACAGTTCGCGAGGTCCAACGGCGTGTTTGAGCAATTGCGCAACATTGCCGCGTGAGGTTTTGAAGATGCCCAAAAAGGTGGTTCCCGAACCATCAGGCGCTGCGCCCGGTGGGGTTGTCAGCAGACGCCGCAGGGTTATCTCCGGAATTTGATAGGCTTTGGTGAGTAGTGAAAAATCTTTCTCACGGACGCGCATCATGTAGACGGAGTTCGCTGACTCAAGCAGATCAGGCGGGTAGTCATCAGGATATTGAGAAGCAAAAACCGTGCGTACACCGAACTTACGTTGTTCACGGTCTTCGGTCTGCAGCGCATCCCACAACACCTGTACTCCTTTGATATTGTGCATTTCATCGATGAATATCAGTTTGGTTTCCTGATCCAACTGTTCAATACGTTTGCGATGCAACGGGATGTAGCGAGGATCAAGATTGGCATAAAGTTCATCCTGAATTTGCGGCAGGTAAAAGTCATTTCCTCCGCCAATCTGACGCGCAAATTGATACATGATGCCGGTCTTTAATTTGCCTTCCGGTGTGGGTTTTCCAGCGACGTTATTGACATCGACAATCGCAATACGGGTTTCTGGACTGAATATAAGCCGAGTTCTACCTGACAGCAGGGGATAGTCGGTCAGGGCTTTGGCCAGACACCGTGAAACATACTGCAGTAAGGATTCTTGAGTTCCTGGTCGTGTCACGCCAACAAAATTATCGGCTAGCTCTTTTTTGCTAAGTTCATTCTGCAGGTCGTTTAGTAGCGGCACCGCCTGTGACTGTGCCAGTGTTGCTTCCGAGACATAGCCTTTATCAAACAACATATCGCGGACTTCATACCATGTTGCCGACACCCACCATTCTGGCGAGTAAGCATGAAGAATTTCGCTTTCTTCGAGTGCACGATCAACTTCAGGAACAAGCCCTGCCCCATAGCGCGTCGGGTTAATTTCTCCCTTTTCTTTGAAAGCACTATCGACAATCCTCCCAAGAATATCGGCGCAGCTGGTAGGGTCAGGCGGCAATCCTGTCGCTGGATCTGCGCATAAGCTTTTGAGTAAGCTCAAAATGTAATCACGTTCTGTACTTAGTGGGGCTTTTAATCCCAGCTGGATATCCATCGGATTACGGCAGTGCTCAGCGGTATTTTTCAGAACAATACTGACAATCTTATGTTTCGCATCGTCTGGCAGCGCATCATGGACGATGTCGTAGAACCCTTGCGTGGTGTATCCCTTATCGATGAGTAACATAAAGGGAATATCAATATTGCTGTTGGCCAGAAACGAGAGATGGCTACTGTTAGCGATCACCGACTTACCTGAGCCGGGTGGCCCCATAATGATCTCGGTGTGTTTCTCCTGCAAAGGACTGGCTAACTTTATGACGAACGGTTTGCGCCCCGGAGTCAGATAGACAACGTTGCCTTCAGACCAGGGACTGCACGGCTGCTGCAGCGGTAACAGGCGTAATGCGTCAGACAGGGTAGAGAACATCAGGTTAGGGCCGCTATAGCTGGAAACTGCGGGTAGTGTTGATATCCATGCACGCACCGGATCACCAAAGGTTCCCGTGACATCAGTGATCCCCCACCCCTGCAGTGATTTCTTGAGCAGGGTGAGATTACGCTGCAGCGCTTTATTGTCGCGGTGCCACGTACTGGCGGTAATGCTTAATACGACAATCGGGTCCTTTTTATCCTGCTCCAGCAACCACTGTACGGATTCATACTGTTGACGCAGGGCAGGGATAATCGCCAGAAAGGTTAATAGGAAATTTTTATAACCGAGCTGTGAGGCACCGCCCGGCATAATATCGAACCGTAAACGCCACGGCACCTGACGGGGGACGTTGGCAAAGAGTTCGGGGAAGATTTGCGGCCGCTGCGGGAATAACGTCATGGCCAGTTGACCGTGGAAGAACCCGTCTACTTCCACAATGGCCCCTTCTGTGGAGACTTGGGTATCGCAGTATTGATAGTTCAGGTGAGGGGCAAGACATGCACTGATATCTTTGCCATCACCTCTTATTTTGCCATGTGGCATGACGCGGTCACCGGGAAGTAAAGGTTGCCAGTACGGTGACGTGCTGCTTTTTTCGATTTCATCACGAATGATGCGGCCTGTTTCGTGCGCATCCATAAGACGGACAGACACACCGTTGTTTCCTGCGTTCATGTCGAAGATAAGCTTGTCTAGAAATGCATCATGACGAAGTTTTAAACCTTCAAATTCAGAGTAGATCGGGTTTTGTGAGAATCGCGCTTCAGGTAATTCACCCAGCGCGTTTTGTCTGCGGATTTCGTTTTTGTGTTCATCGGCAGGCAGGGCACCGATGGCGGTATACACCACTAGAAAAACCCGCTCACGCGCCATATAGGGCGACATCTTTTCGATACGCTCTTGTGCCACGTCGTCCATATCCAGATGCAGGTGCTTCCATCCGCGGCGCAGCGGCTTCATGAGCTCGGTCATTTCTTCTTTTCCACGATCGGGATCGTGTTCAAACACAACACTGAGCTTATAACCTAATGCTTTAAAATCACCTGTCAGCTTGTCGGCCAGATGGGTATAAAAGAACTGAAATGTGCCTGACTTAGGGGGTTGTCCTTCGGGGGATTCTTCAAAGCTGAAATCTCGAAATGCGCCCTTAATTTCCAGACAGCTGACAAAGTCATTATTCTTGGTCGTCTGAATGTAGGCCGCATCCATAGACGGATGGCGGATTTTGTCATCGTCTGTTAAGCCGATAACGGTGCGCAGGTCACAATAGTCTGCGAAGTTTTGGCCCAGCGTGTAGCGTGACAGCCACGCCAGTGCGTCTTCAATTTTATCGAGGATCATGCTCCACCTTGCTTGCGGTAATGTTGATACATCAATGGCCACCAATCAGGGGTGGATTCGAGTGGGGTTAAGTCAGTGGGGGCTGGCAGACGTGAGGGGTTTAGCACCGGTGACAGGCTGTGCCATGCAGTACGTATCCCGTTGCGTTGTAAGGGTGCCGTCCTATGTAACGCTTGCGCAAAAGCACCGGGATGTGAGGTGTCAAAGCGCTTTTCTGCCAGCGTTTTATGCTCAGTAAGCCATTCCAGCAGTTGTTGGGCATCCTGACGCGTCTGTTCATCGTCACAACGAAGTGCCACGTACAACGTGCGTTGGAAGTGGCTGATATCTTCAGGTGACAAGCCGGGTAGGATTGCCATGACTGCACTGTCTGCGGTAAGCGTATTGAGTTCTTTCCATGCGCGACAAAACGGATCGACTACCGTTAGATTGCTGTCATCGCGATTGAGTGGGTTTCCATCACGGTGTATTGCCGTATTGTGGCCAGAAGGATAACCACAATATTCACATTCGCAGCCCAATGATTGCGCATGGGAATTTTTGAGCGCACTGTCTTCTTCAGGCGAGTCACCGGCAATGGTGTGTTTAAGGTCTAACTTAAGCATGCAACCCCCTTTTGTGTGAGGAATAAAGTGAAACTCCCCGACAATGTCGGGGAGTTCTGTTCATTAAATTCCTACTGGGTTTAGCCCCATCTGTTTCTGACCACGACTGACAATCTGGCTCAGCGCTAATAAGAACAGGCCAATGCCAAACATCACGGCAATCTCCCACGGTTTGATTTGTGGGTTGTTCTTTTTCCAGCGCATCATCAGCAGTGCCAAAATGATGAAGATGATCCCAATCACGGGAGCCGCATCGAGTAGCGGCTGTTTAATGTCCGTGAAAAATCCCAGTCCGCTATTCACCATGCCACTCAGGTCATCGCCAGCGGCGTGGGCAGGTTGACTGGCCAGTGCGCTTAATAACAGCCCGCTTAACCACAGTGAAGTGCGGCGGCGAAGTTGATAAACGCGCAGGGAAAGTTCTACTGCAGACCACAGCATGATATTTTTCAACGTTTTCATAGTATTCCTTAATTATTACCAGTGAATATTGATTGTGTTTTGAATGGCGTTAAGCACCGCCGGATTGCAGATTAAAAGCACGCCGCAAACGAAGCGCTTGATACCTGATGTGATGTCATCACCGCGTGATAGCCCGGTGTGACCGTCTTTTTGAGACCGTCGCAGGCGCAACAGTCCATTGAGAACAAAAAACCATCCCACCGTCTGCAAGACGGTTAGGCCCGCATTGACCGCTTGGGCTGCGGGACCATAACGGGCCTCCGGTACATACGAGATGGCATCGTATGTCACGGCACCTAACGCAAACTGATTGGCGCCAGCATTAACAACGCTCTCAATGCTGATGATGCAACACCCGAGTAGTAGGACAGCGAGAAAGGTGCCAGCGGAGTCAGCTCGCTGACCGCGCCGAGTTCGTCCCGCCTGACCAGACAGATAAAGAATGATAAGGGCGATGCCACCGACGCCTGCGATGGCTAGAACCAGTTGCGTTGTGATAGCGGATAAACTGTTTGCCGCATTGGCCAACATCTGGACAAAGTCCATATCCTCTCCTTAACGAATGACGCCCGATGAGGTCACCACTTCACGTTTGCTTTCATCGATGCGTAAAACCGTCGCGCCGGCAAAGTGGTCACCGGGTCTTAATGCCCAGCTGCTGCCTTGCCACGTCACCCATGCCAGTCCGGGATACAGGCTGTTAATCTTCGCCTTATTTCCTGACCAGCGTGTTTTCGCTGACGTTTTAGTCGACGTTACTGGGGTTTTGGCCATCGATGCCGTTTGGGTCGGTGCCGCAATGACCGTGGGGGCCTGACGCGTCTTTTGTATCTCTGAGAGCTGTTGCTCAACGTGGTCAAGGCGGCGCGCTAATGCCGTTAATCCTTCACGCGTTTTCTCGCTGTAGACCTGTTGGGAATTTAACGCCCTCGAGACTTCCTCTGCGAGAGAGTCCGTGGGCGTCTCGGGCGGGGCTATTGTTGGCGTGTCTTGGTCTAATGCTGTCGGTTGAGAAGGGGACGGTGAAGATTCAGGTATGGGAGGTGGTGTTACTGCCACCGGACTCGTGGTTTCCACGGGCTGCGCTGCCGTGAATTGGGGTTGAGCTGGCGCTTGTGTGCTGCTCCCACTCATTTTCCAGGTTAACCCCAAAATAGCAAAAATCGCCAGTGCGGCGATTTGAACTTTGGGCTGGTCATATAACGGACGCTTTTTAGGCTTATCCGATGAGATAATGGGCGAGTCTGCCGTGAGCTCATCGTCGTCCAAGGGTTCGGGCGCGGTTAACTCGGGATCAAAGTGTGGTTTCATTTCGCGTTTTCTCCTACGGGCGCGGGTATGCAGTCTTTGTCAGTGACGGGTTTCATAAACAAGATAGAGACGACCTGACGACGATTAACATTGACCTGAGTGACGGGCAGACGAGAAGCGTCCTGCGACATGACTTGAGCCGTCTGTTGCCCGATACCGCCAGCAATCACGCCAGCGACGGCCTTTCCATCGGGTGATCCAGTTCGACCAGTCACGGTGCCGCTGTTGGTCGTCAGAATTTGTGTGTTGCTGTCCTCATACAGCTGTCCCACTTTGCCGATGCCGCTTGCAATGGCGGGTAAAACGATACGAGTGAAATAGCGATGATTCACATCACTGGCCACCGACGAACGCTGAGTTTCATCATCCAATGCATAGGCATCGATGGTGCAGGTCATCCCTTTAAAATCGAGCGTTTTAAAGTTCACGATGACGCCATCCCCTGCCAGCTGAACGTTCTGTGCTGCCAGTACCGCCCCCGCTAACTGCCCCGCAGGGATAGTGGCCAGCACTTTTGACTCGGGGTTATCTGAGTCAATCGCGGTGTCAATTGTGCCCGGATAACGAACCAATCCGGGGATGCTGATACGCGATACTGCGGGCGTTGTTGTTGATGTCGCGGTGGTTTGCACGGATGACGCAGCATCATGAGATGCCAGTCCTGGTACGCTCTGAGCCCACTGGCTGAAGGGCGATTGCCCGTCTTGGCTCTCACTGCCAAACGCGGTGGCCAACTGCATATCACTGGTGTGCCAGCGCGCGCTAAGCTGAGTCAGCAGGTTGTTGATTTGCTGCTTCTGCTCGTCGTTTAAACCGCCTTGCTGTCCGTTTTGGGATGGTGAGGTATCACTTTGGGTATTGAGCGCAACGGGTGTTGCGGGAACGTGAGGAACCAGCGGCGTCTCGTCTAGTCGTTGGCTTTCACTGAGTGAGGCCACAAAGCTATTACCGTCGCTTTCGGCCTCCTGAGCGCCTTGTTGGTTGGACAGTTTTAATAAGTCGCGGTATTGACGGCTTTCCTGTGAGGTGACTGATGCATTGTTGGCCACGCGATTTAAGTTGTACTGTGACTCAGGGGTGGCAGACTGATGCATCCACCCCCATCCCAGATAGCCACCGGCGGCAACAACCATAATGCCTATCGCCACCAAGCCGAGCGTTTTTTTGCCGTCGCTGGCTGCGTCCTTTTCTATCGACATTATTGCAGCTCCAGAGTCAGTGGGACGTTGTGTCCCTGAACTGAGAAGGTGACATAGGGAGTCACCGGCATTTTCCAGACGTGCGTGCCGTCAGCGGAGGACAACGTACTATCAAACGCATCGCGCAACTCAGCGCGAGAGCGTAGATAAACATCATCGCCCAGCTGCCATGCCTGAACATCGGGCACGCCGCCCTGCGTTTTGATGCGCTGGGCTTCTTTCGGGGGAACACCGTCAAGAAATGCCTGCAGCGTGTTGTCATATAGGCCCACTTTCTGGCGAGGTGCTGCCATTGGGCGTGCCGAAGGGCCAGACTGGGGTATTCGCAGATCTAGACGACTGTCGGTGGGCTGAGAGGCTTGGGTATTGCTGGGCTCACCGCTGGTCATACTGATAGAGATGGGCACCGCTAACCCTTTGAGATAGACCGTCACACTCCCGGTGTCATAGGCACGGCGTGCCTGAATGGCCATCGAGGGGGTGTCGGGCAGGTAATTCACCTGAAATCCTGCGGGATTGCCATTGACCGGGGGGGCGGCAATAGGCCAAGGCGCACCTGTCTGGTCGGTAAAATTCACGACACCCGGATAGTTGGGCAGCACTTGCACCATCGGCAGCGACGAACCCGGCTCGAGATTCACGGTCAGTGAACGTATGCGTGGGACGGCGGTGACGGGCGCCATTCCGGTACTCCGTTGCACACCATCAAGACCCGAGCGCAGCTGTTTAATGGCCTCAGCCGATAACGGCGTGGTGACGTTCTCAGCATACTGCAGAGCAGCATCGGGCGGCATCGGCGTCGGAATACTCGTGGCAGTCGTGTCTGCCACCGCCGCTGCGGGGGGCGTCGTCGGTGCCGTTGCTGGTGCGACTGGCGGTGTCGGTGCAACGGGCAGTGCTGCCGGCGCAGGCGGAACCGATACGGTCGGCGTGGTTGATAATGACTGTGCCGGTTGCCATTGCGGCGGCGGTGTGTCTGCGGCGATAACCGACGCACTGCTTAATAGACCCGCGATAATGAGTAGGGTTTGCTTCATTGTGCCGATGCCTCCCTGGTGACCACTTGTATCACTTCCAATCCGTCTTTTTTCAACCGAGGATCGGCGCGCGTCACGAGCATGACGAGGGTGAAGTTTTGTGGTGGCAGTGATGATGTCTGTCCGGTGAGTCGGAATGTGACGGGATACTGCAACCGCCATGCGTAGGCACCGTTATCCAGCACACCTTTGCTGTTAACGACACCGTTTGAGGTCAGCACTGACAGGTTCATTTTTTTATCCCGGACGTTGGCCAGAACGTTCGAGTTGACCAGTGCGTTGTAGTAACTGGTAAAGCCGGCCGTCGAAAAACTGTCCTGACGGGCGTTGATTTGTTCGCGGTAATGGACAAAGTCGAGGGTGAAATCCTTGCGAATATGGCTAGCACCGTAATCGATAATATCGGCGTCGCTGTACACCGGTTCGTTGATAGTCGGAATAGGAATGATACGACCGTGGTCACTGGCGATAACGCTTTGTGGTGGATTTGCCGCTTTCCAAGCGAGATAGAAATTACTGAGTAACAGAATAACGATAGCGATGGATTGCCATACGTTGACTGACAGACTTTTTCGCGTGAAGGCCACATTCAGTTGCGCACTTTGATGCTGTGCTACCGCAGCCGAGTACGGTTGTTCAGCCGTCACCTTCGGTGCGACATTTTTTTTATTCATAACACATTTCCATAGAGCGGTGTCCGCCTGAACACTCAGACGGACAGACGTTGGCAAGAGAAGTTACAGCGAGAAGGGGTAAGCAGTGCCCGCAGGCGGTGTGACGGACGTAGGGGCTGACTGTTTGTACTCGGTCCGTGGTGTGCTCCGTGTACCGACGGGAACGTTCGTGGTTGGGATATATCCTTGCCCTAAATCCCCCCACGGATCGATATTTCCGGGCAACAGCGATGACACCTTATCCCGTGCCGCTGAACAGATTTTATCTTTGATCTGGTCAAATATCTGACTGAAATCGGGGAACGTGGGCACCGTAATACTGGTGCTGATGTCCCCAAGGCATTGAGAAAAGCCGCTGTTTGCCTGCTTTTCTCGCTGAGCCCAAGACTCCGCCGCTTTGCGGTCTTGCTCGTAACCCGCCTGAGCTCCCGAAAGTGCCGCGTTTGCCGCCGCACAGCTGGCGGCATGTACTGCGGGCGCAGTAAGCACGGTAAGCAGCAACAAGCCGGTGAGGGCGATCTGTTTCATGGGGAAGCTCCATTAGTGACCCGGACGCGGCATGGTAGGGGCGTGCCGGTGGGTGGATTCAGGTTCACGGCGGACTACTAACTGGTCAGGTGCCACCGGTGCACTGTCAAACCCCAGCTGCTGCTGTAGTGCCGCCGAGCGCTTTTCCGGCTCAGTGCCCTGTGCATATAAACGCTGTGGCTCATTCTTGAGGCGAAAAACGTAGTCGTTAAAACTGCCGGTTTCATTGTTAATGGGGTTGCCGTAACCCAACGGTTGCAGTCCGTCAGGGGTGATTTCATTGAGCGTCATATGCGGGCTTCCGTTAGCGTTTTTACACAGACGCCCCAGCACGGGTTTATAACGATCCTCATGCAGCACAACACCCTGAACAAAATCGCCGTGGGCTTTAACCAGTAATAATTTGAGCTGCCCTTCGGCATCCATCGATTGAAACAACGCTTTACCTGCATCACGTGACGCAGAGGGAAGCGTTGGGCTATCAGGTTGCCTGTCGGGGGTTGGGACGCCTTTGCCATTGGGTTCCATCCACAATGCATCGGGAAGATTGGGCCAGTCAGGCAAGGCGACTTCGGCCTTTTTCGCCAACTCAGTCACTTCGGCCTGCAGGTCATGATAGGTTTTCAGTGAGTACGCCAGCATCTCGCTTGGCGGCGTCATCTCACGGGTATTGGTGTTGACAACGCTAGGGTCAATGGCCTGTTTGGCTATCCAATTATTGCGGTTGCGTTCTTCCTTGCGTGTGACGGCGTTACCGTTATCATCCAACACCGGCTTCCCGTCCTTATCTTTCTGTTTGACCTCCACCATTACCGTGGTTTTTCCGGTCATCTGCAGCGTGACCAAGTCATTGTTTTTTAGTCCAGCATCAGCAATGGCGGCGCGCAATTCTGTCCCCCAGACAACACGCTCCCCGTCAGCGGTACGCAGACGGGCGTAGTAGCTGTTGCTTTCTCCCTTCTTAAAGTTGTAGGGCGCAGGACCATGTTTAAGCAACGTCCCCGTGAGTCCTGAAGACGCCTCATCATGACTGGCATTCATTGGGCCTGATGAAGGTGCTTTCTGCGGCAGAATATCCGCAGGAAGGTTATCTGCCGGCGTGTTTGGTGGTGCAGACGTTGGCACCGTCGATGAGGCAGGGGCAGATGTTGCGTTGCTCTGGCTCGGATGAACCAGAATTTCAGCCGCCTCACTACCTAGTGGCGTTGGCTCATCAGGTAATGGGGGCTCTGAGCGTAATTTTTCTCGCGCTGCCTCGAGCATTTTTATTTGCTCATCGTTGGTGAGCTTGATCGGTAAATCGTATTCAGCAATCAGGTTTATCGCGCGCTGTTTAAACGCGGGACTGCCGGTGAGTTCGATGTTTCCCTGCAGGACCATATCCTGTTTGGCCACCAATAACGCGCCGAGGATCATGCGGTCGTTTTGACTCGCCTGCGGCGTGGCCATAATGATACGACCTTGCTGCATATAGCGTGTAAAGGCACGCTCGCCGTCAAGTAAATAGTGCTGAGTACCGCGCTCACTGCCCGCTTTGTGCAATAAAGCCCCTTCCAATGCGACGAGATCAATACGTTCTCGTGCCTGCTGACTTCTTTCAAACTTAATGCCGTCAGGTTCGATCTCCGGTGCCGCCTCATCTACCGGTGTGTCATTTTCGCCTGTCGGTGTCTGTGCTTTCTTACTTACTGGCGGTTTCTGTTCATCTTGGTGCGGCGTGACCGTCGATATTTCCTGCTCCTCGGTAGTCGGTGCCGACACCACGGGGGGAGATTCCTGAGTTAATAACGACGCGATTGATACGTGGTTCTCTTGTTCAACTGCCTCAGCGGTTTCAGGTGCCGCTGGTAAAACATCACTCTCGATCGGAATAAGCGGCTCAGCGCTTGCACTCTCCTGCGAAACAGCGGTTGCCGTTGTCTGTTGCTGTGGGCTTTCAGGTGTTTTAACTGTGCTGGCGTTACCTTTGTCGTCGCCGGTGGCAGGCTGATCTATTTTCTTGGCTCTGCGTGTTTTTTTCGGTGGTGTGACCGTAGGCGTTTCAGGAGGCGAAACCGTCAGCTCTGGTGCTATTGGCGGCTCAGGCGTCGCCTGACCTCTGGCCATCCAGTCTTCATAGGCCTGCTGATTTTCTGCATCATATATCTGTTCGTTTTCGACGCCATTTACCTCTAGGTTTTCAACTTCATGCTGACCTACAGGTTCATTATTGACGCTCTCTGGTTCATTCATGGTAACAGTCTCAATCGGTTGTCGGGATGGCGGCGAGTCCGGTGTGGACTCGGGGAGCAAGCGTTGACGGTATGGGGCGAGCTCATCAATGAGCGCTGTGAGTCCGCGTGATTGATGGAGATCGTTAAAGTCAGTGAAGCCTTGTGCCTTTTCGGCGGGGGTCAATGCAGGCAGCACGGCAATCCCGCCAGTAAGCTCGGCGGCTTTCTCTGCCGCCTCTTTGCCGGGATTACCGGGACGTTTAGGCTTTGGTGGATCATCATCCCCAAGAAACAGCATTGGGCTGTCGGGGTATTTTTGATGGAGCTGCTCAGCAACTTTGACCAGATTTCCGGAATCGATGGTCATCACAACGGGCATTTTTAGCGCCATTGCGCCACTGGCGGCGGTGGCATATCCCTCAGCACAGACAATGGGTTTGCCATTTTTTAGCGAGCCACCGACGACAAAAAAATTGCCACTTTTCTCTGCGTCTTTGGTCAGCCGCTTATTACCGTCTGCGTCTATGGTCTGCATCGAGCGAATGACGCCGTCGATGTTTTGCAGGGGGATAAGCAATTTTTGCTTTTCGTCGATGTGTACGCCCTTTGCCACATCAACCCCTTTTTTCACCAAATAGGGATGCTTTTTGTCAGCTTGCTTATTCTTGCTATAGACGTAGCGCACATTGCTGGCTTTTTTATTCTGCAATACCCGTTTGGCTTCGGCACGGTCCCACTGGCTTTGTGCCGTCACCGCTTTGATATGCAGCGCCGCCGTAGGATCGGGTTCCTCACCGCTAAAGTACCAGGTGCTTTGGTTCTCGGTACCGCCATCCCTAAAATCGTTAAACCAGCCATTGGGTAGACCATCCAGATGTCCCACATAGGTACAGGATTTTTTACCGGGCTTGTCGTCGTTCATACGAATACGTTGCCTAGTACCGTCCATGACGAGCGGTTTAGACAGATCAGCTCCGTTTGCCCGTAAGAAATCGGCAAACTGAGTCTGCGCGTCCCCCGCGCTCACGCCGACAATCAACGGATCGGGTTTCCACGGCTGGAGTGCTTTCATATCTGCACCGGGGATGGCGTACCAAAGCTTACGTTCGTCATCAAAGCGCAGTGCCGGTTTGTTATCCTCCAGTTTGCCTGCAGCCACACGAGCCTCATCTTTCTCGCTGTGGGGTACCGCCAGATAAGTACGCGAATGGGGCGTATTCATCGTTATCTCCTTTAATCAAAGAATTTCCGATACCACCAAGGTCGGCCATTAAGTCGATGACCGCGAAGCAGGTGGAAGATACGTTGGCTAAGCACGGTTATCGTGAAGCCAAAATGTGCCAGAACGGCGTAAAAGACGATGAGCCCGACGCAGAAGATGAACATCTTTGTGGAGGGCCACTTAAACCAGAGAGCAAACACCAGCCATGCCAGCGCCGGAATACCAAAAATACATACCGGCGGTGAAGCATCACGGCCGGGGTGATAATCATTGGCCATGTTGTTGACTCCGTTGATTGAATTCATGAGTTCCGATATAGCTGCGCGCCGTCTCTTCGGTTACCGCCTCTTCCTGATACATTTTCCAAACATGATCGCTAATGCGCGCCTCCCGATGGGTTAGGTCGCGATTGAGCAACGTTGGCCATTGGGTGTAGTCGTGCTTGCGCAATGACTCACGCAGTTCATCATCAAACAGCACGTATTCTTGTACGGCGCGGCGCTTGCCATCGGTCGTTGGCACTAAACGCTGCATCACGATAAACCTCATCAACTCCAGCATGTCGTGGGCCAAGGGTTCGCGATTCTCTGCGGGAAGCATACGCACGCTACGTGAGAACGCATGACCCGGCGAAAACGCATGTTCGGTGCCTAAACAAAGATGGCCAGACAGCGCCGCACTCACCATGCCTTCAACCGTTTCACCGTCGCGAACTTCGCCAATACCGATAACGGTCGGTGCCTGTCGCATTGATAGCCTGAGTCCCTCAGCAAAACTCGGCACATCACGACCGACTTCACACTGCTGTGGCTGAAGCAACCAGTTAGGTCCCCCCAATAGACCCTCGACCGGATCTTCATAGGTGGTGACTTTACAATTGGGGTTGGTTTCACCGTGGTGTTGGTAAACGGAGGTCAGTACCGTGGTTTTTCCCGAACCGGTTGGACCGACAACGAGGCCAACACCTTCCACCGGAAGATTAGCGAGCGCCTGATACAGTGGGGCGGGAAGCCCTAGTGTGTTTAATCTTAGATGGTCGTTATTGATAATACGTAGGGTAACTGCCACGGCGGTGTTAATACCGCGTATGGTGGATTGAACGAAGTTGGCGCGAAATCGAATGCGCTCGCCGCGCTCAAGTCCGAACCGTTGCTGGCTGTCCCCTTCGAGTTGCAATGCAGCATCGTCGCCTTTACCGCTTTGAATGCGCGCTTTAATGGTTGGGTTAAAGAGAAAATCAATGAGCATGAGTAGCGACGAGTGATCGAGCAAGAAGGATGAGGCTCGGATCAGTCGTCCATGTAAGCCGATGATGAGCGGTCCATTGGACTGCAAATGAATATCGGATACGCCGTTCCGATAGCAATGGACAAAGAAGGCTCGAAAGATATCCGGCGTTAATCCCTTGGAAAAATCAAATTTATCCACGTCTATCATGGTGTAGCCCTTGTTTGGATAACCGGTTTCCACTGCTTTTTATCCAGTTCAAAGCCGGCACGTTGTTTTAGGTCACGCACTTTGTCGCCGAGCATCAACTCTTCACGCGTACCGCTGACAGTCTGTTGCTGTTCGGTTACCACAGGCGGAGTCACCATCTTTTGTTTGACTAACAGCGAATAGCGCATCATGCCGGTGTAATCACGTGTCAGACGGTTGAAGTTAGCCGCCAGCGTGTCATCAGCGCTTTGTCTGCCTTCCTCCCAGCCCTTCTTAATGGCGTTTTGCCAGACATTGCGCTCTGCACGGTTGCGAGGGATCACCGTGTCGGTAGGCGATGATTTGACGGATAAACCAGCAAAGAGATATTGGCGCCAGCTCGGCGGATTACTGACAAAGCGCTCAGGCACCAGAATGTTGTAAACGTGATTGGCAGTACGCATCTGCTTGTCGGTAATGGTGGCCAGAGACGTCGCCTCGGCAATCACGGGAGGTAGCCAGCCTTGACGATTAATCAAGGGTGAAAACAGATACGTTGTATCGAGCTGGCTCGCACGTTGTTCTAATGACTGACGTAGCTCCCATGCCCGCTGAGCTTTGCCGCCGCGAAAGCCTTCGGTTTTCCCCGCCTCAGTCAGCATCTGGTAGACCGTGTCGTTGACGCCATCATGGTCATCGGCTTCAGGACTGAGATAAGCCGACATCGAGGGCGGCGCAGGCATATCGGTAGGTGGCGTCGCCGTGGCCGCCATGACCTTATTGAGCGGGTAAATGAGCGTCAAAAGGATGACGCTCACCGCACGAATACGGGACTTTGTCATGACAGTTTCCCCTTAAGCGGCGGCATAAATCCAACTTCGAACGCGTCGGCCTGTTGCGTGACGGTCGCGCGCCAGCTGATTTGGGTTCGGATAAGGCGCAGAAGCGTTTCAAAACTGACGTCTCGCTCATGGATAGTGACGGGGAGCGGTAAGCGCACGCCGGAATAGCGCAGGGTAATGCCGCGTTGATGGGCTAACTGAGACAGCAGCTCAAGGGCATCACCATCCCAATCTACCGAAACGCGTTGTGAATTGGCCGTAATACGACCGGGGAGCAACCAACCCTCTTCAGTCAGTGTCAATGCAAGACGCTGTTGCTCTTGTTTGAAAGCGATTTGAGCGGGCGTGGGTGTCAGGATGGAAGACGTCGAGGTTGAAGCTGGGGCGTACTGGCAGCCAGACAGCAGGAATGGCACCAGTATCCCGATAAGGATAGGTCTTTTCATGAGCTTGCCTTAAATGAAGTAGAAGAGGGGTTAACCCGCTTTGACGATATAATTGAACGCGACGTTTTTAGGCCGGACTTCCTGTCCCTTCGAGCGATAATAGTGCTCCATTCCGCTGTGATGCCCCTTCAGTCTCCCGCCCGTATTCAAGAACATGTCACTTTGATCTGCTTGATAACTCAGCAGAGCACGTCTGGCATCGAAGCCACGTCCGTTATCCCAACCGCGAATGAACACACCGCGTAAGTCAGGTAGTACGCAGCTCGGATAGACGCGCGCGAGTTGAGGGTTAGAACCACAGGCGAAGCTTTGGCCTGCCATAAGGAAATAGCCTGTCGGCGGCGTAGTCGACGGCCACGGGATAGGGCTGCCAATAGGATAACTGTCGCCGATTGAGCTCCACACGCGATCCTTACAGATAAGCGGTGCGCCCGCCGCATCATGGCTTATTGCGCCCGTGGCAGGACATGTCGAACCTATCAGGCTGACTTTATCGAGTTTTAAAATGCCGCCTGCCGATAAGTCTCCCTCAGAGCGAACTTGGCCGCCTCTGAGTTCCCCGCCGGTGTAAATACCCTTGTTGTTCAGGCTGCGAACCCAACTGCTATCGGACATATAAAACCCACCGCCGTGAGTTTCATTCATCCAACCTTTGCTACCTTGTGTGGTTATCCAACCCCCAGTGCTTTTGATATCACCGCTAAAGGTCGCGTTTTGACCCGATACCGTTCCTGCTTTATTTAAGTTATTACCATCCATGTCGATAGCCGTATGCATACGGTTAAAGTCGGGATGGCCGTTGACTGCGTAGCGATAAAGCCTGTCATTACCCTGACCAGATGTGCCCAGCAGGTCTGACGGAATGAAGGTGACCAGCGCGCCTTGCTTACTGCTCATGCCATAGTCCGCGAGACTCATTTTCCACCCACCGCCTGCCCCTATCGCCTGATTGTCAGGCCAGACATAGCCCCCCAGTCCGGAGATATTGCTGGAAATATGGCGCAGCGCGCCAAAATCCCACGGCGTTCCGCCGGTGGTCATCACAAAGGCCTGCAGCTGGCTGGCTATTTTTGGGTTGCTGACCACCGCAATAAGATAGTTTTGGTGGTGATCGTTAGCCCCCAATCCTGCGGGAAGATAGCCGCCGTTTTTGAGCGTAGTGATGTTGATATAAACAGGTTGTTTGGGCTTAACCTGAGTGGCGAGCGTATCGATATGGTCGCTGATGTAGCGGCGGGCAGCCAGCTGAACAGCATTAAATTGGCTGGCAGTGACGTCCCATGTTCGCTCTGATAGCTGCTGTGCAATCATCTTAACCCCTCGGGGAGCCGCCATCATCCCGAGCCCTAAAACCAGTGCGAGCGCTATCAGTTGCGCATTACCTTGGTTGATTCTTTTCATTTCGACCTCCCTGCTGAATAGAGTACAAGTTCGTTCTGACCCAAAAACCCATCATCAGGTAAGCATGCATTTTCGGCTTTACTGTGTGTTTTTGAACGCGCGAAACGTACACCATTGATGATGACGTTTATCTCTTTCAAAGGTGAGCTGGCTAGCTGGCCGATATATTCGCCACACAGACGTTGATGAACACTTTTGAACGTTAATATCGATTCATTGGTGTTGAGGTTGTAGATGCTTTCTACATGTAGGTTGTTCAAATTACTGAGTAGCTCATCTTTTTGAAGATTGAGTAGGTAATAATTAGCGATAGAGCCCACGCCAAGACCCAGCGTGAAGCCGACCAACAACACAAAGAGAGGCGGCGGTAAGTGCTTCATTTTGGGGTGAACTCCACAATAAAGAGGCCGGTCAGTAATGACAGGCACAAATAGGGGGCGAGTGGCTGTGGGCTTTTATTGAGACTCATCGGCAAAAGCATGAGCAAAAATGCGCCGCCACAGCTGTACAGTGCGGTCGCGGGAGAGAGCCACGCAAAAAGGCCTGCAATAAGATGAACATCCCCCAAGCCTAAAACTTCACGTCGGTGGTAGCGTTTGAGGCCCCACCATAGTGTTCCCATCAGACAGAACATGAGGGTGCTACCAAGGACAGCCGATAGCAGCGATAAGTCGTGCTCAATGGACAGTAACTGCGTGAGCAGACCAATACACCAGAAGGCGTTGGTGAAACGTAACGGCAGCCAGTGTCGAAAGGTATCGAGCCACAGCAGTGGAAGTAGGGCGGTGAACATGAGCAGCGCGGAGAATTTCTCCTGATAGGTGAGAAATAGGCCGAGCATCAAAAAGACCAGCGATACAGCGTCGGACAGACGGTCGGGCAATGGGGGCGCGTCATGTTCACGCAAAAATGCGTTAACTTGCCTCCTTTGCAAATAGAGACAAAAACACAACAACGAGAGAGTGACTATTCCTGACAGCAGGCTCATCCAACCCCCCGTAACCGCTGGTAGATTGTGTATACTTGCCGCGCATAGCGCTGTCTGATGGGAGAATTTTTGTCCCTGAATCCTGCGTTATACGAGCCCAAACAATCCCACGTAATACCACAGACCTGAAAATGCCTCGCCAGCACCCAAGCGCCCGCCTGAACATTTAGGCAAGCATTGCTGAGTAGCTCTTGATGGCTGCTAATGATCCCCATCGATATGAGTCGGTTCGCGTTCGCATCATTGATTTGCATCAGCCCATAGTCGCGACTGGTTGCTTTTCCTTGTTTGTCTCGGTTAACGCCGACAGCTTTGGGATTCAGTGAGCTTTCTTGAATCGCAATGGCCCTCAGCAATAGGGGATCGATGTGATAACGCTGTCCCGCCTCAGTAAAACACCAGGCATGAGCCTGAGCCGTTAGACCCAGACTCAATACCAGCAGGAGGAGCGTATTGCGTAAGACAGCCATGCCTCCTCCTATCCCTTAGTTGTTGGTGGTGAACGCCAGCGTGTTTTGCCCGGTACTCCCGCTGTTAGCGGTGCACTGTTTACCTGCGTTAGCGGCAGATACGGTGCCGTTGTTTGCGGTGCCGTTAATCGACGTGGTGATAATGCTTGGGGCGCTGCTCATGGATGTGGCGAGCTGTGTACAGGCTTCATACGGAATACCGTTGTAAGTCAGCGTAAAGGCTGATTTTGCTGAACCGCTGCTGGTCGCAGGAGCCAGCGTGACGGTACCGCCAAAGGAATTTCTTAATGTGGCAGTGCCTGACGTTTTGTTGCCATCAATCTTCATTCCCCCGGGTGCGCCGCCAAACTGGATAAGCGTACCGGTCATATCCGCTGCGCCGCTGAAATCATAAATCCCGTCAGTTTTCAGTCGCGCTCGGGCGTTAGTGATAATGCTCGTCCCGTTGCTGTACTCGGCTTGGACGTTATTGGAATCAGAGATACCCGACCCAAATTTGATGACGCTGATGACCATAACGGCGACAACAGCGAGTGTGATGACCAGCGCCAATAAGTTGGCCTCGCCACGGTGAACAGACGCAGGGCATCGGGATAACGTGATGTTGTCCATAAAGGTTCCTTGTTTTTGATTGGATTAAGTTATGCGCCGGTGACAGCGCTGAGGTTTTGCGTTGAAACGGCGACGAGCGCCATATACAGGCCTGACAAAGCGTAAATAATCAGGTTTAACCACCCGGCCAGACTCTTGATGTTGGCCAGCGTTCGGACTAGCTGGTCGTGGGCAAAACTGTCGATGATGGTTTCCCCCCCGTCCCCTTGCGTGAGGAGTTTGAGGCGGTTGATCGCATCCTTGGAAGGAAACTGATAGCCAGTTTCATACAACGCGTGACCCAGTGAACGACCGCTTTTCATCAACCGAGTTGTCGCGTTGAGTCGTTGTCGTAGCCAGAGGGACGCGTGTAGGCTCAATTGCAGTAAGGCGTCTTCTTCTTTCACCTGCGCGCGGGATAGCGCGGCGAAATTCAGTAGAAATGTTGCCCCCTGAATTTCACGATAAATTGACCAAGGCGGGCATTTATCCATGAAGCGTCGGGCAGGGCCTGTCAGGTTACCCAAAGACCAGTAAGTCCATGCGGCGATAAAGAGGACCCCAATGAGCCACACGCTGAGGTGTTGACCAAATAAATCAGAAATGCTGGCCATCCACATCAGGCTTCCCTGCCATTGGTCTCGCGGCTGTAAGGTTTCCAGTTGCGGAACAAAGTTCCATGACATCATACAGGCCAGTGCTAACAGGCTAAAAAACAGCAGCAGCGGCTGGGTCAGCCGTTCGATGACCGTTGAGCGAATATCACGGACAGATAACACCAGCTGCTTAGCACGTCTGAGGGCGTCCGCTAATTGCTTTTCCTGTACGCCGGATTGAATGATGGCTGCTTCGTTGCGGGGTATCCAGTGGCGAAGTCCCTGATCCAGTGACTTGCCCTGCGTGAGCGATTGGGCGATATCCTCAAGGCAGTAGACACTGGCACCGGGGCGAAATATCCCTTCTCGTCGATTGGCAGCCATGCCCTTGACGGCATCTTCGAGCTTGACGCTGTTATCGAGTAAAAAGGCTAAATCCTCATAAATCATTAAGCGATCGCTGGCATTAAAGGTCTTTCGTCCCAGCCAAATCTCAGCCTTTTCCCATCCTTTTTGTAATGGAGACAGCAGCTGCGCGAGCTGTTTATGGATCGCATCGATATCAAACATTGACGGCCTCTTTCGGTAATAGCAGGCGTTTGTCTTCATCCAGTGGGCAGGTGAAGTGCGCACTGAGGGGATCGACCTGACCGGCGTTTAGATAATGCTGCAGGTGCGCGCGGCGAGTGATGCCCTGCATGTAATGTACCCAGTAACTGCGGGTTTGCAGTTTGCCGTGACGCTGGTACATGTCCATAAACATGGCATCGGGTCGGATGACTTCGGCAATAGCGCGGCGTCCAATCACGCCTTTCCAGCAATCAGGGCAACCGTCAGGATGACGGAATGCAATGTGCTGGGTATCGGTGTGTTCATCCAGCAGATCTTTTTGACTCGGATGCAAGGCGGGCAGCGCTTGGGTTTTCAGTCGCTCTGCATAAGTCAGTTTGCAACGTGGACAGAGCGCCTGCACCAATCGCTGTGACATCAGCCCCATCATGACCTGTGGATCAATGACCAATGAGGCGCTGACACCAAAGGTTTCAATCAAACGGTCGATAATACGGATAGCATCAGGAGTATGGACGGTACTTAGAACGATATGTCCCGTGAGTGCGGCGATAATACTGGCCATCGCCGAGTTACGGTCACGTTGCTCGCCGACCAAAATCGCATCCGGATCGAGTCGCATTCCGCTGGATAACGCACTGCTCCATGCTTGACTCACCGCGTCAGGCTTACTGCGGTCCGCTTTGATCCCGCACTGAACAGCGCCGGGTATTCCGCCTTCAACGGGGTCCTCAAAGGTTAAGAGATGTCGGGTGCCGTTGGTGAGTTCCATATACATACGGCACATCGTGCGCAGCGTCGTGGATTTCCCTGAACCGGTGGGACCGGAGATTAACAGCATCCCTTCGGGCGTCATCAGCATCTGTTCAAGTAGGGCAATCTGCGCAGGAAGAAAACCCAGCTCGGGCAGTGAGGGTGGATTGTCACCGTCATCGGGTATAAGGCGCATCACGGCTAACAGGCCAAACTCCGTGGGATAGTGCTCATAGCGCGCCCCAAACAGCCCCACCTGACGCAGAAACTCTTTACGCAGACGCGCACTTTGAGGGCGGTTTGCGTGAAAACTCGGTTCCGCCTCGTCGCACATCGACTGAATGATGGTTGAAGCCAGCGTGTAACCTTCGTCCGGTTCAAGGTGCCCGATCTCCCCGAGTTCACCGTGAATGCGAAACAGGATTCGGGTCAGTCCGTTTTCACCGATGCGATAATGAATATCAGAGGCGTGTTGTTTTAGCGCGTCACGGTAATACGCCAGTACACGGTTTTGTTCCTGAGAGTTATCAACGGCACCTTTGGCCATAGCAGCCTGCGCTTGCGGTCCACTTTGATACTCGCGAAGTTGCTGCAGAGAGCAGGTCTCGAGGATGAGACCGGAGCCTTCGCGAAGCGTTCGCGCGACAGCGCTCTGCACTTCGGGTAAGGCTGCATGGTCTGCCGACACGTAAAGCTTATCGTGTGTCTGCCACAGATAGCGTTCTGCCGATTCACTCATAATTAATCCTCTGCAAAAGCCAGTATCCAAGGCTGCTTGCCTGGTCTGCTGACGGTGACGGCATCGAAGGAGATTTTCTCGACTTTTAGGTTCGTACCGGGGATAGCGTTGCCGGCTTGAACCATCAGTTGGTTACCCCCGCTGGTTCTGATTAACGCGGAGACTGTTTTTCCGGCCCCCGTGATTTGGATTACCAGAGGCGGGGTATCATCTTTTGCCTGTGCTGCCGGCGCAGCTGACTGAGAGGCCGAAGTATCATAAGGCAATGGCGCGCTGGCGAGTGTGCGACTGTCGCCATCACTGCCGAGCTTTTGAAGCTCAACGAGCGCTTTATCGCGCAGGAGTTGAGCCTGATAGAGCATGGTTTGCGCCTGTATATCTTCCATATTGACAACATTACCGCCCGATGGCGGTGTTGAAACCATCATGGCTTCAGGCGGGGGCGGTGTGGGTTCAGATGCAGCCAAAACCAGCACGGGAAACAGTGCCAGTGAAACCAGTAGGCTATTTCGCAGCATAGAGATATCCCTCTAGGGTATAAGTCAGTTGACCGTCACGCTGAGTCAACGAAACCTGCGACAAACGCAGTCCGGTATCATCAAAGTGTTGAGTTAAAAACAGGCGGTCAGGGGGAATGTCGGTGACAAAGGTAAACGCATAGGTATTCCACGGGACGTCGATAAGGTTCCCGGCGTCATCACGTAGCGAATTGTCTTGTTTGACGATTTGCAGCGCTGCATTGATGCGTTGAGCGAAACTGGTGAAGCGCTGCGTTTGTATGGCATTGCTCGGTACGTTTTCCGCCCCTGTGGTTGGCGGGGCGGTGAAGCTGAGCGAAAAACTACCCATATTAGCCGCACCAGGAATATTAAATTCCGCCGCCACCCCCGGATACCAATGAGGAAGTCGATTGGCAAAATCGGCTACGGTACCCCCTTCAGGTAGCGAGTAGTTAACTGACAGGCTTCCGATCGGTGTACATTGCGCCTGTGCAAACGTCCAGCCCGCGATAGACAGTGGCAGCGTTTTCCAGTGATTGTGGCACGTTTGTAATACGGTATTAAAACGCGGTAGGTCGGCCCACGGACGATGCCCGTTTTCACTTTTCATTGCCGCTCGCTTTGCTGCCAGTTCGGCCTGCGCCGCCGCAATTTCTTCCTGTTCCTTGTATTGCTCCCAGTATTGCCAGCTAAAGTGACCGGCAATAATTAGCGCCAAAAGGACAAGCCATAGCATCGCAGCGGCTTTGACATTGGTCGGCACCAGACGCGGTGTTTTACGTCCTTTCACACGTGCCAATAAGTCATCCAAGCTCGGTGAAGGCTGCGTATTTTCAAGCCCAAAACTGTCAGGCGCGACGACCTGCCAGCCTGCGGGGGGCAGGGGATTCATCATGATAAAGACATTGATGGCGTTCTTTATCTGCTCGGCTGTGCCGACGATATCGCTCAGTGGGGAAAGCTGGCCGCCAAGCGTGGCCACAAACCACCATTGCTCCTCCGATAAAGGAATAACGGCGTAGCCGTTTTGTGGCAAATGAGGCAAGAGATGCAACGCCAGTGAGCGGTACGGCTGACGGTCACGGGATTCACGAAAGGCCGACAGGACCGTCGTGCCCAGAAGCCATTTTTCACCGCGCCACACCAGGAAATGGTCAGCACCTTCTGTTTGGGCTTTCTTGCGGGAACGGCGAGTCGACTGGGGTGAAGTGACCTCCCAGTTGAGCCCCGCCACGTAGTGACACTTTTCATGGTCAACGACGTAAATATTCGGCAGTTTTTCCATGAAATTATCCCATTATGATTGGTGTAACGAACATGACCAATTGAGTCCGGTTCTGCTCACCGCTTGCACCGCCACCCAGACCAAAGAAGCGTGGTGAGCCAACACCCTGATGATCTGCCGTGGTGTTAAGCTGCTCATAGCCGCTTAATATCAACGTTTGACCTGATTTCATATTGACGCGCTGCGTGAAGGTTTTGAGACGGGTTTTCATCAGTTCAACAGAACTGTTCTCCCCTTCTTTGACTGTACGCATGGTCGGGTCATCAGACATATTGACGCTGAATTGCAGCTGCATCTGGCTGCTGTCAGGCATCAAATACGGCAGCACCGTCATATTAAAGCCGGTGGTTATCGTTGAACGTGTGGCAGAAACGCTCGTGCCGACGTTGGCCGTCTGGTCACTGCTAATATCAGAGATATAGTCTTGCTGCAGGGCAACCTGAATAGGAACGGCACTCAGGTTCGTGGTGAGACTGGATGATTGCGTCGCAACGCTGACTTTGCCTTGTTCTGATAAAGCTTTGACCAGCGCTTTTGTTCCTGCGCCTTTCCCATCGACGATCATCGCACCGCCGCTGGAAATCGCGTCGTTAGCGTTGGTGAACGCGTTTGAGAAGGTCGCTTTGACACTACCAAGGCTTAAAACGGCGTCCCAGTCGATGCCGAGCTGGTCAGTGCGTTTGTTTTCGACGCTGTAGATTTGAACGTTGAGTACAACCTGACGGTTCAACTCACGGTTGCGGCCGTCAATATACTGGCCTATTTGTGACAGGACGCGAGAGGTATCGGTAACCGTCAGAACACCCGCTGCGAGATTCATGCGGCCGACACCCGGTGTTAGCATCGACTTCACCGTCGCAGAGACATCACCGTACAGGTTTGACTTGATGGACATGTCGGTGGACTGCGAGGTGTTGGAGTCGCCGCTAATCCCGCCGCCGCTACCTCCGCCGCTGCTGCCCGTTGAGGATGTTGTGCCACTGACGGTTTTTGAACTGAACCCTGCCTGTGAGTCCATAAACAAAACAGGAAAGTTTTGCGTGTCGAGATAGTAAATCACTATCCGACCGTCCTCATAACGCCAGGAAAGACCTAGCCGCGCCGTGATATTGTCCAGAAAACCGTCGAGTGACCCTTTCCAGTAAACGCCACGTAGAGAAAGGCCGGCACTTGGCCGGGATAGGGACGGTGCAGGCGAACTGCCTCCCATCTGTGCCAGCGGCATCATGCCGTTGGCATCGGGGGCGGGCAAACTGCCCTTGATTTGTTCTGTTGCGCCGCCTTCCTGTGTTATCTGACGTGCATCCGGTGTGAGTACCACAGAGATATTACAGGTACGGGTAATAAAAGCGCTGATGTCATTAAGAGATATGGCACCGGGACGATTAATTGGAATAAGGCAGGCGGGCAGGCGTTCTCTATCGCGTCCTTTGGCGTTAAGAGGAACCGGGTTTATCCACTGACTCGGGAGCTCACGAACGACATTGCCGCTTTTTAAGGTCTGCAGATGCTTTGTCGTGGTGGTCTCGGTTTCACTGACTTGTTTACCCAGTGAGTCAATTCTGTCTAACGTGCTACAGCCGGGGAGCAGGCACGCCATCGCCAACGCAGTGAGCGTTTTTTTCATCATTGGAGTTCTCTTATTTAATTAAGACAGACCAGACTGCCGTCAGGCACGGTGCTAGGGACTGCGACCTGCATATCGGTGTTAGTGGCATCAAACAGTCGCCGACTGCGTACCTGACCCACTAATGCCGTGCGATCGCTTTGGGCCAACAAGGCGTTAAACAATCCGGGCTTCGTCGGTTGCCATACCCACAGACGGCTGTTGACGACCTGATTTTTCAGATGGTTTGAGAGAGGGATGCCCAATTGACGGACATCGATGGTGCCATTCTCTAAAGGATGACTATATCGCCAGTCATTGAGGGCGGTGACATAGGTGAAGGTTTGTCTGGCCTGCTGGGGTAGCTGATTGTGAATGTTCTGCTCTTCCCGTGCCTGCCCTAAAGGTGAAAAAGATCCGCCATAAATCACCACGGCAAACAGCCCCAGACAATAGAATAGCCAAGGCATCAGCGTGGCTCCTTATCATCAACCAAGAGCACGCATTGCGCTGACTGCGTGGCCGCATAGAGCGGGGTCGAAGCGGTACCGTAGAGAATAAAAATGTCGTTGATGGCTTTTTGGAATGTTCCTGTGAACACCAATGGCGCGTCAATACGGTAATTGACGCTGGTATTCCATGCGAGTTTCCAAGTGCCTCCGACTGCGCATTTCTCACGGATAGTCCAATCCAGCAGGGTGTCCTTGAGTGTGGCACCGGTATTCGCCTGCCAGATGAGGGGCTTGATAACGGGAGGTTTCACCACCGCGTGGCTATTTGTTACCACGACGGCTGATGTTTTTACGCGACTTCCCGTGAATGGATTTTTTCCTGTAGGTTTGTCTGTTGCTGATTTGACTGCAGCTGTCTTTGAGGTGTTCTCGGTCGTTTGGGCTGCATCAAAAATTGATACTTTTTGCTCAGGCCAGTTTATCTCTGCGCGGAGTTTTTCTTGTGCCAAAACGCGATTGAGAACATAAGGCCATTGGTCATTGCCGGACCATGCCAGCGGACGCCTTACCTCGGGTTTGAGCCCAATGTCATAGTGGATGGTCCAATCGCTCGGCACAATGTTAACGAGGGCTTGCCGGAGCGTTGGCGCTTTACCTGCTGCCGCCAATGCGGGGATGGTCGGCGTCTTTCCGAGATACGTTAATGTCGGTAAGCGTGCTGATGTCGCTACTGGAGTACGCGACGGCGCATTGTTCGGCTTGGGTTGGGATAATCCGTGGGCGTTTTGAGTCAGGAGCGAAGACGTTGTGCGAGAGATTCGGGGAGGTGCAGGCAAAACAGGCGTCAGGGCCGCAATCAGTTGTTGTTGTACGAAGCTGACTTTCTGTGTATTGACCGCCATCATCGAGTCGACAACATCATTGGCTGGTACATCAGGTACATGGCTTCCCTGAGCTGCGCAGCCACTGAGCAACAGCCCAAAGGCGGTGACAGTGTGTTGTTTCATGGGGGCTCCATGGTGCGAGATTTTTTTGTTAAGTGGCTTTAGGATGAGAACTAGGAGAATACATAAATACATGTGGCCAAAATGACGAGTAAGATAACGACGGGTAGGGCTTGGTAAAAAGGGTTAGCAGAGAAGATGTCCAGTTCTAGAAGGAAAAGCGCATAATCCATGTTTAAAATAAGAAGGGCCCTGAGCTCATAGATAAATAGAGTTATACACTCGGCTATATCACTGTCTAAAATCCTTCTGTATTTCATTTTGACTTTAATCATGGCTTTCAAAAGAGAATACCCTACATCAGAGTATTCGGACCAATCATAACTCTCTTCCCTTACACATGTTTTTAGCAGACTTATCTTATCCTCTAACTGCAACTTTTTTGACAGATTGAACAGGGATAATCTTTTTATAAAATCATCGGTGTTCTCTACAATCAGGTCTTTATTAGGATAAGTTTTCATCATATTTTCCAGTCACCGTCTACCTAAGATTGCTAACGAGTAAACGAAGGAGGCGCGGTAAATGTTGGTGGATAAATATAAATATCAAACAACTCAGCACCGAAACCCGCTTGCACATGTGTTCCCTTTATAGGTAAAGCCAGCTTATGCGCAAACGTGCTGTTGAGACTGCCACGCTGTATATTCCCTGTGAGAGTGACAACCGAAAATTTTGAACGGCTGGACGATACAATGTTGAAAAGTAATGAGAGCTGGTTGTCGTCTTTATCCTTTACTTCGAAAGGCACGGCTGTCACCTGATCGACGGGGTATGCACCGCTTCCTGAAACCCATAATTCTTTGTGAGACACATCCGAGCTCGACGGGACCTCTCTCCACACTTCCCATGAAAATTGACATATCCCTGTTTTTACATCACAGGTTCGTGGTGTGGGTAATACCTGCTCATTAGGCTGTGATGTTGTGCACGATGCCAGTGCAAGTGCAGAAAGAAGGAGGAGAACGTGTTGACAACGACGGGGGCGCAATAAGTGTGTCATGGGTTTTTTCTCTGATTGAGCTGCGAAATGGCTTTATTGAGTTCGTCAGGTTCAAGTGTTGGCAGTAACTCGATCAGAGCGCAAAGCACATGACGCGCACTCACCGGGATATTGCAGGCGTTTGTTGAACGAATAGCCTGAAACTCTAACGTTTGGGCATAGTGTTTTTTGAGTGAAAAACAACGCTGCATATGAGGTTCCTTATTATTGTGAGATTAATTCGAGAATGGACTGGCAATCCACACAACGTTGGACGCCGACAAGCGTTTTTCGACGCAGCTCAGGGATGGGGTCGTGACAGTCACAACAATGCGTGGCTGATGGTCGATGTAATGAATAAGTGCGGGTAAATTGAAACTGATTTAAAAATTCCATCTCTTCGTCGGCGCGATCACAAATATCAGACATAGCGTTCTCCATCGTTAACAGCTGGGAAATGTGAAGGTGGGATGGTGTTGCTGAAAAATCAGTGGTATTGCGGTGTCCAAAGCTTATCGGGTTTTGCTCCCCACACACTTTCAGATAACGACGACATGCCGATGTACAGTGTGCGTAATACCGTGCGGCCTAACGCCATTTCATTGCCTCGCATAACCGCAAACCCGAACTGATGAAAAACCTCCTCAAAATGATGATCTTCCTTATTGAGTACGAGCTGGAACGTCAGCGGCGCGCTCATCTGCCCCGTGGCCTGAAATGACTCTTCTGTACGCGTTAGCTGCAAATAGTGGTTGTGTCGCGTTTTTGCCCTGTTCATGACTTCGAGGGTGATTTCTTCTGGAAAACGGCACACGCAGCTGCGCCAGTGATTGCTATGCAGCGCATTTTTGGCATCACGTAAGCGAATAAAATCACATTGGTCACTCAGCACAGACTGCTCCCAAAGCGCGCTTAAGACACCTTCGATGGGCATGTGTTTGTCTTTGGCCAGAAGCTCTCGTAGAGAACTGAACTCTCTGGCTAATCCAGAAAAAGTCGTCACTCTACGTGCTTGAGTGAGCCACTGAGCCAGAAATTTTCGTTGTGAAGATTCAGATTGAAAGGGTGTGTCATCATGGGCGCAACGCAGAGCAACCAGCATGCACCACAATAGATGTGATACCGGGTTTTCGAGTTGAGACATAGGCGATACCAAAGGTGAGTAGAAAACTATTTTGGACTGATGCCTGTTTTCCCTGCTGTCTTGAGGTTAACGAGGGTTGAGACAGTTCACGGCAAAAGAACGGGGGATGTTCATCGAAAGGTGCCGGTCAGGCATCAGGCCAAAATAGTCAAAAAAATGCCCCAAAATTTGGGGCCATTGGGGCAAAAGGAACTTGCTACATGGTTCAAAGTTTCTCTGGTGTTGGAAAGTGAGAGAAAGCGGTGTTGGCGGTGTTAAACGCCAATTCGTACAACATACTGATCCGTGATATAGGCTGTGACGTTTTATCCAAAGCCAGCAAATAATCATATTGCTTTTGTGTTAACCAAAGACGTGAAGCGGCTTCTAACTCAGGTTGTGCCGCAATATTAAGCGCGACGTCTGGATAGGTTTTCATTAATGCTTCAACAATCATTGGTCTAACAGGACTGATGGTCCCACCAACATGAACAAAGTCGCAGAAAGCGGTATGGCAACGAATGTTCGCGATGCTGTGTACATCAAAGTTGGCTTTCAAGAAAAAGTAACCGGGAAAAACCGGAGTCACTCGCTTGCGATAGCTGTACATCTTATCGCTGCGTTTGATATGAGTGACCGTTAACGGCGTCCAAGGCACCATGTGCTGACTCGATAACCAGTCAAACAAATACTCCCTATTACGTCCCCCTGTGATGTATTGCGCTAAAAACCACTGATAGTGCTGCACTTGTTCAATATTCATGAAGGCTCCGCACGAACCGATCCCCGTAGGGACCATTCTGTATTCATGTGGGGACGAATACATTCAGTGATAACGCTGAAGCAGGCTTATGGACGCGCACCTAAGCACGTTGGCTGCAGTTCTGACAGCGTTATAGCTCAACCTATTCTTGTCTCTAAAACACCGAAAGAACACATGGCGGAATGTTCTTATATGAATAGTGTTTTAAACTAGTTGTAATAGTAGATACGATCTAAACATCTATTAAAAGGTAAAATGTCGATCTTATATTTTATTAAATGCCTGTTTTTGTAGCATAAAATACTAGTACAGATCCATTTATTAGATCCTTTGACCAGAAATAGAAGAAAAGACGATCTTTTAGATCGCTAGTTGCCATTTTGTCGGATAAATCGACTGTTCAAAAAAAGAGTGCAAAACGTGATATATGTCACATAGTTCTCATGGTTACTGATGCAACACATTGTTGTGAATGGTTATATTTTCAATAGGTACTATTCACGCACGGAAAGTATGGCTTTTAATGGAGTGGTTTTTAGCGCAGGATAGATGGGCGTTGACGTCACCGTGACGGGTGAACCTAATGGGCCAAAAGAAAAATTAGTGATACCAAGTCAGCTCTTCACGATCCATTGGTTGCAAGACAACGAAAATACGGTAAGATTTACGCACTCTGCGCTGAATTCTAGGCTAATTTGCCCTTAAATTGCGCTGAAAATGGATTAAAGCGGGGATCGGTCATCGACCGGACTTCGTGATGGGATAGGGCATATCCTTAAATGCTCAGGGAAAAAGGCTCAAAACAGCGGGCCTTGAATGCAAAAATCCCCCGAAATCTGTTATCAACTTGGCGGAAGACTCAGATATCAGGGGATCACAAAGCAGGCGCTGGCCTGTGAGAGATTATAACGCATGCAAATCAGAAAACAATACCCGAAGACCGCCATAAGTGTCGGCGGGCGTGAATAATGTAAGTCCATTCGAAAATCGCAAAGAAGATAGACGCCATCGGGGAGAACATTCCACGGTGTGCAAATGTCCTTCCCCGCTTTATGTGCGGCCTGCGCACTATAAACCTTTGAGCAAACAACATGGTCGCGCTCTGCGTAACCTGATGAGCCGGGATAAAACCACCGGTGAATGGGTTATACGTCGCCGTGTATCAGCTGACCCCGTCTTTACCTATTTACGTCCTTTCTGCGACCGGAAGCGGGCGTTTCGCGAAGTCCGTCGACGTCTTCTAGATGCGCTTTTTGTGCTTTTGGTCAATAAAGCTGACTTGGCCACCGGTATAGTCACCATCAATATCACGCGCTTGGCCGAAGAACTGAGCCCACATGATGACGAAGGGAATGTGATTGCCGAGAAAGCGGTGACCACCTCCCGCGTCTCTCGTCTTATCGATGAGCTGGCCAAGTTCAACATCATCCTATCGCCGGAAACTGAGTGGGATTTTGTGAACGGTTGTCGTTTTCCCAAGCATGTCATCATTACCGATATTGGCTGGCAGCTGACGGGCGTTGACATGGATAAGCTGCGTGCCGAACGTGACGAGCGCCTGCGGGCTATCAACGATGGCGTGTTACAGCCTGGTGAGTTTCTAACGGTTAGGCAAGCGCGAAAGCGCTGGTATGAACGCTGCCGGCAACAAACTATTCTCAGCCGCCGTACACGTGCGATTGAGGGTAAACAGCGCCGTCAGCTTGAAGACCTCCCGTTTGATGAACGTAAACGCCAAGTCGCTGAGCAGATATTCCGCTCAATGAAAGGTCAGACACAGAACCTGACGCCACAACAATTCGAAAAAATGGTCTGGACGAAGCTTTACCAGTTGGAGCTAGTGAACCTCCAGCCGCCGGGTTCAGCACCGCCACATTAACCCTGCCTACTTTTCAACCATCCGCTTCCTGCGGAGGCTTCGCTACACCTGCGGTTTATTTCTGGTGAAAAAAACAACACTCCCTGTCACTAAAAGGTGGCATCGGTGATCAAACCGTGTCGTCATAGCCAGTCTTATCATTTTATCCACACTTATCTGCAAATAGTCAGAGAAGGTTACTTGCAACCGACCAAGAGAAACCTGCAATTTATTCAGGGTTTCACCCTTACCTATTCTCTTTAATAAATACGTTATTATTCGCTGGATTAAATTTGTGGATAACGGGGATAAAGTAAAAATACAATAATGCCTTCGCTTGCTCCGGCCATGCCGTGCCGCTCAGAAGTTTATTAAGTACCTCCCACCGCAAGCGGCGGGCCCCATTCGAGACAACCTAGACACATACAAAATCTTGGATAGCTAGCGGGAAGGTTTGAATACATGCTCGTAAGCGGCTCTACGACCCGCTAACGCGGAGATACACCCCGACTGCGGCAAAGCCTTGTCGGGCTAACTCCGACCGCATAATGAAGCTTCTACATCGCTTTTAGTGGGTTTGGCTTAGCAGGGATGGAAGGGGGATTGGTGATACCTATCAGAACAGAGCGGCTACGCCGCGCTACCGGCGCCATTAACGTACAGAGGTATATTTAACAATAGCTGGCGCCTTCATGCCGCAAAGCGGCATTCAAAGCTTGGCTGCGCACTGCTCGCCAACCTGAGTACTGAGGAAATCATGTTGGGGTCCGCTTGGAAAACGGAATCTATGGTCACTCCCGTTTTTGCAACACCGATTTTGACGACAAGTTGGCTTGCTTGAATCTATCCGGCGTCTGAATGGGATTTTATTCCCGCGCCTCGATGAGTTCCGCGCCTGATGAACCTCCAGAAAATATACGGCTTCAATGAGCCTTTCCGTTTTACAGGTTCCTCAACAGGCCGGTGGGCCGTTAGTATCATCAATATCAGTATTCGCAAAACCAGATGAATGATTGTTTAAACTGGTGTATTTCTGCCTTTATGCTTCGTAAGTTTGCTGTCGCGCCGTCAGTGCCCAGGCTATTCTGGCCAGCTTGTTTGCCAGAGCACAGGTGACGACAAAGTTGCTTTTCCGACACAACAACTCCCTGACCCAGTCGGCCAACTTGCCAGACTGGTGTTCCAGTTTTTGTATGAATACCCTGGCACACTGAACCAACAAAGTTCGGATCTTTTTGTTGCCCCGCTTGCTAATCCCTAACAATGTCGTCCGACCTCCCGTGCTGTACTGTCGGGGTACCAGCCCTGTTGCCGCCGCAAAGTCACGGCTGCTGGCGTACTGCTTCCCGTCGCCAATCTCAGTTGAAATAGTACTGGCAGTCAGCGTTCCAACGCAGGGAATACTCAGCAAGCGCTGTCCAACCTCATCTTCGTCCAACTTTCGTTTCAACTGAGATTCCAGATCTTTAATCTGCTCAACAAGATAGTGATAATGCTGTTGTAATTTCAGCAGTAACTGGCTGAGATAAAGAGGCAAACTACTGTCCTCAAGAAGGGTACTCAGTCGACTAATAACGGCAGCACCTCGCGGAACGCTGATACCAAATTCCAGCAGAAAAGCATGCATCTGATTAGTTGTTTTCACCTTATCCTGAACCAGGGATTCACGGACACGATGCAGAGCTCGCATTGCCTGCTGAGATTCGGTTCTGGGCTGCACGAAACGCATAGATGGACGTGATGCTGCTTCACAGATAGCTTCAGCATCAACGAAGTCATTTTTGTTGCTTTTAACGAATGGGCGGACAAATTGCGGTGATATCAGCTTTGGAAAATGCCCTAACTCTGCCAGCTTGCGTGCTATAAAGTGAGAACCGCCACAGGCTTCCATCGCGATGGTTGTTGCCGGGCATGTCGCCAGAAATTCGATTAGCTTTGGTCGGGTGAATTTTTTACGGTAAACGGCCTTCCCACGATGATCCTGACAATGAATATGGAAAGAGTTCTTACCCAGATCGATACCAATAAGCGCAATGTTTTCCATGATGGTTCTCCGAATGAAAGCCTGTCCTCAGCATAGTACTGGGAAGGAGGGAGTGACCATCTCATTAATTATCCCACGCTAAGACTGTTTTTTGTACAATGTGGTGTCGACTGTGCGTAATGAGCGGTATTTTCCGGATCCCAGCTTAAGATTGTTACGCCAGACGTAATCTCCACTCAGATTGATATGTTCCCAGCCCAGGGGAGAAAGATGAGATACCAGTTGCTCATTTATCGGGATACCTTTTCGTTTCAGTAACTCAATGGCTCTTTCTATATATACCGTGTTCCACAACGTGATCGCCGCTGTCAGTAACGTCAGCCCGCTGGCGCGGTAACTTTGATTCTCCAGCCCACGATCTCTTATCTCACCCAGACGGTGCATAAAAACTGCTCGCGCCAGGGCATTACGGGCCTCACCCTTATTCAGCCCCGCCTGTACGCGTCGGCGCAGACTGGGATCTCGGAACCAGTCCAGCATAAATAGTGTCCGCTCGATGCGGCCAATCTCTCTCAGCGCTTTGGCGAGTCCGTTCTGTTTTGGGTAGGGGAGAAAGAAACGGTCGCGGCACTGCGTGGTGAGGCTGAAGCCCTGAAGCGTCAGAACCAGTCACTGATGGCGGCGCTTTCAGGCAATAAACAGACAGGTGGCCAGAATGCGTGATGATGACAATTCAGACGCCTGTGATGAAACGCCCCGGGCGGAGGATAAATGCTACACCAAAGGGCGGCTTCGGGATGAGTTCAGGATGAAGCCAGCCCCCGGTGCGGAACCAGTCAGAATGTACAAAAGTCCTTACGGCGGGAAATACGGCGTATGGCGGCTGGCTGACTGTGTCCCGATGCGGGCGAAACGCCCTCAGACAGAAAAACAGCGGCTGGCCAGCACACGTCTGGGCCTGCAGGCCCGGATGAAAAGTGAGCGTGGCAGGTTCGCCATGCTGGCACATACCTGGTTAGCGCTGGACCCCGTCTTCCTCGATACCGAAACGACCGGACTTGATGCCGACGCGCAGGCGCTGGAAATCGGTCTGGTGAATGCCCGCGGTGAGAGGATATTTGAGACCCGCCTGAAACCCACTGTCGGCATCGATCCGGCAGCAGCTGCAGTACACGGTATCAGTGACGATGATCTGGTCAGTGCACCATCGTGGCCCGATATTGCGCAGCAGCTGCAGCACCATATCGGCCGGCGCCCGCTGGTTATTTTCAATGCTGAGTTTGATACGCGCATTCTGAAGCAGACTGCGGCAGCGCATAACGACCCTGCCAGCTGGCTGGACTCTCTGACGGTGTACTGCGCCATGCGGCTCGCTGCGGGTTATTACGGACCCACCAATCGTTACGGTACCATATCGCTTTCCGGTTCTGTCAGTCAGGCTGGCCTGAGCTGGAACGGGGAGGTTCATTCCGCCGTCACTGACGCGGTTATGACGGCACAGGTGGTAAACAATATTGCCGGATACTGGCATGAGCTCCAGTGTGAAATAAATGATGACGCAGGGAGTGAGCCAGCATAACGCTGCTCTCTGGCTGGTCAGACAGCTGCAGGTATTAATTCAGGAGTCTGGAATGGAAAATATGATGAAAACTATGCGTGAGCATTTCTCTGCGCGAAAAGTGGTGATCGAACAGTCTCTGGATATGTTTGGTATCAAACGAAATGAGGACGGGACGTTACTCTTCCCCCGTCACTCCGATAAACGTTTTCCCGTTGCACGTATCCGTAAGCGACTGGCGGCTTATGGCTGGCGAGGAGAACGCCTGAATAAGGAAGTGGCGCGCATCGTCGCGGGCCCTGATATCCTCCCTGACAGGAGGGAATACAGCATTATTTTCCCTTACGGATGGGAGAAGAAGCAGCTGACGCGTGAGATGCGGAGGATGTTTCCCCGCAAGACTGGCCGACGTGTGCTGATTATGCTCGATGAATTACATCAGTTTATTGACTCACGGGAGAAGCAGTGACGCTGACAGAAAAATCAGGCCATCTGGCATGGTGCGCCCTGGTGGCGCTTGCGCTGGCCAGACAGAACGGCGATGTGCTGTCACCGGCTCAGGAAAATCTCTTTCTCACCCGATGGCTGGCGACCGCGCTGAAGCAACGGCGTTTTTCGCGTGATGTTGCCCCCGATATCGAGTGGCTTCTGAAACAGGGACGTCAGCTGGGCGTCAGCGCGAAGCTGGTCAGCAAGCTGAATTACCTCTGGCGTTCCTGCACCGGCGAGTTGACTGAACAGAACGATCTGTTCCGGCTGACCTATGCGCTGGAAACAGCCAAAGATATGCACTGGAACTACCGTCTGCTGAGCGATCGGGAATGGTCCGGCCGGAATGCTGTGGCGTTCAGTGCAGGCGTGAACGGCATTTATCTCTCACGGGCCAACCTCGATGTTGCTTTTGACGACAGCGGCCGACAGATAAATCCGCTGACAGCGCGTCTGACTGGGAACGTAGCGGGGGTGATGAAGCTGTTTAATCGCTGTGGCTGGCAGGCAGAGCCTGAGTCTGGTGCCTCCCTGCCCCACCAGTATTCGCTGATGGCCGGACAGGGAGTGCCAGGAAAGGGTGATTAGTGGCGGATCTGCGCTAGGTCGTCTTCGGTCAGACCGGTCATTTTCATGACGGTATTGCGGTCAATGCCGTTCTGCAGCATGGTACGGGCTATTTTCAGAGTCGCTTCGCGCTCACCTTCTGAACGACCTTCCTGTCTTCCAAGCTGGATACCTTTCTCAATACCCTTTTGTTCGAGTTGTTGTGCGATGGTCATAAGTGCGTCTCCGTGTTGCGGCACACGCTGTGCCAGTTCGCGTACAAAGGCTTCGGCGTCGGATGTTTCGCCTGCCTGCACTATATAGTGTACCAGCGATATCACCTGCGATGAAGACAAGTATCCCGTCAGCAAGATGGGCGCCAGCCGGTCAACCAGTTCTGCCAGGTCTCGCTGGTGAATATGCTTTTGCAGTAAAGTCAGGGCGGCCATGCTGCGATGGCCAGCGATTTCATCATCCGGAATGACCGTAACGTCTACCAGCGGGAAAGCGCTGCTGTAGAGTTTGCCAGCCAGCCCGGGATCGTCAAACTCATCCAGCCACCGGGTGGAGTACGGATACGGGCTGCGTTTACCCGTATAGAACAGCACCGGTATCACCAGTGGCAGTTTTTTATGCCCTGCCTCCAGGTGGCGCTGCATGGCAGCCACCGCATAGCGTATGAGGCGGAAAGCCATATGTTTGTCGGGCGTTGACTGGTGTTCGACAAGCACATGAATATAGCCGTCGCCGGCTGTGGTTTTCAGGCTATAGAGAACGTCGCTGAAATACTGGCGGAGATCATCCTCAACGAACGAGCCTGATTCCAGTTTCAGCGTGCTGAGATCGCAGACTGCGCGCAGCTCTGCGGGCAGATGGATTTCCATGAAATCACGGGCCACATCCGGCTGTGTCAGAAACTGTCGGAACGTCGCATCGTGAGGTGTTGGCGTCATGTTTTTTTTCTTCATCTGTCTCTGTCCTGAGCCTGCAAAATAACCGACATATCTTATCACGTCCCCCTGCGTTGGTTTACAAGGAGGTAGCCTTGGTAATTTCTCAGACATGTAGGACAGCACAATAAAATACAGTCACCATGATAGTTGACGATAAATAAGTGAATAAAAAAACGCTCCCGGACGGGAGCGTAAGCCAGTGAAATCGGCGTCAAAAGAGGGTCTAACAAGTGGGGCTGCGGGTTAATTCTGAGTGGCCTGGCTGCGATGCTTTTCAGCCTGCTGCTGATGAATCACTGAAGACTGACCATTATTCGCCTTCTCGTGCACAACTGCGGCTTTTTCATGCTCGTTCATTTCAGAAAATGACTTTGCGGTTTCGTTGGTGGCTCCTGATTTGCCATTCATCATTTTTTTATGCATTTCCGCCATGTCCTGGTGGGCAGAAGCGTTGCCGTTTTGCATCATTTCATGGGACATTGCAGCCTGATCGTGTCCGCTCATATCCATCATTGTCATACTGTCTCCCTGAACAGCGCTTTTTTCAGAGGTTGACTGCATCTGATGGGCGGGTGCCTGGGCATTATTTACCTGGTCATGCATGTTCATTGTCTCTGCAGCCATGGCGGATGAAGCGACAGCCATAATGGCAACAAATGATACAAGGATCTTTTTCATGGTTGGGTCTCCGGTGTTTTCATACCCAAACAATCAACGGCTTATAACAGAGAAAGCATTTGATCTCAGGGCGGGTTATTCATCACTCCAGGAACCAGGCGATTGCGTTATCACTCTGCTCCTGATTTATGAATGATTATAAAAAACCGCCTCTGTTTATCGCGTGACTGAATGATGACAATTTTGTCACCTTCCATGTTTCTCCTGAATAACGGGATTAATCCCTTAATAAACGCACTTTGAACACAATTTCCCGCCCCCGCTGTACTGCTGACAATTCGCCACCGTGAGCGAGAATGATTGACCTCGTTATTGATAATCCCAGCCCCGCGCCTTCGGTGTTGTGAACCCGTGATGAGTCTGCGCGATAGAACCGGTCAAACAAACGTTCAAGATTGGCGGGAACTGAGCCAGACATCGCATTCGTAATCATCACGTTTACAAAGTCACTGTCACGCTCAAGGCGTATAGCAGTACAGGTCTTATCGGGAGAATACTTGATTGCATTGGAAAGCAGGTTGCTGAAAGCACGTCGCAGCATATCGCTGTCTCCGGCAACAACGCCCTCTCCTTCAACCGTGATTGTCTTTCCTGACTCGTCTGCCAGAGGCTCGAACAGCTCACGTAATTCATTCAGTTCGGCGGCCAGATCCACATCATGTTTATCCAGTTGCAGCAGACCATGCTCTGAACGTGCCAGAAAAAGCATGTCACTGGTCATTCGTGACAATCTTTTCAGTTCTTCCAGGTTCGCGAATAAAATTTCACGGTAATGCGAAACATCCCTTTCCTTTGCCAGTGCAAACTGCGTCTGCATCATCAGATTACTGACCGGGGTACGCAACTCATGTGCGATATCAGAAGAGAAATCTGACAGTTTCCGGAATGACCCCTCCAGGCGATCGAACATATTATTGAACTCCTGCATGGTCTCAGATATTTCCGGCGGAGCCAGATCGGGATTAAGACGCTGATCCAGGCTGTGTACGGTCATGGAGGAAGCCAGACTGGTCATTTCCCGTAGCGGTTTCAGACCAATACGTGTGGTCAGCCAGCCCAGAAAAATAGAAATAAAGACCAGACCGATATTGAACCAGAACAGCCAGGTACTGAGCTTATCCATAAACAGGGTGTGATACCCGGTATCCGTGGCAACCGTAATGATGAAATGTTTGCTTCGACCCTGTTCCGGAACCACAGCAACCCGACGCGAGATACTGCGATACACGGTATTATTTTCTTCAGTCTGGATCATATAGTCGAGAACATCACCCGACTTATTCAGCAGGATCGCAGGGACAACAGAGTTTTTAGCATACAGCTCCACGATTTTTTCATTTTCCATATTTTTTATAGAAATGAATAAACCATTGTGCCCCACCATCGCATCATTTATTTTTTCAGTTAATGATTTTATATCCGTCTTGTTCTGGAACGTTTCTGTCTTAAGAAACTCTTCGGTGAGCTGAAGTTTACCTGTCAGAAAATCGCGGTCCTGATTATCGAAATAGCCATTAAGGGTGCTAATCAGGATAAAACTTGATAACCACCATACCGTAAGCATCACCGCAGAAAAAATCAGGCTCAGGCGTGTGGTCAGGGAAATTTTGAACCTCACTCTTCTCTGATCTCCAGGACATATCCGGCACCGCGAACGGTATGGATCAGTTTTGGCTCAAAGTCATCATCAATTTTACTTCTCAGACGTCTCACGGCGACATCAATCACATTCGTATCACTGTCAAAATTCATGTTCCAGACCAGGGACGAGATAAGACTCCTGGGTAACACTTCTCCGGTGCGTTGCAGCAGCAACTCAAGCAGAACGTATTCTTTACCGGTGAGATGGATCTTCTTCCCCGAACGGATCACGGTCCGGCGCACCATATCAACGGTCATATCGGCGATGGTGCAGACTGTTGCGGCCTGCGAGCGTGCCCGGCGCAGTAGGGTTCTTACACGTGCAACCAGCTCCGTAAAATCAAAGGGCTTAATCAGGTAGTCATCTGCGCCAAGCTCCAGTCCTTTCACTTTGTCCCGCACGTTGTCCTTTGCGGTTAAAAACAGGACCGGTTCTTCGTGCCCGGACTCCCTCAGTGCGCTGATGATTTGCCACCCGTCGAGGAAAGGCAGCATCACGTCCAGTATTATCAAATCATACTGTCCCTTCGACGCGGCCCCGAGACCATCGCGGCCATTATTAAAGAGATCGGCCTGATAGCCTTCCTCAACCAGTCCCTGCTGCAGGTAACGACCTGTTTTTTGTTCGTCTTCAACGATTAAAATACGCTGCATGGTCAACTCGCTGATATGAAAGTAAAAATCTCACGCATGAGCTTTGGCTGTCCCCTAGCTGACCTGAGACGGAGCAAGCATTCCGAGCCACGCTACGGCGCCCAGAATGATAATCGCAACAACGAATTCTGTCAGGATGCTGTTTCGCATCAGGGCAACGCTGCGATCATAATTCCCTTCCCTGACCATAACTTCAAGCCGGGGACCCAGGTGAAACCGGTTTGCTGCAGCCAGAAGAAGCATCAGAACAAACAGAGCCGTCTTGGCAAGCAATATCCTCCCCCAGGAACTGTTGAATAAGGGAGTTAAGTTACCCTCAGCAATATACAGATAGTTGACCAGCGCACTCAGGATCAGGGCTACAACAATCACCGTTCCTGCCGTGGCAAATTTTGCCAGGGAGTCAGATATCACAATGACGCTCTGTGCATTATGCTCGTTTCTGCGCATCAGCAGGATAGCAAATGCAACCAGAGCACCTGTCCAGGCACCTGCAGCGCCGAGATGGGTCAGATCGCTCAGTAAATGGAGATAGTAATGCAGACCGTCATGCATAACGGCGTGTCCTCCCCAGGCAAGTGTAGCCAGCGCCACGCCCCCACTCATCGTCATCAGCAGGCAGGACAATACTCTCTTATTAGTGTAAAGGAACAAAGCACCGAGTGTGGTAAACAGGGCACAGAGCCTGACAATCCAGCTAATACCCACATCAGTTTCTTCTATCACCATCTCGATAACATGGATGGATAATTCTCTGAGGTCAGTTACTCCACTCATGGCATTAGATACCAGGAGCATATTAATGCCAGTAAGAATGATGCCTGTAACAACAGCAAAGGTTATAAACGACCTGAAATTAGTCAGGTTATAGGTTTCATATCTGACACCGCTTATTCCATATATCTGAAAAAATGGCAATCCAAATATTACCATCAAATCCAGATAAAGAAGAAAACGAATAACAATCATAATCAGGTCGTTCATAATATTACTTCACTGTAAAGGTGTAATTACCGGTAATAGGGTGCGTATCTGAAGAAACCGCGCGCCAGTCAACACGATAAGTGCCAGCGGGTAAAGGCTCTCGCGGAATAATGACCATCGATTTAGGGTCAGCGCCTGGCGCCACTTTTGCCGCGACCGGCATCGGAGAATGTGATGACATGCCTTTCATACCCGTCATCGTTAATTTTGCACCTGAGAATTTCACGGTCAGATTTTCCGAGAAATTAAGCTGAATCTTTTCCGGGGCCGCTACGGCTGAATCAGCCTGTGGCACAGAGCTTTTTAATTCCGGATGGGCCATAGCAGAGAAAGCAACGCCCATAACGAGGCCGCCTGTAAGAATGGCTTTATTTAAAATCGACATTTTATTTACCTGTTTAGTTGAGTGTTTTATATCAGTGCGTTAAAACCAGATTCTGGCTCCCGCCAGGAATACTACCTGATGGTCTTTCTCACCTTCTCTTTTCGCCATATCGGATGTTTTCCCGTAAAGTTGATTCCAGGAAACGCCTATATAGGGTGCAAACTCACGGCGTATTTCATAGCGCAGCCGGAGCCCCAGCTCTGTGTCAGTCAGTCCCCTGCCGCGACCCCGCGATTCATCATCCTGACTGTAGAAATTCACCTCATAGGATGGCTGGAGTATGAGCCGGTTAGTCAGTAAAACGTCGTATTCTCCTCCCAGACGAAGGGCTGCTTTTCCGCCATTACTGACAAAACCCGTAATTTCAGACTCAAAATTATAGAGTGCCAGCCCCTGAAAACCGACAGCAGCCCAGGTCCGGGCAGAAGCAGGTCTGAAATCCTGCCTGACACCCGCAACCAAATCCCACCATGGGCCAACCGCATGTCCCCAGAGTAACTGCGCTTCAGCCGCCTCCGTTTCCCCATTGCTTCGTTCACCTTCACTCTTTAGCCAAATCCGATCTGTGTCGCCTCCAATCCAGCTGTTAACACTCCAGCTGAAATTGTTGGTGTTATCCGACCGTTGCCATTCCAGTTGATCCAGCAGAACCAGATAATTAATCGCACTGTCGTGAATCGCATGCCCCTGTAAATTGCCGAATGCAGCCTTCCGGTCGGCATCGGTAACAGGCGGAATTGGCGTTCTGCTCTCAGTTACAATGGGCTCCATTGACGTCATCTCAGTGAAATTCTCATCTGCTGGCATCTGCATGGCAGACATGTCGTGCCCGGCGTGGGGATCTGCAGAGACGGAGCCCGCCGCAATAGAAAGCTGTGAGGTAAACAAACCGGCGACCAGAACAGGTATGGCCTTAAAACTTCTCTTCATTCGCATCATTCCTCCACCCGGACTTCACGAAACATTCCCATTTCCATGTGATAGAGCAAATGGCAGTGATACGCCCAGCGGCCAAGCGCATCTGCTGTCACTCTGTAACTGCGTTTTGTACCAGGGGGAACATCTATTGTGTGTTTACGAACCATGAAATTACCGTTTTCATCTTCCAGATCGCTCCACATGCCATGCAGGTGAATGGGGTGAGTCATCATGGTATCGTTGACCAGCGTGATCCTGAGTCGCTCACCGTATTTCAGCAGCACCGGTGCGGCATCTGAAAACTTGATTCCGTTAAATGACCAGGCAAACTTTTCCATGTGGCCGGTTAAATGCAGTTCTATGGTGCGGCCAGGTTCACGTCCGTCAGGATCCTCAAAGCGGCTTTTCAAATCCGCGTACGTGAGAACCTTTCTTCCGTTATTTCGAAGACCAATACCCGGATCGTTTAATTTCGGGGAGACGCTCATCGCCTGCATATCAACCAGTGGGTTATCCGTTTCTGACGCAGGATGACTTTGCATACCCGGCATTCCGGCCATCTGAGAATGATCCATACCGGCCATGCTGCTGTGATCCATGGGCGCGGAGGACGTCCCGCTATCGGCAAGGTCAGCACCGTCCATAGACATCATCTCTCCACTGTTATCCATGCCTCCCATCTGGCTGTGGTCCATTCCTGCCATATCATGTCCCATTCCTCCCATACCCATATCTTCCATGGTCAACAGAGGACGGGGATCGAGGGCGGGAACGACAGCACTTAACCCCTCTCTCGTGGCCAGTGTCCCGCGAGCGTAACCGGTCCTGTCCATAGATTGTGCGAAGATGGTATAGGCCTCACCCTGCGGCTCCACAATGACATCATAGGTTTCGGCAACGGCAATCCTGAATTCGTCAACGGTAACCGGGTTTACATACTGGCCATCTGCAGCCACGACCGTCATTTTCAGCCCGGGGATGCGGATATCGAAATAGGTCATTGCCGAGCCGTTGATAAACCGTAAGCGTATCTTTTCACCGGGACGGAACAGTCCGGTCCAGTTTTTCAGCGGGGCCTGCCCGTTCATGAGATAGGTGTAGGTGTAGCCACTGACATCCGCGAGGTCAGTCGGATTCATTTTCATTTCAGCCCACATTTTCCGGTCGGCAATGGTGGCTGACAGCCCCCTGGTATTCACGTCGCGGAAAAAAGAGCCAACGGTTGGTTTATTAAAATTGTAGTAATCCGACTGTTTTTTTAATTTTTTCAGCAGGCTGTGAGGATTTTCATCGGTCCAGTCAGACAACATGACCACGTGCTCACGATCCTAAGCAAACGGCTCAGGCTCCCTGGCATCAATGATAATGGCACCGTATACCCCCTCCTGTTCCTGCAGACCGGAATGGCTGTGGTACCAGTAAGTCCCGTTCTGCTTAACCTTAAAGGTGTAAACGTAGGTATCATCAGGTTCGATACCCATAAAACTCAGCCCCGGAACACCATCCATATTGGCCGGAAGAATAATGCCGTGCCAGTGAATGGACGTCTGTTCATTAAGACGGTTTTTGACCTTCAGGGTAATGGTGTCACCTTCTTTCCAGCGAAGAACGGGCCCCGGCAGGCCTCCATTGATTGTTTTGGCCTGACGCTCACTGCCCGTAATATTGACTGCCGTTTCACCAATGGTCAGGTCAAACTGAGTACCCTGCAGGGATGCGGCAACTGGCAGGCTCAGACTGGAACGCGCATTGAAACTCCATACGCCAAGACTTCCGGCTACGCCAGAGAGGGTTAACCCCTTCAGGAAAGTTCGTCGAGACGTTTTCAACAGCATGCGCGTTCCCTTATATAAAGTATGGTTACTGACAGAATTCGAGAACCGATTTAAATTAAATTTCTGGTTCATCCTCTTACAATGAAATGAAGCTAACACACCTTAAGAAACAAATTCATTACAATCGTGTAATGTACGCAACTGTATTACATTTACGTCATCTTCCCCACAGGTTGATTATTTTTATATATGATCGTGATGACATCTTTTATGTACCTAAGAAGGTAATTACACATGAATATATTAATTACGACCACTGCGTTTACAGCTTTATTTTGTGGGGCAGCTTTTGCTCTGCCCAGTGATATTTCCCATGAAGCACATCGATTCGTGAATAATGCCTCAGCCGTCAGTCATGTGAATTCATCGACGCATGAAAACTTGCCGGACAGGGTTAATAAAAACAACACGCCCTCATTCTCTGAAATGAATGAACATGAAAGGGCCATTGTTGCTCATTCATTTATGAACAACAGCGCGTCCTATGCACATCAAAAAATGATTGAGGAACATAAAAAATGCTGTCCGGCAGTGATGCAAATTCAAAGACCTCATCTTCTTCTTTTAACGAACTGAATGTCGGCGAGAAAGCCGCCCTCGTGCATGAGCAGGTCAATAATGCCGGTGCGGAAGCACATCAGACGCAGGCAAGAAAGCTTCGCGGACTGTATTCATCAAGGTAACTGCAGGCGGGTTATTGCTCAGCGTCGGGTGCGCAGCAGGGTTTTACTGGCGGGTTACGTAGCAGGACATGAGCCCCATATTGCTCTGCCGTAACCTGTTTCAGTCCCGTTAATCATCACCGTCGGGCTGGTCATACAGTTCCCAGAGCTTCAGGAACAAACGGGAAACAAGGTATGTTACAAAAATGCCGAACATCAACGGTGCTCCCGATTAACTGACGGATGACACGTCTCCTGAAAACCCCTAGCATACGCCGCAGTGTTCATGCTAACGGCGAATTCCAGCAAATGTATTCTACCGATATCGTAAAAGAAAATGCTTACCTTTCAGCCTCCCGCTCGGGGCTGGAATCGAACGAGATCGCTACCCTTCAGCGCTCTTTGCCTTCCCGGTTTAATCTTCGGCATTTGAAAAAAAATGAATCATTAAAACTCGTACTGCAAAAGAAAGCGGGAAAATCACGTGTAGTGGCCTATAAATTTACGTCCGGTTCATTTAATTACACGGCGTATCGTATATCCGACAAAAAATTCTATAACCTTTCCGATACTTCCGGGAAAGGCAGTCTCGATTATCCGTTACCGGCCACAGCAAGACTCAGTTCACCTTTCAATCCTGCAAGACTTAACCCGGTATCGGGAAAAGTGAGTCCCCATAATGGCATTGATTATTCCATGCCCATGAACACTAAAATAGTCAGCGTCATCGACGGAAAAATCACCCGGACCGAATACAACAGTACCATGGGATATTTTGTTGAAGTAACGGGAAAAGCCGGTGTTAAAACTCGCTATCTCCACCTCAATAAAATACTCGTTACTAAAGGGGCCAGGGTTACCCGGGGAGGCGCTATTGCGTTATCCGGTAACAGCGGACGTTCATCCGGTCCTCATCTGCATTACGAGCTGGTCATCAATAACAATCCTGTTAACTCACTGGCGTTCCGGGCAGCGGCACCCGCTGATAACAAACTCGAACAGCATGCCTTTGCGCATGCCAGAGACTACGAACGATACCTGGACTGATAACGGGACCGCGACGCGGCCCCGTTTGCCGAATTAATTTTTTTTATCGTTCCCACCATCGTGATGTTGGTGATCTCCATGCCCGTGGAAAAGATGCATTAGCGGGCAGACCAGCAATAACAGATATGGCCAGTAACCTGCCACATGTGACCAGTGTTCGCGCAGGAGGGCAAAAGCCGCGATCGCGGCGACAGCAATAAGCGCATAGGTGGTACTTTTCATACTGGACTCCTTCTGTTCGTAACAGACCCTTCACTCAGAGTTATTTCCCGAGCCTGACACTTTTCAGACGCAACGCATTCACAATGACGCTGACGGAGGAAAGAGCCATGGCCGCTGCCGCAATAACTGGCGACAGCAGTATTCCATACACAGGATAAAGCAGACCTGCAGCCACAGGCACGCCAAGTGCGTTGTAGATAAATGCAAAAAACAGATTCTGTCGGATATTTTTCATGGTGATCTCTGACAGATGACGGGCCCTGTTCAGTATCATCAAGTCGCCTTTGAGAAGGGTGACTCCGGCACTTTCAATTGCCACATCTGTACCCGTTCCCATGGCTATACCCACGTCAGCCGCTGCCAGCGCCGGGGCATCATTCACACCGTCTCCGGCCATCGCAACCACATGGCCAGACGCTTTCAGTCGGGTTATCACTGCTTTTTTGCCATCCGGCAGAATTCCGGCTTCAACCTCATCTATTCCCAGTTTCCGTGCGACTGCTTCAGCAGTAAGCTGGTTATCCCCGGTGAGCATAACAATGCGGATCCCCGCCTGACGCAAAGCTTTAAGCGCATCCGGCGTGGTTGCTTTCACGGGATCCGAGATAGCTATCAGGCCTGCAAGGTGCCCGTCTGTGGCCACATAGATAACGGTAGCGCCTTCCATCCGCAACGTATCCGCAACGGCCTTTTGATTATCAATAACGATACTGTTTTCCTGCATAGCCAGTTCATTACCGATAACAACCCGTTGACCTTCGACATCGCCTGAGACACCTTTACCCGACGGCGCATCAAAATGAGTGACTGCGGGTATTGCGATCTCCTTTTCCTGTGCTGCTTTAACTACTGCCATACCCAGCGGATGTTGCGAGCCTTTTTCCACTGCGGCCGTTACACGTAAAAGAGATGTTTCCCCACCCGGATTGAGACTGATAATCCCTGTCACCGTAGGCGAACCTTCCGTGAGCGTGCCTGTTTTGTCGACAACCAGCGTGTCCACTTTTTCAAGACGCTCAAGGGCTTCGGCATTCCTGATTAACACCCCGGCCTGGGCTCCTTTGCCTACCCCCACCATTATCGACATCGGTGTGGCCAGCCCCAGTGCGCAGGGGCAGGCAATAATCAGGACCGACACAGCCGCAATCAGACCGTGCGCCATCCTGGGCTCGGGGCCCCAGACAGACCAGATCACGAAAGCAACAACCGCGATAAGTATCACCAGAGGAACAAACCAGCCTGAAACGCTGTCAGCCATTCTCTGGATGGGGGCACGCGAACGCTGTGCATCAGCGACCATCTGAACAATTCGTGAGAGCATCGTTTCATCACCGACTTTCTCTGCACGGATGATAAGACTACCTGTCTGATTAATCGTCCCCCCAATGACAGGGTCACCCTTCGTTTTGGTAACCGGCATAGACTCCCCGGTCACCATCGATTCATCAACGGTTGTTTTGCCTTCGATCACGATACCGTCGACCGGAATACTCTCTCCAGGTCTGATGCGGAGCTTATCGCCAGGCAGGACATCTTCCGCATTAATATCCGTTTCATGACCGTCATGATCCAGCCGTCTGGCGGTTTTGGGGGCAAGGTTCAGAAGCGCAGTAATGGCGCCTGAGGTTTGTTCCCGTGCCCGCAGCTCAAGAACCTGTCCCAGCAGAACAAGCACCGTAATAACTGCTGCGGCTTCAAAATAAACGGCCACCAGGCCATCCATGTTTCTGAACGATGCAGGAAACCAGGAGGGGAAGACGGTTGCAATGACGCTGTAAACCCAGGCTACGCCGGTCCCCATTGCAACAAGGGTAAACATATTCAGGGAGCGGTTACGTAACGACATTCCGGCCCGGGCGAAGAATGGCCAGCCACACCACAACACGACAGGGGAGGCCAGAAGCAGCTGCAGCCATGTGTTGTACTGTGGCGGTACTATATTCCTCAAGTCGGGAAACAGATGAGATCCCATTTCGAGTACCAGAACCGGAAACGCCAGCAACAACCCCAGCCAGAAGCGTCTTGTCATGTCGTGAAGTTCATCACTCGGCCCCGTGGATGCCGTAGCTACGAGCGGCTCCAGTGCCATTCCACAGACAGGACAGCTTCCGGGACCACTGCGGCGTATCTCCGGGTGCATCGGACATGTCCACACACCTTCAGAATTCTCTTTTTCCGCCTGGTGGTGAGGCTGTTTTATCTGATCAGGGCTGACTTCGTGATGATCGTGGTGATGGTGATGGGAATGTTCACTGGCATCTTCGGTAAGATAACGATCGGGATGGGCTTTAAATTTACTCTCACAGCTGGCGGAGCAGAAATAAAGTTGATGGTCCTGGTATCGAATGCTGCTGTGCGCCCTGTCGGGCAGGATGGCCATCCCGCACACGGGATCTCTCACCTTATGCAATACGTGGCCCTCGTCCGGGGATAATGTCTGCTCAGAAGCAGTCTGGTTGTTGTGTTGCACTGCATTGTCATTTTTCACAGTAACTCTCCTTATGCATACCGAAGCATCTTCTGTCTTCAGGGTATGTCATGTCTTCAGGGTATGTCATGGATGCGATTACCACGAATATCGCCGGCACAGGAGTGCCTGCTACCGGCGTCCCGTTATCAGCCGTTCCGCTGACTATTCGATTCGCTGGAAGACTTTTTTACTTCCATCCGGTGAGAATGCGATAACATCGTAAGCCTCTTTTCGGGCTCCCATCTCCATTCCAGGACTTCCTGCTGGCATACCGGGGGTGGCGAGACCGTATATACCCGAACCAGACTGCATTGCCTTATGTATCGTTGTCGCAGGCACATGGCCTTCAATGATCAAATTACCGGCAACCGCGGTATGACAACTTCGTAGTCCTGCAGGAATAGCATGCTTTTCTTTCAGGGCTGACAGCGCCTGATCATTCATGACGTGAGTTCGTACTTCAAACCCGTCTTTTTCCATCGCTTTGCCCCACAGGGAACAACAGCCACAGTTTTCAGATTTGTACATATCAATCACTTTTTCACTCGCCATCGCGGGTAGTGAAAGGCCGAGAGCCAGCGCCATTAGAACCACTTTTTTCATACTCACCTCTGTATATTATCGATATAAACCCTGACGTCAGGGTGAATCAGTAAAGAAGGACACCCACAGGGGGTGCCCTTTCAGGTTCAGGACACGCTTTTTTTATGTCTGCGCAGCCAGATTAATTTGTAGGCGGCAGGAATAATGAACAGGGACAGCAGCGGAGCCGTGATCATCCCACCAATCATGGGTGCCGCGATACGGCTCATGACTTCTGAACCTGCACCGGTTCCCCAGAGTATTGGCAGCAGACCCGCAATGATCACCGCCACGGTCATGGCTTTCGGCCGGACACGCAGTACGGCACCATGATAGAGGGCTTCATCAAGGCCTTCCGGTGTGAACGTCTCTTTACGGGACAATTCCGGGTGCGCTTCAATGGCATGACGCAGATACATCAGCATGACCACGCCAAACTCTGCTGCCACCCCGGCCAGGGCGATAAACCCGGTTCCGGTCGCCACTGACATATGGAAGCCCTGCCAGTACAGGAACCATATCCCGCCAACCAGGGCAAACGGCAGGCTCATCAGGATCAACAGGGCTTCATCAACCCTGCGGAATGCCAGATATAACAGGATGAAGATGATCATCACCGTCATCGGTACCATCAGTTTTAATTTCTTATTGGCGTGCTCGAGTAATTCAAACTGTCCTGAGAATGCCACACTGGTCCCCGGTCTCAGTTTCACTTTCTCACTGATGGCCGTCTTAATATCGTTCACCACCGACACCATGTCCCTGCCGCGGGCATCAACATAAATCCAGCTGGCTGGCCGGGCATTTTCGGTTTTCAGCATGGTTGGTCCGGAAACGACCTTAATATCGGCAACATCGCCCAGCGTAATTTGCTGCTTCATTGGGGTCAGGATTGGCATCTCTCTCAACGCCTGCGGACTGTTACGGTAATCCTGCGGATAGCGAATGTTAATAGGGTACCGGGCCACGCCTTCAACCGTCTCACCCACCATAGCCCCACCGATTGCTGAAGAGACGAACAGCTGGACGTCGCCCACAGTCATCCCGTACCGGGAAGCTTTTTCCCGGTTAATGTCCACATCAATATAACGTCCACCTTCCAGTCGTTCAGCCAGTGCGGAAACCACACCAGGTACGGTTTTAGCGACTGCTTCGATACTCTGTGCTGTTACATCGATATCCGACAGAACAGTACCCGATACCTTAATACCTATCGGACTTTTAATGCCGGTTGAGAGCATATCAATACGGTTACGGATAGGCGGTACCCAGAGGTTGGCCAGACCCGGTAAACGGACGGTCCTGTCGAGTTCTTCAATAATCTTGTCAATCGTCATGCCTGGACGCCACTGATCCTCAGGTTTCAGTTGGATGGTGGTTTCCATCATTTCGAGCGGAGCAGAATCCGTGGCGGTCTCAGCCTTACCGGTCTTGCCAAAAACTGAGGCCACTTCAGGCACCGTTTTGATTAGTTTGTCCGTGGTCTGTAAGAGCGCAGCAGCTTCTCCAGGAGACACGCCAGGTAACGTTGACGGCATATACAACAGGTCACCTTCGTTAATCTTCGGTAAAAACTCGCCGCCCACCTGACTCAGTGGCCAGATAACAGTGAAAATGGATAAAGCCGCAACCAGCAGGGTTGTTTTTGGCCAGTGTAGTACCCTGAGCAGTAACGGGTGATACGCTTTAATCAGCAACCGGTTCAGTGGGTTACTGGTCTCAGCAGGAATTTTCCCGCGGATCCAGAACCCCATCAGAATAGGGATAACAATGATTGCCAGTATGGCTGCACCCGCCATGGAATACGTTTTTGTAAAGGCCAGCGGACCAAACAGACGCCCTTCCTGCCCTTCCAGGGTAAAAATAGGAATGAACGATAATGTGATAATCAGCAGGCTGATAAACAGCGCTGGACCCACTTCAACGGAGGCGTCAGTGATAACCTTCCAGCGGGTGGCATTATCAATCTGTTCCCCGGGATGCTGATGGTCCCACTCCTCAAGCCGTTTATGCGCGTTTTCGATCATGACGATGGCGGCATCCACCATCGCTCCGACGGCTATTGCAATCCCTCCCAGCGACATAATGTTGGCATTCAGCCCCTGGAAGTGCATAACAATGAAGGCGATACACAGGCCAAGTGGCAGAGAAATAATCGCCACCAGGGCAGAACGGACATGCCAGAGGAACAGTGCGCAAACGACAGCAACAACGATAAACTCTTCAAGAAGCTTGTAACTGAGGTTGTCAATCGCGCGATCGATTAACTGGCTGCGATCGTATGTCGTTACGATCTCCACTCCTTCAGGCAGGCTGGCCTTCAGCGTGTCCAGTTTATCCCTCACCGCCGTGATGACTTCGCGTGCATTTTTGCCCGAACGCAGGATCACCACGCCGCCAGCGACTTCGCCCTGACCATTAAGCTCAGCGATACCACGCCGCATTTCCGGCCCCATTTGTACGCGGGCAACATCACGGAGGTAAACAGGTACTCCGTTTTCCCCCGTTTTCAGGACGATATTTTTAAAATCATCAATAGTCTGAAGATAACCGCTGGCCCGGACCATATACTCTGACTCAGCAATTTCAACAGATGAGCCACCGGCTTCCTGGTTAGATGAGCTAAGAGCTTGTTTTACTTCTGGCAGGCTGATGCCGTACTGCGTCAGTTTTACCGGGTCAAGCTGGATCTGATACTGCTTAACCACGCCGCCTACGGATGCAACTTCAGCGACATTAGGAATGGTTTTCAGTTCAAATTTCAGGAACCAGTCCTGCAGAGAACGAAGTTCTGACAGATCGTGTTTTCCGCTGTGATCGACCAGGGCATATTCAAATATCCAGCCCACCCCCGTGGCATCAGGGCCAATCTCAGAACTTACGCCGGCAGGCAGTTTTCCCTGAACCTGATTCAGGTATTCCAGGACTCGGGACCGGGCCCAGTACAGATCAGTGCCATCTTCAAAAATGACATACACATACGAATCCCCGAACTGTGAAAAACCACGCACGGTTTTTGCGCCAGGCACGGATAGCATGGTGGTGGTAAGTGGATAGGTGACCTGGTTTTCTACAATCTGCGGGGCCTGGCCGGGATAGCTGGTTTTGATAATGACCTGTACATCTGACAGGTCAGGCAAGGCATCGACCGGCGTGTTAATAATCGTCCATGTACCCCAGATGCTGAGAAACAAGGCCCCCATCATGACCAGGAAACGGTTGGCGACAGAGCGCCGGATAATCCATTCAATCATCGTCGTCTCCTCAGTGCCCTGAATGCATATTTACAGGCTGGTCAGACACTGCTGGCATACTGCTTTCTGTTTTTTCAGGGTGGCGCATACGTTCCAGCGCGCCCGTAATATTGGCTTCGGAGTCAATGAGGAACAGGCCACTGACCACCACGATATCGCCTTCATTCAGGCCGGAACCGATGCCGGACTGTTGCTGTGATTCATGCAGAACGTGGATCTGTTTCGGCACAAACTTGCCTTCATCATCAACAGTAATCACACGCTGTTCTTTGCCAGTATCGATAACGGCCTGGCTTGGTATCAGCAGCATCTCCTGGCTCTTGGTATTCAGTTTCAGATAGGCATTCATGCCCGGTTTCAGGAGTTCATCTTTGTTAGTGACCTGCAGACGAACCTGCAGCGTGCGGGTTGTCTGGTCCACACTCGGCAGAATGTTCCATTTTTCGACATGAAACGTTTTATCCGGATATGCCGGGACCGAGATTTCAAATTGCGACGTATCTTTCAGCAGATAGGCAATTGATTCAGGAACTGCGGCACTGATCCAGACCGGATCCATCCCCTGAATCTGCGCCACTACTTTATCTTTCGAAATATTCATTCCGGTACGCAGGTCAAACGCTGTAATAACACCGTCTATAGGAGCTTTAATGGTAAAACGGGTCTGGATGCTCCGGGTAGAACGCAGTCTCTGAATATCCTCTTCCGGCATACCTGCCAGGCGAAGCCGTTCCAGAACGCCTTTAATTTGCGTGGAAGTACCGCCGGTGCTGGATAACAAAAGGAATTCACTCTGTGCTTCCACCCAGTCCGGAATGGTAATATCGATAAGTGGCGTACCCTTCTTCACATGATCGCCAGTCGTCATGGGGTAGACTTTTTCGACAAACCCGTCAGAACGCGCCTGCACAATAACAAACTGATACTCGTTATAGCTGACATTAGCCGGGATTGTCTGGGAATAATTCAACATACCACGCGTGACTTTTTGCGTTTTTAATCCCAGGTTCTGAACCTGAGTTGGATCAATACGGATCCCGCTACTGCTGCTCTCGCCGCTTTCATCAGCATATTTAGGCACCAGGTCCATATCCATAAAGGGAGATTTTCCGGGTTTATCAAATTTGGTATCCGGTTTCATTGGGTCATACCAGAAAAGCACCTTTCGTTCCGGTGCCTTTTGTTCTGTTTTTTCTGTCTTTTGTGCTGAGTTTACATACTGCCAGGCAGTAACCGATATCAGCCCCCCTGCTATGAGGCTGCTGATAATTATTGCAGCATATTTTATCTTTAAAGAAGCCATACAATTTTCCGCTAAAAAATCAAAACACCTGGCATATGCGCCTGACGGTTAACTCACACATATACCTATGTGAATGTACAGGCGCACAGGATGTAATCGCTCCGGACAGCCAATCAGGACTGCGTCACGTTAATGCTTTTAAGTAAAGAAATATTACCCTGCTGAATAAACGAGAAATCAACGTGGCTGCCAGTTTTCAGGGCATTAATAGCGTCGTCTGCATTAACAAAAGTGAAGCGCATGGTCATTGCAGGCCAGCCCACATCAGGGATAGCTTCGTGCGAAATGGTGATTTTTTTACTATTCATATCAATGGCTTTAACGACACCGGAGCCCCTGATAACCTGCTGTACCGAAGCGTCACTGGCAGCATTCATATCACCATGCTGATGTGTTTCAGCATGAAGACCGGCAGAAAATATGACAGAGAAGGCACCAAATAAAACGGCTTTAAATGAATTACGCATTTTAAATTTCCTGATTAATTAAATAAATTTACTCTACCCAACCGCCACCCAGTGCGGTAAACAGATTAATTTCGTTAACCTGCCGGGAATAGGTAAGATCGAGAATGGTTTGCTGCGTAGCGAAGAGAGAACGCTCTGCATCCAGCACTTCAATGTAACTGACAGCACCACTGGAATATAATCCTCTGGCACGCTGGAGAGTTATCTGAAGTGAATCAAGATAACGCTGCTGTGACTCAAGTTGCTGGCTAAGGCTGTCGCGCAGCGCAAGCGTGTCGGAAACATCCTTAAAGGCTGACTGAATTTTTTGTTCGTAATTAACCACCGACTGTTGCTGGCGAATTTCAGCCAGCTTCAGATTGGCTTTATTCCTGCCAGCATTAAATATAGGAATTTCAATTTTAGGGATAAAATTCCACATTCCACTTCCTGACGTAAACAGGCTGGACAGCTCCGTACTGCTTGCGGAAAGACCACTGGTCAGGGTAATTGAGGGGAAAAAGGCCGCTCGCGCTGCGCCAATATTGGCATCAGCCGCTTTCAGCTGATATTCCGCTTCCATAATATCCGGTCGCTGCAGCAAAATTTGTGAAGACAGATTTGGTGGCAATTTTACTGGGGCTATCTCCCCGCCTTTCATCCCTTTTTCTGACGGAAGTGCGCGGTACGTTCCCAGCACCAGTTGCAGGGCATTGTTTGCCTGAGCCAGATCGCCTTCTCGTTTGGCTATTTCGGCGCGGGTACTTTCGATTTGTCCTCGCGCCTGTTCAAGTGCCAGAACGTTCGTACTCCCGGTCACGAGCTGCTGCTCAACGAAAGCATAGGACTGTTGATAATTTTTCAGCGTTTCCCGCGCAATACGAAGTTGTTCGTACGCCAGTTGCTGGCTGAAATAGCTTTGTGAAACGTTGGATACCAGAAGGATGTGTACGGCCCGACGGGCTTCTTCGCTGGCAAAGTAGTTCTGGCGATCAGCATCACTCATGTTCTTAAGTTTGCCGAAAAAATCGAGCTCATAACTGAACTCCAGACCTGCGTCGTACTCCTGTGTGGTCGGCTTGTCACCTTTCAGACCACCGCTGTATGTGATCCCGGATGAGGCATTCAGCTGGGGATAACGATCTGCATCCGTGACGTTGAACTGGGCCCGGGCCTCTTCAACCTTCAGTGCAGCCATTCTCAAATCACGGTTATTAGTCAGGGCTTCAGTAATCAGCCGGGTGACCTGGGGATCGACAAAAAAGTTACGCCAGCCCGTATCCTGATAGCCATTCACCGCTGGCGTCAGGCTGTTACGGGACAGTGAAAACTGCTGGGGTACCGGTGCTGCCGGACGCTGATATTCAGGCGCCAGAGAGACACAACCAGCCAGAATGAAGATTGTGCTGATGCTGAGTAGTTTTAATTTGAACATATTGCTTCTCGTCCAGGCAGACCTGGTAAATGGTTCAAATGAAGTTCAGAGTATTACCAGGGTTACTTTACAGAATGCACTCTGTTTGTCGGGTGACAGAATAATGACAATGTTGTCATTTTTACGGTAATTCGTTGATTACGATCGTGGGCGCAATAGAATGACATTAGCAGCCAGACGGGGAGCAAGATGAAAATATTGATCGTCGAAGACGAAATTAAAACAGGTGAATATCTCAGCAAAGGGCTTACAGAGGCAGGGTTCGTAGTGGATCACGCTGATAATGGTCTTACCGGATATCATCTCGCCATGACAGCCGAGTATGATTTAGTCATTCTGGACATCATGCTGCCTGATGTGAACGGCTGGGATATCATCCGCATGCTGCGCACTGCCGGAAAGGGTATGCCGGTCTTACTACTGACGGCCCTCGGCACGATCGAACACAGGGTCAAAGGACTGGAACTGGGTGCGGACGATTATCTGGTTAAACCCTTTGCGTTTGCCGAACTGCTGGCCCGGGTGAGAACCCTTCTGAGGCGGGGAAACGCGATGATCACGGAAAGCCAGTTTAGGGTGGCTGATCTCTCGATGGATCTCGTATCCAGAAAAGTCAGTCGCGCCGGAAACCGCATTGTGCTCACCAGTAAAGAGTTCAGCCTGCTGGAATTTTTCATTCGCCATCAGGGCGAGGTTCTTCCCCGCTCCCTGATTGCCTCTCAGGTCTGGGACATGAATTTTGACAGCGACACTAACGCGATTGATGTCGCCGTAAAGCGACTCCGCGCTAAAATAGACAACGATTACGGGACAAAGCTGATCCAGACTGTCCGGGGCGTGGGCTATATGCTGGAGGCCCCGGATGCATAGCAAACCTTCCAGGCGCCCTTTCTCACTCGCCCTGCGGCTGACCTTTTTTATCAGCCTGTCCACGATACTGGCTTTTATCGCCTTCACCTGGTTTATGCTGCATTCTGTTGAAAATCATTTTGCCGAGCAGGATGTCAGCGATCTTCAACAAATCAGCACTACCCTGAACCGTATACTGCAGTCCCCGGTGGATCCGGATGAAAAAAAAGTAAGCAAAATAAAGGAGTCGATTGCCAGCTACCGCAACGTTGCCCTTTTGCTCCTCAATCCCAGGGGGGAAGTGCTCTTTAGTTCAGCGCAGGGGGCGGCACTACACCCGGCCGTGAATTCCGCAGATTTTAGCGAGCACAGCCGCGCACGGGATGTCTTTCTCTGGACGGTGGAGGATCCTGCGAGACCGATGGATACCGGGTCTGAAATGAAGATGGAAACATACCGGATTATCGCCTCCTCTGGCCAGGCGATATTTCAGGGCAAACAGCAGAATTATGTCATGCTGACTGGCCTCTCCATTAATTTCCATCTCCATTACCTCGATGCGCTGAAAAAAAATCTGATTGCGATCGCCGTCGTGATAAGCCTGCTGATTGTTCTGATCATTCGCATCGCTGTCCGTCAGGGGCACCTGCCCCTTCGTAATGTCAGCAATGCCATTAAAAACATCACCTCCGAGAATCTTGATGCGCGGCTGGAACCGACACGCGTTCCCATTGAGCTGGAGCAACTGGTTATCTCGTTCAATCATATGATTGGAAAGATTGAGGACGTCTTTACCCGCCAGGCCAATTTCTCTGCCGATATCGCGCATGAGATCAGAACGCCCATCACCAATCTGGTGACGCAGACTGAAATCGCACTGAGTCAGGATCGAACCCAGAAGGAACTTGAGGATGTCCTCTACTCCAGTCTTGAAGAGTATAACCGGATGACCAAAATGGTCAGCGACATGCTGTTTCTGGCACAGGCGGACAATAACCAGCTTATACCTGACAGGGTCCGTTTTGACCTCAGAGCAGAAGTCATGAAAGTCTTCGAGTTTTTCGAAGCCTGGGCCGAAGAACGCAATATCACGCTCAAATTTAACGGGATGCCCTGCCTGGTTGAGGGAGATCCACAAATGTTCAGAAGAGCGATCAATAATCTGTTATCCAATGCCCTGCGTTATACCCCGGAGGGACAGGCCATCACCGTCTCAATAAGAAAGCAGGAGAGCTTTTTTGACCTTGTGATTGAAAATCCAGGGAAACCGATCCCTGAAGAACATTTATCAAGGCTGTTTGACCGTTTTTATCGGGTGGATCCATCCAGACAACGAAAAGGAGAAGGCAGCGGCATCGGCCTTGCGATTGTGAAGTCAATCGTGGAAGCACATCACGGAAGAGTGCAGGTGGAATCAGACGTACGCTCCACGCGTTTTATCTTATCCGTGCCCAGACTGGAGAAAATGATCCCGGAAACCCAATGCTGAAAATAAAGATGTAAATGACAAAGATGTCATTAGCCTGTCATGCAGCAAACAGAAGCCATTCGATATAATTAGTGCAACTTATCAGGAAGGCTGGATTGCTTCATCAATACCCGGCGTCAGAGTACGCCAGGAAATGAATATCCAGCCCTCTTCCGGAGAAATAAACGCTGCCGAACTTGTTTCAGTTATGGAACTGAAAACACCGGTTGTACTTCCCCGGACATCACTAATTCAGAAATGGAGAGTTATCATGAAAAATATCGTATTAGCATCTTTGCTGGGCTTTGGTTTAATTTCATCGGCCTGGGCCACTGAAACCGTGAATATCCATGATCGCGTCAACAATGCACAGGCTCCTGCTCACCAGATGCAGTCTGCTGCGGCTCCTGTCGGGATCCAGGGGACTGCTCCTCGTATGACCGGTATGGACCAGCATGAACAGGCCATTATTGCTCATGAAACCATGACGAACGGCTCGGCGGATGCGCACCAGAAAATGGTGGAAAGTCATCAGAAGATGATGGGAAATAACACGGTATCCACGACCGTCCCGTCAACGTCTTACGCGGCGATGAATGAGCATGAAAGAGCAGCGGTTGCCCATGAATTCATGAATAACGGGCAATCCGGCCCACATCAGGCCATGGCCGAAGCGCACCGCCGCATGATCAATGCAGGCTGAATGCGACGGTAGTATCCGTGCTGTTACCTTTTCCCTGATAGATTATTCCTTTACCGGATTTGTTGCTTCTTTTTGCCCCCGCCAGGGGGCTTTTTTAACTGACTCAGCTACAATTTACCGGTACCTACCTGAAAGGAATTTTTATATGAAAATCAGAAACAGCCTTTTTGTTATATTAATGTTATCCCTGCCCGCCATTTCCGCCGAACATTCGGACATGAAAATGTCTGATATGTCCTCATCGGCATCGTCACAGGAATATATGGCAGGCATGAAAGACATGCATGCCAAAATGATGGCCGCCGTTAATGAGTCCGATCCCGACAAGGCGTTTGCAAAAGGTATGGTTGCTCACCATGAAGGGGCAATCGCCATGGCTGAGACCGAACTTAAATACGGAAAAGATCCCGAAATGAGAAAGCTTGCGCAGGACATCATAAAAGCTCAGAAAGGTGAAATTGAGCACATGAATAAATGGCTCGACAGCCAAAAATAATATTTGTATTACCGCTTCTGTAAGCGTATTTTTACATCACTCCCGAGATCGGGACCCTGTTAACCGTAAAATAATGAAACTCCGATTAATTTCGGGGTTTCATTTTAATATTAAAGCAACATCAGATTCCGACTGTGATTCTAAGCATCCTTTATTAGTTTTGCATACGCGAATAACGGTCATTCTTGATACACCTGCCAGTCGCGCCGTTTCATTTATGGATTTACCGTTATGTAGCCGTAAAGTTGTTATTAACTCGTGTTTTGCCATATCAGGTTGCCGTCCGGCATATTTCCCTTCCTGTCTGGCTTTTTCTACACCTTCTTTCTGTCGTCGGCGACGATCCTCATAATCTTTACGAGCGATAGCGGCCAACATATCGAGCATCATACAATTGACAGCCCTAAGCATACTTCGTGTAAAGTTGTCTGAAGCCGCATGAGTAAGAGCTATATGACTGGTTGGAAGGTCAAGACTGATAACTGACAAGTCCTTCTCAAGCATTCTACGCTTCAGTGTGTCCCAGTCTTCATCGCTAAGACGCGACAACCTATCGACCTGCTCTATCAATATCACATCCCCTGACTCCATATCAGAAAGCATACGGGTAAGCTCAGGACGGTCAAGCGAGGCTCCAGAGGCATTCTCAACATACCAACCGGCAATACGTTGTCCATGATGAGTTGCAAATTCCTTCAGCCTGTTTTTTGCGCGAAGAGCGTCTTGCTCAATTGTAGATGCCCGAAGATAAGCATAAATGTACATTTTCTCACCACTGGTAACTTTTAAATGGTAACAATTATAGGGGTACCTTTTAAATGGTATCATAACAGGATTTTCGAATTTAGTTAGATAGTATCATTAAGGGATACCTAAATGTGGCTGGCTGACGCGCCCTCCGGGCTTGTCTAACCCCCTCACCAGTCCAAAAGCGAGTTTTGAACGGACACGGGGTTTTTGAGACGGAATGTATATACCCGAGATAAGAAAAAATAATTGAAAGTACCTTCAACCGCAAGTGGCGGGCCCCATCCGAGATAACTCTAACCACATACAAAATCTTGGATAGGTGGCGGAAAGGTTTGAATACATGCGCGTAAGCGGCTCTACGACCCGCTAACGCGGAGATACACCCCGACTGCGGCTAAGCCTTGTCGTGGTCACTCCGACCGCATAATGAAGCTCTCACATTGCTTTAAGCGGGTTTAGCTTTGCAGGGGTGGGATAGGGATTGGGGATACCTATCAGAACAGAGCGGCTACGCCGCGTCACCGGCGCCGGTGACTTACAGAGCCTTATTAAACATCAGCAGGCGCCTCCATGCCGCAAAGCGGCATTCAAAGCTTGGCTGCGCACTGCTCGCCAACCTGAGTACTGAGGAAATCATGTTGATCTGGTGTAGTGGGTCGAAGTGGGAATACAAAATGGGAAAGGTGGGCCGAAGCGGGAAGTATTGATAATGACCTTGAAGGAAACCAGATAGCAGTAGGGTCCGTAAATCCCAGTGTATGGGAAAGAAAGCCTGCATCCCACTAGGACACACCCGTTATCTGAGGGCTTGTGCCACATCTAACAGAAATTCCCACTCCCACACACTCAATTCGTTCTTCCTACTTCAACACACCTAACTTTCGTTTCAAGGTTTTAAATTTGCAGAACGCCGGTGGATCATTACAAAAGTTTCTTTACCCTTTTTAGTGATGCTATGTTCCAGATAACCAATTTCCTGCAGTTGGTTAAGTGCGAGCTTAATGATACGGTTTTGCTCTTTTACTGGAGATAACAATGACAGTCTGTCGCGTATCCTTTTAAACGATATGGGCACTGGATTTGTTGGTAGGCTTTCGATGAAGGTATATAGCGCCTGCGCTGCCTCTTTACGAGTAAGGGCATTTATGGGTTTATACCGGAGTAATACCGTGTAATCAGTTTGATAGAGTTCCCACAATCGATGGTCCGCTTCTAACACAACCTGATCTCGCTCAAAGTCCAGTTCACCGGTTTTAAGTAAGCCTGTTACTGATACTTTTTTTGGCCCATCCGTGCCATTCCTAGTAAAAGTAATTGTTTTCCCACGAATGCGGGTAAGCGCATCTGAAATGCTTTTACGAAGACGAGAATCAAATCTTTTCGATTCAAACCGGCACATTCCCGCGAACTCATGAAAGGTAAGCTTAACACTGTTAGTGTTAAGCCCATATTTGCTGAATGCTTCAATGATCCCGACCCAGACTTTGAAGTCAACGGCCATGCTCAGCCGTTCGCCAGTAATGCGTATGTCGTCGTAACCTTCACGACGAGAATATTCAAGATCCTTAAACACTGAACTTGCGTCAATTGACGTTTGTAGCCCTTTTGCGGGTCTGCTGGATGGGACAAAAACGTTAAGTCTCATCAGTGCGACTGGCTGAACAGTTGCCTTACTTGTCACTGTGAGTTTGTTGTGTTCAACTTCAGAATCCTGGCCTAGAACCTCGCCAATAAAAACCTTTCCGGTCATATAGTTATATCCGTATCAGCAGTTTTGTGAATCATGGGTTATTCTTCCCACTTTGACACACCATTTTTCCCAATTCTACCCACCTTTTTCCTGTTTTGACACACGATATCCCCACTGGGACCCACCTTTTTCCCGTTTCGACACACCAAGATGCCCTGAGAGGCTTGCTATCAAAAGGCTCAGCGTAAGTGGGATCAGTTTGGATCTATTTGGACTATATAGGGTAAGTTATTGGATCTATTAAGTGGATATGTGGATAAAAATAATGTCTACGCCAGGCAATAACGAGTTTCATAGCTTCAGGAGGCCCATAGTGCTTTCTCGCTTCACCGACTCTCATCCTCTTCTGTCAGCTTGCTGTCGTGATACACTGCCCCAGACAACGCACAGACCATAACCCCTATCGCAAATGCGAGAACCGCCATAAAGACCACGTTAGTCAGTATCAGGGCGATACCGGATATAATGAGACTACATCCTGATATGAACGTGCTGACCCAAGACATTTCTTTAAGTGACTCGCTGTACCTTTTGATAAAACTTACTTAGTTATTGTTCTTCGTCTTCGCTCGGACGAGTCGGGGTTAGGTCGGCTGGCCACTGAACATCGATGACATCGGTTTGAGTGGGACTTTCATTAATTTGTACGCGTATATCTAACCCCGCGTCATGGCATGCTTGTAGCCACGTGGCGACCTGTAAAGGGTCCCCCTCGAGGCGGCTCATTTGTCCAGCGGCGTTCCACAGCTGCAGGCAAGTTGAGCCATCAAGACGGATGACATAAACCCCACGCCAACCGGTATGCCGGTTACCGTCAAGCTCAACGGGGATGTCTAATGGCGTTTCCTGCGTGGATTCCGTTGGGCGTGATCCCCTCAGCGGGAGCACTCTGACTTCGCTTGCCCGACGCTCGGCTTCACAGCGGTTTTGTTCCTCGATGAGCAGAGGCTCGGCAAGTTCCCGACCTGTCTCGGTTAATTCCACGGCCAGCTGCAAGTTGGATGCCCGCAGGGTACGCAGCCAGCCTGCGGTTTCCATCCGTCGGCAGGAGGCGCGCAGGTTGGGTCCATAGACCGGAACCTCTCCACCCTGCGCCAGCAGATGCTCTAAATCTCGGGTACGGACGCGGTGTGTCCCCCGCTGTTCCATTGCAGCCAGCACAATCAGCACCCGTCGTTGCAGCGGCGACGGCCCGCGGGAGGTTACTGCTGACATGCGCGGTGTTCTGCTATCGTGGCGCGCAGGAGCATTTCAGAGAACCGCAGATGGTCCCTGTCGGCGACGTCGTCTGGGCACGACCCGCCAGCGCCAGACAGTACCAGAGTTCGATGGCGCTGCGTGCGCGGGCAATCTCCGCATCGGTATCGTTGCAGTCCGCACGGTTTGCCCGTTCAAGACATGCGTTAATGAAGTCTTCCGTATCGCCGGTCATCGTTTCATAGCTGAGGCGAAAGTATACTTTTTCATCCATCCTGCATGCTCCATCTGATTATGTACGTAAAATGATAAATTTATATGGTGAATGATTTATCTCTACTTTGGTAAATATCAAATCAGGTATGAATTTATGTATTATGACAAATATCACATCTAGTATGATTTTATGTATCTTTATATAAAATCATATCTCTTACGCCTTTCTCATCACGCAGATCCGATTTCTGGCAGAAACGGATCTTGCTCCTCTCTAGGTCGTCCTTCGTCGAAAAAATCAATATGCGCGGTCGGATTTTATTTTTAGCCACTATATATAGTAGTATTGATATTGTCTTATCATACTCGTGGCGAGGGAGTACATCCAGAGTGTGCGCCTAAGCATCATGACCGACTTCCGAAAAATGTTAATATCCAAGAAAATCGGATCATGCCGACATCGGGATTCGATAATTACTTGGTGAGACTGTTACTGCTGTTGTATTCACTTTTAGTGATAAATGCTTATACATCTATATGCACGTAAATAATATTTAGTCGTATTACTATCACCTTAAGGAAAATGAGATGTTTGAATCGATCACCGGTAAAGATGGCTTTGGATATTCATTTGAAAAAATCCGCAACGCCATCGCGAATGGCGATGAAGGTAATATCCATGCAGCGACTCGTCTTGGACTGGATATCTTAGAAAAGCAGTATGTCTTGTTTGAACAAGAAATGGACGCAGCAGGAGAGCTCGCCGACTGGGCATATGATCTGGCCACCTATCGACACGCCATTACCACGTTGCGGGCGTATTTTGTAGGGAACCCAAATGGGCTAACCGAGCAGGATGCACGGATCTACTATGCCTATTTGGAGAGTGAGCATGATCAATTTTGTGATATCGCCAAGGAGATTATAAAAGAACGCGCTCAACCAACAAATTAAGCAGCGATCATGATGAGTAACAGGATTTCTCAATAAGGAAAAAGCATGGCTGACTGGTTTATTGCCACTGAAGGTGTAAAGGTGGTGAAGGACGGCGCCAGTCTGGCGCCACAAATTATCACGGCAGTAGCGTCGGTTGGCGCGGCCCTGGGGGGCGTGGGTCTGACGCATTATTTTACCCGAAAGCGCGAGGAAAGGGCCGCAGCAGCGAAGCAATCCAGTGAACGACTATTTATTGCCACAGAGCTGGTCTTTTTGCTCGAGCAATTTGCAGAAGCCTGCGCCAGCGTCGCAACCGATCAAGGTTACTTAAACCAGGACAGGATTACCGTTCCGGAAACGACTGTTTCTAACCTCAGTTACGATGCAGTCACAGGCGACTGGCGGGTTTTGTCGGCTAAGCTGATGTACCGTATACGGGAATTGCCTGTGATTCAGAGAGAGGCCGATCGTGCCATCGATGCTGCTGAAGCTTACCCTCCCGATTACGACGAATTTTTTGAGGTACGACAGTATCAATACATCCGGCTCGGGCTCAAGGCCATCATCCAGGCGCGACGGTTGCGACAGTTTGCTGGCTTACCGAACACTCGTCTCGATGCTTCTCCCTGGTCGGCACAGAACGTTCTCTGGAAAGAGTGGCGACTGGAACGAACCAGACGTTCGGTTCAGGCAACGTTGCGGCAACAGGCTTTTGCTCAACTCAATGTTGCTCTACAGCACAATATTGCTAATAACAATCAGCAAGGAGGAACGCAGTGAATCTGCCTGCTCAGTATATCCAGACCTCCTCTGTACATCTTCCTGTCGCGATTGACTACTCGTCGGCACTTGCCCTGCGTCAGATGGCGATTGTTCAGGACGAGTTACCGAAATACCTGCTAGCACCGGAAGTGAGTGCCCTGCTTCATTATGTCCCCGATCTGCACCGTAAGATGCTGTTGGCCACGCTGTGGAATACCGGCGCGCGTATTAATGAAGCGCTGGCGTTGACGCGGGGGGATTTTTCTCTGGCTCCGCCCTACCCGTTTGTTCAACTAGCCACGTTAAAGCAGCGAGAAGAAAAAGCCGCCAGAACAGCGGGCCGAACACCGACAGGCAGTACTTCGCATCGTCTGGTCCCACTCTCTGACACGCAGTATGTCTCTCAGCTGCAGATGATGATTGCGACGTTAAAAATTCCCCAGGAACGACGCAATAAACGCAGCGGAAGAATGGAAAAGGCGCGGATCTGGAGCGTGACTGACCGAACCGTCAGGACGTGGATCAATGAGGCTGTTGACGCCGCAGCAGCCGATGGAGTGACGTTCTCTGTGCCGGTGACGCCGCATACTTTCCGGCACTCCTATGCCATGCACATGCTGTACGCCGGTATTCCTCTGAAGGTGCTGCAGAGCCTTATGGGGCATAAGTCGGTCAGCTCGACCGAGGTCTATACGAAGGTGTTTGCGCTCGATGTCGCTGCGAGGCACAGGGTTCAGTTTCAGATGCCAGGAGATGAAGCCGTGGCGTTGCTGAAAGGACGAGGTTAAGTCAAAACCAGCACATATTTTTAGTTTTTTGACAACCGGAATAAATACGATCTGCATTATAGTGTCTCTGGACATTTTTTCCGATAGTGCCGGAATGTCCAGGGCAAGCAGCATTTTTCATGTGTCTTTCGTTGAGTACGGCAGGCAATCCGATGATGTCTTCACTAAATGGACAGAATTACCTGAACGTCCAAGCTGGCGTGGGGAATTAAAGGGGGGAGTAAAAAAGGCTGCTACAGCAGCCTGAAGTATCACCACATCTGTTTAGCTTTGGCTACTTGTTTTTCAATGTGAGTCTGAAGCATTCCTGGGGCTTTAAAATTTTGGTAGATGTACCAGACCATTTCTTTTTCAAAATCCTCAAATAATGCTCCGTCCTCTTTAGCGGCTTCAATCACCACCCTCGAATTCTGTATTTCAGTAGCATGACCAGCAAACACGCAATCTTGATCGCCAAAACAAGTTGAAACCCTCTGTGTCCACGACATATGTAGTCCTTATTGTGAAATTGTTTTTCATCGGTTGTGCTTGTAGAGAAACACCGCAATCAAGATATTGGGGGGGGAACTTAGTATTCAAGTGTTACTGGAAGGAATTACCTTTCTGTACAGTTGGCCGCGAGAATAAACCAGGCCGGAGTGAACCGGACTGCGAATGGTACGGCGATAGTGTGCGACGTAGTGGTACAATACAGTAACTAACACCTAATGAGAGGTTTTGTAATGAGTCAAGTAGACAAGTATCCATATCACCAAAACTTTGAGTTTCACCTAACCGACGCAAAATTTATGCGGGGCGTTATTGAACATCACGGCGATGGTACATTCGGAGCATTAATATCAGCTATTACTGCTGTAACGACACCGCTTCCCAAAACTTTTTGCGAACGTATTATTTGTCACGCGAATACAAACGCAATTGAGGCATTCGAGGAAGTAGTAAAAGTTGTACAGAAAGAAAGTTCGGCAGATGGACTGAAACTGTGTTTAGTTGTTAATGATGATGCTCCAAAGCATCTCAGTGTTGATGAACAGAAAATAGTTCTAAATCGTTACTACACTACACCTAGAGTTCCAGTGCAGCCATTTGCATGATGTGATATGTCCAATTTATTGAAGCCGAGTTGTAATCCTTCGGCTTTAATTGGACAGAATGACCTAAATGTCCAAAGTGGCGTGGGAATACCCGTTTGTTCAGTTGGCAACGTTAAAGCAGCGATAAGAAAAAGCCGCCAGAACCGCAGGTCGTACACCGACAGGAAGCACTTCGCATCGTCTGGTCCCACTCTCTGACACGCAGTATGTCTCGCAGCTGCAGATGATGATTGCGACGTTAAAAATTCCCCAGGAACGACGCAATAAACGCAGCGGAAGAATGGAAAAGGCGCGGATCTGGAGCGTGACTGACCGAACCGTCAGGACGTGGATCAATGAGGCTGTTGACGCCGCATACTTTCCGGCACTCCTATGCCATGCACATGCTGTACGCCGGTATTCCGCTGAAGGTGCTGCAGAGCCTGATGGGACACAAGTCGGTCAGTTCGACCGAGGTGTATACGAAGGTGTTTGCGCTCGATGTCGCTGCAAGGCACCGCGTACAGTTTCAGATGCCAGAAACCGATGCGGTAGCCATGCTAAAAGGGAACAGTTAGTATCCTCTACTCCCTAACTATCCCTGCTTTATGTTTTAAGAAGGTCACTGAGATGACCTAAAAGCATTGTTCGCAGATCAAATATAACGATTAAGATGAGTAATAAAGAGCGGCTTATTATTGCTGTTGGCGAAGAAGAACTCTTCGATAAAATCACGGCGAGCTTTCGCGCGATTTTTCAACCCGCAGAACTTTGGTTAAAAGAGACCACACAGATACGTCAATCTTGGGAACCTATAATTCCCCCACGACGACATGTCGTCACCAATTCTGATCGTACTTTACTGGAAATTATGCCGGACGGAAGTCTACGGCCTACGAGCGAGTTTTCATTTCGGCGATTCTCTGGCGACAAATATGAGGCTAAGGTCAGGTACCCTGAAGGACCCGGAACGGTACGGGCTCAACCACTTCCTGAAGCTCGAGTGCAAACACAAAAGGCCGCGCTACAAGCTTCCGTTACGATGTTTAGTAAAACTACGCGCCCAAGGCGACTCTAGCGTCATATCCTATGAATAGACATACAAGTGATGTGTGATGCTTTCATTTTTTCATTATTTCATTAAATCATGATTTAATTACATCATTACATCATTACATCATTACACCATCGACAGTTGGTGGATAAAGCAAGGGGGTTATTTTTGCTTATACTTAATAACCCCCTCTCCAGTTCTGCCGCCGGCATTGTGGTCAGGTCAATTTCCTTTCCAAAACATTCCAGTATCGTTACTGTTTTTCGACCACCAACAGTTTTCTGACATACTCCCTTGTGTGATCAATGTGAATGTAGGTTCAGCCCAGGCGTGCGGATAATTCCCCCTCGAGCCTGTCCGCTCTATTGGACGCTCTAGAAATGCGTAGCCAGTTTGATTTAATGTGTAGCCATTTCGTAATTGAAACCATTCACCATCGACCCATCCACCGTCCATCGCGTACATTTCTAGTGCTGCTTGGAGACTGTCAAACCCTTCGTTTTTCCTCTTCCGATTAATATCGGCTGATGCATCCAGCATATAGCTCGCTTTGGGCGGGATGCCGTTGGAAATCACAGAAACTTCCACATTAAACAAACGACCTCCAGAAATCCTGTGAGTATTCATAAGGATATCTTTCAACTCTGCCGAGTCTGCCTTAGTTTTTAAAAGCAATACTATCTCGCAGTTCGCTACAATCTCTTCTGTGGAATATCCAGGCCCAGGGGTAACCTTACAGGCCCCTTTCACACGTCCAGTTGGAGATGAAGATCTATCGCTAGCTTTATAAAGAGTCAGTTTGGGTACACCAGAAACCCAATCAGCAGACTTAAAACCAAAAGCGAATTCAATGTCTTGACCGATTTTTCGCTCAAGAGAGTGAACAAAACCACCAATTGCTGTTATTGCTGGGAAGCCTGCAGCTACCATTCCGGAAGATATGTTCATGCCTTCGCAACGAGCTGTAAGCTGCACGAAATCCCCTCGCCAATTTCCCTGTGCGATTTTTGCAGGTCCTCTACATAACATCCGAACAGCACCGCTTTGCATGAGTAAAGCTTCACCGTGATTAGCCATCGCCGCAGGTGTCGGCTGAATAACCCATTTTTTAAATAGGAGGTTCTGCTCGTAAAGCCGCTTATATAGCTCGTGTATGACCCCCATGCTCGCAACGGGTGAAACGCTAATATATTGATCATTGCGCCAATCAGTTGGAATCAAAAGTTGTTTCAGTTGAGGATCTTTAATGTCAGGCAACTGTGGCTCAAGCGAAAAATCATTAGGGAGTTTTGCCACCGCTTCTCGCCATATTTTCATTTCTGCAGCGCTGACTGGGGCGGCCCACATTTCCCTGCGCATTTCAATTGTCTGTGAACAAATCATCGAAGGCGGAACTTTGCCCACAATCTTTGCGGCAATAGCTGAGGACTTAATGCGTGCGTTGAACATCTTAGGTGCGTGCGTAGCTATCATGTGTCTAACTCCAATAAAACGACGAATTGGGCTTATTATCTACCCTAACCTTTGAATCCTGATACCCAGCCTTGGCTGAGCATCAAGCCTGCCAAACGTCGCAGTTCTTTTTCATTTTGGAGATTAAACAAGGAGTTAACCGTTATATTATCAGTGTCTTCGTAATACATTACGGTCATTGTCGAGTCTTCCGAGAAAGAGCATTGAGCATTAAATTCGCCGTGTTCGTATTGGGCATCAACAGAGAAGCTATTTTTGTTATAACCGGCGTTTTCTTTGTACTCTTTAGTTGCTTCACGAATTGCGAATGCGAGCTTTGCAGCTTGCTCGCTTTCTTCATTAGCAATTTGACCAATGATGAAATCTTGAATGGTATCTTTCATGGCTCAATTTCCTTTTATGCTGCCGCCTGCCTATCAGGTGGACAGTGTGGATGTTAATAAGAGGACATCCACTTTTACTATATTACGACTTCTATCACTTCACTCATCTATCATCGATTCCAACATGTAAAATGTTTGTCCGTTATGTTCATGTTTGGATAAAAAGAACGGAGTCTCAGAAGCAGATTTTTCATTTTTTTTACTACGACAAACTTTGAAGCTTCGTAAGTTTACTGGTGCGCCTTCAGTAGTAATATCACCTGCGACGTCTACAGATGGGCTATCAGTCGTAATAGAAATATGGCCTTCAGTTGTTTCGATAGTGCCTTTCATGACTTTCTCCATATGATGATGTTTTACTTATTATGGTTAGTATATCACCGATTATTACGCAAGTCATTAAATCATGATTTAATGAAAGCATGATTTAATTCATGTTTTTATATATATAATTCATTGTGTTATATTTTTCATGTTTTATTGAAATCATTAAATCATGATTTAATGTTGTGGCTAAATGTAAGCTATGTCATAGTGAATGAATTACGTGATTGCTATAATGAAATCATGATTTAATGAAGGGGTGATGTGATGGGAAAGGTTATATCGATTGTTGGCCAGAAGGGTGGTGGTTCAAAAAGTACTGATGCTAGAACGTTAGCCGTTGGATTTACTGATGCTGGATGGAAAACGCATTTAGCTGATATAGATACGAAGCAACAAACTTCCTTGAAGTGGGCGGAACGACGTGAAAAAAGTGGTCTGAGCCAAATTGATTGCGCTCTTTATCGTCGTGTAGAAACCGCTATTAGAATGAAAGATAGCTGCCATCTGCTCATTATTGATGGCCGTCCTGCCGCTGAAACTACATCTCTCGATGTTGCTGATGAATCTGATCTTGTCATTATCGCTACTGGTACCACTATTGATGATCTCGAGCCATCGCTCGAATTGGCGCGTGAGTTGATTAAAAAAGGCATTGATAAGGAGAAAATTGTATTTGCAGTCGCGAAATCTCCTTCGCCATCTCAAGGCGAAAAAGCTCAGGACACTATAAGAGCGTGGGGCTATAAAGTTCTTAATACAGTCATACCATTTAAAACCAGCTATGGAGAAGCTCTTGACGCAGGAAAGGCGTTGCATGAAACACCATTCAAATCGCTAAACGAAACAGCAAAGCAAATGATAGAAGAAGTTCATGATATAATTAATTCATGATAGCATGATTTAATTATTTCATTTTAGGTTGAGAGGTTATCTATGAAGGGCCCAAAAAATACAATCAAAATCGAACCTCCAAAAGAGGATGAGCCAACTCTGGATGTAACTGGGAAAGGTGCTGCACCGGATTCATCTGTAAAACCAATCCAGATAAAAGTTCCAGTGTCTAAGCATAAAGAAATGAAGGCTTATGCAGCAGAGCAGGGGATATCGATGACGGATATGCTTCTAGCAGGCTATGATATGTATAGGAATAAAATGAAATAATGAAAGTATGATTTCATGATTTCATTATTATAAAAATGATTAATTTTCAGTTGTTTACGGCTCCCAATCTCGCAGGCTGGGAGCCGTAGTGCTCTGATGCTAGTCGTCGTCAGGAAACATACTATTACTGTTAGACCGAGTCTTAATGACGTTGATATCTTCTTCAGATTTAGTGGGTTCGCTCTTAAAACCTTTACTTTGCTCTGCAGTCACCGACTGACCAAGGCGATTAAGTATTGTTTCTACCATCGCATCATCGGGTGAAAATGCATCTGGAATTACGCTACTGATAATTCGTTGAATATCCCTGATGGTTATGTCTTTAGTTGCTAGTTCGGCTATCAGATTAGGAATGCGGCGGTCTATTGCTGCTAAAGCAGCGCCAGTTAACAGAAATGCCCGCATAGTTCGACCTCGCTCTTTTAGACGAGTTTCGTCTAGTAAATCGCTGGCTAACTTATCTCCTATCTCTTCTGTCGGATATAAATTAAACGCTATCTTACGGGCACCATCTGTATTAGCCATTGCTGCTTCCTTCCTTCATTTCTAGCATGCCAAGAACCAGATCAAACTGTGGATTATCACTTGTATAAAAACGAGCGGCTGGGATGTTTGTATTCTTCTGGATATCTTCAGCAATCAATTTCGCGCCCCCTCCTACACACATGATATGTGTATAACCGTTAAACCGATCTATAACATTAAGCACACGATTTACAAGGAGTTTCTTTTTAGCTTCAATTGCGTTAATGACTTGAGTTCTCATCTCGGCATCTGGTAAACGGTGTTCTAACCAACCGTTCTCATCGCGATTTATGATCATCTTATCAGCCTGAAGTGAGCTGATACGAGTATATGATGCCAGTACATTTTTTATGTCATTGGTGATGATAGAAACGCCGATTTTAGGATCGCACCACGTATTGGTTATACCAGACATTTTGCTGCGTACATGGGATACATCCAGTGTCGTACCCCCTAAATCAACAATAAGCAGTGAATCATCATCCTCAAGCCCTGTGAGCACGTTAAATCCGGCAGGTATACTCTCCGGCAATACTGATACCTTACCTATTGAAAACCCTGATTTATTTCCCTGTAGAGAGACAGTTCGTTTCACGCTGTTTTTCTTACGCGTGATGTTTTCAGTTTTAGGCTGGAAGTCTGAATCAAGATACTCGGATAGTGGGAGAGTTACGACAACGTCGATGTCCTGCGGCTTAATTCCTGATTGGAGTAAGGCGTGATGGATAGCCACTGTATTGACAAGACTGTATTGATAGCGTGTTTCGGTTGTAACAACAGCGTCAACGCTGCCTGGATCAAAGCTAAATTTCTCACCCTCGATTTCATAGTTGGCAGATATTTGATCGCTGAATAAATTTAGCGACCATTCCGGTTTAAAACTGTTAGGACTGATAAAGGTTTTAACTTCACCATTATCTTTCCAAGCGAGCTTAATGTTCGTAGAACCGTCATCAACATATATACGCATCATAAACCTCAAAAAGTCACTAATCATGTTTAAAATACACATATATATTACCATTTATACATATATGTGTTCTTGTTGGGATTTTACAGGCTTAGTGAGTGGTTGTAAATCTCATATCAATACATATATGTGTTTTTAAGTATTATCATATGAGTATTTTATGGTTGATGTTTTTTAGTTGCGCACACCTACATGTCATATATATGACATGTAGGTGTATTTGTTAACGAGCTATCTAGCGTGTGACCTGAAGCGTTCTCTGGGGGGTTATGACAAGGCTGCGATAGGGAGATCTTTCCATTGCGTCGTATATGCTGGCGATAGCATTTCTCTTTTCATCCTCCAGCCTTTCTCAATCCCCTGTCCGCCAAACCATACTTTTCCGACACCTGTGCTGTTAATGCGATCGACAACTTTCATCAGTTGTTCACTGTTCGCGCGCGGCGGCGTCTCATCAAACATGTCTATCTGTCCCGGACGACTGCAGAAATCATTGAGCATGATCCCCGCTTTTTGATAGCGATATCCATCCCGCCAGATTTGAGACAGCGCTTTCATCGCAGCTGCGACAATATCGCGCGTATCCTGTGTGGCCAACATCATGATCTGATTAGCACTGTTGCCGTACTGCGGCTCGTTGGCATACGGACTGGTACGCAGAAAAACGCTAACGTGGCGGCAATACTGCTTTTCCTCACGCAGCTTTTCAGCAGCACGTTCGGCGTACTGACATATCGCTTGTTTCATGTCCTGCAGCTGCGTGATGCGTTCTCCAAAACTACGGCTGCAGATGATTTGCTGTTTTGCCGGCAGCGCTTCAATCGATATACAGGGTATGCCGTTTAACTCTCTGATGGTTCTCTCAACAACGACGCCGAATGTTTTCTTCATCAACTGCAAGTTCGCGTCAGCCAGCTGCAGGACCGTTTCGATACCCATTAAGCGAAGTTTTGCTGACAGCTTGCGTCCAATTCCCCATACCTCGTCGACCGGAAGCAGCGCCATCAGTTTGCGCTGACGTATGCGGTCGCTTAAATCGACGACGCCTCCCGTGGCGGGCCAGGTCTTTGCTGCGTGGTTGGCTAACTTGGCCAACGTCCGCGTTTGTGCGATACCAATGCCACAGGTTAGGCCCGTTCGTTGGGCTACGGTCGCCCGAACTCGTCGTCCATAATCAAGATACGGCTCGCTGGCATCGATGCCGGCTATCTGTAGAAATGCCTCATCGATACTATAAATTTCCAGCGACGGTGCCAGTGACTCTAATATCGACATTATCCTGTGGCTGATGTCGCCATATAACGCGTAATTCGAACTGAAACAGGCTATCTGATGCTGTTGTATCAATGCCTTAGCTTGAAAGAATGGGGCGCCTCGTTTGATGCCGAGTGCTTTCGCCTCTCTGTTCGCTGCGACAATCGCGCCGTCGTTGTTGCTAAGCACGATCACCGGTTTTCCCTTCAAGTCGGGCCTAAACAGTTGTTCGCAGCTGGCGTACATCGCATTTACATCGCAGAGCAGGAACATATTAACTTTTGTCCAGCGTATGAATTGCGTGCGTGACTACCCCAAAGATATCCAACTCGTCAGGATCGACAAATATTGGGCTGTAAGCACTGTTCATCGGCTGCAAGCAGAGCTGCGGATGTGTGCAAAGCCGCTTAACCGTGAATTCTCCGTCCACTGCAGCGATGACCGTATCTCCGTGAGACGGTGTCAGGGCGCGGTCTACCACCAATAAATCGCCTGACAAAATGCCCGCTTCAACCATTGATTCACCCTGCGCACGAACGAAGTATGTCGCTGAAGGGTGACGGATACAGAAATCATTTAAATCGAGCTGCGCTTCAATGTAGTCCTGAGCCGGAGAAGGAAAACCGGCCGCGCAGGTATCGCTAAAAAGTGGCAGTTGAAGGCGTGAGGTTGTAATGGCCGTGATGATTTCTGCTTTCATTGTTAAAACTCACAATACTGTATGGATTACCAGTATTATGAGCGGGAATGTTCCTATATGGCAAGTTGGGAAAATTCCTTTTTCCTAATGACGTGTTTTAACTGAAAAAGAATTCGCCATTTTATCTTCCGGTCGCTCAAAAAATAAACAATTGCAGGTTTCTCTTGTCACATCCCTCTCTCGATCGGTTACGGGCAGGTTATCCACAATGTTCTGCAGTCATTATGTGGAAGGATATTTCTATGTTGAAACCTGATGTAACCGCGCGGTCAATGACAATTGCTGCCTTTAAAAGCCGACTTTCACGCTACCCCGACGATGCCTTGTGTTGCGGGACGTTCTGGCTGGCCGACGACTTTTTATCCCTCGACGACACGCTCGATGAATACATGATTGAAGCGGCTATGGAGCGTGCGCAAGACAGCCATGATGCCAATATCGGATTAAATTGGGACGCTCTGCAGTGTGCGATTGATGAGGTCAAATCCGTATGAATACGTGGCTTGTTGGATTCGCCGTTGAAATCAGCGGCGTGGAAATGATGGTTTACCATATGGTTTCTGCGCAGACCCCGGAGCTTGCCGATGCGGGAGCAATGATGATGGGACGCACGTGGTGGGAGGACGGAAAAACTGTTCACGAAGGGTACAGCTGGCGCTGGCCATGCGGGAGTGTTTGGTTTAACAGCATCATTTTGCTCGACGATGTTGAGAACAGTATTGTGCGTGGGCTGAAGTTCCTTGATGCATGGCCTGTGACCGGAACACTGGACGACCCCGTCATCTGTGACGAATACGGTAATGACTGGCGGGAAATAACCCGCTAATTCAGACAGGGCAGAGTGACTGCCCTGTTCTTCGACGTCTGTATAT
>NZ_LXET01000065.1 GCF_001655005.1 Hafnia paralvei ATCC 29927
AGTCACGAGCTTACAACCGATCATCGAGTCTTTTACCGCCCCTGGCGCGATTGTGTTAGACCCCTTTGCAGGCAGCGGTTCGACCTGCGTCGCAGCCCTTCAAGCTGGACGTCGTTACATCGGCATCGAGCTCCTTGAGCAGTATCACAAAGCAGGGCGCGCCCGTCTTATGACGGTCCAGCGTGCCATGCAACAACCCGCCGCAAATGATGAATGGCTACCGGAGGCTGCGTAATGAACTACGACGGATTCGAAGGACTACGTGCCGACGTGGCGGCACTGGCCAACGCCATGTGCGATTTACGCCAGACGCTCAACGGGCTTGAGCAGCAATACAACTACCAAGCTGAATCGCTGCCGGTACTGTTGGCATCGCAAACCTTACGCCGTATCAATGCGTTATATCTCAAAGCATATTGCGAAGTGTTAACCCTCGATGAATCTTTTAAAGATTAGGAGATAGCCATGTACGGAACACGACAACACATTTGCGCGCAACTTGAAGAAGGCTTTTCTGCCGATACGCCGCTGGCACTCCTGATTTGGACCGCCGACGACATGGCGGCGTTTGCCGAAGGTTGGGATCTCTCACTCAACGACGAGGAAGTGAAAGCGGTGTTAGCCAAAATAGGTGCGATAGACGATCACCATTTAAACGGTGTGGGGGCCGACCTTGCGGGAAACTTGCTCAATGACGTGAAGGACGAAATGCAGCAGGTCACGCTGCCAGCCAGCCTGTTAACCCGCGTGGTGACGTTAGCCGAGCAAGCCTTATGGCCGAAAGAGTGGCAATCACGCGACGAGAACCGCGAGATCCCCGAAGGGATGCAGCACAAACTTAACGACCTGATCCAGATACGCAAATTGTTGCAGTCTTAATCGTTATTCACGCCGCCGTGCGCGGCGTGAATACCCCTTTGATTTGAGGTGCTTCATATGCACGAAAATAATGAAAATACCGCACTCAACGCCCTGATTTGCTATCACGGTAGGGCGCTGATATTAGCGCAGGGATGGCCTGAGCATATTGATGTCGTCCAATGCTATCCAGGGCGCTGGCCGGGTTGGATAAGCATTTACGCGCGATTGAACGCCGCCGAGCTGGTGACTGTCTTGCAGCCGTATACCCGCCAGACGTTGGCCCCGATGCGTTATCGGCTGGAAGATGCCATCGACAAGCTAACGGGCAGCCAAGCCGAGTTAGTGCTATATGGCAACCGATACACGCAAGAGCCGATGCTGCCGGGGGACGCAACACAGATTGCCATTCCCTTTGCCGCGCAATGGCTCACGCAGGAGGAACTCACCATTGTCCTAACCTGTATACGCGAGGCGATTATGACGGTATGTGCTCAAGTTTTGGCAGATTCACGACGCATTCAGGCCGCGTTAATGTCAACCGGACAAACGGTGTTTGAGCGCCAGACACGCCGTTTCCGCCTTGTGGCTAAAGAAAGTGACCAGCCGGGTTGGTTGGATGAAAACGACGATACGCTGCCCGAGGTGCTGGACGCGATCCTTAACAAAGGCGCTCGATTTGGCGCTATTGAGCTGTATCTGGTGTGTGAATCAGTTGAACATATTCTTTCCCACGGTCTACAAGAGGATGTGTTGCGTTTGCCTGAATGCCCCCCTCACCAATGGTTGGATTGGACGGTGCTACACGACGTTATCATAGAGGGCCGGCGTGAAATGAATAGCCTGCGCGATGCGCTGGCCGGTGTGAGAGCATCATAAAGGAGGAGGGGCAGTGCCCCTCTTTTTTCGTCTGATACAGGCAATAAGGACGTCGCAGGCTCGGCTATCTATCGGCCAATCCCCGCAGGCTTGGCCGGACAATGAACCGCTCTCTGTTATTGCGGTGTTGTGACGGCTAACGCCGTGCCGCAACTTTAGCCCTGACGTGGCCGATGCAAGGGAGGCTTCGCCGCCGTCGCTATTTATGCCTCTTCCCGCCGTGATTTTCCCGTCGTTCGTGCGCTCAAGCTTCGCGCTCTCACCGTTCAACTCCCGCCGTCCAGAGGCGATGTGTGGAAGGACGGCGCCCTTGCATCGGCCACTCGCCGCAGGGCTGTCGTATCGGCACGGCGTAAGCCGGAGCACAGACGACACTGACCTCGGAGGATTTTATTATGGGCAATGCAACCACCACACCTTCTGTCTACGTGGGCACCTACCACAAATACAACTGCGGCAGCATTTACGGCAAATGGCTAGACCTGACGGATTTTGACGACAGAGCCGAATTTTATGAGGCTTGCCGAGCACTGCATGCCGATGAAATGGATGCAGAATTTATGTTTCAGGACTGGGAAAATATCCCATCAAAGTTCGTCTGCGAAAGTGCTATTGACTGGGATTTTGTCGCTGCTTACCAACGCGCTGAAGCAGAAGGCAGCGAAGCCGCTTTTATCGCGTGGGCGGAGTATACCGGCCAGTGTGATTATGACGCTTTTGATGATGCATATCGGGGCGAGGCAGAAAGCGAAGAAGACTATGCTCTGGAGATGGTTGAGGATAACGGCTTGCTCAATGAGGTGCCGGATCTACTTCGCTGCTACTTCGATTTTAAAGCCTATGCGCGTGACCTGTTCAGCAGCGGCTATGTTTTCCATGACGGTTATGTTTTCACAAACTAAATACTATGCGGCGGTGAAACCGCCGGTTAAGGATATAACGATGAAACTTGCGCCGGAAACCCGCGAAATATTGCGTCAATACAAGGCATTAATTAATGCACGTCGACGTGATTCCGGTCAGCGGGAACTCACGACCCCACAGGTCATGGATGAAATTTGTTACTTCATGACCTGTCAGTGTGCTGTATATATTGGTGGCCATTTCATCTTACAGGGTGGCAAAGGGCAGTAAGTATGATGGCAGGCGTTCGGAGCGCCTGTCTGGCCGTGCCGAAACCCCGTGTGCGCCGTTGGCGCACGGGAAGGTATGCGGTGCTAACGCACCGCTTATCCTCCCGTTTCGTGATGTCAGGGTAGTGTGTTGCGTTGTGTTTCCATACCGACTATGGCTGTTCTTCTTCCTCTCCCCAATTTTTATCTTCTTCTTCATTTTCTTTATCTCACTGTGCGTCGTTCTGCTATTGGTCTTTTTTTCATTGCTCCTTAACACACCCAAAATCACTCTTTGGGGCACCCAAGGCGTGCGCCGTTCCGACACACGACGACTGACACAACTAGTCGCGCCCAGATTTCCGGGCACGCCAAGTTTTACGCAGCCACGCCTGCGCGTCTGCGCCCATTCGGGGTAGAGCCGTTGCTGGAAGGTCAACAGCATCGCTTGCTGTGACCTTATTGGTCACGCCGCTTTCACTGCCGTCGAGGGGACTGCCGGCGCTAAGGGGCGTAACGTCTTCGCTGCCGCTATGCCCGTTACGCGATTGTGTCCTGTTTCACCCTTTGGCGTGTGAACGCTCGTGAGTAACTCCAACCGTCGCTATGTATTCAACCACACTTCCTCGCTCAAGCTGACAAGGCTGGTATGAACGCCTTCGGCGGCCTTGTCAGCGCTCCTTCGTGTGGTTTGAACACGTGTGCGACGGCGAATACTCACAAAAGCATCACTTCAACCCCATAAGGAGATTTAAACATGCCACAACTCAACACCCAAGGCGCGACAGCGAAGCCTACAAATGCATCTTTTGAAAACCACGCACCGACCTATCGTGCAACCTATTCCCCTGACGATAACAAGCTGCGTCTTTATGCATCGCAATATCTCGATGATGAAACCTATTCAAAAGTCCATGCCGTGGGCTTCAAATGGGCACCTAAACAAGGGTTTTTTGTGGCGCCAGCATGGACGCCATCGCGTGAAGATTTGCTGATCTCTCTGGCGGGTGATATTGAGGACGAGGACAGCACCTTGTTTGAGCGTCAGGAAGAACGCGCCGAGCGGTTCAACGACTACAGCTCAAAACGCGCCGCAGAATCAGAGCAGGCGCTCGCGCATGTTGATGCGCTAACGTCAGCCATTCCGCTTGGACAGCCGATCCTCATCGGACATCACAGCGAACGTAAAGCGCGTAACCACGCCAAAAAAATTGATAATGGAATGAAGCGCGTCGTGATGTTGTTTGAACGCGCGGGATATTGGGAAGAGCGCGCGCAGGCATCCCTCAAACATGCCAAATATAAAGAGCGCTCAGACGTTCGCTATCGCCGCATTAAAAAAATCGAGGCTGATTTACGTAAGGCTGAAAAAAACATTGTAGCTTCTGAGAAATTTTTGAAGCTCTGGCGCTCGGATAATCTTGATCTCAATATGGCGCGCGCTATCAGTAATTATGATCATATTTCGTGCTGTTTCACGCTCGAAAAGTACCCGCGCTCGGCAGAAATTAGCCAGTATGAAGGGTTTATGTCCCTGTGGTCAGCCCTAAGTGAGGGCATTATTGACGCCGAACAAGCCCGAGATATTGCGATCCCCAATCATGAAAAAAGCGTGAAACATCGTCAACGCTGGGCGGCGCACTACCGCAACCGCCTAAGCTATGAGCGCGGGATGCTGAACGAAGCCGGTAGCATTATTACCCGTGCTAATGAATTCCAAATCGGCGGGCAGGTGTTAAGCCGCGGGGAGTGGTTGAGCATTATCCGCATCAACAAAAGCAATGGTGATGTGAGCTCGATTGAGACATCTCACTATAGTTTTGTTGGGCTCAGAGGCACGATGAAACTCACCCCTGACCGCATCACAGACTACAAAGCCCCTTCAGATGAAGAAGCGATCGCCGCCAAGAACGCCGCAAAGCGCCCGCCTATCGTCAATTATCAGGAGGAGGGCTTCAAAGCGATGACAAAGGCCGAATGGGCAAAAACGCCATCTGATTATAAGGGTGTGCGTGGCGTTGCTGAAAATGATGAGCATGGCGCGTACCGCTACCGCCGTGTGATGTCCACCGGCTGCACACTGCTAACGGTGTATATAACCGACATGAAAACCGTTGAAATTCCTAAAAAATAATAAGGGTGCTCCCCGACGTTGTCGGGGAGCCATAAAAGGGAACATGATGAATACCGATTTGAAACAGCGCATTGAGACGATGCGCGCAAAACTCGATGAACGCGCCCCAGTGGTTGAAGTGAGCGCGGCCTCTCAGCTTTTTGTGACGCCAGAACCCGCCTGTAAGCGGTTGGTGACACTGGCGGAGGTTAAGAATACTGATTACATACTAGAGCCGAGCGCCGGAACAGGGGCGATTTTACGCGCAATCAAACACGCCGCCCCGTCTGCGCGGTGCGATGCGGTGGAACTTAACGCGGCGTTAGTGGGGCATCTGCGGGGAGCGTTTCCTGGTGTTAATGTCTGGTGCGGCGATTTTATGGAATATGGGCAGGCGGTCCAGTACGACAAAATCATCATGAATCCGCCCTTTAACCATGCGCAGGATATTCGACATATACAGCGCGCCCTGTCGCTATTAAAGCCCGCAGGGCTGCTAACGGCGATTTGTCTCAATGGCCCCCGCCAACAAAAAATACTCAAGCCGCTTTGCGATGTTTGGGAGGAGCTGCCGCGCGGCACGTTTTCATATACCGATGTGGCGACGGCGATAATCAGACTTCGTGCCTAACTGTCTTATTCGATATCAGGCAGGGGAGGTGTCCTCTGTCTGTCCGCGCCGAAAAAAACACGCGCCGTTGGCGCACGGGAATGCAGCGGTGCTAACGCACCGCTTATCTCCCCGTTTCGTGATGTCAGGGTAGTGTGTTGCGTTGTGTTTCCATTCCGACTATGGCTGTTCTTCTTCCTCTCCATGATCTCTTTCCTCTTCGTCTTTTCGATCTTCTTCTGGATATACATCCTTCTGCTGTTGGGGCTGTTTCGCTTATCTCTCCAAAATATACACAAGGGACTTTGGGGCACCCAAGGGCGTGCGCCGTTCCGACACACGACGACTGACACAACTAGTCGCGCCCAAACAAACGGGCACGCCAAGTTTTACGCAGCCACGCAAGGTGTCTGCGCCCATGCGGGGTAGAGCCGTTGCTGGCAGGTCAACAGAATCGCTTGCTGTGACCAGTTGGTCACGCCGCTTTCACTGCCGGCGATGAAGCTGCCGGCGCTAAGGGGGCCAGATAAATCTGGCCTCTTTCCGGTGTCCTTTCTTTACGCCCTATCCTGAGCGCTGTGTTTTCGTGGGTCAGCCTGCGTCAGGGGACGGAAAAGTCAACAGGCCGCGCCAGCGCTGGCCGCATTAATTTTTTTTTCCTCTCAAGTTCGTCTCAAAAAATGAACGCACCCCCTGTGGACTTTACCGCCGCGCCTGTCGCTACCGTCTTCCCACGAAAAGCCCCTCGCCCCGGAAAAATCCGGCAGAGGGAAATACACCAGAAAGAAGCCAGAGGCTTCAAGGAGCAACATGATGGCGAGCAAAGGCGTTAATAAAGTGATTTTAGTGGGACATTTAGGCCAAGAACCCGAAGTACGCTACATGCCGAACGGTGGCGCAGTTGCCAATTTGTCACTGGCTACCTCAGAAACATGGCGCGATAAGCAAACGGGCGAACAAAAAGAAAAAACCGAATGGCATCGCGTTGTGGTGTTTGGCAAGTTGGCTGAAATCGCAGGGGAATATCTGCAAAAAGGTTCGCAAATCTACATCGAGGGCGCTTTACAGACCCGCAAATGGACAGACACACAGGGCATTGAGCGTTACACCACGGAAATTATCGTCAACGTGGGCGGCACAATGCAAATGTTGGGCAATCGTCGTGAAGCCAACCCAACCCCAGCCCCAGCCCCGCAGACCAGCGGTCAGCCACAACAACAGGCAGCAGCTCCCGCAGCTAAAAAAGACGGCAAAGGCAAAAAGTCCAAGGCCGCCGCTCAGCCGGAACCTCAGCCGCCACAGACGGGGGAATTCCCGCCGATGGATTATGACGATTCGATCCCATTCTAGGATTTACCAGCCCTGCGAGAGCAGGGCTTAAACAGGAGAAATACGATGTCAGACATTACCGAGGCCAAGCCATTAAAGTCCCTGTCCGATGGCACCTTCACCCGCGAACACGCAGTAGAGGTCGCCGCGCAGTATGAGAACGTCGCTATCGAAGACGATCAGGGGACGCACTTTCGTCTAGTGGTTCGTAAGAATGGTGAAATGGTCTGGCGTACATGGAATTTTGAACCGGAGGGCGCGTATTGGCTTAACCGCTACATCGTAAATTATGGCATCCGTAAAACGCAGTAAGCAGTAAGTGAGGTGCCGGACGGTGGGCGTCCGGCAGACAATCATCAATAACTTGATAGGAGTATCAACTATGTCAGTGACCAATGCTAAATCAACCCGTAATGCGAGTAAAGCGAGCAAGAAAACTGCCCCAGCGGCACAGGCCGAAGCAGCTAACACCGCGCTGCGTGATATTCCCGTTTCTATAATTACCGTAAGTTCACTCGTCCATTCGACGCTGAACGTGCGTAAACAAGCCCCTGATGCAGCCAAACTGGCAGAGCTTGCCGAGAGCATTAAAGCGGTTGGGGTTTTGCAGAATCTGGTGGCGTTTGAACAGCCAGATGGCCTGTTAGGTGTCGCCGCAGGGGGACGCCGTTTAGCCGCCCTGCAACAGTTATTAGCGGCGGGAGATATCGATAATGGCTATCTCGTTCCGGTCAAAGTGGTATCTGAGGATATGGCGGTGACGCTGTCACTAACAGAAAACAGCCATCGTGAGGATACGCACCCCGCCGACCAAATCCGTGCGTTTATGACGCTCAGTGAGTCCGGCAAAAACCCCGCGCAAATCGGCAGTGTGCTCGGCTATACCACGCGCCATGTGCAGAAATGCCTACGGTTAGCGGGGATGGCTCCAGCGTTACTTGAGGCACTGGCCACCGATACTATCAACCTCGATCAGCTGCAAGCTCTATCCGCTAACGAAGACCATCAGCGCCAGTTAAACGTATGGCAGAACGCGCTGGCGGGATATTCTTATGAGCAACGACCGGATGCGCTGCGTCGTGAGGTGTTGTGTGATGAAATCTCCGCCGAAAACAACATTCAGCTAAACTTTGTCGGGCGCGAGGCTTACGAGCAAGCGGGTGGCGATTTTCGCTATGACCTGTTTACCGATGAGGGCTTTATTACTGATCCCGCATTACTGGAACGATTGACGCGTGAAAAACTTCACGCAGAGGCAAAAGAGATTGCCGACGCCGAGGGCTGGAAGTGGTCAGAAGGCCGTTTGTCAAAGGTGCGCAATTACGGCGAAGATGCGCAGCAGTATCGCTTAGAAACACAGCCTGACGCCGATTTGACCGCACAAGAACTGATTCAAATTGCCGAGTGGGAAGCGGAACGAAACGCGCTTGCTGATACGGATGAAAATTTCGACCGTGTTATGCAACTCAATGAAAACATTGAGATGCTCACAGAACAGGCCGAAAACCGCGCATGGCTTTATGTTGATCGCATTCGAGGCGGTGTCGTGGCCTCGCTGACGGATGGCGTTCTCTATATCCAGCGTGGTGTGATGCTGCGCATTGAGGCCGATAATACGGCGAACGTATCCGAGGACACCCAGCAAGAGCCGTTAGTTATCAATAAAAATGTCGATAACGAAAGCCCACGCGAACCCGTTGAGGCTATCAGTCTTCCTCTGCTGACAAAAATGTCATCTGAACGCACTCTTGCGGTACAAGCTGCCTTGTTATTACAGCCTGAAAAAGCGCTGGCGCTGCTCGCTTGGCGCTTGTGTACGCATGTGTATTTAGGATGCACAACGACTCGCCACCCGTTCGTGATCGGCTTGACCGTGTCACATTATTCTCTGACGGATAATGCGCCATCGGGTGAGGAAGGAATGGCCTACATTACGTTGATGCAAGAAAAAGCACGGCTGGAAGCGCTCTTACCAGAAGGTTGGGAGAAAGACTTTATCACCTTCTTTACGCTGGATAACTCTGTTCTCATGGCGCTGATGGCATATTGCACCGCATGCTCGGTTGATGGTGTTCAGACCCGCGACATGGGGCATACATCACGCAGTCCGCTCGATACGCTTGAAACTGCTCTTGATTTCCATATGCGCGATTGGTGGCAACCGACGAAAGCAAACTTCTTCGATCATCTGAAAAAACCGCAAATCATTGATGCCTTGAACGAAGCAGGGCAGACAGGTGCCGCGCGTGACGCCGACAAGATGAAAAAAGGCGATGCCGCCGAACTGGCTGAAAGCAAAATGGGGAGTAATCGCTGGGTTCCTGCTTGGATGTGTACGCCCGATGCACAAAAGCCCGCATCTGATGCACAAAACAGCGTATCTGATGCACAGAACGACGTTGATACTCATATCGCGAACGCCGCCTAACTTGGAGACGCTGCCCGAAAGGGCAGCGGTTTAAAACATGAAATTTATTGGAACGTTGTTAAGAAAATCCGAGTTAGACGCGATGAGCGCTGACGAACTGGAACAGTTCGCCGAACGCGGTCAGGACTATCGGCATGTGCTGTCGTGTTCTGTATTGAATATTTTAAAAGTACCGCAGGGATGTGTCGTTGAAGCTGAATACGGCAGCGAGTTTGGCGGGCTATATCCCGTTACGCTAAGGATTGCGCCAGAAGGTGAGTCGCCAGAGGCGGAGTGGTACGTATCGAGTGCAGGAACAGAGTGTGATGGATGGTCTGTTTGCCGAGTTGATAGCGCCGGTCAAGTCGTTGACCTGTACTTTGATGTACATTTTCAGCCCGATCATCTTAACGCTCTGTTGGCAAAAGAAGCCCAGCACTATCAGGAGGTGGCAGCGTGATCCCTAATCATCTTGCACTCATTCCGCATAACGTCCATCAGTTTGCGGCAACGCAGGCCATCATCGATGTCGAACGCAAGCAGCTGCGCGGCACGCAACTCGGACAACATCCTTATGCGCGAGCTTTGTTCCGGCACTTACGCGGCGGCGCAATGCGGATCACTGCCAAAGATATTCGCTTTGCAGCCGGTGACTATTCGCCAAAAGAGCGGGGCGGGGCGTCCAAGTCGGACTATATCGCCGCCCTCGACAAACTGATAGAGACGCGAGGGATGGATTGCCCGCTGCCGCTGTCGGGCAGCGCGGTTAAGCAGTATTTTCCCGATGAGCATTACCGACTATCAGAACGAAAAAATAGACAATGGGAACTGCGGTTTGCCCGTGTCGATAAAATTGAAGCCAAACAGCGCCAGCAAAAGCGCCGCCGCTATCAAACACAGGTGGCGCAGGCACAGATTGAGCTGGCGTTTACTACGCCGAGTGAGCTAGTAGCGTGGTATAAACGCCAAGAACGGCAGGGGATTTTCGATGACGATCTCATTGAATGCGTCCATGCCTGGAGTCAACGTTTCTGCGGTGTACGTAGCCAGGTATTTTTATCAGGACAACCTTTGTGGGCGGTGCTTAACGATATGCATGACGAGCTCGAGAGCCGAACCCCCGTTGAGCAATGGCTGGATACCTTGTTACTGCCTAACAAACTTATGCATCGGGCGTGCTGACAACCATAACTGCCGTCTGGGACGGATGAATTAAGCTGCCTGCAAGCAGGCAGCGCTTAACATCGTCCCTTTTCCGCTCTTGCTGTTAATGCTTCCGTGGCCAACTCAACTATCTTTTCTATTTCTTTGCGACTTTCATAACGCTTGTAAGTTCTTAGGCTAATGCCCAATTCTTCGGCTGCTCTCTCTTGATCCCATCCAAAACCACGACGCCATAAACGAAGCTCAAAACCCGTCATTTTTGTCTCTCTAAAAGTGCCATTTTGTCACTTTATACTAATTAAATTAATGTGATTTGCAATTTTTAATGCATTGTAAAGTGCCAAAATGACACTTAATTAATATGATAATTCGTCATGTGCGACGTCATTTTTAAAGACTTACCCCCTAGGGCGTCTCCTTCGGACCGCGCGCTCGTGCTACGCACAGAGCCAGTCTGCGCCTGTCTCTGCCCATACGGGCTTCCCTCGCATGACGCAACCCCGTCGCTTGCATGGCCTTGCGGCCAGCCGCTTTCACTGCCCGACAGTTATCTGTCGGGCGCTAAGGCAGCCAGATGAATCTGGCTTTTCCGTGTCACCTTCCACCTTGCGCCGTCTACGTTTCCTTTTTGCAGATCAGCCTGCGTCACGGGACCTGAAAGTCAACAGGCCGCGCAAGCGCTGGCCGTATTAATTTTTGTCCTCTCAAGTTCGTCTCAAAAATGAACACGTCCCCTGTGGACTTTCACGCCGCGCGTGTCGCTGACCGTCTTCCTGCAAAAACGCCACGCAGCCGGTTCTACCGGTTCGGAATGACACCAGAAAGAAGCCAGAGGCTTCAAAGGAGAAATCTATGTATCAGACGCTCAACTACACAAGTACCGATCGCATGTTGTGGGATGCCGAGGCCGAACATGCCTACTGGCTTGCGCAAGAAAAAAAATCAATTACTGCGCCCGTAGAAATCAGCGTAGCGGCCTTTCACGACGCCGCAGGGCGCTATTTATCGGCTAACTGGATGTATTTTTTTGATGAGAACACAGACAGCGAATCATTTATGAGTGCTGACATGGTGTGCGGGAATGTGACGGATATTTATGTGCGAGTGGGGGCGCGTTACTTCCATTTTTGTGATCGCGAATCCTGCACCCATCAGGCCATTCTTCAACGTATTACACAGGAGGTATTAGCGAAAAATACGAACGTACAGATGTAAAAAAAGCAGGCTTTCGCCTGCTCTCTCATGCTGGTTTTGACCGTATCAAAGATAAACCAGCTTCAATCAATACATGGAGATTTAACCATGAAAACTGAAGTCACGATTATTGCGCCTTGTGCGGCGCATGTAAAGCAAAAACAGCAAAAACGTGTTTACCACGAAGACATTTCACCGCAGGCCATTGCGCCCGCGTTGAAATCCTTTGGGCGGCACATTGTGAAACAACAACGTCGCCGCCAGTCGGTCAGGGTTCCCGCTATGCGTGGGAGTGATTGGGGGCAATTGTTGCGCGCCCTCGAATTAAAACGGGCTTTCGCCTGATTTAACTTTCCGCCTCATGCATAAGCATGAGGCGGTTCTCTGACACGACGAATAGAGGCATGATTTATGCAAAATACGGTTTTATCCCTTCATCATGGTGTAACTGATTCGATTTACATGGATTCCAGCACAGAGCAGGCAGGTGGCTTGATCCCATCAGTGGAAATCGATCGCATTATTTCTATACGTGCCGAAGGATTGAAAAAGTATGCGGATGGACTGGCGATGTTGCATGACGCCAAGGCGTTGTTCTTATCGGTCAGTGGTGATCTCTCTACTGTTAACTTTGGGCAATGCGTTTTCGATGCCGTTCGCTGGGAATCAAATCCAAAACGTGACGACAAGGTGATTAAAAAAGGTATTGATGTTGATATATGGCAATACCTCATGAATGAAACAGGCATGATCACTTTGATGAGTAGTAAGCAACAAGATGCATGGGAAAAGCAGTTACATAGTGATGACATGCCAGAAATCACCCTTGAGACGGTTATCGCAACCTTTACACAGTTGAATGCAAGCAAAAGTGATACGTTTGAGCAAGGTGTTATTGACGTGTTTCGCGCGTTATCATGGGACTATAAAACGAATAACCCGTGTCGTTTAGGTAAGAAAATTATTGTTTCACGTCTGCTTGAAACGTGGGGGAAAGGTTACACAAAAGCAACTTGTAGCAGCGTTGCAAAACTGGATGATTTGGCGAAACCATTCTACGTATTAGAGGGAAAACCAGTACCAGATTACCGCGTTGCAGATGGTGCAAATTTCACTTTATTTTATGACAATCATGGTTTCTCTGGTGAAGTCTATGAAGGGGAATATTTTTTCGTGAAGTACCATAAAAATGGTAATGGTCACATTGTATTTAAGCGCCCAGAGTTGGTGGATAAAATTAACGATATTGTTTCACGCCGCTACCCTGACATGCTACCAGAGCGTGTATGATAGACGCGAAAGCAGAGTTGATGCTCTGCTTTTTTTATTTCCCTGCGATTGCATAATGGTATTGAACCATTACGCAATCGATGCGCCAACCTGCTAGTTTTGAGATTGATTGACGCTTTTTTTACTCTTCGCCACAGCTTTCTTTTTAGAACCACTGCTTGCTGAAAGTAAGTCTCTAATTGCGCGTTCACTGACTACAATTTCACACGTTTCCAATGCGGATTTAATTTCTTTCGCTGAATAGCCTTTTTGTGTCGCTAACGCAACAATCTGCGCGTGAAGACTTTCCAGTGCATCTTTACTCGATATTTTATTTTTAGATAAATCAGGTAATTCTTCGAGCTTCATTTTCGCGAGTTCAATCTGATCATGCGTGTAAAAATTCTTTGCAGCCATGCTAATCCACCTTGTTTCACTATTTAAACAGAGTCATTCCGCAATTATACCGATAATGCGTCATTTTAGGTTATCCAATTTACCTCATCATGGTGTCGTGACAAACCAGGCCATGCGGGGCATAATAGATGAAATCCAGTTCAAAATAAGGGACAAGATGTGTTTTGTAGCACCGCCTGCACGCAGTCGGCCCCTACAAAACGTCTTGGTCAGGGCGAAGCCCCGACACCCCTGATACGATAAACCCGAGCCGAACACCGAGAGTAAGGGCGATGAGAGTCACATGAGCAAGAGTGAGAAGCGAAACAGAACAGCACTTCTTCCTAGTGTGCGCTGCCTTCCCGAAGAGAAGGAAGCCATTCAGGAAAAAGCGAAAGCCGCCGGGCTAAGCCTCGGGGAGTTTTTGCGTCGTTCTGCGCTAGGCCGCCGTATTGATGCTCAATGTGATACCGAAATGATTATGGAACTTCGTCGTCTCGGTGGCTTGCAAAAGCACCTTTTCAAAGAGGGCGAGGGGGTGATGAGTAAAGAGTATTCTCAGGTACTCGTTGCACTACAGAATGCGCTTCTTCGTGTCGGGCGGGGCTAGCGATGATTGGACGAATCCCTCCTAAGCGCCGTGATGGTAAAAGTAGTTTCCTAAAACTTGTCTCGTATGTCGTCATTCGGGATGAAGATAAACCGGACATGCCACTCGAGCCTGAACATCCGGATTGGCGTCGCCCTAAATCTAAAGATGGCCTATTCAATAGGTTGGTCGACTACGTTAGTAGAAGTGGTGATGAAGGGGCTATGCATACGTTGAATATTGACGATGATGGCCGACAGCGAGTTCTGTTTGATGGTGTTTTGTGCGAAACAAATAACTTCAGTTTAGCGACAGCGGCTGTTGAAATGAATGCTGTCGCTTCGCAAAACACACGCTGTAAAGACCCCGTATTTCACTACATTCTTTCTTGGCCTACCAGTGACAATCCAAATCAGGATGAAGTGTTTGATAGCGTCAGACACACGTTAAAATCTTTTGGAATGGATGAGCATCAGTACGTCGCGGCTATACATACTGATACCAATAATATTCACTGCCACATAGCGGTTAACAGAGTTCATCCTGTCACTTACGATACTGCTGATGATTCATTTACTCGTCTCAAGTTGCAACGGGCCTGTCGAGAGCTTGAGCTTAAATACGACTGGACCCCGACTAATGGGTGTTATGTCGTGGACGAGAATAAGCAGATCGTTTACAAAAAACGAGATGAACCGCCAGTACCTCAAGGTTCGGTAGCTATGGAGTATTATGCCGATCAAGAAAGTCTCCATAGCTATGCCATGAGAACGTGTTCTGATGATTTGGAAAAGCTGATTGTTAAAGACGAACTAACCTGGTTTGAACTCCACAAGTTGTTGGTCAAACAAGGTTTAAGACTTGATAAAAAAGGCAAAGGACTCGCTATCTATTCTCTTGATGAGAAGGACATAACGCCGATCAAAGCAAGTCACTTACATCCTGACTTGACGCTCAATTGTTTGGAAGATGATCTTGGTCCATTTGAGCAACTGGAAGATGCAGGGCGATATACTTTAGATACAAATGATGAAGGCGATGATGCGCTGATTCATATGTATCGCTATGAACCCCTTTTGCATAAACGTGATGAGGATGCGAGAGCCGCTCGGCGTGAAGCCCGTGCGATTGCACGACGTGAGCTGTTCGAACGTTATAAAAAATACAGCAACGGTTACAAGCGTCCGAAGATGGAAGGGACTGAGGCTACGTCTCAGTTTAAAGCGCTATCGAATCGCTACGCATGGAAGAAAGAACAGGTTCGCTTTGTCTTTGACGATCCGTTAATTCGTAAGGCTGTTTACCGTGTTCTTGAAGCGGAACGGCAAAAAGAATTTGAGTCTTTAAAAGCGCAAATTAAACAGGAAAGAAATGCTTTCTATAGTCATCCTGCGAATCGCAAACTGACAAAACAGGAGTGGGTTGGCCAGCAAGCCCTTAAACAAGATCAGGCTGCGATTTCGTGTCTACGTGGATGGTCTTATCGTTATAAACGTGATGCGTTAACACCGCCACTCTCTGAAAATGCGATAGTTTGTGCAGTGGCTGATGACACGAAACCATATAACATTCAGGGATACGAAAAATCCGTGAGTCGTGATGGAACGATACAGTATAAGCAGGATGGTATTATCCAGATTCAGGATAAAGGTAGTCGCCTTGAGATTGCTGATCCATATGCCCAGAATGGGCTGCATATTGCCGGTGCAATGGTTCTTGCCGTAGAAAAATCGGGTGAGAAAATGTTGTTTAGTGGGGATACAGAATTTGTTGAGTCAGCTTGTGATTTAGTGCCGTGGTTTAATCAAGAGGGTAAGAAGATCCTACCGTTAACAGAACCACAACAGCGAGTTATGGCGGGGTACGATAAAGCTGAAGTGCGCGATGATGCATTTGTGGCGACGCATCGTATCGTTGATGAAGAAACTTATTTGGCCTCGCTTGAGCGCAATGAAGTCAACGATAACCGTGAACGTCATGACCTTAAGCACAAGAAGAATACGTATCGACCGCGTTAAGCGCTCTATCGCGACAAATAAAAACCTCCGTAAGAGGATACTCACGGGGGTTTATTGTTTAGACAGGCATCGCGGCCATTGATTAGTGGCGGATTTGTTCCAGTTCGTCAGCGGTAAGACCGGTCATTTTCATCACGGTACCGCGATCGAGACCATTTTGTAGCATGGTACGAGCAACTTCGAGTTTGCCCTCGAGCTTGCCTTCGTAGCGACCTTTTTCCTCGCCGATTTGGATGCCCTCCATGCGGCCTTCCATTCGACCTTTCTCAATGCCTTTCTGTTCAAGTTGTTGTGCGATGGTCATAAGTGCGTCTCCGTGTTGCGGCACACGCTGTGCCAGTTCGCGAACAAAAGCTTCAGAGTCAGCGGACTCGCCTGCTTGTACGAGATAGTGTATCAGCGCTATCACCTGCGGTGAAGAGAGATAATCTGCCATCAGTAACGTCACCAGTCGGTCCGTCAGGGTGGCGATATCGCGCTGATGAATGTGTTTTTGCAGCAGGGTGAGTGCGGCCATACTGCGGTGACCCATGATTTCATCATCTGGTATCACAGTGACATCAACCAGCGGATAGGCTCCGCCGTAGATGTTTGCCGCCAGTTCAGGGTCGTCAAACTCATCGAGCCAGCGTGTCGTATAAGGATACGGGCTGCGTTTGCCAACATAGAATAGTATCGGTATCACCAGCGGCAGTTTCTTATGGCCTGCGTCGAGGTGGCGCTGCATAGCTGCAATGGCATAGCGGGTCATGCGAAAGGCCATATGAATATCGGGTGAGCTTTGATGTTCGATTAAAACATGCACATAGCCCGTTCCTTCAACTGTCTCTACGCTGTAGAGCACGTCACTAAAATACTGGCGAAGATCATCTTCAACAAAGGAGCCTGATTCAAGCTTTAGCGTACTGAGGTCGCATATTGCGCGTAGCTCTGCCGGAAGATGGATCTCCATAAAATCCCGTGCGATTTCCGGCTGTGTAAGGAACTGGCGGAAGGTCGCATCATGCGGCGTAGGCGTGCTGTTTTTCTTCTTCATCGATACAGACTCTCAATATTGATATGTCTATGATATCACACTTATAAAACGCGGGATTTTTTGCCTGATATGCTGCGTGTGATATTATCCGCGCTTATTGTGTATGGAGATACGTTTTGACCGTTTTATATCAAAAAAATCCCTCCCAA
>NZ_LXET01000066.1 GCF_001655005.1 Hafnia paralvei ATCC 29927
GCGTAGCATGGTTTCCAGCGGATAAGGTCGCCGGCCATTACCAGCCTTGGGGTAAAACGGCTCGATGACTTCCACCATGTTTTGCCATGGCAGAATCTGCTCCATGCGGGACAAGAAAATCTCTTTTCTGGTCTGACGGCGCTTACTGCTGAATTCACTGTCGGCGAAGGTAAGTTGATGACTCATGATGAACCCTGTTCCATGGCTCCAGATGACAAACATGATCTCATATCAGGGACTTGTTCGCACCTTCCTTAGATAAACGCTAATAAAATACGGAAACCATTATCATGAAAAAATCACTGACGTTACTCGCCGCAGCAACCTTAAGCGCCCTGAGCTTTGCCTCCTGGGCTGATACTCTGACCGTTGGCGCGTCTAACGTGCCGCATGCGGAGATCCTTGAACAGGCCAAACCGATTCTGGCGAAGCAGGGGATCGATCTGGAGATTAAACCGTTCCAGGATTACATTCTGCCGAACACTGCGCTGGCTGGCCGTGAGATTGATGCCAACTACTTCCAGCATATTCCGTACCTGAACAGCGTGATTAAAGACCATGCAGGCGATAAAACGTATGACTTCGTTAGCGCCGGAGCGATTCACATTGAGCCGATTGGTATCTATTCGAAAAAAGTGAAATCACTTAAAGATCTGCCGGAAGGCGGCAAAGTCATCATGCGTGATGCGGTATCTGAGGAAGGTCGTATTCTGTCGATTTTCGAAAAAGAGGGTGTGATCAAGCTGAAGCCGGGCGTGGATAAAGTAACCGCGCGCATTAGCGATATCGTCGAAAACCCGAAAAAGCTGAAGTTCCTGCCAAACGTGGAAGCCGCGCTGTTACCGCAGATGTATAACAACGACGAAGGCGATGCGGTGGTGATTAACGCCAACTACGCCATCGATGCCGGGCTGGATCCAGTGAAAGATCCTATTGCCGTTGAAAGTGGTGAAAACAACCCGTATGCCAACATCATTACCGTGCATCGTGGCGACGAGAAGAAAAAGGATATCGTAGCGTTGGTTGATGTCCTGCATTCAAAAGAGATCCAGGACTGGATCCGTACTAAATATAAAGGTGCGGTGATCCCGGTAAACAACTAATCTGCTTTTTGCCGGGTGGCGGCAGTGCTTTATCCGGCCTACGATGTCCTGTAGGCCGGGTAAAACGCGTTCGCGATGCCATGCGGCACCAGAGCTACACTCGCTCAATTCTCGCTGGCAACCCCTGACGCACCGACGCACCCGACACCCAGTCAAGCCAGGTATTGGCTACCTGTCGGGTTGGGTCCGCAAAACCCAATTCGTTGAGATTAATCCCCGACTTAATCTGCTCATCAAACGCCATCGGCTCACCGTCGAGGGTATGCTGTGCCGCGCCCATTTCTTTATGTCCGTAACCATGTTCAATGGCGATGACACCCGGCATGACGCCATGCAGCAGGCTTATCTGCGCTTGCGCCTGACCACCAGGGGTGGTGATACGCACGATATCGCCGTGTGCTAAACCATACCGCTGACCATCCTGTGGATTGAGCGCCACCAGATTAACCGGCTTCAGATGATGAAGGCGTGGGATCACCGCCGTGGCGCTGGACATGGTATTGGATTTGAAGGAAATCAGCTTCAACGGCCACTCTTGTTCCGGGAACAACTCCTCGACCGCACGTCCATCTGACAGACGTGATGGATACCAGGCCGGGCAGCCGCTGTAGCGCTCGCCAGTAATCGCATGGCGGTGCGCGGCGACGTTCGCATTCCAGATTTGGAGCGGTTTTTCCCAGGCATTGCCGACGCGGTTATCAACTCGCCCGCTGTTGTCCGGCGCAAAGCGCCCGCCGCGGGAGTAGATAAACGCCACTCGGCTGATTTCATCGGTTTTCAACGTTTGGGTCATCACAGGCATGATCCGCTGGACCCCGGTCAGCGCTATGTCTTCCGGCTGTGCTTCAGCAACCGGAGCTTTGCCCATAAACGCAATATTGGCCGCGAGACGCAGGTAGTAATCTTCCGCACGGTTCAACGGATAGTGATTACCTTGCGGATCGGTAATTGCATTGTCGCCGAATCCAGGTAGCCCGATGCGCTTTGCCACTGCGATACAGAAAGACTCCATCGAGGCCGGTTGACCGTCAGCCGTGAGGCTGGTCGCCGATCTGACAACTGGCCAACGCGCGGTGGTGGCTTTGCTGGCCACGCCCGCCCACGGAGCGCTGAATCCCCAGCTTTCGAAGTTGTGGGTATCCGGCACGATGTAATCTGCCAGCGCCGTGGTTTCGTTCATAAAGGCGTCAATGGCAATAAACAGCGGCAGACGAGCAGGATCCTTGAGCTTTTCTTCCGCCACGCCGCGTAACCCCGCAATGCCGTAAAACGGGTTGGTCATGTTGGAGATCCAGGCTTTCAGCGGATAAGGGTAACCTTCAAGCGCCGAGACGAGGAGTTCGGTAAGCTGACCGGCGACAAACGGATACCACGGCGCTTTAGCCGGGAAGGGCGATTGCCCGGCAGCCACCTTATTGCGGTACTCTTCCGAAGACTCATAAGCGGTTTTACTGCGCGCGATGCTTAACCCTTTCGGTTTTACCTTCCCGGCGAAGCTGTCCATGTTGTAGCGCGGACCGTCGGTGGCACCATTAAATTTGCCGCCGCCGACGAACACGCCGCCTTCAAGGCTGAGGTTACCAATAAGCGCATTGAGCATCATCACCGACCAGGCGTTATAAAATCCATTGCCTGCCATCATTCCGCCGTGCGTGATCACCGCCGCTTTACGCCCGTGGCGGGTGAATGCGTCGGCCAGAACGGCAATGTCTGCTTCTGACACCCCACACTGCTGGCTGTACTGCGTTAGCGACAGTTTCTCTGCGGACTCACGCAGACACTGGAAGCTGCTTTTTACCGTTACTGTCTGCCCGTCGGCCAGCGTCACTTCACGGGTAACAAACAGCTGAGCGCGCGGGCAACTGCTGGCGGCGACAATCTCACCGGCCTCGTTGACGACCACCGGCTCCTGGGCTGCGTTTGCACTCAGATGGGCGAGGGTCAGGTGTTGTCCGGCAAGCGTTGGAATTTCATCGGTAATCACCAGATGCGTTGCATTAGTCCAGCTTTTTTCTCCTGCCTGCTGCATGGCCTGCACGCCGGGAATGGCGAGATAATCAGCGTTATAGCGTTGTTTATCGATAATCCAGCTTATCATCCCCATAGCCAGCGCGGAGTCGCTTCCCGGTCGTACGGGCTGCCAGTGGCCGCGATCGTCAGCCAGCACCGTGGTTAATGGCAGGGCTGGCGCCACCACAACATAGCGGAAGTCGTCACGTAAACGGGCGCTGGCCAGCTGGCGGGCCTGGCGCTTAAACGGGTTGCCGGATTGCGCCGGAGAGGTGCCCATAAACAGCGCGAATTCGACGTTATCCCAGTCGGGTTTTACGTGGGTATTTTTATCCAGATCGCCCATTAACGCACCTGAACCGGCCCGATAGGCCAGACCGCAGTAAGCGCCATGAGCGCCGAAGTTTTTACTGCCGAAACTGTTCAGTGCGAAGCGACGTAAAAAGGTATCACGTCCTTCATCGCTGGTATTGGTGACCAGCAGTTGATTGGATTTTGGGCCAAAGCCGGGATGTTTCGCATCAAGCGGTGTAGTGGGATCGTGGATAGCTCTCAGACCATCAACGTGGCCTTCACCAAACAAATCCCCACCTTCCACCACCTCTTTGATCAGCTGTTCGAAGCTGATGCGCTGCCATTTTCCTTCACCGCGTTTACCGACGCGCTTCATAGGCTCCAGAATACGTAGCGGGCTGTACAGACCTTCGAGTAAGGTTGCACCACGGGCGCAGGCGGTAGAACGTGCGTCAAGACCTGACTCCCCGGTCAACTGTTCCATTGCCGTGGCAAAGGGGACAGAGGCGTCTATATGGTGCTCGTGCGACAACGGATGATAAGGGTTGCCCGCAATGCGCAGCACTTTGCCTTGCTCAGTGTCAACGCGAACCCGTACACCACACTGCGTCCAGCAACCAAAGCACTGCGTCATCGAGATCACCTGCTGCGGGTTTTGCTGCCAGTGAGGCCGGGCGTTGGCTTCGGGGATGAGCGCGTTGGCAAAAATGCGGTCACGGGTAATTTTGCCCGAGGTTCCGTCCAACAAACCGTCTATCGCGCGCTTTGCCACATCCCGATAACTCAGGCCAAAAGTCACCATGCCACCTACGGCAAGGCCGACTTTAAGCCACTGACGACGGGTTAAATTAGCCATGTTGCATTCTCCTTGCGATCGCGTTCAGGGCTTCACGAACAATAATAATCAGTGCTATCCACAGGCCGAAGGTACCCACAATAGCCAGCCAGCCATCGGTGCCGCCGGGCAGGGTATAGGGATTAAACTGCGCGTTAAATTTCGGTACGGTCTGCACCTGGATGAGTAACGTCCAGCGCATTAGCCAGCACAGCGCCATAGCGCTAAAAGCGAGTAATATGCGCAGCGGTAGCGATAAGGGGTAACGTACAACCAACCCGCAAAGAGCAAGCGAAACAAGCCATAGCGCAACCCAACCGATAGCGTAGTGTTGTGCTGAAGAGGCAACATCCAGCCACTGACGGATAGCCGAACCGGAAAGCGTATTCCCACTCGCCCAGATCGCCACCACGATAGCCAGCGCGATCAACGTGACCATTTGCCCCCACGCTAGCTTACGCGGTAGTGCGTCCTTGCTATTTGTCGTGGCAATAAGCAGGGCAAGAAATGTTTGCAGCGCGCTGAGGAACATCGCAACCGGAAAGGCGTAACTGAACCAAATGGGACGCGCCTGTACCACCGACACTTCACGGCCGGTGTAAACCAGCAATCCGATGGCGGACAGCGCGCTACCAAGTGCTAACCATTTTGTTACGCTGTAACTTTTTAGCGTTAGCCGTTTCACATGCGGCGCCAGAAACCACAGACCTAAAAAACCGGTAAACAGCGGTAAAAACAGCGCGCCCCACGGCATCCAGGACCATGGCGTCGGATACGCATAGAAGTGCCAGACGCGGGCTGTTTGGTGTAGATCAGCAGTCAGCGCCAGCGGCGCGGTAATCGCGCAGGTCAGGGCGATTAGCAGCGTCAGATTCTCCAGGTCTGCCGTTTCTTTTTTGCGCCAGTGGAGAACGCATGCGAACAGCGCGGCGCAGGCGGCAATGCCGATGAAAAAGAAATATTGTACGGCCCAGGGTAACCAGCTTACGTCCTGGGGATGGGCCAGAACCTCGTCGATAATCAGTGAATGGTTCATTTAAACCTCCTGCCAGAGAGCGGGTTGAGCACGTCCCATCAATGGGGTAACAAACGCCTCATCCAGCCCCAGATAGAACACGTGAGGAGACGTACCGCTTTCCGGCTTCAGGACTTTGATGGCGTCATGGTGCTCATGCAGCATTTGCGAAATGCGGCTGTGCGGATCTTTAATATCGCCAATGATGCGCGCGCCGCCGACGCAGGATTCCACACAGGCCGGGAGCAGCCCCGCTTCGAGGCGGTGAACGCAAAAGGTACATTTATCGGCGGTTTGCGTTTCATGGTTGATGAATCGCGCATCATAAGGGCAGGCCTGCACGCAATAGGCGCAGCCCACGCAGCGTGTGTTGTCGACCACCACAATGCCGTCTTCGCGTTGGAAAGTGGCTTGTACCGGGCAAACGGGCACGCAAGGGGGATTATCACAATGGTTGCACAGTCGCGGCAGCAGGACGTTGGTAACGCTTTGCTGGCCTTCAATCTGTACTTGATACTGGTTGACGAGGGTACGAAATTCGCCCTGTGGCGTCTGGTTTTCAATGGCGCAACTGACGGTACAGGCCTGGCAGCCGATACAGCGTCGCAGGTCAACCAGCATGGCGTAGCGATGCTGTTGTGAGCCTTCGTGGCGTTCAGGCGAAAAGGGAAATTGCGCCTGAGCCAGCGGAACCAGTGATGCGCCAGCGGTCAGGACGCCCAGTCGCTGGAGAAACTGCCGTTTACTGCTGTCCATATTTTCTCCCGTCACGATGCAACAACGAAACATTGGTCACGCCGTTGATTTGCGTGTGATGAATAAAGAATCTCAATGATTTACAGTGTAAAAATCGTGACGGGGTATACTCTATTGTGGTTAACCACATACCCGGCTTGTTGTTGATCTAAAACAACATAATTGACAGGGACAATTGAGTGGGACGCAACGTAGTAAGATGTCTGACGGTACTGGCGTCGCTGTGGATGCTAAGTGGCGCGGTCAGGGCGCAGACATGGAACATTGGCGTTTTGGCGATGCGCGGGGAGGTTTCTACACGTAATCACTGGCAGCCGCTGGAAACCTTGTTGAATCAGCAAATCCCCGGTGAGCAGTTTCATATTCAACCGCTGGACCTGCGGCAGATGCAGGAGGCGGTGAATCGTGGAACGGTACACTTTGTGGTCACCAATCCGGCGCAGTTTGTCCAGCTTAACAGCCGCTCAGCGCTACGCTGGCTGGCGTCGTTACGATCCACCCGTGGTGGGAAAGCCACCAGTAACGTGATTGGCAGCGCCATTCTCGTCAGGCGCGACAGTGGGTTAACCTCCGCACACGATCTGATCGGCAAAACGGTTGGCGCCATTGATGCTCAGGCGTTTGGCGGCTATTTGCTGGGATATAAAGCGCTCAGTGATGCCGGTCTGCGCCCTGAACGTGATTTACGTCTGACGTTTACCGGATTTCCCGCCGATGCCTTACTCTATTTATTACGTGAAAAAGCCGTGCAGGCGGTGATCGTGCCGGTGTGCCTGCTGGAAAAAATGGATGAAGAAGGCCTCATCCGTAAAACCGATTTTATGACCGTGTTGAATCATCCGACTTCAATTCCCTGTTTAACCAGTACGCCGCTCTATCCGGACTGGTCATTTGCCGCACTACCTGCAGTGAGTGACGAGCTGGCCGATCGCGTCACGCGGGTACTGTTCAATGCACCGCAAAACGCGACGTTTCGCTGGGGTGCGCCCGCCTCGACCCGTGAAGTAGAAGCGTTGCTGCGCGACGTCCGACAGCATCCGCAGCAGCGTCAGCTGTGGCTGGATGTCAAAAGCTGGTTTATTCAACACCGACTGGCGATGGGGGGCGTGGTCATCGTATTGCTGTTGCTTACGCTCAATTACATCTGGGTGATGCTGTTGGTTCGCCGACGTGGCAGGCAGCTGGAGCGGAACAACGTGTTGTTGCACAAACAGGAACAGGCGCTGGAGACTGCCCGCCAAATGAGCGTGCTGGGGGAGATGACCTCCGGTTTTGCCCATGAACTCAATCAGCCGTTGTCTGCTATCCGTCATTATGCCCAAGGCTGTCTAATTCGCCTGCGTGGTCAGGATGAGCAGCATCCGTTGCTGCCCGCGCTTGAGCACATAGACGCCCAGGCACAACGAGGAGCCGATACGCTGCGCAATCTCCGGCAGTGGGTCAGCCAGGCACAGGGCAATCCGGTACTCACCGATGACTGGCAAGCCATCAACGTTCACGATGCTATCCATCACGTCTGGCAATTACTGCGTATGCCCCAGCAATTCCCGGCGATAACGCTGCACACGCAGGTTAGTAAGGCGTTAACGTTGATGCTGCCAAGCGTTCTTCTTGAGCAGGTGCTGGCTAACCTGGTACTCAATGCCGCCCAGGCAGGCGCTACGACGGTATGGTTTAGCGCCCTGCATAAGGATGGCGGCGTGCGTATTCAGGTGCAGGATAATGCCGGAGGTATTGACGAGGCTCAGTTGTATCAGGCGTTTCAGCCGTTTATGACCACCCGCAAAGAAGGTATGGGACTAGGACTGGCCATTTGTCAGCGACTGGTGCGCTACGCAAACGGAGATATTGAGATCAAAAATCAGCAGGCCCCGGACGGTAAAGCGGGGGCGAGAGTGACATTGTATTTTAAGCCAAATCAGGAAGGAGGCCGTAGTGGCGATAATTCATCTGCTGGATGACGACATTGCCGTTACCCAGGCCTGTGCGTTTTTATTGGAAAGTCTGGGATATGAAGTGTCTTGCTGGGAGCAAGGCGAGAAATTCCTCGCCGAGGCAAATTTGCACCAGGTGGGCGTACTACTGCTGGATATGCGTATGCCGGTACTGGATGGGCACGCTGTGCATGAAATCATGCGTCAGAAAGCAAGTACGCTGGCGGTGGTCTTTCTCACCGGGCACGGCGATGTGCCGATGGCGGTTGAGCAAATGAAACGTGGCGCGGTCGACTTTTTGCAAAAACCGGTGTCAGCCGTGCCGCTTCAGGCAGCATTAGAACATGCCTTGCAGGTCTCGGCAGCGGCGTTCTCGCGACAAGAGATCATCTCATGCTACCAACAACTTACGCCAAAAGAACGGGAACTGGCGCATCTGGTAGCAAAAGGGTTAATGAATCGGGAAATTGCTGATGCCATGAATATTGCCGTGCGTACGGTTGAAGTGCACCGGGCGCGGGTGATGGAAAAAATGCAGGCAGGAAGTCTTGCTGAGCTCGTTAATCGACTTCAGAGAATTCAGTAGAATGATAACATTTATTTGATTTTCATTGAATTTTGTCTAAATCCTCAGAGTGATATATGCTGTTGGTTTGAGTTAATGACGAGCGGGCAAAAATGGGAAATCAGACGAAAGACGACGAGTTGTACCGTGAAATGTGCAGAGTAGTCGGTAAAGTAGTGCTGGAAATGCGCGATCTGGGACAAGAACCTAAGCATATCGTCATTGCGGGAGTACTGAGAACCACCCTTGCTAACCAGCGCGTGAAGCGCAGT
>NZ_LXET01000067.1 GCF_001655005.1 Hafnia paralvei ATCC 29927
GGCTTCTCGGTCGGATGATGCCGATTGCCGCTGTATTTCCAACCTTGCACATCAGGCAACGGGTGTTGTGGCAAGCGTGGGCGGCCTTTCGCCAGTATGTAAGCGCATTCATGTGTGTAGCCGACGTAGGCCGATTTTGACGTGTAAGTTTTAGTGAAAACGAAATGCCCCACAATGCTAAACCCTGCGGCTTTCCACGCAGCAATAAAGCGGTCGGCACGGTTCCAGCCGTAAAAGCTGACCATCAGCGCGTCTTTTTTCAGTACGCGGTACATCTCATGACAAGCTGGCTGTAACCATTCGTCCGTGACGTCACCCGCAATCGTTCGGCCTTGACGGTCGCGAAAGCCGACAAGGTATGGAGGATCGGTGAGAATAAAATCGACGGCGTTGTCGGGAAAGCCCGCCATAATTTCGACGCAATTGCCCTGCACAAATCGTGACATAAGAAAGTCTCCTCGGGTTAGGGTGCCCGCAGGAGGGAGCCGCCACGGCTCCCGTTCCCTACTGCACGGGGCCTGTAGGCCGTGACCGGTAACGGGTCAAGCTGACCGTGGAATACCGTAGTCGTCGGCTTTTTGACGGCGAGGATATGCCGCGAAAGCGGCTTGAAGGGCGATCCATAAAAGGCGTCTGGATGGCGTAAAATCACAACGACGCCGGACAGGCGCGGAGAAAACGCCCGCCCCGTGGCCACCGGTTGCGGCACACTGGCACCGTGCAGTGGCCCCCCCCCGCGCAGCGGCGTGGATGAGGAGCGTTGCGACATCCTT
>NZ_LXET01000068.1 GCF_001655005.1 Hafnia paralvei ATCC 29927
GTATACAGACGCCGAAGAACAGGGCAGTCACTCTGCCCTGTTTGAATTAGCGCGTTATTTCCCGCCAGTCATTACCGTATTCGTCACAGGCCATGCATCAAGGAACTTCAGCCCGCGCACAGGACGGACTATCCACATAATGACTGCAGAACATTGTGGATAACCTGCCCGTAACCGATCGAGAGAGGGATGTGACAAGAGAAACCTGCAATTGTTTATTTTTTGAGCTACCGGAAGATAAAATGGCGAATTCTTTTTCAGTTAAAACACGTCATTAGGAAAAAGGAATTTTCCTAACTTGCCATATAGGAACATTCCCGCCCATAATACTGGTAATCCATACAGTATTATGAGTTTTAACAATGAAAGCAGAAATCATCACGGCCATTACAACCTCACGCCTTCAACTGCCACTTTTTAGCGATACCTGTGCTGCCGGTTTTCCTTCCCCGGCTCAGGACTACATTGAAGCGCAGCTCGATTTAAATGATTTCTGTATCCGTCACCCTTCAGCGACTTACTTCGTTCGTGCGCAAGGTGAATCAATGGTTGAAGCGGGAATTTTGTCAGGCGATTTATTGGTGGTTGACCGCGCCCTGACCCCTGCACATGGGGACACCGTCATCGCGGCCATCGATGGGGAATTCACGGTTAAGCGGCTTTGCACACATCCGCAGCTCTGCTTGCAGCCGATGAACAGTGCCTACAGTCCGATACTTGTCGACCCCGATGATTTAGACATTTTTGGCGTCGTCACGCACGCAATTCATACGCTGGACAAAGGTTAATATGTTCCTGCTTTGTGATGTGAACGCCATGTACGCCAGCTGTGAGCAACTGTTTAGGCCCGACTTGAAGGGAAAACCGGTGATCGTGCTTAGCAATAACGACGGAGCGATTGTCGCAGCGAACAGAGAGGCAAAGGCACTCGGCATCAAACGAGGCGCCCCATTTTTTCAAACTAAGGCATTGATTCAACAGCATCAGATAGCCTGTTTCAGCTCGAATTACGCGTTATATGGAGACATCAGCCACCGTGTCATGACGATATTGGAGTCGCTGGCCCCCTCGCTCGAAATTTATAGCATCGATGAGGCATTTCTACAGATAGCCGGTATCGATGCTAGCGAACCTTATCTGGAGTTTGGACGACGAGTCCGTGCGACCGTAGCTCAAAGAACAGGTTTAGTTTGCGGGATAGGGATTGCACAAACGCGGACGTTGGCCAAGTTAGCCAACCACGCAGCAAAGACCTGGCCCGCCACGGGCGGCGTGGTGGATTTAAGCGATCGCATACGTCAGCGCAAACTGATGGCGCTGCTGCCGGTCGACGAGGTATGGGGAATTGGCCGCAAACTATCGACAAAGCTTCGGCTGATGGGCATTGAAACGGTTCTGCAGCTGGCTGACGCTAACTTGCAGTTGATGAAGAAAACATTCGGCGTCGTTGTTGAGAGAACCATCAGAGAGTTAAACGGTATACCGTGTATATCGATTGAAGCGCTACCAGCCAAACAACAAATCATCTGCAGCCGCAGTTTTGGAGAACGCATCACGCAGCTGCAGGATATGAAACAAGCGGTATGCCAGTATGCCGAACGTGCTGCTGAGAAGCTGCGCGAGGAAAAGCAGTATTGCCGCCACGTTAGCGTTTTCCTACGTACCAGTCCGTATGCAAATGAGCCGCAGTACGGCAACAGTGCGAATCAGGTCATGATGTTGGCCACACAGGATACGCGCGATATTGTCGCCGCAGCGATGAAAGCGCTGTCTCAAATCTGGCGGGATGGATATCGCTATCAAAAGGCGGGCATCATGCTCAATGATTTTTGCAGTCGTCCGGGCCAGATAGACATGTTTGATGAGACGCCGCCGCGCGCGAACAGTGAAAATCTGATGAAAGTTGTCGATCGCATCAATAGCACAGGTATCGGAAAAGTATGGTTTGGCGGACAGGGAATTGAGAAAGGCTGGAGGATGAAGCGGGAACTGCTTTCACCCTCATATACAACTAAATGGTCAGAACTTCCTAAAGCCTCAATTTGAGTATTTAGAGAAACCCCTTAAGTTTACTGCGTGCGGCATTCAGATCTAATTCTTCGGCGGTCTTTTTCTCATTAGGCTCGGGGGATATCTGTCCCGCACCTAACTCGGACAAAATAGCGCGTATATCCCCTTGTGAAGGCTTCCACCCTGTTGTCTCGCTAATCATGTTCACGACGTTGTCAGAGGTCAGTTTATCGGTGAACAAGGTTGCCAGTAAGGCTGGCAGTCGACTATCAAGGTGCTGTAATGCAAGTCCTGCGACCAATGCATTTCGATAGAGCTCCCCACGCCCAGCGCGAGGAACCGTTTCTATCACCGCCAATGCTTGGGCATCAGAAGGTTGATCCGGATGTAAATACAGCGTGAATTTCTTCCGCTCGTCACTCACATCATTCTCCTTTAAATGCGGCTATCGCTTGTACTAAGGCCATCTGCGGATTATCCATCATAACGACTTTTTGTCCCAAATGGTGCCACGCAGATTTGACGGCTGGCGCAACAAGTGATGCCCCACCGCCAACGATATATACCCGATTAACATGACGGAATTCAGCTAATTCATCAACAACACGCTCACCCAGTTTGGCAATCGCGGACTCAATGGTATCAATCACGAGAGGTATTTTGCTCTCATCGTTAACCACTTGGCTAACGAACTCGGCATTATCACGATGCTTGATTAGTTCATCTGCGACCATTGGACTGGTATCGCTTGATGCCATTTTAAGTGCGCTTAATGCAGCCTGAGTCACCATCGAAACCCCAATATTGGCATTACCATGAATGGCGCTTACATCTTCAAACTGGCCAACGATGACGCCCACATCCAGCGTTGTCCCGCCTAAATCGATAACCAGTGACTTCTCAAACGACCCTACTTTATCTTTAACTAACTGAGCGAACACCGCAGGAAGCGATTCGGGCATCACGTCAATGTGCTCTATCGTAAAGGTTTGCCCTTTATTGAGTGTCACAGGTCGCATCAAGTTATCAATTTTGCGCTGGATATTGAGCTCATTCTTCTGGCATTCCGGCGTGTAGTACTCACTAATTGGCAGAGTAACCGTTAATGAGACGGATTGAGGATCCAGACCACTGTTCAGCAATGCGTGGTGAACAGCCAATACATTGGCGTCGGAATATTGATACTCAATATGAGTAGTATTGATAGCGAGATTGCTCACTTCATCATATGTATACTTTTTACCGTCTAATGAATAGTTGAAGGTTTGGCGATTTCCCAGCCCCTCTACTTTCCATCCAGAACGGAAAGAGTTAGCAGATAGAGACGTGCAAAGCTCCTTCCCTTCATACCAGGCCAGTTTTACGTTAGTAGAACCATCATCACAGAAGATATTCATATAAACCGCACCCTTCCTATTACTCAATTTGAGAAAAAACTATCGAATCAGTGTCTAAATACTCACTTTGAGTAACGCATCATAAGTGTGAAATATTAAAACGCAAGTAATAAATATGAATTCATACTAATTAAATAATATTTCATACTTAATACTTCATAAATATTTGACGCATGATCGCTTGCAAGATAATATTTCATACTTCATATATCATATTTATGAGGTTGAAAGTGATTACAGTCATCGGCGGTAATAAAGGTGGTTCAGGAAAAACAACCACTGCAGTAAATCTCGCTGTCGCATTGGCAGTCAAAGGTGAAGACGTTTGCTTGTTGAATGGAGATATTCAAAGAACAGCTGCAAAATGGCATGCTGAACGCGAAGCAGCTGCGTTGTTGCCAGCGCTAACGCTAATTGAAAAATTTGATAATCTCACGCAAACATTACGCGCTCTTGATGAAAAATATTCTCACGTAATAGTTGATGTTGCAGGTCGTAACTCTCGTGAATTCATTACAAGTGGAGTTGTCGCTCACCAGATCATTGCACCTCTACAATGCTCTCAGCCTGATTTGGACACTTTAGTAGAACTTCAACAACAAGTTGAAGCGATGCGTGACTTAAACCCTGACCTTAAAGTGTTTTGCCTACAAAGTATGGCAACAACGAACCCAGTGCTTCGGGGAAATGAGCGAAAAGAATTTCTCGAGTACCTTGAAGAATTCCCAACAATTAAAGCTCTAGAATCGGTGGTTTGTTTTCGAAAGGTTTACCGGGACAGCATGAGTAATGGAATGGGGGTTTTAGAAACTGACAACAAAGCAGCTAAATTGGAAATAGAACAGCTCATCAGTGAGGTATTTTAATAATGGTTAAAAAACCTAGCTTACAGGCGACAAATCGTCCCGATGTTACTACCGAACAAGCAGAAGCCCTCGCTAATAAACTAGCTGATAAGCCATATGGTTCACCGGAAAGAACTGAGCAAGAAAAGCAATGCAGGACCACAATATCACTAGGGGAAAAAATGTTAGTTACAATTGAAGACATAGCCCTTAAGAACAAGCGTAGTGGTAAAGATCCTAAGAATGTCAGCGCCATAGTCAGAGAAGCACTTGAGTTGTACCTGAATCAAGTAAGTAATAAGTAATAAGTAATAAGTAATAAGTAATAAGTAATAAGTAATAAGTAATAAGTAATAAGTAATAAGTAATAAGTAATAAGTATGGTATATGAAAAAGCTGGCGAAAGTCAGCTTTTTCATGTCTGAAGCGTTACTTTGCCCATCAGTTTTCAGTTAATACCTCATATGTATTCTTTCATCATGAATAAGATACATATCTGCATTAAAGCCGTTCACGTGTAGGCGGTCCACTTCGTGCCAAGAGCGGACGTTAACGACCAAGCACCGGCGGCAATTGAGCGCAGCGGAATTGCCGTCCGAGTGCAGCGCCTTTTATGTGATTACTGCATTGATTCGTTTATATCTTTGGTTAAAGGCCTCTCTGCCACCTTCCATCACTCGGCATATCTCATCGCGTATGGAAGGCTCTTGAAGCCCCCCTTGCGTCACAATTCTGGTTTGGCCAGACCTAATATCAAGGGCAATGACGTTTTCCGCGTCACCATTCACGACGATGTTAGCGTTGTGCGTGACTACTAAAACCTGCCGTCTCTGTTTGATCTCCCGCAATTGCGTCACGATCAGGTCATAGATCAAGTGGTTGTCAAGATCGTCCTCAGGCTGATCAAGTACGAGAGGCTCATTGCCATATGAAAGGATAAATGCAAGGAGAGCAGCAGTTTTTTGACCCGGAGATCCTTGCTCTACGGGTTTGAAGCTCTCACCGTTCTTAAGGCTATATCTGATTTCCAGAGAATCACCTGGAAACCAGCATTGAATTCGATCTATCTGTTCCGGAGTTAGCCCCTGAATGTGGGATACAAAGCGTCGATCTTTGGAGGAAGCCACCGCTGTAGTATCGTTCGCATGTATTGCAAGTAGCGATGATTTCAATGTCTCAATTTTATCATCCATAGTTCTGGATTGGTCTTGCGTTAGATTAGCCAGCAAGCCCTCATCCCCGTCAACTACCCCAATATCGCGATCAAAGCCGCCACTGCCGCGGCCGATCAGGTTACGGAATTCTTCCTCTACCGTGAGCTTGTTTCCATACGGAATGACATTGATTTGTACATATGAATTGCCGACGAGGGTCTCCTTGAGAAAGTCCTCGCGAAGCTTGGTTATCTTGGCCCGATGCTCATGGAGCTTGGCCAAGTACTCTTCCGCGCTCTTCTGATGCTGAGCAAGAGTTTCTCTCTTTTTGTTAAATCCCTTGAGCTTATCTTCGAAATCTTGCCGCTGCTTAACCAGAACACCATATGCAGATGGATCGCCCGCATCTGCTGCGCTGAGTTGACCGAGGAGGTCGTTGTATTCCTGAATCGCCGTTGTGATTTTTTTCGATATTCCCAGGCCTGGCCGCGTTTGATTCCATGCGCTCTTCGCATCATCAATCCGCTGTGCGATTAAATTCATCTCTGTCTGGAGCTTCTTAAACGTCGCACGGATGTCCTCGGCAGTATCGATGAGTTCTTTGTCATCCTCATTCCCAACGTCGAAATGTTGTAAATCCAATTCTGGTGGCAACAGACTTCCTGAAATGTCCCGGACCTGTTCGGCGGAACCTTCCCAAGTCTTTCCCCAGGAGTCCATAGCCTTGCTCTGGTTCTGTCTGAGCTGGTAAGCCTTAAGGACATCCGCGTGGCCCGCCTTTTCAAAAACATCGAGCTTGCGTTTGACGTCCTCAAGCTGACCTTTGGTTACCGATTCCTCCTGAAGTCCGGCCTGAACTTCACGTTCCTGGGCGCGAATCGAGAGATATTTGGAAACCAATTCCTCCCACTTAAGTTGCCAATCACGATGATTGACCGCCGGGGCATCATCGACAACCTGCAAGAGCGCCTGGGGATGCTTAGCCAGTTCGAATATCTGTTTCTGGCTGTAAATCCTGACAGGAAATCGTTGTGCTATGTCTCCCTCGGAAGCGCTCCAGATTCCGAGAGCGGTCTCTTCCTCTATGGCGTATCTGTTGTCGGTGTTAGACCAAGTGATTCGAAAGCGGCCACCGTCTTTTCGAATGCAGACGGTAATTTTCGTGACATCTCTTAACAGCCCTTCATCCTGGCGGTCTTTCGACGTTTGACTGTATTTGGTAAATTCCTTTTCAAGGCTCTTGGGGATTTCTCCCTTCCGTTTAAGAGCAATCCGCAGGAACTCCAACGAAGTCGATTTCCCAGTGCCTCGTCCACCAATGATGGTGTTGAGCCAGGGGTTCAATTGGCAGGATAAGGATTGCCCTCGACCCAGGTACTTCGCATCGTCGACCACGATACTTTCGATGACGAGTTGTCCATGGGTGTTGGGGTCACCAACGAAGTTGTCCGACCGCTTCAGTGAAAGAGCCCCATCAATGAGCGCCAGCCGTAATCCGTCATATGAGGGCTCCGACATTTTTACCCAGGTGAAATGGCTACCAGGGTAGCGTTGACCTCCGGTACCGGACGGATGATGGGAATCGGTTCCAAGAATCTCTGCCCAATTCAAATTCTTGCCGATGTAAAGCTGCGGTTTTGCCTGAGCCAGGTCCGTTACCTCCATGGCAAATACACATTTGTTGTCGAGCACTTGCTCCAGTGTGTTGCCGGTACAGACCGTAAAAAGTCCGCTGGCCTGATCGACATGAGCAGGTATTGCAAGCCCACCTGACCTGACAATTTCGTCAATCACCTCAACTGCAGAGCATTCAGAACAGCCGTCGCTCTTTCCCTTGGTGGCGCGATATCTGACCGCACCGAGCAGTGAGTCGATATCAGAGGTTGTCTTGTCTTGGCCGAAAATGGCCAGAATATGGATATTCCCCTGAACGGTAAGCTCAACGCCTGGGAAGAGGTAGAGCGGTCGATAATCCGCATGACCTTCAGATTCCAGCTCTTGGAGTGCTTGCTTGAGTGGATCAATCCAGGCGCCTGAGTTGTGATCCGTTACCGCGACACAATCGATGCCTTGCCGCATGTAGTTGAGCAGCCAATTCTTATGAGTGATCTGCTTATACTGGGCCTGGTCAGGACCTTTCCCATAATCGTCCGATGCCGGAGTATGATTGTGGAAGTCGAATTTCCACCACCGTGAACCAATCCAGTTCATTTATACTGTTCCTGTTCTTTTCGCATAACAACTTATTAGTGCGACCGTGCAAGGTCGCTAACCTTGCAAACTAGATTACCTTGTAAGGTTGGAAAGTCCAATGTCCGCAATTCGCTCATAGCGGACTTTCAATTCCCTTTTCTTATCTCGGGTAAATACGTTCCATCCCAAAAACCCCGCATCTGTTCAAAACTTGCTTTTGGATAGACGCGGGGTTGGACAAGCCCGCAGGGCGCGTCAGCTAGCCATATTTGGGTATACTTCTGAGTCACCACCTCAAAATATGCCATTTCATATCAATGTGACCATATAAGTGATACCATTAATAAAATGACCACTTAAACGTTACCTAAAGGCTAAAAAATGCTCATTTTTGGTTATCTGCGAGCATCAACCTCTGAACAAGATGCCACTCGCGCTAAAAATGCGTTAAAGAATTTTGCTCGCCAACATGGCCACCGAATTGCTGGCTGGTATGTCGACAATATCTCCGGTGCAACGATGACGCGCCCAAAACTCGTGCAACTGCTTGAAGAGGCTGAGCCAGGGGATATTATTCTCATTGAGCAAGTGGATAGGCTTTCTCGATTGGACGACGTGGGATGGGAAGCGCTAAGAAAGCAGATAACGGATAAGCAGCTGTCTATCGTGAGTCTTGATTTACCAACCAGCCATTTGGCGCTCAATAACGCCGTTAGCGATGAATTCACTCGCAGTATGCTTAAAGCCGTTAATGGCATGATGCTGGATATGCTCGCAGCTATATCCAGAAAAGATTATGAGGATCGACGTCGCCGTCAGGCGGAAGGCATAAGCAAAGCGAAATCGGAAGGTAAATATCGGGGCAGGGTGGCTGATGCACAAAAACACGAGCTGATACGCACACTCCGGCTAACTCATGGAAAGTCCCTGCGTGAAACAGCTCGCCTCGCGGGAGTATCGAAAATGACGGTGATCCGCGTTTGCCAACAAGGCGAGGAGTAAAGATATGTCATACCGAGTACTTAACATCTTGTATTGCTCTGATTGTGATAGCATTCACTCATTATCTTTCAGAGTCTGGACTGATGAAGAAGAAAAACAGTACCCCCACGCCGCATGATGCCACATTTAGGCAGTTTCTCACCCAGCCAGAAATTGCACGTGACTTCATGGAATTACACCTTCCTGCGGAGCTTCGGGCAATCTGCGACCTCAGCACGTTAAAGCTGGAGTCAGGCTCCTTTGTTGAAGATGATTTACGTCAGTACTTCAGTGATGTGCTTTATAGCCTCGATACCGTGGAGGGCGAGGGCTATGTTCATGTGTTGATCGAACATCAAAGCTCACCCGATAAGCATATGGCTTTTCGCTTAATTCGTTACGCGGTCGCGGCTATGCAACGCCACCTTGAAGCGGGCCATACTAAGTTGCCGCTCGTCATACCGGTGCTGTTTTACGTGGGTAAACGCAGTCCTTATCCGTACTCCACGCGGTGGTTAGATGAGTTTGACGACCCCGAACTGGCACATAAACTCTATAGTGGTGCATTCCCACTGGTTGATGTGACGGTTATTCCAGACGATGATATTATGGAACACCGCAGCATGGCCGCACTGACTCTGCTGCAAAAGCACATTCATCAACGTGATATCGCCACCTTGACGGACAGACTGGCCACGTTGCTGATGGCAGACTATCTCTCTTCACCGCAGGTGATGGCGCTGATACACTATTTATTACAGGCCGGTGAGTCTGCTGACTCTGAAGCCTTTGTTCGCGAACTGGCACAGCGTGTGCCGCAGCATGGAGACGCACTTATGACCATCGCACAACAGCTCGAACAGAAGGGCATCGAGAAGGGGATCGAGAAGGGCATTGAGAAAGGGATCCAACTCGGTGAACAACGTGGTATCGAGAAAGGCAAACTCGAAGTGGCACGCAGTCTGTTAAAAATGGGCATGTCGCGTGAATCAGTGCAGGAAGCAACCGGCCTTTCTGAGGACGATTTGGCGCAAATCCGCCACTAATCGTCTCTGCTCTACACTCCCTGCCAGACCCTCAACATAGACTGATGGGGCAGGGATACGTCACACACAGATCCCGCCGGCCAACCACAGCGATTTGGCCGCCCTTCAACTTCAGATTAACTTACCGACCATCGTCACATCCCACATTGAGGTTGCTAAGCGCGTGATACAAAATCGCCCCCTTGCGTATTACATGAGTCATTTACAATAATGACTTTGATATTACTGTTGATTTGATGAAAGAGGATCTTAATGGCAAAAATCAAAACCCATACCGGTATCATTATGACAAAAGACGGGGAGCGGACCGTGCCACTACACGAGACGGCGACAACCTGGTGTGCAGGTCAGCGCGAAACTTATGACAAGTTCACCGGTCGTCGTTGCGGCGCTCCACTGTCTAAACACCGCTTGATTCTATCCAGCGTGAAGATTAATGAAGAAACCTCATAAAGAAGCGCGCAAAGCCGCACGAGCAGAAAAAAACCACGTGAGCCCGATCCGATATTTCCCAAAGCCAGCACGCCTTGGCGCGATGATGAGTCGTGGTCAAAAACCTTCCGACCGCTTGCACAAGTGATCAGTGATGAAGTCGCAGCAGCGAACCATGAAGCCGATGCTTAACCCGCATCCATGACTGCGCCCCGTGGACAAACGCTGCATACCTGCACCAAATCCACCACGCAGCCAGCAACGACTATCGTGTGCTAGTCGTTCTCTTGCCCTTTCGGTGGTATGACGACAAACGGTTGGCCTTTTGCTTGACGTATTGCTTCTTTCATCACGCGCAGTAGCAGCGCATCATTCCAGTTTGCATCAATGTGGATCACTGGTTTACCGACAGCAAAGCGGGCTGCGATTAACTCTCGCAGCGTATCTTCCGCCATCTGATGTGCTGACGTTTTAGCTGCTTTAGGCTTCACCGTGCATATCTGTGGTAGCTGCGATAGACGTAAACCACGTCGTGTCATCAATACATCCCCTCGCTAATTCGATGTCCTAATGGCAACAAGTGCCGACTTCACATCTCCTTGGCCCCCAAATAGGGGTCAGTTTGGATATAGAGAATTATTGTACGCGTACAATAGGGTGTACTCCCGCGCTATACGGCATTTTCAGGGGTTTGACCTTAATCGGATAACCTAAATGCGAGACTGCAAGAGCGACAACTTAAAAGCGATAGCCGCTGACGCAAAATCAACCCCTTACGAACCACGATTGATTAAATAATGCGCTTAACGTACAAAAATTCTCTATATCCAAACTGACCCCAAATAGACACCTATCACATGAGGTTCTACGCCGGAAATTTCAGCTGTTCCAGCGTAGAACCCTTTAACGTGAGTTTTCGTTCCACTGAGCGTCAGACACCCTTTACAGACCCTTTTCCTTTCTTTTAAAGTAAAAAACAGGCACATTTCTCACGTTATAAATCTGCATAATAAGCAATGTTCTATGTCTGCCATCGATAATTCGTTGCCCGTCATCAGACATTTGAGGGTATTCAATCTTTCCTTTACTTAAATAGGTTTTAATTTTGTGCCATCGGCGCGGATCAATATTGAAAGCTTGAACGCCAAGTGACCTTAACAGAATAAACCCATTAATTGTCGTAACCACGGGCTCTTTTCTCATTCTTTCAGGAAGTTGATGATGGTCAGCAACCTGAGCCACTGACGGCAGATAAAATTCTAAATCCTGTAGTGAAGGATACTGCAATCCACTATTATCCTTCGGAATTTCATCAAAGGATTTGAACGGATACTTAGACATATACTCATTAATTTTTTCAGACGGTAAATGTGCAAACCAGCTGGGATCAGGCCTGTTAGCTTCTTCTTCTGCTTTAATTCTCTTAAAAGACTCCGGAAACAAATCCTCTATCCTTCTATTCAACAAAATTTACTCCATCAGTAAGGGGGTAGGTTGAGTAACCACGGCCGTTACCCAAGTTCGAAATGCTCGGATATTAACCCTCTCAGCGCACGGCCCAAGAGTAATGTTTTTCCGCATAGCGGTGCAGTCGGTAAAAATTCTGCTCATCGCCACCGATAAAAATACCGTTATCCATTATCCCCTCCGCCAGTCGCTGAGTGTACCTGTACGCGGCCTCATCCAGCTCTGCCCGACTTCCCCACGAGCCCTGTTGTTTACGCCAGTTCAGCTGCACCGCTTTCAGCAGACGGCACATCTGCTGGCAGATGAAGTAGCAGGCGACCACATTTTGCGCATCACCCACAAAAATCACGTCGCTGTCCGGCCGCATCATTTCGTTCCACAGATAGACATCAATGCAGCCCAGCATCATGGCCACGCGCTTTGCCACAAAACCGCCATACCAGTAATACGCGGTGCGAGGTATGTTCAGCCGGCGGCTCTCGGCAATATTACCTGTGTGAAATGACAGTAGGTCAGACTCAGTCAGCTCGCGGACCAGCGTCTCGAGCACCCGGTGCCAAGCATCCGTTTCACTGCACTCAGATAACGCAGAAAAATAGCGGCTGACAATACCGGCAATCTGCTGTTCCGGCACGACCTTGCTGGTGACCGCCGGCGGAGATAGCTTACGACACAATTCCTCCCGCTCAACGAGTGCCTTGAGCATGGCATCAGGCGTCACATTATTCACGATGGCCAGCGACGCAACGCGTTCACGTAGGTCATCAGAGAGAAAGACACCTGCGTCGACGGCAACGGCGGCAGGCACCCTGACGCGGCGTGATACGGGCTTATAGATTTCACCTGTTTCTGGTCTGATTTTTAGTCCCGCTTTCAGCCAGCGGCTCAGTTCTTGAGGCAGGATATCAGGGTTGTCTTTCAGAAAACGTGCGCGGTTTCCTCGTTCTGGGCCATACGCGCTGTCAATGTAATCACTCAGTTGCATTGTGATATCCACAGAAGTGTTTATAAACACAATCGTTTATATCATGTACAGTCCGGACAGGCGAGCAGTGCGTAGCCAGTCTTTGAATGCCGCTTTGCGGCATGGAGGCGCCAGCTGTTGTTGAATATGACATTAACGTTAAATGGCGCCGGTAACGCGGCGAAGCCGCCCTGCTTTGATAGATTTCACCAATCCCTCTCCCGCCCTGCAAAGCCAAACCCACTAAAAGCGACGTAGAAGTTTCATTATGCGAACGGAGTGACCACGACAAGGCTTTGCCGCAGTCGGGGTGTATCTCCGCGTTAGCGGGTCGTAGAGCCGCTTACGAGCATGTATCTGAAACAACCCGCTACATCATTTACAGCAACACAAATCCTCTAGTTACAACATCCACTTATAAAGCGACTCATTTCCGGCCCTATGGGCCGGGGGCGAGCCGCTTTGCAGTGGGTGAGGTTTCGCGCTGTTGTTGCCGATATGCACGGATTGCTGTGTGGATGTCTAGAGTGTTGTCACTAAAGTGATTTGTATGGGGCCCGTCGCATAGCGATGGGAGGAACTTTAGGTTGTGTCGAACCGGCGCGGACTTTAGTCCGCTGCAAGGGCGAACATTATCAGGAACCTTTCCACAGGTCAGGTGACGAATAGGTAATTTCTTTATAAGAAGAATAAAAAAGGTATTTAAAAGAAGTACTGAGTAGTTGTTTAAAGGAAACCACGCACTTTGAAAAGCCTCCGGCTAGCGCTCTGTAAACATATCGGTTGTAACCTTATGGAAAAGTCCCTTGCACTTAATGGTGGATAACCTAATTCGACAGCCAGAGGTGACAAATATGAGGTATTTTTTGGCTATTCTGGAGGTGATTCAGGGGAAATATCTGGGTGGAAAAGCGCTATTTTGGTCGAATAATCATCAGTGGCAGGCTGTAGACGTGCGAAATCCTCCGGCGTCGACCGGATTTTTGGAAAATCAGGGGTTAGGTGGGGAGAGTGACCAACCGCGTGTAGTTGTTACCGCGCGACATCAGCATGCGCTCTTTCACTCGACGCGCCAACTCTCGTTTCAAGGCATCAAGGCCGCCGACAAAGCGCCCGCTGGCGTATTCACGCGTCAGCTGTTGTTTCACCAGAGTCTCGATATCCTTTCGGGTTCTGTCCGCGTCACGTCGAGCACGGGCGCGTTTCAGTCCGTGTCGTTTGCGCTCAGACTGATAGCTGCGGAAGCGCTCGCGCACAAACCGCCAAGCCTTCGCGATGAGCTCATCCATCTCCAGAGGCTTCAGCTTCTGCTTCTGACGCTGCTGGTTTTCCCATTCAACACGACTGCGCCGCGCGGCCACTACAGCCACGTCAGAGACGTCAAGCGTGGAGAATAGGGCAGGCGTGAAGGTGATATCAGTCGGAATGTTACAGCCAATCGTGGGGTCATACTCGGTCTGATAAGTAATCAGGCCCAATTCTGCCATGAATTTCAGCGCTCGCGTGGCGCGGGTAATAGAGAGATTGCCACTCTTTGACTCTGTAGCCAGACCGCATTCGATGGCCAAATTGGTAATCGAACGCTGTACACGGTTAGCCAGTGGATCATAGTGGAAGCACAGCCCCTGAAGTAACGTATCGATGGCGCGCCGGCGCAGCAAGGGAGGCATGCGGTGACGCGTCCCCATAGAACGAGCAAAGGCGACATGCATAGAAAAATCAAAACGGGACGTAAAGCCTTCGGCTTTTGCCATTAGCTTACGGCAGAACGGCAGGGTCTTTTTACCCTCACGCGGAGTGAACTCCGGATTCGGATTTTTGACCTGACGGTAATGCGTGAACAGGGCCTGAGCGTCAACCACACCTTCCTGCGCTTATGTTGCACGGAAGGAGCAGGTAGCACAGAAGGTATTGCAGTTTTCTGAGCATGCACATATACTCCCTGCATAGAGCAACAGCTTCTATGCAGTTTTAGTCGGCCCCGATTAATCTCTCCACTCGCCAAAGTTAAGGAGATTATCGGGGTTTCGTTTTTTCTGGCTCCGGGTAAACACCTCATCAGAACCAGTTCCCTGCCACCTTACGGCGTGGCTCGCCAAAAATTCTCTCAAACGATCAGTAATCTAACACTCACCCGCTTAACAAGCAAGAATGTCAAAGGTTCACATTTTTTCGCAGCGACGTTCAGTCTCAATCTGAATGAGTTTCTCTATCATTTCTCCCTGAGTTAACCCCTCTTGCTCGCATAAGTGCAAAAGCTGGTCTTTCATCGGGTTTCGGATAAATACATTCACTTCTTTATGAGTTTCACGTTTACGTGCAATCGAAGCCAACTGCCTTTCAGTCGCTGACATCGGATTACCTTTTCGATAAGGGCGCTTCGTTTTCGATGAGGAAGTCACTGCGTTTGTGGATTGTGACATCTCTGCCTCCTCAAGGATAAAAAAAGGATCGTTGGGCAAAGCATACTACAGATGTCTAAAATCAGCGACTTAACTTTTTCTCTTCAGACAGTCTTTGTGTTGGCGCACGGAGGACTGCGTTGAGAAAAAGCGAGGGGGATGCGTTTTAGGCTATTTGACGCAGCCAGTAGCACACAGGGCCATTCTGACTGGCGTGAATAGAGCCAATAAACCAGCCATCGTCATCAGGCGGCATCACATGCCAATCTCGCGCGCATGGGTTCTCTTGTCCCCGCGCGAGTTCGGCTAAATAGGCCTCGGGATCTTCATCACACATCAGCATGACAAAACACGCTAACTGATGCGTTCTGAGCCAAGACGTCAGGTGGGCGGTCGTTTCACATCCACTTCGCACTAACGAAGGGTGTGTCCAATAACCCAACGCATCACGTTCAACCGCTACCGAAATAATCATTTCTCAGATCCTAGCGAAAATACGTTTTTGAAAAAATACAGTTTTAAATAACGATACATCATCATTTTCCTTTTAGCATGAATTATCATCATGGGTAATTAATTAAATCACCCTGCCTTGAATAGTGAATTAATTAGCAGAGATAAATAGTGGCATGAATACAGTTTATTTTAAGTCACTCGTATCTTCGGAGTGACTTAATTGAAACCGTTGTGAAAAAACATATCCCTCCAGAGTTATCGTGACCTCGGGTTCATCCGGGTGACACAACGTGATGCTTGTCACAGCAACCTCAGTGAGGTCAAAGCCTGCGCCGATTAGACACCGAATAACATCGTCTCTATTATTGATATGCCCACACTCCACTAAGTTGCGCACACCATTAACAATGGCTGTTTTAGCCGCCTCTATTTCATGGGAATTCATTAATACGGCATCTTCCATATCATAATCCTCGTGATTTATATTTTCATAAAGGAATAAAAAAAGCAGTTCCCATAGGGGAGATTTTATTAAATTTTAGTTTCTTTTAATTTTATTAAAAGATATCTAGTGGATATTTATATTCAATGCGTTTATTGATTGACTACTGGGTGGGAGTCATATATCCAGCCTCCCTACCCAGCCTATTTACTGAAACCGTTTTAGGCGCTCTACAGCATACTGCTGTTCATTCTCTTCGACCGTAGCCACCGCATGCCCCTGAATGTCATAGCGTGGCGCACCGACAACGGTTTGACTGAGGTACACTTTCGAACGCGTAATGCTTTTCAAACAACGTTTGATCTGTTTATTCGATATCGGGTAAGCATTAAGCTGCTTATCCGCCACCAACTTCTCAAAAGTCCCTACCGCCATCAACCTTGGGACATCGCCATCAAATAGCCCCGGCCAATACGTTTTCATCTCTGTGATAGCCTCATACAAGGGGATAAGTTTCACGCCCTTGGGCACTTTCACTTGACGTGGCACCGCTTCCTTTTTGGCCTTTTCGACGCTTTTGGGAGGAGACGCAGGCGGCGTTTCAATCTTAGGGGGCACTTTTGCAGCCAATGCCTGCTTTTTCACTTTCCACGCCGGCGGTGTTGTGACAGTGACCACCTTCTTACGGCCCACCACGCGCGGTACCTGTAGTGTCGATGCGGTGTTAGTGTCATTTACGCTATCGGCTCCGCCCTTCGTTGTCTCAGGTGACTTACGTTTTAGCGTTAAGGTTTTCCGTTTTTCATCACTCATTGTTTGGATATTCCCTCATTGAATTAATAGCGGGGCTGCCATGCACCACACCGTAAGCAGTAGGCTAACCTGCCAACATTGTGCGCATTTTCATACAATGACGCCAGCAAGCACACTTAAGAGCACCAGATGCCCCACGTAAAACAGCACAAAAAAATCGCGAGGCCAGAATCGCGGTACGCCTGCACTGATAAGGCGTGCTAGGGCAAGCACCACGGCTGAAAGCACAAGACCTGCCATTGCTGCCACAGGTGAAACCTCGATATTGAGCATTAGCACCATGCTGCACCATAAGATAAAGCACGCCGCCCGCTCAGCGGAGGATGTCGCCGCAAATAGATACCGCGCGCTGGCCAACATCATTATTCCCGCCACCCCGTAGCTGGTTTGGGCAAAGGGAAGCCAGAGAGCAACCAGCAATAACCCGAGCGATACCGATAGACGGGATTTCATTTCACACCAGCGGATAGCCTGACCGGCGACTGCGAAAGCAAACAAGATATTGCCCTGCCACCACGGGAACCCAGCAAGCGCATACCCCAACTGTGCAAACAGCGCCCACACCCATAGATGGTTGAGGGATGCCTGTCGAAGGGTAGGGTGCCGCATCAGGTTATACGCCCATACCACGCCAAACAACGGGAAAGCGCCGCGCCCCAGCCACATCATCCACAGATGATCCAGCGCAAAAATACGGTTCACATGGTCGATAACCATCAACAGCATGGCCACGGTCTTAATGACGTCGAGTTGCCCCGATGTCCATGACAGACGAGGCTGCAACCATTGTCCCATCTGAATCAAACTATCATTGCTATATGCATGTTCTGCTTTCATATTTTTATTCCGTTTATCGTAGCCCCGGAGGATTTTACGATGTTTCATCGTGGAAGACGCCGGGGCCGACAAGCCGCAGGCGCGTCAGTCGCCACCCAACGTTTTCTCTCGCTGCAGGTCGCGCACCACCTCATTGTCTAACTGCTGCAGGCGTTCACGCTGTTGGTTTTCCGCCACCACTTTATTCACCGCCTCCGTTTGCACGTGCGCGTCAGGCAGCTCTGGCAGCGGTGACTTATCGTCGCGTGTTCCCGCTAATCCTTTGATGACATCGCCAACCAACGCTTTGACCTTCTCATCAGGCAAGGTCACTTCCTTCTCAGGCTTGTCTGCCCCCAACATCTCTTGGGCGATTTTTTCTGCCTGTTTCTCCAACGCCTCACGCGCGATTTCTTCCGCACGGCGACTGTCGCCCACATCAGCCGGTGTGATATCCACTGCCGTATCCGTTGCTGTCCCCGCTGTCACCTCAGCCACCTTATCGACCCACAGCTTGCCACCGGTCATCGCAGCAGGGTTCCACGGACGACCGTCGCCGGACAGTCTCACGACCACGCCGCTTTCAGGGTGACGGGCGGCCAACGTCACCCCCTCGCGCATCGTGGTGGCCAGCTGATTCTCGCCGTTGCGACTGGCTTGGAGGGCGACAAACTGCGCCTCCTCGCTGCCAAAGACACGCCCTTCGGTGCTCAGGGCATTGACGTCCAGAGACTCTCCCTGTGTCATTGGCGCAAGCCAGACGCCGGCAGACTTGCCGTTTTGATCAAAGGCGGGCAGGGCCACATGAGGCTGCGGATATTTACGGCCTGGTGCGATAAAGCGCGCCAGTGATTGCCCCTCCTGCAACCCCGATTGCTTGAGGAGTGCTCGCCCCACTGCCACCTCGGGCAACGGGGTAGCCTGACGCATCAACCGTTCGGCGTTGTTGACTGTGCGCTCATCGCGCGGTGCCAGCACATCGTGCGCGGTACTGCGAGATTGGGTTTTGCCCATCGCACTCACCCATCCCTCACGGTTATCGGTGTACACCTGTACATGTTGTTTAGAGCGTGACAGAGCAACGTACACCGACTCAAAGCTCACCATCTGCTTGCGGCCACCGTCGGTCCCCTCGAGGGCAATGGCAAAGGACTCACTGGCCCCCTGCGCACCGTGTGCGGTGACTGCATAGGCTAAATCAATATGGCTCTGCGCTTCATCACGATAGGGTTTCACCGTGCGCTGCTGTTGACCGTCTGTTAGCGTGACACTGTCACCCGCTATATCCGAGACCGTCCACACGCTGTTGGCAATGTAGCCCCGCTCATTGTCACTTTTCGAAAAGCGCATTTTGTCGCCCACCCCGACCGTTATCATGTCTTGCTTGTACAGCGTTACCCCTTCACTGGCGGCTTCGCGGGGCGAGAGTAGACGCGTATTGCCCGCATTGTCGCGCAATGTAATCAACTCAGCCTGCTTATCAATATCGGCTATCTGATGGTAGGTATTGTCCATGAGCACACGGTCACCACGGTGTTCTTCCCACGTACTCAGTCGTCGGAGTTCACCGTCGCGTACGTTCGCCGTCACCAAAATCGGAATAAAAACCTTATCACCGAGTTCGCCGGCGTTTTCACGGGCGTTATGTATCATCGCGTTCACCGCGCGGCGGTCGTCGTTCAAGTGCGTCACAATCAGCGTTTGTGCGCGTGCGTCAGGCGTGCGCCCCATGTAATCTGCGACGATGCTCTCGTAAAGAGTCGCAGGCTTACCCTCATCAACACGCACGGCGTCACCGGCCTCTTGGGTAGCTTCTCGAATCGCATCCTCCTGCTTACGCGTAAACTCCATGACCGAACTGTCAGGAACCCACGCGCCGGGTTGGCGCGGCACCTGAACCGGTGCCACACTCTCCACCGTGGCCAATGCGCCGCTGATATCACGCTCAATCATGCGATACACCGCAGGCCGGAGCGCAGGGGTTTGGCGCACGATTTCTTGCATAATGGCCACGTCGGCGGCGCTGCGCCTTTGCTGCAGCTTAAAGGGTTGACCCGGTGCAATCGGCTGCAGCTGGTCACTGTCGCCGCTAAAGACCGCCCGTCCACCGCCTGCCGCTATCAACGCGTAGGTTTTGGCCATGTCGGTATTGCCCAGCATCGAGCTTTCATCCACCACAAACACCGTATTGCGATAATCGGGTGTTTCCCCTTGGCGTTGTTGCTGTGCGGTGTCATAGAGAAAAGAGGCCAGCGTTTGGGCATCAAGCCCCGCGCTACGCATCTCGCCTACTGCGCGATGGGTAGGCCCTAGACCAATGACCCGAGGGCGACGTTCTTCAGGCAAGGTATTGATGGCCTGCATCACCGCCCGGAACTGGGTGGTTTTCCCCACGCCGGCATAGCCCTGTACCGCCACAAAACGGTCGGGCGTTTCGAGTATCATGCGCGTCGCCGCCTGCTGGCCCGTTGTCAGCCCAGCTAAGATGCTCTCGGGGACGTCACTCATCAGCGGCGTGACCGCCTCTTTCCCTTCGGCAATATGGCGAATAATACTTTTTTCTGCCTCAAAGGACGCCCGCGAGACCAGCAAATCATTGCCATGCCCCTGAGCAACATCGACGGCAATCAACGCCCCTGATTTGACCTGCTCTCGAACTTCTTGCTCAATGTCTCGCGGTGTGAGCTTACCGTCACCAAACTCCTGCGCTGCTGCCAGCAGGGAAACGCGCGAAAACGCCAGCTTTTGGTTTTCAAGCGTGGGTACCGCCAAATGGATCGCCTGCTGTACCGGCGTATTGAGCGCCGTTTTCTGGTGCTGTAGCGCCTCATCGAGAACCGACTCACCCGCCACGGTTTTTATCTGCTGCGTCACGACCTTAAACGCCGGATGACGTGCGAGTTTTTCGGCTGTTTTTTCCGGGCTTTGCGCCGAGTACATCTGTATCTGTGCGCCGCTGCGCGACAGCTGATTTAAGGTCATCTTATCGAGGTCGCGGTTGCTCGCGGCCACAAAGACCGTCGCATCATCACTGACCGAGCGCCCTAGACCTTCAACCCACGCATGCCCCACCTTTATCGCAGAGAACGGCGAATCGCCCACCGGCAAAGGCTGACTAGCACCTTTTCCGTTGCGCACCACGGCCATCTTGCCCTTAGCATGACTCACCACGTTGAGTTCATCACCGGCGCGCAGTTTATGCTCCGGCATTTTCCCCAGCACGTTCAGCTTTTCCCCCACGGCAACCGGCAGCTGCTCTGAGCGATACAACGACCACTGGCTATTTAACGCCGACAGTTTTAACTGTTGGCTTTCCCCAGCCTCATTACGCAGCGTCAGCGAGTGTGTTTTTCCTGTAACGCGCTCAATCACAAAGCGCTCATGGGTTTTGGTTTCACCGTCCCACTTCTCCATCACCATGCCCTCGCGGTAATGGTCGCGTACGGTACGGCTCTTGCTGTCGACCCATACCGGCACCAAAGTCGGCACGGTGATGTCCTGCTGTGACAACACACCCTGAGTCTTCAGCTCGGCCCGCACGGTATCCGTCAACATATCTTGCTCGCGCACGCCCGACGTTTGCACCACGCCCTTTCCGCCCACCTGAAGGTGCGCCACGTAGTCGTGGGCCAGCTGGGCATAACGCTGGTTTTTATCCGCTTCTCCCACAACCACCGCGTCTATCTGTTTTCCGCCCTGATAGCGGTAGTCGTTCACGCCAGCATCACGCAGAACGTTGAGCGCACTTCCGGTCCCGCTGCGCTGCTGGGAGTCCATCACGAGCAGCTGCACATTGTTACGCACGGCGCCATCAAGCAACGACACCGCTTCTTTGAGCGTCAGCTTTTCGCCCTGCTCGACAATCAGGGTACTGTTCGGCACAAACGCCGTGCCATCCAGCATACTGCGCTTAGGTAACACGGCCTCTTTGGCCAACTGTTCATCCTGCTGCAAATAGGTCCGCGCTTTGGTATCACCCGCTAAGATTTGCACCTCACGCCCCTGTTCATGCGCCAGATTCACCAGCTCCGCCACGCGGTTGCGTTGCACCAACGCACCGCCAGCGCCTGACAAAATGGCCATCGGCGGGTTGTCCTGCGCCAGTACGCTGACCGCATCGCTGTAGGGTGCAGGTCTGTCTATTTTGCCATTCGGACTCACTTGGACATGACCTTGGCGCATCACTTCCTTGCTCAAAGCATTGATTGATAGCTCATCGAGCACATGGACATCAGAGGTAAAGATCCCCTTTTCTTTGTCCAGCGGGATAAGCTGTTGGCGAGCAATCGCGTCATCAATTCCGCCACGGGCTTGCTGAATCACCCCATCGAGCGCAGGCAACTGGCCGACCGTCTTGGCCAGTACATCGGCATAGGTAAACTGGGTTTTGCGCTCGCTAAGGAGTGAAATGGCCTGCGTCACCGCCAGCCCGACATCGGCAGGCTCCTGCGCCAGTGGCGCTGGCGTCAAACCGTCTTGAACACGCGTATCCGCAAGCTGGCGGTACGCCTCCATATCAAAGCCGGTCGTTTTCAGCGTGGTGAGCCACTCGGCCATCTTCTGTGCCGGCTCAAGAACCTCTTTCGACTTGCGGGTATCGAGGGCAGCGACATCGCGCGAACGTCGTGAAGCATCTGCGCCCACGGTTTCTACAATGGTGTTTCGCCGCGAAGAGAAAGGAGCCACGGGCACATCCCGCATCTCCCATAAACCATGCTTACCGACGACATCCACTTCATAGCCCATCGCTTCAACTTCTCGTCGCAGCGACTGATTGTAAATTTTCCCAAGGGCGATTTGATTGGCCAACACGTTCTCTGAGAAACCGGTTTTACCCACCGTATCGCTGCTCAGGGCCTGCCACTTATCCTCATTACGCGTGGCATTAAGCACCACGCTGTGGGTGTGTAGCTGCGGATCTTGGTCACGCGAAGTGTCGTGATTAAAACGAGCCATCACCAGATTACCGGTGAGCACGGTTTCAGAGACTCCGTCACGCATCGTACGGGTCGAGGCCAATGCTTCTACCTGCTTGAGCGCGACATCAACGGCGCGGTTATGGGCTTCAATCAGGCGCTTATCACCACCCAGCATCGCCATCACCGAGACACTTTTGGGCGCTGAGAAGGTTAGATCATAGCCTGGGCGGTGCTTGTTACTGCCGTCTTGAAGCCGTGACAAATCCGCACCATCAGGCAATAATCCTTTGAGCGCACGGGTAAAAGTGTCTTTATCAATGGCACCCTCCAAACCTAACAGCTTTGCACCCTCACCATGCCAACGGTCATCCATACTGCCCAATACGTAATAGTTGTCTTTGTCGGTGTAGTAGCCTGCTGCTCCCCCTGCCGACTTCACCTGGCTAAAGCTCATCATTAGAAGGTGTCTCCCACTTCAACGTCATCGTGAGACGACTGACCGTGATTGATATTGACCTCTTCACGGCGTTGCATCGTGCGCTGGCCGTTAGCCTCATGCTCAGCCTGCCAACGCTCGTAAGCATCCGGATCAACCAGTTCGCCTTGGCTATCAATACCCGGTGGCAGCGCCTCTTCACGCTCCTCGAGCTCTTGCTCTACGCCGCCGACAGGTGCAACCACCGCCGCTGCGGTGGCGCTGGTCGCCGTTGTCGATGCGGCAGCGGCTGGGGCTGCGGCTTTGGGTGACACCTTGGGTGCTGGCTTCGCTGCATTTTCTACGCTACGAGGCGCAACAGGCGGTGTCGTTTGAGTCGGCGTCTCAGCGACGGGCTTATTTTCCGTCGCTGCAGGCTCGGCTGTCGCTGTATCAGGGGTAAAGAGTTCGGCAATCCCGCGCCCTTCTTCCTCTCGGGCGGCCAGTACGGCACTCAGGTGCGTCTCGGCGTCGGTATCGATAGTGCGGGCGATAAATTCTGGCGCGACTTTGGGACGCGTCTGGTACTTCAGCGGCAGTTTCACGGCAGGATACGGTCCCGGCAGCGTGATATAGCAGGTTAAATCGGGCAGGGTTTGAATGTCGCTGTAGCTCACCAGCGTCACACGCTCCATGTCTTTGCCGACCGAGGTGCCATCACGTACAGGGTCTACACCGTAAGAATACTGCTCAGAAGCCTTGAGCTGTTCTTTTTCACCAATTTCACCGGCGGCAAAATCCGCAATCTGCTTACTGGGTGAGCGGAAGAAGGCGCGGGTATTGAGCACATCGAACAGCGTGGCAGCGCCTTTGGCGCCATAGATATCCTCAAGCTGAGCGTAGGACTGGAAGCCCAACACGTAGCAACCACCAAACTTTCGCGCTTCGGGCAGAATCTCCACTAAGTCCGGCAGCTTGTGCAGGGTCGGTAGCTCATCGGCAAAAATCCATACACGGCGCTGACGGTTTTCTCCCATCGCCAGCAGGCCACGAATGGCTAACGACAACCACATCGATATCACCGGTTTAAGGGACGCGTGAGTATCGGCGTTCGATGAGATAAACAACCAACCGTTGTTGCCATCCTCCCGTACACCGCGCATCCAGTCACGGATGGTGAAGGGTTCGCCGTTGCGCTCAATGCCCTGCAGATAGCGGATGGCTTTGACATAGTTGGTGAGCACCGCACGGATAGAAATCGCCGTTTTCTCAATTTTTTCGTCCACCAAGTTCGCGGCAGGCGTGGACTTTAAATAGGCGCGCAGCTTATCGATTTTGATGGATAAGAGCGTATCAACCAGCTTGGCATAGCTGCGGTCATCATCCTTACGCATCCGGAAGCCTGCCTCAGCAAAGATGGTGCGGCCAGAACCTTGCCAAAAGGGGTCTTCGCTCGAGCCCATTGGGATAAGCGTGTTAGCGACGTTATCAAAATCAGGCTGGGTCACGCATTCACGCCACAAATCCCAGTTAGCGCAGCGCGCATCGAGCGGGTTAAGTATTTTATCTTTGGCAGGGTCGTAGTAGCTTTTCACAAATTCACAGGAGCGGTCATAGACAATCACCATATCGCCACGCTTACGCGCATGATTCATTAGGCGGCGAATAAACTCAGATTTACCAGAGCCGACCGTGCCATGAAGACAGAAATTTTGGATTTCACTGTTTTTAATGAGAGGTAATTTTTCAATTTTAATATCAGAGGCATTACCGTCTCTTTTGAGCATCGCCGCCACTTCATTTGGATTATCGGTAAGTTTGCGACCGCCGGTAATTTCATCTTCGCTTTGTTTCTTCCCTTGGTGACCTAATATCCATGAGGCAACAAAGAACGTCACCGTACACACAATACCCCCGACCACGGCGGCAATCACAAAGCTGGTCCAGAGTTGTTCACCGCACCACAGCGTATATTTGTCATTGAGTATTTGCTGGGCGTTATAGGGGAATTTTTTACCGTAATACTCAATCTGATACACCGGCTGCGAGCGCATCAGTTCACGCATCGGCCCCAGCGTCCGGCACCACCAATAAATAATGCCGTTAATAAAGGTTTGCCATGACAGACGGAACATTAAGGTCAGCGTCGTTATGGCCAAAAATAGAAGAAATAAACAATAGAATATAATATTGGCAATTTGCCCAAACATACGAAAACGCATCGCGGCGATTTGACCGCCCTGCGTCATATCTTTTGCATTAAAGCTCATCTGAATTCTCCTGAGCACAGGAAATTAAACACCCATAACAATCAGGTATTTTTTCTTTATAAGACAGAGATAACACTCTCAGCTAGCAAGGAGGCTAACTGAGAGCGTGAAGATAAAAGGTAAGGAGTAAAACGAGAGAGAGTTATTTCGTCGGCAACACGCTATCGCTTTTACAGGCATTAATAACCGAACTCAACATTGACAATTGATATCGACCGATATCTATAGAAAACACAAAGACTAATACCACCGTAAAAAACATGCCTATGATTGCATAAAAGAATAACCCAACTCCCAGAAATAAAAGTAAATAAGGCATCGCTCCCATTACAACGATATAAACTAAGGCATACTTTTTTATTTTCTTACTGGAAAAGGCATACAGTTGCGATTGCTGTCGAAAGTAAGACGGAACAGAAAGGTAGGTTCCCCGAGCACTGGCCGTACCCAGAGTAATCATCAGCCCTATAAAACAACAAAAAGCTAAAGGTACTAAAATATCAAACCCCTTAAAATCCCTCACAAAGAGGCTGGAGTTAAAACTTAATAATAAGCATAACAGCAGCCACAGCGCGACAACCAGTCCGGGCCATAAACAGGTCCACATGGAGGGAACTTCAAGATCACCCTGTTTGAGGATTTGTTTAAGCTCTTCCGTTTCTTGCCGTATAACTTTATTCGTTATCATTTATCCTTCCCCTTATTATACTTTTCTTCTAGAACACTCGCTTTCTCCATGATGTCATCTTTTATTTTGGCACCGAATAGTGAGTTTTGATTATCTATTGCATTATTATACTGTCTATTTTGTGTGCTTTGTTCTGTTTTATGATGATTATCCAGATCGGTATACTGCCCTTTCACCTCATGGGACTGTTGTTCAATATTATGTTGGGTAGTGGTTTGTTTGGCTTGATTTTCATTAATCATCCCCTGCACCGAATTCCCCACATCGTCTTTAATACCCGCCTGCTGCGTACGCGCCTCAATATGTCCGTTGTTACGTGCATAGTCGGCTTGCACGCTCTCGTTTGAACCGCCTTGTGGAATAGCGGCCATATCACCGCCAATACTTCCTTTGCCGGTAGTGTAATCCGCGTCCACCTTCGGCGTGACCTGCGCACGCACAAATTCACGCGCCAGTCCCTCACGTTTCGCGGCCACATCCGGTGAACCCGCATCGGTCAGCAGGTTATCGGCCTCCTGCGGCGCACGTTCACGCACAAAGTTGGCAAACTGCTGGGTCAGATTTTGGCTCATCTGCCCACTCATTGACTCGGTGCGTGAGGCCATTTCGGCATACTCATGGCTGCGGGTGTTGGCATTGGTATACTGGTCGTAGCTGTTTTTCGCCGTACTGAGTGAGGCGGCAAGCTGATCGGTGCGTGAAGACGCATTATTGTCGGTTAGGCTTCCCGACTGGCTGGTACGATGACTGGTCAGATAATCACTGCTTTCTTTAAAGTCTTTTGCGGCCTGCGCGCTGGTATCGTGGCGGCTGTCATTGGTTTGACGATGCCCCTCAGTCACGCTATCTGATGAACCGTTACCTTTTGAACCACCAATGCTAACCTTTCCTCCCCCGTGAGCGCTAATGCCAGTGGCCCATGAACCCAATTTGGTCGCGAGCATATCCCCAGAGTCGTATTTTACTCCGCCATAAAGCTCACCAGAGACAGTCCCACGAGACGTCTTATCCATCAGATTCTGGAACGACTCTTCATTGCTGATATTGTTGGCTTTGGCGTTGCTGGTCACCGCATTCCACATTTTGCTGCGCATCATCGACTCTTGCGAGTTCTGCGCATTGTCAGCCCCGCTCACCATCGAGGCGCTGTTACCCCGATTACTGGCAAACTGGCTCAGTGAGTTCCAAGCACTGGTGACGCTGCTGTTGTAGCCGTGCATCGCCGTTTGTGCCTGCGACTCCGATTCTCGGGCCATTTGCTGTTGGGCGCTGGCCACCGAACGGGTGATCATGATGTCCACCGGCGTTTTCGACGTGCTGCCGCTCGAATCCACCACATGGCCACCATCGCGCGTCTGTGTGGAACTGGCTCCGTTAGCCAACTGCTGCGTCATCTGGCCAAACGACGTTGAACTGTTGGTATTCCAGCTGTAGCCGTTCACGTTATGGGTTTGCATATTGGCATAGGAATAATTGCCGTCCACCGCACTAGAGGACGCCGCCGATGTTGAACTGAGCGACGCTGAACCGAGCGAGGAACTGATGCTGGAGAACACCTGGCCTAACCCCATCACCATCTTCCATGACAAGAAGGGGATCATCATCGAGATATAGCCCGCTGTGGTCGCAATATCGGAATACTTCACCTGCACCCGTGAGAGTTCGGATAACACCACCGGAACGCCGTTTTGCTTGGCGTAATAGGTCATGGCGTTATTGAGCACCGCATACAGCAGTGGCCAGGTTTGCAGCCACATAAAAGTGAACACATACCCTTTCACCACCGGCATCGTCACCGCGTTGAACATCCCAGCCAACACCATTATCGGGAACAACCCAATCAAAATACCCATCAACACCGTCTGCATAATCGGCAGTGACCTCAAGGCCACTTGCCCCACCGAGGCGTGGGCAAGACGCTGTTTTTCAAGCGAGGAGGTCGTGGCGATATTGAGCAGGCTTGAGGTATCCCCATTACGTGAGGCGTAGCTCATCACGCCCCCACGCAGCGCATTCAAGGTCACATTCTGGCGGATAATTTGGCTAGCACTTTGCCCTGAGTTATAGAAATATCCGTAGCTATCGCCCACCAGTTGGCTGAGCAATACGTCAGAATTGGGTTTCCCTCCAAACAGTTGGCGTGCGTAGTAATGCCATGTTTTTCCCCCGGTCGTGGTATCGAGCGCCAGCTTGTTTTTGAGCTCCACCGACGCTTCGGCGCAGGTTTTGAAGTTATTCAGTTGGTCGAATACGCCGCGAAGCGGACTGGGCTTTGAGAAAATCAACGTGTAGGGGTCAGCTGAATTCATCAGGTCTTCAAAGCTGTATTTCCGATTGAGGAAAATATCCCCCATCACGCAGTTCTGTACATAGTCAGAAAAGAGCGTCGTAATTTCCGGATTTTGCGAGAGGAAATCGGTGCTTTGCGCGACCAGATTTGCACCAAATAACATCCCCGTCTTACTGTAGGTGACGCTATCCGGCTGTGAAAACACCATCTCATAGCTTTGTACCAACGCATTCCCGATACGTGTGGTCAGCGACGCCGGTAGCGCCAGCCCCACAGGGACATTATCGACCTGATAGACTTTGGTCACATCGCTGTTATCAATGATTTGCACGGGGGAACGGATAACAACCAGCATGGAGACAAAGACCAGCACGAAGCTCCATCCCAACAAATCCATGACATTGTGCTTTCGTATCCAGTTGAATGACACAATCAGGACTGAAAATAGGATGGCCATACGCTCAATGGTTTTCCATGTATCGGTGCCCATAAATGCGGCGATAGCATTGAAGGTGCCGCGTAGCCACTCGCCGCCGGCGATGGTATATATCTCAAGCATCACTGCACCCCGCTAAAATGATAGTTGTTTTGATAGCGTGTCATCATGCGTGCCGACACCTGCTGGCGCATGTAGCTCATCTGGCGGTCGACAACCAGCAATGCATCCTGCTGCACCTGAACACGCGCCTGAAACGCCGCGATTTGCTGGGTGGCTTGATTAAGGTTTTCCATCACCACGTTCATCGAGGCTTCGGGATAGTTACCAACAGAGAGCGTGGCGCGCGCCTGCTGAATCAGCTCCTGAATGTATTGGAGCAGGATGTCGTAGCCGATATAGTCCGTCAGCTGATAAACCAGACTGTTGGAGATACCCAACATCTGGGGGTCTACCAGATATTTGAAGACCGGAATGGAGGTACTGGAGATAAATCCTTTTTCCTGCTCGGTCATGGCCGTATCCGTTATTGCCTTGTTCTGGATACTGGTGAGCAGAGTAGAGATTTGAGCCTTTAGCGCCTTATCTTTGCTAATGGTCACGTTGGTGTTTGAGACCACCTTCAGACACTTATCCGCATCATTACAGTGATAGATTTGTGCGGTGCCGCCGTCCATCATCGCCTTCACCAAGTCACGGTCGGTCGTTCTGGCCGGGAGCGGCGTAATCTCCCCGTTAGCCCCAAATACCAGTGAGCCGGTCAGGGTCATGATGAATTCTTTGAGCTCTTTGTTGCCATCAAATAGGCGGTTTTTAGACAAGGCATTCCACATCAGATTGATGTTTTTCATCACCCGCTCTTTATCTTTAGCCCCTGCCTTATCCTGCACACTGTCGAGTTTGCCCCCGACCGTACAACCCTGACGCGACGCGGCCCAGTCGGAGAAAATATTGCTCTCACCTGATATATCCTGACAGACCTTCTGCTGCGAGACCTGAGTTCGCGGAAAGAGCCCGCCCACAATACCCTGCGCGGCCTGACAAGAGCTGAGATTGGTACTGTTGATGTCGGTTGCCAGCTTCTGCAGAAAGTCTTTGGCCTGTTTGATTTCCGGTACCGTGGTTTGCAGCGCCAAATCAAAGAAATAGCCTGCTGCATTAGACATGATTTGTTTCGCAAAGCGCTGCAGCTGTTCGCCGTTGATAAAGCTGAAGGCCCCCAAGTAGGCATCGATACCCCCACACCCCGCGTTGATGTCGGGCAACGTCATGGAGACCAGCTGGATTTGCTTAACCTGCGTGCGCGCATAGATAGAGCCGCCCGACGCATAGCCCGCCGCCTGTCCCTGCCACACCTGCGGCTGACTGGTATTGGAGGCAAATCCCAGCTTGTTAAAGAAGTTATTCATATCGCTGTTAACGTCAGCTGACGCGGTACTCGACAGTCCGATGAGAACGCCGAGTAACAATGAAAGTGGTTTAACGATTTTCATGACTCCCCCACGTTTTCTGTATTTTATCTTCATACTTCGGCCCTTATTGATGAATGCGGAGGGTTATGTTCCTTATGCAGCGCGGATAAAAACGCACGTATCATCCTTTGAAGTTCCTGACTGTCACGACTTCTCAGCAGCGGGATACCTGCCTGACGCAATACCTCTTCCAGCAAAATATCGCGGCGTTGCCGGCGCATCTTTAGGTGTGAAGCATCATCCAGTTCCACCGCTGCGACTACCTTGAATGACTGTCTATCCACAATCACCACATCGCAATGCCACTGCGCTGCCATATGAAATAGCTTCCACCACGTTCGGCCACGACTTCGCACACGGGGTGATATTTCAACGATGTCGGCTACCCTGACCTGTGGGCACAAGTACCATCGCCTCATATCCACCATCCGGAATAGCCCCCGTATAAAGTGAATTTCACGGTCAGTCATCAGTTGTTCTTGGCGAACCCAAAACGCCCCGCGAGCCATGAGATGCTCAACGTCTCCCAATTTAACGCCTGCGGCGGTTAGCTTGCGGATGAGCGGGGGCGGTGGACGTCTCGCCTTCAAAACACAGGAAAAGAGGATCACGAGGACAATCAGCGAGAAAACGAACAACATTAGGCTCACGCTCACTTTGCCTCCTGAATCACATTGCCAACTTTTGTCGATGCATCTTGGAGTACCGTATCCAGACGGTTCAAAAATCCCCGCTCATCGCTGGCGCCCTGCATAATCGGCCACGCATCCAACGTGTTCACATTGACTAAAAACGTGGTGGGGGTCGCAATGGGCATGGGGGCTGGGAAAAAGGTTTGCATCACCTCAGCCGGCGCGGGCAACGCATCGGGATAAGCCTGATCCCCCTGCCCGTCAATCGTGTAAGGAAACACAGACAGCCCGATATTCGCCCCCAACTGCTTGAGCAATGGATCAAACTGGTGGCAATACGGACAGTGGCCTTGCATAAACAACACCACTTTCCATTGAGACAGATCTACCCGCTGGCCTGTACTTAATGTGAACCACCGGGCAGCAGGCACGGTCTTTGGCGGTGTGCTTAACACAGGACCGGGTGCCGCTAATGCCGCAATACCCTGTGGGTTATACAGCGCAGCCACTTCATCTCGTACCGAGGCGTGCGCCGTGCCCAGCCCCATCATCAGTACATACGCGAGCTTAATCATGCGATTGGGTTTCATCTTTTGAACACTCCTCTTTGTCTATTTCAACCAGCAGCCTATTTAGGATTTTGTATCCGCCGACTATCACCATCACCACACCCACCACTTCACCCAGCTGTATCGCCATGTCAGGCTGCTTACGCACAAGTCGGGCAAAGATATGAAACCAGACACCCACCGCCACAACCCACATGCCGGTGACATCAAATTCCGGTAAGCGAAATTTACGCATGCTGCGCTCCTGTCAAAAATTCGGTTTAAAATCGGTGGAAACATTCAAGAATTGCTTCGCCAAATCGTCCTGACTGATAAACCCGTAGGACAAGGGCTTCACGCTGCCGCGTTTAGGGTCAACCAGCATCATGGCGGGGAAATATTTGATGCCCATCTGCTCCGCCTGCCCTTGGTTATAACGACTGTCGGCCAATAGCGGGCTAATCACGCCGTCGACGGTGACGGGAATAACGCTCAGTTTGTAGGTATCGCGGAAGTTTTTAATCACCTGTGCCAGTTGGCCATCGATAGGCTCTTTCCCCCGATAAAAGAACATCACGCCGTAATGCTGACTGAGCGTTTCAATCGCTTTACGTTGCTCGGCGTAATCGGCAGACAGTTGATTTTTAACGGTGCCGTTGTAATGGCTGTATTGCAGGTTGTAATCGAGTTCTGGATGTTCAAGCATGGCTTTTTTCGCACTCATCGAAAATAAACCTGCCTGCTGCGTCCAATAATTTTGCATTTGAAAATACTTCACAAAATTCGGCACGCTCGGATACATAATGGCTTCGGCCCTTGCGCGTTTTGTTTGCTCCTGCAGCGTGGCCAATTTCTCCATAATATCCATCGGCGGTGAGGGCGCGGGGGATATCGTTTTTTCTTCTGGGGGTAATTCTTTAATCGGGTCGTTATACCACTGCCATCCTGCGTCATTGGCAAATACCACGCAGGAAGAAAGCAGCATAACCATCATGAATAAGGGTGCACGAATAGGCATGGCGATATTCCACTCAATAAAATTAGAAAGACTGACGCACTGCGTTTGTCCAATTGCCGTAGGATGAATAATGAATGATTCATCCCACGCCAATTCGAGTTTGAAATAATGACGGTTTGATTACGGTTTGAGCTGGTTGTTTATTTGCTCTTTCACTTTATTGAGCAACGCATCATTGGTGGGGACTTTTTGGTTATTCATTAAATCATCGAAGAAATTACTGAAGTCCAACTTATCAAAATTAATGCGCTGCAATTCTTCCACGGTAATACCCCGACAGTCAGGGCTTTTGGCTTTGCCAAATCCAATCCCTAATTGCCACGCTCGGCCTTGTTGCTGGACAATTTGCGCCAGTTTGGAATCAAACTGACAATAGCTGCGCTTCTTCTCCAAACAAATACCCAGCACTTTTTTCGAACAGAACTCACCAATACTGACCGTGAGCTTCTTCTCTTTGGCTTTGCCTAAAGCTTTTTCCTCGCTGCTGCAGCTGGCCAACCCAATATCGTTACCCCAACCTGAGTCTTTGCAGCAGTTGCTAAACCCGACCGCGAACTTCTTGCAGTACTTGGCCTTGCCGGTGAATGCTCTGACATCGATTCCATTGAGTGCTGCGACATCTTTACCCGCAGCAGCGACGGCAGCTAATTGCGACACGGCATGGGCAAAGTCATTATTTTTCCCGTTTTGGGCTTTGTCACATTCCCCGTCGAGGCAAAAGACATCCCCGCCGCAGATCATCACTTTCCCCGAGGTTTTGGTTTCACAGGAATAGGTCGCATTTTCATGCAGGCACGTCCCTTCTTCAGACTTAAAAGCACACTGTCGCGTAGCGAGCGTACAGGCGGGATTTTCCATATAAGCCTTACAGGTTCCTGCATCGGCAGACTGCGTCATATAGGTATCTTTATAGGCCCAACACTGCTGGTATATCGTGTAAGGCTTACCTTCTACATAGATGGTTTTATTTCCACCGGCTTCGATACATTCTGTTTTTTGGATTGCGCCTTCTGCTTTACTGAAGGGGCAATTTTCTACCCATTTTATGCTTGGGTTCCATTTACGTGTTTGGACTCGAAGCGTGACTTTTAAGACGAGCTTCGCCTTTCCCCCTGTTAAATACCCATAGATATAGTTATCGACGGTACCCACACACCCACCATTCCCCGAGCAACTTGTTCCCTGAACAACCTGTCCTTTGCTAACTTTTACCCCTACGGCATTCAAGGGATAATCACCGTTTCGGTTAATATTAAAGCTGGTATTCAGAACATTGACTTTAGAGTTCATAAAGGACAAACCCGACTGTATCCATACGCCTAATTTAGCCTGCACAATACTGCCGGTATCAGGCAGTGAAAAACGAAATACAATCTGCTTGCCGTTGCGCGAATAGGTGGGGGATATCTCATAGTATTTATTCTCCCAATCCTCCGTCCAATCCCCCACTATCGTTGCTGTTCGCGTGCAATACTGCTCAACTTTTAAATCTCGTTCACAGGTATAATTGGTATATTCAGTACGATTAACTTCCTGTGCCTGACATTGGCCATCGGTGTTCCCAACGATTTTGTCGGCATTCGCCTCGGTGTCTTTACCGGCGGTAATAAACGGGGCGTCTGGCGAAATCGGCTCTTTCGGGTTATTTAATACCGAGTCATTGACCGCGTTACCGACCTCGCTATTTGCCCAATTATTGACACCATCACTGGTCAGCCCCTTATCGCCGCCAGCCGAAACACCGCCGTAATATTTCGACTCGTTAGGATTGGCACTGTAGTTGGGCAATTCACTCTCAGGCTTAAAGTTTTTCAGGGTACTTTCGCCTTGGCCTTTGATTTGCTTAGCGAAGTCCGAACCGGCTTTGTAGTCACTGTTGGCATCGGCGAAGGCGTATTTTGCAAAGGCTAAAAAGACAGCCAGCAAAACGAGATGAAAGATAGCCCAGTGAAAGAGGATTCTTTTAGCCATGCTGGCCTCCTCGGTCTAACAGCTGCTGCGCCACATCGCTGCAATCACCTTGGCTGACCATCTTCTGTAGGGCCTGCTCCAGCTTCAGATTGCCTCTGATGACATCAAAACCTTTGTCACAACGCACAACCAGCGCCGGTACACTGTTGATGCCGTATTGGCTGTAGAGCGTGGGGTCTATTTGAACGCCCTCCGTTGCACCGTTTTGTACCAGCTGTGACACAGCGTCTACGGTTTGCTTCATGTCGTTATTGACCAATCCGCGCAGCGTCGCCGGTATTGCGTAGCGTCGGGTTTCAGCCAACATACGCTGTAGCCCCTCTTCGGGAATGGAGAACGAGACAAAGTAAATGGCACCCGTATTAGGCTTATTCTGGCCAGCCTGCTGTTGTTGCTGGGCCAGTTTATGAATAAAGCTGCGGTCTTGGGCATTCAGCGAGTTATTTTGCATCTGTTGCTTCAGCCAGTTTTCCATCTCCGGCTGTGGTTTCTTTCTCAGCTGTTCGCTGATGTTTTCCTGCTGCTTAAGCCATTCTCTGTCCGTTGTTATTTGCTGCTGCAGGCGAGTATTTATTTGGCGCGTATTTAACTGGCTGTCAGCATTGGGTGATGCGAATACCGGCAAACATAGCCCCATCATAATTATTGCGATTAATTTCATTGTAACCTCACGACCGATAAATAATGATGCACTGGCCTCTATAAATGGACCAGCCCAGCACGTAAACTCAACAAGGTGAAAATGACTAATCCTGAGAAGGAAAAAAACAACCCCTTTCCTTCCATAAATAAAGAAGTTGAAAAAAACACAAAATAGCCTACGCCATACACAATAATTGGAGAGTAATGAAAGAATATAAATACTTGGGCAATACATAGAATTATCGCTATCCCCGCACAAAGAAAAAGCGCACTTTCTTTCCAGTCAGGCCAAATATTATCATTCAGAGTAATGATACAGCCCTCATATTTGTATTGCGTGACAAGTTTTAAAAATCGATGGATATCTTTAAGACTCTCTATTAAGGGCTGTATTTCTTCTGCCAGTACGGAATCGGCCCCCTCTTCACGTACGATTCTAAATTTCTCGTTCCGCAGCAGGCCAATAAAAGCGTCTATCTGCCCGGGTGTGGGGTAGTGTTGATGGCTTAACATCCATCGCACATCAGCCAGTTCACACTGCACCACTTCGCTCTCGCAAAGATGAGCCAACGGTTTAGAACTGAGGGTATTGAAAATACTATTGAGTGTATCCTTCACATAGAAGAAATCATTTACTGTCGTATCGTCCTGCATGTAACATCTCCTTCCAAGGTATTCATCAATGGCTGAGGCTCGTTCAGGGAGCGTGCGAAATGGCTATCATTATGTTTTTATTATTATTTCTTGTAATAAGACTGCTTAGATTTCGCTTTAGAGACAACCGAAAATCATTAATTTTACTTCGGAGTCCATTCTTCGCCGGATTTATTTTATTTTTACTTTCATCAATCTCATGGTTTACAGCACAGAATATCCCTGAACTATTTTGTAGAGATATCGGTTTTGTTTTTATAAATTTAGTCATGCCAATTCCAGTTATCTGGTTTGCATCACTTATTATCTCGTCCTCCAAGCTAAAAACCCCCATCAATGGCCTATTCATAACACCGTGGATTTCAGACCTAAAAGTAGATATAAGCCCGAGGTATATTCATTCATTCCCATCAAAAGTAAATATCAATTATATTGCAGAAAAACTAACTGAAGATATTAAACTTCTTTCAGATTACCCGCCCTACATGACTATTACGTTGCAATCTCACCTATTAACGACCAAGCTACGAGAGGAAATTAAAAAAAGTCTATTAAATAAAAAAATACCTTTTATTATGGAAGAGAGAGAAACGCCGCTATGCGATATTATGGTTCTTAACCTGAGATATGGAGGAAAAACATGCTATAGACTATTCTCATGCAAGAAACATCCAAATGGTTTTAAAGTGCACAAAAATGGAAGCACGCTTACTATTCTCATTAACAGACGACCAGATTATCTATCATCTTGATTCTTTTCACGTATTCCAGAATATATACAAAGGAAAATAACTGTATACAGACCAGAAAAGCCAGACCGGATCTTTAGCCCATAGCGCCAATCCACTCATCCCTAACAAATAGCCGCCCATAAGAATGGAACAAACCAGCAATGGACATCCTAGCCACAACGCCAACGAAAATAACAAATAAGGCACGAATAATACGGACAGCATAACGGGTGACCGTGAAGCGGCCCACTGTCGATATATCCAACGTTCGTTAAGCGTGTTGTAAATACGGTCGAGTCGCTCAACGCCTTGCTCAAGGGCGCTCATGGCAGCGGATTGTCGCCCGTAGTTCTTGGCTTCACGCATCCGAACCGACCACAGAAGCGCGCTGAGATGTCGAATATCAGCAGGCGTGGGGCTGTATCTCCCCTTAGCCAGTCTCACTGAAACCTCATCAAACTTTTCGGATAGGCTTTTGACTGCCGCTTGTTGGCTTAAAGGTGCCGTTTTCAGTGCTAAACGGATCTGATCAATGATTACCACAAGAGATGATAAAGACTTACCCATCGTTTTAACTCCCCCTTAATGAAACACCCATAGAGATTTTCTCAGTGCTATTCGCCACCTCGACGTTCAAGACTGGCAGCCAAATCCTGCCAGTCACTCATTTCATGAGTGTTTGATATTATTTTCTTTGAGCAGTGAATATCTCGTACGGTTTTACCTTTATTCTTGCTATTCAATTGAGGTATTTCTCCCGTATCTAAATCAACGTTAATATCGACCTTTCTCTTAATATCATTCATCTTCAATATCTCCTTTATTTAGTCAGCTATTTCATCTCATTAATATCTTCGGGTTACAAGAACACGCAGTTACGTTTACGCCACATCAGATAGCCAAAGTTCTTACGACTATTGGGCGCGTTATGTCCCGCTTCCCATCGCATAACGCTGCGCCCCATCGGGTGGCAACGCGAACTGTCGGGATACATATTGACCATCTGATAGCGCCAGCGCTCTTTGGGGATAATGGGTGACGGATACTCGTAGCAGACGGCATTATCCTTGCCGATGGTCTCCATGATTTGGCCTTGACGATGGAGCTTATAGGCCATGCGTTCGCTAAGTAATACCGAGGACTGCAGGGGACTAAACTCGTTACTCACCCACCCATTAAAGGGATACATCGATCCCTGTGAACCGGCACACCAGAAGAGCGCATCGATAGGCAGATGAAAGCCACTGGCGACCGCATCAGCGGCGCAGGCGGCCTGCGCTATCGGATTGGCAAACACCACCGCTTCCGGGTTTAAAATCGTGGTCAGACTGCTGTCGACCCAGGTGGGATCAATCTCGGACAGATAGGCAATATCCATGTCCCCGCCCTCTAAGCATCCCAATGAAGTAATGATGTTCAGCCAGTATGTCAGCGGGTATTTGTACCAGTGGACATGATAGAACGCGCCCGCCGCCTCTTTATCACTCTGCCCTGCCGTGCCAGTACCGGTCTTACCGAGGTTTATACTAAAGCCACCCAAATTGACCATACAGCCCGGCGAGCGGGTCACATCGGTGAGCGCCATCGGCTCCCAATACCCGATAGCCATGCCAATACGCTTAAAAATCGGCGGCGGCGCAGGACACAATTGGATAGGCATGCCGGGGTTACTCGTATCCGGCTGGTCGCCCCCGCTCACCTGCATGCTGCCAATCGACAACGGGAAAATGCACTTCCAGCAGATATCGGTGATCGGATTAACAAAGCGGCCCTGACACGACGGGTCAGCCAAGACCGGCGCACTCGGGATCAAACAAAACATCAGCAGCGTTATCAGCAAAGGGCGTTTCATGGCGTCCTCTCCACCGGCAGGGTTTCGATATGCAGCCGTTCACCGCTGGGCGCCGGCGTGATACGCGTCGGTACCTGTCTAATCCCGAAGCGTTCGCACAGCACGCCGTTTTGGTCGAAATAAATCCGGCTATCGAGCGCGGCAGACGTTTTGGGGATATCCCCCTTCACCAGGATAATTTTGACCTGCAGCGTGTCGGGCTTTTGACGTTTCATCCACGCAATCTGCTCGGGATCATCGCCGTTGATGAAATACAAGGTCTGCATAAAAGGAACAAACTTCAGGGGATTCATCACCTCGCCCTTGCGCGCAAACACCCGCCCTTTGTCGTCTTTCAGGTCTTGGGCCACCTGTACGCTGGGGTCAAAATACCGCGAGGTATATTGCTGTACACGGGTGATACCGGCCACTGGTGCGGGGCGTTGGCTGTTCGCAATAACGCGGGATTTAAATCCGGCCATCTGCTTATCCCACTCACCGGAGCGCTGCAGCTGTTCAAGACGCGACGTAATTAAACTCAGCATATCTTTCTCCGCCACAGGATACAGGTCGCCCCATGTGCCTAAATCCGCCGCCATAGCCACCTGTGTCAAAAAGCACAGTCCCAATCCTCCCCAGCGTATTTTCATGACTTATTCCTCCCGCATGCGACGGGCAATATCTTGCTGAATATCGCGCGTGACATCCGGTGCCCCAAGTACTACCGCAGGCGAGACCAGGATCAACACATGGTGACGCTGTTGGTAGGTGAGTAAACTGCCCTCCAACGCCGTATTAAAGCGGTTGGATAAGGCTTTGGTCTGTTCTTCGCTGAGCTTTTTCTGGCTGGCGCTGTCAAAGAACGCATCCACCGTACGCTTCATATCAAAGGCCACCGCGCGCGGGGCTGTAACGCGTGTTATGCCATAACTTATTAGCCCATTGGCCAGCAAAAGGCCCAACACGCCAGCCGCAATAAGCAATGCGCGTCTGCGCGAGCGGGGGTTTTTAGGGGTGATAATCGTCGGCGTCGTAGTCATTATTTGATACTCCCGTTGTCATGTTCATCCACCCATGCCTCAAGCGTGGCCATTTCTTGGGGGAAGTTACGGCATGCCAATGCGTAGACCGCATCGTGGATACCAATACCTGCCTGCCGTTGTGTCTGAATAAACTCGAAATCCGCCCCTTTAGAGGAATACATGGCACGACTGAGCGGGTCGACGAACAGGCGATGCCACGATGAATGCGCCTCCACCGACAGCATAAATGAGCTAAACCACTGGTCTTTGGCGGAGCCGAATTTGGCGATCATGTCGCGTTCAAAGGGCTTAAACTGGTCGGGATAAAGTTGGTTATATTTGGCGAACTCTTTGGCACTCTGCTTGAGGATGGCCTTGTAAGACGAGTTCCCCCACGCGGCGCGGGCTGCACTGGAGGCCTCTGGTGAGTCAAAATCGACGATATTTTGTGTAATGGTGATATACGAGCCGTTATGGCGACGCGCCGTTCGATAGCCCTTCTCAATGAAGGTGCCAACTTTCTGATTTTTGAAGTCGAGCAGCTTCCAGCCTTCATCAATGACGTTAAGTTTCTTCACCGAGCGATCGGTGCCATACATTCGATTTTCAATGTAAATAATGAGTGAGAACATCACCGCGACCAGCAGTGACGGGCGAGACTCTAAGCCGCCCAGTTCTAGCACCACCATCCTTGCATCTTCACTTAATGACGGTTCATCAGAGTTGAAGTACTCACCGTAGGTCCCCTTGACCGTGTACTGGTCTAACAACACGATCATCTCGTCGAGGCGGCTGCGGATGGTCGGCGAGTCTTTGTACTCGTCGCTATTCTTAGAAAACTCCAGATAATCCACCACGTCATCAATGCGCGCCTTATTCTGCTTACTGAGCCACGCGGCTTTCACCGCCCGCATTAACAGCGCCTCATGTACCTCATCCAGATTGCCATTAGGGCTGGCCATGACGGACAACTGGTCACGCACACGTTCGGCAGAAAGGTCGATATCGAGAATGTTGGCAAACGGGTTGAACTTCAGCGTGTCGCCATCGAGATAGACACCGCCCATGTTTTCGCACAGCGATTTATACCCATCCCCCATATCAAACACCCACGCAAAACCCCCGGTATCAAGCACGCTGCGAATAAGCGGCTGGATAAGGCCGGTTTTACCCGCGCCGGACGTCCCGCACACCGCCATATTGAAGTTGGTGTTATTCATCCCTTCATAGAACAGGTCAATAAACGCCAGCTGGTTGCGGTACGTCGGCGCTAACAGTCCTGATGGCGCCAGCGGACTGTCCGCTACCACCGGCATCAGGTTGGCCACGTTGAAGGTTTCGGCACGGCGTATCACCCCAGCTGCCTGCAGCTCTTTGAACAGACCTTCTCCGGCCATAAACGGTAAGGAGGAGAGGAAGTTGCGCATATGATTAAAGCGCGGCGACGTCAGTTCAAATCCGTTTTTACGGTAGCTGTTGAGGATGTACTGCTCATAGGCCAGCGCCTTCTCGTTGTCGTCCTCACAGAACGCGGTAATGTTCATGAAATAGGAGACGATTGACGACTGATTGCCGGCCAGACGTTGGCGCAGTTCGCCCCACTCTTTGGCCTCTTGCTCGACGCCGGGGAAGAACTTGCCGTAAGACGTCTTGGACTTCTTCTCCAAATCGAGGTATTTCAGGTTGGCTTCGCTGTGCGACTTCACCTGATCTTCCACCATTAAGGTGAGCGTGATAATAAAAGGGCACGCAATAGAGAGTTCAGGCGTGAGCAGGTTGCTGTAGTTGTCAGCGCTGTTCCACAGGAAGGCAATTTCAGGGTTGCGCGACAGTTGGAAGTTCAATACGCGAGCGCGACTGGTTTCTTGCTTGGTTCCCGACCGTAATCCGATGGTGAGGCATTCGGCTTTGACCTTCAGGTCAAAGCTGTCATCGATACATTGGTAGTTCAAATCCATGAAGGTATCGAGTTCACGACGTTGAGGATAGAGCTGGTCGGGGTCATGGTTAACCATCTCACCGACGATATTAATAAAGCCCTGCGCATCGACTGGTTGGGTATTGATACTCGCGCCGTGCAATGAGGCGCGAATAATTTTAAGACGGTTTTCCAACTCCAAAATATCCGCGCGGCTCTTTTTCTTTGACGGCACGCAGCAGGAGATGATGAGGCGGTAATTGCGCAGCGTCAGCGGCAAATCCATCCCATCGGGCAACGAAAAGCGCGTCTCTGCCGCCCGCATATAATAGGCGCGGGTGATGGCGTTAAACTTGGATGCCTGCTCGCCTGACCAGGAAAACTCCCGCAGGCCGTACTCAATCCCCTCGCCCACCTGCTTACTGGACATCAGATGAATAGACAGAGGGATACCGCGCGGCATTTTGGTGCGTAGCAGGTTCTCCAGTGATTCAACCACCTGAACATTGGCACCGACCAACGGCTGGGCTTCCAATACAAAGCCCATCGTCGTGGCATTCATAAATAGCCCCGTTTCCTCATCATAATCCCGATAAGGCAACAGGCGGCTAAATTGGGGGAACTTCATATTGGCTAAAATCTGATTAGCCGCCGTTGATTCATCCGGCATTTTTAATGCCGACAGCATGGAGTTCACGGTATCGGTGATTTTGTCCAACGCGCTCATAGTAATAGGTTCCTTGGTATGGCAGGCAAAGCAATAAGGTGTTCACGGACAGGTGATTAATCTTCTGACTGAGAGTCCACGATGGCGTGGTGTAGAATATTTCGCTGCATAGCGTCACGCCCTTGCTGGCTACGGTTGACGATAAATTGCGTCAGGAGGTCTTCTTCAGACCGCGTCAAATAATCACAGTTGAGCAGCAGCGGGATGAATACGCGGGCAAAGTCTTTATCGTCTTTGCAATTATCGAGGTATTGCCATATTTCAGCGCTTGACATGACAACTCGCTGACGCCAATAGCGCGCGGCAATCACAATGCCCAGCAGCGGAATAAAGGCGGTCATAAACACCATGCCGCGAGGATGAATAACGAACTGTAAAAGACCGAAAAGTAAAAACACCATAATTACCGCGCCGACCTTCACCCGCGTGAGTTTCTTTTCCAGCAATTGATTGAATGTATCGTGTGCCGCGATTTTGTCGCGAATAGCCTGTTCGTAATCCATCGTGTCTATTTTCATTATTAGCCTTGATATCGTCGCGTCATGATTTCCATTGCCCGCTGGCATTCCACACATAAAGAAACACCGGGGATGGCCTGTCGCCGTTTGGGTGGAATTTCATTGCCGCATTGCTCACACTCAAATAAAGATGGCGCGGCGACATGATGTGTTTGCCGAATATTTGCTATTTGTATATTCAGGCAATATTCAACAACGGCCTGCGCTTCATCTATTTCATCCACTATCAATGACTCCTATTCAACAAGACACGCTACCGCCCATCCCTTTACACGCTCAGGGCACTCGTGAAAAACATCAAACTGTTGAAAAAAAACATCCGGCGCCGTGGTACTGGCATCGGCCCTCAGTGATTAACGAATACGGGGTTTGCCCCAATGTGATGAGGTGACCACAAACACCACGTTGCTCGGTTGGTGATACACATCTGCCGTATCGATATACGGGGCAATCCACAGCTGCGCCGTCCGTTCACCCACGCGCAGTGGCCGTGGGTACTCGGTCGAGACGACAGGCGTACTCACGGGCGTGATATACGGTTGTGATACCGGTTTTACTGAAACAGGGGTAAGCGGTGCTGGCGCGACAGGCTTGGCGGTAAAAGGTACGTTCGCGACACGTTGTACTGACGGCGTTGGTAAAGGCATTGATGTCGCGGGTGCGCTGCTCTGCGCCGAAGAGAAGTTCCCGTCAGCCAGACGTGGCAATGCGCCCGCATCCGCCTTTACCGTATCGCCCTCCTCTTTTAATTTGGCGTTATCATTCGCCTGATGCATCGTCATACAGGTATCTGACGTCGTCGCATTACATTCAAATTCGCTGCTGGTTCCGGCACATCCAGACAGCAGTAATGCGCCGCCAATGGCGGTGAAAACAAACAGTTTCATTATTTTTCCTCTATCAATCAGTCAATGAAAAATCACATCACGATTTAAATTTGATTTTGGTCTGACAATTTTCCTTAATAGCATTCGCTAATACTGAAATAGATTGTGAAGGTAATCGCGTTATATCGGCGGTGTCCGCCTTGCATGTGAATACACGAATTGCTTTTCCAGTCCCCGGCTGGCCAATAATCATGGTGTTGCCCATATCCACGGACATTCCTACTCGCGGAGAACCGTAGAAAAAGGTATGACCTGTATCTTTCAAAACGTCATTAAAATAAAAAGGAGGCGTTGTGTTTCCCATGATATTAATTCCCTCTGCGTTGAATATAACCCGCCCGCTCGGCGGCTTGCGCCCACGTCAATACCGCGACGAAGATGAATCCGCCCAATACGCCATAAATACCACAACTGCTATTTATCGTTTCCGCCGCTAAATACGCGGCATGATGGATTTTTTCGAGCGAGGCAAAATCTCTCGCAAACTGTTCGGGGTTAAAAACCAGTTGGGCGAGCAGCGATAGACCCAGCCAAAACCAACAAATCAATTGCGTGGTCATCCACCCCGCCATAAAACGACGCGCAACATGCATCAGAAAGCACTTGGGTGAGAAAAACAGTTCCTGCTTTAGCGCTATCACAATATCTTGCTGCTTCTGCGAAAGGTTAACGGCCATCGGCGCCTCCCGGTATAAACTGGTGAGGATCTAACTTGCCCAGTTTCTGCAACATTTGATCCGTGTTAAACCCGTTCATGTTTCCCGTTGGATTAGCCTGCATCGTCGGCTGTGCATCGTCAGAGTCATTACGTTGACGGCGGTTTTTCTCATCCTCTAACTCTTCGATGGTCTTGAGCTGAAAACCATCTTGGAACACGACCGTGACCTCATTACCAGCACCAATCGGTATCACAGGGTGATACTGCTCAGCGCGTTTGATGTAGTAGTCACTCAGCGTCTGTGCCGCCTTACTCCCGCCGCCGCCTAAACCGGATTTAAAGACATCGCCTGCACCAACGCTGGCGGTGGCACCGATACCCACGGAGGGCGTGGCCACACTTTTCATCCCTTCCCCAATGCCATCAAGGAAGCCTGCCGCACCGGCCCAACCAAGAATTTTGCCGTTACGCATCACCACTTCGCCTTTCACGCCGTTTTTCCCCATAAAGCTGACGTGACCTTTAATCGGCTGATCGATGGTGTTGCCATTTTTCAGGCAGCTGATATTGCGAGTGCGCACAATGGCACGCTCACTCGAGACATCCCCCCACGCCTCCAATCCCACAAAACACCCTGTTAAATCGTACGTTTTGCTGTTGGGCATCTCGACTTTACCGATAAGGCGAATTTGCATTGGCACCGTAGATTCATTACCGGTGACCGACGCATCGGCATCTGCCCCTTCAATGAGGATTGATTTCGCAAAGCTCCCCGAGGGGATATAAGGCAGTTTTTTGACAGCTTTACCGTCACCATAGTTGAAGGTCTTACGCGTTATCTGATTCGGAACAGGAATAGGCTGATAGCTCACCTGTGGCGGCATCGTTGCCCCCGCCCCCGGATAAAAGGCCGTTGGCGGCGGTACGCTGGCGTTCCCACCTTGAGGTGGGAAGCTTGTGGGTTGAGGTTCTCCTTCCGGTCCGGGTGCGGGCATTGGTGGTGTCGGCTTAGGCTCTCCTGCAGGCGCTTGCCCCAAACCACTCACCTGTGTTTTGAGGTTGGCATTTTCTTGCGTCAGCTGTTCAAGCCGTTTTTGGTCTTCCAGACGCCCCTTACTCAATAGGTCAATTTCCTGCTGGATACGTTTGAACTCTTTTGTCATTTCCGACTGTGCCACCTGCATCTCGGTGGTCGCATGCTGTTGCACCTTGTCATCAAAGGTGGATTCCACCACGCCAGTCATATCCGGCGCGGGTTCGGCATCCGTTTGAGTCGCCGCTTTGGACGTTAAATCCACCTCGGACAGATACCAGCCCGCCCCCACGAAAGCCGCCACGGCGAAGCCCACAATCCCCATCCACAGAAACTGTTTGCGCTTGACGATACTGTTGATATTCATCAGCGAGACTCCTCAGCGGTGGTGACATAAACCTGCAGGCGACCGCCGGGTAGCAGCTGGCTGGTCGGTTCAGCGAACATAATGGCGCGCGTCCCTGACTGCCAAAAATCGGTTTCTTTGATACCGCGCGCGCTGGCCAACAGATTCACCACGCTGTAGCGCACCACTTTGAGATGATGCCCTACCCACACTTGTTCAGCGTTCGCTTGCAGCCCTGAAGGCACCGACAGTCTTTCGTCCGTCACCGGAAGTGATTGGTAAGACTCCGGCAGCGTACCAGTGCGAACCCCTCGGTTAAGTTCAACGAGGAGAGATTGATACGGCGTAGATTCTTCCCATGATTTGGCGGCGTCGCCCGTTCCTGTCAGCTCGCTGACCAGTTGGATAGTACGTCCGACACCAGCACGAGGGACCGCACGTATAGAGAAGTTAAGGCCACGCTCCGTTTCCACAATAAAGGTAAACGGTTTTTTATTGAGCGTGGCAATCACCACGCCCCCATTGGCGGTTTGCTCTTGGCGGGTCAGTTCGCCATCAAGGCTGTTAATCGCGATCACGCGATCACCCGCGACGCTAAATAAATTTGGATCGGTATTGCTGACCGCAATATTGGCCTGTCCGCCGTTGCTCAACGGGACAATGGCGGGCGCGACACTCATTGGCGCGGCTATTACAGTGCACGGACTGACGAATAAAACAGAACTCATCAACAAAACACGTTTATCGAGTTTCATCTTTAACCTCCCCAAAACGTGCCAACCAGCTAATACCGTCTTCACGCTGCAGCTCCAAGACATAATGTTTAATTTCCGAATACGGCTGGGAGTCACCAATCCACGTTTTAAGCTCACCGCGAATATCTACACGGTTGCTTGCCGGATAGACTTTGACGCTGGTTTGATAAAAAGCAGAGTTGACGTTATTGGCTTTAATACGTTTGGCTTCTTCAGCCAGTTTCACTTTTAATTCGTTTTGCGCAGCGGGTTTAATAAAGGCCAGTAATACCGCATGGGAGGCATCGACCGTTTCGGGCGTGACGTTGAGGCGCAATGCGATAAACGATAATGCCAGCTGCTGCATATATGACGCATCAGACTGGTTTTGTGACACCGCAAACGGCGCATTAAATAACATCGGCGTCACAGCAACTTTTTGTTCATTCTGCAAACGGTAGTTATTCACGCCTTGAATAATGTTGGAGACAAGGCTGAGGAGCATAAACACCCCCATACAAATAAACCCTATGGCGAGTACACGGCTTGTACTAAGACGGGCACCATGTTCCATATAAACTCCTCAAACCTATTTAATCCACTGCCGGAAACAGGAATCGGGGATGGTATGAAAAATACCTTTCAAAACTGAGGTGGGCATGTACCAGTAAATTAAATCGCGTAACCAGGTACTGCCCCGCCCCTTTTTCAATTTTTTAACGCCCCAAAAAACCAGAACCGCTGCGACCAAACCGATTAACTGCTTGCTCGTCCATAATCCCCAGCCAATACAAATGGCGGCAGGAATGAGTTCGTCTAGAAAAAGCCCGAACCAGCGGCTCTGATTTGTTAACGTTTCCGGAAAGCGGTAGCGTTTCAAATCGCTTTCCGACATACCTATCTGACCTTATTAATAACCTGCGACGGACATACCGATCGCGATAAATACGGACAGGATGGCAAAGCCCGCAAGAAACTTAATGTTCTTGGTCGTCATATACATGATGCCGCCGACCAGAACCTCGGCCAGTACGACCCATTTCACAACACTAGAACCGCTACCAAAGGTGGCTTTAACTGACGCATCACCGCTGGACATTAAATCCTTACCCGCGCCTGCGGCCATTGCGACTTCAGGGAAGAAGGTAGCTACGGCGGCAATAGGTAAAACAGCTTTTAATGATTTAACGAATCCTTTCTTTGAAAAGAATTGCGCAAAACGAGAAGGTTGAGATTCAGGTACAGCAGTGCCCTGAACACTTAGAGAAGTATCCATAATAATTTCCTTGTAAAATAGATGATGTTGCAATCTTAAGACTGCGATTTATTCTGCTACATAGTGATCATTTTTTCTTTCTGGTTGGTACTCCCTCCGCATATTCAGAACTATAAAAATCCGGAAAACGTTCCAGATGATCTCTCATTCTTATTGTCATTTCGTTAGTTTTACTTCTGCCACTTCTATTCTTCGCACTAATGAGAAGATTATTAGTGGCGTCATCTAACTTAATCGTGACGAAACGCCCTAGTGCTGGCCGAGAATTTTTTTGTGCCAAATCCCCTCCTATCTCATACAAAAAATTAAAGAGAATTGTGATTAACAACGCTAACCATGAATACAATACCATAGAAATCTCTATAAAATAGTGGTGCGTCACCACTAGTCAAAGCACTAAAAACAGTGCATAATAAAAGGTTTTACCAACCACAAAGAAAATACTATTAATGGCGATTTAGAGTGAATTTATCTATAAGAAATGAAACGGATTGATAACCAAACAAACAATGAAATTTAATCGTTAACACGATAAATGGTAGAAAATAAATGCTATTAACTACCATCCTAGTACTTAAACATTTCTTAAAGCATATACCTGTAAAACTAGGTGTTGATTATCGCATGCCTGTTAATTAAGAACTTCTCTGGTACATAATTAATCCAACCGTGAGCTTTTGATAGATCGCGAAACTGATGAATATTATGCACCCCACATTTCGTATATATATTATTTACTATATTATTAACATACCCGACACTTTTAAAAAGCAGCCCGCCAATTTCTTTTTGCGTGTGATTCTGAAGTAGTAAAAAGATAACATCCCACTCTACGTCAGAGAATTGTTCACTAGGCTTAGACAAAACTAATGAAACGCCAGTAATTTCTGGATTGGTATAAAACTCAATAGATAAATGCTTGGCATGCCGTGCATGAAAAAAAGTACCAATAACATGCCCGCAGTCATTAAAAAATGGAAATTTATCAAAAAAAAAGACATCTAATAACCTGTCTTTTCCATAAGGATGAATTTCAAGAGAGCTCTTTCTTTGTTTTTCTTTCTCTACGAGTCTGTCATGAATTTGAAATTGGCTTGCAAATTCAGCCGTTGGAGCAGGAATTTCACTATCAAGCCTGCCTGAGATATCAAAATCAAGAGGAAGGCCCAATAACTTTAGGTAAGCAGGATTAGCATAAACAAACTGAGACCTGAGGTTTTTTACACCACAAGGCTCATTAAGCTGCTCCCAGCAAAATATGAGTGAGATTGGAATAGTAACATCATATTTGGATTGACTGCTTGATACAGTTTGATTAGGATCGCGAGCACACATAGGAGCCTCCTGTGAAGGTTTCTGTGGATAATCGACGCAGGAGAGCTGTAACTCCCCTGCGTCGGTGCTTCTTAAATTTTAATGTATAAACAATATTAATATTACTATATTAAAGTCATATTAGTCATCATTATTAAATAGATCATAGCTCTGAATTTTCCTGCATTATTAGATCATTACTCTAGGACAATTCCGTTATTCCTCTTCGTTTACCTGAAAGAAATTATCGATGATGGTTTTAGCATCATCCATTATATTTTCCACCATCGTACTGTATTTAAATTTTTCTAAGGAAGCGACATGAGGACTTAGTGATGAAATACCTAAAACCTTAGCCATTGATAACTGTGTTTTAACAACATTTTCAAGGAGAACTTTGTTGAACTCCATTTGGTTAAAACCAGACTCCTTGCGTTCCATTTGTGCTTCATAAACTCTCAAACCTAACTCTAAGAGCATAGAAGCAATACTCGAATTGCTAATATCTTTTTCTTTTGCACCTTCAGCACGTCGTTTGAGTGTGATTGCATTGATTTTCTCAGACACTTCATCACTGACATAAACTTGGATTCTAGCCATATACCACTCCATATTTCATTCACACTCTTAGCTATATTTAAGCAAGAGATAAATACAAACTTATGGCGACTCGCGTCACGACTCCCATCGGAAATTATGACGAGTCGCGACTAGAGTCATCACTCTTAAAAAGACGACTCTACTCTAGAGTCGTGATGTTATTAATTCAATGAAATTTAATAAAATAGTCATTACTGACTCTAACTAGAGTCGTTGACGAGTCTTTATAGAGTCGTTGGCGACTCTAATTAACATTGTAAAATATAACGAAACACAATTTAAAAAAAACAAGGTTATGTTTTAAAAGAGAAATCAGCAAAACTTTAGTTTTGCGTGGTGTGTGGTCTTTTTGGTGGTGAGGAGTGCATATTTGTTGAACTGGTTAGTGGGATGGATTAATGTATTCCAAACACAAACGCTCTTTTGAGAAATCCGAATGAAATCGATAATACTGCTAATGAGTTTATTATCTTTTACCCATATGACTCAGGCAGCAGACTGTTTTGATATGGCGGGTAAAGATTACAAGATTGATCCCGATCTTTTACGTGCTATCTCTTGGAACGAGTCAAGATTCAATACAAAGGCAATAGGTAGGAATCCAACAACAGGGTATGGTTCAGGATTAATGCAGGTAGACTCCCAACATTTTGCAGAGTTACAAAGGTATGGAATAAAACCAGAGCATCTCGTCAATGATGTATGCATGAACATTTACACTGGCGCATACTATTTAGCGATTGCATTTAAAAAATGGGGCGTGAGTTGGGATGCGGTCGGGGCTTATAATGCGGGTTTTGCGAAAACAGAAAAGCAAGCAATAAAGCGGTATCATTATGCAGCAAAAATTCATGCTACCTATCTTGCGATCAAAGAGAGTCAGTCGAAAAACATCAAAACAGCCATGAAGTAAAAATGATTTTTTCTATAATCAATGATCCATATAAACTTCGAACATTATGAATGTTAACGATAACAACGACTATAGAAAACTTCTTGCCAAATTTAAAATATTTCAACATCGATTATGATTTGCGTATGACCTCAATTTTAACTACCATAAATAAGGTAACTTTGAGTTATCATTGTCAAAATAACCCTAGACCGGATGGGCGTCCCGTCTAGGGTTTATTCATTAGGCTTTGTGGTCTTTGAAGTTTTCAGCAATTAACCACAATGCACGATTTAATTTAATATCGCCGTCGATACCTTTTACCGCTCGGGTTCTCGTTCGTTTTCCTTTCTCATTTCGTCCGCTCAGCCCCCCTTTTATCATATTTTCTTGTACACGTTGGAATGTCGTCCAAAGGTCATCTTTTTTATCTTCCCAACGACGCGGGGTTAACAACTGACTTTCAGTAATGGGAAACTTATCGTGTTCCTCATACCTATAAGTTAGTGCAGCGCGGGCAAATAAACTTTGTTCATTCGGCGTTAATGAAATAGATTTCATGGCCTCCATATCGTCGGCCACATCATCGAATATTCCTAATACTTCATAGGCACCTTCAATCACTTTTTCCGTGACATCGCCTTTGTGTGGAACGCGAACTTCACCAAAGGAATGACCGCAAATTAAACCGTTCGCACAGGCAAAGCGGAACATACCTGGCAGCATTTGATAACTACTTGAACCATCATGGCTATTGAGCAAAATAATTTCGGGGACTTCTTTTCCCGTAATGGCGATCCCTTCTTCACGGCGTAAACGTAATAGATGTTTGGTATGCCCACGTTTATCTTGATCACGCACACGGGTTTGACACGCATAAAACGGCTGGAATCCTTCAGCGCGCAATTTATCCAGTAATGTGATGGTGGGAATATAGGTATAACGATCGCTGCGGGAGGCGTGTTTTTCTTCTGAAAAAACACTCGGAACATATTGTGCAAGTTCATCGTTAGTTAACGGGCGATCACGACGGACAGAGTTAATATTGCCAAAACGGGATGCAAGTTTCATATGTATCTCCTATCAAATAAAGGCCGCTCCTTACGGAGCGGCAGGATTAATTAGGCAAAAGCCCGTTTTAGTTCAAGGGCGCGCAAAAGCTGCCCCCACTCACTCCCACGCATCGCGGGCACTCTGACGGACTGGCGGCGGCGCTGCTGTTTAGCAATGTGCCGTCCGAAAGATTTGAGCGCGGGCGTAATGGACTGCGGAGGAAGTGATTCACGCATGAGGCGTTTTTGTGGGTTTTGCTTTACATATGGCACACAAGGCGCAATAATCGAGACATCAGTTTTCATGGTTAAATCTCCATGTGTTGATTGAATGCCGATTCAACTTTCTCAGGGGTAAACCGGCACGAGAGAGCAGGCGAAAGCCTGCTTTTTTCACATCTGAACGACGGTGTTTTTCGCGTGTACCTCCTTGGCTATCCGCTGTAATAGGTATTCGTGTGTGCATGATTCACGTTCACATAGCTGGAAATACCGCGCCCCGACACGCACATAAATATCCGTCACATTGCCGCATATCATTTCCGCACTCATAAACGACTCGCTATCCGTCTGCGCATCCACGCAATACATCCAATTAATCGACAAGTAGCGCCCTGCGGCCTCATGGAATGCCCCTACGCTGATTTCCACGGGGGCGACAATGTGTTTTTGCTCTTGTGCTAACCAGTACGCCTGTTCAGCTTCGGCATCCCACGAAAAGCGATCGGCGCTATTGCTATTCACTAATTGATACATGGTGTTATCTCCTTCTTAGGGTTAGGACGGCATAACCTGCCGCCGTAGGTTTTCATTTTCGAGCAAGACGTTTTTCAGGGTTTACCCCCCATCTTTCGGAAGATTCAGGAGCGGTGGTTTTGACGTTGACGTTTTGTGTGTTCATGCTGATTTTCTCCTTAGGTGGTTATGTCATCTCTCGGTGAGTTCTCTCGCGGCAATGGGCGAAGTTGCGACAGACCTGAGCTAAAAACAAAGGGCCGCTTGCGGCATTTATTTTCCTTTGTTTTTAGAACGGGGATGGTGCTAAACCCAGCCCTCCGCGTGAGGGCTGGCCGTGAGATACCGCACCGAGTGGGCATGAGAATGAACACACTCGACACGACGGAACGACGTGGCGACAACAGAATGCCGACAGTCCTATCGTCGGCACGGTGAAAGCGGCGTGACCTTCAGGTCACAGCAAGCGACGCTGTTGACCTGCCAAGCAGCGGCTCTACCCCGGATGGGCGCAGACACGTTGCGTGGCTGCGTAAAACTTGGCGTGCCCGTTTTTTTTGGGCGCGACTAGTTGTGTCAGTCGTCGTGGGTCGGAACGACGCACGCCTTCGGTGCCCCAAGGGCGTTTGCTTTGTTTTTGGGTCTAAACGAGAAATATGTAAGCTGGCAGGAACAGCAGGAGAACTAGAGTAAATCTAGATATTAAGAAGACTATTGATGAAGGAATTTAAGACAGTGTGATGTAAAGTGAAGAGCGCCGCCGTGGCGAAGCCACAGCAGCGCTTGTCGTTGTTTGTCTACCGGACACCCTGGCAAAGCTTATTGTTGAGCAACATCCAATCTATCCATTGCATAGGTTCGCTTCGAACAGAGAGTTCGTCATGCATAGCCTGCAATATCGCCCATAGAGGCTGTCCAGATAGAAATTTTTTGCTGTTCATGTCGCAAAAACGCTGGCTCCATGTGTAGACAGCTTCAATCAGGTCATCATCGTAAATCCCATGTCGCTCCTGACGTTTATACCACGCAGCCAACTCGCTCGGCGTCGTAAACGCCAGCTCGATTTGCGCCTGTGCCACCTGAGTTTGATAGCGGCGGCGCTTTTGTTGACGCTGTTTGGCCTCAATCTTGTCAACGCGAGTGAAGCGCAGTTCCCATTGGCGATTTTTGCGTTCTGACAGTCGGTAGTGTTCATCGGGAAAATACTGCTTAACCGTGCTGTCCGACAGCGGCAACGGGCAATCCATGCCCCGTGTCTCTATCAGTTTGTCTAGGGCGGCGATATAGTCCGACTTGGACGCCCCGCCACGCTCTTTGGGGGCGTAGTCTCCCGCCGCAAAGCGAATATCTTTCGCTGTGATCCGCATAGCACCGCCGCGTAAGTAACGAAATAATGCTCGCGCATAAGGATGTTGTCCGAGTTGCGTGCCGCGCTGCTGCTTGCGCTCGACATCGATAATGGCCTGCGTTGCCGCAAACTGATGAACGTTATGCGGAATTAATGCGAGATGATTGGGGATCATGCGGCCACCTCCTGATAATGCTGGGCTTCGTTTGACAACAGCGCGTTAAGATTATCGGGCAGAAAATGTACATCAAAATACAGGTCAGTGACCTGACCGGCGCTATCAACTCGACAAGCTGACCAGCCATCACATTCGGTTCCCGCACTCGACACATACCACTCCACCGCTGGCGACTCTCCTTCTGGCGCAAACCGTAGCGTGACAGGGTATAGTCCACCAAACTCACTGCCATATTCAGCTTCGACGATGCACCCTTCTGGTGCCTTCAGCGCATTGAGCACCGAACACGACAGAATATGGCGATAGTCTTGCCCGCGTTCGGCAAACTGTTCCAGTTCGTCGGCGCTCATCGCGTCTAACTCGGATGTTCTTAACAGCGTTCCAATAAATTTCATGTGTTAACCGCTGCCCTTTCGGGCAGCGTCTCCAAGTTAGGCAGCGTTCGCAATATGAGTATCAACATCGTTCTGTGCATCAGATACCGTCTTTTGTGCATCAGGCGCGCACATCCAGACGGGCACCCAACGGTTACTCTCCATTTTGTTTTCAGCCAGCTCGGCGGCGTCACCCTTCTTCATCTTGTCGGCGTCACGCGCTGCACCTGTTTGCCCTGCTTCGTTCAAGGCATCAATGATTTGCGGCTTTTTAAGATGGTCAAAGAAGTTGGCTTTCGTCGGTTGCCACCAGTCGCGCATATGAAAATCAAGCGCGGTTTCTAGCGCATCGAGCGGACTGCGCGAGGTATGCCCCATGTCTCGGGTCTGAACACCGTCAAGGCTGCAAGCCGTACAGAAACTGAGCAACGCTGTCAGGTCAGTGGTATTCAGTGTGAAAAAGGTCGTGAAATCCTGTGTCCAACCCTGTGGAAGCAGGGCTTCAAGGCGTTGCCCCTCCTGCATCAGTGCTTGAAATGCTGTCCCCTCTTTACCGGACGGAGCATCATTTGTCAGAGAATAATGCTTACAGGTCAGCGAAATTTGCGCAGGTTTGTTATACGCGCCGCTGCCGAACACATTCAGACAAAGCGTCCAAGCAAGCAGTGCCACTGATTTCTCTGGCTGCTGCATCAGCGCCGCTTGTACCGCCAATGTACGCTCTGACGACACCTTGGTGAGCAGTGGGAGACTGATAGCCTCGACGGGGTCGCGCTGATGTTCTTCATCGTTTTTGGGTTTGGTTTCAAGCGGGGATAGCGCCGTTTGGTCTGCCACCTGCTGCACTTTTTCAACCTCAACACGTAACATGACCCCGCGCTGGATATAGAGCACACCCTCCGTCAGCGAGGCCACCACGCCGCCCCGAATACGATCGACATAAAGCCATGCACGGTTCTCTGCCTGTTCCGTGAGCAACTCAATGTTTTCATTGAGTTGCAGGACACGCTCGATATTCTCCTCCGTGTCTTCAAGCGCGTTTCGCTCTGCTTCCCATGCCACAATTTGGGTGTGTTCTTCTGCGGTTAATTCTGCTTTCGGCTGGGGTTCAAGACGATACTGCTGCGCATCTTCGCCGTAGGGACGGATCATCGACAAACGGCCTTCTGACCACTTCCAGCCCTCAACATCGGCAATTTCTTTGGCGGTCGCATGGAGTTTTTCGCGCGTCAATCGTTCCAGTAATGCGGGGTCAGTGATGAAGCCTTCATCAGTAAACAGGTCATAGCGAAAATCCCCGCCCGCAAGTTCGTAAGCCTCACGCCCAACAAACGTCAATTGATGGTTGTTTTCAGCCGATACCTCATCACACAGCACCTCGCGGCGTAGCGCATCCGGTCGTTGCTCATAGGAATATCCCGCAAGCGCGTTCTGCCATACATTCAACTGGCGTTGGTGGTCTTCGCTAGCGGACAGGGCTTGCAGCTGATCGAGGTTGATAGTATCGGTGGCCAGTGCCTCAAGTAATGCCGGAGCCATCCCCGCTAACCGTAGGCATTTCTGTACATGGCGCGTGGTATAGCCAAGAACGCTGCCGATTTGCGCGGCGGTTTTGCCGGACTCACTGAGAGCCATAAACGCGTGGATTTGGTCGGCGGGGTGCATATCCTCACGATGGCTGTTTTCAGTGAGTGACAGCGTCACTGCCATATCTTCAGACACCACTTTGACAGGGACAAGATAGTCGTTATCAATATCCTCTTCCGCCAAAAGCTGTTGCAGCGCGGCTAAACGGCGTCCCCCTGCGGCGACGGCTAACACGCCATCGGTCTGCGTAAATGCCACCAGATTTTGCAAGACGCCAACCGCTTTAATACTCTCGGCAAGCTCTGCCAGTTTTGCCGCATCAGGGGCTTGTTTGCGCACATTCAGCGTCGAATGGACGAGTGAACTCACGCTAACCATAGAAACGGGAATATCACGCAGCGCGGTGTTGGCAGCATCGGCCTGTGCCGCTGGGGTAGTTTTCTTGCTCGCTTTACTCGCACTGCGGGGTGCTTTAGACTTCATCTCTGACATGATTGATACCTCGATAGTGTTGATTAATGTCTGCCGGATGTCCTAGCATCCGGCACCTCTTTTACTACTGCTTAATGCCATCGCTGGCTAAATAACGATTCATATCGTCAAAACCTGCTTCGGGTTCAAAACTCCAAACACGCCAAAGCAAGCGCCCCTCCTTGTTCCTGATAACCAGACGAAAATGCGTCCCTTGGTCGTCCTCGATGGTGACATTGCGGTAATACGCGACGATGGCCTCCGCTTGCTGACGGGTACACTCACCATCGGGTAAAACAGGCATATCGTTGTTCACTGTGCGGCTCCAGTTGAGTGTCTATAGCCCCGCTCTCGCAGGGCAGGTCATCTTCAGAATGGGATATCGTCGTCAAAATCCATCGGCGGGAATTCCCCGCTCTGCGGCTGAGGTTCCGGCTGTGCGGCGGCCTTGGATTTTTTGCCTTTGCTGTCTTTCTTCGCTGCGGGAGCCGCTGCCTGTTGTTGACCGCTGATCTGCGGTGCGGGGGATGGGCTGGCCTCGCGTCGATTGCCCAACATTTGCATTGTGCCACCCACGTTGACGATAATTTCGGTGGTGTAACGCTCTACCCCTTGCGTATCAGTCCACTTACGGGTTTGCAAAGCCCCCTCGATATAAACCTGTGAACCTTTTTGCAGGTATTCCCCTGCGATTTCAGCCAACTTGCCAAACACGACAACGCGATGCCATTCGGTTTTTTCTTTTGGTTCGCCCGTTTGCTTATCGCGCCATGTTTCTGAGGTGGCCAGTGATAAATTAGCGACTGCGCCCCCGTTCGGCATGTAACGCACCTCGGGTTCTTGACCCAAATTTCCCACTAAAATCACTTTGTTAACGCCTTTGCTCGCCATAGTGTCTCTCCTGATATCCGTTGATTTTTTGCCTTTTAAAACCATCACCCGTTGAGTTGCCGGGGCCGCGGTTTTGACGTTTTGCGGGGTCCTGCTGCACGCTCCCGCTGGTTGTTACCTTCACCCGTTTGAGAGCCGTACGCCGCAGGGGCGTCAATCAGCACTGCGTGGGGGAGCTGTCCGGGGTGAGCGGGAAATTTATTTCGGTCTAATGGAGCTTGCGAAATGGCCGAAATAAATTTATTGCGCAAGGCTTTGCCGTCCCTGGACCGCTCCAACACGTTGTGGTTATCTCAGCCCCGGCGTTCGGACTCAAAGGGGGGAAATCAGCCAGCGTTGATGAGCAGGAACCCGCCGCAATGACGAAACGCGCGGGCGCGAAACGGCATTGCCCCTTAGCGCCGGCAGTTCCCTCGCCGGCAGTGAAAGCGGCGTGACCAACTGGTCACAGCAAGCGGTGCTGTTGACTTGCCAAGCAGCGGCTCTACCCCGCATGGGCGCAGACACGTTTCGTGGCTGCGTAAAACTTGGCGTGCCCGGTTTTTTTGGGCGCGACTAGTTGTGTCAGTCGTCGTGTGCCGGAACGGCGCACGCCTTCGGTGCCCCATAGGCCGTTATTGGTTTGTTTGAGGAGGAAAGAGAAAAAAACCTACAGCAGAAAGATGCTTATCCAAAAGAAGATAAGGAAACAGAAGATAAAGAAGAGAATAAAGAGGAAGAAGAGCAGCAATAGGCAGTATGGAAACAGAACATAACACGCTACCCTGACACGAAACGGGAAGGTGAGCGGTGCATTAGCACCGCCTCTCTTCCCGTGCGCCACAGGCGCACACGGGGTTTTTCGCGCGCTGACAGAGCAGCACACGGCAAGAAGATATAGCCGCCCTATCCACTCGAGCGGCGATAATATTTACCCCATTGCCAACAAGGCGTTAAGTCGCTCAAGCCGCAGATAATCCCCGTCTAGCGGTACGCCATTGCCTTTTTGCGCCGCGTGGGTCATTCCCGCATCAATATAGGGTATTAACGCTGACAAAAGCTCATAGGGTACGGTGATGGCTTTTTGGTTTTGCTGTTCTTCGCGGTACATCATCAACGTTTCTCGTACAAAGGTCTCGCCAATCCCATAGCGCTGATGCGCGTCCTCGTCGGTTTCCCCGATTTCCTGCAAAATATACAAAGCTTCGTCTTCCGTCGGGTCTAAATCTTCACTGAACTCCAGCACGGCCTGCGGCGTCCAGATGAGTAACGCAATATTGTCTTGTGGCGAAAACTCACGTAGCAAGTCAGCACAAACTTCATTCACCTTTCCGTACATCGTTCTATCCTCTCGTTAAATGTTGTTCCGATTCGATGAAGGAGGCGCGTTAACGCGCCCCACGGCGGTTAATCCAACGCCAGCCAAATCGCGTGGGATTCAGGATGGTCGTCAATGGCCCTGCGCAACTGCTCCGCCCGTAAAATGAAATGTTCAGCCAGTTCGTCGTCGCCCTGCTCGTGATGCAGCCAGCAACGATGGTTAAGTACCAACGCGGTCAAAATCATCCCTGCGGCGTCACCGCTGATTTCAGCTTCAAAGCCATTGAGAGATGAAAACACCACGCGCTCGGCGTTTGGTGCCATATAACCGCCGCCGTTGGGCAGCGTGTAGAACTGCCAGAAACCGCCGTCATAGTCACAACAAAAGCGCTGGGCGTAATTGAACATGTGCTGCTCTGCCAGCACAAAATCATCGCCAAACAACATGGGTAAAAAATCCAGTCGGGCGTGACGGGCTACACATTTTGCATTCGCTAACATTTTCATCGGCTTATCCTCCATCGTTTCAGGGTTCATCGTTCCGGCTTACGCCGTGCCGATACGAAAGCCCTGCAACGAGTGGCGGATGCAAGGGCGCCGCCCTTCCACACATGGCCTCTGGACGGCGGGAGTTGAACGGTGAGAGCGCGAAACTTGAGCGCACGAACGACGGGAAAATCACGCAGGGAAGAGGCATAAATAGCGACGGCGGTTAATCTTCCCTTGCATCGGACACGTCAGGGCTAAAGTTGCGGCACGGCGTTAGCCGTCACAACACCGCAATAACAGAGAGCGGTTTATTGTCCGGTCAAGCCTGCGGGGATTGGCCGATAGATAGCCGAGCCTGCGACGTCCTTATCCTGTGTCAGACGAAAAAAAGAGGGGCAACGCCCCTCCTCCTTTATGATGATCTCTCCGAGGCCAGCGCATCGCGCAGGCTATTCATTTCACGCCGGCCCTCAATGATAACGTCGTGTAGCACCGTCCAATCCAACCATTGGCGAGGGGGGCATTCAGGCAAACGCAACACATCCTCTTGTAGACCGTGGGAAAGAATATGCTCAACTGATTCACACACCAGATACAGCTCAATAGCGCCAAACCGCGCGCCTTTGTTAAGGATGGCGTCGAGCACTTCGGGCAGCGTATCGTCGTTTTCATCCAACCAGCCCGGCTGGTCACTCTCTTTGGCGACAAGCCGAAAACGGCGGGTGCAGCGCTCAAACACCGTTTGTCCGGTTGACGTTAGCGCGGCCTGAATGCAACGCGAATCCGCCAAAACCTGCGCACATACCGCATTAATCGCCTCACGCAGACACGTTAGAACGGTCGTGAGTTCCTCTTGCGTGAGCCATTGCGCGGCAAAGGGAATAGCAATCTGTGTGGTATCCCCCGGCAGCATGGGCTCTTGCGCATATCGGTTGCCGTAGAGCACCAGCTCGGCTGGGCTTCCCGTCAGCTTGTTGATCGCATCTTCAAGCCAATAGCGCATGGGGGCCAACGTCTGGTTGATATATGGCTTCAAGACCGGAACCAGCTCGGCGGCGTTCAATCGTCCGTAAATGCTTATCCAACCCGGCCAGCGCCCCGGATAGCATTGGACCACATCAATATGGGCAGGCCATCCCTGCGCTAACATCAGCGCCCTACCGTGATAGCAAATCAGGGCGTTGAGTGCGGTATTTTCATTATTTTCGTGCATATGAAGCACCTCAAATCAAAGGGGCATTCACGCCGCGCACGGCGGCGTGAATAACGATTAAGACTGCAACAATTTGCGTATCTGGATCAGGTCGTTAAGTTTGTGCTGCATCCCTTCGGGGATCTCGCGGTTCTCGTCTCGGGATTGCCACTCTTTCGGCCAGATGGCTTGCTCGGCTAACGTCACCACGCGGGTTAACAGGCTGGCCGGCAATGTGACTTGATGCAGTTCATCCTTCACCTCATTGAGCAAATTTCCCGCAAGGTCGGCCCCCACACCGTTTAAATGGTGATCGTCTATCGCACCAATTTTGGCTAACACCGCTTGCACTTCCTCGTCGTTGAGTGAGAGATCCCAACCTTCGGCAAACGCCGCCATATCGTCGGCGGTCCAGATAAGGAGCGCCAGCGGCGCATCGGCAGAAAAGCCTTCTTCAAGTTGCGCGCAAATGTGTTGTCGTGTTCCGTACATGACTGTCTCCTAATCTTTAAAAGATTCATCGAGGGTTAACACTTCGCAATACGCTTTGAGATATAACGCATTGATACGGCGTAAGGTTTGCGATGCCAAAAGTACCGGCAGCGATTCAGCTTGGTAGTTGTATTGCTGCTCAAGCCCGTTGAGCGTCTGGCGTAAATCGCACATGGCGTTTGCAAGTGCCGCTACGTCGGCACGTAGTCCTTCAAATCCGTCGTAGTTCATTATGCAGCCTCCGGTAGCCATTCATCATTTGCGGCAGGTTGTTGCATGGCACGCTGGACCGTCATAAGACGGGCGCGTCCTGCTTTGTGATACTGCTCAAGGAGCTCGATGCCGATGTAACGGCGTCCGGCCTGTAAGGCGGCGACGCAGGTCGAACCGCTGCCCGCAAAAGGATCTAACACAATCGCGCCAGGGGCGGTAAAAGACTCAATAATCGGCTGTAAGCTCGTGACA
>NZ_LXET01000069.1 GCF_001655005.1 Hafnia paralvei ATCC 29927
ATAGGCTCAGCAGTGAGGGGGGTTATTACGGCTGAAGCCGTAACGCTTTTATGTCCTCGCTGCGCTGCGGGGCTTCCGGCGCTTAGCGCCTCCCATGCGCTGAAGCGCATAAATAATATATAATATTATATAAAATAACTTGCGCCGATTTCTAATCTTATATATAATTAACCACATGAACCGGGCAGAACGCCCAACGGAAACCCGCCGTTAACGGGATGGAATAAATAAAATGAGCCAGAGCATCAAAGAAGCGTTGAACGTGTTAGGTCTGTCAGGTGAAATTACCGAGATTGAAATTAAGAAAGCTTATAAAAAATTGGCTTTAAAATATCACCCGGACAAAAATAAAGCGGTTGATGCAAACATGATGAAAATGATTACCGCCGCTTTTAATTTCCTAAAAGATAACTTAGATAAAATCGTTAATTTTAACCATAACGCCGATGAAGCATATAATTACAGCGAAGAAGTTGAGGAGATGCTTAATAAAATTTCTGAAATTGAAGGTCTAATTATTGAAGTTATCGGGAACTGGATTTGGATTAGCGGCAACACAATGGAAAATCGCGAGTTTTTGAAAGCCGCTGGCTGTAAATATGCACCTAAAAAGAAAGTGTGGTTTTATCGACCTGAAGAACATAAATGTTTGAATAATCGCCGCGAACACTCCTTAGATGAAATTCGGGAGAACTATGGATCACATAGCTTTTCAGGAGGTAAAAAAATGAAGGTGTTAGCAAATTAATTTGATGATTGGCGGGGAAACCCGCCTTTTGGCCGCGCTTTAAAGATAACCGGATATCGAACCCGGTTATCTTTAAATCCCCCCATTTAAGCTTGCAAAAGTGCACCTGTAGGCCGCCCAGCAGAGCTGGCCGACCAACACACCGGAAATCACGCCCAAAACGCCCTATGGGGCATTCTGGCCGCTCACCGGTGCTTTCGGGCGCAAATCAGTAATAGCGTTGTCTGAATGCTTT
>NZ_LXET01000070.1 GCF_001655005.1 Hafnia paralvei ATCC 29927
CTAGGCTCAGCAGTGAGGGGGTTATTACGGCTGAAGCCGTAACGCTTTTTATGTCCTCGCTGCGCTGCGGGAGTCTCCGGCGCGGAGCGCCTCCCATGCGCTGAAGCGCATAAATAATATATAATATTATATAAAATATCTTGCGCCGATTTCTAATCTTATATATAATTAACCACATGAACCGGGCAGAACGCCCACCGGAAACCCGCCGTTAATGGGATGAGTAATTGCTATGAAAATCGAGACTTTTTTAAATAAATATTTTGATGTTTGTGATCTAACAACCGTATTAACACAAGAACAAATTCAAGAAGGCATTGAGCTGAAATATGGAATTGATTCTAAAGGCTCTGATTCTGCTGAACCTGAATTCATTCTGACTAAAACCCAAGATGAAGGTTGGAAAGTAGCAACTATTAATGGCGTAGTCGGTTGGTCTAATCTGAATGAAATCACTCTTAAATTAGTTTTGAGAAACTTAGAATTTACTAATGATTTGGAGCGTTTAAAATGATTGCTAAACTTCCCCTTACTGTTGAAAAGCGCAAACGTTCATGGTGCATATGTGCCGGTAAATCAGTTCTAGGTAAATTCAGAACTGAAGATAAAGCCAATGTTGCCTTGAGAGACAATCGCTCTTTCTATGAATACTGGTCAGAAAGTGCCTCTGTAATTTCAGAAAATACAACGCCAGTGATTATAAATATCTAAACTTTCAAATGCCGGGTATTACTACCCGGCAAATAAACAGAAACCCGCTGTTTCGGGAAGGGTTAAAATCATGTCTGATTCAATTGTTTTTGAAGGTAATGAAATTCGTGTTAATGATTATTTTGTTCACATTGATGGATATGAACAAACAAACGTTAATTTCTACCAAGTCGTCGCGGTATCTGGTAAATCAACGGTAAAAATACGTGCAATAAAATCATGGGATATTTGTGACCATAGTGGATCTATGTCCGGTAAGTCTTATCCGGTAATTGATAGTTTTCTGGATGAAACAATCATGGTAAAACGCCTCATTAAAGGTGAGAGCGAACCTCGTGTAAAAATAGATGATAAGCGGTGTGCTTCCCACAGGAACCCATATAAAGGGCTTCCGGTTCTCCACTTACGGTTAACTTTGACCAGATAGGGGATACCCTCCCCTATCTGGCTATTTGCTTTGTATAGATAACGCAATACCCCCTCATGCTCCCCCTTTACTCCTGCGTTTTCCAGTTCCAACGCTGTAGGTGATAAACGGTATATAATATTATATAAAATAATCTTGCGTCGCTTTCTAATATTATATATAATTAACCACATGAACCGGGCAGAATGCCCAACGGAAACCCGCCGTTAACGGGAGAGAGTAAAATCATGACTACATCCACCACTGTTACCCCTGTTGAAGTTCTAGTCCACTGGTCAGAAGCAAGAGTGTTCTCGAAGAATGAATTTACCTATACGTTTAATTCATTTGAAACGCTCGCTTACGGCGTGGCAACTTCAGCAGATAAAGAAGACGGATATTTTAAAACTAAAGTTACAGTCAAATTTGACAGCGGGGATGAATATACTTGCCGTATTGATTTAGGATTTGGTGATGAAGAAGGGTTCCGTGATCACTGTATGAAGATGATCAGATTTGCGAGTACACCAAAAGGTGCAGAATATTACGCAATGACAGGTGACGAAACGTTAAATTTTGTTCGCCGGATCAAGTGGCCGGACTAGTGTTAGCTCATACTACCCCCTGAAACGGGGTAGTATTTTGTATTGTACAATACAAATAATCAGTAATTTATCATATATAATATTATATAAAATAAGTTGCGATAATTTCTAATCTTATATATAATTAACCACATGAACCGGGCAGAACGCCCAACGGAAACCCGCCGTTAACGGGATGGAGTAAATATTATGAGTATCGTAGATCACGTAAGTGCCTCATTCGGCCAGTTGAAAACCTATTTGATCACGTTCGATAAGAATGTTGATGGATGCTGGTATGAGGGCTGCAAAATTCACGCTAACGGTTACAACGAATTTGATGCTGTATTCACGTTTGCACAGCGTAATACGGGGCAAAACTATTTTGTTAGTTCGGTTGTTCTTTGGAGCACGATTTAACAAAAAGGAAGCCGGATTGTTGGAGCAATCCGGCGCATGTGCCAACAAACGTTAGGGGTTAACTGTATGACACTTACAGACATTATAAATCTTGGGAAGAGTTTAGCAAGCAATGTTGAAAACGGAGTACCGACGAGAATACCGCCTTTAAACGCTCGCCAGTGGGGTATTTTGCTTCGATTTCTTGAATTGAGAAGAGGGTATATTTAACGTTTAACGCAAGGGGCTGATGCCCCTTGTTTATTGTATATAATGATATATACATTTTATTTTGTGAACTTATATAATAATATATACCTTTAAGGAAACCCGCCTATACCGGGAAGGAGTAACAAAATGCAGCGTTTCACAGATGAAGATATCTTAAAGCTTCGCCAGATAGCTTTTCACTTGTCTGATGGTTGGGTTTTTAACCAGTTGAGAAGTAAAGAGCACTATATCTATCTGACAAATAAAAATGAACGCCATTGTGAAATAGGTGTGAGTAAATCGGATGGCTTCTTTCGCTTCATCTCAAAGGTTAACGATAAGATAAGTTACACCACAGGTTGCCATTCGACACGCTCAGCTAAAGCAACACGCAGGGCTTCAGCAATTGCGGCTGACGTTCGGCGGCATGTCCTGCCGGGGTTGAAAGAGGCTGTAGAGGCGGCATTGGTAAAATTTGAAGCTGAATCTGATATCAGGAACCAGCAAACGCTACTGCTTCAGGCTCTTGGCTACCTTGCTCGTGTTAACAGCGGTGAACAGCGAAATTTGGGATTTTGCGATTTTACCGTAAACGACAGGGTTAAAGGTCATATTGATAAAAAGTATCAACCACATAAGTACGATCTGGAATTGCGTAATCTTAGCCCGGATGATGTGATCAAAATCGTTGGCTTTGTTTCACAGATTTCCCTGAAGGGATAACCCATAAAAAAGCACCGGCCACAGCCGGTGCTGGAGATACACACATGACAAGCAAACTGATTTATCGTGATGAAAGTAGCCGTGGTACGAATGAATATACATTTACTGTGTATGAACGTGATGATCGTAGCTATGAGGTTATTGCAAAGGCATACCGATTATTTAAGAACGGTACAAAACAAGTCGAATTTGAAAAGAAATGGGAGGCTGCAACAAAGCTTGACTTGAAGAAACTGGACTATAAAGGGAGTCAGAGATTAGCAAAAGTTTTTTTGGAATCTGAGTTTTTTTCAAACCTTCAATAATTGTAGCAACTATGCAACCAAAGAAAAGGGGTATACAGATTACCCCTTTTTCTTTTTATTTTGTTTTCTGTGATACGGCTGAAATTAATTTTAATATGTTTTCGCGGGTTGCTGTTGTTTCCTCACCAGTGAGGGGGTCAAATACAATATGATCTACCTCTACATAACGAAGTCTATTATATATTTGCACTTCGTGTTCTCTTTTCTTATTTGCGTTTTCATAACGTAATGTTTCTTCTTTCTGTCTTGTTTTAAAACCGAAAAAGTACCATATTACACAACCAACAAAAAGAACAGGCGGCACAACTTTTCCTATCCAGCTAACCATATTGCTTAGATTTGCTGATATATTGGTCATGACGTTTGTTGTTGATGCAGGCTGAGAACTAGTATCTGTTAAAAATTCACTTAATTGCGATCCGCAGCTTACTAACATACCAATGCCAATCATAGCTAACAACGGCGCATAGACATATAGCCAGTTAAATTTTTCCTCTGGTAACGAGTCAAATTCTTCAGCTCTTTTTGTTTGTTCATGTTTGGTGCCACTTACGCCACCAACAAATAACCCGACACCACCAGTTCCAAGCCCCAAACCACCACCGCTGCCGCTCCATTTACCGGTTGTAGTTTCTTTTGCCACAATTGCAGACAAAGCAACACCATCTGTAGGTAGACGTTTATTACTCATGTTAATTACCCTCTTTATTTTCCTAACTCTGTATCTGCGGCTTTTAGATATGTTTCATTAGCCTTCTTTGCTAATTCCGGTGGAAGTGATTTTATCAGTGCATCTTTACCTTTGAAATTGGCATTCAATACTTTATCTTTATAGGCTATTTGATTTTTAGCTGCGTCAAGAAATACCTTATTCCATATAGCAGTTCCTAGGAATCCGCCCCCAAGTGATAAGAGGGCGCATAGAGCACCAACAATAGCTAGCGGGGCAGGGGATGTTTTCTTTTCTTTAGTTAGTTTTGAAACATCATTACTCGCATCTTTAAGCTGTTTCATAACTGGAGTTAAGGAATTATCCAATGCGATTTTAAAAGATGCTAACGCTTCAGTTTTGATAGAGTCAGCAAGGATTGAGAATTCTTTTGCCTGATTCTCTGCTGCAATTTTTGTATTTTTATCTGCCTGTTCGGAAACTTCGATAATAGCTTGGATTTTTTCTTTTAAATTACTATCCAATTGCACTGGTAATAACTCGATTGCTTCCTTGACCGTAGAAAGTGAACTTTCGAGTTGTTGAGGAATAGCTGCTATTGTTTTCTCAAGCTCTATATAATCCTCTAACAATTGATTTACTTTTGCGTCTTTAAATTCTTCTGTAAACGATGTTGACATATTCATCACCAGTTTTAAAGGGGGCTACGCCCCCGGTGTTATTTTAAGCAATATTCAGATTTTGAAATGCAATATCTAGGTCAGAGTTAAAACCGTTCATAAGCATCTTCACAGTACGCAGGTTTGATAATTCGGCGCGTTCTTCTTTAGATGTTGTTGCGCGGATTAAGGCTCTGAAATCGCGATCATCATTATATACGTCTTCATATTTCAGTTTTGATTTGGTCAAAATGGTAAATATGTTGTTGTGGTAAACAACAGACGGGCTAGAGCCAACAATTTTTTTACAAGTTTTATCAGCAAGGAATATTGCAAATTGTTTATCTACAGTAAGGTCTTTTTCTGCCATGTTGAAAATTACTTTAATGCGATCTTGTTCTATACCCATATCGAGTAGGTTATTGATAGTAGCAATGGAATCTCTTTGCTGCTTATCCTGTGGCGTGACAGGAACGATAAAGAAGTCAATTAATTCATGACTACCTTGGAATTCTAACATTTGAACCATAAATTGTTCAATGTTAGATGCGCCAACATCAATCAAAGTACAATCAACATCATCAATACGTTTTAAAATTTCATCAAACTCTTTAGCTGATAGTTTACTGTCGTTTGTTCCGTCAGAGTTTATTGTTTCTACTTTGATGATCTCGGCATCTTGCAAGCGAGGCTTCAACATTGCTTGACAGATTGTAGATTTACCTACGTTACCGCTATTATTGAGAATTGCTGCTTTTAAATACATATGTTGCATCCTTATTTATTCTGAATATGGTTTGAAAGTCTTGTGCCAAGATTTACTTGATTTGGGCATTTCCATGACTTGATTTCATCAATAGACACTTCCGCCTCAATTGCTCTACTGGCTATACGTTCTGATCCGAAGCATACCTTCATGTATGCAGACAGTGTATCACTATCTTGATATGAGTTAATCTCTTTAGGAGCGGATTCATTCTTATCTCTTACTTGAAGTTGTGATGTTTGTGGCACACTAACTTTATCTTTGGTTCTTTGGCCGTTTTTGTTTGAACGTACCAATAAGTTTTTAAAGTACGTTAACGTAATTTTCTCTACATCATCCAGATGACTATTGATTGCATCTGTTATGAGCTGATTGCTGATACCATTTGCTTTACATGTATCAATAGCTGCTCTATGTGAATTGAAGGCATGTTGCTTGCTTGCCAAGCTGTTACGCATTGATTCAGCCAATGGTTTCATCATTTCGAAAAGCTCTTCTTTTGTCATGATCCTCACCGTTCTGTTATGAAAACCCATGATAAACACATTTTTTAGTTTGTCACGTCTTTTTTGCTATCAAATAGCTATCTATCTGCTACCTATATGCTATCCAGATGATATCTAATTGCTTTCGTTATGGTTTCACTATGGTCTTTTAACGCTATCCTCTTGCTACCCAGTTAAATCAATAGCCAAAACATAGGCACGTTATCGATGTATACACGCCCCTCCGGGGCTAGTATAATCGCGTGCCAAAGGGTGCCCCTTTGAAACCCAAAACATTAGCCTCTACGAGTCTTACAGATGAAACCAAACAAAAGCACAGTGATTTCATTCCGGTTAACTGAAGAAGAGTTCAGGCCATATGCTATGCTTTTGGATAAAAGCACAATGTCACGTTCTGAATTCTTCAGGACAATTTTTCTTGAGCACAAATTTGACCTTGTGCTTAAAGAGAAAGCCTCGCCTGATTATAAGAAATGTTTATTTTATTATAACAAAACTAGCAATAACTTAAACCAGTTGACCAAGCAAATAAATAAATCAGTGTTGTCTGGCACTATTACCCAACTTCAATACATGAAGCTTTTAAATGCTCTTATTGATATTCGCGAGTTATTAAAAGGAGGTTTAGATGCTGGCAAGGGTTAGTGGTGGAAACTCAGGTATTGCAGAATACCTTGAAAGCGGCATGAAAAATGGTCGGGATTTTACTCGCGATGAGTTAGATAACCGTCAGGTTATAGAGGGTGATTTATCATTAACTAACGACATTATTAATTCAATTGAGGATAAAGGACAAGATCGCTACCTTCATATCACTCTTTCTTTTCGAGAGGATTTTGTTGCAGAGGAAACGTTAAAGGCAGTTGTGGAAGATTACAAATCTATGCTTTTAACCGCTTACAAAGATGATGAATTTAATTTTTATGCTGAAGCTCATTTACCAAAAATAAAAGCTATACAAGACCGTAAAACTGGTGAAATGGTTGATAGAAAGCCTCACATCCATTTAGTAATTCCTAAGACTAATTTACTTACTGGTAATTCTCTAAACCCTGTCGGACTTTATGATAAAAATGTAAAATATTTTGAGGCTATTCAAGAGAAAATTAACAGTAAATATAATCTTGAATCCCCTAAAGACTTTGTAAGACAGACTGATGATCATCAGTCTGAAATTGTTTCTAGAATAAAAGGTGATTTTTTCAACGAAAAGCAAGGTAATGTTAAAAAAGATATTCTTTATAAAGTGCAAAGTGAAAATATTACTTCTATGGATGAATTTAAATCTGTAGTTGAGAAGTATGGGCAGGTAGTCACTCGAAATGCTGGTAAACCCAACGAGTATATAGCTGTTAAAATTGGTGATGATAAAAAATTCACCAATTTAAAATCACCAGTATTTTCTAAAGAATATATTGAACGTAGGGAATTGAAGTTAGATAAACCTACACCCAAGCAAATAGAAACCCGTCTGGAGACATGGCAAAGTGTTGCCAGTCGAGAAATTAAGTTTGTTGCTAATGCAACGCCTAAATTTCGTGAGACATATCGGTTATCTTCTAATGAGGAAAAACGCGAATTATTAAACAGCAGAGAGGTAGCTTATGAACAGCGATACAGAAATAAACACCTTCAAAAATCGGGAGGACGGGAAAGAAATAACCAGTCCAGTATTAACCGAGTTACAAGAGCAAATATATCCCGTTATTCCCACGGCTTGCCAAGTATGCCCGAACGCAATGTGGTTTACGGAGTCCGAGGAAAAGAATACGCATCCGAGCAAACTGAACGTGTTTTGCCTGATCATGAAGTCAGTGATATGGCAAACAGACGGCAAGAAAAACATCAACGTCCTGAACTGCGACGGTTTGACAATGACCAGCGAACAGGAGGATTAAATACTGCTAATCTTGAGTCTCAAGTTTACCGAAAGGAAATTGAGGCGAATATAGCTAATTCTGAAAGAAGTCACTTTTCTGATATCAGGAAGAACCTTGAACCAGCAAGGCTACTTAATAGTTTGAGCGTTTCTCATGGGCTTAATCCTGATAACCACTCTATTTCATTTGCTAAGGATGGGAGTGCTAGAATAGGTGCAGGTAAGCTAAATCTCAATGTTTCAGACTTTCTCACTAAGCATATGAACATGCCGTGGTCAGAGGCTAAAGAGATTTTGAATAAATGTTATCAGGAACAGAAAGAGCAACAACCTGTTCATGACAAAGTTAAGTATGACCCTGAACAGTGGAAATTATATACTAAGGAATATCGCCCTAGATTCAACGAGGAAATTAAATCAATGCGCTCAGAATTGAGAGCTACGATTAGCTCGTTAAAATCTAATTCCTTTAAAGAATACCAGTACGACCGCTCAAGAATTTATGAGACAATAAAAACGCCCCTTGATCGTAAAGCCGCTTTATCTATGCTTTTAGTTGAGCGTTTAAAAAGAGATGAGTTAATTAAAGAGTATAGGGAACGTACTCAGAATACAATTTCGGCTATATATCGCCGTCCAGAAGCAGAAAAATACAATGACTATATACATTCAAAAGGTGAAAATATGGGCATTGCAGATTCTTTAAAAAAACATATCCCTTGGAAAGAGGAAGAAAACTCTATCGTCAAAGGTGATATGCAAATTAATATTGAAGACAATATTAAAAACATCGAGAAAGAAGATAAGTTCCTAAAGGAAAAAGCTGAAAAGCTTCGTATGAACGATCTCGTAGCCTCGAAGAAATCTAAAGGTATTGTGCATTATAAATCACAGAAAGATGGCTCTTTGGTCTTTGAAGATCGAGGGGATAGAATAATTTTTAATCGCAAAGAAATTGAGAAAGAAAAAATTGCTCTTGGCTTAGAGGTTGCTACTGCCAAATATGGTAACGAACTGAAGTTGACCGGAAATGACCAATTTAAAAAAATGGTTGTAGAGGTTGCAGCCGAGAAGGGATTAAACATTATCCTGAAACCTGAAAAATATCAGGAAATGTTAGTGCAGATGAAAGCCGAGCTGGCAGCGCAAAAGGAAACTGAGAAAGATAGTCCTGAAAATTCAGTGGCACCTGAAGAGCTTACAATTGCTAAAGCCAATATGGCTGAGCAGCAACCAGCCGCTTCTTCTGAAGAATCTTCCCCGGCCAATGCTGAGAACGAAGCTACGGAAGCGACCCCGGCCAGCGCCGAGAGCGAAGCTACGGAAGCGACCCCGGCCAGCGCCGAGAGCGAAGCTACGGAAGTGACCCCGGCCAGCGCCGAGAACGAAGTTACGGAAGCTGAGCCAGATCTTGAACAGGAAGCCTTCTTATTAGATGAGGAACGTGAATTAGCATATGCGGAAATAAAACAGTCTGTTGCTAAAGAAATGTACGGTCAACAAGATTCCCCGCTGTCAGATCAACAAATTGACGCTGTTGAAAATGAAGCGCAACAAATTTTGAATGCACGAGTTGTTGAAAAAGGAATTTCAGAAATTGAGGCTTATTACGAGATCGGGCGGGAAAAATTCAGCACTTATGACGGACAAATGGTGACAAGTGCTGAAGTGATCCCTGATGGCACAGGGAAGTACAACGTTGCTTTGATTAATGAAGAAACAGGAGGGCGGCCAGAACTCATTGCAAATATAAAAGTTTCCGAGAAGCAATTAGAGCACATCACTGGTAAGGATTTTTCGGAACTCACTTCCACTCATGATGATTTGATTGAGGTTGGAATCCCTTCTGGCACACACATTGACAGTAAAATGTTGGATAAGATGTTGATTAATGAAGCATCTGAAGATATTCCGACCAGCAAAGCGATGAATGATCCTACATCAGAAAAATCACCACTGGTAATCGAATATAGCTATACCGGTGAGGGCAACAAGTTTGTTATGTCCATTGATGGGAAACCAGCCGCCGATGTGATTAAGCAACAACCTGAAGTGATTGATGCGCTCTCGAAAAATGCTTATCTGAAGCAGTTCAGTCGTGAGGAGCTGGCGAGCGGTGTTATCGATGAGACAGGGAAAGGAAGGGCGCTTGACGACGTTATTGATCATGAAGGTAACAGCGTTAAGGCTGAGCTGGAAGCCAAAAATCAGGCATCTAGTCAGAAAGAGCAACAGAAAGATAAAGGGATGGAAATGTAATCATGAAAATCCCGGCTTTTGCTAAATTGCCGGTGCTGTTTGTCGCCGCTGTTGCCATCATCGAGATGTTCAACGGCGGCCACTACACGCAACGGATCATATCAGGAGGAATCCAGCAGCCTGTAGCGGTGTTGGCCGACTCCACCATTAATGCTCCAGTGGTTGGCTTTTCTCCGGGGGGAAGGGCATCTGACATCGTTTTATCGGCTATCCGGGGCGCAAAATCCTCGATAGACGTTGCTGCATTTTCTTTTACGAGCAAACCGATAGCTCAGGCATTGATTCAGGCCGCTCATAGAGGCGTACAGGTGCGGGTTGTGGCTGATAAATCACAGGCGTTTGAACGTTATTCCATCACGCCCCTTCTGAAGAAGGAGGGGGTAGCTATCCGGGTTAACGGCAAATATAGCCAAATGCACGATAAATTCATGGTGATAGACGCTGCCAGCGTACAGACCGGTTCTTTCAACTACACGGCCAATGCTGCTTACCATAACGCTGAAAACGTAATTCTACTGAAGAACGCCCCAAAACTTGCCGAAGCTTACACCAGCGAGTTTGAAAGGCTCTATGGCGAATCAGAAGCATTCTAAAAGTAAAAGGGCTATCTTAGGATAGCCCTTCATATATAATATTATATATGTTTTTTATCGTCTTCTTCCCGCCTTGGGGGCGCTCACTGTAACTTGGTCTAATAGCTGCATCCTTTCTTCTTCTGGCATCATCAGTAGTGCTCTAATGCCAGCTCTCAGAACGTTGGTTTGGGTATAACGCTCAAACACTTCACCATCAGACATAAGGGTGTTAATCATTTCTGATTCTTCTTCAGTGCAGTTAAGCAGGATTTTCCGGGTTAACTTACTTTGAGAGTTAGGTACGGTTTTTACCTGCTGTACAAACGACTGAGCACTAACCGGCGTGTTCGTGTCTGTCTTAATTTTTTTGATTGCCTTAACCATAAAAACCTGCCTCTTTCAGTAGTAATTCTAATTCGCCTTTCGCTTTATTGTCGGAACCTTCATGAACGCCCATTGCTTCAGCGAAAGCTCTACGATGTGCCTTTCTGTCATAGATACGTTGCCTTGCAACCGGAAGCCACCAATCAGGATCGCTGGTAAGCATTTCGTAAGTATCTTGAGCATCGGTATCTGCCAGATGTGTTGGACATCGGTTTAAAACGTGCAGAACGCGCATGTTAGGGTTCAACTTCCAGCCCTCTCGCACTTTGATTGTGTGCTCTTCCAAGGTTTCTAAATCGACCTGAGAAGGCTGAATAAACGAAAGGAAGATATCTGCAAAGGTTAACGAAATGCGCTGTTCCACACTGTCCCGGCCAGCGGTATCAATGAGTACATAATCGCAGTCCTGAGCCATTTTCTTGGCTACTTTTTCCAGATCTCTGCCATAGGCTTCTTTAAAGAAGATTTCAGGAAGAATCCCCGCCTCTCTACGGCGATCAATCCACTTTTTCGCGCTCCGTTGAGAGTCGGCTTCAATAATGCCAACTTTCTTCTTAGTCAAAATAGCCAGAGCCACGGCAGAACTCACCAGTTCCGTAGTCTTGCCAACGCCGCCTTTATCACTACCAAAAACACCGATTTTGCCAGACATTTGTTAACCCCTCAATTAACGATATATAACAATATATAGGATTAAATGATGAGCGTCAACATGAATCATATATAACCTTATATACTATTTAAAAACCGAAAGTCGATGATCTGCTTTAGTGCAGACCGTATGAGCAGAGGGGGTTGAGGGAATGGTACTGAACAACATAAATGTATGTTGTAACTAAAGTATATCAAAACCTGAATTACTCAGGTGTGAAGGCCATCAAACCGGCATGGGCTTCTTGATAGGATTGAATAGCTTTTATGTAACGATCGCGCTGACATTGGGTGTCATTCAGAGCATTGATTAACTCGGTGATTTCATGCTCATGCTTGATGTACATTTCCACAGCTTCCAGCAATATTTTGGTGGCTTGTTTTTTGCCAATACGCCTGCCAACGTCAGCAATTATTGCATCCTGCTCAGGTGTGGTACGAACGGTTAGAACACTCATGTAAACCTCATTGATAGCAAACGGTATCACTTAGAAGGAACAAATGATTACATTGCTATCAATTTTGCGTTGGCCAGCTCGCCGGTCGCAACGAAAATGATAGCAAACGCAAATCAGCATTCAGGTTCCCGTAGTGGCAACCACATTAGAGCGCCGTCATAGTCATTACCGGCAATAGCCATCCAGCAATTAGATTCCTCGTCTATCGCCACACATCCAGCAATCCAGTGCTGAGGATCACGCAGTTCGTTGCACCACCCTGCGACCTCATTGTTGAAAACGATCACCACGCCACCTTTCCCGGCATAACCATTATCTGAACGCCATGAACGCGCCAATGTAATCTCTGCGTTGTATTTATTGTCCATAGAACCTTTCCCTTTAGTCTTCATCGCAAACCAACGGTAAATCACAATCGCCACAAACCAAGTTAGCTGTAGGCTTCGCCCAAGCATTCAGGCCGCAATCCGGGCAGCTAAATTTTGCTCTTGTGCCGGTGCCTTTCACTGGTGGCCTGATGTCGATTGTCAGTTCTGTGCCGTCCACGTCCGGGTTATCCTCGATATCAGGGTTACTTTTACTGACGGTGAGGGTTAGCTTGTTAATCAGCTCAGAATCATCTTTATCAGTGACACGCAACCAATCATCAAGGATATCGCTATTGGCCTTTGAGGTGATAAGCGCCTCACTGCTCCAGCGGTCATACCAAGAGATCGAGAATCCGTTTTTAAGCAGCTCATAGACGGCAGTTTGAAAGCGCCCACCGCGAATAATGTAGTGCGTCATTTGCTGCCCGGTTTTCTTCCCTCCCGGCAAGCCGGTATTCGAAGGCATCAGCCCAATTTCCTCCATCTTTTTGCCCCACACGCGATCATGATAACCGCCCCTGCATTTTTTGGCCGGGGTGTAGTGCTGCCAAACGTGTACCATCTCATGAACCAGCGTTGACAATGTATCAGCAAGAGAACGCCCTCCGAAGTAGTCCGGGTTCATCGCCAGTTCGGAAATATTAGATTCGCCGGTGAACCGCTCCGGGGCAAAGTAACCAAACGTATTTCTCCCACGCTGAAGCGTGAGTAGAAGGTCGGGCAGCTCCTGATTGAACAGAACGTTATTGAAGTAATCGTAAGCCTGCTGAAGCTCAGAGTAAGCTTTGATGGCCGGTTTCTTAGTCGTATTCATTTTGTACTGCTCACCTTGCTCATGATTTTGTATTGTACAATACAAATCACAATACCAAAGAGAGGAAGTCCGCACAACATATTTTATATAATATTATATAGCATTGTGCGCTACGTTGAATTTGAGAAAAGGAAGAACAGAAAGGGGAGTGGTAATTTATTAAAGGGAGCGAGTGGTTAGCCCGCCCCCTTAGTTACGTTTTCACCGTCATCAATCGATGAACTGGCGAATCAGTTCCAGCAGCACAGTGAGTGCTTTCAGAACCATGATAGCTTTATCTAAAAAAGCTGACATGCGTTTTCCCATTATGGGAGTAAGGACACCGTGATTTACTCCTACACTGCCTGTCACCACGGCTGCTCTCGGTTTGTTAGCAGATTGCTGTCTCACTCCAGCCAGAGCACCGAAACCAGCACCACCTGTGATCCGGCCAGGACTTGAATTTGTTCACGCCTGTGAAACTGAAGCGAAGACAACAGAACTAACGCCTGAAGTATACAGGTACTATCCGCAAGATTCATGCAGTAATTCAGTCAGTTGACAGCCTGTGTCAACCGGCACTAGACAGCCTGTGTCAAGTGTCATAATATTATGGTGTTAGCTGATTGCTGTCTCACTCCGGTCAGAGCAACCAACTCAGAGCCGGATAGTAAAAGAACCCGATCACCAGTCGGGTTTTTTTACGCCCTTAAAACATCAACGTTATATATTGTTATATATCTTTCGTAGACCGTAGTATTGCCAGCGCATCGTCCTTCTGCATCGAGAACGCCACGCCCAGCGCCGGTGTCAGGTCGAACGCAAACACCTTCGTATAAATCTCCGTGTTCTCTATCCGCTTATGTCCCATTAGCGCCTGTACCTGCTTCAGCTCGACGCAGTTAAACAGCAGGTGCATAGCGTAGGAATGCCGGAACGTGCGCGGTGTGATTGGCTGAATTGAAAACGTTACGCCGTCACGCCTTGCCCGAACCACCGCCGCCCTGATCCAGTTGCGCACCGTCTCATCACTGACCTGCCACACCGGCTCATAGCGTTTACATTTGAAGGTCGCAAAATACTCCTGCGCCCGTTGTGCATAGGCCGCATCCGGGAGTGACACAGGCCGGAACGGCGGCGGTGCATCCTTCTTTGGCCGTCCGGGGCTGCGCCCCGGCACCACGTCCTTACGTGGCCGCTTGACGGCTTGCCGTTGCTTCAGCGTGATCACCCGGACAAACGGCATCAGCTCGTTAAAGACAAAATCGCTTGGAGTGATCGCCAGCGCCTCATTAATTCTCGCGCCGGTGTTCCACAGCGTATCAATCAAAAACCGTTGGTGCATGTCCGGGACGTAGGCCAGCAGTGCGGCCACTTCCGGCGCGAGCAGATACCGGGGCAAATCCAGATCGGCGGCCATGACCATTTGCCGCAACCGCAGCGCCTGTTCATAGCTGAAGCGCAGCGGCATGATCGCGCTACGTGAAATCTGGCTCAGTTCGTGGGGTATCAGGCTCAATTTTTCATTCTCCGCACCTGTACAAAAATACGCCGCCCGTTCATCAATATCCGGGGAGCTGTTCACCGGTTCGTCTATTGTCGCAAACCCCCACCATCAGGACGACCAGAATAATGTGGCGATCCGGGGCGGCTGGCGGTGCATCTTATCTTGGCTTTTTACGGAATGTGCGTAAAGAACAAACTTCATAACGCTGCCGGTGTTAACCGGCATCGATGCAGGGTATGGCACTGAAGGGGGAAAATACTATATGTGGTATCGGTCGCAGCTGAGAAAGCCACTAGATGTAGTGTTGAGGGGCAGGACGGGGGGAATTGGGCTTCTGGCTGTAATGCCAAGGTATAAACAAACTGCACAGCATTGATAAACATTGCTTATTTTGTGGATTTAGTGAGCGGTTCTCACTTGCAAGGAGGTGTATAATTTCACTCGAATTTTTTTAATGAAGGAGGATTACAGGAATGAGTGGTAATTACTGTGCGTTTTATGTTGCTGAGCCTTTTCATGAAGGTGCGCTGGGTGCTCATGCTACGAAAGACTTTGTTTACTACAACACACTGAGAATGTGGAAAGGGGCTGATGCCGGATTCCCTTTTACTAACTCACACGACACAACTTACAATGTTCGTGATGGGAGTAATTGGGAACAAACTTTAATGCCTCGCCTCAGACAACGTTTAAGGAATTCGAAAAATATTATCCTCTTTCTGAGTGAGAGAACGGTAAACTCTCGCGCCTTAAGAGAAGAAATTGATTACGGAATTAACACATTAGGATTGCCGGTAATTGTTATCTATCCAGACTATGATACAAAAGAAAGTTTGCTACTCAATAACATTCTAAAACCACAAATACAAAATTTATGGGGTAAAATCCCAGTTTTCAGAGATTCTATGAATTCCGTTCCTACACTACATGTACCGATGAATAAAGCACTCATTATGCAATCACTCGCTGATAGTAAATTTATGGTGAGCACTAAAACAGTTCCAGATGTTTATAGATATACAGCGTAATATATATGAAGCGCCTTATAAGGCGCTTCATTTCCAGATAGGAATAGGAATAGGAATATACAATGGCTAAGGTTAGTTTCTGTGATAAACAGGTTTTTAAGGAATTTAAAGATTACACATCAATAATTTTTGGTGTGATTGGTGGGTCGTTGTATTTTGTAGACATACCGACGGAAAAAAAAGTAGCGTATGGAATTGTATGTGTTGTAATTTTATTTTTTGTCTATATCTATCTTTGGCGCAGGGCAAACAGCTTAAGGGAAATAAAACTCACTATTGATGAGAGTACTGTCATCATTAAAACCGGGGACATTTTCGCTCAGGATGGGCTAAAAGCTATAGCGTTCAACGAATACTTTGATACTCAGGTCGACGATAGAATTATCGCCGCAAGTAGCCTCAATGGTAAATTCATTACGGATCACCTACCTTGCACTGTAGCGGAACTAGACGACCATATCAAAAATTATAAATTTGATGCAGACGAAATAAAAGACATAGATGAAGAAAGAAGAGATGGTAAAAAGCAAAAGTATGAGATTGGTACTATTTGTGTTTTAGATAACTTTTTAATCACGGCACTATCTAAATTCAATAGTAAAAATGAAGCAAACCTCACCATGCCTGAGTATCTTGAGTTTCTGATAAGTTTTTGGGATAAAGTAAACCGTGTTTATGCTCAAAAAAGTGTCTCTGTACCTATATTTGGGTCTGGACTCACGCGGATCAAAGGCCACAAAACAATTGATGAGCAAGACCTACTAAAAATAATGCTGTGGACTTTTAGAGTTAGTGAGATGCGCTTTAAACATCCGGCAAAGTTAACCATCATGATACATGAAGGGAAAATAGATAAAGTTAATCTTCTGGAACTAAAAACAGCAAGAAACGGTCTGTGATTAAATGGCATAAAATTCTGAAGCCGCCATTAGGGCGGTTTTAGAATTTGGCTGTAATGCCAAGAGGGAAAAAAGAGAGGGGTAAGCGCGGGGAACGGCAGGAAGGGAGGCGACGTTATCCACAGTTTCGGGGGATAACGTCTGTATAAGCCCGGTGATTCATTCAGGATAAATTGATTCATTTTTAGCATTTATGCCATGAATGCTAAGGGTCTTTCCATCAGGAAGACGAACACCCATCAGGCGAAGGATAAACCCACGCCATCCTGAATTAGCTTCATCTATGCACCGATAAAGTTCTTTGTTTTCATTTTTTAACTTAGTCCACTCAAGACAGAGTGTCACCGGATCTAACTCTGTAATGTGTTTTACTTCACCATTAATACGCACTGTATTAATACCTTCGCCTGACATAATAAATACTCCTAATATTCTTCATCTTTTAATAGCGGGACAGATTGCCTGTCGATCAGCTTTTCGAATACTTCGTCTTGCTGGTTAATAGCATCCCATACTTTACAATCAGGATCTTGCTTCATCTTACCTGTTAAATCACGCCATAACATGGTTGCACCCCATGCAGCATTACGGAATAGTTCAGCCAAAAATTTATCCTCGGCAGATTTAGCCAGATCCATAAATTGAGTAATACTTACCGTGGCCTGTTCGGTCAGTTCTTCATAAGTCATTTTAACCACCTTTTCTCAGTTCCTTTTGATTTAAAAAAAGATTAACGAACATGCTGCCATACAGAAGCAGGTATTTTATCATACAGTTTATTCATAGTCAGTTCAGCGAGTCGGTGATCAGCCGCAGAGTTAAAAGCTTCCATTTCACTGTCGGCAAGGTTATATCTATTGTGCTCGATCACTTTTTCCAAAGTTTCCAGACAAGAACATCTGCGCAATCTCATTAACCAATCTGTTTTGTTCATATTCACTTCCATGCGTCCTGTTTTAACGCAATCTTAAATAATTCTCTTATTTCAGAGATAAGCACATTAATATCATTGGCATTCGGTACGTTTTTGCGGGATTGCTTTAATTCACGCTCAAACTCAGAAATAAGAAACAATGCAGTAGTTAAGTCTTGTACCAATAGGTTGGCTTGCATGTCATGATTAACACCTTCAAGAGCATATTGTGCAATGTGCTCTATAACATCCGAGGAACGCTCTGCTGCATTAAGAATGCTTTCGGAAGAACCGAATTCAGAAGCATATAAACATAATGCCTCTGAGATCTGACTTCGAATAAGTATGGTCTGGAAAGCCAGTTTATGAATTATCTCCATTTCATTCTCTGTTTTCAAGATAACTTAACAGTTTAAAAACGAAGCTGGCACCGTTAAAAGCGACCACAAACATTAAAAATAAACCACTTACAATCTTACCAATTATCATAGGAGTTGATAAATAGTTGAAGTTGTTTCCATTCGGTATATACAACAAAAATATCATTAAAATCAGCAAAAACCAAAAACAACTTTTCGAAACATCTAGCTTAGTAACTCTCTCGGATTTATTTTCCATTGGTTTGTTGTTCCTCAAAGGCATAAAGAGATTTTTGATAGGTGCTGACCGAAATGTTTTTAACCGTGCCATTACAGTTCAACTTGTTAACATTCTCGCTAAATGATCCATTAAAGGCATTTTCTTCAACAATTTTACATTTAGACCAGTTGGAACCATTAGATACATCTTCATCGTTATAACTTGGGATTATTATGATAGTTAAAGTCATGGCAAATCCCACAACAACACTTAAGGCGCTATAATTAAATAAAGTATCTTTCCTTTTAACTATGGAGTATATAAAAAGGATAAGACCAATTAATATCAATAAAATTGCAGGAACGCCAAAATAAGCTAATATTTTATTGTAAAACACATTCGACTCCTTTGAATAACCACCTTATTTTATATAAGCATAATACATACATATTTACCCAATCAGAGCTTTAACTTTAGCTTTTATATCCGCCAGTTCAGCCGAATTAACAGAGCCTTTTTTTGTAACCTTTCTGGCTCGCCAATCCACGCATGTTATTTGGTCAGCCAGAGCAACGCTTTCTCGTTCACCAGACAGTTCTACTTCAAATGGATAATCTTTTACCTTTGTTGTGCAGGGAACGCAGAGCAAAAGCCCCACTTTATTGTTGTACGCAAACGGACTCAGTACAACAGCAGGGCGTTTCCCCCCTTGTTCGTGTCCAGCCACGGGATCAAAATCAATCCAGATAACATCACCAGTATCTGGAACAAAACGAGAAACCATCAGAGCAACTCCTTGCCAACAGGAGCGCCAAAATCCACTTTTTCATGGATATTATCCGGCGTAATGCCTGCTAAAAGGGTATCAAGTGAATACTCTTTAGCTTTGACAGGAACAATTACAATCCGGCCATCTTCTACCGCTATATCAACGGTATCATCGACGTTCAGTGAAGCCGCTTGCATAATCGCAACAGGGAGACGTACTGAAGGGCTATTGCCCCATTTTTTAACCACAACTTGTGCCATTGCTCAACCCTCTTAGTATCAACAATGATGATACATTAGCACTCGACTACTACAGTGTCAACTTTGTTGATACCAGCTTTAGCGTGAAGGAATATGCGTAAAGCATCATTTATCTGAAATATGCTGATTAATCAGCTTGATAGCCTGCTTACCCGCTTTTTCCATCTCAGGACTTACCGGACTGTTATTCGTACCTCTGATCTGTTCGAGAATGAAAAGCATTGAATTCTCTTTTCGCATAAGCCCCATCGTGGCCCGTTCTTCACCGAGATAAAGCGATAGGACTCTGTATTGTCCACTGCTGCACCATGAAGCGTATGATGCAACGCAGTGTTCCATTTCCCGCCCCTCATTTTTTAAATCGGTAAACGTGGTGATTTCCCTGATTTTCAGATTTTCCTTTTTCGCCAGATAGCTCTCCCATTCAATATTTAGACCAGTCCAAGTTTCAGAAATCCTATAATCATAATAATCATTATCATGATAACGATGTGTCCATTCCTCAGCGAGTCGGTGATATGACGGCCACAATTGATTTTTCCTCAAAATGACATCATTCGTATCGAACCAGTCTAATGCGTGATGCAGATAATTGACTTCCTCATGCCAGCGTCGGAGGTTTTTCCTATATCCGATATTTTTATAGAGTTGCGAGTGATATTCAAACCAGCGTGTAATTACCATCATCATGTTGTTGATATAATTTTCGATTTCGGTATTAGCATCTCGCCTTCCCAACCGTTCGTGTCGTCGTATAAAGCTTAGCGCATCAACAGTCACTTTTAAAACTATGTTTGTCGGGTAGTGAGTGGTTTCATTTAGTCTGAAGATCTTCATAGCTAAATTGATATAATTAGCAAGTGGTTGATTACGTCCTCTCTTTATGTTATTTATCAAACCATAGATGAAGTGAGAATACGCCTTCGGTGCGTTCCGAAGAAATTTTAAATCTTTAATACTGAGGCATTTTATGTTAATTAGCGTGGATAAGGTTTTGGTTTTATCGAGATTAAACCCTGCTTCATTTCTTAATAGCTCAAAAATCGGGTATTCAATGATATTGAAGAATGGGGCTAGCTTGTTTAAGCGGCTATCAATTGTTGAATAAGGCAACTCACAGAAATGAAGGTAGTGCTCAAGAGTAATACCGAAGACGCTATGTGTATGTATCAAATTACTAACATCTGTGTTGTGTGAGAATGAATAACACTTAATGCTGATGTAATTGGATAAAACATTTGGATCAATAATTTTGCGTATAGCAAGGTTGAATGATTTCATCGCATTTGAATAATCATTATCTGTTATGTAGGGAATTCTTTGTATAACCGCATCAACTATTCCCTGATGATTTGTATTGTGCTGTTCATATTTGACAAATCCGAATTCGGAAATGTACATACCTTCTTTATTTAATGTATATTCTCTTCGTTCAGAATTTTTCAACATCCATTCTCGTTCATGCTCATCAGTGTACATAGGGTAATTATTAATGTATGAACCGGTTAATTTTTTCTTTTTGTTAAGAATTACGTTAATGCCGCCAGATAACTCAATATCTTGTTTCACCAGCGTGCTTACAATGTGCTTTATCGATTTCACCATCCACTCTTTCGAAATCGGTGAGGTTGATGGTTGGTAAAATATAGGAAGTGAGAGTGGGATTTTATTTGTTTTACGCCACACCCATGAGTTTTTATACATCAATTTGAATGTGGATATTTTATTGTTAGATTTGTTTTTATTAATCTTGAACATCCCGCATAAAATGACACTAAACGTTTTATCATTTTCCTCTGTTCTCACGATTCGTTTTACTTTTAGTTCAGACAGAGTGTTCATCAGATCATTAATGGTGAGCGTTTTTTTATGAACAGACAGAGGGGATTTGGTAAGCATATTTTCCATCCTGATAGATAAAAAAAGGCAGTGCCGGAGCACTGCCTTTTTTTATGAATAGAAGCGTCACAAGAAACTCATTTTAACAAACCACCCCTGGTTGATAGAAGTGTCTCAAGCAACGCAGATTTAATACTAAGCTTTTTTCGGTAAAAATTCAAAAACTAATTTTCCGGTATTTTTGTCTTCCAGTTTTACTTTTGCTGAAAACTCCTTATTTGTTTTTGTACTGGTAAAGCCTTTAATTTCACCACTAACACCTTTGGATATTATTGTTTCAGCTTGCTTGTCTGTCAGGACTTTTCCTGCCAGTGTCTTCCATATTTTAAATTCACAACCGGTACAGAAAAATCCCTTCGGGTTGATAATAATTTCTTTGCTACAGGACGGACAGGCGACACTCAAACGAGTTGCAACTCCTTCCTGTTGTTTTTCAGTAACCGGCTTCCCATTTTTATCCGGGAACGTTGTTTTACATTCTGGATAACAGGTACATCCCCAAAAATCGCCTTTTTGCCCCTTTCTCTTACGTAAGAAACCTTTATTGCAAACCGGGCACTTGGCAGCATTCGAGGAAATATTTATTCCATTTTTAGCTAAGTTATCGATTAACCCGCTGATATAGATTTCATTTTCCTGAATGAATGCCTCAATTGTTAACGTGCCTGCTTTTATTTGCGCCTGTTTCTCAGCCCATCGGGCTGAAATATCAGGTTGGATTACTTCTTTTGGTAGTGCTGCACAAAATTCCTGCCCCTGCTTGGTGGTCTTCCAGACCAATTCTGAGTATCCTTTCTCTTTTTCGATAGAGATTAATCCGGCATTAGCCGCAAGTTTTTCCAAAATACCGGCGCGTGTTGCCTCAGTACCGATACTCCCTTGATCCGTACTATCTTTATCCTTCGCTTCCAGCGCCTTTCTCAGCTCAGGATCATCTATAAATTTAGCAGCGCGAGTCATCGCTGCTAACAATGTCGATTCCGTAAAATACTTAGGCGGGGTCGTTTTTTTCTTGTCAACGCTGCCCGATTTACACAGACCGCTGTCACTGAATTTCAATGTAGACAGATCAAAACCTGTTTGTTCTGTATCATCACTGGCATCATCGTCATCGCTATCTTTGCCCAAAGTCTCCCAACCTTTCTGGACAAGTACGCTTTGTGTTGCGGTGAACGTGTCACCTTTTATATCAAAATGAATTTTGGTTTTATCCCGAATCGCATCTTCGTAAAACAGACCGATATAATGAACAGCAACTAACCGATAAACATTTTTTTCTTCTTCAGTCAGCTTAATTCCTGCACCATTTTTTGTTGTCGGAACAATAGCGTGGTGCGCTTCAATTTTACTGGCATCGAATGCTTTATGTTTCAGTTCTTTATTCATGCCGCCAGTTGCTGTAGCTAATTCTGGCATAGTATCAAGAATAGCTTTCGAAATATCTCCAACCTGATAATAATGCTCATCAGATAAAAATCGGTTATCAGTACGTGGATATGTTAATAGCTTATGTGTTTCATATAGTGCTTGCATAATTTCAAGCGTTCGAGCTGCTTTATATCCATAACGTTTTGCACAAATTTGCTGTAACGTTGACAGGTTAAGCGGTAACGGCGGCTTTGTATTTTCCGGTTTAGTAGTGGCAATTGTCACCACGGCATCCTTGCCGGTAATACGTTCAGTTATGTGTTTAGCTTGCGCTTCTGAAATCAGTCGTTTCTTTTCGTCAACCTGATCGCTGTCAGTTGTCTGGTATTTCGCTTTTACCTGCTTGCCGCCGATTTCAAGATTAGCGGAGACGTCATAATAAAAACTCTCTGTATGGTTCTGGTTTGCCAGAGTTCGCATGTTAACCAGCCCAAGGACAGCACTTTGTACACGGCCAACATTAAGAACACCGTCATACCCCTTCTCACGGCCTTTAAGTGTACTTCCACGTGTCATGTTGTAGCCAAAAGTCTGATCAAGCAGCGAGCGCGACAGGGCGCTCTTGGTCATGCCACTGAACTTATCGCCCGGTTTCAAAAGCTGCATATTCGCCAACGACTTTTGCACCGGGGCAAGGTTTAGGTCAGAAACCAACAGACGTTCGACAGGTTTTCGATTACCGGCATAAACTAATATTTCATCAACAAGTAAGCAGCCTTCTTCATCCGGGTCGCCAGCATGAACAATACTGTCAGCCTGTTTAATCAATGAAAGAATAATGTTTGTCTGAGCCTTTGAATCAGCTTTTATTTTATACGTTGGCGGAAAGGTGGTTTTAATCGGCAAATCACTGAATTGCCATTTTTTATATTTTTCATCATAATCTTCAGGGTCATACAGTTCGAGCATGTGACCAAAACACCAAGTAACAGCGTCATTACCATGTTGAAAATAACCGTTCTGTTTTTCAGTATCAGGATTACCACCAAGACCTTCAAAAATGGCTTTTGCTAATGATGGTTTTTCTGCAATAAATAGTCTCATCGTAATATCCTTTAAAGTTATAAGAAAAAATCATGAATAGATTAACGCTAGCTTTTCACAAAATAAGAAAGTTATATAACGGCAGGATTCACTCTGCCGTTATTGTTATTAATACCTCAGAAAGACCAAGACGCACCTAAATTAGCCGTCCACGGCGCTTCAACATGGCTACCTTCTGAATAGCTTGCATCGGCATGAACAGTGATCCGGTCAGTAACTTTCGCGTTAACACCAAGCTGGTATACGCCGCGAGTACCGCTTAAATCATTGGTGAAATGGTCGTCATTAACTTTAACTGCGTTATCGTCAATGAATTCCTGAGTAACGGCCAGTTTGATATAGGGTTGAACCTGCGCCCCCTTAACAATGAATTTATGCCCCAGATTTACCCCGGTTTCACCGATAACTGACCGCTGAGAGCCTACATGCGCCTTCATGCCATTAGATAGGGTGTAATCACTGGTATTGCTGGTAAAGCCCGTTACAGACGCATACGGCGCGATATAAGAATCACCAAAGTAGAAATACTTTCCACCCTGAAGATTTGCGCCAATGCCGGTTGTATTGTAATAACCGTTTGCCGCCGCGCCGCTGGTCATTTGGCCGTTAACATCATTACCAAAGCGGTTAACCTTCAGAACGCCGTCAAGATAGAATCCTGAGTTATGCAGGTAGCTCGCATAAGCCCCGACTGAATAGGAATCAACGTTACCATCACCGCCACGGTCAAAATCCACATCAGAATGACTGTAAGAGAAGAAAAGACCCTGAGTAGTAACGCCGTTATCGGACTCTCTGGATTTATCCGCGCCAATCGTCACACCATTTACGTGCATTCCGTAACCTGCACCGGCAGAATCGCCTACGTTATAGCGATTGGCCGTGTAATGACCCCACACATTGGTATCGTGCGAAAACGAACGCACCTGATCCAGACGGCTACGAACAGAACTAAGCTCAGCCTGAAATATCAAAGGATCGACCGTTGCCATAGACAGAACGGCTGCGGTGCTTGGGGTAATTGTCGGTGCAACTGGAGGCGGGTTAGGTGTAGGTTCTGGCGTTGGTTCCGGTTCAGGTGTTGGCTCTGGTGTCGGTTCTGGATCAGGTGTAGGTTCCGGTGTTGGTTCTGGATCAGGATCGGGGGTAGGTTCAGGCTTCGCTTGTGGAGACAGCGCCCATCCTCCTTTACCATCAGCGACCAAATAATATTGGTAAGTACCAACATCAACAACATGACCATTATTGGCGAGGGTGAAGTCTGCACTTCCCCCTCCAGTTTGGATAATCTGTAAACTGGAATCTGAGGTTGGGCTAACGCCGGTGTCAGCGATATAAACATCAAAATCGCCGTTGGCCTGTCCCTTAACCGTCAGAAAATCGCCCTGCAAACTGGCTAAATTCGTATTCATATAAAATGAACCGGAGCCATCCAGACTATCCAGCGTCAGAGACGAATAGCCAATCTGTGAACCCCCACCGCCTACCTGATCGAAGTAAACGTTGCCGCCATTCATTGTCATAGCACCTAATGCGAAATCATAGGTGCCGGTGGTCGCCGCATTGCTGGCTAAATACAAACCCCCGGAACCCGTCAGGGTGACATCAGCATTTTGAGTGTTAACGCCGGTGATTAGCGTTAGTTTACCGCCATCATTAACCGATACATTCCCCTGAAGTGTAGAAGTCGTGTCAAGTGCGGAAGTGTTTGGATTAACAAACATCGTGCCGTTGATCGTGGCATCAGTAACCGTACCAGAATTGATATTCGCGTAAGCGCCGCTATTAACTGTCAGATTTGAAGATGTGGCAGCATCAACGCCACCGAGATAGTACGTCCCGCCATTAACGACAGTGTTAATATCCTCACCATCGACATTCACCATCTGGCCGCTGTTAAGTACAGTATTGGTGGCTGTGCCTTTCTTGATCCACAAATTGCCACTGTTTACCGTACTATCATTGATTACCGACGAATCAGTTTGCAGATAGACGTAATCCGCAGAACCACCATTTATAATCCAACCATTGGCCTGTGCATTTTCATTAATTGAAACCTTTGCACCATTTTCAATAGTCGCATTATTAGATATAGCCTTTTGATTATCGGCCACACTTCCCGTCACTAAGAAATCACCACCTGATTTAACAACAGTACCATTGTCAATACCGCCATTGTTTTGCATAGTTCCATAAACTACGGTGTTATTGGCTGTACCATATTGTAAGCCTACGGTATCGCTGGATAACTGGTCATGGAGGAAGTATTGAACTTTTAATGAGCCGCCCGTATTAACAGTGGAACCATTGCTGGTTCCACCATTATCAACGGTCTGTAAGCCCCCACTATTAATGGTGGCATTATTCGATATAGCAGTATCAATCCATCCATTGTCACTGTTCGAGCCTGTTTCCAGAACACCACCTGAATTCACAGTGGTATCAGTATCAATACCAAAACGATTCTCCATAATGGCACTACCACTCAAAGTAGCCCGGTTAACTATACCACCAGTGCTAGGATCTACAGTTCCGTTTGAGCCGGAGTTTATCGCTATAGAGCCACCGGTAGCCGTCAGATCGTTTATTACACCATTATTTTGTATATCTCCATCAGACATAGATAGAGTGTTAGCAACACCACCATATGCTACGCTTATTTTCCCAGAATTCAGAGTTGTAGAATTCGCAATGCCATTTTTTTGCACGTTTAGATCGCCATTATTAACAATGGTATCTGTCACCGTACTGTACAGGCTGTTATTGGTTGAACCAACATCAACTCGCCCACCATTAATAGTGGTATTGAGCATCTGAGAACCGTAGTCTAACTGAACATAACCACCGTTATTAACGGTGGCATCATTGAAGACAGGAAAATCAGTGTTATTATCGTAAATATCCCGATAGACTGTTACATCCCCGCTTATGTCCCAATTATTTAATTCGGCATTACGGGCAACAAGAACACTTGCACCATTTTCAATGGTTGCATCAAAGCTCTTAGTTACATCCGTATCCGATCCTGCAATTCTAAATGTTCCTCCCGATTTAATAACAGTATTATAATCTTCACCTCCCCCCATACTTTGGAGATAACCGGACACTTCCGTATTGTATGCCTTGCCAGAAAGAAAAAGCGTACCAGTGCTTTCGACTTTAGAGTTTTCAGCAACACCACCCTTATTAACTGTTTGCCCTCCCTGAACAACAGACCCTTTTGCAACACCACCATCTTTAACGGTTTGATAGGCACCGCTTTCGATAGTGGTATCGACCGCAGTGCCATAAACATCCTGATTATTACCGGGCTGCGAGGTCGGATCTACGACTTCATTTGACACCGTATCACCTGCTGCTACATTTTGGGTATATGTTGCCAAGGCTGAATTTGATAAAGCAAGGGAAACAGCCACGGCTAAAAGCAATGGCTTAGTCTTCATTTTCATAATTTCACCAGAATAGTAGATAAGTTATTGTTGATACTAAAGCCGCATCAATAACCAAACAGAACAGTACGATATGCAGGACTCGAATTTTAATTTGCGATAATTTAATTATTAGCTTCTGATACATCCTCCCTCCCGGACACCATTAGCCGAACATTTTTCTTCCGAACATGTTATTTATTGATTTAACCGCCGAGGGATCGGCTGTAGGACAAGAATTAAGAAGGTTTAGCCTTTTTGTCGCCGTTTTATCCGGTCTGAAAACTCCTTTTTTAAAAACCTTAATACCGAAGTATTCACTAATTGCAGAGTTGCAGTCGCTACCGCCCCCCTGCCCGGTGAATTTTCCATACATACAAAGAACAACTTCACACGGATCGGAAGCAAATGAAGGTGCAGAGAACCCGGCGGTCAGGCACAGCAGCGCCCCCGCAATAACAGTTTTTTTCATACAAATATCCTGTGGTGTTTATTGATTAAAGGACGCTAACGCCCTTCGGTTGTTCAACCCCGAAAATGTCAGATTACAAATCGTGGCATTCCCGGCGTTATCATGGACAGATTAAGCAGACTCCTTTAATTTTGGTATTTCAGCGTTTTCAGGTTTGGGGAGGGAGAAACCGGAGAATTTAAGGTTGATAAAAGGAATATCAACCGGATTAGCGACAGAAAACAACTTCCTTTCATTGAATTCTGGCTCATCAAAATAAATAATCTTGTTCGCTATGAAAGGTCTGACTTTTTCCATGATGATAATTTCATGCAAGCCAACGCCTTTATATTCAACATGACCAAGTTCAACTACTTCTTGCGGCAACATGACTTCACGGCCAAAATCTGACTGATTATCGCCGGTAGTGCTTCCACCTTTAGCGCGTGATTTGGATTTAGATTTAGATTTAACCGTCTTCTTACCGATAGTTTCACTAACTAATTTAGCCTCATCGCCAACAACTTTAGGTGGGTAAATCAATTGTACCGCACAGTTATCTATTAACGCCTGAGCACCTTCTTTACCATATAATTTATCATCTTCAAGCTGGCCGCGAGTCTGAATAATAATCATATAGCGAATATTATAACCCGCCGTATAAGCAATAGACTTCTGGATAATACCCACACGCCCCATAGACGTAAATTCATCGAGAACAAGCAAGCATTGATACTTTAGCGATTTATCCTGTTCTGGTAACGTTTTTGTATTAACGTTAATCAGCAAACTAAAGAACAAATTGATGAGTTTTGAGTAGGTATCTAACTGAGTAGGATCGATACCAAGATAGATTGACATACGGCGTTTACGAACATCACGTAAATCAAAGTCGTCGCCACTGGTGGCGGCGGCACATGCAGCACCGCCAAACACGGCCAGAGGCGCAGTCAGGTTAGAAAGAATGCTACCCTGTGTTTTTTCCGGCGCGGCCATAAAGCGGTTAAACTCAGCAACACAGGCCGCTGAGAGTGGTTTGTTGCGCTTTTTCGCAATGTCTATCTCTGATTGCATCCATGCGTTCAACCCACCGTCTGGAGAGGTCAGAGAAAGCAATTGCGCCATTGTGACCGGCATCCCACTGTCTTCACAATCCAGCATATAAAGAATCAGACCACGAAACAGGTTTGCGGCCAGCTCGTTCCACACATCGTTATCACCGCCGCCAGTAGGAAAGAGGATCTTCCCGATAATATTGATATCTGCATCGCGGAAATTGGGGTTACGGTTGATGTAGGTTAGCGGGTTCCATCGATGCGAACGCAGCAGTTCGCCGTTCTTCTGTCTCTCAATCTGAGATAATTTCTCTTCTTCAGGTAACGCCTTCCACTTATCCGTTTCTTTCAGTGCTTCGAATTGTTCATCAGTAAAACCGAAACCCGCCGGAGAGAACAAATAAACCTCTTGGCCGACTGATTTTCTAAAGCCCCCGGTAAAAAGGAAGTTCTCAAATTTGATATCAAGTACCGTCACGCTATCACGGTAATTAAGCAGGTTAGGAATAACGATCCCAACCCCTTTACCGGAGCGCGTAGGCGCTGCAATATAAACAAACTGCTGTCCAGAAAATCGCAGGTACTGACCTTTATAGCGTCCTTTTGCCATTTTCCCGATAAGAACTTCAGGATGCTTACCTTTCCCAATTTCGTTTTTTAGCGGGAAAAGTTTACTTTTTGCTAAATCGCGGTCATTCGCTAATCTGGCACTACCATAAAGCTCTTCTTTCTTCCGCATTCCAACCAAGATAGCTATCAAAAGAAACAGCGGTATCAGACAAGGTGCAACAGCACCGGCTCCCCCGGCTAACAGATATTTTTTAAATTCATGAATACCTTTGTATCGCTCGTAGTATTTATACAGCGTGTCGTAAGATAAAAAGCTCATATCAATATGTGTCATTTTCAGAAACACATAACCGCCAAGGTATTGACCACCAATGACAGCAACGACAAACAGGACAGTGAAGAATATGAGTAAGGGAATTAATTTTTGCTTAGTCATGATTTTTCAATTCCCAATCATCTGCGTGTGGATCAAGAACAACTAAGGTATCGGCATATTTAATAACATCCGGTATAATTAAACCGACACCTTTCCCTTTGGCTGCATATTGATAATCAGGAAAAATCAAATCATACCGCCGTTCCAGCCCAACACCAGATTCAGGATAAAGCCGGGAAAGTATAAATTTTGCCTCAAACAAGCCTTGTATATTAGGCTCTGGAGGTGTTTGTGAAAGAACAACAAAAACACATCCACTTGATCTGGATTTCCTGAGCAATTTGACCAGCACATCCAATACTTCTTTATTCTCTTTGGAGTCGAAGACAATGCCATCTAAAATGCAGACTGTATTTTTCATTTCAGACAGTCGGGTAACATCTTTAATTGATATTTCCTTGCATTGAAAATCAAAATATTCAGCTTTGATATGCTCATTATATCGTTCAGCTAAAGCACTTTTCCCTGAACCTGTGACACCTACTAAAAGCAAATGACCATCGACACAGGAGATTTCTTTCAAAAACTTCTTATAGACACTACGCAAGGATTTTCCATTTACTGCTGGATATCTTTTCATATCGCCCTCTCATTTAGATTTAGTCAATTGCTCGTTTTCTTTCAATGCAATTAATTGCTTCAATAAACTGTTATTTACCTCAAGAGTGAGTTGAATTTTATTCATTTCATCAAGCTGTTTAAGCTGTAACTCTTGAAGAGCTTTAGCATTGGCAGCAGCGTTAACATCAATAACAGGTGTTCCTGAACCGTGAACCTCACCAATAGAACACCCTGCACAGGGAATGCCTGTTGCATTACCAGCCAACGGCATTAACAAGCATAACGATACCGCAAAAAATTTAATTTTCATGTATAAGTCCTAGCATTATTGTCGGTAAGCAGTAATCACATTGAGCTTAGAATTGAATTTTTTTCTTCCGGGTTAAAATAAATTTCCTTCATATAGGAATGTTTAAAGAAACAAACAATATCAATAGATGATTTGATTGTATTAAGAATGAAATTATAATCCAGAGTTTGACCAATTTCAGATTGTTTAACTAATGCAGCGATTCGAGAGAATGCGCTATAACAATCATTAGCATGAGTCGTTGTAATACTGCCACTATGCCCCGTATTAAGCATTTCAATATAGTTCCATGCCTCATCCCCGCGCAACTCTGCAAGAAATACATGGTCTGGTTTCATTCGCATACAAGCTTCAATAATCTGCTTAGGTTTTACACCGTCCTTATGGTAGAAGAGATGCAAATGATTGGGATGATATGGAAGATTAAGTTCATGAACATCTTCTATTGTGAATATGCGCCGGTCACGAGGATATAAATCCGCAACGGCTTTCATGAATGTTGTTTTACCGGAACCGGTTCCCCCCACTAATAGAATATTTAAGTGGTTATCAACCGCCGTCTGGAAAAATCGCTCCATATCTTGCTGATCAAGCATTTTGAGCATCTTCTTTTGATACTCAGTCAAATCATGAAGCTTTTTTCGCGCTAAAGAGAAGCCTGAAAGCCGGTTAGTCTCGACATACCCCCCAAGCGTAAATCGAGTATCAGAGGGTTTACGAATTGTCATAGAGACACATTGCTGTATTGTGGCCGGAGGAAGCACGATCTGGCCGCGCTGGCCGTCAGGTAAAACAACTGACTGGATAGGGTTAGACGCACCAACAACATCACCGCTGTTGCTGAATACAGAAAGGGAGTTTGCAAGCCTCATACACTGCTCAAAAGAGCATCGTTGTTCGTCCTTAAATTCCCAACCATCACCGCGATCAAACCAGATTTTTCCCGGTTCGTTTATTGCAACTTCGGTAATGCCATCCATATCTAATACTTGCTGTATGCCAATTTTAGATAACTGGCTACGCGCAAGCATTGAACGGTCAAAATCGTCATCTGCCATTAATTTCTCCACTCAATAAGAGAAATAGAACGAACAGTAGCGATAACACTCTGGCGGGCTTTGTCAGACAAGGACAAATATCGTTTAAATAAGGCAGCAGCGTCAGAGTCAATACTTCCATCATTTGTTAACTGTTCAAATAAAGCAGCTAACTTATAAAAATCTAATGAATATAAATCTTTATATACATCATCCCCACAATAAATACACCCACGAATCAAACTAAACGCTTCCTTTGTCCAGAAATCATGTCCAAAAGAGGACATTGCCAACCGTATACTACCATTAGCTTGTGATTTTTGAAATTCATTCAACATATTAACTTCCTCAGTATTTATTAAATTCAGGCAAATTTAATCTCTCGCATATGACAACCTCATATAATGATAGGGGGCATAGCCCCCTTTAATTAACGGTTGATATAGACGCTACTAAAATCAATATTACGTGGAACTAATATATTCATCATTTCACCCTGATTTATATATGCAGTCGGTGGAATATTGATTGTATTGTCCAGTGCTTTAGAAGCCATGCTTTCGGCATTGCTGGTTGTGTTATCAATACTGACATCAGAATCATTCTTGCTTGCGGCATTTGCGGCTGTAGCAAAGAGATCATCAATGAATGACAGCATGATTGCACCACCGAAACGCTCAGCATAATGGTTATCAACCCACGCTTCAGCCCCGGAAGCACCTAAGCTATCCGTTCCTAAGCTATCCATTCTTACCGTTACACCTTCCGGGGTATCAGCTTCAGTCCAGTTAAGGAAGACTCGCGCCTGTCCCTGACTAACTGCTACTTTCTGCTCACCAAAGAACGTCGTTCCTCGACGCAACAAAAGCGTGGCCGCATTAGCGGAATAAATATCTTTGGTTAACTGGCAAAGAACCAATCCTTTGTAGGTTGTCACGATCTTCGTTTTCAACACACACGGCAGTTGAGTACCATGAACCAGTAGATAGTCTTTGTTACCCAACAGGCCAACCTTACCGTCAGAGTAAGACTCACCTTTCAGAGAATCATTCATTGCCCCGCCCTGATTCTGCGGTGCATTGTCTTTCTTAGTATCCTTCCCAAGATTAACTAACGTTTCTCCCTGCAACTTCCGTTGAGCTGGCGTCAATGGGGCTTTGTTATTTCCCTTACCGGCAGTTCCCCCGCCTGAAGCCTGAACATCAGGATCAGGCATATCATTCTGGTGCTTAATCCGCTCCAGTTCAGCCTTCTCTCTTTCAGCCCGTTCTCTTGCCTCCTTTTCCTTTCGGGCTTTGTCTATGGCGTCCTGTTGCGCTTTCTGACGTGCGGCTTCGTCTTTCTGCTGGTTTTTTACAATCTCATCCATCTTTGAAGATAATGAGCGATCATCCTGTTGAGAAGTCAAAAGCGTTTCATCTACCTGAAGCCGCTGATTTGCATTATCATCAGGTTGTGCACGTTTTTTTAGTACAATAGGAACAATGACAATCACGAGAACTAAAATAACAACGATAAATAGCAAAAGAATTAAAGCCTTTTTGCTTTTCTTTTTACCTTTGACTTTTAAATTACCGCGATCACCAACCGTTGGAATAGCGCCATCATTCTCATTATTTGATTCGTCAGTCATTAGCGCCCTCCTTTTTAACCAACGATGTTATTTCATTAGTGCGAAAAATAACTTTAACATTGCAATTATCCAATATAGCTTTTGCCATATTATCTATTTCTGTTTCTGATAATTGACTGTAATCAGGAATAGAAAGAATTGACATGCCGGTTCTTGGTGAAGCGTAAATTAAGCTATGATTATTTTGTTTCATTAATAACCTCCCTCTTCAAGCCGGTTGACGTGGCATTTGTACTGTATGAAGCTGGCTTGATAGAGTCAGATTTAATGCCGAGTACCAAGTTACCCAATCTCACCCGATATTGATTTGCCACTTCATGGATAACCATTACGTCATTTTCCATATGCGTATTTACCAGCCCTTCCTTACCATCAGGAAGAATGCGGTAGACAATTGGAAGATCCGTAGAACTTGGAAAGCGCAGACAGGTAAAGCGGCCATCGTCCCATGCGCCCACAGGCGCAATTGCCGAATCGCCTTTCTTCTGATAGTTCCAGTTCATATGGCCGGTAGTCATACACGGCAACGGAGGCTTGCTATTGAAGACATTTTTAGGTGGCACTGGATAGACAAAACGCACAATCCACGCCGCCGGAACGCCTTTAGATACAGACTCTAAAGAAAATGCGTAGGTACGTTTATTTGAAACCAGAGTAACGTTGGTATCTGGCTGTTCAGCAATTGGACGCAGAAAAATACTGTTGCCGCGAACGCTGACATTCCACGCCAACGGATCTCCGAGTCCCATCCCTGCTACCGGCTCAGTAATAAACTCATCTTTATCAAGCTGAATGAGCGTTGAAACCCCCTCTTTAACTTTGATTCGCGTCACATCATCCGGGTTATAAAGAACCGTCTGGATGCGTGAATCATAGGCTGTACGTTGGGGGTTAATTTCTGCGTGAGCGACGGTGGATAAAAGCAAGGTTGCGACAAGAGATAAAGCTAATCCCCTTTTCATCGTTTACCTCCGGCCACATTTTCAGGATCGGCACGATAGCTAACAACACGGAATCCAAGTGGATTAATTAACCGTTGTTGCTCAGTGCGAATCTTTTTCAAATAGTCATATGCTATTGTCGCAACAAAGTTAGCCGGTTTATATTCCGGTGCCATTGTTCCGTTAGAATTTTTGACATACTTGATAAAACGCACCTGCGCTACATCACCTACAAAAGTAACGGAAACAACACGCACCATTACTTTCTTATCTTTCTTTAAGAGATAAAGCGGCGACACGTCTTTATTTTCAATAATGGTCTTATATTCAGTAAAGACTTTATCATTTGTCATTAAACCGACCACATCATACATATTTTGCACTGTTTGCCATTCGTATGATTCCCGATTAGTCACGAACTTACTTAGCCAGTATTTATCTAACTCCTGACCATATGTAGTTTGAGCGTCACTCATAGGAGTAACAACATCGGTATAACCGGTATTGTTATCAACACGAATAACATATGGCATCACCTTTTTAAGTGGCATCATCATTGCTATTGCTGCTGCCATCAAAGCGGTAACAACACAAGCAATAATAGCGATCCGCCATGCTGTTTTTGCACTTTTAAAAGCTAACGTTATCCGGTCATTTTCAAATTCCCTAACCGCCTTAAAATGCAAATCAGCATTTGTCTTTGCGATTTTTTCTTCTTTGGGAGATTTAGCTTTTTGCGCAGCTTCAGCATTCTCACCCAAGATTAATTTTTTATTACCACGTTTAAACATGTGTATTTGCCCCTGCATTATTAATTGGTGTCCACTCGCCTGTAGGTTCAGGCGGCACAGGAGGGCTTGAGCATCCCGCTAAAAGAGCAATAAGCAAAACCAGAGCTATTTTTTTCATCTCAGCCACCTTTAATACCGTTTTTCATGAAATTGGAAACAACCGAAGCTGCTTTACCAGCAACGCCGCCTGTCATTTTCTTAGCGATACCCGCCCCTCCACCAACCATTGAATTAGTTGCTCCAGTTAAACCATTAATCCCCATTCCACCCGTTAAGGTTGAAACAAGAACACTTATTTGCTGGATAACAAAGACACTAATAAAGAACACAATGATTATCTGAAATGAAGATTCAACCCCCAAATCGGCAAGATTAAATTTGCTGGTAATGAAGTCATTTAATATACCGATTGCAAGCGTGTACATAACGCTTAACAATATATAGTTAAGACACTGCCCACACCAACTTGTAAAAAAACCTCTTGTTGGTGGATAAAATGCGAACCAGATAAATATCGGGCCAACATCCAGTAACAGGCCAACCATAAACTTAGCGACTAACAGATATGCTGCCGCGTAGAATATAAATACAAATGACCCAATATAAGTAAGCACAACCGCATATAATGCCTGAAAAGAAACACTCCAATCGTCAGTAAGACCGAATTGCATCTTATCAATCATTGTATCAAGACTGGTCTTTACATTACTTATCATCGAGTCCAGCGCCGTAGCTGATGCCGGGCTACCTGTCACCGCTGCACTGATTTGATCTCCTGCACCTGTGACAAATGGAACAACATACTGGATATAGTAAGGAGAACTCACGGTGAATGCCGAGACAAGCGCAAGTGACATTACATTTTTAATAACCTCAGATACGATCACCTCCTGATTCGTATACATTATTTTATAAGTAATGAAGATAACATAAACTAACAATGCCGCCCCCATTACGGGGGCAACAGCAGAAGTAATAGCAGATACAGAACTGCCGATTTGATTAGTTATTACGTTTGAAAGATCATTGAACAAATCAGAAATAATATTTTCGATTGCCATCGTCATTTACTCCTGAATTCGTCAATCCATGACTGAGCGCGTGCTTTGTTCTGTATATGCTCCCTTTGTTCCATCATTGTTTTCACTGCATTGACTTTAGCCTGTTCGTTTTGAATTTGAGTTTGCTCAAATAAAATACGGTTGGCGTAATCAGATTTTTGCTGCGGCGTTTGCGCAGAATTCATATAAGAGGCAAGCTGTTCAATATTCTTAGTACGTTGAACCGTTGAATCATATGCTTCCTGCATGGTATTCAGGTTACTGAGTAATGAATCGTACTGCTCCTGAACTTCAGGATTAGACGATTTCAATTGGTACTGGTCACGTAAACCAGAAACATCCCCTGAACTATAAATATCAGTCCAGTTGTCAGGAAGATAACTAGTCAAGGTTGGATCATTTAAGATATCGCCCAAACTCCAGTTACCTTCAAAACGGGCTTTCTCAGCTTCAGCAGCCGCTACAGCTTGATTGTACTGGTCTTTGAGCTGGTTAAGCTGGTCAGCAGCTTGTTGAGCGGTTTCAGTAGCGTTCTGTACCATTTGCATAATACTACCGGCATCAAATACCGGGATACCTGTCGCGTTAGCGATAAGAGGCGCAGTAAAATAACAGGCAATAAAGACTGATAATAATTTTCGTCTCATATTAATATCCTCAAAAAAAAAGACGCCTTAAGCGTCTTTATCAACAAACCAAAAATCAGGTATTAACCTTTTCGTTTCTCTCTCAGCCTCCGTTGAAACTCAGGAATCCAGATATCAGGATCTTCGGTATTTAGCTCTTTACGAATACGCTCACATAATGCAATTGAAGACGTTGAACCTGAGATAATAGGTAGAAAGTCGTCAAATCCAGATAAATCCATTTTGGCGAAACAAGATGAATTTGATTGCTTCACCAAAAACATTCTACACTCTTTATCCAGCTTTGATATTTCATCAAACTCTTTCTTCGTACAGCCAATTTTCAAATAACTTTCTTCCACAGCATCAGGATTAGGAAGAAGTATTTTTGTAGGCGTTTGCTGAACTATCGCAGAGAATATTTCACAATTAATTGCATCCTCCGGCGACTGAGAAATTAACCAGAGAAATTCACCTTTTAAACGACCAGCTTTTAACCCTGCTTTAATCAAGCTCTGAGTTAATGGGAAGTTCGCAGGCATCCAGAACTCTTCAACAATGGTTAACATCAACCGGCCTTCTTTCTGCATCATGTTCTTATAGAAGAACAGTGTTGCTAAAAGTGGTTCGGTGGCAGCATGGGTTTTACCACTATCATCTTTCTGAAGAATAACCGTGGTATCAAAACCAATCTTATCAAAATCATTAGGATTGAATTTATTAACCGGGGAATCTAATGCCCATGCCAATTTACCGCCTTCACTGGCACACCATTTAGACAGTCGAGTATGTAGATCACTTGTACTTGGAATATCGAGCAGTAAGGCGCTAAATCGCCGCTGTTCAACATCCAACCCCAATACGGCATCAACGGCATTTTTAACAATTTTGGCGTCTTTATCTGAGATTTTACCATTCTCATCTGAAGCACAACGTTCAACTAAGCGATAAAGGAACTGGCGAAGTTCTGGTGTAGGTTCATTAACAACGTTCCCACTATCATCAAGATACGTTATCTGGAAAGGATTCAAGCCCGTGAACACCCCTTCCTGAAGAGTAAAGTAGCTTCCTCCATACGCCCTGACAAAAAGCTCAGTTGACCGGTTAAAGTCAATAACAAACATCTGTGGATCAAAACGCTGTACAAACGCGCACATCGTGGCTTCCAGCGTAGTTTTCCCTGTACCGGTAGCACCAAGAATCAAAGCATGGCCAGCGATAAACTGTCCGGTTACATTCTTATGTAAATCGCTATAGTGGGTATTCAGAAAATACAGACCATCTGAACGTGTTTTCACCGGCATAATTGCCGTACCGTCGCCTATAGGGTTCCCTGTAGGCTTACCAAACGAGTAGTTGTGAAATGACACACCACACGCCAGATTAGCCGACGTTCTCACGGATGATAACGGACGGTATTTGGATGAGGGCATGATACTGATGAATGCAAACGGTGCTTCTAGGTTGCATTTAAGCCATCGAGCACCACGTCCAAGCGTCAAAAATTCACTGGCTACTTTGTTACCGTTGTTTAGTGCCTGTTCCGGGCTGTTGCCGTAGACAATCAAAGACGCTTGATAGTCACCAAATTGAGCCTCACCACTGGAAAGAACAGCTTTACCTAACTCCAGTTCCTCCACCTGATGAGTCGCAGCATCACTAACAGAAGCCAATTTGTTCTGCTGCTGGTCAATCATTTTTAGGCTCTTCTGCGACGAAGTAAAAAGGAATGACTGCGACAATACAAATTCATACGGAGCTGCTAACAGAAAATCCCACATTCCATTTTTAGTTTTTGCAGGGTAATCTTTTAAGAGATAACTGACCGCAAAACGACTATTTAACGTCTCCTTATTTCTGATTTCCTCAACATCGTAACCAAAAGCCCACTCACTGCTTTGAATTGATTCCGTAACCGGCGTGTGAGAGAGAGGTATTTGTGTTTCCTGTCCATTCAATAAAAATGACAAGAACTGGCTATTCTCACACAAATAAAGTCCATTAGCGGAGTCCTGAACCATAAGCAGACTACAGTTGAAATTTTTAAATACCGTCAATGCCTGATTATTAATGTTAGTGAGCTGTTCCACACCATCATTAAAATCAGAATACTTTAAGACAAACGTGACATAGTATTGTGTCTTAAAAAAATTTCCGTTTTCGAATGACTCGCAGTATTTACTCACAAAGTCAGTAACAAACTGGCTTTTAAATTTATAACGTTGCAAGAGTGATACTCTTCTTTTGACTATATGTGTCCATATAGCCAAATTACCCCCACAATCTTTACCAATAGAACGCAGGTAGTTATTAACCGCAATGAATCTATTTCGAATCAGGTTATCTGATTCAGATTCATAGGGCATTCCTTCGATAACGATAGTGGAAAGTAACTTACCGTCTTCTGTACTGATAATACTATCAGTGACATTAAACTGATAAGGAGGAATCTTCCCCTCTATCGGAGATAGCTTTTTTGAAGAACCGTTTTGCATGGGATTCCCTTGATTTTTCATCGCCAGATACAAAAACTAAAACGTCGCTCCCTTGTTTCAGTCTTAGGAACGCCCCCTTTAGTCGCCAAGTCATGATTTCCATTGCATTTGGATCGTCTTCACATATAAGCTTCAGGACAAATAAGCAGAGAAAAACAACAGCAGGGAAAATAAGCCCATACCCTCCCCACATAAGTAGCCCTGCAAATCCACCGAATACCATTAAAAAGCATCCAAACAGCATAGGCATTAAAGGCACTCCCATAAAAAGGGCTGGCCTGTTCATGCCGTTATAAGAAACATACTCAGAATCATCTTCTGAATTTTTATCAACGCTCATAAGCAGCCTTAGCGGGGGAACAATCCCCCGCCTATAAAATTCCACTTACTGGAACAGATCCAGCGCCCAAGTACCGCCAACTACTGCACCACCGGCTAAGCAGCAATACACCAGAGCCATACCTACTTCCCCCCATGTTTTACGTTCCATGAAGGCCATTGCGCAGCAATACAGCAGGTAGACCAAAGCACCGACACCAACGAACGTAAACAACCATGTTTTAACATCAGTTAACGCGCTGGTAGCCGCATCAAGACCGCCCCCGGCAAACGCTGGTGACGCTAAGACCAATACAAAAAGAGCGCCGAAGGCGCTCTTAATTGATTTGGTCATGGTATTTTTAAAAGTCAGAGAGAATAGTGCAGTTTTCATTTTATTAAACATTACGTTTACCTTTTATAGATTGAAATCACCGTAAACATCCCAAGGTTGTTTCTTAGGCTTATTTTCGGCACTTGCTTGTGTTGAATCCTTTATATCGTCTTGAGCAACGACATAATCTTTATCAGAAGTGTCTTTATTGGGCTTAATCGCAGGGACGCTGTAAATTTTATTTACTGCGTTATTTGCCCGATCTACATAGCTTTCATTTTTCTTTCCTTCTTTAACAAACCCTCGTGACATATTTCCAGAGTAATAACAAGACAAAGCACCCCGAAGAGCGGCTTGCTCATCAGGAAATCGCTTATCTTTTTTTGCATCGATATAACATTGCTCGTATATTTTCGCGCCCGTAGCGATGTTATTACAAGGCTCATAGGCTTTTTCAATATCAATGCCATATTTAACGAAGTTCTTTTTATTAACTTGCATCAAACCAGCACTGTAGTTTTTCCCTTGTTTTTCTAGCTCCTTGGTGAATTTTATTGCACTTGCTTTATCTTCTGGATAAATAGAACTCCCATCGTCTACAACTGCAATAACATTTGGATTACCCGATGATTCAACACTAACGATGGTTTCCAGTGTTGTTGGGGCGACTTGTGGTGCGCATTGTAAAAACAACGCAGCTAGAGCGGCTTTTGTGAGTATCATTAAATTTACCTAAAAAAAAAGCCGCTTTAGCGGCATTGTCAATTCATCAAAACATTCATATTGCGCCGCGAGGTGGCTTTGATTTACCCCTCATTTTTTGCCGCCCAATCGCAGAATATCCATCACGCTGAAAATCACTTTTTATAGAAGGAGGATTTAGAGATAGATCATCCTCTTCTGGTACATCATCTTTACCCGGAGGCATAAAATTACTATTGATAGCCCTGTCTACCTTACTCCCCCTTTCTCTTTGTTTTTCCCTCCATAATTTTTGGCGTTCAAGTTCATCTTTCATTCGTTTAGTTCTCACAACATACATCGGCATATGTTCACCTCTATTGCTTATATCGGCTTCTTGAACAACGTATTTTCTTTGCCGCTTTTAAAGAATCTAAATATTTAGGAGTGAAATCTTTATAATTATCTGGAAATGAAATAAATGAGCGTCTAAATAGTTCATCATCCATGCCAAAATCCAATAAAGAGCATAAAGGCTCTTTGCAACTCTTATTTTTTAAATTACTCATAGATTCACCTAGAAGTTGATAATGGCTGTCAGTTATTTCTCCAGTAAGTAACGCCATCATCACAGTAATAAGCCGTCTTATCTGATTCTGGAGTAATAATCACGCCCATTTTCCCCGATGCTGTAATTCCAACTCCAGTATTGATATCACCTTGTACTTTTTGTACGACCTTGCAATTATGTTGCTGTTTGAAATCGTCCCATTCTTTACTTTCATTTACTGCATATACAACGATCAGTACGAAAAAAAAACCAACCCCAATAATGGTAATAAACGGCATAGCACAAGAGATAAAGCCATCAGAGTTCCCGGTCATATACTGCATTCCGAGATAAAGAAAATAGATTAAAGTGGCTACCCCACCAAAAATTAACAACTGCGTCAAAATGGAATCTGACGTTAATAACTCTTCCATCAGTTCTCCTTATTTATGGCGAAAAAAAACCCGCCACCACTCCTGATAGCGGGTACAAAAGAAGCAGTTAATACAATGTATTTGAAGAGCTACGCAAAATTTACTGGAGTGACGCCCATCGCTTCATGCAGATTTCACGTAGCGTTACCACACTCTCGCAGTGGCCTCGCTCATGCCCTTAAGTACCTGTCGCCTTCTGGCCGCTTATAACCGGTGCGCGTCTGGCCTTCGCACTGCTTTACCGAAGCTTGTTTTGATATAAGAACCTTGACCCGTCACTACACAGGCTCACCCAATGGCGACTCAGGGCAGAATCATTCTGCTGCATTGCCTTTCGGCTGCGGTCTAACCGTTTACGTTTTCATTCAGAACCCTCCTTATCTTCTGTATGCGCACAGTTGAATTCCCTGATTAATAATGTAATGCCATCAACAGCAAATACTTCTACCTCAATACCAGATTCAATATTACGACTGGCTCTTACAGGCCATATGCTATCGTTAACACGAACACTGCCAGAACAATTTACCAGTGTAGATTCCAATACAAACCTTCTTCCAATAAACTGACTGTTTCTTTTATTTAAGAATGGTTCAGTGTTTTCTTTTTTTGATAACCTAAACCATTTATCCCATAAGAAAAGAACAATAATAGTAATCGATGAAAACAGCACCCCTTGCCATTGCCAACCAACAGGGAAAAACCATACTAAGAAACCAGTTATGATCGCAGCTACAGCAGACCACAACAAATAACCGTTAGCCCCTACAACCTCTATCGCAAGAAGAACACCACCAGTACACAACCAAAAATAAATAGAATAATCTTGGTACAGCACTGTATTTATCATAATGCTATTTCCATTCAATTATTATTTGATACACCTTTAATTAATTCAGAAATTCCAGCAATAGACCCCATAAGGCTCGTTGAGTCCAACGGCATCATCACCAACTTACTATTAGATGCAGTCCCAATACTTGTTAATGCTTCAGTATATTTCTGAGCAACAAAATAATTGATAGCCTGAACATCTCCAGCAGCAATTGCTTCTGATACCATTTTGGTTGCTTGTGCTTCAGCTTCCGCTGAACGTTCACGCGCTTCAGCTTGTAAAAATGCGGATTGTTTTTCACCTTCTGCTTTTAAAATCTGAGATTGTTTTTCACCTTCTGCTTTCAAAATTGCAGCCTGACGCACACCTTCAGCATCAAGAATGCTGGCTCGTTTGGTACGTTCTGCTTTCATCTGAGCGTTCATTGCATCAACTAATTCTTTTGGAGGCTGAACATCACGAATTTCAATACGAGTAACTTTCACTCCCCAAGGATCAGTAGCATGGTCAATAGTTGCAAGGAGCTTAGTGTTGATACCATCACGCTGTGATAGCATTTCGTCTAATTCCATCGCGCCTAATACTGTACGAATATTCGTCATGACCAAACTGGAAATAGAACCATTTAAATTATTAATCTCATACGCCGCTTTTACAGCATCTATTACCTGTACGAAGCAAATAGCGTCAATAGTGACATTTGCGTTGTCTTTAGAAATTACCTCTTGTTTTGGAATATTCAGCACGCTTTCCATCATATTTATCTTGTGTCCGATGCGATCCATAAAAGGTATGACCACAGTTAAACCCGGATGCAAAGTTCTTGTGTACTTGCCAAATCGCTCAACATTCCACTCATAACCTTGAGGCACAATCTTGACAGCGGCACCGACAATGACCATAACCACGATTATAGAAATAAAACTAGCCAGTATAGTTGGTATAAAATGCAGAAATTCTAACATTGCAACACTCCTGTTTGTTTAAAAGACAATTTGAAAAAAACATTTTTGAAATTGCCCTTCGCTTTGAGCTTTTTACCTTATTACTTAGGCGTGACACGAGGCTCATCGTTCTTCCAGCAGTTATCCTCCAAATATGGCTGGTATTCGTCACTCACTTATTTTTAAAGAGCAAGGCTATAAGCCAGTTATCTTTTCGTCCACTTCGATTAATGCTTTTTCAAGAATTTCCTTTGCAAGTAAAGTCTTTGGAGAGTTTGGATTTAACAAGCGTAACTTAGCTAAAATATAGTTACCTCTACCACTCAGCCTTACATTAACCGTCGCGGATTCCCAAGTATTACCATTAGCAACATAACTTTCCCCTTCACTATTAGAAGGTGGTGTTGCGGTTTTTCGTGTTTTAGGCACTGTTGAGATTCCTTGTATTTTCCTCACGTTCTCACCTTCTCGATGAGTTATATTTTCCCACCTAATTACTCACTCAAAAAATACCCATACGAGGACATTTAGTATTTTTAATTTGAGTTATAGTTAGTAAATCCATTTAAAACAGAAGGTTATTGATGCGTGCAGGAGTAATTAAGTGTGGATTATGGCGATTTAAGTGCAATTTATGTGATGCAAATCACATTTCAAGCAGTGTTTTGGAGGTGTTTATGGACAAAAAAAGACGGCATTTGCCGTCTTTATGAGAGTATTTATCAATTCACGCTATTTTAGCTAAGCCGATTTGACGCCCCCATAGATCAGCCATCAAACGGCATAAGAAGATGGATCTGACTGCTTCCAGCCGTTCAGCGCCAAGGGCAACCTTACTTCTTTGTAGCGTTTTCTTGACTGCTTCTGTTGTGCAGTCACTATCCCTTGCAATGTCGATCACCTCAGTCCCAAGTACCCAACTCATCGTTAATCTAAACTGCTTTTCCGTTAGCTCAGGGAAAAGCGCCTTGATTTGTGTCAGTCCGTGGAGATGTGTAAAATCGAACGTAGCCATATGGCCTCCAGTCTAGGTTGTATGGTTAGCCGGTGCCGTCGTGGTCAAGACGGCGGCACTGGCGACAAGTAAGTTCACCTAGTTCTCATACTCTCTAGATCCTTTATAAGAACTAGGCTCATGTATTTTACCATTGAATCAATTAGTTAAATCACTTCGCTTTAACGTAGACACCACCGTTAGTACCAATTTTGATATGGTCGCTATCAATTAGTGTAAAAAGACGTTTACCTGTTTTTTCGTTCTCTAAGTATTTCCCTTCTTTCTCTACTGCATCATATTCACGATCCACTTTCATTTGAGTGTCAACTTCGTGAACTAAATAATGATCACCCTTGTCAGTAATCGTAGTTACGCCATGAGCAGGATTTTTCTCATATACCCACGAACCGGAAAAAGCACCGCTAACATTCTCTTTACAGGCAGTAAGAGCTAAAGCAATAACCATTACAGATAAAGTTTTCTTGAACATAATGATTCCTTATTTAATTTTAGACCTACGGCGTTCTAATTCTTGTGAATAATCAAACCTTTTACTAACGTCTCCCCACGTAACACCAAGAATACGGAAATAGCTCACCAACTTCTCTAAGTCGCTTATAGGTAACTGAGACGTATTATCATACTCTTTTAACGCTTTTTCATACTCCAATATAATATCAATGCACTTCCGCGCCCACTCACCTTCAGCATGAGAACCTACCTTAACTTTAGGTCTGGATGGTAATCGCTTACGTTTTGGTTTGATGGCCTGTAGCGTAGGATTATCTTCTTTAACAAAGCTAAATGATATTGCCGTGACCTTTCTTGATGTTTTATGTTCGTTCAACACAACTGAAATATCAGTGGATGCATTAATCTCATTAAGTGAGCGTTCAATGATTTTTTGCTTTAAGAACTTATATTCTTCATATGAGTTTTCAATACTAAGCATAGTTTTGAAATCTTTGAGCGTAATGCTATCAGTTGTTATCACCTCACCACTACGATAAAAATCCATATTCCTGTACTTACATATCCAAGCGTAAATTCGGAATGAATGCGGTGAAGTAAATGCAGATATTGCTTTCAATGCGAAAAGTGTAAAATTACCTTTTAGCTGGAACAATAGCTCTGATATTTCAGACGAAAATACTATTTCAAGAAAAATATTTTCATCACCTTCAATATCATATTCGACCTCCGACAACCATAACCTTCGTCTGCGTGTTCGCTTCCCTGTCTCTTTATCGACTGAATAAGTATCTATCGTTTTTCCTAATAGTCCATCAGCTATTGAAGATAAGCGATTACGGATGTTTTTATCCTTGATGTTGAACGTTTCAACAAATTCCTTGGTAGTGATCCTTACTCGCTTTTCGGGATGGTCGTTCTTGGTAATCTTTGAGATAGCAAGGTTAAGTAAGCGAAACTCATCGAGGGTGATTTTGTACACACCATCAGTAATAGCATTCGATTGGTAGACCAATTCGCCCTCTTTTGGCTCTAGCTTCGCAGGTAAGTTCATACAATCATTACTCTGTGTTACGACTCAATAATCAAACTCTATCAAAGGTAGATTTTTTTTACAATACTGGATACCTTTAAATTTTTAACAACATCGAAATCCGTTGATTAACTATTGAAATTAAAGAATTTATACGATTAATTTTCTAGGAAAGGAATCCTGAAATCGATATACCTTTGATTATTCCCCCCTTCCGTCCTGAAGTTTGGCAACCTTTCACCTAACCTGAAAACTGGATACCTTTGATCATGCGCCCCTGCGCATGGGAGGCGCTACGCGCCGGAGACTCCCGCAGCGCAGCGAGGACATAAAAGCGTTACGGCTTCAGCCGTAATAATCCCCCTCACTGCCAAGCCATACAATCAGCCAGCCAGCTCAATGCAAATGCCGTCTGGAACACCCCGTTAGCGCGGTTTACCGCGCTGTATCGGGGACTTAGCGTTAGACGCATAGCGGATTACGCTTAGTGACGGTAATCCACTATCCTGAAAATCGACTACCTTTCAGCTCAATTTGATTCCTGAAAACTGGCTACCTTTCATCGATTCGATACTCCTGAAATCTGGTTACCTTTGGCACGTTAATCACCTCCTGAAAAATGGCTACCTTTCGACTTCATGACTTCCTGAAAAGTGACTACCTTTTGTCGGTGCAAAACATTCCTGAAATCTGTATACCTTTAGAAAGGCATGAAAGACCCAAAAAAAAGCGCATACTCTAAAAATCCTCCACATACAAAAGATCCCAAATGGATACAAAAAACCATTTAGCTATTTAATATCATTAGGTTAAAGCGCATGATACGAACTAAATAAGCGAAGTTATCCACAGAATGATCAATTTGATAGTTATCCACACTGAAATCCGTATACCTTTAGCCTGAAAAGTGGATACCTTTCCCTGAAATCCGTATACCTTTAGCCTGAAAAGTGGTTACCTTTAGCCTGAAATCTGTATACCTTTAGAGTTTTAACTAATTGTTTTAATTGATGAAAAGTGGCTCCGAATTATAGAAGTATTCGAATAAAGATCGAATAATAAGAATAAAAAATCTAACGCGCTTTGCTTGTTTTTGATTTTTGCTCAAAAAATAATCATTTTTAGATACTAAAAAACATCAGCAACGAAATCCTCAATTTAAGGGCTTCTAGCAGCGTTTTAAGCTGTTCTGGTAGATTGGGTAGGCATAACGCCAAAAAAACGCTTATAGCGGCATCTGTGGAGCCACAATCAGTAGATCCTTTGCAGAGATCCACGATCCTTTTTCAGATCGCAATTCAAACTGAGGCTTTACTGTGCAAACCGGATATGTCGTGATAACGCGCAGAACTGCGCTTGTATCTCAACCCTACAGGCTTGCAACGTCTAACCTAAAACATGCGGCTGGCTCCTGATCCAGTTGGCATAAAGCCAGCCACATGCTACCGTTTTGACAAGTCACATTGTTAATGAGCAAAATCGAGGTGCTTTTCGATTTGCACATTTTGATTAGAAGCAATACCTCTAAATAGGTGCATGGTATAACAGTACAAAATGCACCTATTTTATAAAGAGGAATGATGATATATCATTTATTTGCTTTATCAGATATTAGGTCATATCCAATTTCCGCGAATCGTGGAGGTATATATAAATGCCAGCCTTCCCGGAATCCACAATTGAGCAATTCTTCTCTCCCCGAAGTTCCTGTTCGTAAAAACAACCTAGAAATTAAATTTCTGACTGATGTTTCTCTCAGATTTAAAATTTTAGAAATTTGTCTTTTCTCTATTCGTCTGAATAGTAAAAATAGTATATCCCATTCCCTCGGTGAAAAAATTTCTGTTGGAGGGGAGTAAGTAGCCTTACCATAGAATGGTTTATCAATGAAGTAACTCATTGATATTTGTTCAAAAGGTTTCAAGTGGAAGATTGTTCCGCTTATTTCTCCTGTGCTTGAAAAGCGAGGCCACTTTTCAAAAAGAAAAGTTCTATAGTTACCATTTATCAATAATGTTCCTACAGCCTCGTATCGTTCCCCTGTATTCATTACTTCTTGGTCATGTGACACAAGACCTTTTATTAACGGCTGCAATGAAGGTATAAAATCATAGCTTTTAAGATGTATTTTCTTTCTTTTCTCTATTGGCACATCTAAAAAATCAAAATAGGCTTTATTTGCATAAACATATCTGCTTTCTTTATCTTTAATTCCCCACGGTTCGTTACTTTTTTCAAAAAAATAGATTACTTCTTTTGGGACAGTTTTGATGGTCATGGTGTTTCCTGCTGATCCGGAGTCAATACGCGGTCTTCTAACTGGTGTTTTTTTTGATGTAGATCAATTCACTATCATTTTGAGTATAGAAGCTTGCACCTGTAGGCCGCTCAGCAAAGCTGACCGACCAACACACCGGAAATCACGCCCAAAACGCCCTATGGGGCATTCTGGCCGCTCACCGGTGCTTTCGGGCGCAAATCAGTAATAGCGTT
>NZ_LXET01000071.1 GCF_001655005.1 Hafnia paralvei ATCC 29927
ATCTGCTGGGGAAAGACCGGCAGCGCGATGGCGCCAGCGTTCTGCAGGGGAAGCCGGAGGAAGTTCGGGAGCTTATCGACGCCTCGCCCTACGCCAAAAAGTACACATCCGGCGTTTTGTCCTTTGCCGAAAAGGATTTACCGCCCGGCCAGCGCGAAAAGCTGATGGCGAGCTTTGAGCGGGTTCTGATGCCCGGACTCGATAAAGACCAGTACAGCGTGCTGTGGGTTGAGCACCAGGACAAGGGGCGGCTGGAGCTGAACTTCCTGATCCCGAACACGGAGCTGCTCACAGGCAAACGGCTACAGCCGTATTATGACCGCGCCGATCGTCCGCGCATTGATGCCTGGCAGACCATAGTGAACGGCAGGCTGGGGCTGCACGACCCGAACGCGCCGGAAAACCGGCGGGCGCTGGTCTCGCCGTCCGCGCTGCCGAAGGCGAAACTGGACGCCGCTCAGACGATTACACGGGGGTTACTGGCCTTAGCCTCGTCCGTGGAGCTGAAAACCCGGCAGGACGTCACTGAGGCGCTGGAAAGCGCGGGTTTTGAGGTGGTGCGCACCACGAAAAGCAGCATCAGCATTGCCGACCCGGACGGGGGGCGAAACATCCGACTGAAGGGAGCCATCTATGAACAGTCTTTTAACGCTGGCGAAGGACTTCGAGCAGAAATCGAAAGCGCAGCAGCAGAGTACCGGCGAGATGCTGAAAGCCGCATTCAGCGAGCACGAGAAGTCTGTCAGAGCGGAACTGAGCGAAAGCGAGAAGAGAATCAGCGCCGCCATCCTCGACCACGACCGGAAGCTTTCCTCAGCCATGAGCCAGCGCACGAAAGGGATGCTGCGCATGGTCAGCCAGACGTGGCTGACCATCGTCCTGGTCTCCGCGCTGCTGATCGCATCGAGCGCTGGCATTCTGTGGTGGCAGGGGCAGCAGATACTCGACAACTACACGAGCATCCGGGAGCAGAAAGACGCGCTGGAGAAGCTGAACGCCCGGACGTGGGGCGTGAGGTATCAGGAAGACAACCAGGGGCGCTTTCTGGTCCTGCCGGAGGGCGTGAAAGCGGATACGAACTGGACGTTCGACAACGGCACGAAGATCGGCATCAGACTGGTACGGGAGTAGAGCAGCATGACGGAGCTGGAAAAACAGTTGCTGAGCGCATTAGAGCAGCTACAGCAGGACTACTCGAAAAGGCTGGACGAATGGGAGAACGCCTTCGCGGAATGGCGGACGATGTCTGGTCTTATGCAACGGGAGAACGCGGCGCTGAGCGAGCGCGTCACGGGCTTGAGCAGGCAGGTGCAGAGTTTGAGCGAGCAGCTGCGCCGGTTGTCGCAAGGCTGAACGGCATCGAGGCGTACCGGGAGCAGGAGCGGGCTGCGCAGCATCAGAAAACGCTGGAGCTGGAGAGATCGCAGCGACAGCGGACGTACAACGGACCGTCGTTGTAACAAACCGGATAAAACGGGGCTTTCGGCGGAGATCTGCGCCGAAAACCGGTGCCATTCACCCGGCTGCATGGCTATGCATTCGGGTGAAATTTATCAGGCGCAGGCGGCGCAGTTTTCCGGGGGCTTTGCTGCCGGTTTTACCCGGCAGACACCGTATTCGCGCCGAACCCGTCAGGGGCGGTGCGGCCAAGAGATGTTATGGTAAATGCAGATTTTACTATCGAAAAAAAAAACCGCCCAGAAGGGCGGTTTTTTGCTAAGGAGTGTTCGTTATTAGAGTCTGTCTTTGTGCGAAACCGCCACCATTAGCATTTACATTTGTGACGATATTTTTATCGGTTCGTGTGTGTAGCTGCACTGTGATATTGAAGCCTGAACTAGCATGGAAATCACAAATGTAAGCTTCAGTATTAGGTGCCCAGATTGCACTGGTATCTTCTCTACGAAGCCTTACACCAAAGTTGTTAGATGCGTGATTCCGGCATCCATTAATGATGCATGTTGACATGGAGTGTCCTTGTTTTTATTGAGGTATCACCCCTTTATACCCTTCTGTTAGTTACTATGGTAGTTTGATTTTGATCCTGAGTTTCTAGCTACAAATAGTGCCCAATTTATTGAGCCATCACTGTTGCAATACTCTGATATAAACTCAGCTGTAAAAAGATTTAGTTTTGCGTTTGTTAACTCTATAAGGTCTTTATTTTTTTCATCAGCCAGTTTTCCAATAGGTTCAATTATATCGCTGTATAATTCTGCATTTCCGTTAGATATAAATGTCCAGAAGTCTTGACCGCACAATTTTATGTGGGTTCCCTTTTCCGGATTTGCATCATATCCATAGCAACACCCTTCAATGCAACTTATTGATTTTGAATTGATTCCACCAGATGTGCCTAGTACCTTTTTGGCTTTGATGAAGTTATCCTTCATTTTCTTTATTTGTGATGAGTTTCCCCAATTTGGGCCAGACTTGATGCTAATTAGGTATTTTGTTCTTTCACTTTCAAATTCAAGATCTATGCCTACGGCACTGGATTTTCTTCCACCAAATGCTTGCGAACATGTGAATATGGCAACTTTCTCCATAAAGTTACCAAAAATAGTCTCCTCTCCAGATGAGACTGTTGCATCCATGATTGATTTTATTAGATCACTTGCAGACGTTAGTCCTTTAGCCTTAAATAAATATGGATTTTTTCTTTTTGTAATGTCTGATAATTTTATTTTTCTTATCTTATCTTGTTTTTTTTCATGAAACTCTTCATCAATGCAAGATTCTATAAACTCTGAAACAATCCGTGATTCAATCATCTGTGTACCGGTAATTTTTAGCGTTTATTTTTTGTAAACCTACTCGGTTTGCCGTTATCTCGCAATATTCATCTAGTATTTCAATGCCTACAGCGTTTCTTTTCATTGCTTTAGCAACTTTCAATGTGGTTCCAGAGCCGGAAAATGGATCTAGAACGGTATCGCCTTCAGTAGTGAAAAGTTTGATGAACCATTCTGGCAAGCTTTCGGGGAAAGCTGCGCTGTGACTGCGATTACCACATTCTGTAGCCATGTGTAGCACGTTGGTTGGGTATGCTAGATCTCTAGTGACCCAGTTCTCTATTTTTTTACCGAAACCGCTTCCAACTTTTGATTCATCCCTTTTTTTATCTGTATCACTTATGTTTTTAAGGCGGGAGTTTTTCCAGTCGCCCATAGGAACCATTACTTCCTCTTGGTACATATTGAATTTTTTGCTTTTCGTAAAATGGATGCATCTTTCCCAAGAGTCTCTAAAGCGGTTTGGCCACTTTCCTGGGTAACTGTTTTTTTTGTGCCATATGTATTCTTCTGTCCATAACCATCCTAATTTTCTCATCATTAAAATTAGTTCTATTACATATGTATGGCGCTCTCCATTAATTGCCCTTTCTTTTATATTGAGAACAAATGATCCAGATGATTTTGTCACTCTGAGTAGCTCATTTGCTATTGGGGTGAACCACTCTACATATTTGTCTGCACTTATCCCACCATAGGTGTTTTTCCGTTGGTCTGCATAAGGTGGTGATGTAACGATCAGATCTATGGAATCGCTTGAAAGTCTCTTCAATGCGATTAAACAATCATCATTGATTAGTTCTATCGTCTGTTTTTTTTCTTTAAATTCATGTTTCATCAGCATTTTATTGGCCGCGTTCGTTTTTCGTTATCAGGATATTACCTCCTTTTGTTTTGGAGGTCCAGTCTTGCTGATGGTTGTTGACCAAAGAGTAAGATGCGACGTAATATCCACGTCTGAAACGAAAAAACCGCCTGGGGAGGCGGTTTTTTCGAGGGTTCAGTAAGTTGGGGAACTTCTGAACCGTGGTAACAGGGTGTACAAGACCGCTGAAACCAAATTCTGTCCTTTCAGTTTAGCCGTAGTTGGGCTGAGACTTCAAGAACTCTGCATCAGTAATCTCTTGTACACCCTCTTACTATTGGCTGCTGCCAGTGGCGCTTTTGTGTGTCTTTCCGGGTTGGACTCAAGACGATAGTTACCGGATAAGGCGCAGCGGTCGGACTGAACGGGGGGTTCGTGCATACAGTCCAGCTTGGAGCGAACTGCCTACCCGGAACTGAGTGTCAGGCGTGGAATGAGAAAACGCGGCCATAACAGCGGAATGACACCGGTAAACCGAAAGGCAGGAACAGGAGAGCGCACGAGGGAGCTACCAGGGGGAAACGCCTGGGATCTTTATAGTCCTGTCGGGTTTCGCCGCCACTGATTTGAGCGTCAGATTTCGTGATGCTTGTCAGGGGGGCGGAGCCTATGGAAAAACGGCAACGCCGCATCCTTTTTCCGGCCCTTCCTGACGTGAGCGCTATTTCTTTCTCTCGCCATTCGTGAGCAGGTAACGCCCGCCACAGTCTCACGGCCGGAGCGCAGCGACCGAGTGAGCGAGGAGGCGTCATTTCACTGCCAACTGCATTTTGCACTTACGCCCGGCATCCGCATTTTTCCCCTGCCACATGAAGCACTTTCCTGAATTCCCACTTCGATTTATCATATTAAGCCAGTATACACTCCGCTAGCGCTACGTCACTGGTTCAGGGCTGCGCCCCGAAACCCGCTAAAACCACTGACGCGCCTGCGGCTTGTCCAACACCGCGCCGTCCGGGAAAGAATTTCCCGCCCGTCCCGGCGTTATCAGGAGGCCGGATTGACAGACAAACGCAGCAAAATGCTCACCATGTGGGTAACGGAAGATGAGCACCGGCGTCTGCTCGAGCGCTGCGACAGTAAGCAACTCGCGGCCTGGATGCGCCAGACGTGCCTGGACGAGAAGCCGGCTCGCGCCGGCAAACTTCCGTCGATCTCGCCGGTGCTGCTTCGGCAGCTCGCCGGTATGGGTAACAACCTCAACCAGATTGCCCGCCAGGTTAATGCCGGTGGGGGTACCGGGCATGATCGCGTGCAGATTGTCGCCGCGCTGATGGCCATCGATGCCGGACTCGAGCGGCTGCGGCACGCCGTGCTGGAAAAGGGGACAGACGATGATCGTTAAGTTTCACCCGCGAGGACGCGGCGGTGGCGCCGGTCCGGTGGATT
>NZ_LXET01000072.1 GCF_001655005.1 Hafnia paralvei ATCC 29927
GCCTGGCAGTTCCCTACTCTCGCATGGGGAGACCCCACACTACCATCGGCGCTACGGCGTTTCACTTCTGAGTTCGGCATGGGGTCAGGTGGGACCACCGCGCTATCGCCGCCAGGCAAATTCTGTTAATCAACCCGCTACGTATATCACTATACCCAGCCAGTTAATCCAATCTTCGAACAAGCTTACTCTTTGTCTTAGTCTCTCAACCAAAACACCTTCGGTGTTGTAAGGTTAAGCCTCACGGATCATTAGTACTGGTTAGCTCAACGTATCGCTACGCTTACACACCCAGCCTATCAACGTCTTAGTCTTAAACGTTCCTTTAGGAGACTCAAGGTCTCAGGGAAGACTCATCTCGAGGCAAGTTTCGCGCTTAGATGCTTTCAGCGCTTATCTTTTCCGCATTTAGCTACCGGGCAATGCCATTGGCATGACAACCCGAACACCAGTGATGCGTCCACTCCGGTCCTCTCGTACTAGGAGCAGCCCCTCTCAATCTTCCAACGCCCACGGCAGATAGGGACCGAACTGTCTCACGACGTTCTAAACCCAGCTCGCGTACCACTTTAAATGGCGAACAGCCATACCCTTGGGACCTACTTCAGCCCCAGGATGTGATGAGCCGACATCGAGGTGCCAAACACCGCCGTCGATATGAACTCTTGGGCGGTATCAGCCTGTTATCCCCGGAGTACCTTTTATCCGTTGAGCGATGGCCCTTCCATTCAGAACCACCGGATCACTATGACCTACTTTCGTACCTGCTCGAGCCGTCACTCTCGCAGTCAAGCTAGCTTATGCCATTGCACTAACCTCACGATGTCCGACCGTGATTAGCTAACCTTCGTGCTCCTCCGTTACTCTTTAGGAGGAGACCGCCCCAGTCAAACTACCCACCAGACACTGTCCTCAATCCCGATTAGGGACCGGAGTTAGAACATCAAACATTAAAGGGTGGTATTTCAAGGTTGGCTCCATGCAGACTGGCGTCCACACTTCAAAGCCTCCCACCTATCCTACACATCAAGGCTCAATGTTCAGTGTCAAGCTATAGTAAAGGTTCACGGGGTCTTTCCGTCTTGCCGCGGGTACACTGCATCTTCACAGCGAGTTCAATTTCACTGAGTCTCGGGTGGAGACAGCCTGGCCATCATTACGCCATTCGTGCAGGTCGGAACTTACCCGACAAGGAATTTCGCTACCTTAGGACCGTTATAGTTACGGCCGCCGTTTACTGGGGCTTCGATCAAGAGCTTCGCCTTGCGGCTGACCCCATCAATTAACCTTCCAGCACCGGGCAGGCGTCACACCGTATACGTCCACTTTCGTGTTTGCACAGTGCTGTGTTTTTATTAAACAGTTGCAGCCAGCTGGTATCTTCGACTGGCTTCAGCTCCATCCGCAAGGGACTTCACCTACGCGCCAGCGTGCCTTCTCCCGAAGTTACGGCACCATTTTGCCTAGTTCCTTCACCCGAGTTCTCTCAAGCGCCTTGGTATTCTCTACCTGACCACCTGTGTCGGTTTGGGGTACGATTCAATGTTACCTAGAGCTTAGAGGCTTTTCCTGGAAGCTTGGCATCAACTACTTCATCACCGTAGTGACTCGTCATCACGCCTCAGGGTTGATATGCGACCGGATTTACCAAGTCACACCCCCTACACGCTTAAACCGGGACAACCGTCGCCCGGATAGCCTAGCCTTCTCCGTCCCCCCTTCGCAGTAACACCGAGTACAGGAATATTAACCTGTTTCCCATCGACTACGCCTTTCGGCCTCGCCTTAGGGGTCGACTCACCCTGCCCCGATTAACGTTGGACAGGAACCCTTGGTCTTCCGGCGAGCGGGTTTTTCACCCGCTTTATCGTTACTTATGTCAGCATTCGCACTTCTGATACCTCCAGCAACCCTCACAGGCCACCTTCACAGGCTTACAGAACGCTCCCCTACCCAACAACACCTAAGTGTCGCTGCCGCAGCTTCGGTGCATAGTTTAGCCCCGTTACATCTTCCGCGCAGGCCGACTCGACCAGTGAGCTATTACGCTTTCTTTAAATGATGGCTGCTTCTAAGCCAACATCCTGGCTGTCTATGCCTTCCCACATCGTTTCCCACTTAACTATGACTTTGGGACCTTAGCTGGCGGTCTGGGTTGTTTCCCTCTTCACGACGGACGTTAGCACCCGCCGTGTGTCTCCCGTGATAACATTCTTCGGTATTCGTAGTTTGCATCGAGTTGGTAAGTCGGGATGACCCCCTAGTCGAAACAGTGCTCTACCCCCGAAGATGAGTTCACGAGGCGCTACCTAAATAGCTTTCGGGGAGAACCAGCTATCTCCCGGTTTGATTGGCCTTTCACCCCCAGCCACAAGTCATCCGCTAATTTTTCAACATTAGTCGGTTCGGTCCTCCAGTTAGTGTTACCCAACCTTCAACCTGCCCATGGCTAGATCACCGGGTTTCGGGTCTATACCTTGCAACTTGACGCCCAGTTAAGACTCGGTTTCCCTACGGCTCCCCTATTCGGTTAACCTTGCTACAAAATATAAGTCGCTGACCCATTATACAAAAGGTACGCAGTCACCCCATAAAAGAGGCTCCCACTGCTTGTACGTACACGGTTTCAGGTTCTATTTCACTCCCCTCGCCGGGGTTCTTTTCGCCTTTCCCTCACGGTACTGGTTCACTATCGGTCAGTCAGGAGTATTTAGCCTTGGAGGATGGTCCCCCCATATTCAGACAGGATGTCACGTGTCCCGCCCTACTCATCGAACTCACAACATATGCATTTTCAAGTACGGGGCTATCACCCTGTATCGCCGGACTTTCCAGACCGTTCCTCTGACACATACGCTGATTAAGGTTCTGGGCTGCTCCCCGTTCGCTCGCCGCTACTAGGGGAATCTCGGTTGATTTCTTTTCCTCAGGGTACTTAGATGTTTCAGTTCCCCTGGTTCGCTTCGTTAAGCTATGTATTCACTTAACGATAGTGCAACGAATTGCACTGGGTTTCCCCATTCGGAAATCGTCGGTTATAACGCTTCATATCAGCTTACCGACGCTTATCGCAGATTAGCACGTCCTTCATCGCCTCTGACTGCCTAGGCATCCACCGTGTACGCTTAGTCACTTAACCTCACAACCCGAAGGTGTCTCTTGGCGAACGCGGTTACGAACCGGTTCAAGACAACGTTCAAGATTGCAAAAAATTGAGAGACTGCTTAATGCTCGCTGTGTCAGTGTTTGACCGAAGTCATTCTCACAGCGGCTTAAGCTTTCAAATTTCAGCTTGTTCCAGATTGTTAAAGAGCAA
>NZ_LXET01000073.1 GCF_001655005.1 Hafnia paralvei ATCC 29927
TTTCATCAGACAATCTGTGTGGACACTACACTTAACGCTATCTTTAGGTAAGGAGGTGATCCAACCGCAGGTTCCCCTACGGTTACCTTGTTACGACTTCACCCCAGTCATGAATCACAAAGTGGTAAGCGCCCTCCCGAAGGTTAAGCTACCTACTTCTTTTGCAACCCACTCCCATGGTGTGACGGGCGGTGTGTACAAGGCCCGGGAACGTATTCACCGTAGCATTCTGATCTACGATTACTAGCGATTCCGACTTCATGGAGTCGAGTTGCAGACTCCAATCCGGACTACGACATACTTTATGAGGTCCGCTTGCTCTCGCGAGTTCGCTTCTCTTTGTATATGCCATTGTAGCACGTGTGTAGCCCTACTCGTAAGGGCCATGATGACTTGACGTCATCCCCACCTTCCTCCGGTTTATCACCGGCAGTCTCCTTTGAGTTCCCGACATTACTCGCTGGCAACAAAGGATAAGGGTTGCGCTCGTTGCGGGACTTAACCCAACATTTCACAACACGAGCTGACGACAGCCATGCAGCACCTGTCTCAGAGTTCCCGAAGGCACTAAGCTATCTCTAGCAAATTCTCTGGATGTCAAGAGTAGGTAAGGTTCTTCGCGTTGCATCGAATTAAACCACATGCTCCACCGCTTGTGCGGGCCCCCGTCAATTCATTTGAGTTTTAACCTTGCGGCCGTACTCCCCAGGCGGTCGACTTAACGCGTTAGCTCCGGAAGCCACGCCTCAAGGGCACAACCTCCAAGTCGACATCGTTTACAGCGTGGACTACCAGGGTATCTAATCCTGTTTGCTCCCCACGCTTTCGCACCTGAGCGTCAGTCTTTGTCCAGGGGGCCGCCTTCGCCACCGGTATTCCTCCAGATCTCTACGCATTTCACCGCTACACCTGGAATTCTACCCCCCTCTACAAGACTCTAGCTTGCCAGTTTCAAATGCAGTTCCCAAGTTAAGCTCGGGGATTTCACATCTGACTTAACAAACCGCCTGCGTGCGCTTTACGCCCAGTAATTCCGATTAACGCTTGCACCCTCCGTATTACCGCGGCTGCTGGCACGGAGTTAGCCGGTGCTTCTTCTGCGAGTAACGTCAATCACTAAGGTTATTAACCTTAATGCCTTCCTCCTCGCTGAAAGTACTTTACAACCCGAAGGCCTTCTTCATACACGCGGCATGGCTGCATCAGGCTTGCGCCCATTGTGCAATATTCCCCACTGCTGCCTCCCGTAGGAGTCTGGACCGTGTCTCAGTTCCAGTGTGGCTGGTCATCCTCTCAGACCAGCTAGAGATCGTCGCCTAGGTGAGCCATTACCCCACCTACTAGCTAATCCCATCTGGGCACATCTGATGGCGTGAGGCCCGAAGGTCCCCCACTTTGGTCCGAAGACGTCATGCGGTATTAGCTACCGTTTCCAGTAGTTATCCCCCTCCATCAGGCAGTTTCCCAGACATTACTCACCCGTCCGCCGCTCGTCACCCAGAGAGCAAGCTCTCTTGTGCTACCGCTCGACTTGCATGTGTTAGGCCTGCCGCCAGCGTTCAATCTGAGCCATGATCAAACTCTTCAATTAAAAGCTTGATGTGCTTCAACAAGTGAAGCGATGCTCGAAAATTAACTTTCGTAATAATTCAAAAATGAATTACTGCTTGGTCACTCTTCAAGACTTTAATATTTTATCGTCCGAGGACGTTAGATATTGTCTTGTGAGTGCCCACACAGATTGTCTGATAAATTGTTAAAGAGCAG
>NZ_LXET01000074.1 GCF_001655005.1 Hafnia paralvei ATCC 29927
GTCATAAAGCGTGGATCCCTGATCCTGCGGCGTACCGCTTTCAACAGCAGTCGATGATGCACCGTGTCAAAGTAGCTGGACAGATCACCCTCAATCACCCAGCGCCCCCGTGTTTCTCCGCAATCGGTGAGCTGCAACTTTACCGTACGGATCGCATGATGAACGCTGCGCTCAGGCCGGAAACCATATGAGAGTGTATGAAAATCACTTTCCCATATCGGCTCCATCGCCATCAGCATGGCCCGTTGAACAATACGATCCCGCAACGCGGGGATACCCAGTGGCCGCAGTTTGCCGTTGCTTTTAGGGATGTAGACCCGTCTGGCGGGCAAGGGCTGGTAATGACCTGAGAGTAATTCATCCCTGAGGATTTGCAGCTCAACAGCCAGTCTGGCCTGTAGCATTGTTTGGTTCACGCCATCAACACCGGGGGTATGCGCCCCCTTTGATGAAAGCGTGATCCGCGCCGCTTCAGCCAGCCATTCTGGTTGTGTTATCAGACGCAACAGCCGTTCAATCCGTCGGGACGGATCGGTGGCTGCACATGTGGCAAGCTTGCGTTGCATTTCGCTGATTATCAAAGGTCTTCACCTCGTTAGGTCAGTTAATTCATGTCGCAAACACATGTAAACTGCTTCCCTTCGCCATGTAATGGGGTTTCCCCATCGCGGACTACTACGGAAGCTCCGCCAGCCAGCGCGTCATCGGAGCCATGCCCCCTTAACATCCGTCGCTGACCTTCCCCGGTTTACCTGTCTGGACTCAGACATACTGAGGAGGCTGCCCGTCGCACTCTTTATCCTTGCTTGCCGCAAGTTGGCAGAAGTCAGCAACGCGAGCGTGATAGACGCTGCAGCCCCGATGTTTCGCATACATGTCAAAACACCTTCGACCGGCGGTGCTTACGTATCACTGCCAGTTCCTCCTGTACGGCCTGTCAGATCACGTAGGCCGTGGTGACGTTTTCAACCCACAGAGGCGGATTAACGGGTTCATGTTCTTCAGCCTATCAGTACTTAACCTTGAGGATCATCTCGGCTTAGTGATCTCGCCTCAATCCCCGTTGTCAGCGGGTTACATCA
>NZ_LXET01000075.1 GCF_001655005.1 Hafnia paralvei ATCC 29927
GAGTTAGGGAAGGTGCGAATAAGCGGGGAAATTCTTCTCGGCTGACTCAGTCATTTCATTTCTTCATGTTTGAGCCGATTTTTTCTCCCGTAAATGCCTTGAATCAGCCTATTTAGACCGTTTCTTCGCCATTTAAGGCGTTATCCCCAGTTTTTAGTGAGATCTCTCCCACTGACGTATCATTTGGTCCGCCCGAAACAGGTTGGCCAGCGTGAATAACATCGCCAGTTGGTTATCGTTTTTCAGCAACCCCTTGTATCTGGCTTTCACGAAGCCGAACTGTCGCTTGATGATGCGAAATGGGTGCTCCACCTTGGCCCGGATGCTGGCTTTCATGTATTCGATGTTGATGGCCGTTTTGTTCTTGCGTGGATGCTGTTTCAAGGTTCTTACCTTGCCGGGGCGCTCGGCGATCAGCCAGTCCACATCCACCTCGGCCAGCTCCTCGCGCTGTGGCGCCCCTTGGTAGCCGGCATCGGCTGAGACAAATTGCTCCTCTCCATGCAGCAGATTACCCAGCTGATTGAGGTCATGCTCGTTGGCCGCGGTGGTGACTAGGCTGTGGGTCAGGCCACTCTTGGCATCGACACCAATGTGGGCCTTCATGCCAAAGTGCCACTGATTGCCTTTCTTGGTCTGATGCATCTCCGGATCGCGTTGCTGCTCTTTGTTCTTGGTAGAGCTGGGTGCCTCAATGATGGTGGCATCCACCAAAGTGCCTTGGTCATCATGACGCCTGCTTCGGCCAGCCAGCGATTGATGGTCTTGAACAATTGGCGGGCCAGTTGATGCTGCTCCAGCAGGTGGCGGAAATTCATGATGGTGGTGCGGTCCGGCAAGGCGCTATCCAGGGATAACCGGGCAAACAGACGCATGGAGGCGATTTCGTACAGAGCATCTTCCATCGCGCCATCGCTCAGGTTGTACCAATGCTGCATGCAGTGAAT
>NZ_LXET01000076.1 GCF_001655005.1 Hafnia paralvei ATCC 29927
CCCCCATTTGTTCATGTACCCACTGGCGAGACATACTTTTTTGCAGGGGTGGGGGTAGCTCGTTAGGAAATACCCAATCGGTAATATCGTCATCCTGAATTGTAAGCGTAACGGCTTTTAATACCCTTCCATCACGCCAGAAAGATAAAAATATACCCTCTCGAGCCATCTCTAAACTAAGAACTGGAGAGCCTGATGCTCCTTTTGGTGGTGTTTTATATACAATAACTTCTGAATCAATAAGTTCTAGGTAACTTTTACCTAAGCTGTTAATTAGCTTTTCAACATTTACGGTCATTAATACAGCCCCATTCTTCCGTTCAGTGAGTGCATTTTCGCCCTTATTGTTTCTATCTGAGATTCGGTCGCGCCATGTTCTTTTAATGCCGGTTTTATGGCATCCAGATTACGATCAAGCGCAGCCCGGAGATCTCGCGAGTCCAGATCGATTTGCGCCGGTGTATTACGGCCACCGTAAGTCTCACTGATTTTCTGATGAACCTCTTTAGGGATAACAATTGCGGCTACATCGTCAGATAATTTACTAATATCTTTAGGTGAAAAATCAGGATAAAGCTCTGTTAAATGGGCCTCCACCGCCGCCCTAGACGGCATATGGTCAGCCTCATATTTCCCCTGCCGAGATCGGCGCTTAAAGTCACTGTATAGCTCTACCTCCAAAAACTCTACCGGTGGCTTACTCAGGTAGATATAAATCGGAGGCATATCCGTCCCGAGGAAAACAAGAATGTAGTCCTCAAAATCCCCCTCAGTCGGCGCGGGATAATTCTCGATATCGCTTCCGACCTTCTCCGGTATCGGCAGTACCGTTATGGACGA
>NZ_LXET01000077.1 GCF_001655005.1 Hafnia paralvei ATCC 29927
CATTCTTCAGTCACTGGCTATGATTCTAAAGGTTCAATCAATGGTTACAGCGCTGGGGTTTACGGCACATGGTTTGCTAATGACGCCGATAAGAGCGGGTTATATGTAGATAGCTGGCTGCAATATAGCTGGTTTAATAACCACGTGAATGGTGAGCAACTGGCCAGCGAGTCCTACAAATCCAAAGGGCTGACAGCATCACTAGAAACGGGTTATACCCTGAAAATGGGAGAATTTACGGGCAGCCAAGGGACGCTTAACGAATGGTTTATTCAGCCACAGGCACAGGCGACGTGGATGGGTGTGAAGGCGGATAAACATCGCGAAGATAATGGTACGCGAGTGAACAGTGAAGGTGATGGCAATGTACAGACCCGTTTAGGTATGCGCGCTTATCTGAAAAGTCATCATGCCATGGACGAAGGTAAAGTCCGTACTTTCGAGCCGTTCATCGAAGCTAACTGGCTACATAACACCCGCAGCTACAGCGCGAAGATGGATGATGTTCGTATCAGCCAAGCCGGAGCGCGTAACATCGGTGAAGTGAAAGTCGGTGTAGAAGGGCAAATCAA
>NZ_LXET01000078.1 GCF_001655005.1 Hafnia paralvei ATCC 29927
ATCAAATAAACGAAAAGGCCTCATGCGAAAGCATGGGGCTTTTTTGCTATTTGAGATCTGACAAAACGATCTTCTTAGGTTGTTTGGACGGTCGTTCTGTTCTGGTAAATATTAATTTGAGTTCCATTAGTATGCCTATTGATGGGTTCTGTCTGTATCTGTACTCGACCCTGTTTGTCTTTTTCACACCTTATTATTTTATCTTTAGGGGCCGACGATACTAGCGGAACGACCAATATTACCTCTGATCATGTCGGTCTCTACTCCTTAGATATTTAAAAACTAGTTAATAGAGTAGTGGCAAGATGGCGAATGCGTAAATTTTCTTGGGCGGCTGCTTGGAATGAGCAGCGGAGCTAGAAGCTTGGGCTCTCTATTTTTTGTATGAATTTTGTCCGGCATTTATCGTTTTTTGAACTTGATGTCGAAATATTATACGTTCAAAAAAAATTATGAAATAAACGCTTGTCACCAGCT
>NZ_LXET01000079.1 GCF_001655005.1 Hafnia paralvei ATCC 29927
TCTGCCACAAAGGTGGTGTCGACGGTTTGGCTATTACCATTAATGGTGGCGGTGACCTTGCTGATACCGGCGGTGATGTTGGTCAGCGTTGTCGCGGCTAAGCCATTTTCATCGGTGTTGGCCGACGCGGTGGTTACTGTCGCGCCGTTATTGGCGGCGAAGGTGACTGCCACATTAGGCACCACGTTGCCGTTAGCATCGGTCACCTTGGCCTGAACGGCGTTGGTTGCGGTGCCGTTGGCTTTAGCGTTGTCAGTCGTGACCGTCAAATTGCCATCAATAATGGTCGCCGTGCCGTCATCAGCCACAAAGGTGGTATCGACGGTTTGGCTATTACCGTTAATCGTGGCGGTGACCTTACTGATACCGGCGGTGATGTTGGTCAGCGTGGTCGCCGCTAAGCCATTTTCATCGGTGTTGG
>NZ_LXET01000080.1 GCF_001655005.1 Hafnia paralvei ATCC 29927
GAATAACGAGCAGAATACCTTTATAGGCTTGTAGCTCAGGTGGTTAGAGCGCACCCCTGATAAGGGTGAGGTCGGTGGTTCAAGTCCACTCAGGCCTACCAAACTCTACTTATCCTTGAAATCTTCAATCGTTGCGTTGCTCATGTGCGTTTGCACATTGCGCTACTCACGTTGAATCTTTCCGCGGCTAAGCGAGTTGGTATCAAAAGGTAAACTGTTGACTGTATGGGGTTATAGCTCAGCTGGGAGAGCGCCTGCCTTGCACGCAGGAGGTCTGCGGTTCGATCCCGCATAGCTCCACCATTACTTCTTGTTGAATACAACAGAAGTTCAGTCTCAAAACATACTTCAGAGCGTATTGGAAACAGTATGCTGCGAAGTA
>NZ_LXET01000081.1 GCF_001655005.1 Hafnia paralvei ATCC 29927
GCTGGGTCGTCAGGTTGGCGTTCCTTACATCATCGTGTTCCTGAACAAATGCGACATGGTTGATGATGAAGAGCTGCTGGAACTGGTAGAAATGGAAGTTCGTGAACTTCTGTCTCAGTACGAATTCCCAGGCGATGACACTCCAATCATCCGTGGTTCTGCTCTGAAAGCGCTGGAAGGCGAAGCTGAGTGGGAAGCTAAGATTGTAGAACTGGCTGAAACTCTGGATTCTTACATCCCAGAACCAGAGCGTGCTATCGACAAGCCATTCCTGCTGCCAATCGAAGACGTATTCTCTATCTCTGGCCGTGGTACTGTTGTTACCGGTCGTGTAGA
>NZ_LXET01000082.1 GCF_001655005.1 Hafnia paralvei ATCC 29927
CTTTTCACCCTCTGTCGTAAACTCATACAGCCCAGTCAGTGTGTTGAGTTTCATCTCACGCACAGGTACTTCGGATAAACCGCTTTCCGTTGACGTGTGATAGCCTTTTGGGAATATGACGCAGGATAAGTCTGAAGAACTGATGAAGACGCTCAAGAGAGCGATTGGCTACGTTGATACAGGGATCGAGCATCCGAACTCACGTTTCTTTGATGACGACTGATTGCTGATCGGTTGTCCAGCGCTGGTGAAATAATCCGCAC
>NZ_LXET01000083.1 GCF_001655005.1 Hafnia paralvei ATCC 29927
TATCTTAAACACGACTTAATCAAGTCATCTTTAAGATATTCAGGTGATAATGTCTTTCACTCATTATCGGAATGGCGTCCCCAAGGGGATTCGAACCCCTGTTACAGCCGTGAAAGGGCAGTGTCCTAGGCCTCTAGACGATGGGGACACGAAAATACCGACAAAGCTTACACTTTCTCGTTTCGTATCAGCATGAGTCTTAAAACTCACAACATCAACAGGTGCTCTTGCTCATTAA
>NZ_LXET01000084.1 GCF_001655005.1 Hafnia paralvei ATCC 29927
TTTCGTTCGCCGGTCAGCAAATGCGTTTCCATGAGCCCACTGGCGAAGGCGACCGATGAGGGGCGCCAGCGCGCGCCCCTTCAATCCTCGCGCATTTTATCCGAGATGCCATCTCCGCTCCGGTTTGGTATCGCCCATCCTGGGCGCCCCAAACTCCGTCACGACATCCCTGTCGTGCCGGCTCTATCTACCAAGACTTAAACTAAACCCAAAGAAGGTTTTGACTTT
>NZ_LXET01000085.1 GCF_001655005.1 Hafnia paralvei ATCC 29927
CTGAAAACATCTTAGTAGGTGCTCCATGACTGGAGCACCATAGCAAACCTACCAGCGCAATTCTGATGTTGGCATAAACGTTATCGACCTCACGTTATCAACCACATCGTAGCTGATTTGCATACTTGTAGGAATAGAGAAGCCTTTAGCCTCATAGAGATCTGTCCAGCCGAAAGCTCGCCTCATAACAACTTTAGGCGGGCTACTTCTTAGCGGCT
>NZ_LXET01000086.1 GCF_001655005.1 Hafnia paralvei ATCC 29927
GCCATTGGTAATGGTCGCCGTGCCGTCATCGGCCACAAAGGTGGTGTCGACGGTTTGGCTATTACCGTTAATGGTGGCGGTGACCTTGCTGATACCCGCGGTGATGTTGGTCAGCGTGGTGGTGGCTAAACCATTTTCATCGGTGTTGGCCGACGCGGTGGTGATCGTCGCACCGTTGTTTGCGGCGAAGGTGACCGCCACACT